>NZ_SMGK01000015.1 GCF_004339725.1 Acidipila rosea | reverse complement strand
ACGGGGAATGAAGCAGTAGGGAGAGAGGAACAGGGAAATGGCGAAGGAGAAATTTGACCGGTCGAAGCCGCACGTGAATGTGGGAACGATTGGACACATCGATCACGGGAAGACGACGTTGACGGCGGCGATCACGAAGGTTCTGTCGAAGCACAATCCGAACAACAAGTTCCGGTCCTTCGACACGATCGACAACGCGCCCGAGGAGCGGGAGCGTGGTATTACGATTGCGACGGCGCACGTGGAGTACGAGACGGCGAACCGTCACTACGCGCACGTAGACTGCCCTGGGCACGCGGATTACATCAAGAACATGATCACGGGAGCGGCGCAGATGGACGGCGCGATCCTGGTGGTAGCGGCGACGGACGGACCGATGCCGCAGACGAAGGAGCACGTACTGCTGGCGCGCCAGGTTGGGGTGCCGTACATTGTGGTGTTCCTGAACAAGTGCGATGCGGTAGAGGATCCGGAGCTGATCGACCTGGTCGAGATGGAAGTGCGGGAGCTGTTGTCGAAGTACAACTTCCCTGGGGACGATGTACCGGTAATCCGGGGATCGGCGCTGGGCGGGTTGAACGGCGAGCCGGAGTGGGAAGCGAAGATCGACGAGCTGATGGATGCGGTGGACAAGAATGTGCCGCTGCCGGCGCGTGCAGTGGATCAGCCGTTCCTGATGCCGATTGAAGACATCTTCTCGATTTCCGGGCGCGGCACGGTGGTAACGGGCCGCATTGAGCGCGGCAAGGTGAAGGTAGGCGAGGATGCGGAGATTGTAGGATTCCGCGATACGCGCAAGACGGTCGTGACGGGCGTCGAGATGTTCAAGAAGCAGCTCGATGAAGGCATGGCGGGCGACAACGCGGGGCTGCTGCTGCGCGGAGTGGCGAAGGAAGATGTGGAGCGCGGGATGGTGCTGGCGAAGCCGGGATCGATTACGCCGCACACGAAGTTCAAGGGAGAGATCTACGTACTGTCGAAAGAGGAGGGAGGCCGTCACACGCCGTTCTTCAATGGGTACCGTCCGCAGTTCTACTTCCGCACGACGGACGTAACGGGCACGGCGAAGCTGCCGGAAGGCACGGAGATGGTGATGCCGGGGGATAATATCGCGCTCGAGATCGAGCTGCACACCCCGGTGGCGATGGAGAAGGGGCTGAGGTTTGCAATCCGCGAAGGCGGTCGCACCGTAGGCGCCGGCACCATCACTGAAATCATTAAGTA
>NZ_SMGK01000014.1 GCF_004339725.1 Acidipila rosea | reverse complement strand
TGGCGTGCCCGATGTTTTGTGCCGTTGGATGAGTTAGTGTAGCGCAGCTATTTCTGAGTTCAAGTAGCCGCCGTCGGGGGTGTGGGGAAGTGGGAAGCGTTCTTTGCTTTCCACTTCTCCATACCCCATGTTGTTTGTCAGCCATGCCTCCGGTGCTGGTGATCTGTAGCCCAGCGAGGAGTGTGGTCTGACGGTGTTGTAGTGGACGCGCCAGCGTTCGGCCAGCACGCGCAGTTCTTTGATCGAGTAGAAGATCTCTCCGTTCAGGAACTCGTCCCTCAACTTTGAGTTGAAGCTTTCGCAGTAGCCGTTCTCCCATGGTGAGCCGGGCTCGATGTACAGCGTCTTTGCTCCTGTTTTGGCCAGCCATTTTCGTAGGTCTTTCGCGACGAACTCCGGCCCATTGTCGGATCGAAGATGTTCCGGCACTCCCTTCATCACCATCACATCGGCCAGCGCGGAGATGACCCTGGCGCTGGACCAGCGGCGTTCCGCACGCACCAGCAAGCTCTCGCGCGTGTGTTCGTCGATCAGGTTGAGAAGCCGTACGCTGCGGCCATCATGCGTCCGAGCACTGACGAAGTCGTAGCTCCATACATGGTTCCGCCGCTCCGGTCTTAGCCGCACGCACGAACCATCGTTGAGCCACAGCCTGCCCCGTGGCTTCTGCTTCTGCGGTACCTTCAGCCCCTCGCGACGCCAGATACGCTCCACCCGATCCTTGCCTACCCGCCAGCCGGCTCGCTTCAGCAACGCCGTGATCCGGCGATAGCCATAACGGCCGTACTGGCTGGCAAGCTGGACGATCGCCTGCGTGAGTGCATCTTCGTCTTCCCGCCGGATCGCACGGTAGCGCTGCGTGCCGCGCGGCTGGTTGGCCAGCCGGCATGCCCTGCGCTCCGTCATCCCATGCCTCTGTTGCGCATGAGCTGCTGCGATCCTTCGTCGCTCAGGGCTTAGAAGTTTCCCGAGGCGAAGTCCTTCAACACAAGGTTATCCAGGCTCAGGTTCGCTACCAGGCGCTTCAGCTTCGAGTTCTCCTGCTCCAACTCCTTCAACCGCTTCGCCTGGTCCACCTGTAGCCCGCCGTACTCCTTGCGCCAACGAAAGTACGTCTGCTCCACGATCCCGGCTTCCTTCGCTGCCTGTGCCGTCGTCTTGCCGTTCGCTACGGCCACTTCGATCTGCCGCAATAGATTTACCACCTGCTCAGGCTGGTACTTCTTGCCTCGCCCCATATGCTCTCCTTGTCCAGTTCTCTCTTATCCACTGGCACATTTCAAGCCGGGCACTCCAAA
>NZ_SMGK01000013.1 GCF_004339725.1 Acidipila rosea | reverse complement strand
CATGACTCCTCCGTTATGTGCCCTCCAGAACGCCCACCGCCCTCAGCCATGCGGCTTCTCGTTGCATCCGCCACATAATGGCCAGCGGAACATAAAGCCGAGTCCATCCGCACTCAGGGCGTATTGTCTCCGCTGCTGGTGCGGCCTCTCACCGAAAACGGCTTCGAGATCGTAGCAGGAGCAAGGCGTTACCGCGCCGCGCAGATAGCGGAACAGTCAACCGTGCCTGTCCGCATTGTCAATCTCTCTGACGCCGCCGCGTTAGAGGCTCAATTGGTTGAGAATCTGATTCGGTCGGAAATTCACCCGATGGAGGAAGCGCAGGGATTCCGCGCTTTGCTGGACTTAGACGAACCCAAGTACAGCATCGAGCAGATTGCGGCGAAGGTTGGGAAATCGCCCGTCTTCATCGCTTCGAGGTTGAAGCTAGCCGACCTCGCACCCGCTGCCGTGGAAGCCTTCTATGCCGATGAAATCGGCGTCGGTCACGCGCTGCTACTGGCGAAGCTGCCCGCCAACGTGCAGGAACAAGCGCTCTCCGCTTGCTTCAAAGAGGTCTACAACAATGGAGCCAAGCCAGCGCGTATCCTACTACCTGTCCGCAACCTGCAATTCTGGATTGACAGCAACGTCCTTCTCGTCTTGAAAGATGCGCCGTTCAACAAGCGGGATGCGCAGCTTGTTCCCGCCGCTGGCAGTTGTGCCGACTGCCCCAAACGCACAGGCCATAACAAACTATTGTTTGGCGATGACCTCGGCAGACAGGGCGACCGATGCACCGACCCCGGCTGCTACGCTGCAAAAGTCTCGGCACACGTCACCGCGACCATCGCAGCGAAACCGGAGCTGGTGCAGATCAGCACGGCCTACGGTGGGCAGAAGGAAGGTAGCCCGGTACTCCCGCGCAACAAGTACACCGCGATTCAGAGTGAGAAGGCGAAAGACAAGCAGCAAGCGCAGAGGCCGGAGTACAAGACGTGCAAGTTCACTACCGAGGCCATCATCACCGAGGGTAGCGACGTTGGCACCATCCAAAAGGTATGCGCCAATCCGACTTGCCCCGTCCATCATCCGAAGCAGCCAACCAGCCGCAACGATGAGAAGTGGAAGGCCGAGCAGGAGAAGCAACGCAGGGAACAAGCCATCGCCAACACGACCGGGCTTCGCGTCCTCGCCGCCATCGGCGGCGCCGTTCCGGTTCGCCTGATTGGCGTGCCCGATGTTTTGTGCCGTTGGATGAGTTAGTGTAGCGCAGCTATTTCTGAGTTCAAGTAGCCGCCGTCGGGGGTGTGGGGAAGTGGGA
>NZ_SMGK01000012.1 GCF_004339725.1 Acidipila rosea | reverse complement strand
CCGACTAATGAGATGGTCCGCCGCTTGATTCCCCTGCCTGAGCAGGAGGATCGTGAAGGCAGCTTCTAACAAGGAGGATCATCGCTATGCAGATTCATTCAGTTGGCATCGACCTGGGCAAGACGACCTTTCACCTTGTGGCGCTCGGTGCAGCGGCAAGGTGCTCGTGAAGAAGAAGTTCACGCAGCGCCAGCTGCTGACGTACACCGCGAACATGCAGACTTCGCTGATGGGCTTGGAAGCCTGTTCAGGAGCGCACTTTCTGGGACGAGCATTGCGGAAGCAAGGCCACGATGTGCGACTGATCGCAGCCCAGTTCGTGAAGCCCTTTGTGAAGTCCAACAAGAACGACTTCGTAGATGCGGAGGCGATCGCCGAAGCAGTCGAACGTAAGAACATGCGCTTTGTTCCGATCAAGACGGACGACCAGCTGGACCTCCAGGCGATCCACCGGGTGCGCGACCGGCTAATCTCGCGGCGTACGGCAGTCATCAACCAGCTGAGGGCATTCCTGCTCGAACGAGGGATGGTGTTTGCGCAGACGCCAGCGAAGCTCAAGGCTGCCATGGCTGACATCCTCGAGAACGCGGAAGCGGATCTGACACCGCAGATGCGCAACCTCATCGACATGCTGTGGGATGAGTGGAAGACTGTTGAACAGCAGATCGAGGAACTCAGCATGCAGCTGGAACGGATTGCGGCGAGCGATGCTGGTTGTACGCGCATTCGGCAGATCCCAGGCATCGGACCGATCGTGGCAACAGCCATCGTAGCGGCTATCGGCAACGGCGCAGCTTTCCGG
Organism: Acidipila rosea; assembly: GCF_004339725.1. GTDB lineage: Bacteria > Acidobacteriota > Terriglobia > Terriglobales > Acidobacteriaceae > Acidipila > Acidipila rosea. The sequence continues at coordinate 592 of NZ_SMGK01000012.1, read as the reverse complement.
AAGGGGCGAGACTTCGCTGCGTGGCTCGGGGTTGTGCCACGGCAGTATTCCACCGGCGGCAAGACGAAGCTGCTCGGCATTAGCAAGCGGGGCAACGTCTATCTGCGCAAGGTTCTGATCCATGGTGCACGAGCTGCCGTATTGCGCATCAAGCGAGATCGAGCGCCCATCGGGCCATGGCTGGATCGACTGGACGCCAGGGCTCCCAAGAACGTCGTCGTGGTGGCCATGGCGAACAAGCTGGCACGCATCGCATGGGCCGTACTTTCGAGCGGACAAGACTATAGACCTCTACCGAGCATCTCCGCAGCGTGAACTGATAGGCCCAGTAACGGCACCACATCAACGGATTTGAAGCTTACCCACCGAAGTCTGCACAGGACAGCAAGGACGAAAGAACAGTCACAACGGCGTGCCTTCAACCTGATACCGATAATGGTCTCCAACGACCGACCGACTTGTAAGGACAGGCACGCAGCGGAACTCATCATGGCCAGGAGAGAGGATCTCCACTCAAAGGCCGAATACATTGCCGCAGACTTGTCTTCTCGCCCACGCTTTCCCCTTGCAGTCGCGCGGCGGACCATACATT
>NZ_SMGK01000011.1 GCF_004339725.1 Acidipila rosea | reverse complement strand
TTATGTTCCGCTGGTCGTTATGTGGCCGCTGCGGCGGGAAGCCGCATGGCTTAGGGTGGCGCGCGTTCTGGAGGGCACATAACGGTCACAGCGAACCGAGCCATTTCAGCAACTGCTCGTCTTCGCGCCATCCTGTTCTTGGATGAGGCGACTTCGAAGTTGTGTCGGGAGGGAGGCAGGTTGCCACGGCAGCCATCTTTCCTCTCAGGGTGATTTCCGCATAGCGGTTCGTGGTGTCGAGGCTGACATGTCCTAGCCAGGCTCTGATGACATTTACATCGACACCCTGCTCCAAAAGACCAACGGCCGTGGAGTGGCGGAAGACGTGAGGAGAGATGCCGCGACGCCTTTTGTCAGCAGGACGCGAACGCAAGCCAGCTGTATGCCGTTTAACGATTTTGTAGATGCCGAACCGCGTCAGAGGCTTGTGCTGACGGGACGTGAACAAGGTGGCAGAAGGGTCTCCGTGCTTGTCCGGCATTAACTGCTTCAACAGTGCAGCAGTCTCGGGCCAGAGCGGACAGATGCGCCACTTATCCCCTTTCCCATGCAACCGCGCACGCAAAGGCCCATCAAGATCGACATCAACGATCCTCAGTTCGGCGACTTCTTGTACCCGCGCTCCGGTGTTGTAAAGGAGCATGAAGAGAGCTCGATCTCGAAGCGCAAGCGTTCCCAGCCGGGGAAGGCTCTTGAACAGCGTCTCGATCTCTTCGTGCTCCAGATAGTCGGTCTGAGGAGGCGCTGTGCACTTGACGGGGATTGCCTCCACACGTTGCGCTTCAGCCAGCATCTCGGGATTCTGAAGAGCCAGATACCGGTAGAAGGTATGCAAGGCGGCGAGCCGCTGATTCCGCGTGCTCACCTGATTCCCGCGTGTGACCTCCATCATGTTCAGGAAGTCGAGCACTCGCTGTGACGACAGGTCCGGAAGAGCAAGCCGCGTAATTGGACGACTGCGACTGCTTGCGACGTAGGCAAGGAAGAGTTTCAAGGTATCGCGATAGCTACGAATCGACCCTGGTCGAAGTCCCTTTTGAGCCTTCAGATAGTCTTCGAAGAAGGCGAAGATTGTTTGACCCACATTCTTCATTGCAAGCCTCCTTCCGGAGCTATTGCCTGGAACCGTCGAGCCGCTTCATGCAGCAGATCCTCGGTGATCGTCAGATACACAGCGGTCGAAGCGGGGTCGACATGACCGAGGAACGTGGAGAGAGTCATCAGCCTGCAGTTGGGATCGATGCCCTCTCGATACCAGCGAAGTAGCGTGGCCACTGCGAACGAGTGCCGTAGATCATGGAGTCTCGGGAACGATACGCCTGGTGGGATATTCAGTTCCAGCTTTGGCACGAGAGCATGGAAGGTCATACTTATGCCCGTCGTGCTCATGGAACCCCGTTTCGTGTAGGAGAACATAGGCAGTTCAGGATCAGGGGAGATGCCATGGCGCTGTTCTACATAGCGTTTGAGACGTTGCGCCAGGTTGGGACCCAACGGTACGATCCGGGTCTTGGCGAACTTGGTATCCCGGATCAACAGCGTGTTTTGGATGAGGTCTGCATCCGCCAGCTTGAGACGTGCCACTTCTCCAACCCGCAAGCCCAGCCCGTAGAGCAGAGCGAACACGGTCTCGTAAACCAGCCCTCGATGTCTCGTCCGTGATCCTTCCGGTAGACACCGTGCCACCGCGAGCAAGCGCCTCGCAGTGGCGAGATCGAAAAGATACGGGATACGGGTACCAGTGATGCGGCGAGGACTCGCCGTCACAGGACTCGACTGTATCCATTCCTGCATGACGGCGAAGTTGAAAAAGCGGCGCAGCACACCCAGAAGCTGGTTGTAGCTGCAAGCACTCACTCTGGGGCGAGACCTTATAAAATCGTCGATCACTGAGCCGTCGATTGTTTGCCACTCCGTGATGCGGACACTATGGATGTAGCGGTCGAGAAGCCGTAAGATTTCGCTGTCCGTGTCGTATTTGCGATTAAGAGCGCGCTTGTATTGCACGAACTGATTGAAGAACGTGGCCAGGAAGCTCTGGAAGATAGTGGTTTTCATAGCGCCTCCCCATCCCCCATCGCAACCTCGCGTAGAGAAGACATAGCTACCTTTGTGTAGACGCGAGTGGATTGCGACGAGCTATGACCCACGTAATCACCGATGGTCTTGAGTGAAAATTCAGCGTCGATCAGCCGTTGCACACAGGTATGCCGGAGGGTGTGCGATCCGCCTTTGTGCACCTTGATACTCGCCTTCTGAAGATAGAGCGCAACGCTGGATGAGACGGCAGCGGAACTGATGGGAGCCTGCGGAGCTATGGCACGGAAGAACAGATGACGGTCGGAAGTTTCAGGCCGGCCTCGCTTGATATAGTCGATGAGAGCTTCCGCTACGACTCCGGCTAGAGGATAGGCCGTCGAGTGCCCAGCCTTGCGCGAGAGAACCTGAAGCCGTTCGCGCTTCCAGTCGATATCATCGAGCGTAAGCTTTGCTACTTCATTCGCGCGCAGACCGTAGGTCACAAGAAGAAGCAAAATGGCATAGTCGCGCCGTCCACGGATCGTTCTTCGCTCCACCGCCTCCAGCATGCGGCGAACCTCATCCCAGGTAATGGAACGGGGCACATCGTTCAGGCGATAGACCTGCGACATGCCAACCGCTCCGTTGAGATCACGCTTGATAATCGCCTCACGGTGACAGAACCGCAGAAACACCCGCAAATGGCCGCAGAGATCGCGACGGGTGCGCGGAGCCATCCTCGGAGCACGGTCGATGATGAAAGATGCAAGAAGCGCTGGAGACAACTCGCTGAGCGAAACAACGCCAGCTTGACTGAGATAATCCGCAAACTCCTTCAGATGGCGGCGGTACGTGTAGATCGTGATTTCATTGAGCCCGCGCTCTTTTCGCAAATAGTCGGCGAACCCGGGAGCTTCAGATTTCATAGGAAATGCCTGGCAGTGCCGATTGCGCTTAACGCTGCCTTCGCTGACTAGCCGCAGCATCTGAAGAACCACGCTCTCGGCATATATCTTGTGCTTTCGCAGAGATGCTGATGTCTTTGCCCCGGCTCCATGCTGGTTCAGCCACTCGGATACGAACGCTTCAACATGGTCTCTGGCCGCACCTATATCGGTACAGCCATTCTCCTGCGTGAAGTCGGCAAAGTGGAAAAGTAGCGGCACCCGGCCAACCACGGTGGCACGACTGTAACCATGTGCTCCCAGCCACTCCACGTATCTCTCTATGGGCGAACCGAGCCAGCAACCGCGAATTCTATCGAGCGTTGAGGGTTTGACGAAATAGTGTTCGAGCATGACATTCTCCATTCGGAAAAATCCGATGGGAGCATCATCATGCACCATGACTCCTCCGTTATGTGCCCTCCAGAACGCCCACCGCCCTCAGCCATGCGGCTTCTCGTTGCATCCGCCACATAATGGCCAGCGGAACATAA
>NZ_SMGK01000010.1 GCF_004339725.1 Acidipila rosea | reverse complement strand
CAGTTGGTTGAATTATCTATAGTGGTCAAGAGATTTCTTTCTGTTTTCGCGGGTCTGCACGTCGTGGACATGTCCACGACGTGCAGATTTGCTATTTGAGGAAGGTATCGCAAGCCGTCCATAGGCGCGTTCCAGTTGTTCCTTTAGCTCGTTGTTGGTGGCTTCCAGTTGCTTGACACGAAGTCGCAGTGTGGCGATCACTCGCTCCTGCGAGATGAGCCGTCGATGGTTCGTATCGTTCTGTACGGGCGTCTTCGAGACGGCGCGTAGCTTCACGATGCGATCGCGTAGAGGTTTGGTGCTGTAGAGCCAGGCGGTTGAGACGCCGGCGTGGGTCGCGACCGTGCGGAAGTTGATCGCGATCTCTTCCGCTTGCATGCGACGGATGGCGGTTTGTGCTCTCTCCAGAGCGGCGGTGGTTCTTAGCTTCGCGCTACGTTTCAGCCCTTCCGTATTCCTATGCATGTGCCGCCTCCAGGGTGGTGATGATGTTTACCAGATTCGTTCGTTTGCGCGCGTTCATCTCGCTTTGTCGCGTCCAGCCGTTCGCATCGGCTTTGGCGATGACGCGTTCGGTTTCGCGCAGCTCGGCGCGATGAACGTCGAGGAAGGTGATGTCCGTGCGGAAGTGAGCGCAGTTCAGACAGGCGTTCGGATGAGGACAAGGGCCAGCCACCGTAGGGATCGCACAGTAGCCATTGGTCAGAGCCTGCGCGAGCACGTTGCGAGTGAACCACTGCAACTCAACCGTATCGTTGGCGCTGTCTTCCACGACCTTATGTCCGGTGACATCGACCAGCGTGCCTGCAAGATACTCAGAGAGTTTCTCCCGCATCGTGCTGTCGTGGATATGGGCGTAGCGGTTGGTCATCTCAGGGCCCTTGTGCCCCAAGTAGCGCTGGATGATGTGGTGAGGTACGCCGAGATTGATCATCCGCGTGCCCACCGTGTGGCGGAACTGGTGTGACTGGAAGCGGAAGAGGTTCCCATTCGCATCCGTGATGCGACGGTTGTAGGCAAGCTGATTGATGACCTGCGCGAAGCTGGCCTGGCGGATCGGACGACCTCGTTCGCTGGGGAACAGAAGGTCGAAGCCTCGATGACGTTGCCGGACAGATGCTTGCTGCTCCTGCACGACGCGCGCTATTTCCTGCGATACAGGGATCGCGTTCTCCCGCCGAACCTTGCCCTGCAGGTAGCGGAGATAGTAGATGCCACGCGCATCCTGCGAGAGACAGTCCAGCGATAGCTGTAGCAGTTCGCTGATTCGCATGCCGCACTCCTGCAAGATGAGCACCTTTCGCATCCACGATGGCTTCAGATCATGAAGGTGCTGATTCAGTTGGTCGAGCACCGTCGAAGGGATATAACGAGGCTGATGCTTCATTGGCTGCGGAACCTCTTCGTCGTGGATCAGCCGCTCAGGACCAACCGGCAACCACCGCTCACGATGGGCCATTTCAAGGAACGTCCGCAGGTTGATGACATGGTTCTTTCTCGCGCCGGTACACACCCGACTCGGAAGGTAGCTCAGATAGCGCAACAGCAGTGGACGCGTGATCGAACGGGCCGTGGCCTGAGGCTTGTCGGCAGCGAGGAACTCCGAGAAGCAGACCAGAGATTGCAGCCGTGTTCGACACGTTCCCTCCGCATAGATCGGGAGACTGTATGCAAGATGCGACTTTGCCGCGGCACGAAGCCACGGCTGCTTGATCTTCAGGAAGTTAAGCGGCCCCGGAGACAGCGTTGGGTTGTGCAGCATTGATACGCGTCGCAGATCCCATATGTCCTTTTCCTGCTCAGGTCGGTCATCATACGCATCGCTCAGAACAAGGTATGCCTGCCGCAGAGTACTGATATAAGCGCTGTCGCGCGGTGTCACGCGCGGTTGCTGGCTGCTATCCATGCGATGGGTTGTGCCCATGCGGTACATCCCGCAGCGTCGAAGATAAGCCGTGTACGACCGCTTCCACGATTCCAGGTCACGCTCCATGAGCGACACAGGAAGATGCTTTAGGCTGTTGAGCCATCTCATGAGCAGATGCACCCTTGTGAGCTCTTGTGTGCTTGTCCACTGGCCTTCAGCGAACTTCTTCCAGAACGCATACTTCAACTCTCCATTGATCGTTCGCGACTTGCATTCGAGTCGGAGACGACGTTGGTTTGACTTCGGCGATAGACCTTGCACCGGGCAACCCTGCATGTCCCAGACATCTTCCGCCCAGAAGCCCTTTAACTGAGCGAGAAGGCGATGCTGCTTGGCGTGATTCCACTTCGCGCTCTGTCGGCTCATCGCTCACGCTCCCGCAGATAGCGTGTGTACGCCGCTCCCATATCTTCACCGGACAGATGCGCGTAGGTGCTCGTCGTGGTCTGGATATGGGCGTGCCCGAGCCGCTTCTGCACATAGGCCGCATCCCATCCAGATCGCAGCAACTCAGTTGCATGCGTGTGCCGGAACATGTGTGGCGTTATATGCAGACCTGTTCGCCTTCCGAGCGCACGGAACAGATCGATCACGGTCGCATAGTTCATCGGAGCCCCGATGTGACCGCCCCACCAGTTCACGAAGACATAGTCGTGCGAGACTTCTCGGCACTCGTGTACGAGGTAGTCTGCATACAGCAACATGGCCTCCTTTGAGACATGGACGACGTAGGCGGTGCGCGACTTTGCGCGTGCCCCATTCAGATTGGTACGCGGAACGATTTCGATCTCACCATCGAACGAACGGATATCCGCGTGTCGAAGGCCAAGCACCTGGCCGATGCGCATCCCGCTTTCATACAGCAGGCACAACAGCAAGCGATCCCGAAGATGGATACAGGCATCCAGCAGCCGTTGAACGTCGGAAGCTATAAGAACTTTGGGCAACAGCTTCGTTTTTCGCACACGCATCACAGCTTGTCGCAGAGATTGTGTCCGGTTGATGTGGTGAAGGAACGGCTTGTATGAACTCTTTGCGCCGAAGCGGCGTGAACGGCTGATCTCCGTCTCTACGCCCAGTCTGTCCTGATACTCATAGAACGATCCCACTGCTGCCAGCACTACGTTGATTGTCGAGTCGGAACGCGGCTCCCGGGCCTTCCTCGATGACAGACGTAGCCAGCCCACGAACGTAGCCAGATCGGTCAGAGCCAGCTTCTTCCAGTCGCGTCGCGTGTCTACCAGGAACTCGTGGAAGAGCTGAAGATGATGAGCATAGGCTCTGACCGTGTTCGGTGACCGCCCGAGATGGTGAAGATACAGCAGGTATTCATTGATTTCTGTAATGGGGCGTCCGCTCGCATCGAGGACGATCCAACTGCGCTCATGGCTATCTGTCATGATGATTCGTTGCACTTTGTTCACATCTACCCCCCAGAGGTTGGGCGCCAGCCCGCGTTGGCGCAGTTCGCTACGCTCACTGCGCCAACGCGGGCTACCTCCCTCCGGCAAGCAGAGAACTTAACTCCCAACTACACGTCATAGACGCTCTACAGTTAACAATTCCACGACGTTGTGAAATGGCACGTCGTAGACGTCATGGACTGCTTCTGAAGGACTAAAGATAAGT
>NZ_SMGK01000009.1 GCF_004339725.1 Acidipila rosea | reverse complement strand
TTCGCTGTGACCGTTATGTGCCCTCCAGAACGCGCGCCACCCTAAGCCATGCGGCTTCCCGCCGCAGCGGCCACATAACGACCAGCGGAACATAATGCCGATTATGTGCCCGGGCACATAATCGGCAAGCTCCTTCAAGGCCGTTGGCTCGAAGGTACGTCGCGGGTTGGTCTTCGACTCGTTCAGGACAGACAACGAAACATTGCGGAACTCGGTGGCATTAACGATTTGGGTTTCCATGATGACAGGCTCCTTTCGAGCGGTTGAGGGTGAAGGCACGGAGCGGTACACGGCGGGCGTGGTTCCGCTCCACGATGGGAGCGGACTAGCCACGAATGCACTTGTCCGTGAACACTTCCGCAAAGCCTTGCTGTCGCAGGTTCTTGTCCCACGTCTTCGCAAAACTCTCGTGCTGTGCGTGTAGCTGGGGATGAAAGCAATAGTTGCCCTCGCGAATGAAGCGGCTCCACTGCTCGATCGCTGCATAGTCGTTTCGCCAATAGAACGGATTTAGGTGCGGGCCTCCGGCTAGGCCGAACTCGAAGCACATCTCGGGGTCGCGCATGGCATCCCCGTTCTGTTCGCCGTAATGAGCAACAGAGATAGCTGGAAGTCCGCAAGGGCCGGACTCGTCCATTGCCTCGATGACAAGCTCCATGTACGGCGGGTTGTCGATCTTGAGGTACAGGCCGGGATGCCATCCCCCGGCCATCTTGAGGATTTGAAGGATGGTCTGCATTACGCCACCTTCGCTAGTTCTGCATCGGGCATCGTCGCCTCGGCTGCGGTGGGCGGCTGCAATGCGGCAAGGATGACAGCGGAGGTCTGCTGAATGACTTCCAAGCTCTCGGCAAGTAACGAAGCATTGCCGTGGTACAAAGCGATGTAGTCAGCGGACGCGCTGCCCGTCTCCAGCCCTACAGCCTTCCCGATAACAAAAGCGATAGCTTCGGCCTCTGTTTCGCGTACTGTCTTCGTCGTGGCCGTGCGGCGCTCGGCCTTGTGCAACATCTCGTGCGCCAGCTCATGCACTAGGGTGCTGAACTCTTCGGCCTCGGACTGACCGGGTAGGATGGCGATACGTCCGCCGTAGCTCATGCCTAATGCGGGTGCGATGCGCTCAGTGAAGACAAGCTCAATGCCCTGACGTTCGATGAATGCAATCAGCCTGTCCCTGTTCTCTCCTACATCGCCGGTGATGCCGCGCAACTCTGGAAGTTCTGCGCCTTCTGTCTGGGACACGTCGAAGACGTAGGCGGAACGGAACCCAACCAATACCGGCTTATTGATCGCGGCAGGGTCGGCGCTGGCCTTGGCTTCGTCGTCCTGCTTGCGGCGAACGCCGACGATAGGAGCAAGGATGCGGATGCCCTTCTCGCCCTTCTTCACGGAACGGCCAAGCTCTTTCCACTTCCAGAACCCGCCTACTCTGGTCGCGTCCGGGCGCTGCCGCGCGATTTCGAGGATGTTCCCGAACGAATAGTTATGAAAGCGGCTCATCGCGTTCAAATAAGCCGTGAGTGCATCGGAGTGTCCTGCCTCTAGCTGCTCGATGAGGCTCTGGACGTTGGCGGCGATTACCTCTTTCGCCGTCTTAGGCTGCTGCTGGTCGGTGCTGCGGGTGGTGGCTGCGCTGCTCATGGTGTTCTCTCCTTGGCTGTTGCCGTTGCTTTTCATGCCATGCGTGGCATGTACCTACATGCCGAACGCCTCCTGGCGAAGGCGGGGCGGCAAGGCGCAAGGGGAGGGGTATCTCCCACTCTTGGAGCGGAAGCGAAGCTGGAGAGGAAAGAGCGAAGCGTAGCGGAGGTCTGCACAAGCGCAGCGCGGAAGACTGCGGGAAACCCCTTGCGCCGCGCCAGGGCAGAGCCCTCAGCGAGGCTTGGTTTCCTTATGCGTGCGCATCAAGCGCACAGGGATTTTCAGGGTGGGCGTTGCGGGCGGGAACGGCCCGCTGCGGTGGGAAGCGAAGAATGCGGAGCAGTCGCAGCGCGGGAGGAGACCCCCTCCCGCAACTCAGTGCGACGTTTTAGCGAGATACAGGGGACGTGGAGTAGTCCTTAAGAAGGCGAGGATGCCCACCTTCATTGCGCATCACTTTGGCTTCCAGCGCACTCGCTATCTTTAAGCACGAAGAGAACACAGTGCCATCGGTGAACTCGATAGAGATTTCCGGGCCGTCGATGGAGTCTTCGTAGAGTTTGAAGCTGCTGACGATCTTTCCAACAAATTCCTGACATTCGACCATGCAAGATCCTTTCCTCGTACACACGCGGATTAGGGCTTCGACAAGAAGGAACGGGCGATACGCCGCCGTGAAACGCGCACGTTGGAATATGAGTGCGAACTTATGCTGACGAGGCTCCGGCAATCATAGCGGAGGAGGCCGCTCTGAGAATAGCGGACAGTTCGGCTGCCGATATGAGGCAGGCATGATGCTGGAAATGGCGGCGTAACCATATCTATCCCCTCAATCGGATTCAGGGAAAAACATTTGCGGTGCGCCCCCGCAAACAGCCCTATAAACCCGTGATCGGGGAGGTGGAAAGCCGAACAAAGCACGGCTCCTGCGACCTTTAGCTTTGGGGCCTGGACATACGTCACAGGTTCCCCGACCGCAAAGTCGTAGGGTCTTCCGCACGCCATAGGCGTGCGACTAGCTTTGTTTGGGGTTTCCACACCCCAGGGCGGTGCGTGACCGCCCCACTCGAATCATTCAGGAATGAGCCAAAAATTGCAACATCTCCTGTGGCTCTCGACACTCTCGTTTGAGGGCAGCTAGGCGAACATAAAGAGAACGTGAAAAGATATTTCTGAGGCTAGGGAGCGATGGGCAAACGAGGCAGAGACGAAGTAATCGGACACTTATTTGAAGTCGTTGAAGACTTGCCCTGCCCTGAAGGAATCGTTTTATTGCGTGCGTTCGCTGAGCGCCGCCCATCGGATTTCGCGTTTCTCAAATCGAGCGACCTGGCTGATTCGAAAAGCTCGGCCTTTACCGGCATCACAGAGTGGGACGCTTTCACAGACCACTATGTCTGCTGTGGACTCTGCCATGCTTGATCCCAAGGTCTCAGTCGCGGCGGCCATTGCCGAGATCGGCAGTCGCAAGATCGTTCACGTCGATATGGATGCCTTCTACGCTTCCGTTGAACAACGCGACGATGCAAGTCTTCGTGGGCGTCCCGTGGTTGTGGCATGGAAAGGAAGACGCTCGGTCGTCTGCGCGGCCTCCTATGAGGCGCGGCGTTTTGGAGTGAGGTCCGCGATGCCTGCGGTGAGCGCAGAGCGGTTGTGCCCGGAAGCTGTCTTTATCCCACCTGACTTCGTGCGCTACAAGGCCGCATCGCAGGCAGTGCGGGAGATTTTTCAGCGGCATACCGACGCTATCGAACCGTTGTCTCTGGATGAAGCCTATCTCGATGTCACACAGAACAAGACAGGGATACCGACTGCGACCCTGGTTGCGAAGACGATCCGGCAACAGATATGTGACGAGTTGCAACTCACGGCCTCAGCAGGCGTGGCTCCCAACAAATTTCTGGCGAAGATTGCCTCGGATTGGCGCAAGCCAAACGGCCAGTTCGTGATTCAGCCTCATGAGGTGCAAACGTTCCTGCTAGCGCTTCCAGTCGGACGCATTCCCGGCGTCGGCAGAGTGACCGAGGCCCGCATGGCGAAGGCCGGAATCAAACTCGTCGGCGATATCTACACGATGGAACTTACAGCCTTGGAACAAGAGTTCGGAAGCTATGCGCAGCGACTCTACGAACTGGCGCGCGGGATCGACCACAATCCCGTGGTTTCCAATCGGATGCGGAAACAAATCTCTGCCGAGGACACATTCCCGGACGACATTTCCCTGGCGGAATGCGAAGCGCACATTCGGCGATTAGCCGAGAAGGTTTGGAACGCCTCGAAAGAGAATGCGCGCGAAGCCAAGACGGTCGTCCTCAAGTTGAAGACGAAGGAGTTCCAATCTCTGACGCGGTGCCTGACTTCGCGCGATCCAGTTCCTAGCTTTGAGGTTTTCCTGAACATCGCGCTGGCCTTACGAGAGAGAGTCGATCTCTCACCAAAACAGCTCTATCGTCTAGTCGGCATCGGGCTCAGCAATTTTCGACTGGAGGAAGGGACACCGCAAGACCGAAGCATGGCCGAAGCGCCGTTATTGATCGCCGAAGAGACCAGCTAAACGCGACAAAAAATGTTTACTGACGATATGCCGACATAACGGGACCAATCAATCCGGACATCCTTCGCTGAACGAACGCTTCAACGTGCAGAAGCCACGGCGAAGTTAGTTGGACGAGCAAACACCGTTCAAGAGCTTTTCACCAATGGTGTCAGGCACAACTCCACGCCATGATTCGGGATCGGATATTGGACTACCGCGTAGGTCATCCTGTGCGTTATACCTCGCTTCGGAAAGGGTACGCATTTCCCGCGAAGCGCAGTTAAATTCGAAGGAAATTACTTGATAGCCGCTCTTTTCGGAGCGTTTTACCCAGACCCTCTTGAGCGATCCACTAAGAGCGGAGCCTTTCACATCCAGGAAATACGATATTGGAGTGTGTGACTGGTCAAAAGGACGCCAACGTTCAACGGAATCGGCAAAGGCTGGAATCCCACGATAGATGCGCTGAAAGTCGTTTATTCCATCGGCAAAACGACCGCTTTGAATGTAGGCGTCGCCACGTTTTTCGTAAACGTCATTTATCAGAGAGATTTCGTAGTGACCATCGTTGTGCAGCAACTCATCAGCGAAGCCTTGGTACTGGACCTCGGGATGAAACTGATCGTGCATGAGACGCACAACATCAGCATCCGACAAAGGATTCAGCTCGGGATACAGCGCGCGAATCTGGGGAACGCTAAGCAGAATCGTTATGTTCCCAAAGCCGAGTCGTAGGGCGGCAGTGTAGTCGTTGATCGCGCTACGGACATCGCCGACCTTCATATAAGCATCACCTCGTGTCTCATAGATGGTGTGCAGATATGAATCGCCGCTCTTAATCTCAAGCGGTATGGCTGTGGTGAAATCCGAAATTGCCTTGAAGTATGCTCCGCTCTCTATATAAGCATTGCCTCTGTCGGTGAGTGCAGTAGAGTTCTGGGGGGTGATCGAGAGCACACGCGTGAAATCCTTGATCGACAAGGCGTACTGTTTGGTTTCGAGATAGGCTTCCGCTCGGGCCATATAGGCAGGTGCGAAACTGGGGTCGCGTGTCAGAGATGCTGTGAAGAATGCTGCCGCTTCCTTGTGTGTCTCGGTACGAGCGGCATCGGAGGTCCATGCTCTCTTTGTCCAGAATGAGGCTTTGTTCCGGAGTTCTCCAAGTAGATATGGTGGGACTGGAGATTTCAGAGCCTTGGTGTCAGCCAGGTGAAACTGTGTCGCTGCCGTCGCGTAAAGGCTCTCATCTCCAAACGTAGTGAAAAATTCGTAGTAGGCCCCGCGAAGAGCAGGAACGCGCCAGTCATTGGGGAAATGCTCGGCAAGGACACCCAGATTGGCGAGCGTCCAGGCACAAAACCCTCCACTCTCCTCTTCAGGCTTTGTACCAGCGATATTGAAGACCTGGGGGGCGCTGCTCCAGTCCGCAGACGCAGCCGAACTGAGTAGATCTAGCGCAGCGCGATAGTCGCCGTTAGCAAAGGCGATCTTTGCACGAAGACTGGCAGGGTTGTCTACCATCGTCGCACTCATGCCGCTGGGATGCGCGGTCGCTTGCGTCAAATCCGATTCAAGTTGGGGTAAACCTGGCTTCTCGTCGCCACAGGCATACATCGCGCGGATGGCATAGCCCCCTGGATAGTTGGGATGAGATCCGATAAACGCGTCGATAAGATGGCGCTGTGAGTCTGAAAGCTTTTCTCCATGTATACCGTCGAGGAGCTTACCTAGTTCACGATCATCTTCGGTAACGGCTGGCATCGGCTTGGGTGCGCCCTTCAGCTCTGGAGGCAAGGGTGACTGCCCGCTCGATTGCATAGATGACAACACGCAAAACAATAGTGGGATACCGCACGAGACCGCTTTGCGTCGAACCGGAGAGAGACGAAGCATCCGAACCTTTCGAAAGCAGAGATAATTAAGCCAACAGCCATCCAAATCATGTGAGATGACAAAACAAATAGATTCCACGATGGAACTCGCGTTTATCCAATATGCTATTCCAGAGCGCTAATTTCTGATTTCATGAAGACCGCTAGCGTCTTGTAGGCATGTTCGACTAGAAACAAATCCCTTTGAATGTTTGGGCTCTTCCCGCCGTGGAAGAGATTATTTCTAACGCCGTACCAAAACTCGATAGTGTTTTCCCAATCATGCGGCGTGCGAATGATTCCTCCTTGTCCAGAATCATTATCTAGCGGCTTTCGCCCACTACAATTCCACCATTTGTCGATTTCAGGATAATCAAGGTCCATCGAACTGTTGCGGAGAGGGCTCCGCTGCAATTCTCTGATGAGGGCTTCGAACGCCTTCAAAAGATCGGCGTTCGATTGAACGGATTGAACGTATAGACTTTGACGTCTGAAATCCTGCTTGAGATTTTGAATAACACTTCTGTCCCTTGTTTCACCAAAGTAGACATTGTTTTTCAGGTGGGCAATGAAGGCCAGGTACTCGAAAACAAATCTAGAGAAATAATCTCCTTCAACTGCGGCTTTTTCGTGCCAGCCCACAATGAGAGATTTGTAGTTCGTCAATTCGTCCTCTTGGATTTGATAGTAGGCATTGCAGCTCGCGCAATGATATTCGATGACGCCAACGGACCATGCTCCGGCGTCACTGGACATTTCAGCCGCGAGAAAATCAGCGACCTGGCCGTCCGTGGCATCATCGTCAAGATCAGTCATCTCTTCGCGACGGTCAACCTTCACCATGTTTCGCCCGCACTTGTCGCATCTCATCTGTTTGCTTCCTCGTGCATTGACTGACTATATAGCCGGACAGTTGAGAAGTGTCCAAAAAACAGACGGGCGCAATAGTCTGTAATCCGCCAGCGAGATGCAAGCGTCGCCGCCCTTTTTCGCTCGCCCTTCCGAGGCATTCCGTTTCGCAGTAAGATACGTTATGCCGTATAAGCCTCTTCCGACAGATAACGTCCCTGGTCACGAGGCCGTTGAGCTGCGCCTTCAATCTATCGACGCAAACGTGGCGTTGGCCGAAGCCTTTTACGACTTCGACACCCGTAACTATCGCCTAACACTGGTAGGGCCTAATGGCCGTCATGCGGATGCCGTTTTTAACGGCGACTTCCTTGACGACGTCAGGGACAACCCCGATGGGCCGAGAAGCAAGTACAGCATTGAGCTGACCCAAAACTTGCACGCCCCGTTGCTCGAAGCGATTGAGACGAAGGGTCTAATCGCTTATGGCGATGAGCTTCTGAAGTATTTTCTTCTGCAATTTATCTATGCCGAGCAGCGCAGCAATCGCAGCGTCGAAAAATACAACACCATCGGGAAGGGTATACAGGGTGACTTCGAACGCTGGCTGCGGGCAGACCTAACGACCGAAGAAAAGGACAAGCTCATTTGGGCGTGGAGTGAGCTGCTCCGGCTCCGACTGATTGCGCCGACCGGCACCGATCTTGCGATCCCCGACAACTGGGTGAAAGTGACAGAAAAGGGCATCTCGGCTGTCGAAGGAAAGAGCTATGCCGATTATGCTGAAATCGAAATCTTCATTGGGAAAGGCGAGGTGTACACCGGCATGCGCCAGGTGCAGCTTGTCTTCCAGCAGGCGAAGGGTAACATCGTTATCATTGACCCGTGGGTCGATGAATCTATGCTCGATTTTATTGCCGCTCTCGATCCTGTGGTCTCGGTTCAGCTCGCGACACAGAATGTTTCAAAAAGCTTCGGCGCGGCATACGCGAAGTTGGCGCAGCAGCGGGGAAACGTCGAAGCCCGTTCCTCTAACGCGTTTCATGACCGTTTTGTCATTCTTGACGGAGCCGCTTTATATCACTTCGGTTCCTCTCTGAATCATCTCGGGAAAAAGGCTACCGTTGTGAGCAAGAAGAGTGACGATATGCTGGCCCGAACCTTGGGAGAATTCAATAAATACTGGCCAAACGCACAACCACTCTAGTGCCAGCCCAACAATTGTCGACCGAAAATTCAAACTTGTGCCTTTATAAACACGGAGTTGTCGGCAGCTACGAAGAGATCTGACCTGCTCTCTGCTCCCGTGTCAATTGATGCCAAATCGCCCGACGCACGCATCGAGCGGCCCCGAATTACTTCCGACAAGCAAAATCAGTCAACATGTGGGACAACTCCCATTAACAACCGTGTCTCTTGAAGTTAGTAAACTGGGATGCGGTAACTTCTCCCGAGGAGAAGTGTTTACTGGTCGAGGAGCCTAGTGAAATCTCAAATAGCGGCGACTATGAGCGATTCGGTCAATCGGAAGTCCATGAGGATGGACACGGGTGCCCTCTACGACTCTATGAAGAATAGTTTTGATGTTGGGATGCCCCTGCTCATCAGCCATGATCGTCATAGACCGGCCGGATGGACCGTTCCTGCCGCAGTTTACCTAGAACCTGGCCTTACCCGCGTCCTCGCACATGTCATCGAGCCTGAAACAGACCAGGACTATTTGCAGATAAAACAGCGATGGGTCAAGTTCATCGCCTCCACAATCCATGACGTACCCCAAGAGTCCATCACGCGGCTTAAAGAACTCTTAGGAAAAGACGTACTAACGGATTCGGAAATACCCTGGGATTCGGGAGCGCAGGCTCTGCGAGGAGCAGGTCTTGCACAGAGAGCGTTTCCAGAGATTTTTGAGCAAGTAGACAAGGACGGCCTCGTCCCATTCACTACTCTCACGATGATCCGGCCAGGCATATTTCAGATCGGTGAGCTTTGTGTGTTCGCACATCAATTCATGCGGCGCTCGGAGAGCCCTTTCAATCACTTCAACGAAGAGCTCCTGGGAACACTACACCAAATGGCGCAAGACTCCAGCGTGAATGTGAGAGTGAGGCTTGACCTGGACATGGTGGGTTTGGCCGACACGGCTGCTCACACCATGGAGTTGGATTACTGGTACGGGCCAACATTCAATGAAGACCTGTCATCGCTTCAGACTGGAGTAACGGCGCACACAGCGGACGAAAGTCAGCGGTTCTACCATAAAATTTCCCGTACAGAATTCTGGTGGCAACGAAGGACAAAGGAAACTAGCGCGGAGCTCATCCTCGAAGCCGAGGAGTTGCGTGACAGTGAGAGTGGTGCCGACCGAACGAAGCTGCATTGCCGTTACGTCCACAGCGTGATCGATGCCACGACGAACCGGATCGAACATCTTGATGGCTCGATACGCGCCTACACGCCGGAAGAAATGATCTCCCGTCTCGATGTGGATCTCAAACGCGCTGGTCGCCAGACTGAATATACGAAGCTTTGGCGCGTCGATGGAAACATTGAAATAGGACGTTGGAAAAGCGTGATTCATAATCACTTTCGAGATAACGCACTTGTTTCGGAATACTTCGGCAGCCAGAAGTCCAAAACGGACATCCGCGAGGAATTGGAGATAACGGATGTATTCCCGCGGTCCCTCAACTTCGACAAACGAGTTCCTTGGTTGTGCGACGATGCGAGGTCGTTCCGTGTCTTGGTGACACATCAGCCTGGGATGCTCGAACACATTCTGGAGGAACCTGTTGCGTTCCCTTATGTGTGGGCACAAAGCGAAAAATCAGAATATGCTCTTTTCGATTTGAGAGCTGTGGAACTGATGAAGATTTTGGGGCGGGAGGGTCATAGATTGACTTTCGCACCGAATGCACGCTTCATGGCTTTCGACGACAACTATTTGCAGATGCCCGTAGTGATTCACCGCACCCGAGATGCGCTCAAGCACACGACCGAGGCTTACCGCGAACTTGTTTCAAAAGTAAACGAGGTGGACCCTGCCTCCCCGGTGTTAATTAATCTTTCTCTTGCGCTTTCCGAGTACACGCTCTCCGTTTCTATCTTTGGGAGATGCACTGAGGTCTTAGATTGGCTGAACCGAGACCAACCTTTTCCGCCGACGGAATCAGTTGCGGACTGGGTCAGGAATACCGCAGAAGCCATCGCATCATTTGGCGAGGGTGTAGATACTGCTTTGGAGTATGTGCATCCGGAGAGTTTGAATTTATATCCGCGACGGAAGATCGCACTGCTACCCGCAATTGCCGATAAAATTGGCGAGCCCGTGTCGTCCGGTCCGGCTGAGCCACGAACAACAACCGAAGAAATGAATGAAATTGGTTTGGAGACTCGACAGGCCTTTAAGGTGGCTTCGGCGAAATGTTTGAATTGTGGAGGAGATTACCTCACATGCCCTTGCAGCATTCTCTCTGGGAATGTGCCCCCTCCCACTGCTGACCTCAGATTCGCTTTTAACTACTGGGTTGCGGCCAAGCAGTGAATTTACGAGCTGGAACGTAACCGAATCCTGCTTAAGAAGCCGGATCTTCGTAACCGCTAGATCCCCGGCTGTTCAGCTACTGATAACGCCGTTAGCGGAAGCGAGGCAATGTCGAATCGCTTCGACAGAAGCACATTCCCGGAAGACATCCCGTTTGCCTAGGTTTGAAATCGCAGATAGCAAGAGCAATCACAGCCCGGGAGACCGGGCGAGAGCGAATGTACATGAACCTGACGTTGAGTATTGGAATTCGATCGACACTGAAGGTGATATCGGGAGCTGGTCGTCTGGATGGTGTCATGGTGCGAACTTCGCCTCAGGCGGACGAATAATACTTGGCATCCCAGTTTTCGTTAGAAATTCTTCTCCTTCCATTTGTTCAACATAGGTCGTGCTAGCCCCATCCTCGGTGCAGGAGACGCTTGACTGCCCCCTCTATGTATAGGCGAAGATATGGCGAAGATACTATGACTTCGGCCTCCAGTCTTCGGGTTCAGATAGAAAGCGCCCTAGCGCACAAGTTGCCATCGGCTCTGACGCCGCGTGCGCGTGTCGTCCGTCCGACGACTCCCACCGGGATTGATGCGGTGGATGGGTTGCTGGAGGGCGGCCTGCCGGTCGGTGCTCTAACAGAGATCGTCGGGCCGGAAAGTTCCGGGCGAACGTCTCTGGCTCTCTCTTCTATCGCGCAACTCACGGCAGCGGGAAAGGTATGTGCCTGGGTCGATGTGGGCGACATGCTCAAACCGGAGTGCGCAGCGGCTGCGGGCATTGCGTTGCCATATTTGCTTTGGGTGCGCTGCGGCATCTTCCGCGAAAGTGTCCACACGACGCCTGCCCGATTCAAATTGCCGCAAAGTTGTCTGGTGCGTCCTGAGCCGATCAAGGGTCTGCATGGTGGAGGTTGCGGTACGCATCCCCGCCAGGAATCGAAGAGCGTAGCTCGTGCCCTCGAAGGCTTCTTCGGAACGGAGAAACTGAGTAACGATTCCGTTGGTAGCGTGCTTCGACCGTTCGGCAATACGGTACGACCGGCACAAGACGCTCGATCTGCTGCGCAGCTTTCGCCTTGGGCGCGTATTGAACAGGCGTTGAAAGTGACCGACCTGCTGCTGCAAGGTGGCGGCTTCAGTGCCGTGGTGCTCGATATGGCAAGCCTGTCCGCGAAGTACACCAGCCGCATTCCTCTGGCGCATTGGTTCCGCTACCGTGCTGCGGCGGAACACTCACGTTCGAGTGTGCTGTTACTCTCACAGCACGCCTGCGCCAACAGCAGCGCAGGACTGGTGCTTCACCTCGACGGATGCAGTGAATCATCGCAACGGAAAACGGTACTGACCGCAGGCGCACATCGGCTACAGATTCATCGGCAGCGCTTCATGCAGGAAAGCAATGTCATTCCCATGAAGAAGCCGGTAACGAAGGTGACGGCGGCAGAGTGGGAGACACACGCAGCATGGGCGGGACGCCGATGAACGCGCCTGAACTCTACGCCGCGCTCTATGTGAGAGAGTTTCCTGCGCAGGCGCCGTTGCGCCTACGGGCCGCCCTGCGAGAACAACCGTGCGCGATTCTCGACGGCATTCCTCCAAGCGAGTATGTGTGCGCGATGAACACTAAGGCGCGGACTCGCGGTGTGCGGCATGGCATGACGCGCGTGGAAGTAGAGACGATCTCCTCAGTGATACCGCTGGCGCGGACACCGCACGAGGAAGCGCAAGCGCGCACGATCGTACAGGAAGTGGCCGGGGGCTTCACACCGCGTATAGAAGCATGTACTTTTGAGAGTGCCTTTCTGTGCGTCCTCGACATCAGTGGAACGGAGTCGTTGTTCGGACCTCCGCGACAACTTGCACAAGAACTCCTGAAACGAATCCGTTCACTAGGCATGGCGGCCACGATTGCTGTCAGTGGGAACTTCCATGCGGCGTGGTGCATGGCGCGTGGCATGTCCACGAAAGCTGCGATCACTGTCCTTCCGCAAGGAAAAGAACGGGACGCACTCGCGCCGTTACCGCTTGCCATACTCGAACTGAATGACGCGCAGATGTCTACGCTTTCGTCGTGGGGCATCAGCACGCTGGGCAAACTCGCAACGCTCCCTGAAAAGAGTCTGATTGCACGGTTGGGTCAGGATGGAAAACGCCTGCGTCAGTTGGCTGCTGGCGAGCTTCCACATCTGTTTCAGCCGGGGGAGACACCTTTTACGCTGCGCGAAGAGATGGAGCTGGACAGTCCCATTGAACTGCTCGATGGCCTGCTCTTTCTGTTGAATCTCATGCTGGAGCAGATTATCCGCCGCGCCAGTGATCGCATCCTTGCCGTGGCATCGGTCTCTGTTTCTCTCTCGCTTGAAGGTGGAGCGACGCATATGCGCACGGTGTCTCCGCCCACGCCTACCAATGAACGCGCTCTCTGGCTCAAGTTGTTGCAGATGGAACTTGAGCTGCATCCGCCACAAGCCGCCATCCTCCATGTGGCGCTTGAGGCCGAGCCTGGACATATCAGCAAAGTGCAACTTGGTCTGTTCTCTCCGCAGTTGCCGGAACCGGGGCGGCTGGAAGTAACTTTGGCCCGCATCGCCAAGATCGTGGGCGAAGACGCTGTGGGACAAGCGGTACTGCGGGACACGCATCAACCTCGCGGCTTCCGTATGGAGAAGTTCCGCGTTCCCACAACCGCACCTGCGCCGACAGAAGCCGATGTAGTGCGCTTCGCGTTACGCGAGTTGCGACCATCCGAACCCATCACGGTTCAACTTATAGCTGGAGCGCCTTGTTCTCTTCGATTCCGCAATGAGACCTATCGCGTGGAATCGGCCTATGGACCGTGGGTCATTGGGACAGACTGGTGGAATCAGGAGCATTGGGGGCAGGCACAGTGGGATCTCGTTCTCGCAGACGCTAGCGACACCAAGCTGCGTTGCTGCATCATCCGCGACCTCAAGAAACACTGCTGGCAAATGGCAGGGTTCTATGACTGAGTATGTGGAACTCCACAGCGCGAGCGCCTTCAGCTTTCTCGAAGGAGCTTCCCAACCCGAAACTCTGATTGAACGAGCGACTGAGTTGGAGATGCCATCGCTGGCCTTGACGGATCGCAATGGGGTCTACGGGTCGGCACGTTTTCATACGGCGGCGAAGCGTGCCGGTGTGCAGGCCCATGTGGGCGCGGAGATTGTCGTTGCCAGTTTCGGTCCTAGGCTTGCGCCCCCAAAGTGGTTGCCGCATCAATTCGGCATCGAACCGGCGCGGGTCTCTCTGCTTTGCGAATCGCAGACCGGGTATCAAAACCTTTGTCAACTCACGACACGATTCAAGTTGCGGGAGAAAGGCAAAGCGGAAGGCTCTGCATTGCTTCGCGATCTTCAGGAGTTTTCCGAAGGTCTGGTCTGCCTGACTGGAGGCGATGAAGGGCCATTAGCCGCTGCACTCGTCAAAGGTGGTGCGGAGGCGGGCCGGGAAACGCTGGAGAAGCTGGTCTCTGTCTATGGTCCGCGCAATGTGTATGTCGAATTACAGCGGCACCAGGAGCGTGAGGAAGAGTGGCGGAATCAGGTTGCGATTGATCTTGCGCAATCTCTCAAGCTGCCGGTCATCGCAACGAACGGCGTTCGCTACGCCACGGCCTACGAACGTGAGGTGCTGGACCTCTTCACCGCGATTCGTCATCACACCACGCTCGATCATGCGGGACGCCTGCTGGCGGTGAACGGGCAGCGTCATCTTCGCTCCGCGCAGGAGATGGTGAATCTTTTCCGCGATGTGCCGGGAGCAACAAACAACACCGTGGAACTGTCGTCGCGCCTCGAATTCCAGCTCGACAACCTCGGCTATCAGTTTCCCGCGTATCCAGTGCCGCCCGGCGACACGATGGACTCCTTCCTACGCAAACGAGTGGAAGAGGGCGTACTCCGTCGATATGGCCCGAAGCGAAACGCCGATCTGATGGCACGAGCGCGTAAGCAGGTGGAACACGAACTCTCGCTCATAGCGAAGCTGGGCTTTGCAGGTTATTTTTTGATCGTTTGGGATATCGTTCAGTTCTGCAAGCGGAACGGGATTCTCATTCAAGGCCGTGGCAGCGCCGCCAACTCGGCCGTCTGCTACGCGCTCGAAATTACGGTCGTGGACCCGGTCGGCATGGAACTGCTGTTCGAGCGGTTCCTCAACGAGAGCCGAAACGAATGGCCGGACATCGACCTCGATCTGCCCTCGGGAGACAAACGCGAACAAGCGATTCAATACATCTATGAGCGCTATGGTGAACTCGGCGCGGCGATGTGTGCCAACGTCATCACCTATCGCGGGAAGTCCTCTGCGAACGAAGTAGGAAAGACGCTCGGCTTCGACCGCGAAGCTCTGCGGCGGCTGTCCGGGCTGGTGAGTCATTTTGAGTGGCGCGGCCCTACGGACACGATGGCGCACTCGTTCGATAAAGCGGGATTCGACATCTCGAACCCGCGCATTGCCAAATACCTTGAACTCTGTACACGCATTCAAGACCTGCCACGTCACCTCGGACAACACTCCGGGGGCATGGTGATCTGCCAAGGGCAACTGAATCGGGTTGTGCCGTTGGAACGGGCATCCATGCCGGGCCGCACGGTGATTCAGTGGGACAAGGAAGATTGCGCGGACATGCACATGATTAAGGTCGATGTCCTCGGCCTGGGCATGATGGCCGTGCTCAAGGACTGTACCGAACTCATCCCTGAGCATTACGGAGATGAGATCGACCTTGCGCAGCTCCCACAGGACGATCGTGTGTATTGCACGCTGCAACGTGCAGACACCATCGGGATGTTTCAGGTGGAGTCACGCGCGCAGATGGCATCGCTTCCGAAGAACTGCCCTGAAAAGTTTTACGACCTCGTAGTGCAGGTCGCCATTATCCGTCCCGGCCCCATCGTGGGAAAGATGATGCACCCGTATATCCGGCGACGCCAAGGTATCGAGCCGGTGACGTATTTGCATCCGGCGCTCGAAAAGCCATTGAAGCGGACCAAAGGTGTTCCGCTGTTTCAGGAGCAGTTGCTCATGATGGTGATGGCGATTGCGAACTTCAGCGCATCTGATGCCGATGAACTGCGCCGCGCCGTTGGGATGCGTCGGTCCTGGCAACGTATGAAGAATCTGGAGTCGAAGATGCGTTCCGGCATGACGGCGAACGGAATCGCCCCTGAGATACAGGAACAAGTTATTGAGCAGATCGGTGCTTTCGCTCTGTATGGCTTCCCAGAATCTCATGCGGCGAGCTTTGCGATGATCGCGTATCAGTCCGCGTACATCAAGGAACGCTACTTGGCTGCGTTCACGGCTGCGCTCCTGAACAACCAACCGATGGGCTTCTATAGCGCCGCTGTGATTGTGGAAGATGCGCGACGGCATGGCCTGCGCGTGAAAGCCATCGACGTGCAGGTCTCCGACTGGCAGTGCTCGATAGAACATGAGGCCGATTTCAGCAAATCGTTGCGTCTTGGTCTGGGATACGCAAAGGGACTGCGGAAGCATGTTGCCGAAGCATTGGTGAAGGCCCGTACGGAAGGCGGCATCTTCCGCTCGATAGAAGATTTGACCCTGCGTGTGGCGTCCCTGAGTCGTGGGGAGCTGGCGCTCCTTGCCCGCATCGGGGCGCTCAATCAACTGGAGGGAGTTGCACATCGCCGGGATGCACTCTGGCAAGTGGAACGTGCGGGCAAGCTCGAAGGGCCGCTCTTGCGCCAGCAGAGCAATTGGCTAAAAGAAGAGGACGCATCCTTGCCGCTCGACTCCATGAGCGATGAGGAAAGATTGGTTGCGGACTATGCAGGGATGGGACTGACGGTAGGCCATCACCCGATGCACTACCGTCGCAAAGAGCTGCGGTGCCGGGGCTTTCTCACAGCTTCGGACTTGCAACGCAGAAAGACGGGAGACTACGTGCGCACGGCCGGCCTGGCGATTGTAAAGCAGCGACCCGGCACGGCGAATGGAATGGTCTTCATGTCCATCGCGGATG
This sequence comes from Acidipila rosea, assembly GCF_004339725.1. Classification (GTDB taxonomy): domain Bacteria; phylum Acidobacteriota; class Terriglobia; order Terriglobales; family Acidobacteriaceae; genus Acidipila; species Acidipila rosea. Next base: position 42,824 of record NZ_SMGK01000009.1, on the reverse strand, counting down.
AGACGGGCATCTTCAATGTGATGGTCACGAAAGAGTTCTTTGAGCGGAATCGTGAGACGGTGGTGCTCTGCAAATTCATCAGCCTGGAAGGACCGCTCCAGAATGACGGCGGAGTCGTCCATGTACGTTCCACGCGCATGTCTCCGTTGCCGCAGCGCGGATTGGAGGTAGAGTCGCATGACTTCCACTAATGGGTCGCGCGTGGGCGGTTTTCGGAAGGAAGTGGAACAGGAGCGCTTGGGGCCGACGCTTGCAATCGCTGCCAGTCTGGTTCTAGGAATCAGAACTGCGAAGTGGCCTGCGACTCATAGCGAGGGACTGTCCAATGCTGAGTGGGACAAGGAGATTGAACACAGCGTGCGAATCGCGCGGACGGTGCTTTCACACCTGACGACGAGGCATCCCGAGTTGTTCCGTTCTCGTGAAGTCCCGTGGTATGTAGCGACAGATGGAGATGTTCCGCGCTGAGATTTCGTGGTCCCGTATTTGGAACGTAAACTCTACAGTCCACTCCCAAATGAGGAACCATGACCAGACGTGGTTTTGGCATTCAGGGATGGCGTAGCTCCTGCCGACAGAAACCGTTTGTGGTGCGGTCAGGTATAATTTCGTGGATTTCTAATAGTACCGATTGCATCCATTTTCATGCCCGACACGGCATCGGAACTTGCCTGACCCGCGCCATTGCGCTACTTCGGAGCTACCTTGAGCCTTCACGTCAACTATGAACTTCGCTGGAAGAATTATCGAGCTTTTCGGGATACTGGCTGGATCGTTCTGAAGCCGCTGACGATAATTATCGGCCCCAATAATTCAGGCAAGTCGAGCATCGTGAGCCCGTTGTTGCTGATGGATCAGACCATGTCATCACGTGAGGCGACCGCTCCACTCGTCACCCGTGGCCCCAATATAGACCTTGGATTCTATAAGGACATTGTCCACAACGGCGACCTTTCACAGGAAATGTCCTTCGGATTTCGGTTTCATCCGCATGTTCAAACAAGGAGAAAGCTCGGCAAACTCGGAACATACCCTCCTGGAGCAATAGAATTTTCCGTGTCTTCTGATACGCAATCGGAAGAACCTGTTCTTTCTCGATTTGAGCTCCAAGATGTGCATAATCGACCGCTGTTTTCTCAGACGCTGAGAAAGGACGGGAAATACAGCTTCGCCAGTGATTGGATCAAACTACAGGGACGTGAACTCGACGCAGCACAGACGAGTAAGCCGTTGAATTTCCTTTTTACACCCGCACGGGCAATACGCGGTACACAGGTCAAAGACAATTTAGAGAAGAAAATAGAAGTTAATTTTTCAAAGCCATTTTCTATGTATCTGACCGCGCTCGGGATTATGAACGAAGAATTGCGGTACGTATTGAGCGACCTCGCATATATCGGTCCCTTGCGAGACAGACCTCGTAGGTATTACGAGGTCTCAAATGATATGCCTGCCTCAGTTGGCTCACATGGTGAGCACATGGCGAACCTTCTCCGCAGGCAGATGCCTACGATTCAGACGAAGCTCAATCATTGGGTAAGACAGTTTGACTTTGGTCGCGAGTTGAAATTGAGGAATCTTTCCGATGGCCAACTCTTCTCATTATTCTTCGTTGATTCGACAGGTTCTCGTGTCACTAATATCGCTGATTCAGGCTTTGGTGCCTCACAAGTTCTGCCATTGATCGTTCAAGCTTTAACCGCTCCCACAAGAAGTCTGACGATCGCGGAACAACCGGAAATCCACCTCAATCCTCGCCTGCAATACGCGCTCGCCGATCTATTCGTCGAAATGGCTAACAATGACCAACGCGTGATTGTGGAGACACATAGTGAACATCTCCTTCTGCGGCTTCGGCGGCTGATCGCAAACCAGCAAATTAAACCACAAGACGTTGCACTGTATTTCGTCGAGAAAAAAGATGGTGTCTCAACAATTCAAAACATTCCCCTGGAATCCGATGGCAAGATTCAGCCGGACACATGGCCCAAAGGCTTCTTTGAGGACAGCCTACGTGAGTCGTTAGCACTGGCGTCCGCCCAGTCGCAGAGAGCGAAAACGTTGGCTAAGTCGCCAGTGGTGAGGTGACGCTATGCTAACGGATATTGTGATCGACACAAACATTTTTCTTCATGCGGAAAATCAGCAAGAGCAAAGACAGGCAAGCTGCCAAATGCTGATTGAACTTCTTAACGACGGAGAGTCAAAACTTTGCGTTGATGAGGGGTTTGATCTTGAAGAGTCGAAGAACCGTAGCATCATCGGACGTGAATACATTGCACATTTGCGCGATGGATCGCTGGGATATGCGCTAGTGGGATACCTTGCCCGGACTGGCCGGGTTGCGATGCTGCCTAGAAAAGTTCCACAGGCCGCGAAGCGCCACATATTGCAGCAGATTCCTGATGGTCCCGATAGAACCTTCGTCTTTATAGCTCATAATTCTGACGAGAAAGTTCTTGTTTCGCACGACTTCAATGACATCCCTCCTACAGTTCGGCAGCGAATCAAAAACGCGATAGACGTGTGCATTGTTGATGCCTCTCAGGCGGCCGTCTCAATGAGGGATGCTTAGACAAGGTTCATCGCGGTGTGAGAACCAATCCTTGTCCCATCGCATTGCTTTGTGCATTGCCAAAACTGATCGCCGCACTCTTGCTCACGTCCTGGCTGAGTTTGCCAGCGAGCGAAGCGGCATCATTGGTGTAAATCTGCGCGTCATGCGAGGCGCGGGAGACCGATACATAAGCGAACCTGCTGGACATCAGCTCAGGATGAACTTCAGTGTCCATGTTGACGATCACGCGTTCGGATGTGAGTCCCTGTGAGCTATGTGAAGTGACAGCGTACCCATGATCGAGGTGTCTCATGCTATTCGCGTCGAAGCGCACAATCCTGTCTTTTCCGCCGTCCATGCGAATACTGATCGTGCCGTCCTCGCCGATGTGCTGGATTGTGCCGAGGTCACGATTGGCTACCTGCAAGTCTCTCGACGGAGCCGTAAATTGGATCTTGTCTCCAACCGAAAATTCGCGCTCGATCTCGCGGTAGGCCGCGATGCCGCGCAACCGTGAGGGGTCATAGGTCACTTGCTGGCCGTCCGCCTTTCGCACGGTGACGAGGTTTTCAGGTGCACTCGTCGTCACTACCTGGGCATAGCTTCTGGCCTCGATATCATGCTCCTTGCTGCCACGCACGTAATGGAGAACATCTCCCGGCTGATAGCGAGCGGCCCACTCGCGGTCAGCTCCAGTCATGTCGTTGCGCGGCGCGAGAACTCGCATGGAGTGATCTTTGCTGTCTACGACGCCTAGCGCCTGCAACTCCTGCCTCACGGCCTGATTGATGGCGCGGCGCGAAGCGTTATCCGGCGATACGATAAGCGTATTTTCGGGATGCGTGGCATAGTCTTTGGCGATGGCAGCGACACGTTCCTGCGGGTCAACGATCTCTCTGATACGCCCCTGCCGGGAAAGCATTTCTACACCTACAGCGGTTTCGTTGTTGGACAGATGCTCAACAGCTCTCAGCAATTCAGGGTCTTTCTGGCGCATGATCTGGTCAAGCTGCGCCGTCCTCATGCCCGCTTCCTGCAACTGCTCGAAAGGCTTCCCGGCGTCCACCCCCTGATGCTGGCGCGTATCGCCAATCAACAGAACCTTGTCCTGCGGGCCAATCTTATTCAGAAAATCATGCATCTGCTGCGTCGATGCCAGGGAGGATTCATCGACCATGTAGAGATGCCTTCTCGCGGGATCACCGCCGTCGGCCTGCAGGCCGCCGCCCCCGAGGAAGCGTTGCAATGTGTCCGCCTTAATTCCCGCATCGCGGAGCTGCTTCGCAGCGCGCGATGTCGGCGCGAATCCTTCCACGGCATAGCCATTTTTCTCCGCCCCTTCGCGTATGGCTTCGAGGACCGAGGTCTTGCCTGAGCCTGCTCGTCCCTGCAATCCCTGCACGTGGTCATAGGAAGTAAGAACTTCTTCGATGACCCGCTTCTGTGCGGCGTTGAAATGAGGACGCGAATCTACGAGCGGGATTGCGCTTTCAATCCCCATAATCTGCGGTGCGCGGCTTTGTCCGTCCCGCACCTTCTGCACGATTTCACTCTCCGCGAGGATGGTCGCCGCAGTGGTGAACCTGCGTCCGGCTTTGGAGCCGTCGTCGGGGATTTGTTTGAACTCGCCGGAGGCGATACGTGCCTCGAAGCTGGCGCGCACCTCCGGGTAGGTCATCTCGCCCATGCCACGGCGTAAGGCATCCACGTAGAGGGCGCGTTCATCGACGACGGCCTCACGCTCGAAGCCCTTATCGCGGGCGAAGGTCACGGCTTCGCGCACCTGCTGCTGACGCTCTTTTGCAGGCTGCTGCTGGGCCTGCTCCTGTCTACGCTGCCGCGCCTCGGCCACAACCCTGTCAGCCTGATTTCCGAATTCATCGGCAATCTGTTTGTGTGCGGCCAGGATTTGATCGGGAGATAGAATGACCTTCTTATCGCGTGTGTTGTGTGCCGCAATCTGCGCAGCCTCCGGTCCAGCAAACCCGCTGCGCGAGAGGGCTTCTTCGATCTGCTGGCGGCGCGGGCTGGATGCCTCAAGATAGGCCGGTGTGTAGCCTTTTACGTCAGGTGCTCCACTCTTGCCGGCCTCGATTTCATAGCCAAGTTCGCGCAACTTGTAGGTCAGATGAGATTGGTAGACAGCGGTAGCGAACTGCTGGCTCTCAAAGAGCGAGTGCGGCTGCAAGGCTCGCATCTTTCCGTTGTCGCGTTCGGTCATATTGAAGATAACGACGTGCGTGTGGAGCTGCGGCGCAGCGTAACCATCGACCGGACGTGCGGTGTCATGCTCGAACTTCGCCGCTGCAAACTTTCCGGTCGTCTCGGCAGGATTGTTGCCGCCGATGCGGGCCTGCGTGTACTTTTCCAACTCACTCAAGGCGATGTTGACGGCCTCGCGGTGTGCTTCGCGCACCCGGTCATCGCCACCGACAAGGGCGGTCAGAGAGATGGATTTCGGCGCGGAAAACGTAGCGTCCCACCCGGCGCGGTGTTCGACCGGCGAAACCATCTCTCCCTGGGCGTTACGGTACTCGTGGACGACGCGATGGGAGACCAACTGCTTACCGGTCTCAGGGTGTTGCCCCTCCGATAGACGGGCAAACTCTTCCGCGCCTACGGCTCCCGATAAACCGAACTCAGAGGCCAGCTTTCCATGCCACTCACCCTGAATGGTGTCGCCCTGCTTCCAATAGTTCTGCTCAGCGGCGGTGAACTCCTTAGCGTGGTAAGTCTGCGCCTGTCCTGCCGAGAGCGGTTTCGAGATGTTCAACATGACGGCTCCTTATCCCTTGAACGTGAGAGCCTGTTGCTCGCTGGTATCGTCCTGCACGCTGGTTTCCTGCTGCATCTCGTGCGCTGCGGCGGGCTCGTTGGGTTGTGGCTGCGGTTCGGCAGAAGCGGCGGAAGGCTGCGGCTCCTGTGCCAATTCCGCCGTACCGGGTTCCGTCTTCGGTATATACGGGAGCTTGTCATCCGGGCGTTCGCGCAGCTCGAAAGGCTTGGCGACCTCCGGCATATCGAAGTATGGAAAGGAAAAGTACGTGACCTTGTTTTGGTATTTCATGAAGGCATGAAGGTCCGGCAGGCCGGAGACTTCCGACTCCAGCACCAGCGGCTCAACTTGCCGCTCGATGGTGAAATTGTGACCGGCGCGCGTCCCATCGAAGTGCGTCTCGCGCAGCCGTTCAATCTCTACTTTTCCGATGAACTTCGACACCCACTCCCCGGCGTTTGGCTCCTTGGTGGTAAGCCAAACGCTCGTCGCAGGCTGCGACAGCATTACCTCGGCCAGATGGCCGTACAGGTACTCAAGCTGTGCCTTGCCCTGGAAGCCGAGCAGGACGGGATTCTGGCCCTTTCTCCCTTCGGTAATCGCCGTATGAAGCTGCGGCAACTTCTGTAAGCTCGCCAGCTCATCAATCACGAACCAGACGCGCTTCTGGTCTTTCGTTGGCTCATTCAAGAGCCGCAAGACCAGCCAGTCAATCCATAAGCTCTGCAAGGGCCGAAGCGCTTCTCGCTCTGCCGGAAGAGACGTAATGAAGATCCAGCCCTTTCTCTTTTCAGCCCATTCCGTTGCCGTCCATGTGCCATTGCCTTCCTCCTTCCTGGGAAGCAGGCGCAGACTATCGGCAACCAACCCAAGCGAACCGAGCACACCGGCACGCTGTTGTTGCGCGCGCGGGTCGATCAGGTGCGCGTGCTCCGTGCCTTTCAGTCGGCGGTCGATCTCGTCCGGGTTCGACATCCACTGCACCAGCTCCTCCGGCGTCGGCCTGTAAGCCATCAGAAACGCAAAGATTTTCTGCGGCGACTCGATGAAAAACTCTCCCTTACGATCCTGCGGCGGCTGAAAGAGAGACGCCGCCAATGCCTTTGCTTCGGAGCGGCTGCGCAGCTCTTCGGCTGGCCCCCAATAGGGGCAGCGTGCGTCGAGTGGATTGAGGATGACATCCCCACGGCCACGGTCATAGAACCGCTTCACGAACTCGCGGGCCGGGTCATACACGATGGCCGAATCTCCCCGACCTTGCACCTGCCGGAGCACCTGGAACAGCAGGGCGGACTTGCCTGAGCCTGTGTCTCCGATGATCTGCATGTGCTGCGCTTCGGCCTTCGCCGGAATGCGAATCATCTCCTTCATGTCGTCGGTTTTGAAGCCGATTCCGTCGCCCTTGACGGCATGATTGAATTCCTTCGGCGTGAGCCGTTCCGGGCCTTTCAGCCGCCGTCCATACTTGAGCGCCTTCTGCCGCTTCACATCCTTGGTGACGGCGAACGGCGTCAGAGCGAGGAAGAGGCCCGCGCCGCAAAGCAGCGGGATTTTCAGCATGTCCGACAGGTCACTTTTATAGATAGCTACCTTGAGGTAGTCAAACAGCCGGGCATCCACATATTCCCGTACTGGGCCACGAAAGAGCAGATCGTCTCCGTGCTGGATGGCAGATGGGGAGAGGGCCAGCGGAATGATTCTGCCACCCGGTTCGATGGTCTTTCCATGCACTACGTCATCAGTCATGGCAGGGCTTGGCTTTATACCGCGTCCCGTCAGAAAGAGCATCCGGTACTGGCTGCGATGCGTCCGGCTGAGTGATCCGAGGAAGGAGGTACGCACATAGACCGGCATATAAAACCGCTGCAACGGCGTACCGACAAACCGAAGTCGAGCATAGACAAACATGATCGTCAGAACGATGGCGGCGAAGATCGCGCTATGGGTATAGATGGGCCGGTGTTGCGGCCAGATGATCGTCTCTTTGCGACCCCACATTGTCTTTGCCATTGCCTTATCTCCTTTCTTCGGCCAGGAGTTTCCCGGCCAGCTCATGCTTCGCCGTGCCAATCTGATCCAGTAACTTGTCGAATGCTTCTGGTGTCATCGTTTGCCCGATAGCAACCGAGCGCAGCGCATTCACAAGCAGCAAACGGACGCCTACAATCTCCGGCAGCATGATCTTTTCTGACCCGCCTTCTGCTCGTGAGGCAACAGCGTCCAATGCTAGGTCGCGCAGCCATTCGCCAGTCGTCTTGGCTTCCGCCCTTGCGGCGTCCTCTACTGTGCGGTATTCCGTGGCGGTAACTTTGGTCGTGAGAGTCTGATTGCGGCTCTCACGACCACGAATCTTGCCGCGCTTTGTAGTCATCTGTGCATCGAGAATCGCCATGCCGCAGTGCTCCAATTCTCGAAAATCGCAGGGAGCTAACTAGCTCCCCGATTTTCGTAAGTCCTGTGCTTTGCCACGGAACCCATTAGCTCCCGCAGGGAGCTAAACAGCTCCCCATTAGGGGTGGAGTGTCGAAATACACCCGGTGCGCAGCACCGCTCTGGCACTGCCACGGATGTAGGTGGAGGATCATGCCTTCGATCCCGCCACAACTGCCGGTGTTTGGGACGCCGAAGATGCTGCGGAAACCGGCTTCTTCACAGCCGGTTCCGCTGCCTCATTTGCAGCAGCTCTGCGCACGCGCAAGGTCGGTGTAACCCGCTGTGCTTCGGGAGTGCGAAGGAACTCCTGAAACTCACGGTCTTTCGAGAACACATAAGCAAGCGCCTGCTCCACGACATCGTTCGCAGAAGCGTGAATAAAAGTGGCGTACTGATCGACCTGAGTAGCGGTCGTATCTGTCAACCGAATCGAGGCGCTGAGGTGGCGGGTTTGGGTGACTTCTAGCAGGGGCATTGTGTTCTCCTTTGGGGTTGAAAATCAGGCTGTCTTTGGTTGGGCAATCATGCGCTGCGCCGTCGCCGCAATCTCCCGCGCACGAGTGGAACAAAGCGCTGCGGGAAGCTCGGAACAACGGCGGGATTCAAGCATGGCGATTATGTCGTCGATGGCGATGCCTTCGATGAGCCAAAGGCGAGCCGAAGCCACATCGACGGTGCGCAGCGCGTAGTAAAAAGGATTGGGCTTGTCGGCGCGGCGCGACGCCAGCTCCCGAGTCAGCTTCACGGCATCTTTGCCGTGGGCAAGCTCATGGGAAACCCATGCCCAATCGCTCTCCGAATGGCTGTGCTTTCCCATCTGCATCCGGGCCGTGATGGCATGGTCGAAGGCCATAGCATCCACCGCACCCGCGTCCAGCTCGAAGTCACCGGGAGTCCAGATGGAATCATCGGGATATTCGACCGTGACTCTGTACGCGGGATCGTATTTCCGATTCAGGAAACCGGGCACACGAAGGACACGGTTGCAATCGGTGCAAGCGGGATCGCCTCCGAAGGCGATGGCGAGCAGCTTGAGCATCTGCTCTTGACTCGCAAAGTCGAACCCTTCGACGCGCCAAAGCACCTGATACTTGCCCTGCGACGTAGAGAGAATCGAGGTCGGCGGCGGTACAAACTCCGATGCCCGGAGCGCAGCGAGCCGGGCGTCTCCATCCGTGTCGATATCTATATACAGATGCCGGACGGAAGCGATGCTTTCCTTGGTGCGTTTGCGGCTGCCGGGGTGAAGTGGATTGACAGCGACATAAACGTTGTTGCGGCCATGCTGGTTCTCGTAAGAGAGCCAAGCCATATACCGGGTCTCTAAAGCCTGCTCCAAACGCACGACTCGTTGCATGGGAGTAGCGCCATTCTCTCCCCGCAACAGGACGGCTATCGTCTCTTCCGGGGCAAAGCAACGTCTGAGGAAGCGGGCAGCGATTTGACTCATAGCGGACCTCTTTGCGAGTGCGATCATGCGGGCTAAAGCAGTGAAAGAAGCCCGGTGATGTGCCGGGCTTCTACAGATGAGGGATGGCTTACTCAGCCATCGCCTCATCGGGGATATCTTCGTGCTCCAGTTCGTCCGACTCGATCCGCTGCGTGCGGTCGAGTTTGAGGAAGGAGTTGACGACAATCGAGTCGCGCTTGCCGCCCTTGTACTCCGTGTGTCGGATCGCTCCCCGCACCTCGATGTGCGCACCCTTTTCGAGCTTGGCGGCGGCCTCTGCACGCGGGCCGAAGACGATGCAGCGGTGCCATTCGGTGAGCGTCGTGTACTTGCCGTCCTTGTTCTTGAAGCGAGTCGAAGTTGCCAGGGAGAACGTGGTGAAAGTGCGGTCGTTCTTGGTGTGGGTTTGGGCGTTGTCGCCGAGGTTGCCGATGAGGATTGCGAGGTTCGTTTCCATGATGGTGTCTCCGTTTTGAATTCCCGAACTTGCTCGGGTCACTAACAAGCGAAGTGGGCCTATGCTCCCAAGCGCCAAGGAGTGCTTTATTGGGCGCAGGCCGGAAGAAGTTTGAGCGGCGTTCTGTGCCGCCGTTTTCAAACTTGTTCTGGAGGGCACCGGGAAAGCAGAACGACGCCGTGCCGCAGGGCGCAATAGGGGTATTCCCCGAAGCAGTGACCGAGCATGAGACGGGATTGTATTGGGGAGACACATTGGGAGAACCCGTTCCCATCGAGCATCCGGCCCATGCCATACCACAAGACCGTAGCTTTCACACGACCGGCAACGAACGCTCACAACAGGGCGCTGAAGGCTACCGTTACCGCGCATGTTTTGGCCCCAAGAGCCAAGCTGAAATGACTCGTCCATCGTGGGGCAATTTGTCACCGATGGGCCTGGCAAGATGACTCGAAAACTCATGCTCGAACTCCTCTCCGTAGCTCACGCTGCCTGAGCCGGAGCACGATAGATGTCTTCCGTAAGAAAGCATTGTTCGACATGGCTGTAGCCGTTGACGGCAATCACCTCGCGCACCCGGCGTCGGCCCGTATGATCGCGCTCGCAATACAGAACAAAGTCGATGGCTTCCGCCGTCTCCGAACGCATGAATGCGTGGTTCAGATTGGGCCTGGCACTCAGGGCCAGATTGGAGAGCCGATTCAGAGCGTCAAGCGCCGACTTTGCATGAATGGTAGAGAGGGTGCCGCCATGCCCTGTATTCATGGCTTGCAGGAGGTCATAGCCGCACTCATTGCGTATCTCACCCATGATGATCCGGTCAGGACGATGGCGAAGCGCAGCGGCCAAAAGCTCGCTCGGCGTGATCGCAACCTGACCGGGAATCTCCTCGACTGCTTCCCAACGAACCGCGTTGGGATGGGATACTTTTAGCTCGGCAGGTTGCTCGATGATGAGCAAGCGTTCGTACTCTGGAATGTGATCTAGGAAAGCTTTCATCAGAGTTGTCTTCCCACTACCGGTTCCACCGCTGATAATCCCGTTCTTTCTGTCCCCGATCAGGCGCACGACAGTATCCCGAACGTGCGACGGCATACTGCCCGACGAAATCAGCTCATCGGAGCTATACCAGCGATTGAACTTGCGGATGGTAAGGGTTGGGCCGTTGATCGAAGATGGAGGACCGACAACCGCAACCCGCGAGCCGTCCGGCAAGCGTGTATTAAGAATGGGGTTCTGTGTCGTGAGGTCTTGCCCGAGGATGCGGGCAACACGCTCTATCGCTGCCTGGAGCCTGTCGTTTGTGTATGGAGCTGTGAGCGGGATATGCTGCACAACCCCACCACGATCTGCGTAGACGCCCGTTGTGCCATTAATCATCAGGTCTGAGATGGACGGGTCTAGCAGAAGCTCGCGCAACTCCGGCGGAAAGAACGGAAGGATCAGTTCGTAGCTCACCGCGACACTCTCGACGATGACGGCGGCGCAGTCACAGGATTTGGCTCGGCTGTTCCGGCAACAATCGGAGTAACGGAGACACGGTTTTCGTGGAATTCGGTGATGGTCAGTCCGAGCGGATTGATGAACTCATATTGCGGGTAAATCTTCGCCTGGTCGCTGACCTGCTTGGGATTCAGATAGTAGGTGAGGCTGAGCATCCAATGCTCGGTCCTGGGCTCCCGCGAGTGGCTTGGGGAGTAGAGCTTGTCTATAGCGACTAGCGCCGTACCACGGGCGATTGCGGCACCTTGTACTGTCTCCTGGGACATGGACGTGATGGTGACATTCTTCACGTCCACATCGCTCTGCTCGATCTGGCCCGCCACCACCTGCGAGACGAGATGGTTTTGATTGTCTTCGAGCATCAACTGCGAAGCGAGCGCTTGCCCCATGAAGTAGTAGTTCAGCGAGTATTTCTTCCCGATGGCGTCGCGGTTGATGGTGAAGCGATAGTTTGCCCAGTCCATCAAATACGTGCGTACCTCACCCTCGCGTGGACTGTAGTTCAGGTCACTGTATTGGATTGCCTGGGCGCGGCCCATCTCATCAATGCGGACGTAGCGATTGGTGACGGGACGGCGAGCCAATGAGAGATTCAGCCACATGGAACCGAGTAACAGGACAGTTCCACAGCCGAGGAGGAGTCGGTATGCCTTCCGTTCTTCATAGTGAGAGGCATAGACCTCATTGCCAATTTGATCCGTGAGCAAGGCTTGCTCCGGCGAGAGTATCGATTGCTCATTGACTACTGTGTGCGTGGACATGGGGAGAAGGACTCCTTTGGTTGACCGTATGAAAGACTGCGAAAGCGTAGATCAGTCCGGCAATAATGGAACCGAGTAGTAGAAGCAACAACAATGCCCGAATAATCCGTGATGCTCCGGTAGCTCGTGCGAATAGAAACCCTAATAAGAAATTCCACATACTCATCCTCCCGATTTGATCGCCAGGGCGGCCGCTCCGCCAGCGAGTTGCGCTGCCGCTCCGGTAAGTCCCGCCGCGCCGCCGAAGATCGCTTGGGTCATGCTCGGAATAAAGAGCATGTTCACGATGAACGCGACAAACACCATGATGCACGGAATGAGATTGGCAAGCCACATCTCCATTGAGTAATTTCCATTGAATGTCTGTTGGATGAACGCATTCATAAAACCACCCCAAACGAAAATGAACGCGGCTGCTACGGCCCGAATCATGGCGAAGCTGATAAGCACATCAAGGAAGTGAAAGAACTTCGCTCGAAACGTCTTAGTCATCAGCAAAGGAACGAAGATAGGACCAAACAGAGCGGTCACACCGTAAAGGATGAAAGCGCTGCAATTGATGACGAATAGGATGGCCGACGCTATGCCTAACAAGGCCTGCACAACGAAGTAGCAAAGGATCTGCACCGGGGCCATGAGTGACGGCATCGCGGTACTGTCGCCAGCGGTCTTGAAAAGCTGGAGCAGATTATCGAGCGAGTTCTGATCGAAGGCGGCAACCATCGCCTGTGCTATGTAGGAAAAGAAGTGATTGATGCCGAAGCTAGCGCCGGGGAATGGGTTCACCCAATAACTTTCGAGGAGGCAGCAAAGGATGAGCCTGAGCAGGAAGTTGACTAGATCGCCTGCGTGAACCGGCTGAGCATGGAAGCGCAGTGTCATGCTCGTGGTGTTCCAGTTGATGACCATGCTGATGAGGGTGAAGAGTGCGATGCAGCTAAGCTCCGTAAGCCCAAGCTGGGTCAACGCGCCACCGTTCTGCGTGGTGAGATTGGTCAGATTGTTCGTGAACTGATACAGCCAATCAACGCCAGAGCTTGCGCTCGGTAGTGCCTGAGCCAACAACAGTACGGAAACCATATCGCTACTCTCCTTTCATCCCGCTAGGGGATGTACTTCTGCCAGGTCTTACCTTCGTGGGCAGCGGCAGAATTATGTCTCTTCTTGTTCGCTTCAACGCGCTTTCGGAACGCTTCGTCTTCAGCCTTGCGCTCCTCGGCCTCCTTCTGTTGTTGCTGAAGGATGGCCGCTGCTTTGGCGGCGGCAGTGGCGGCTTTCGCTGCCTCCTGCCGCTGGTAGGTCAACGCGCCGCCTATCGCGGTCAGCGCCGCGAGAATGGCGAGCAGGATTTTCGTGTTGATCCCTTTCAGCATCGTGTCTCCAACTATGGAAGGTAGGTCTGCCAGGTGCTCGATTCGTTGGCGGCGCTGGTGTCGTTGGCGGACCGCTGCTGCTGAACGAAGACGGCGGTGTTGAGGTCTTCGACGTGAGCGTTACGGCGTTCCATGTTGGCAACCGTCATCTGGGAGGCGAGGCAAGTCTGGAGCGTGCCCTGGGATTGCATCTCGCTCAACCTCTGCGCCTCGGATGCGTTGAGGAGATTAAGCTGTTGGACTTCGCTATTGGTGCTGTCGGTGTTGTCAAACTGCTGCGAGAGCAGCGAGCTATTCGCCGTACCGTTTTCGCTTCGGGAAGCACGGTATTGGCCCACAGCCGTGAGGCAGTCGGGCGATACAGAATCAGCGGTCTCGATCATGGCGAGTTGCGAGGTACGCGAGCTACCGAGCGATTGGCTGGCAAGATAAGTGGGCGCGCTGCCGTTCATGGTGACGGTCGCGGCCTTCCATGCAGTGCTCGACGCGGAGGGTGAATTGGTATTGAGCGCAATGCTCATACCCGCCGTCTCGCCAAACATATTGGCCACGTTCACGTTCTCCAAAGCATGGAGGGTCGTCTGCCACTGCTGTTTTGCGGAGAAATGCGTGATGTTGTTTTTCAGCATGTTGTACTGCGATTCAAGCGTGGTGAGCTGGGATACGAGACTGGCGTAGCTGGTTGGGTCGAAGACGATATCGCCGATGCCGAACAGGGCGAAGCTGGGCCTCGCCGTTAGTAGCACCGCTGCGCCCGCCCCAAGGAGCCACTTGCGGCGGTTAGTCAGTGTGATCTTCATAGAGCCTCCTATGGTTGGGTTGAATTACATGCACTGCGGGCAGGTCGGGTCCAACCTGTCCAGGGGAAACTCGTGGATATGTGTTGCGCATGAAATCGCATCGGTGGACTGTAGGTACACCCATGCGAGAGCATTCCGTCCTGTCTCTGTTCCAAGGAGCAGGAGAGCAAGCGGGATCGCGGCAATGATCCCAGACACCTGATAGCTCCGATGGAGAGGCGTTACCTGCATGGCCGTCACTCCTCCTCCGCAAGCTGCCGCGCTACCTGCGGGATGATCGCCACCCACTCCGCGCCGCTGCGCTCGATGGCCTCGGCGATGGTGTACTGGATCTCGTCAAGCCAATCGGCACGGTTGAGTACAAGCGCGACGGCGAGCTTTTCGCCGGTGGACTGCACGCCCCAGGCGTCGTGTCCTCCACGCTTGGCATCGTGCGACTTGCGGAGGAGACGTTCATAACGGTCGTTCATCGCAACGCTCCTTTCCTACAACGTGGGATCGACGCGATGCTCCGCGTATGCCGGGATGACCAGGTCGGTGCCGATGTACACACGCGCACGCGAGCCTTCCTTGAGCGTGATGATGGGGAGCCGATTGAGGAAGTGATTCAAGACCTGCTCGCCTTCGGTAGCGGACTGCTCAGAGATGCCATTGCGAATCTGAGTCGATGGTTCAAGAACGCTGCCGTTGTTGCCGATCTGCGCTAGGCCGCCTAAGCCGCCGATCGCTGCGGCGGCAGCGAAGGCTTGTAGGTAGCCGTGGTCCACCTTCGTCGCCAGCCCGGTTGTTCCGATCTGGTCGAGCCCGATGTACTTGGCAAACTCCAGGGAAAACCCATCAGGGCAGATGGCGCGATGGAAGGTGACGAACATCTTGCGCTGCTGCGCGTTGCCGACACTCTGCACATCACCTAGCAATCGCGTGCCTTGGGGCAAGAGAAGCTGTTGGTGGTCATGGGAGTAAAGGTCTGTCGTCAGCGAAACCATAATGGGGCCGCTGAACCCGCCGTCGATGTGATTGGTGACGACACCCTCAAGGACGGTGCCCTCGAAGATGCGATACAAGCGGCCATCGTAGGTATCGAAGTTGTACCCGGCCAGCGCATTGCTTTTACTGTCGGCCTTAGCCTCTACAGAGGCAGGCTTAGTCGGTGCCGCGCCGCCGGCTGCGGTAGCAGCCGTCCCTTGCGCGGCCTCCGTTGTCCCCGCTGCGGCAGCAGCGGGAGTCGTGCGCTCGAAGTCAATCGCAACGGTGTCACTGTTGATTGCGTCTTGCTGTTGTTTCTCTTTCGCGAGCTGCTTCTGCTTGGCCTCTGCCTGCGCCTGTGACATCTCGGACGTGTGCTTGGGAGCGTTTGGATTGTCGCCGTAGATCGCCGACCGTTGCGCGGCGGTCATCGGCGGCGCGCCTGCGGCCTCCGGGCCGGGCGCACCCTCCGTTTGTTGGAGCTGCTGGAGGGCGGCGTTAAGTTCCTGCTGATGTTGCCGCGCCTCGGCGTCGCGCTGCGCCTGCAACTGCTGCTGCGATTCAAAGCTGTTGACCTGCTGGGCGTTCGGCGCTGCGGGGCGCATGGGCATCGCGCTGGCCGGGACGTTCTTCTTGCTGCCGCTCAACAGGCTGGAGAGATTGGCGATGCCGATAAGCCCGATGATGACGACCAGGGCGATAACGACCGGCATACTCTTCCGTACCGGGGGCTTTGCCTCGGGTTGTTCCGGTACGGTGGCGGGGACGTTCTGATTGGGCTCCGGCATGGCTACCTCACTTCCTCGGTGCGGTGAAACTCGACCTTTTGCTTACCGATGGCGAGATAGCCGTTCTCCAACTGCTTCGGAACGGTGTAAAGGCCATTCGCAAAATCAAAGTTGATAAGCGAAGGTTTCTTGTCCTTCACTTCATACAAAGCGGGAGTCTCCTGAAACTGCCCACGCAGGTAGGTGAACTTGTCATCGTGCCAGATCGCCTGCAAGCCAAGCTCTTTGCCCTTCGATTTGTCCCACGTGAAGTCAAAATGCAATGAGCCGGGATACTGGCTGCGGTACGCCTCTTCCTGCGTTTTTTCCGCTTTCAGCGTTGCGGCCTGGGCCGCCTGCGCTGCGACGGCTTCTTGCTTCACTTTGTCCAGCTCGGCAGCGGGAACGAAGACAGGCATCTCAATCAATCTGTCCTTTGCGGCTCTATCGCCGGGAGCGATGAAGATTTTGGAGTCGAAGTGGGGATCGTCGTCGCCGGAGACTTCCCGCAACTGGAGGGTGTATTCATTGCCGTGATCGGAGACGATATGCACGTCCGTTGTACTGTTAGCCAACTTCGGCTTGACGCTGATGAAGCGACTGGCGACATGACCGCCATCGAACACCCAATCCACGGTATCCCCGGCAAAGACGTTGGCAACCTTCTCCTGATCGGGAAGCAGGATGAGCGTCGATTGCAGTAAACCAGCACGAACCACAGGCGGCGTGTCCGCCTCGGACACGGTGATGGTGCGCGGCGCGTTCGGCTGAAGGTGCTTCTGCTCGGGTGTCGTTGGGCCGGACGCAGAAGCAATGCTTGCGGTCAACGTTAGGCCAGCGGTAACGATGATAAGGATGGGTGATTTCATTGCTCTGGTCCTTTCGGGGTTATGCGGATTCGCCCTGGGCGAAGCGTGTGATGCCCTCGGTGAGTCCGTATTTGGCGATGAGTTTTGACCGGCGTACCCGGTCTTTGGGTTTGGTGGAGAACGTCGCATAGCTGCGGCTGTCGAGATTGAGCGCGACAACCTTCGTCAGACCGTCACGGCGCATGTATAGACCTTCGCGGTCCTGCAAGCTCTCGAAGAGAGCGAGCTGTTGTTCCGTCATCTTGAACAACTCCGCATAACGCTTTCGATTGAACGTGGCATCCTTCAGGAACAGGAACGATGTGCAGGAGTTCACGATGCTGTCAGCATTGGCTCCGAGGTCGTCGGCGGACTGGCCGATCATGGTTACGCCGCCAAGGTTCTTACGCACGGTCTTGATCGAAGCCAGCGCACCATCCAACAACTGCTTGTTCTTCATCGAAGAGAAGATTTCTTCGATGAGGATGTGCTTGGGCACGCCAAGATTGGCGGGGTTGTAAAGCACGTCGTTGATGCGCCGGAGAAGCCATACCATCAGCGGCTCGATCAGGTCGGCGTACTGGTCATTGTTCACACCCTGGAAGTCGAAGCATTGCAGGCGGGAGAGCGAGAGGCTGTCTTCAACGTTGTCGAAGACGGCGTTATAAATGCCTTTGCCAACCCACTTCGACATATAGCGGTCGAGCTTCTTCGGCAGGAACAAGTTCGACAGACGCCGGTTCTCCGGGTCGAGCAGGTACATATCCTGCACGGCCTTGTGGATGACATCGTCGTCTTCGGGCTCCAGCTCCGCGCCGCCGTTGGTGAGCAGGAGCTTCACGAAGGAATACAGGAACTTGATGTTGCTCTCGGTCGGCTCCAAGGCGAAGGGATTGACGCGGGGGCCGTCTTTTCCCACGCGGTCAACCCGTCCGCCGTATAATTCGACAACGCTCTCATAGCTGCCGCCGATGTCGAAAATGTAGGTAAATCCGCCGTATTTCTGCTCCAGAGCGATGATCTGGTTCCCATGAACCGACTTCCCGGTGCCAGTTGGGCCGATGATGAGCATGACCCTGACGCCATCCACATACACGTCCTGAAAGAACGGCGTCCGGGTGCGGGTCTCGAAGATATTCAGGTACTCCGAATCCAAGTCCTCTGAGCGTGGGTGGCCGATATGGGGCGCGAACACAGAAGACAGCCGCGCATGATGATCCTCTGCAAGCCACAGCGGGAAGACGTTGAACTTGTGATTGCCGGGGAACATGGCATAGAAAGCCGACAGGTTGCCAAGCGTCTCCTCCATCACCTGAGCGCGTGCATCGACGAAGATCCGATGCACAGCAGGGATGGTGTCGCGTAGCTGTTCGGCGCTGCGGGCGGCGAGCAGTAAGCGCAACGAGTATTCGCCTTGCGCCTTCTTATCCAGTTCGCGGATAACCTGGCTCAAGTCATCAACATTGCTGTTGGCGGCCTTCGCACCCGCCCCGGTTTCAAGGGACGCGGTATCGCGCCCGCTCATCACACGGGTCAGTACACCGACCTTGAAAAACGAGATGAACTTTTCCTGAGCGTCGATCTCGCTGCGGGCCGCGGTTGTGGACTTCACGCGCCAGGTCGAGCACAGGACGCTATCGCAGTCGAGCGTCAGCAGGCTGGAGAACTGGCACGGTCTCGATGCTTCAGGCGTGGTCTTCAGGGAGAACATCTGCACATGGCGTTTGCCGACTTGCAGGTAGTCGCTGTGCCACGCAACCGGGTTCTTCACGATCTGGCGGTCTACGCCGGTATCGCTTCGAAGCTGGTCATCGCTTGCCCAATCTTCAAGGTTGAACAGGTAGCTGAAGAACTGGAAGACATCGTTCTTCGGAAGCAGCCGCAATCCGAGAGCACCGCCAAGATGGCTTTCAAGTATGGTTGCCGTCTTCTGAAGTTCGGCCAACATGCGCGACGTGTCGGCGGCGTTCTCCTGCGGCTCGCGCTCAAACGCTTTCGCCTTCGACGGCTCAAGCGTGAGGCACCAATGAAGATCAATGCGACGGAAGGCTGCCGTCTTCTCTAGGAAAGCAAGCCGGTCGTCCACGAATACCTGCGTGGCGGGATTCGTATATCTGTTCTGACGGGGCAATTCAAACCCCGACATCACGCGTGCGTACTGATACAGGCAGGAGCCTTCAGGCAGTCCCCGAAGTGCGCCCTCAATCGCCCTCATCCGTGAATCAAGCTCCTGATCGGTCAAACTCTCCTCGTCGATGCCGGTGAGGGAGAACAGGCATCCATAGCCGCCGCCCTTGAGTGCAAAGACATTCGGGCCGATGAAGCGCGAGATGGGCACAATCGAGCACGCGGCTCCGGCCTTTGCGAACCACGGCGTATGTTTGATCTGTTCACTGTTTGCGCGGGTCATAGTAGGACTTCTGGTTGAGGCTGAGGCCCCAGAGTTGAAACATCTTTGGGTGTTTGCGGACGATCAGCCATGCGCCAATCGCAAGCGTGGGGAAGGCAATCATTGCCAGAAGACGAAACCCAACGAGGAAAACCGTTACGCAGACGAATACGATCGCCATCCATGCTGTAAGATCGAGACCAAGCTTGGCTCTCGGTCGATTCAGCGCTTGATTGATCGGTAACGGCTCTCCCCGCTTGGTCATAATCGATGTCACCTCCTACATCGATTGCCCGGTTAAAGAGCCGATCCAACCAGCTCCCCAGCCGAGAACTCCGGCACCGAACAAAGCGCCGAAGAGTCCTGGGATCGCGTCTTGAAACCGTCCCGACATCATGCGAATTCCGGCGAAAATCAGACCGCCGAAACAAATAACAGCACCCGCATAAATACAGAACGTCTTAAAAGTTCCCATCAGCGTTTGCGCCCCAGAGAAGTCCATCGTTCCCTGGGCGTGGGCAACGCCACTTCCGACTCCCGCAAACAGGAGTGCGGTGAGCGTCGGTGCCATCACATGAAGGGCATGGCGGAAAGTTTGCTTGGAGAGTGGGTTTACCCGCCGTTTGGCGGGGAGATTGGACGACCGATTGAGAGGCTTTCCCAACCGGATTGAGCGGCGGATTCTGAGCATCTTTGCACCTCCGCTGACTCGGTGTCAGCTAGGCGCAAAGCTAAGAGCGTCGCAGGGAAACGTCCAATGACTTTTTGAGCGAGCGTCATTCCTTTTTGGAATGATGCCTCCGGTCAATTCTCTTAGATTTGTGGTCTGAATGATCTAGCTAGGTCGCCGGTTCCCGGTCGCTCGAAATGTGGCGGGGATCTATTGCGTGGATACCGGCCAAACGGACGAAATCAGGGCCGTTGAACGTTGGAATCTCGCTGATGCCGTGCGCATACATAGCTGCGGCAAGTCGTGCGTCATGGACTTGTACGCCAGAGACATTGTGTTGGACGACGATCCTTCGCCACTCGCGGTAGACGGCTTCCGTGTCAGCGAGGAAAGTGAAGCTGCGCTCGATGGGCGTTTCTCTCTGTCTCTTCTACCGTGAGACCGAAACCGTTCCGCCCTTTAGGGTGCGTGAAGCATTCCAGAACTCGATCATGTTCTGCAACGTGTGGGCTGGGGCATGCCTTTCTGTGTGAGGACACGAATTGCGCCGCGTACCAACGAAAGTTCTGGGTGATTGTCTTTTGCGAGGCGGAGCAGGATTTTGCTGTCGTCCAGGTAGAGGAACGACCTCGCCATCAATCATGATTCTGATAGAGGCTTTCACGAGAGAACACCTCTTTCGGCAAAACAGGAATCTTGTCGGAGTATCGCGTCAACTCGTCCAGTGAAGCCTCGAACTCTTCCAAACTGAGTTTGTGCGCCGCCGACCCTCCTGCCGTCGCAGTCTGTTCGGCGATCAGATTCTCGACATAGCTCTGTGGCGTCAGTCCGCGCGACTGAACCTGAGCGGCGAGTTCGTCCGGGATGTTGACCGTCACCTGCATGTACCAAGGGTAGCAAAGGGACCAGACGATGAGCACGCCGATTACCTGTGCACTGGAACGGTTGCGACTCGCGGCCGCAACCGAGCTTCATTAGCTTCACAGAACCGTCGTACCTCTTCGATCCAACTTGGATACCAGAGCCAAGTTGTTTCGGCAACGAATACACCGAACTTGCCGGGTTCGCGCTTTGCATTGAGCTCTTTCCACAATTCTGTATGTTCATGCATGGTGAAGCCTCGAAAACCCTCATCCCTCATCATCGCGACAATCTGTCCGGGACGATACTTCACCTTTTCAGTTTCTTTGACGTACACGCGGTTCATCTCGTCTGAGGTAGACCCAGCAGGCACGAACTCGACAAGTTTGTCGGCTGTAGCTTTGCCATTTGCAAGTTTTCGAATGAACGCGACTCTGAATGAGAACCGCGGGTCATTGAATTCGGCGTCGGTCATGTCTTTCTCAAAGTCTGTTATGTATGTCCGAATGTTAGGCGGAAGGTCCGTCTGAAGAAGTAGCTCTTTGGCTCCATCCTCGTCAAAAGTTGAGAGCTGGATGCTGAATGCCTGCTCTTTTTCGAGCGAGTGTGCATCTCCAAAGTGCTTCTTTATCGTTTCATTGAAGTTAAGTGCAGCGGACATGAACTTGGCGCTCAACTGATCGTCGATTCGCGAGGTTCCCTGATGCTCAATCTCGTGGCGGATGCCGATCAGGAAAAACGAGATTTTGTTTGACTATATGGTTGATGGGAGACTCTCTACAGCCAAGGCACTCCTCCAGGCTCCAGAGCCGCACAGCGCCGCGCGGTGTGGTGGCATACTTCTTGCGGCCCGACATGCGTTCAAGCTGCCTGTAGTCGATTTTGTGTTTCGGAAATAGGCATGGAGCAGGTAAGTCCAAGCGATGACTGTCGTGACGATGAACAACTCCGATTTAAACTCGATCTGTGGATTGTTATAAATCTGGACGGCCGTGAGCATTGCCTCACGGGCCTTTTTCACCAATTCGTGCGATACAGACCAGACGCGTCGAATACGCTTTGCCATGTTGGATTGAGTCTACTAGCGGCGAACATCAGTTATTCAAAATAGCGAGATAAAGATGATTGGGCACGAATTCCGGCCTCCCGCGAAGACGGCCCGATAGCCTAACGCTCTCTAAATTCTCTCCCTTTGGTATAAAGGTTGGGAAACGAAGCTGAAGAGATCGCACTTTCCAAACCATGCCAATCGCCGAAACCGCAGAGAGGTTGATAGACGCCGAGCCGACGAAGCAGTTTTTCGTCGACATGATCACCCGTGACATTCAGCTCGAACAAGCTGTCCTTGATTTAGTCGACAACAGCGTAGACGGCGCACAGCGTTACCGAGGGACGGACCCAAAGCCGCTTGACGGCTTCGAGGTGACAATCACGGTCGACGCGAACAGGTTCAAAATTTTCGACAATTGCGGTGGCTTCGATAAGGAAACCGCCCGGGATTACGCGTTTCGCTTCGGGCGTCCGGCTGAAAAGCCCATGCCACCTCACTCTATCGGCCAGTTTGGAGTGGGAATGAAGCGAGCGTTGTTCAAGTTTGGGCGGCATTTCATGGTCCAATCGTCGACGGAAGACGAGGAGTGGGCCGTAGATGTAGATGTAATTGAATGGGAAGGCTATAAGGCATGGACGTTCCCTTGGGCCGAATTTCCTGAGACTCCACAGGTATCCAAGGACGAGCCAGGCACACTAATTGTGGTGGACAAACTGCGCCCAGAGGTGAGCGCTCGTTTCGGTACTGAGTATTTCGTGAATGCCATCATTGGACTGATCAAATCAAAGCATCGCCAGTTCATCGCGGATGGCCTCTCGATCTCCGTCAATGGTCACCACATCAGTGCTACTAGTCTCAATTTGCTCATCACCGGAAGCCTCCGTCCCGGTGTCGACAAGCTTTCCTTCAACGGCGCAACCGGAACGCTCGTGAATGCACGAATCGTCGTTGGCATCGGGGAGTCAATCCCTCGCGACGCCGGATGGTACGTCGTATGCAACGGGCGCGTAATCTTGGAAGCCGATCGTCGGGCAGTGACAGGATGGGGATTGGTCGAATCGGAGGCATCTAAAACCAGTATTCCAACTTTTCATAATCAGTATGCCCGGTTCCGGGGGGTGGTCTGGTTCGACTCAGCAGATTCTGGACGCGTGCCTTGGAATACCACTAAGACCGATGTTGATCAGGAAAGCCCCATTTGGCAAAAGACTTTCCTGCGCATGGTCGAGATGATGCGACCGGTCATCGACTTCATGAACGAACTGGATCGCGAGGTGGAAGAGCAGACTAAAGAGAGTAGTACACTGCTGGGGCATCTCTCTCACGCATCGCGTGTCAACACTGAAACATTGCAGACGAAGACGCCGTTTACCTTTCCGCGGCGTGGCGACATTGCGCCTGCTGGCCCAACGATGGTAAAAATCCAGTTTTCGCGGCCATTACCCGACATCGACTTCCTGGCCAATGCATTTGGCCTTTCATCGGCCAAAGCGGTTGGCGAAAGGTGTTTCGATCTCGCTCTGCGAAAGCAACGCGACAATTGAGCAAATCAGAAGATCTATGAGCGCGAGCTTCCGAAAAATCGACTATTCATTACGTCCAGCTAAGCATGCGGAGCGCAAGATGTTGAGCGAGATCTTTCGCCGCCTGCGGCCGTTTCAACCAGTTGAGGATTACACCTACGTAGGGCTGGGTTCCATTTGGTTTACGGATTTTTCCCTATTTCATCGCGCCCTAGGAGTTAAGGATATGCGGTCGATCGAGCGAGAGAAAAACGCCAAGGCTCGCGTCGAAGCCAACAAGCCATTCTCAACAATCACAGTTGCATATGACGAGGCATCAGTCGTCTTGCCGGAGCTTGATTGGTCGAAGAGGTCGTTCGTTTGGCTGGATTACGACGATCCGCTCGCTCCAGATATGTTGCTAGACAGCCAAATCGTCGCGTCTCATGCAGCATCTGGAACTGTCTTAGCAGTATCGGTTCAATGCCAGCAAGCAAGAGAAGTTGGGGACGCACAAAAGGAAACCAACGGTCCAACCGCATTGGAACGTTTCCGCGATCAGTTTGGTCGCGAATCCATACCTCAAGGCGTCTGTGAAGATGACCTCTACGGATGGCCATTGGGGAACCTCAGTCGTCGCATGATCGAGGCAAAAATCCAAGCGGCGTTGGCAGTCAGAAACATCGATCAGGATGTCTTTAGCGCGGTAAGCTTTATTCCAATTTGCTCTATTGAGTACAAAGACGGCGCATGTATGACGACCGTCGTCGGAATCTTCGTTGAAGGGCGAGAGCTCGGCACTGCCCAGTCATGCGGATTTGAAACTCTAGACTTTCTGACCACCGACGGAAAGCCTATACGAATCCAGGTTCCAGTTCTTACGATACGGGAGATACGGCACATCGAGCGTCAGTTGCCACAAACCGACAAGCCTATCGATTACGGATCGATCCCACCTTCCGATGCTGACCATTTTGCCGAGTTTTATCGCTATTTACCGAACTTTGCGACGCTGGATCAGTAGGCTGGCGATTACTCCGTCAGCCGATACCGCTGCAAATCCGCCGGTCGGATATTGACGGCTTCGGTGAGTTGGTAATGGCACTCTCGAACGATGGATACCTCGTCGCCATCGAAAGTAAGCTCGAAAAGCGCAATCACATTATCCGGCATGAACTGAGCAGAGACCGTCCTGGGGATGCAGTTGGCATACCTGGCTTCGTCCTTGCAAAACATAGTGTCTTGAATCGTCTGTATGACGCCAAGAACATCTTTGCCGCCCTTCGCCTGCACCGGAACAATGTATTGGACACCACGGGCGTCGACTCCCACGTACAACTCATCGATTTCTATCTGACCGTAGTTGTCGATGGTCGTCCGAAGATGGTTCTGCAGCGAATAAGCGACGATGCCGAGAAAAGTGTCGATCAGCCTGTTGTAACGAATCTTTGCGAGAAGGGCTTGCTCGTCCGTCAAAGCATATTGAGCGATAATCTCAGGTGTAGCATCCGGGATTTTCCGTACGAGCAATCCGTTTGTCGGATAGATATACGCGAGCCGATTTAGCCGGAAACGGTATCGAGCTGGACCGGCTCCTAAGATGAGCCAATTGAGCCCCTGCGGCTGCGTATCGAGAATTTCCTTTGGAAGCCTATTTCGATACCGGAAGCTATAAACAACGTCGCCTGGATTTTTTGGCACTTTGATGTCGAGCGCGGAGGCAGCGGCGATGATCTCTTCGCGATCAAACTGGAATTCCTGGCCGCCCTTATAGTTTGCCTGAAAGATGTAATTGATTATCTGGCTGTAGACGTTGAGTGGCTTCATGCGTAAATGGCACTGATCGCGTTGCGATCCTCTTCCGTCGAAATTCTAATACGCCTGCCTGGTACGTAGTCGTCGGCCCCGAGATGCTCCACCGCATCATTCATCTTCATGGTAAGCAGCTTTTCGTCTCCCAGCTCAAGCACACGCTCTGGATGCCTCGGAGAAATGTTCAGGGCACTAATCACTTCCGCAGCAACTGCGCGACCGAGTAGGGGTGGGACAGAGTTGCCGATCTCTCGGAAACCATGCCATTTCGTCGAATGCAGGCGAAACCAATCTGGATAAGAATGCAATCTCGCGGCCTCGCGTACGGTGATCACGCGGGGGTGATATGGGTGGATGGGGCGCGGTGAAGTGAATGCGCCGCGATCACTTCCAGTGCCAGCGCGAAGTGTGTTGCACAAGCCTTCAGGGTGCAGTTTCAAAAACCTACTTACCACCTCGACCTTTCCGTGTGCCGTGGCCTCGAAGCGGCTTTGAGAAAGGTGAGTGTGGACTGTTCTCATGCTAGAGGTAAGCCGACGAGTTGACCATTTCCGCGGGTGCGAGAAGTCGCCGGAATCTTGTATCTGTCCCCGTAATATCCCCGCATATCGCGATGCCTTACCGAAGCGAACCGGAAATACAGCATCGTTGTCTATTAGCTCGGGATAATCGTCGGCATTTGGGAGGTCCCCAATCGCGTCCCATACGGTCGTGCGATCTTCCGAGGCTTCCGGGTACTGCGGCAGACGCAGCCCCTTCTTTGCGCCCATCAGAAACAGCCTACGCCTGTCCTGCGGCACCCCAAAGTCGGCTGCATTTAGAACCTTGTAGGGCAGAACGACATCATATCCTGCTCCATCGAACGCATCGATTAGCTCCTGAAGCAGCTTACGGTGGTCACCAACAGTTAGACCTTTAACGTTCTCGAACACAAAGTAGTTAGCGTCTAGTTCTACGACGAGTCGGAGGAATTCCAAAAGGAGACCGTTACGGGGATCATCGAGTGCCCGCTTGCCGATTAGCGAGAATCCTTGGCAGGGCGCTCCGCCGAACACCACGTCTATCTGAGACGAACCCAGCCCCGCCTTCTCACGAATCGCCAAGCCGGTAATCTTCGATGCATCGGCGCAGATAGCTTTGCAGTTGGGAAAGTTAAATTCATGAACCGCGCAATGAATCGGATCGATCTCGAGCGAAGCCACGACATCGAAACCCGCTTGTTCGAAGCCAAGGGTCAGTCCGCCCGCGCCCGCAAAGAGATCCACGGCCTTAGGGCGGCGCGAACTCTTACGCGTGTTGTGGAGAGAGGAAATCATTGAGGCGCTCCGTTAGTTTGTGCAGGTCCTTCAGTTCGCATTGCCAAACGGTGAGAACCGACCAACCCATTTGCTGTAGCTCGTCCTGCGTTCGCTTATCTCTATCAATGTTCGCGCCAAATTTCGACTCCCAAAATTCTTTTCGACTCTTCGGGGTACTCGCATATCTACAGCCCTCATGTCTGTGCCAGAAGCAGCCGTGGACGAAGATAATCTTCTTTCGTCCAGCAAACACGAGGTCCGGTTTTCCAGGAAGGTTTGTTGCGTGGAGCCTATACCGGTATCCCAGAGCGTGAACAAGCTTGCGGACCCGCACCTCTGGCCGGGTGTTCTTGGAGTGGACTGCTGCCATGATGAGCGAACGCTTATCGGCGGTGACGTGATCGACCACGTCACTGTGAACTCCCAAATAGAGGCGTCTCGTCAGCAACATACTTCTCTGCGGCGTCTCGAATCACCCAAGCTAGCGATACTTTCTTCCGCTTGGCGATCAATTCCAGCGACGAATAGATATGAGATGGGAACGTAACCGACGTTCTGGTCGGAGCATCTTCCTTAAGAGCCGCAGTCATGCCATACCTCGCATGCACCACTTTACACCAACACGGTGCTGCACCGCTGCGCGAAGTGGGAAGGTATTGTTGGCGAGGCCGAAAGCACGAATACTGCACGCATCGATGGCATTGAGTCGACCTTAATTCACTCCCGACTGACTCCCAAATCCCTGTCCAGTGGGTACTTTTCCGTACTTCCGGGTAGCCATTCGTCCTGTAAAGTCTTGTATTTACGCGAGTTCCCGGTCACTCATAACCCAAAGGTCGTAGGTTCAAATCCTACCCCCGCAACCACTTAAAAGATTTGAGGGCGCAATTGGGGCGCATCCGCCCCAGCCACTAAGAGTTCCTCGATCAGTCTCGCATTTGCGGGACGGGTCAAGTCGAGCATGTTGTTCTGTCCATACTTCATCGTCATACCAATCGAGCTGTGCCGCATGAGCTTCTGCTGCACCTCCGGCGCAATCCCGGAGCTTCCCAGCCGCGCCCGGTAGGTGTGCCGGAAGTTGTGCCATCCCAGGTTCGGGATGCCAGCCTTCCTCCCTGCCGGAGCCAGATGGTCCTGCCGGAGCGAGTCGGCATGATACGGTCGGCCCGTGTCGATGTTGCCGAACAGCCAGCCGTTCACGCTCTCTTCCCGCGCCTTCCATGCCTGAAGCTCCTGAATTAGCATCTCGTGCAACGGAAGGACGGAGGCCGAGGCCAGAGTTTTCGTCTCATCCTCGTACTTCCCCACGACCGACCGTTCAATCGTGAGCGTCGCCTGCGCCAAGTCGATGTCCGCCCATTGCAATCCCAAAATCTCGCTGATACGCATACCCGTGTTCATGGCCAGTACAGCCATGAGCCGGACATGCGGAGCCAGGTGAGAGAGGATCACGTAATACTGCTGTGGCGTCAACAGATAGATAACCCGAACCCGCCTGCTCGTTCCCTTCAGTTCGATCAGGCTCATGGGATTACGCTGGCAATCCAGATAGCGCCAGCGCATGGCGTATTCGAAGAGCCGGTGCATCACCGCACGGGTATGCAACTTGCTCTTGGGAGCAAGATCGCGCGGCTTTTCATCCTTCTTCTTCGGCTTGGTCTGCAATCCCTTGATCCACTGCTCGACCGCCATTGGATCTTTCGCCATATCGACCACGCGGACATTCTCCCACTCGGGAAGAACGCGCGCATTCAACATGGACCGCAGAGGTCCTGCCGTGGACTGACGTTCTGGAATTGCCTCTTGCAAGTAACGCCTCACGAGTTGGCCGAAGGTTGCGACTTCGATTGAGTTATTGATCTCAGCAGTGAACTTGGAAGCCGCCCGCTGCGCCTCTGCCCTGGTACGAAGTTGGTGCGTTGTGCCCAGGGTTCGGGACTTGTCTACATCTCCCTCCCTCCAGCGAAGAACCCAGGTATCAGGCCCCTTGCTGCGGGCTTTACGAACGATCCAGCCATGCTGGAAAGTCTGCCGCTGCGTACTAATCATTTGCCGCTTCCTCCTTGTGTGAGCGGCGCGGATGATGCCTTCAAGGATACCTCTGCCTGCATCCTGTCTGCCAGCTCGGAGATGAGAAACCTCCAGCGTTTACGCACTCCGTTCGTGATGAAGTGCGCCGGGATCTTTCCCTCGCGGGCAAGGCGTTTCACCGTGATTGGAGAACACCGCAGGAATGCGGCGGCCTCCTGGGCCGTAACAAATGCTTCACGTTCGGATAGGTTCATCGCACACCTCAGCGTTAGGCCGCGCTACGGGTTGCTGGCAATCCGTAACGGCTAACAACCCCAAATTAGGCGTCGAACCGCTCTCAGACCATTGCAGAATCCGAGGGGGATGTGCAGATTCTGCACATCCCCCTCGACCCTAGCTGTATACCTCATGCTTGCTCCCGGTTTGCCCATGACTCGCCTGCAATCTGCCGATTGGAGCCTCTGGTGCATATCGAGGACTCACTGAGTGACTCGGCGATTTCCCATCAATCCAGAATCCTTCACAGCGAAATAACGCGTCTGGTTACCAATCCAACTTCGCGACCGACGTCTGCCGTGACAGCAAGGAAGGATTTCGTAACTTATTGAAATCAGGAGCCCCGGATGGCTACTTTGGAACCCTGAGACACCCTTGGAACCGGTTATTGCACCCTTATCGCACCCACGTCCTCTGTCCACCAAACCTCTGTCCAGACCTCTGCCTTAAGGCAAAGGTCGCGGGTTTGTTAAGCCCTCAAAATGGATCCCGCCGTTTTGGATGAAGGTGAGATCCGCCTCGAAACCGCAAGTGGAGGGCACTCTCTCGCTTCGTGACGTTTGCCTAAATCTGGGTGGATTGAACCGCGCAGAAGCGTTGGTACTCACCGGAGGGGGATGTGTATAGATATGCTTGGTATCTGTAGTAGCAAATCTGACCTAACGAGGCACATGTGCCCAAACGCAGCCCGCAAACATTCCATGTCCTCATTGATACCTGCGTCTGGCTAGACGCCGCTAAGGACTATCAGCAGCAGGCCATTCTGGCCGCTCTGGAGGAATTGATCCGCCATGGCGACATCGCGCTTATTCTGCCGCGCATCGTCGTGGATGAATTCAACCGAAATAAGGCCAGGATCATCGAGGAGAGCAGCCGCAGCCTTTCCAGCACGTTGAAGCGCGTGAAAGACGTTGTGGAGAAGTTCGGCGACCCACGCCAGAAGCGCAACGTCCTGCGTCAGCTCAACGAGGTGGACCACCGGCTGCCTACCCTGGGGGAGGCGGCGGTGGGAGCAATCGGCCGTATTGAAAAACTCTTTGCCGGGACGTCCATTATTGAAACTTCGGATGCGGTGAAGCTGCGCGCAGCGCAGCGTGCCATCGACAAACGGGCTCCGTTCCACCGGCAGCGCAACGGGATAGACGACGCCATTCTGATTGAGATATACGCGAACTCCGTTGCCGCAAAGGCTCCGGCAGGGACGCGCTACGCTTTCGTGACACACAATACTAAGGATTTCAGCCATCCCAATGCGAGTAACAAGCTGCCACACCCGGACATGGGGCCGTATTTTTCGCGGGTAAGGTCTTTGTACTTCATCACGCTTGGGGAGGCGCTGCGGCGCATCAGGCCCGCACAGTTTGCTGACTTGATGATTGAGCAGGAATGGGTGGAAGAACCACGGCGGCTGACAGAGATAGTTGATTCCATTGGAGAGTTGATAGACAAAGTCTGGTACAACCGACACCAGGTCCGACGAGAGATGATCGAGGATGGCCGGACCAAGCTTGTCGAAAAAGAAACCTTTCCTGTCAAAGACCATGCGAAGAGGCCCATTCAACGCGACATATGGGAGGGCGCTCTAAAGAGCGCCGCCAAGGTAGAAAAAAAGTACGGGCTGGACAATCTCGGTCCGTGGGATGACTTTGAGTGGGGCATGATCAACGGCAAGCTTTCGGCGCTGCGCTGGGTGTTGGGAGACGAATGGGACATGCTCGATACCTGATCCGAGATGTCGGGACGGGCGGGGCACCCTTCGAGGCCCTGAGCATTCGTTAGGCCATAGGTAAGTGAGAAAATGGCTAGTCCCAAAACTGCTGTCACGACTGGAACCCAATGGCTCGTTCGTCCAGGTTTGTCCTTCTCGCCTTGCTTCTCGCGGTAGCCGCCGTTCTCATATACCGATACCGGCAGCACTCCCAGCACCTTCAAAACGGTGTCGCGGACACACACCCTAAGCCGATTCTTATTCCTGGCGTGACAGAGCCGGAAGAAATGCGGGTAGAGCCTTTCCCGAAGTCTGCGCCCACCGCGCCGGAGCGGATGCTGGGCGATGCGATGAAGGAGATTCGGGGGAATAGCGACCCGAACGCCCTGCTCCCTGCGCTCGACAGCATCCTCGCCAAATATCCGGACTATGGAGACGGCTACGTGATGCGCCTGGCTTCGCTATGCAACGGGAAGAACCATGCGGCTATCCTGTCGGACATCAACAACGCACTCAAATACAACACGACTTCCGAGGATGCCACGGACACGAAGGCGTCCATGCTTTCCATGAAAGCGAAGCTCGAACATGATGGCGGTGATGACACGGCCGCTATGCGTGACTTGGATACAGCCATCCATGCGAACCTCGCGGACGCTGCGCGATTTACCAATAGCGGCGCGACTGCCCCGGGAAAAACGGCATCGGCCTGTACGTGGACCGAGATAGACATGGACCAGCTCAAACAGCGGTTTCCCAATGATTACCGCTCTTATCTGTTTGCCGGACTCTATTACGGATTCTTCAGCACTTGGAATGACGCGTCATTAAAGCCTGCGATGGACAACTTCGCTAAAGCGGCAGAACTGAACCCTACGTCCGCGCTGCCTTATTTCTACAAAGCGCATGTAATGCAGCAGGCGACGTTTTTAAAGTCGATGAACTGGTCTGATGCGCAACGCGCGGAGTTGAACAAGCATTTGCTCGATGAGCTGAGCAAGGCACTGGCGTTGGACCCCAATCTCCTCCCTGCAATCACCGACCGGGCGGAAGTGTATTTCAGTCTTAAGCAGTTTCAGCAGGCCATCCCCGACTATGACAAGGCCATTGCGCTCGATCCGAAGGACTACGGTGCCTACAATGACCGGGGACTATCAAACATGGAGCTGGGAAAGACCTATGACGCGATTTCCGATTTTAGCGACGCGATCCGGCTCAAGCCCCGCGAGCTGCAGAAATCAGACAGCTACGAGAATCGCGCCGATGCCTACCTGAAAACCGAGCAATGGGCGCTTGCGATCCGCGACTTGACCACGGCTATTTCGCTACAGACCGGCGGCGTCTCGTTTCTGATGAACATCAATCAATTCCGCGCGATCTACCCGGAATACAAACCTGCCTCCGATGAGGCCGTTGCGCTCAAGCTCAACCAGACCTTCTTCCCGAACCTCAAATACGAAGACTTTTCCAAGAGTTTCCTGCATGACAACGTGGAGAAAGGATTCTTCAGCTCCTCCACGCTTCCCGATCTGTACGTCAAACGCTCCGACGCTTATCTGAAGGAAGGTGACTGGCATAGCGCTGCAGTCGATTTCCGTCGCGCGGCAAATGGCTTTAAGCGCCTTGCCACGGCGGATCGCTGGCGCTCGATAGGCACACAGCAAAATTCGAAGCTCTATATCGACATGCAGACGTTCGATGATTCGGCGATTACATCCATGAAGCTGTGGACCAAGCAAACAGAGGGCACGACTGATGACAGCGGTCCGTATTCGTTGGACCAGTATGAATTCAATTGCACGACGCGGCAGTTGCGCACAGTATCTTTCGCGCGCTATAGCGCTACCGGCAATCTCCTGGCAAGCCGCGGGGATGAAAAATGGGAAAGCTCGATCCCCGATACGCTGGGAGAAACGCTCCTTAATGACATGTGCAGGTCGCAAAAATGACACAGACCGTCGAGCCCAAATGCTTCGGAAGCGGAGAAACCCTTCAACGCACCCTCAATGAGGCCGTGGGCAATCTTCCGGTGTTGTTTCTTGAGCACCGGATTGCAGAGAAGCTCAAGTTGCAGGACGTTAAGGCACCGAAGGGACTTGCCCGGCAGATTGCCAAGCATATCTTGAGTGGCAGCTCCGAACCATTTGCAACTCCCCGAGCAGCGCGCGGCAAACGCGTTGACATCACGATTAACGATTCTGATCTTGAGGAGGTTATTCGCGGTCTTGAGCGTTTTTACGACGAGCAGCTCCCCGCGCTGCTGCCTTTGATGGCAGGCAAGATTGCCAAGAACGTTTTGAAGAACCTGAAATCGCAGTGGCCGAGTGAGAACAGCTTGCAGGAAACCGACATTCTGGAATTTCGCAAACGTATAGACGGCAGGTGGGGTAAGCCGCTCGGCCAACTCCGCATGTTACTCACCATGTCACGCGAATGGTGCCAGGAAATCAATGTCCGCGAGAGCCGCCACGGAAAGCACAAGAACGGCCGCTCCCGAAGGCTCCTGATACGGTTGCTTGTCCGTGCTTGCCAGGTGACAGATGAGATTCTGTGCCTGCTGGAAAACGGGTTTGCCGACGGCGCTATGGCACGGTGGAGAACACTTCACGAAATTGCGGTCGTGGCGGCCGTGATCCTTCAATACGGCGATGAGATCGCAGAACGTTACATCGATCATCAGACAGTGGAATCCAAACGCTCGATGGACAAATATATCGCGTGTTCACAGCAGCTTGGCTACAAGCCGATGACGCCTCGCATGCAAGCGAGGATTACAAAGGCGCACGAGAAAGTCATCACCAAATACGGTAAGACTTTCCACTCCGATTATGGTTGGGCTGCCTACCACCTGAAGAAAGAGAAGCCGAACTTTACCCACTTGGAGGAAGCCGCCGGTCGGGCTGAAATGCGCGCCCACTATCAGATGGGCAACGACAATGTGCATGCCGGAATAAAGAGCATGTATGTCCGGCTCGGACTGATCGGAGACTATGAAGGGCTGCTCGCGGGGCGCAGCAACGCCGGACTAACCGAACCAGGTCAGAATGCCGCACACACGCTCACACAGCTCGCCGTGCTCGTCTGTTTCGTGGAGCCGGTTTTTGATGATTACGTGATTGCGGACATGCTCATGGCGCTGAGAGACGAGATTCCGCGATCCTTCGCCAAGGCTGAGGCGCAGCTAAAGAAGGACGACAGAGCAATCCGGGGAGCACCGAAGCCACTTAAACATGCCACACAGAAGACTGATGGCTAGCTTTCTTCGCTTGCACGTTAGAGATTTACGGCCTTCTCCCAACACTCCAGCAGTGTCCTCGTAAAATCGTCAGAACGCACTGCAGAACGAATATCTTCGCCAGTGATCGGAACAACGAGTATATCTTCACGGCTTCCGCGTAGCATCTCTTTCGTGATCGTCTCGGTGAACCCATTCCAGGAAATCAGGAAGCCGAGCGTGCACCGCTGGCTGCGATTTTCCAGTTTAGAGTGAAACACGACGAATTCGTTCTTCCCGCATTTGCCTGTCCAATTTTTGCACTCTGCAAGTATGAGAGCACCTTCCCGCCGCAGGCGCGGCTCCGTGCTGTCGTTCACTACTGAAATGTCGATCTCCTCAGTTTCAGTCCGGACACGGCCCGTCACGACAAAGCCGGGAACGGACGAAAACAACCTACTACAGAGCTCTTCAAGTGTTCGACCTTTGTCATCCGCCGAGCGCGCTGTCTCCACGGCATCAACCAGTGCATCTAGCGTCTCAGAGCCCCAGCCGGAGAGTCGTGCAGCGATTTCAGCGATGCGCTGCCCGACCTCATCAGCCGCATGTTCTGCCGCTTCCTCGACTTCTGCCGCGATCTTGCGGATAGCTTCATAGGCTTTTCCCAGGTTCGTTTCGACCGTGTTGATCCGGAAGCGGAGTGCCACATACGCGCCGTCATCGTCGTCGTGGGTGATATCGACATCGCCGCGAACACGGTGCCGTGTTTCAACCGCTCGCCTGACCAGGTCGAGATATTGCTCTAACCCCAGCGGAGCATACCAATATTTACGCGTCCACGTATGATCTGCTTCGCCGTAGATAACCTCCCCATCCCGGCCAAGCGTACCGCTCCAATCGAGATGCAGCCTTCCGTCTTTTTGGCTTCCGACTTGAAGGGTGGCGCCGTCCGGTAGATCGTTAAGGGTCAGCTTCGGCAGTACGGATGCAGGCAACTCAGCCGGTCCATCGTCTTCCTCATGCCGAGCAGTCAATTTTTCGCGTGCTTCCTGCACGTCCATGCGCAATCCTTTCAGCCGATAGCTCTCCCGCTATCCGCGAGTCACTACTTCAGATTCTTCAACTTCTTGCTGTAATCCATCGTTACCGCTGATACCGAAAGACCGTGGGTGTCGATCAACTGCTGGATGTGGCGATCCGACAGGTCTCTAAAATCCCGATTCTCGAAGCCTTTGAAAAACTCCCGCACCGCTTTGACGAACTTCTTGAGTTCGCTTTCCCGCATCGCCTCGACATCATGCGTAAAGGACGCGGCGCTTTCGACCACATGGGTCGGGTGAATAATAATCCGCTTCACCTTCACGCCGGGATAATGCTTGGCGAACCAGGCGCTTGACCTGTTCATCTGCTCTGCCTCGCGCTTATTGATATGGGCACGCTTTATCCCCACCTCACTCTTGCATTCCCACACGATGTACTGGTCGTCAGCAAGAGCCCACAGGTTGTCCGGCCCTTCCTTCCACTCCTTGTCCGGTCGTTCTCCTGCAAAGCCGATCGCGCGGCTTAAGTCATCGAGCGCCTGCTCGAATTTATCCGCCTTGGTCCCGAATACGAGGCGGCTCAGAATATCGGAAAGCGCCACTTCTAGCTGCGCATAGCCATCAAACTCGGTAAGCCACTTCTTAATGCGTTCGACTCTTCCCTGGCTGACAATCGTCAGCTTTGCGACTGTCACGCCCGAAGCTGGCTTCAGCAGCAAACGGTTTTTCTTGTGTGCGGCGATCTGAAGGCGTTGAGATTCTTGGCGATTAGCTTTGTAGTGGTACCGCGCCATTTCCTGCAGATACCAAGCGGTGTCTTCACGGTCTGTAGAGCCCTTATCAATCAGCTTCTGCAAAGCATCCCCAGCGGCGGTGTAGTCCCCTGAGTTATACGCCTGCTCGGCAGCGAGCTCCGCAGCATAGGCACGCAGAATGCGTTCATTGGCACCGGCAGGGCGCACCTTTTCCATCTGCTCCCCATAAAATGCCTTCCAGTCCGCGTCGCGGCCAAGGCACTGGCGGACCAGACCGTTCAGAGCATCAGCCGGAGACTCGCCCTCCTCAATCTCTTGCTGCGCCATTTCTGCTATTTCCATCCCGATCTCGATCTGCGTAGACATCTGCGGCGAGAGGAATTTGCGCGATTCCTTGTCTCTAACCAGTCGAGTAATATCCGATCCCGTGATAATCACTACCGAGTAATCTTTTTCTCCGCGAACGCTGCGTCCCATACCTTGCTCGATAGTGCGGATGGTTCTCATTAACGTGGCGTCGCTGTCTGGGCGGCAATGCTCCTGGTACAGATCGATAAGACTTTCTGAAAATGGGCGTCCGTCAAACACAAGAACACGGCACATATCGTCAGGAAGGTCTATGCCGTCGTACCGGTTGACGAGCACTACGGTCTTCTCATACTCGCCTTCGCGCAGCTCTTCCAGCACATTGGAGACCGTATCTCGGTTGGCTACGATGGCACCGTAAGCTTCCCAATCCTTCGTCCTTGCGAAGCTGGAAGCCAGAGCAACATAGCCGTAGCGCCGCTTCGTATTGGGCTCGGCGTAGTGATGCACCACTTCCGTCCTGTCCAAGTCTTCATGAATCAGAGATGGCAAGAGCACCATCTTTTCGCCGGACCAACGCTCCTTTGAATAGGTCAAGGGTTTCACGATTGTCTCAGGAGTAAGCTGCAGCCCCTTGACCAAGAAAGCGTCATCGGTAACGGTGGCCGACATGAAAATCCGGTGCGGAGCGTCCCAATAACTACCGAAGGCTTTGAGGGGTGGAATATACGGCTCGATTTCGAGCGCAACTCCGGAAAAGACACACTGGCACTGACCGAGGATGTCCCTGATCAGCGGCCACGCAAAACGTATGGATTGGGAGTCGGCATTGGCTGAAAGAATATTTGCGACCTCGGTCTCGTGCTGAATCCACGCCCAATAGGGCACGGGGAGAAGCGCGTCCCGCTTGTCATTCCCCATGTCGGCGTAGGTGCCAACACCCTGCTGCTCCAGATCGGACGCAAAGAGCGTTTTGAGCGCCGCGTAGGCTTGCTCTGTACTCGTAATGCGTACCTTACAGGCATCCCTGATGGAATCTGCGCATGCGTGAGCATCATCCATGAGGAGGGAGCCCACTTTGATCGCTTTGCGATTGAGCCCGAACTTGGTCAGTCCGTTGAATAGCTTCTGTACCGAAGTCACCAGGATCTTTTCGCTATTGAGGAAGGCGTCCGGCAGTTCCGGGTCTGCCTTGCAGGTCGCAATACCAAATTGTTTCGCCTGTTCGCAGGTTTGATCAATGAGGAAGTTGTCGGGGCAGAGATAAACGACTGGCCCGTCACCGGAATTCAACCGGGACTGCAGCATTAGCAAGCCGACGAGGGTTTTCCCCTGGCCGGTGTGTAGCTTGACGATGACATCCCGCTCTTTACGGTGCGTGGCGAACCAGTCGTTGAGCACTGAAAGCTGGGACGGCCGCAAAGGCCCCTTATCGTGCGCGCGATCCAGCGTGTCATATAGCTTAACCGGATCAACCTCTTTACCAGCCTTCTTTCCAGCCAATCTCTTTTTGAAATCAACCATGCATTACCTCGTACCTTTCTACCTACAGGGTACAGACCGGCACCGTTTCGCGTGGGTCTTCCTATTTTCACGAGTGGCCTATTCGCCGTAGCGCTAGCACGCCGGTCCTCGGATGTGCGGTCTTCCGTCAGTTTCCTCTCGTCTGCCGAAAAGACGGTACGCAATGCCTCGTGTCAGGATCTTCCCATCCACGCGGAGCCTATATCGGGTAGAAACGCAATCCGCGCGCGCAGGCGCCAACTCCGCGATTACTTGGCTGGTGGCCTCTTCACAGATGGGAATAGTCCATAGCGGCCAAGCTTTTCGTTCGCAGTAAAGTGGATGCCTTTGTCTGCATCCTCCGGCGGCGGGTCGGTATTGTCGATCACGAAAATCTGCTGCTCGCCTGAAAACTTTTCTAAGTGCTCGTAAAAGCGAGGCTTCAGATCCGTCGCAGTGATGTCCTCGTCATCGGGCATCGGTTCTTTGTATGCGATAAGCGGAGAATCCAGGATGACGAAGCCGGGATGAGGCATGCTACGCGAGCGGCAATATTCGAATAAGGCCAGAACGAAGGCAGAGTAGGTGATAGCGCAGAGGCCAGCGCCGCGGCTGCCGCGCGGACGGCCGCCGATCACGACATCCTTTGTCCTCTCGTCAAAGTAAACGTCGGTGGCACCGGGGAAGTCCCACTGCTGAAGGATGTCTCCAACGGTCATGGAGTAATCGCGAAGAACCGATTGCGAAATGTATTGAGCAACTGCTGATGACGGTTCTTCGACAGCGATGGCCTCCGGCTTCGTGGGTTTTGTCGGCTCGTCAATCCTGCGTTGTAGAGACTTGATACGTTTCTGCAAAACAATCGCCTGTTCAACCCTGGCACGCCGCTCGATTAGCTTCGTATGTTCATCACGCGCCGAAGAGAAGTCAGGAGAGAGAGCACTATCGATCTCCTGCTGATAGTTCTTCAAGTCCGCACGCAGAGTCGAGACATCATCAACGATAATCTTGTTCTCACTGGTGAGCGATGCGACAGTTTCATGCAACTCAGTCTGCAAGAGCTTGATCTTCGCGATTTCGGCTGCTGCCGCCCGCGTCACAGCATCGACGTTGCCATCGCATGCTGCTTCATGATGCTGGCCTTCGGGCAGTGCGCCGCAGAGCGGGCACTGCATGGGGTCGCGAAGTACAAAAAACTGGCCGGACTGCTGGATCGCGGCAAGCCGTTTCAAGTCGTTTGTGTATTGCTGATCTAGAAGGCGAAAACGGTCGAGCAATTCCACGATCTCGTTGTTACGCGCGACCATACGGGAGTAGCTTTCGTACACTTCCCTGCGCTGCTTCGTCGTCGTGTTGATCTTGCCTTCCATCGTGCGGATCGACGCCTGCAATTTGTCGATCGCGTCGTTGATATCGTGTTCCTCTTGCTCCAGCCCTTCGGGATTGCCGGTCAGCTGTAACAGCTCATCTTCGTAGTCGCTAATGAGCTGTGAGACGGTGTCGGCGTTGAGTGGCTTGCGCTCGATCTGCGGCTTCAGTTCGGCTGGGGCCGCCGTCTCTGGCGTTACGGACGAGTCATCCAATCCGGTCAGGAGAAGACGGAATACGCCATACTCCCGTGTCGCCTCAAGCCATTGCCCTGTGAGAATGGGGCTCTTGTTACTGGTGATTCGTGGATACGCGATTACGCATAGATGTGCGAGCGCGCGGAAACCGAGCGACTTGAGAGTGCCTTTTTCCTTGCTGTAGAGGATCTGCTTTTTATCGAGACCAATCTGCTGAAGCAGCCAATGCGACAGGTTGTCGTAATTCTTCGTCGTGTGCGCTGCGGAAAGCTTTTTAGCAAGCTTCTCGTCGGCAGGGACTTCGTCGAGCAATCCATCGAAAAGCTTGAACGCGCCCTTGTTGACGCTGCGATGCACGGTGTAATCCTTGCCGTGCACCGTAATGCCGAGCAGGATTGTGTCGAAGCCGTTGCGCTCGGGAATATCGCGTAGATCATCGCCAGCGCCGAGCATGAAGTCGATGGCTTCGACGAGGAACGTCTTTCCGGTATCGCTCGATCCGTAGAGGACATTGAACCCTGATTTAAACGGAAAATGGACGGGGTCTTTCCCCGGTCCGAGGAAGCGGATAAAGCGAAGCTGGAGCGGGTTGAACGCCATCAGAATAGCCTCGGCTGTTCTGGAATCTGGAATTCACGCGACCATTGGTCATATACCCTGGTCAGCAAGAGTCGAATGTCCTGATCGGTCATCTCGTGGAAGCGATCCACTACCCAAGTCGCTCGATCTTTCAACTCGGTGAGATAGTCGGCATCGAGGGCGTCGAGAAATGGGCCAGCATCATCTTCGGCCTGGTAAAAAAATCCATTCGCCGTTGCGTGCCGGGTCACGAGACCGCGGCTAATCATCAGCATCAGCCCGCGCTCGATCAATTCGCGGCGGACGAGAAGCTCTCCCGAGCGAAGCGGTAAGGCTGGGTGAACGCTGGGCGGTCCATCCACATCGCCTGTATGAACCATGATGTAGTCGTATTCCAACAGCCTTTGTAGATCGATCTGCGCCGGGTATGACTCGGCGAGCAGAATGAGCGCGCGAATCCCCGTTTCGATAGGGCTATTGAAGGTCCGGACTGCTCCTATGGTCTCAGCCATTCTTCTTCACCCAAACGAAGAGATCGTCATTTGCCAGATGATGGCAGATTCCGTGCTTGTCCTGTGTTTGCACACGGATACAGAGCGCATTGCAGTTCGGGTTTATATTGCCTGCCTGCTGGAGTGTGGCTCCCATCCGGCCGTAGCCGTTGGCATAGTCCATCTCGTATGTGTTAACGGCGCCGTGGTAAATTTCGTCCCGGATTTGATCAAACGCGCCGGGATCGACGCTGTCACGCGGGAAATTTCGGAGCGACTCGGCATAGTAGAACACTTCACGCGACCGGTTGAAGTGCTTCTCCAACTCGGGGTACGGAGCGAGTTGGCCCGGACTGTTGAGCTGTAAAGTCAACTTCTCTGAATAGACCTCGAAGAGCTGTTCGACGTACCGGCTCTCTTTCTGTTGTACTTCATCAGGCGGTGCATTGACCGGAGTCCGTTCTGGGAAGGATGCGGTTCCGAAGCGTCGAGTGTGGAAGATCGTGCTCGTGTGGCCACTGACGAGCTGCACGACGGTCTTGTATTTGAAAGCCGAGAAGTCGAATTTCTTCAGGTGGTCGAGCAGAGCCCCCTCCAACGGAACCGCTTCGGTATCGGTTATGCCAGTCTTGCAGTGGGCGTCCCAATTCTTGATCAGTTCCTCGCGCAACCTCTTTGGATTGGTGAGCAAGCGCTGGAGCTTCAACCCAACGCCTTTCGATGCGGCGAAATAGTAGTTGACCGGCGGCGGGAATTCGCCCTTGAACGTGTAGTAGATCATCTTGCCGAACTCGACCCATACGTGGTTCGGCTGAAGCTTCAGGGCATAGCGCTTGCACTGAAAGTTATCCCACGGTCCCTGATACTTCTTATCCGTGGTGAATGCCACGATGTCACGCCCCATGTCGCCGGGGCCCGACCAGCGCTCAACCTCTTTGTAGGCTTTGAGTGAGGTGCCCCATTCTTCGGTAAACTCTTCCCATTGCGCCGGCTCCAGCAGTTCAATCAGCTTCGCAACAGGAAAGTTCATCCCGGAGCCAATCTGGGTTGGCTTGTCGGCGACGCCGGGGTTCAGCTTCCGTAATTTGCCAGCAGTTTTTTGCGTGTCCACAAGGCATCAGGCATCGGCGGTGATTGAGCGCCGTCTTCGGTAAGTCAAACAAAAGTCAGCAACGATGTTTGCATCATAATTGATGCACCCGAAGCATATCAGATGGAACGCGAGCGACACGGAGCATATGCCAGACGCCAGACTGGAAACTGGCTTGTCTCTGCCCGATCGCGCGGCAAATTCGGGTTTCAACTGACGACAACAGGTCGAGTCACTCATTCAGCCGTAGTAGGGATTTCTTTCTGCGTTCCGGTTGGGTTGTTGGCAACCCGGAGATAATCCAGAAACTGGTTCTTGGAAACACACCCCGACCCGTCGCCGATCAGAACTAAAACTCACAACAAGAGCAAGGAGGCGCTAACGCGCGTCTTGGTCCCACTTCGCGCCGCTCCGGTGGACGGCCCAGAGAGCGGGTCTTTTCCGTCCGTTCGGGCAAGCGCTGGCTGCGCGCCAAACGATCGTGCGTGTTTGTCACTTGCCACGCCCACCACTCCGGCCTCCCACCATCGCTCAGCTCGTTCTCCCCTGTCTGCCAGTGGATCGTTTTTTGTCTCGCTGCGCTGTGAGAAACAAAAAACGCCCACCGGGCAGACAGAGGGTAAAAACAATGGAATATCAAAGCAACATCAACCACAACAGCAACAGCGCATTCACCGTCAACGATGGCGCAACCAGCAGCATCGCCAACAACCCGGCTCCCGGCAGTGAAAACCGGAAGCCTGCAACCGCACAGCAGCTTGTCCGTGAGAACGTGCAATTTCTCATCGGGCAGTTGGAAGCGGGACACAGCGAAGCACTCACCGCATATCTCGACGCGATGGTGCAATTCCACAACTATTCTTTCGGCAATGTCCTCGCCATCGCCAGACAGAAGCCGCAGGCCACGAACGTTGCGGGGATGTGGGCATGGAACCAGCTTGGCCGCAGGGTGAAGCGTGGCGAGAAAGGCATCGCCATTCTTGCGCCGATGATTGCGAAGACCCGAAGGAACGAAGCCAAACCCGAAGGCGACGCGAACACCAACAGCAGACCCGCTTTGCTCGGCTTTCGCACGGTGTATGTGTGGGATGAGACGCAGACCGAAGGCGCACCGTTGCCGGAGTTGGAGAAGGTGACGGGCGAGGCTGGCGCGTATCTCGACCGTCTGCGCGAGTACGTCATCGCACAGGGCATCACCCTTGAGTTCGACGAGAAGATCGCGCCCGCGCTCGGCATGGCTGGCGGCACAACCATCCGCATCCTGCCCGGACAAACACAACCAGAGGAGTTCTCCACGCTGGTACATGAACTGGCGCACCTGATGTTGAAGCACGGGGAACGGCGCACGGCCACAACCAAGACCGTGCGTGAGACGGAGGCAGAGGCGATTGCCTTTGTAGTCGGGAAATCGGTTGGACTCACGACTTCAACCGCCAGCGCGGACTACATCGGCTTGTATCACGGCAACGCGGCACTTCTTACAGAGAGCCTTGAGCTTGTGCAGCAGACCGCCGCCGTCATTCTTGCGGCACTGAAAGCGGAAGAGTTTCTTTCGAAGGAAGCGCCGGAGGCAGCAGAGCAAACAACGGAAGCGCAGCCCGAAGCAAAGCGGGCGCGGCGTTCCCGCACTCAGACAGCCACCACGGAAGCGGCCTAACAAGCCGTTTCCACCACCACCGCCCATGAGTGCGGACAGGTGAGGTGTATCTGTCCGCATGACCCCCATGCTTCATTCACTACAGGAGAATCGTCATGTCGAAAACTGTTGCCATTACCAGCGAATATCGCAACCTGCCACTCACGCAGTTGCAGGAATCACCCACCAACCCGCGCCGCCGTTTCGATGAGCACAACTTGCAGGAACTGGCCGATTATGTGCCCGGGCACATAATCGGCATTATGTTCCGCTGGCCATTATGTGGCGGATGCAACGAGAAGCCGCATGGCTGAGGGCGGTGGGCGTTCTGGAGGGCACATAACGGAGGAGTCATG
>NZ_SMGK01000008.1 GCF_004339725.1 Acidipila rosea | reverse complement strand
CACGTCATAGACGCTCTACAGTTAACAATTCCACGACGTTGTGAAATGGCACGTCGTAGACGTCATGGACTGCTTCTGAAGGACTAAAGATAAGTAGAAAATTCGCAGCGCGTCGATGTCCACCCCTACGAAGAGGCGCAAGGCTTTCAGCGTCTCTTGGACCTGCCCGGCTATGATGTCGCTGCGCTTGTCGCCAAGTCCGGCAAGAGCGCCAGCCATATCTACGCCCGTCTCTCGCTGTTGCAACTCATTCCCGATGTCGCCCAGGCATTCGTTGAGGAGCGCATCACGGCGAGTCACGCCAACCTCATCGCACGTCTACCGCAGGAGCATCAGGCCGAAGCGTTCGAGAACTGCTGGCGCAAGGACTGGCAGGACAAGGAAGCCCACTTGCTGCCCGCCAAGCACCTGAGCGCATGGATTCAGGCCAACCTCTACCTGAACCTTGCCGAGGCACCGTTCGACCGCGAAGACACCACCCTCAAACCGGAGGCTGGGGCTTGCATCACCTGCCCACGTCGCAGCGGCTTCAACACCAGCCTGTTTGCCGACGTGCAGGGCGACCAGTGCCTTGACGCGCCCTGCTTCCAAGCCAAGGTGACGGCGCACATCGACCGCGAACTTGCCGCGCGGCCCGAACTCGTCACCATCGAAACCGCTTGGAGAGCGCCGAAGGAACAACACCCCGGAGCCTTACAAAAGCACCAGTATTGCGAACTCGACATCCCCGACAACCCCGACGCCGAGCCGCCATGCAGTCACACCAAATCCGCTCTCATCGTGTTTGGCAAACATGCCGGACGCACCCTCACCGTGTGTGTTGAGCCTGATTGCCCGGTACACAACCCTCGCGAAGCTGCCCGCATTGCCGCCGACCCGCCGCCCGTCATGGCTCCTGCTGTGGAGGAAGAAACGGAGGAGGAAGCGGCCCAACGCCACGCCGACCATGAGCAACGCATGGCCGAGTACCACGCCGAACAGGAGCGCAAAGAGGAGGAGCGCAAAGCCGAGTTCGAACGCCAGCAGAAAGAGTATGAAGCCGAGCAAGCCCGCCGTGAGAAGCAGCACAAGGCGCGTCTGGCCACCTTCGACCGCATCCTCGAAAAAGCTCCCGCCATGTTCATTGCAGAGCAGCTTCGCTTGTTTCTGCGTTTGGTCGTCTTCATCGATCCGTACAGCTTCCTTGAAGAAGTGGCGAGCCACTTCGCCGGGGATGGCGAGAACCACGAACAGACCGAGCAGGAGATCGTGCTGGCCGCGCTCGGCGACACGCCCGACGAGAAGCTAACCAGCTTTGCTCTGCGTCTCGCCTTGACCGACCATCTCGGCA
Organism: Acidipila rosea; assembly: GCF_004339725.1. Classification (GTDB taxonomy): domain Bacteria; phylum Acidobacteriota; class Terriglobia; order Terriglobales; family Acidobacteriaceae; genus Acidipila; species Acidipila rosea. Next base: position 104,669 of record NZ_SMGK01000008.1, on the reverse strand, counting down.
TCCCGCGCGACACCGATCCCGACCTGCTGACGGAGGCCGAGGCGCTGTTCGCTCCACCCCGGGCCAAACCCAAGAAAGCCAGCAAATCGAAAGCGGCTCCTACTCTCGTCAAACCGGCCGAGAAGACGGTGGCCGCCAAGAAACAGAAAGCCGCCTAAGTTCATTCACTCTGGCCCCGGATTCGTCCGGGGCCGTTTTGTCTCCAGAAGGCCCAGAAATCGCGGCGGGAGAATCCCCTTCGGTTTCTCCCGGCACTCATCCCGCCTCTAGTCCGGCCTCCGCTCGCCGGCTGCGCGGCAAAGAGTCAAGTTCCTCCTCTTTGCATTCTGTCCCCTCACTGCCTGCGGCGCCTAAATGCATAGGAGTACGTTTTGTGAGGGCTCCTGGTGTTCGAGGGGAGCTACAGTAGCCATCCACATTGCCATGCATGTGTCCCCGAGAACTGCGCAGAACTTTGAGCGATCGCTGAAACCTTCAGCGCCTCACAGAATCTAAGAACCGAGCAGTACAGGAGAGGGTTCATGGCAAAGCTAGCTCTGGTGACGGGCGCGAACAAGGGCATTGGGTTTGAGGTTTCGAGGGCGCTCGGTAAAGCCGGCTTTACGGTACTGTTAGGCGCACGCGATACCGCCCGTGGTGAAGAGGCTGCGGCAAAGCTTCGCTCCGAAGCATTGGACGTCCGATTTGTACACGCAGATCTGGAACGCGCGCACGAAACCGCCACTGCACTTGCCGAAAAGATCTCGAAGGAATTCGGCCACCTGGATGTGCTGGTAAACAACGCTGGCGTTGCCGACATGACAGGAGCCGATGCACCTGCGAGTAAGGCCTCCATCGACGCCATGAAGCACATCTTCAACACCAACTTCTTCGGCACTGTGGAGTTCACTCAGCCGCTGCTGCCGCTACTGAAGGCAGCGCCCTCGCCCCGCATCGTGAATGTCTCCAGCGGTCTTGGCTCGCTCGAGATCAATACCAACCCGGAGTCGCCGTTCTACGGTGTGAAACCGCTCGGTTACAACGCCTCCAAGGCAGCGCTGAACATGTTCACCGTCAACCTGGCGTGGGAACTGCGGGAGACAAACGCAAAGGTCAACTCGGTTTGCCCCGGCTACGTCGCCACGGACCTCAACAACCACAGTGGTCCAGGTACGGCGGCCGACGGCGCCATCGCGATCGCAAAGTACGCCCAGATCGGCGACGACGGCCCAACCGCAGGCTTCTTCCACAAGGACGGCGCATACAGCTGGTAGCTTGCGAGGGTACGAAGCAACGAAGGAGCGGAGCCCGATGGGTTCCGCTCTTTCGTTCTGGTTGCCTGATCACGAATGCAGTGGGTTAGCGGACTCGGTGAGTGCATTTCTGGGTCAGCTGATGACAAGTGCGTTTATCGAGACCAATGATCCAGGCAAACCATAGCTGCGGATACTGAGTGCATTGAAGGCTAAGCGTTCCCGAACTTGGCTTACTCTTCCCGCGACCACTCGGCACAATTTGCTCATGTCGTCGATACATGCGAGGTCCTAGTGAAGAACGCAGCCTACCCTGTGCTGATCTTCCGGGCTAAATTCCCGATTTCCGTCGATTGTCCTCTGCGCATAGCATTTGGCAGTTCGCAGCGGACGTCCTCCCGCCTTGATGCCACGGCGTGATGTGATCCGCGTGCATACCCGTGATATCGAAGTGCTCTTTGCAGACGGGGCAGATGCCGCTCTGTCGCTCGTACGCTTCGCGTCTCATGTTGTCAGTGAAGGCCCGAATGTTCAGGTGCCTCTCCTTTTGATCAAGAACGTAGGAGTAGATGCCCTTCTTGTTCGTGACGTCTTCATCAAGCATCAAGCGCCCGATTTCGTTTTCGAGCGTGGCGGGATCGAGCTCGTTGCCTTTGTGGAGGTTGTATAGCTCACCCCAGGGAATGCCTTTCATCTCCTTGCGATATTTCGGGAACGTGGCCTTCACCCAGTTGATAACGGCTTGGAAATAGAGCCAAAGCTCGTTCGCATTTGGCTTATTTTGTTGCTTGCCCATGTAGGCTTCGATCTGATCGCCGCTGATCCAGCAGATCGTCGTCTCTAGGAAATCTTGCCTGATGGGTGAACCCGCTAGGTAGTCGCCGCCCAAGCCATAAGCCGGACAGCCATTCTTGCTGAAGTACCGCTTGGCATCTGATACCCATGACCCTGAATACACTGCGTTGCGTAGCTCCTGATCGGTGAGCTTTTCGCCAGCAATGTTGATGGTCTTGAACCACTCAAGCTTTTCGCTTTCGCCGCCGCTGCACAGGTACACCATCAAACGATACTTGAGAAGCTTTTCCTTCTCGTCCTGCTTCAAATTGTGGAAGTAGCGACCGTGAAAGGCAAAGTCGCCTTCAACATACTGGCAGATCGAGATAGTGCGCTGCTGGCCGTCAATGACTTCGAATTCACCATTATCCTGAACAGACCAATACATCACGTTCAGCGGGAAATCCTTTGTGATCGTGTCGATGACAGCATCCCTTTGCCTGTCCTTGTAAATGAACTCTCTCTGGTACGGTGGCCGGATATCAAGCTTCCCGTCAAAGGCAACAACACCAGCCTCGGCGTTATCCTCATAGCCATTCGTCAACTCAGCAACAGTGATCTCTTTGAGCTCGATCTTCATCAGCTGGCCTTTAGCATTCTGTTTTTGATCACGATCCGGTCATACAAACGTTGGTAGGTACCATCACCGTTGGCGAGATAAAATCGGGGTCCCCCTTGGGCATAGCTCCCCCTCTCGGCGACTTGAGACATCGGCTGACCAAGTGTCCGGCTTGAACCGAGGATTTCGAACTGGTCCGGATTGTACTTGTCGAGAAAGGTCACGGGGACCCCCATAGCGCCGGGGTAATTCGCTGGGATGTCGCTCGTTTTCCCGACCTCTATGGCGTCGTAGTTGACATAAGCTGGATAGTCCCGAGGGTTGTATTCCTTATAGAGGATCAGCTCTTCATGGCGTTTCGCGATGTCAAGGTTCGTGAACCAGCAGGCGTTTCCGAGGCTCCTCCACTTCTGGCCGTTCTCATCCACCCAGAATCTGGTCTCGCGCTCCTCATAGTGGTCGGGCACCTGAAAAGCCATATCGCCGCTCCTATTGCCGAGCCACATCCTGTTTTCGATGATGTGATTGAAAATTTCCTTATAACTAATGGCGTTCTGGTTTCCGACGACTAGGAACTTCTTGTCATATTGGATCAGCTGAGCAATGTACTCCCTAAAAAGAGAAAAGGGTGGATTCGTGACCACGATGTCGGCCTCTTTCAAGAGAGCGAGACTCTCCTCGCTTCGGAAGTCTCCGTCGCCTTTTAGGTACTGAATGCCAATTTCTTCCGGGTCAGGGACGCCGGTTCCAGCATTTCCGCCGCAGTAGGCAAGATGAATTGCCTGCTCAGAATCGTGTTGGCTGAACAGATCGCGGTGCTGGCTCTTGTAGCAGGTGGTTACCAGTTTTTTCAGACCAAGCCGGTCGAAGTTGTACGAGAAATAATGGAAGAAGTTGCTGACACGAGGATCATCGCAGTTGCAGTACACAACTTTGTTCTTGAAATACTTCTTGTAGTGCTTCAGCTCACGTTCGATATCCGAAAGTTGAGTGTAGAACTCGTCTTGCTTGGCGTCACGGGCTTTGCCAAGGCTTTGGTTTTTGACCCTGCTAGCTACAGCGGCCCCCGAATCTGAGGGTTTCTTCCCGCTCTTGCTCGTCTTTGTCGGTGCAGTTTCGGCCATACGAAAGTTTACTATCGCAGGGCAGATTCCTGGGTTAGGTCGCGGATTCAATCGAAGATGCATCTAGACGATCACTTCCTGAGCGCGTAGTGCCGATCAAATCGGTCATGATCTTGAGATTGTTGGCGTGCGAATCCCTGATCGCCTAGGCGCACACCGAATCCGATTGGTACCGACAAGTCGGCTTGTCGCCAGCAATCCGTGCGTGCCCTGAAGACGGACAACCTCTGGATCAGCAAGCTGATTGGATTCCGCGCTGCTTGACTTCGTCGGTTCTTGTTTGAGGGGACGTTTTGGAAGCACTCAGATCAGTTTTCTGCAAGCGCCCTAACCTCATCTGCGTAGCTTTCCAAATGATCTTCAATACGGACTTTGCCAAGGTTCACTGCGAGGCTTCCTCCTGCCCGCAACACACTGATGTCGTGGATTCCGATAAAACCCAGTGCCTTTCGCAGCACCGGTGTCACCTGGTCGTCCGCCTCGCTCAGTTGATCTGTCCCGTAGCTGTCGCGCGACACAACAATCACCTTGGCTTTTTTGTTCTCCAGCATCCCCGGCCAGCCCGGGGCCAGACGAAAGGTGTAGCCTGGACGAACGACGTAGTCGATCCACGATTTCAGAACCGCGGGAATGGTGAAGTTGTACATTGGCGTGCTGATTAGCAGCGCGTCAGCAGCTCGAAGCTCGGCGATCAACTCGTCGGAGAGCGCCAGCGCCTTCTGCATCTCGGGCGTCCGCTCCACTTGATCCGGAGCATACACACCCCCGATCCAGTCGTTGTCCATGTAGGGGACGCGCGGCGCGTTCAGATCTCGATAGATCACGGTTCCCTCCGGGTTGACCGCTTGCCACTCGCCGACGAATCGCTTTCCAAGAGCGCGAGAGATCGAACGATCCCCACGAGGGCTTACTTCCAGAGCGAGCAGGGTTGGCATAACCATTCCTTTCGGTTGGGGCGAAGGCGACGTCGATGAGCGTTTACAGCAACGTCAGACCGCCGTCGATGATCAGTTCCGTTCCCGTGGTGAAGCGTGATTCATCCGAGGCAAAGTAGAACGCAGCGGCAGCGATCTCCTCAGGCTCTCCAGGCCGCTGCAGCGGCACACGCGCGATCATCTCTCCGAAGCCAGCCATCTGTGCCGGAGTCAGACCCATTTTCCCGGCGATCGGCGTATTGATCGGTCCGGGAGTGATGGTGTTCACCCGAATCTTCCGAGAAGCCAGTTCCACGGCGAGCGTTATGCCCACTGACCGCAGCGCTGCCTTGCTCGCGCTGTAGGCGCTGAGACCCGGCAAGCCGCGCAGAGCTCCGGCCGAGGAGGTCAGGATGACAGAGGCACCATCCGACAGGACGGGGATCGCACGTTTGAGCAAGAAGTACGGTCCGCGTACATTGGTTGCAAACAGCTCATCGAATTGCTGCTCTTCCGTGTCCGCCGCGCTGGATACCCGCGCGATCCCTGCGTTCACAAAGAGAATGTCGATCCTGCCATGTTTTTGCGCGACGGATTCGATAAGGTGCTGTGCCGCTTGGGTATCGCTCGCGTTGGAGTGGACGAACTCAATGCCTGGCATCGCTTCCCGGGCGGCGTTCACGCTCTTTTCGCTTGCGCCAGTCACGATCACCGTCGCGCCTTCCTTTTGAAAGAGCTTGGCAGTCGCTGCTCCTATGCCGCTGGTGCCGCCGGTGATGAGCGCGATCTTTCCCTTGAGCGGGTCCATCTGGTTACCCTCCAGTCGTCTGGGTGTTGAAGTATTACATACGCGAGAGTACGATACCTTGTAGGACGTAAGCAAGGAGTTTCGTACGTCATGGTAACTAATGCGAGTAAGCGCGGCCCGGGGAGGCCACAGGCCTTTGCGGCTGAAGATGCACTTAACCGTGCCGTGGAGATGTTTTGGGAGCATGGCTATGAAGGTGTCGACGTCGAGCGGATCGCGCGGGCCGTGCACGTTACCAAACCTGCCTTGTATCGGGCTTTCGGCGACAAACCCACTCTTCTCCTCAAAGCGGTCGAACACTATGCAATGACGTATGGGATGCCAATGATCGCGGCGTTTCAAGCGGAGCCGGACATCCATAAAGCCGTGACCGCCTTCTGCGAGGCTACGGTCGATACGGCAACCGGCGAAGGCCGCGCCGGATGCATGATGGCCGCAGCGGCCTTAGGACAGTCGGAGCGAGTGGACGAAATCCGTTCCTACTTCGCGAAGGGCCTAACCGAAACCGCTGAGCTCTTCACGAAAAGATTCGAGAAAGAAATGAAGGCGGGCCGTTTGAGTCGCACTCTAGCGGCCAAAGTGCGAGCCCGGGCGCTTGTGGACCTGATGCAGGGATTGTTGCTTCGCGCCAAAGCCGGAGTTTCCCGCGATGAACTTCTGAAAGACGCCCGCAGCTATATGCACCTTGTTCTCGCTAAATGACGAGAAGCACTTCCTCGTTTCGGTGTGCGGGGACTGAGCCAGTTCGCCAGCGCGGTCCGGCGTCGATCGCGATGCTCGCAAACAGAACCGAGAGGCCGGATGGAACAAATGACCCTGAACTCCCTATCATCAGCGCGCAATTGGATTAAGCAAGTGGCCGTCTTCTTGGCTCTCCTCTGCCTCTTCAGCATAGCCGCATACGCGCTTGTGCTTCACAGCCACCACATGGACGCGCCACTCAGCCGGTTCACGATGTGGTGCCCTGGGTTTGCCGCACTTTCCACCTGCCTGTTCCTTCGCGTCCCAGTGGGAAGTCTGGGTTGGAGTTGGCCCGCACCGCGTTTCCTCAAGCTCGCATACTTCCTTCCCTTGATCTATGCCGCGCCCGTCTACCTCGTCACCTGGCTAGCGATCAACCGTACGTTCTCGCTGCAAAGCTTCGAAGCAACCATGTCCGGCATGTATGGACTGGGTCAACGGCCCATCTTCGGAACCTTTGCCGTCGCCTTACCGTTATTGTTCACCGTCAATGTGATCGCCACCTGCGTGTGGGCTCTGGGTGAGGAATTAGGTTGGCGTGGATTCCTTTTTCCCCGCTTGCACCAACGGGTCGGCTTTCATGGTGCGTGCCTCATCTCAGGAGCGATCTGGGCGGTCTGGCACTTTCCCGGGCTTCTCTGGGCTGATTACAACGTCGGCACCAATCCGCTTTTTGCCATGAGTTGCTTTACTTTGGGCGTGATCGCGATGGCCTACATCATGGGCTACCTGCGGCTGCGTTCGGGCAGCATCTGGCCTTGTGTTCTTGTCCACGCAACCCACAACACCTTCGTCCAGGGCATCTACGATCAACTGACTGCGCCGGTCGGCGTGTCCAAGTACATCACCTCAGAGTTTGGCGCTGGATTGGCACTCTCCATCGTGATTGCGGCTGTGATTCTCGTCTCCAATGACCGTCACGCAAGTGGACTCAGCGTTGGGCAGGAAATAGGCCTCCAGACCGCGGCATCACAGGAGTAGGGAGTTGAAGGGGGCCGGTGCGGCCTGAGGCCCCAGAGGAACGCTGTAACCCATGAGCGGATTCCGCTTCTAACGGCATGGAGCAGACCTCCAGGAGTTGGCACACGTGGCACGCGAGTGCCTCTCGGCGAAGTAGCGACATGAACAGGACAGTTGTTGTCCCCTCACTATAGGAGCGACGGAATGAATCAAGTTGGGTTGTTGGTAACTTTGCAGGCTCGCTCGGGCAAAGAGGTAGAAGTAGAGAGCTTTTTGAAGTCCGCGCTTCCGCTGGTAGAAGCCGAAACGGGCACAACCACCTGGTTCGCGTACAGGGTGGGACCGGCGACGTTCGGCATTTTCGACACCTTCAAAGATGAAGCCGGCAGGAGTGCTCATGTCAGCGGCGAAGTAGCCAAAGCGCTCTTCGCACGCGCCGAAGAGCTGTTCGTCTCACCGCCGCAGATCCAAGCGACCGACATTCTGACCGAGAAGCTCTCCTAATCAAGGCGTTTCGACAGGTTCGAACTGACGTTTTGAGAGTGAAGCGGAAGCGAACGCAACGTTCCTTCCTCTTCACTTGTCAAGAACCGCATTGATTCAACGCGGTAGTTGACTTCCTATCCCTCGCGCGTCATGGATGAAGGATCGAGTCCCTCACGTCGGCGAGATGCGCCGAGTCGTCGAACAAGACACCTTTTGGGCCGTTACTGATCCCGAGTTGGCTCCAGAGCCCGATTAGGTCGACCTTTACCGGGGTCGCACGCCAGGATTTGTAGAGATCTTCAAGAACCGTTGTCCCGGTTCTCTTATCTGCGACAAGAAGAACGCGCTCTATCGGCCATTCGTCTTTGATCGAGCCGTGCGCACGAACAATTGCGGCGAGAGCATCTTGGAGTCCGAGAGCGTTCTTTGTCTGCTGACGGATTTGGATGTCTGCAACCAGGCAGAAGAGGGCGCCGCCCCAATACGTGCGTCCCCATGTGTGCGTATTGTCAAGGCCTAAATCTGTGTTTCCGGGCTCCCCGTTGGGCATGCCATCTACCATTCCCCACCACACCTGCTGCTTGGTAAGAAAGCCGCTCTGATATCGGGCTATAGGTTCGACGTAGGTCGCGATGCCCTCCTCCAGCCAGTGTTGGTCGTCTGGGAGCGACGGAAGAGCCGTGTGGACGAATTCATGAGTCAATTTCCAGTCGGTTCGAAGGTCGTCCTGGCTCGTATGTTCGCCAATCCGCAGCAGCACCACTGCCGGAAATCCGTCTCTGTCTCCCCAGGTTGTTCCTTGCAGCACACCTGCGCGCCCGGGCACTACGACGATTTGGAGTTGAGCGCGGTCAACGGGAAATGTCCCGTAGTAGTGCGAGACGGCACGAGCAGCGTCGCCTACATAGGCAAGCAGCATGTCATACGACACGTCAGGTTTAGCGCCTGAGATCACTACGTTGATGCTTGAGCTCCCAACCTTCAGGACATCTGTAGTTCTATAAGCCGCGGGCTGTGCCAACAAGTGCCCCATTCCAAGAAGCGAAGCCAGAAAGAGCGCGAATGCCTTAAGGCAGTGTTGAAGAACGCAATTGGCCGACAAATCATTGCCATCTCTCATATAGTCCTCAGCCTTGCGTTTCAGCGAAGAAACCTTTTTGCCTTGCCCTTTCGAGTTGCCGCTCCACGTACTTCCAGAGTTCAGGGCATCCCGCTTCTATTTCTGGACCGACCCGAGCGCATACCCGCTCATACGTGACCCGATTTTCGAGCCAGCTTCCCCCTCCGTTCGAGAGGTTGAGAAGAACCGGCATACTCCGATCAATCGCTTTCGCAAACCGCGCATTCTGCGTTTCGCCGGCGTCGAACTCCTTCCACATGTCCAGAAGGAATCCTGCAAGTGTCTCCGGTGCAAAGGAAAAGATCCGTTCCACGGCGCGTAGTTCCGCCGCTTTGCGTTCTTCCCATCCATCCTGAGCGAAGACGAATTTGTCTCCAGCGTCGATCTCCCCGATGTCATGGACGAGTAGCATGGCGACAACCCGCTCCGGGTCCACAGAGAGCTCAAGAGTCCTGGCGAGAGAAAGCGCAAAGACAGCGATCTGCCAGCTATGCTCCGCCGTGTTTTCATAGCGGTCCTCTCCCACGGGCTTCACCTTGCGCAGCACGCCTTTGAGTTTGTCGATCTCCAGGACGAACTGAACGATTTGTTGAATCTGGATCAAGCCGGGCTCTTGCATCTCGTGAGAACTCCAATGCAGAAATTCGCTCTATGATCCTGCATGCCGGATCGCGTCGAGCACAACACCGCGGGTGAGCATTTCGGGCAAGACATGCGTTCTGCTGCTGGGGTCAGAGGAAAAAACAACGTAGGTTGGGACTCCGCTGCGGCCGACCTTGCTCAAGGCTCCCGTGATCTCGGGATCGTAACGAGTCCAATCGGCGCGAAGCAGTACATAGTGCTGGCGAAGGAGTTCTTGCTCTACGCTCTTGTCCTGCAACACGGCCTTCTCATTGACCTGGCAGGAGAGGCACCAGGCCGCGGTGAAGTCGACGAAGACAGGCTTGCCCTGGCTGTGAGCTGCGGCGAGTGCAGCGTCAGAAAAAGGCTGCCATTTAATCTTGTCGGAGTGGCTGCCTGACAATGGGATCGCGAAAGCTGAAGCACTGATGCATAGCGCCGACACATAGCTCCAACGGCGCGCCGGCCAACGTCCGAGAGCCCAGCCTGCGATCGTGAGGACAACTAACCCCACCAGCAGGCGGGCGATATGGTCCGAGCTTTCGCCGGAATCGCCTCCACTCAAGCGGCCATATACCCAAATGAGCCATACCGTTGTCAGAAAGAGCGGGACGGCAGTCAGTTGCTTCAGAGTCTCCATCCAGCTCCCGGGCCGCGGTAACCTGCTTGCCCATCCGGGCACGAGCGTCAGAAGCAGATAAGGCACCGCGAGGCCTAGAGCCAACGCCGTGAACACCGTGAATGTCACAATCGCACTTTGCGAGAGTGCGAAGCCGATCGCAGCTCCCATGAGCGGTGCTGTGCAGGGGGTCGCAACGACGGTAGCCAGCACGCCGGTGAAGAAGGAGCCGGTGTAGCCTTCCTTGCGGGTGAGGCTGTCACCGGCGCTTGTTAGCGTCAGGCCAAGATCGAACATCCCGGCCAGCGAGAGCCCCATAAAGAAGAGCAGGAAGGCCATTGCGACAACAAAGCCCGGGGACTGAAGCTGGAAGCCCCATCCCGATTGTTTCCCGACAAAGCGCAGTGTCAACAGGACGGCGACGATGATCCAGAAGGAGAAAACAATGCCTGCGGTATAGGCCATCCCATGACGCCGCTGCCGGGAGGCGCTTTCATTCGCGCTATTGACCAGCGATAGAGCTTTCAGGAAGAGCACCGGGAAAACACAGGGCATCAGATTCAGAATGATGCCCCCTGCAAACGCGAGAACGATGGCTATGAAAAGTCCGGGCTCGCTGTGCGCGGTAGATTGCGCGACAGGGGCTCCGACAGGAACATCGAAGGTATAGGACCGATCTCCACTCAGCTTCAGAACGCCTTTAATCTGCTTGGGCAGGACGTCCGTAGTCTCTGCACGTTCGATGACGAGCTTCGCACCTCGCGGGGTAGGCTCGACCATCTGCTCGGCTGCGTTGCGAATCGAGTCGTCGTCGAGAGGATAGTATTCGAGGGCCGTCTCCCTATGGCCGGTGTCGAGATCCAGCGTGAGAAGGCTGCGGTTGGCACTCACGTGAACGTTGATGGAATTGGGCAGCGGAAGTGGCTCAGCATGAAGCGCCGCGTCAATCAATGGATTCCTTACTGAAGACGCTGTCGGAGCGATCTTGAGGTTCAACCCAAGAAACGCTTTACCGGGGAGGCATATCTCCCGGCAAACCAGCCATTGCACATGCGCTTTCAGCGGTGCCATGCCAAGAGAGAGTTCGTTGGATGCTGTCAGGCTAAAAGGGAAAACTGCCGTCCCCTCGTAGCCGTAGTCCATCAACGGCCCTAGGGGCAGCCGTGAGGGCGCAGGATATTCCATCGGGCCAAGCGTGACCCCCTGGGGAGCGGACCACATGACACGCGGCGCCTCACCTGAGTCTCCGGCATAGACCCAATACACGTGCCACCCGGGTTCAAGCGTCAAGTACAGCGCGACATGACCCGTTCCACCCGGCGAGATCGTATCGGAATCGGCAATCAACTCGGCGGTCAAGTGCGGGGCCTGCACCGGCCCTGGAACTCCAGTCCCCACCTCATGGATCTGGGCCACGGCGGACATCGAGAGCATTGCGAGCGGAAGAAGTGACAGAAGATACTGGCGGAAGGTTCGCATGACATGACCTGAGAGACAAGAGAAAAGAGAGGCTGCGCCAGCGTCAGGGAGGCAGCCAGGAACGATCACTTCGTTGCGAGCTGGTCCAGCGAGTCCTGTGCGGACAAGCGATCCCCGTGACTGTGACTGATCCTCTCGAAAACGACCGTCCGATTCTTATCGAGAATGAATGTGGAGGGATAGGCCGTTTCATGTGGCGCATCCCAACGGAGGCCATACGCATTGGTCATCTTGTAATCCGGATCGGTAACCAGAACGATATTTGCTGGCAAGTCGGACTGCTTGGCAAGAAACTCTTTGGCGTGCTGATCCAGGTCTGCCGGGGGGCCGGGATAGACAAGAAGGACCTTGACATTCTTGGCCGCGAAATCAGTTGCATGATCAACGAAGTCGTGAACCTGTTTCACGCAGTATGGGCATTGATAACCGGGAAAACCTCGCAGCACAACCAACACCAAGTTGTGCCCATGGAGTTCCTTCGACATCTGCACGGTCTTACCGGTAGGGGTCGAAAGGGTGAAGTCCGGGGCTTGGGTACCGACGGCGGGAGGCTCCCCGTACAAGGCTGTTCCGAAGAGCAGTAGCGATAGGGTCGAGAAAATGCGGAACAGTTTACGGAATCGATCGAGGTTATAGATGTACATCAGGCGCTCCTTGAACATGTCCGTGAGACAAAAGAACGGCCCATTGGTTACGGGATTTCACTTCCAAGATTAAAGGCATTCGTAGAACGGAGAGAGAAGCGCAGTGGCAGCGCTTAGCCTCGACACCGCACTGCAGAAGCGCGGTGATCGTCACACACGAACGATCAACCTTCACAGAGTTCCGACCCGCGTTACGCGCTCAACGCTTCGAGATACGTCTCTACAGACTCGAAGAGCTCACACGATTAGGCGACGGACCGTTAGGCATCGCAAAGGCACGACTCTACGGTGGGTATCCGTCATCACAAACCTGTTGCCACTACGACCCGGGGTTTGATGGATCGTCGTCGATTCGGGCTTCGGCGGCCCAACCATAGTGCGACGGGTGGCGCTCGGGCGGGTCTGCCCGCCAATCATTACCCACCGCAAGCACGATTTCGTTGTGACCACGCTTCAGGTCAATGGGAATAAGAGCATTGTCGAAGCCGATCCGGCCCCCGGGCGAAAGGCGTGCTTCCTCAGGATAATAGGGGTTATTGCCGCGGTAGACCGGTTGGCCGTTGACGAACACGACAACCTGCATCGCGAATCCAGCATGCAGGAATGCGCGACGCGGAGCGGAGCTATCAATCACCGCCTTGAGCCAGCCGACCGACACGGACGGAGCATGCGCAGCCCCGAATGTGCGGCCGAGGTTCACGAGCCCAGTCGGCTCGACCGCGATTGACTGCCACGCGCCATCCGGCGGGACGTCGGCTATGCTGACCGTCAGGGGCGTTGGATTCGCCGTTGGAGGCGCAGCCAACCAGTTCGTCAGGAGGCCCGGAGCGGCGGCGGGTGCGGCGGCGGCCACCATGACCGGCGGCCCCGACTGTACGATCAAATTGGCGTACACTGCAGGCCCTTTGAGCGCAATTCCACCTTGGCTAGTCAAGCCGAGCAAGCGGGCAACCGTCAGCACGGGCTCAGCTGCGTGGTTCACAAACACCTGCATTCGGTCACCCGCGACCCGGATGGTCAGGTGATTCCAGCCGGTCGCATTGATCGGCGCGGATGCCTGGTAGTTCGGATATATGTTCCAGCCCATCAGTCCGTGCGTAACGGGTGCATACTGCACGCAATCCTGCGCCGCAGGGCAATCAGGATTCGCTCGAACATAAACGAATTCGCCATCGTCGTCTCCTCGACGGCGGAAGATGATGCCGGCATCGTTATAGCCGAGCGGTTTTATGTCAAGGTCAATCTGGCCTTGCGCGAACGTGCCCTCGCTGAGCGTGGCGACGCCCTCGTTCAGCTTCATCGTGCCTGTCGGGATGCCCTCGTCGCGCGCGAATGTAGCAACGCCTTCAACCCTACCGGCCCATCCGATCGGCGGCGACATCTGCCAATGAGTCCTGTCCATTGGATAGGTTCGATCGCTATCTCTGAGACCTGCCGCGTGAAGCGAATCCGCGGTTACGGTCATGCTGGTCCCGGCAATCAGGAACGACAGGATGACCCGCCACATCGCCCGAAAGGCACATGGGCGCCGTAATTTCTTCACTCGGCTTACATATCTACGATCAGTACAAACCATAAGTGCCCTTCATAGAATCCAAGAGGGCTGCGGAGTCGTACACCCTGCCGCCTTGGACTACCCACTCCACGTTTTCGATATCGTTGATGTTGGCACCCGGATTACCAGGGACAATCACCAGATCCGCGTCCTTCCCAGCTTCGACACTGCCGATGTGATCCGCTCGCCCAAGGTACGTCGCACCATTCAACGTGCCGATCTTTATCGCTTCCAGCGGCGAGAAGCCGGCGTCGACCAGCAATTCGATCTCGCGTTGGTCCCCAAATCCCGGAAGGATATGGCCGTCTGAAGTGGGGTCAGGCCCTGCCAAAAGAACGCCGCCCGCCTCGACAAAGCGGCGCTCAAACAGTTCTTCACGCTTGAAGAGCGGGAATCGATTGCGTTGCAATGCTTCACGGCGGGTCGTCATCTGCGCGTTTCGTTCGTACAGGTAAGTCTCCCTGGCTTGTGGAGAAAGCATGTCGAGTGCTCTTTGGCGCAAAGGCGGATTGCTGGCGCCGTCCGCTTCTTCGACGGGAAGCGTACTGGTGATCGCGACATGGTGCTGCACCAGAAGGCGAATCAATGCCTTGGCCTCCGGACCGTCAGGATCCATGACTTTCTGAGTGGCGGCTCCCTGAGTTGCGGGACACACATCAGGCTGCTTTCCCGGATCCAGCTGCGTATTTACCGAGAAGCCATGTTCCAGATTGTCGATTCCCATCTCGGCCGCTTCTGGATAGGTTACAGAGCACAGGTGTCCCGTGATCTTGAGACCTCTGGCGTGTACCTCATCAATGGCGGCCTTTAGTTCGGCGCGGGTCAAATCGGTGTAGGCCTTGAAGCTCGTTACTCCTTGGTCTGCCCAGTAATCGACCATCTTTCGTGTCTCATCTGGTCCATGCAGTGTGTGCATCTGGAGGAAGACATTCCCTTCACCCGTCAGATATGGCCCCGTAACATCAAGATGGGGGCCGGGAATCTGGAGGGCTTCGATGGCGTCTCGCAGGTTCAGGTCCGTATAGGGCTCCATGGAGCCGGTGGTCCTCGCGGTCGTAACGCCGTTGGCAAGGTAGAGCCTCGGCGCGGAGTACGTCATCTGTGGAAGGAGTGTGGGGAAGCCTGTCTGATGCTCCGCGTCGTCGTGGACCCGCGCAACGTAAAACAGATGATCGTGCATTCCCACGAGACCGGGCAAAACCGTTCTGCCTGAGAGGTCGAGCGCGTGATGACCATCAGCTTCCTCATCTGCTTTCGTGGGAGAGACGCGGATGATCTTTCCGTTCCGCAGGGTAAGAGTCTGATCTTCGAGTGCGACTCGCCCGGTCCCGTCGATAACACGAATGTGCAGCAGACGTAGTTCATCTTGAGAGGAAGCATCGTACTTCGTGAGTTGACGGATTTCAGGTGACGGCATCTTCGCGGAGCCGACCTGCGCTGTAAGAGAAGTGCTGGCGATCAGGGTAGTGGCCAGCAATAGCGAGAAAGAGCAGCGTTTATGCATGTTCACCATAAATCAACCAGGTGGGTCTGGCAGGATAGGAGCAGGTAAAGCAGATGCTCTTCTGCACTAGTTCACTTTCATCTCCAAGTGAGGAAGCGCCACATCGGTTCCAGGGAGCGGGCATAGCCATCCAAGTTGCGAAGCATGTGCGAAACTCTGCTGCAGCAGAAGCGCTTGGGCGTCGGGGGTCAGCTTCGACTTCGCAAATGCCTGTGAAGCTGCTGCAGCCACAGATGCACCCAAACGAAGTCCTTCCAGCAAGAGGAACGTTTCCTTTTCCAGTCGGCGATAGTAGACGGAGTCATCGTAGCGGTGTACGGCGAGAAACAGCTTGCCTCTCTTGACCGGCGGGATCTTCGCGCGATTTGTCACGTCGCGATGCGTAGCGGCGCTGCTTACAATGTCGACCTCCGGCATCTCCTTCTTCACGGCTAAGACGAGATTGTCTACTGGATAGGCCAGCTCGAGAAGGCGCAGGTGCGGTTGGAGGAAAAGCCTCGAATCCGCTCCGATTGCCTGCGCTTCTTCCGTCGTCAACGGATCGAGCTGCTTCCCATCGAACGCATCGACATACGCCAGCTCAAGGTTTGCTACGTCGACTGCCAAGCGATGGCGGCGACCAGCGAACTCGGGATGGGCAGCCAGGAACGCCGGGAGCTTTGCACCCAGGTCACGCAAGGTCCAAGAGGTTGACGGGTGCTCATCAAGGTAAGCGAGGATCAGAGCGTCGAATCGCTTCTGTCCAAGTAGGGCGTTCAGCGTCGGATAATCTTCTGACACTGCCGTGATCAGGCGAAACCAATACTGCCGGTTGTAGATCTCCAGCCGCTCGAATGAGCTTAGGCGGCTGTTCGGGCTGATGTAGCTGGCGGCAATATCAGCGACCGGTCGACCGTCGTCGGCAAAGCTTCGCATCTCGTAATCTTCAGTGAGGGGACGCCGAACATCCTCTGCCATGCGGCGTTGCAACTCGAGCAAGTTCATACATGGGCCTCCTCACGAAGGCCAGCCCCGACACTCATCGCCGTCTCGGCAGCACGAAGGAAGCGATGCGCTTTCAAAGCTTCAGCATGGACCTCGTCGAAACTGGGGATGTTGTCATCCCATTCCAGCAACGTGGCTGTTGGTCCTGAACGCTCAATGGCGCGTCCGTAGAGCTTCCAAACAGGATCGAGCACGGGGTGATCGTGCGTGTCCAGGATGTACTTCTCAAATTTTGAGTGACCAGCGATATGGATTTGCGCAACGCGTTCCGCAGGAATGCTGTTCACGTAGTCCATCGGATCAAAGTCATGGTTCTGCGACGACACGTAGATGTTGTTCACATCGAGCAAAATGCCGCAGTCGGCGGCATGAACGACCTCATTGAGGAACTCCCACTCGGTCATCTCAGAGTCGTTATATGCCGCATAGCTGCTGACATTTTCGACAGCGAGAGGGATTTCGAGGAAGTCCTGCACCATGCGAATGCGCTCGGCCGTGGTGCGCACGGCCTCAAAGGTATACGGCAGCGGCAGCAGATCATGGGTATAACGGCCGTCCACGCTGCCCCAGCAGAGATGATCCGAAAGCCACGGAGTCTTCGTGCGCTTCGTCAGTTCCTTGATCCGCTTGAGGTGATCGCGGTTCAGGGGTTGTGCGCTGCCAAAATACATGGAGACGCCGTGCTGCACGACTCGGTACTGATCGAGAATCTGATCGAGAATCTTCAGCGGGCGTCCGCCATCAACCATGTAGTTCTCCGAGATGATCTCGAACCAGTCAACGATCGGCTTCTTCGAGAGAATGTGGTCATAATGAGGAACCCTCAGACCAATGCCGACCTCGTAGTCGGTATATCCGTTGAAGCGATTGGCAGGCATGAAGAACTCCCATAACGATGACGCAGTTGAAATGAAGGAGGCTCGTGCTCGTACACAAGCCCCCTACAGTCGTTCGAGTTAGCTCTTCGGGGGTTTGGAGCCATCGGTCGCGCAGGCGCCCTGTCCCTTGCATGCGTTCTTGCCGGCATGCTTCTTGTCGCCGCCGCCCTGGCCCTTGCAGTCGTTCTGGCCCTTGCAGGCGTGCTTGGGGAGATCCTTCTGGCCGTTATCTGCAATCGCACCAGCGATCGCGGGCGACACGCTGGAGACGCCCGTGTGACCGGCGAGGGGTTGAGCATTGAGACGGACAGCGGTGCCGCCCAGGAGGCCTGCGAAAGCTGCGGCCAGTGCGAGGTTGCTTACAGTCGTGGTCTTCATTAAGAGATTCCTTTCCTTAGTTGAGCCAGGCGTGCAACCTGGAGTTTGGAGTCATGACCCGGTGACCGGGAAGAGCATCATTGCTGACTTGGGAGGCTGCTCTTCCCATGTCGCGCCTGTTTGAGGCTCGAAAGCGTGTTGGGTTACAAGAGACGCAAAGAATTTACGCGGAAAGTTCAGAGGGACGCGGTGGCAGCTCCCACGATCGTTCCCTGGTGTGCTTCCTGTGCGAAAAGCACAATGTGATGACCCGCACCCACAGCGGTTTGAAAGCCATCGGGGAGCGGAAGATGGATCGACTTCTCGGCATCGCCGGCGACCGTCGCAACCCTGGTCAGCGAACGAGCGACTGAGACATGTTGCAGGAGTCTGCCTGTGTTTTCTCCACGCAGGACACTCGAACGGTCCGCATCGTCTGTGAGTACCGCAATGACATCGAGCGGCTTCGAGGTGTGCCCCGACAGCGAGAACTTCGCATCCACTCCGTCCACTGAGAGCGTCGCCGCCACAATTCTTAGATCAACGTGTGTCCGCTTTGCATCTTCGCGGAGAGCGCGATCAAGAGCCGTGCCGTTGCTCCCGACGAACTGATCCTTGCCGTTCAAGACCATCTGTGGCGTATAGGAGCCCTCCGGAGAGAGCCGGGAGGCGTACGCGCTCTGCCTCTCAGTAAAGACAGGAGAGGAGTATGGATCCTTCCAGCCCAAGCTATTCCAGTAGGTGACATGCTCGCTGATCCCTACGATGAGCTGTCCTGATGGCGACTGTTTGAGGTGGATCTGTCCCAAGAGCGCGTCGGCCGGAGGACAACTCGAACAGCCCTCGGAGGTGAAGAGCTCGACGATCGCGACGTTGGGAGCTCTGTCAACCGCAGGTCCTGTTGACTGAACCCCTGCCAACAGAGGATGGATCGAAAACAAGGAGATTGAGACAGCGAAGACGCTACGGAACTGCATGGGTGTACCTCCAGCCAGATGGCCCTAGTCTGACGTGACAAGGTGAGAACGGTTACAAAGCGCTCCGTTGTAACCAATGTGCGATCACTGCCTCTAACGAAGCGAAAAGGCGGTATCCGCTCCACTGAACGGACCCGTTGAAAGAGGACTCCATGAATCACTTGCTTCGTATCTATCGCCGTGCTGCTTCCGCCCTCTCGCACTTGCAGTCGCCGATGCTTCTCGCGGTGAGGCTCTACTGGGGCTTCCAGTTTGCTCAGACAGGTTGGGGTAAGCTCCACAATCTGGCAAAGATCACGGCCTTCTTCGCTAGCCTCAATATCCCGTTCCCGGGCATCAACGCCCCATTCGTCTCAACGCTGGAATTCGTGGGCGGTATCCTTCTCATGATCGGGCTGTTCTCGCGGCCAATCGCGTTACTGCTCGCAGGAAACATGCTGGTAGCCTATTGGACGGCAGACCGTGAAGCGCTTACGTCGATCTT
Source organism: Acidipila rosea (assembly GCF_004339725.1). Taxonomy (GTDB): domain Bacteria; phylum Acidobacteriota; class Terriglobia; order Terriglobales; family Acidobacteriaceae; genus Acidipila; species Acidipila rosea. The sequence continues at coordinate 85,789 of NZ_SMGK01000008.1, read as the reverse complement.
CTCCGATCCGGGAAAGTTCTATGTGGCTGACCCGTACACATTCCTGTTCGCCTCGCTCATGGTGTTGATCTTTGGTGCTGGCTTCCTTGCAGCGGACACCTATCTGGCGAAGAGACTGAGGGTCGGCGAATAGGATGCAAGCAAGTACGCCAAACCGTCCTGAAGCAGAGGTCATCGCGGCCATTCTTGCAGGAGAGACGCAGCTCTATCACGAGTTGATCCGCCCCTATGAGCGAAGTGTCTACTTGATGGCTCTGTCGTACATGAAGAACGAGGCGGAAGCAGAAGACGTGGCTCAAGAGGCCTTCATCAAGGCCTTCCGCAATCTATCAACGTTTCGCGGCGACGCGAAGTTCAGCACATGGCTCATCAGCATCACTCTGAATGAGGCCAGGAACCGCCTGCGCCGGCAGGGTGTCGTTCGGATGCAGTCCTTGGACGAACCTCCCGACGAAGCTGGCTCTGTGTCGCCTGCTCTCATGCGCGATTGGAGGGAGATTCCGTCCGAGGCGCTCGAGCGAGATGAAGTCCGGAGACTCATACAAAAGGCTATAGAAACACTGCCGGAGATTTATAAGCAGGTCTTTCTTCTGCGTGACGTCGAAGAGTTGGACGTCAGCGAGACCGCCCAGACACTCAGCATCAGCATCTCAAACGTAAAGGTTCGGCTGCATCGTGCGCGGGTGATGTTGCAACAGGAATTGGCGCCTCAACTGAAAACAATCGGCAGAGCGCAGAAGAGGAGGTGGCTCCCGTGGTCATAGAGTGCAAACATGTTTGGAACTACATCTCCGAGTATCTGGATGGCACCCTGCCCGAAGAGACCCGGACCATCGTGCAGAGGCATCTGGAACACTGCGAGATCTGCTCTGCGATCCTGGACTCGACACGCAATATCATCATCCTCACCGCAGATGACAGAGTCTTCGAATTGCCGGTGGGCTTCAGCGAACGCCTCCACGCACGGATCGACCTGGAGTTGGCGGAGACCGAGCGATAAGGAAGCCGGTTTGACGTTTACTTCGGCGCGTCACACTGGAGAGGGGTGGACAGTAGAACCCAGCCCTCGCTTTGATCATGCTCGCTAGATCGAATGGTGCAAGTAGATGTGGAAGCTCCATTCGATTCCCACCAACAGTAGGGTGACAACTGCAAGGACGATCTGGATAGATTCGGCACGCACCTTATCGGCGCTCACCGGCGCCATTCTCCATTGAGAAGCAGGCCGCGCGCGCAACGATCGTACGCGCCAAATCGCGTACAGATTGAGTAGAGACCCGACAACCGCCACGATCTCCATCGGAATGCGTATGGCCTCTCCATGAATCGAGGCCGCCAGATGGACACCTGCTGTAGCAGCGGCTAGAGCGCCCACTCCTATGAGAAGCCGCAGTCCGCTGAGCGCCATGAAGGCTGTGCATGCGCTCTGAAGCAAGATGAAAAGTAGACTTGTGAATCCGATGATCCAGAATCGGCTCTGCGTGTCGTTGCGTGGCCGAGTACCAACAGGTGCAGTTTCTTCGAGCGCGTGTTTCTGCGTCAGCAATGCTTTCTCCTTCTAAACCGCTCCGGCTCACTGTTTGGCACCAAAGCAAGGTGCAGTGGTTGACTTCACGCCCTCTGAAAGCTCGCAAGGACTGCCTCGGCGGGCGAGACGATCAGAATCTTCTTCGACGTTCCATAGAGCATCCGAGTGGACAGTGCACCATCGATGACGCTGAGTATCGCTGCCGCGGCCGCCCTTCTGTCGATCGGAAAAGGCCGCAGCAGATCAGCGAGGTAATCAACGATCTTGTCTTGGTGCTCGATTGCCGCGCGATGGAACGGATGCCCAGTATCTGGGAATTCAGAGGCGACACGAAGGAACGGGCAGCCGATCACTTCGGGCCAGTTCGCATATTGCTCGAACTTCGTCAGAGCCTCTTTGAGATTTTGTGCAGGGCCGGGCTTGGAGAGGTAGTCCCATAGAGCTTGATCGCGGTGTTCGAGGTAGGCAAGCACGAGAGCATCCTTACTTTCGAAATGCCGATAGAACGTTGCCTTTGCAACCTCGGCGAGGGACATGATCTTCTCAGTCCCGGTCGCCCGGACCCCCTCTGCATAAAAAAGTCGGTCGGCCACAGCCAGGATTCTGGTTCGCGAATCGGATTGTTTCGTCGTGTTCACGAATTACATGTTGACAGCAGACAGACACATCTGTCTATACTGGCTTCACGATACAGACAGACACCTCTGTCTCCGTTGGAACTTCGACGAAGGAATAAGTCATGTCAGAGAAAAACGAGCAAGAGACAACGCCTCCTTGGGATGCTGCCTCGGTAAACCTCACCTCGAAAGAGATGGCGCCGGGTGTATTTGCTGTGATGCCGGACGATGTATTCACCAAGGATCACGTGGCAACCACGGCGGGCTTCGTAGTCGGCGAACGGAACGTTTTGGTTGTCGAATCGATGCTGAATGGCGATCTCGCTTCCCAACTCATCGGACTCGTCCGCCAGCAGACCTCAAAGCCGATTCGGTTCCTCGTCAACACGAGCTACCACGGTGATCACGCGTACGGGAACTACGTGTTTCCGGACACTACTGTGGTCATTCATCATCCAGCGACCAAGCGCTACATGGACGAGAAGTTTGAAGACGATCGTCGCTTCATGCTTGGGCTCATGGGAAAAGGCAAAGGTATCGAGCGTGTGCAGTCCCGCAGCGCCGATATCACGGTTTCGGACATGATTAGCGTCGACCTTGGTGGTCGCACGGTTGAGATCCGTCACTTTGGATTTGCACAGACGCCGGGTGACCTGGTGATCTGGACGCCGGACGCTAAGGTTCTGTGGGTCGGCAACATGATCCAGGCTCCTTCTCCGGCGCTTCCGTGGCTTCTTGAAGGGCGCCACCGGGACACCATTGAAACGCTGATGAAGGTGCGCGATTTCCTCCCTGCGGACGCGACGATTATTCCAGGACACGGGCGTCCGATGCGGCCGAGCGATATTGATTTTCCGATTCGATATCTTCTGGAACTTGATACCGCGGTTAGCGCAGCCATGGCAGAAGGCCGGTCGATCGAGGCCACGCTCGAGGCGGCCCGTATGTCTCACTATGGCGAGTACAGCCTGTTCGAGTGGGCGCACAACTCTGTCAACGTCCCCACGGCCTATAAGCACCTCGAAGCCTTGCGCGCCGAGGAAGCAGCCTTACCCGCTCCCGGCCTTCAATCCGCAAGCTAAAACCTGGATGAGAGCCGGTTGCCCTAGACGCTGGTCAGGTCCGCCGGCCCCTAAAAACCGCAAAGTGGAGAGATCATGTCTACCCGTCTGAGCAAGACCTTGTCGCTTTTCCTGGGAGTTGTGATGCTCCTGTTCGGATTCCTCAAATTCTTCCAGCCATTCCATGGATGGTTTGACATCCAGATTCAACAGAGTCACTTACCCCACGAGTCGATTCTCGCGGGCAAACTGACGGAGATGCTTACAGGTGTCCTCTTTCTATTGCCGTGGCTTCGACGATCGATGAGCCCGGTCAATAAAAACTACATCTTGCTCTCCGCCTGTTTCCTCCTCTTTACCCAAATGGCCGTGGCGATCTACGTGCATCTACAGCCTGCTGTACCGGCTAGCGTTCTTCCTCTCGGCATCAAGCCGCCTGTGATTCCTGGCTTTGTTCTTCTTCTGGGGTTGCTTACTGCGTTCGATGTGTGGAAGCAGTTGCGTGCGGAGAAGGCTTAATGAGTTCCCGGGCATGATGTTGAATGGGCGCGAATCTATGGACAACGAGCAGTTGTGGGTTGAACTCGTGGGCGGCATCATCATTGCGCGTATACGAGGAGTTCCTAACGAGTCCTTGCTCCGCGAATGCCAAAGACGTGTTCTCCAGTTGGTCACAGACACAGGAACGCCCAGAGCTCTGTACGATGCTCTCGAGCTGGAGCTACCGACTGTCGACCCGGCGCTGGTTCAGCAGAGACTTGAATCAGAAAAGGACCCTTCTCTCCAACTGCGGCGCGCGATTGTTGTGCCTCATAGCAGAGGCGCGTTCCTGGCACGGCTGGCGTTTGGCGAAGGAGACTATAGGGTCTTCTACAACGACATTTCGGCCGCGATCCGCTGGTTGGAAGCATAGTCAACCTGTGGGAGAGCCGCTCCAGAACGCCAATCTGGAGAACGGCACCTCGGCTCTGAAGGCACAGAGTTCGCCAAGGGAGGTTCACTGGAGACCATTCTTGAGTGAAGACGCTCTCTTCGTAGCACCTGGGCTAATCGCAGTGTTTCCCCAGGAGCCCTGCGCCCGTTCCCACTAGATTTCGCATTCTCTTGCAGAGACAAGGGTGCTCTTAGACGATCGTGAGCGGAAGCGACACAACTCGGGGGAAAAGCCAATCGTGGGAGAGCGTGCACGTCTGTCCACAGTGCGAGCATTTCATCAATCTCGCGGAGCTCGATCTAAGAGCGATCACAACCGGCATCGTGACTTGTCCGAGTTGCCAATGGTCTGGCCAGATCGAAATACAAGTCATCGACCAGGTGCCACGAAAGAAGCCAGCGTCAGCAGAGTAGTAGCATCATGCTGAAATCGGAAGTGGCAGTTGCTGTTGTCTCTTCTTGTCGGGCAACTTGCGCATATACGCCCGTACGAACTCGCTCGCTATCTTTGACTCGTCATCTGCTCGGCAGACCAAGCATGTCTTCAGTCTCAGGCTTGATTCGTTTAGCGGGCGCACGGTCACTCCGTTTCGCGCCAGACGCAAAGCACCGGCCTTGACCACAAAGGCAACGGCAGAGCCGTCCGCTACAAACGGAAACGCCTCTTCGGGGGCGATGACGTGCTGAATGCTCTGGGGACGGACGCCCCGCTGTGTTGCCTCACTCATAATCGCGTCGTAAACCGGCGGGTGCAGTTGGCGCTCGAAAAGTATCCAATTCCTGCCGTCCATTTGATCGAGCGATATGGATGGGTAGCAAGCTAATCCATCTCGCTTTGCCATCGCGATGTAGAACGGTTGTTCCGCGACCTGAACGCAGGTGAGCAAAGTGGATTCGGGAGGTTCGTGGGCTATAGCCAAATCGACCAAGCCTCCCAGAAGGTCATGGACGATGTCTATGGAAAACTTGCTGGCTAGATCGATCTTTAGTCTTGGGAACAGTGGGAGTTGGATGGAGAGAAGCGTGGATACCAGAAACGGATCGGCGTATGGTGTACGTGCCACATGGAAAGTTTCATCCATGCCTTGGATCACTGTTCGTGCCGATTGGACCGCTCGCTCGCTGTGGAGAAGTGAAAGCCGCCCCTGTTGCACATAGGCGCGTCCGGCATCGCTCAGGACAACGTGTTTGCGGTCACGAAGAAACAGAGCGCCGCCAACCAGGCTTTCAACATCTTGGATGTTCTTGGTCAGCATCGGCTGACTGATGCGCAGACGGCGCGCCGCACGCCCAAAGTGCAACTCCTCTGCCAGGGCAATCACCGATTCCATGAGTTTCGTGTCGTGCTTCAACATGCCGTACCCCCATGAACTCCGCACAAATGGGGATAGGACGTGGGCCGGGCAATCCGCTTTCAACGTATCGGCGCGCAGGCGCGTCCCATCGTAAAGCTGAAATTCTTAGATGGTACCCCTGTGGAAAAGGTGGGCTGATGTGTGCTTATCAACGTCATTGATAAGTAACCCCCTGTGGTGAATTGGACTCGAAGGCACCCCTCCGCCCATCTTGGGAGCACGTACGTGATCTCCGCCCCCGCGTTGGGGCTCTTCAAGTGAGGTTCTATGCTCTCAGCCGCAGAAAGAAGCGACCCTACCCCAGAGCGAAATGCTGATTCCGTTTCGGAGATGCCCACCGGAACGCTCGCATTAGTCTCCCCAAGTCGCCGTAAGGGCCCCCAGCGAGCGCTCACGCCGAACCCTGCTATGGCAGACCCTCTCCTTACTGTTGAGGACGTCGGCCGGCGGCTCAATGTCAGCAAGGATTGGGTATGGGATCACTGCTGGAGAAAAACTCCCAAGCTCCCAGTCATCCGGATGGGAGACGGTGCGCTGCGGTTTCGAGCGAGCGCTATAGAGGACTTCATCAACGAGCGCGAGCGCGTTTCGTCGCAAAGATCCGCGGGCCGCTGACCGGTAAAATAGGGCCAGCCCGCTGCTTCGTTCCCTCACAGAAACGAGTGCTTCAAATGGGCAAATCGCAACAGCTGGGATGGATCGTACTCAAAGGGAAGCGGTGGTACGGGTACTACCGCAAGTCGGTCCTTGATCCTGAAACAGAAGAACCCCGAGTCAGTATCGTCCCCGTGCGGCTCGGCCTGAAATCGCAGATGACGAAGGGTGCGGCACACGCTGCACTCCGAGATGAGATCGCAAAACAAACGGGTCAGATCGGTGATGGTCGCGTTCTAAAGGACGGATCAGTCACCTTCGAATGGTTCGTCCGCAATCGCTACTTCCCGCTCCGCCAGGGGGATTGGCGACCGGAAACAGCGAAGGAGAAGAAGGCGCAGATCGAGATCGATCTGGTTGCGAAGTTCGGCCCGCAACCGCTCGATTCGATCGACAAATTCGAACTCCAAACGCATGTGAACCATCTGGCAAAGATCTACTGCCAGGACCGCGTCAAGCAGGCGCGCTCTTATCTGATGTCCATCTTCGACGAAGCAATCGAGCAGGAATTCCTTGTCAGGGACCCGAGTCGGAAGCTGAAGATTCCCAAGAATCTACGGCCCAAGGACAAACGGATTCTGACCTGGGATCAGTTGGCCGACGTGCTCAAGAAAGCGACACGTCGCGACCGCCTGATCATTCTGCTCGACATGACAGAAGCCCTACGGCCGAGTGAGCTGTTCGCAATCCGTTGGCGCACCTTCGACGGCGACAACACGCTCGACCTAACCGAAACGATCTACCGCGGGGTGATTCGGCCCTTCGGCAAGACCCCGAAAAGTTTGGGCAAGATGCATCTTCCAGATGACCTCGTCACCGAACTTAACGAGTGGAAGTTGGAGTGCAAGGAAGCATCCTGTGGGAGCAGTCTCTGCAAGAACGAGGCCCACCGGAAATGCTCCCCAGAGGACCCGATGTTTCCGAATGCGGACGGCGGGTTCATCGACACCAGCAACTATCGCGAAAGGGTCTTGAAGCCTCTCGGGGAATCCGTGGGTATCGAGAAGCTGAACTTCCAGATCATCCGCCGCACGATCGCAACACGGACGCAGAATCTCGGTTCAGTAAAGGATATCCAGTCGCACCTGCGGCACTCGCGCGCCGATACCACGGCGAACGAGTACATGCAGGAACTGCCCGAGAGCGTGCAGCAGATGGTAGGGACGATCTACGCAATGCTCACCGGCAACGCAGGCTCGCAGATGGTGAATTGAGCATTTGCTACCAAATGCTACCAATCGCCTCTCGGCACCGCCTGTAAGTTGTTGATTTTATGGTGGGCACAGCAGGATTCGAACCTACGACTTCCACCGTGTGAAGGTGGCACTCTACCGCTGAGTTATGCGCCCGACTGGAAGGGATGGTCCGGCTGGCGCCAGTTCCCTGCTTCTCTTTGAGATTATCATTACCTCCGGGCTGCTGCCAACGTGCTGAAAAGGTTGCGCAAGAGAGCGGTTGCGCCGCTAAAATAAAAGTACCCCGCATGAATTTCCCTTCATCTCTAAAGGCAGGCTCCTCGGTGAAAGAAATTCTGCTCCCAGCTTGTTTTTTTCGCAACCTCTGGCCCGTGGCGGGGTTTGCGAGAGTATGGCGACCATTGCGCTCGACCAGTCAGTTCTGCGGGGTACCGGGACGGGAATGACGGTCGATTCCCAGCTCACCGACTGGAGCACGCTTAGCGATGCTGAGATCATGCTGCGCGTTCGCGATGGCGATGACGCCGGGTACACGTACCTGATCGAGAAATATCGCCGCCCGATCATTCATTTCATGTTCCGGATGGTGCATAACGAGGCGCTGGCTGAGGAGCTGGCGCAGGAGGTCTTTCTCCGCGTCTACCGCTCACGGGCGACCTATCGGGCGGATGCCCGTTTCACGACCTGGCTCTATCGCATTGCGACCAACCTGGGCGTGAACCATGCGCGGGATACGAAATATGAGCGGGCTGCTCAGAATATCTACCTCGACCAGGCGGATGCGGAGACAGGCACGACGCCGGATGTAGCCGACGCCAGGCCGACGGTGGAGCACCTGATGCTGCAGGGGGAGCGGATGCAGGCGATCCGCCAGCATGTGATGGCTCTGCCGGAGCGGCAACGTACGGCCGTGCTGATGCATAAGTATCAAGGAATGGATTATCGCGAGATCGGAGAGGTGCTGAAGCTGAGCGAATCCGCTACCAAGTCTCTGCTCTTTCGGGCCTATCAGACATTGCGCGACAAGTTGAAAGATTTTGTATAAAGAATTGAGGTTTACCGTGAACACCCGGAAAACGATCTGCCAAGAGACCATGGAAAGCCAGGCCGACCTGTTGTTCGATCCAGAGTCGGTCCCCGCTGCGGTGCGTCAGCATGTTGCAGAATGCGATAGCTGCCGGGCGGAACTGCGATCCCTTGAGGCGACGATGGCGCTGCTCGACAGCTGGCAGGCACCCGAGCCTACGCCCTGGTTCGATGCCCGGATGGCGGCAAAAATGCGCACGGAGCGCGAGGCGCCCCCGGCTGGATTTGTCGAGCGGATGCGCATGCGTCTCAGCCTGGGGTCAAAGATGGAGCTGCGACCGGTGGCCGCGGGAGCGCTGGCGCTGTTGCTGATGATCGGCGGGGGCACGTACATGGGACTGGAGTCGCACCATAGCCAGGTTGCTGCTCCATCCGCTACGGTACAAGACCTGCAGTCGCTCGATGAGAATGCCCAGGTGTTTCAACAGCTGAGCGATGTGGACAGCAGTGATACCGGAGGTGGCAGCACCGGTTCGTCGACGGGGAACACTTTTTAGATTTCTGTTTTTGGGGAGAGCTCTAAGGTCGCTGTGAGAGACGGGCACATATCGTCGCTGACTGAACGCATGGCGCTGCGTCTTGCTTTGTTATCGCTGTGCCTTGCTGTTCCTGCGACCGCGCAGCATGGCTCGCAGTCATCATCACCGCACCAGCAGGGCGCTCCACAGGCGCGAGACCCCTATTCCGGCCAACCGGTGAACCCGCAAGTAGGACGATTTGGCCCCTTCAGAAACGGGCCCGGGCAGAAGCATCTGCCTGAGTGGCTGGCAGAACACCAGAACCTGACAGTGCAGGAACAGGAAAAAGCGCTCCGCAACGAGCCGGGCTTTGCCCGCCTGCCTGCCCAACAGCAGCAGCGGCTCATCAATCGCCTGTATGCGCTGGACAGCCGGCCACCTGAGCAGCGAGCGAGAATCCTGCAGCGGATGGAGAATATGGAGCGGCTCTCCCCGGAGCAGCGGGCGGAAGTGCGTGGGGCTGCGCAGGGGCTTGCGATGATGCCTCCGGATCGCCAGCACATGGTGAAGCGCACGCTGAGGGAGCTGCGTGATCTGCCTCCCGAAGAGAGGCAATCTGCGCTTGCCTCTCCTTACTATGAAGACCGGTTCTCCCCGCAGGAGCGGACCATCCTGAGCAATCTGCTGAAGGTGGAACCCTACAATCCTCCCGACAACGATCTTCCCAGCCCCGAAGAACCCCACTAGAACTGAACTTGCTTCGCCATTGGATCGCGCTGGCGGACCGCTTCTCCATCGGCGAGCTGGAAGGCAGCATTGACCAGGGCGATATGGGAAAAAGCCTGGGGGAAATTCCCGACGAGACGCTTCTTTGCTGGATCGTATTCCTCGGAGAGAAGCCCCAGATCATTGCTAAGCGAGAGCAGCCGCTCGAAGAGCTTCCTGGCGTCCTCCTCGCGCCCAATCGCGTTGAGACAGCCTACCAACCAGAAGCTGCAGGCGATAAATGCGCCCTCGCCGGAAGGCAATCCATCCGACGATTTGGAGCTGTCGTAGCGCAGGAGAAAACCATCGCGCATCAGGTGCTGCTCAATGGCCGCGATGGTGCCCTGCAGGCGCGGATCGGTGATAGGTAAGAAGCCCACTTCATACATCAGCAAGAGAGAGGAGTCGAGCAGGTCTGATCCGTAGCGCTGCGTGAAACTGTTCAGTTGCGGATTAAAACCTTTCTCGCATATCTCGTCGTGGATCGCCTGGCGCGTCGCCTTCCACTGCTCCAATGGCGCCTCGTAGCTGAAGTGCTCGGCAAGACGGATGGCGCGATCGAAGGCCACCCACGCCATCATTTTCGAGTAGGTGAACTGCTGGGGCCCGCTGCGGGATTCCCAGATGCCCTGATCCGGCTGCTGCCAGATTGTTTCGAGATGATTGACGAGCGAAGACATCAGGCTGAAGTCCTCTTCACGATGACGATGCATGCCGTGAAAGGCATGGAAGGTAGCATCGAGTACTTCGCCGTAGATGTCGAGCTGCAACTGCTCAGAAGCGGCGTTGCCGATCCGCACCGGCGTTGAGCCTTCATAGCCGGCGAGCCAGTTGGCTTCCCATTCGATGAGGGTGCGGCTGCCGGTGATGCTGTACATGATCTGAACCTGATCGGGGCTGCCGGCCAGGGCCCGCAAGAGCCATTCATGCCAGGCGCGCGCCTCCTCATAGTAGCCGCCGTTCATCAGCGCCAGCAGGGTGAAGGTCGTATCGCGCAGCCAGCAGTAGCGATAGTCCCAGTTGCGGGGACCACCGAGAGCTTCGGGCAGAGAGGTGGTCATGGCTGCGACCACTCCGCCGGTGGGCTTGTAAGTCATCGCCTTGAGGGTGATCAGGGAGCGTTCGACTGCCGCCGCGTATGGCCCTTCATACTTGAGCTTCGCGGCCCACTTGCGCCAGAATTCTTCGGTTTCGCGCAAGGAGACTTCTGCATCGATCGGACGGGGATCGGCATGATAGGAGTCGCCATAGGTCATGGTGAACGAGACGCGCTCGCCTGGCTTCACCACAAACTCTGCGACCGTGGTCATTTTTTCGCCGTGCATCTCAATGGGTGATCGGAGCACGACAAGATCGGGACCAGCGATAGCGCGGATACCATTTTCGATCTTCGTCACCCATGGGACAGTGCGACCATAGCTGAAGCGCAGACAGAGCTCAGAACGGACAGATACGTTTCCATGCAAGCCCTCGACGATGCGCACGACATCGGAGTTTGCGCCGCGGATCGGCATGAAGTCGAGGATGCGAACGGCGCCCTCATCATTCTCAAACGTGGTCTCAAGGACAAGCGTGTGTTCGAGGTATCGGCGACTGCTCTTAACGGGAGGCTTTGTGGGAGCAAGTTTCCAGCGGCCGTCCTTTTCGTCTCCGAGCAGGGCGGCAAAGCATGCCTCCGAATCGAAGTCCGGCCAGCAAAGCCAGTCGATGGAGCCATCCTTACCCACCAGTGCAGAGGTTTCGCAGTCGCCAATGATTCCATAGTCTTCAATTCTTAACGGCATAGTCTCCCTTACTGCTCGTGATAGTTGCGGGAAAGTCCGCCATCGATGGTGAGGGTGGCCCCATTGATGTAGGCGGCCTCATCGGAAGTGAGAAAGGCAACCAGCGCGGCAACATCCTGCGCGGTGCCGAGGCGGCCGAGGGGAATCTTCTGGAGGAGCGCGTCGAGTTTCGGCCTATCGGCGAGCAGCCCTTTGTTGATGGGCGTTGCAATCGCTCCGGGTGCGACGTTGTTGACGGTGATGCCCTCAGGGCCGAGTTCGACAGCGAGATCGCGCATCAACATGCGGAGGCCGCCCTTGCTCGCGCAGTAGGTTGCAAAGCCGGGAAAGGCCATGTCCTCATGAACGGAGCTGATGTTAACGACGCGGCCCGGCTTCTTTGCGCTGCGCAACCGCTGGACAAAGGCCTGCGTGAGAAAAAACGGGCCCTTGAGATTAACAGCGAGAACCTGATCGTAATCCTGCTCGGAGGTCTGCCAGAATGCGGACTTTCTTTCCATGCCCGCATTGTTGACGAGGATGTCTGCGGAGCCGAAATGCTGCCATGCCTGCTCGACGAGGGCCTGGGTCTCGGGGACTTTCGATATGTCCGCCTCAATCACCAGGCCTTCAGAACCGGCATTGATGACTGCCTTCAATGTATCTTCGGCCCCCTGTGACGGGCCGACGTAATCGATGACGATCTTTGCTCCCTCTGTTGCCAGGCGCTCTGCGATTGCCTGCCCTATACCAGAGCTTGAACCCGTGACAATGGCTACACGACCATCCAATTTACCCATATGCTTTCCCTGCTCCTCTACCGCATGATTAGGATGCGTAAAGTGAACATAATGATGGAATTGGAATTGTTTTGAACCATAAGGAGGGGTCTTGTGAAACTCAAACTGATTGCGTCTGCTATTTTCGGTCTCATACTTTCTTCCGGCATCAATCTCACTGCACAGACGGCGACGTTTCACAATCCCCTGCTGCCTTCGGGGGCTGATCCGTGGGTGACCTATCGCGATGGCTTTTACTACTACATGAATACGACGGGGAAGAATCTGACCATCTGGAAGACGAAGGATATTACGCAGCTTGCGCGCGCAGAAAAGAAGGTGGTGTGGACGCCGCCGCCGGATGGAGCCGACTCAAAGGAGTTGTGGGCACCTGAGCTGCATTGGGTCAGCGGGAAATGGTACATCTACTTTGCCGCGGACGCCGGCGATAACAGCGGCCATCGCCTGTGGGTGATCGAAAATGCAAACCCCGATCCGACGAAGGGACACTGGGAGATGAAGGGGAAGCTGGCCGACTCCACCGATCGATGGGCTATCGACCCTACCGTCTTTGAGAATGCGGGCAAATGGTATGTGGTGTGGGCGGGATGGGAAGGCGCTGTGAACGGCCAGCAGAACATCTACATTGCGCGATTGAAGAATGCATGGACGATCGGCAGCCAGCGCGTGCGCATCTCCACACCGCAATATCCCTGGGAGAAGGTCGGAGATCTCGTCTCTCCGGGCAAGATCGTCGATGTGCCACACGTCGATGTGAATGAAGGGCCTGAGGTGCTGCAGCATGGCGACAATATCTTCCTGATCTACTCTGCGAGCGGATGCTGGACAAACTATTACGAGCTGGGCATGCTGACTGCCTCCGCAAGCAGCGACCTGATGGACCCCGCCTCGTGGAAGAAATCTGCGAAGCCGGTCTTCTGGCAGTCGCCCGAGGCGCAGGCCTACGGCACCGGGCATAACACCTTCTTCAAATCACCTGACGGAAAGGAAGACTGGATTCTCTACCACGCGAATTCAGCGTCCGACGAAGGCTGCGGAGGCCAGCGCTCGCCGCGCGCGCAACCCTTCCACTGGAAGAGCAACGGAACGCCTGACTTCGGCAGGCCGGTGCCACTGTCGCAGGCGATTCCTAAGCCGTCGGGTACGCCGTAGACGACTTCGGCGTGGGATTGGGCGCTCCATGCTCATGGGCAAAATAAAAGAGAGGCAGGGAAATCTCCCTGCCTCTGCTTGTGGTGTGACCAGATCGCTTGTTGCTTGAGTTACATCGTGGCCTTGGTGGAGTGCTTCTTAGGCTTGACCGTAATCTCGTTAACAACCTGCTGCACGTTTGGAACTTTCTTCGCCAGCTTCTCTGCTTCCTTCTTCTGCGCCTCTGTCTTGACAGAGCCGCTCAGCACGAGGGTGCCATTCTTTGCTTTGCAGTCAATGCTCTGATCATTGAGCGCCTTGTTGCCCTTGATGGCAGCCTTGAAGTTGTCTTCAATGCCGTCGTCGAGTTTTGAATCCACCGCGGAGGCCTGGCTTGCTGCAGCCGGCGGCCGAACACCAATTTCATTGGCAATGGTGTAGTCCGGCGCAGACTGCCTGGCAAGGGTTTCCGCCTGCGACTTCTGCTGATCGGTCTGCACATTTCCGGTCAGGGTGATGATTCCCTTTTCCTGGTCCTGCGATACGCTGACGTCACTCAGCTGATTGGAACTCAGTGAGTTCGTGACGGCCGCCTTCTCATCGGGATGGTTCTTGTTCTGGCAGCCTGCGATCAACATAAGCCCCAACATGCCCACTGCGCCTGCGCCTGCCACCTTGCGAAATTGCTTGTTCATTATCTTTCTCTCCTAACGGGTCAAAGAATCTGTACAGAAACTGTGATGCAAACCAGCGAAATACGATGTCAAGGGGCTGCAACCATCCAGTAAACAGAGGCTTCTGTCTAGTCATGCGGCATGGAAGGGTTCGCATCGGGATCTCCGGCTGGACTTATAAGCCGTGGCGTGGCGTCTTCTACCCTGAGAAGCTGCGGCAGAAGGATGAGTTAGCCTATGCCGCAAAGACATTTCCGAGTGTGGAGATCAACGGAACCTTCTATTCGCTGCAGAGGCCATCGAGCTACAAACTGTGGGCGACGAAGACTCCACCGGGATTTGAGTTCGCGGTCAAGGGCTCGCGCTACATCACCCATCTGAAGCGACTGCACCAGATAGAGGCTGCGCTTGCGAACTTCTTCGCTTCAGGGGTGCTTGCCCTGGGCGACAGACTTGGTCCTTTCCTTTGGCAGTTTCCACCCAACTTCAAGTTTGATCCGGAGGAGTTCGAAGCCTTTCTCGAGCTGCTACCCCGGGACACAGACGCAGCGGTACGGCTTGGCAGCAAACACGAAGACTGGCTGAAAGACCGCATCTTCCTTGAACCGGAAAAGAAGCGCAAGCTTCGTCATGCGATCGAGATACGGCACGCAAGCTTTGCCACGCCGGACTTTATCAAGATGCTGCGCCGGCACAAAACTGCGCTGGTCTGCTCGGATGCGGTCGGGTGGCCGCGGCTCATGGATGTAACCGCGGATTTCGTCTATTGCCGGCTGCATGGAGCAGAGGAACTCTACGCCAGTGGATACGATGACGCTGCTCTGGACGTATGGGCAGCGCGGGTGGCCGCCTGGGCGCGCGGCCAGGAGCTTCATGAGGATGCGGGACGGGTGAGCCAGATCCCTGCTCCGAAACGTAAGAGCCGGGACGTTTATGTCTACTTCGACAACGATGCGAAGGTTCGAGCACCCTTCGATGCGCGGGCATTGATCGAGAAGGTCGACCGGCTGCTCGAAGCCGGTTAATTTTCCGCTTTTAGGGCGGGGTGGGGCGCCGATATTCCTAACCGCACATGAGATCCGCGGGTAGGATCACCCTTCGAAGAAACAAACCGGGAGAAAAATGCTAACGTCCTCGCATCCGCGTCGATGAGTGCATCGCCCTTAAAGCCGTGTTCTTGATCGGGATAGATATGACTATCGCAGGTGAGCTGTTTCATTCCGCAGAGCCGGATGAGTTGCTGAGCGTTGATGACCGGGACGTTCGAATCGTGCTCTCCGTGAAGAATCAAAAGCGGCGGCATTCCCTTTAGGTGATAGAAGAATTCATCGGGCAGGCTGCCGTACCACTCCGCAATCGCTTTCACCGGCAGCAGTTGTGAGCCTGCGGCCAACGCAACGGACGCGCCAAGCGAGAACCCTAGTACCACCACTTCTCGGTGCGTTGACTCCATAGCCAGATCCCGGACTACGCTCGCCCACGCCTCGTAGTTGGCACCGGTCGGGGTGGGCGATTTGCTTGCGTCCGATTTGCTTACCTCGAAGTAGTGTGGCAGCAATACCGTATAACCATGTTCGGCAAAGAACTGCGCCTGCTGCTGGTAAAGTGGCAGCGCAGGCCCGCTCACCCCATGCAGCAGGATTAAAGCCGGACGGCCTGGGTCATCCTCTCCAAACACCTCGTACTTGAACTGGCCATTCTTGCTGGTCCGCAGAGATAATCCTTGCGAGTGCGCCATCAAAAGCCAGCCCGAAGTCAAACAGCATAAGGCGAGCAGCAAAGCCGTGCTCGAGATTCTATGCATCCAACACCCGTGCTTTTTCCTTGTCTTGTTGATCAAGTGCCCTCCTACTGTGGTTCTTTGCTGCCGGGCAGGACAATCACAGGCATCCGCGCGCCAGACTGACTGTAAGGCTGCGCGGACAGTTGGTAATCCTGCGACGTCTTCACCCCAAGTTCAAGGCTGTCCACCGTGGAAGGGATGGCCACTCGCAGCACGTAATACCCGTATCCATCTTGAGCGATATCATGGAGAGCTTCCTTGATTGATTTCTCTACATAAACGTCCCTTACAGACTTTGTTGCGAAAGATTCCCATATTGCAGTATTGTTCGCCACGGCAGTTCCACCTGCGGGCGGCGCGGATTCGCCATAGATGCTTTCTCCATACGCGGGTAGGCTTGGTGTTGTTGTTTCGTCTCCCCAGTAGACATAGTTCTCATCCGTATCTCCTCCGACTTGATAGATCAGCGCCCCGATTGTTGCAGCCCACTGCCGCAGCGACTCGGGAGTTCGCCCTGTTCTATTTGTCATATAAACCAGCACGCGTCGGCCGGGGTAATTATTCAAGTCTTTGATCGCCTGTTGCCAGTTTGTAGCTCTCATCGCTCCATTGCGGAGGGCCGCCACAAGCCCTTGCTTGGTTAAGGCGTATCTGGTGGCAAATCCATTATTTGTAACCATAGCAATTTCATTTTGTCCAAAATGTGCGGGCAGCTCTGAAAGCAGGCCTTCCTTTGTTCCCCCACCAGCCAGATAATCCGTGGAAACGATTATGAGCACCCGCGTACGTGGGACACGGGCGCTACCTTTCGGGACCTTGCGGAGACTTTTCAAGGAAACAGGCAAACGATGGCCATTTGCCACGAGTTGAAAGTCTTTAGGTCCGAGGCGCTCCATCGGGGTTCCGTCCAACTGGCGAACCATTACTCCAATGTCTATTCGCTCAGTCGGCACAGCCTTAGTCTGCTGACATCTCACCCTACTATGAGACGAATACAAAAAAAGAAACGCGATTGAAATGGCTAAGACATGTCTCGCTTTGATGCCAAGTGCAGAGCCGTGCTCAAGCCGGCTCTGCACTGGCAGCTCCCGTTCATCCCGATGCACTGTTTCAAGGCACCCGTTGCAGCAATACATCGTAGGTCCAGCGGTCCGAAGACTCCCCCGTCTCATCCCAGATGTGAGACTTGTAACGAAAAATATTTCCATATCGATCGGCAACGTCGAGTTCGTGGTATTTCAGCTTGATCCGTATCACTCCCAGTGATGATAAAGTGTGCAGTTCTTCTGGCTCCGAAATCCCGTTGTGGTTGGCGTCTATCCACAACCGCAACCTGAGATATACCCCCTCTTGGTCATCGATAAAACCATCGCCTTGATGAGCACACATAACTGATGTGGAGCCGAGTCTCCCGCAAAAGCTGCCGGTAGTCAAATTAATTCTTTGGGAAACCAAAGTTAACAAGTAGTAAGTAAATGCTTACATAGCCTTAATTCCTACCCACAGCTACCGAGCGGGATGCACGCATGATAATGTCCCTGATCAAGCGGATATGTGAGGAACAATGGGACTCGAAGTGAAAGATGCCGTGACGCTGACTATTGCGGCGGTGGGGTCTTGCTCGGGATTATGAACACTTGGCAGAGTTAGGACCAGCGGCAGGTGAAGCTTCGGGTCATCCCCAAATGCTCCATTCTGGTCGTGGACGGTGGGGTGGTCGGTGTGTCGACTGCGGGGTGGATCACCGGGCGAGACGGAATCGGGCAAGGATTCGCAGCTGGACCGTGCAGTGAGCGTACTGCTGGAACAACTGGGGCACTGAGGATGGGAGCGCCATTGATCGGCCTGGATTAGCAGAATGCCGGCGGGGTGGCGGGGTGGCTCGACGGAGAAGACCTTGAGAGCAAGGTCTTCCGGGTGCGGAGGAACTACTCTGTTACCGGCGTGTGCTGGTCCTCCGTCTCGTCCTCGTACTCCTCCCCATCCTCGTCCTCCTCTATTTCGGTCTCCGGTTCCGGCAGCGCCGACTCCCACCGATCCAGCACCTCCGGGTCGGTCGGACTGTTCAGGAAGTCCTCGTACTCGTCCAGAGTCCTGAATCCCAGAAAGTCCATTTTCTGTTTGAGGTATGGGCCTGGCAGACGTTCCTTCATGTTGAATCTCCTCGGTCGGCAATGCGGTCGGTGTATTGGCATCTGCGGGTGGCTGCCGCAGTTCTGCTGCGGGATCGATTTTAATCTTTTCCGGTGGCGGCGGAGGCGGCATAAAGAGCAAACCCTATCAGGCGCAGACGCTAGTCCAGCTTGACCTGACCGTACTCAAGCAGCGTGACGAGGATGACGCCCCCGGTAATGTTGCCGAGCGTCGCGAAGAGCAGCCAGTGGAAGTATTGTGCGGCCCCTGCCTGCCCGCTGAGCACGGCGGCGAGAATCTCACCGCTGGTGGCAACGCAGTGAGCAAAGTGGCCGATGCCGACAATGAACGTCATGGACCAGATCACCAGGACAGAGCCGGTGATGGAATGGCTTCCGCTCACCATCCAGGCGACCATCGCAATGATCCAGCCGCCGACAACCCCGCTCCAGTAGATATGGCCGGGGGTAGGCTGGAGCGCTTCCACGCCAAGAGACGCGAGGGAGGTAATGAACTCAGGCCGCAGCGCACCTGTCTTGACCGCAAGCAGGGCGAAGAGAAGCGCACCGAGAACGTTTGTGGGGAAGACCACACTCCAGAGACGCAGGGTGCCGAGGATGTGTCTGCGTTCAGTGAGCGCAAGCGCAACGGGGTAGAGAGTGTTCTCAGTAAAGAGCTGGCCCCGGCCGAGGATCACAGCCATGAAGCCCATGGGATAGAAAAAGAGCGCTACAAAGGTTGCCGCGGGGCTATGGCCGAGGGTTGCCGAGATGACCGATACGCTGAGGCCCGTGAGGCCCATGGTGAGGCCGCCAACTATGCCGGATACAGCGAGAGCAATATTGGGTCGTGCGAGTTCCTTTTTTGCGTTGCGCGATACCTGTTCGTAAATCTCATCGGCAGTGGGCCTGTCTAGACTTCGCTGCACCGATTCCTTCTTTTTCTCGGATTGCTGCTCTTCGAGCTTGATATTGCGAATCGACATTCCTGCTCCATTGATCAGTAAGTACTCCAAACAGGGAGCTCGTGACGGCATCCAGTTCAGTCTGACGCTTGGATGCGGGAATACAGGATGCGGCGATGAAATATCTGCTAAGCGGCAGGCTCCCCAGTGGTCTCGATATGAACCTGGGAACGGACTGGCAATCGCAGGGTGACAGCGGTGCGCGGGCCTTTTTCTGTCATCCCACAGGAGATATCGATGGTGCCCTGATGCTTCTCAACAATGCCCTTGGAAACCCACAGGCCCAGACCAGTGCCGTGCGAGCCCTTGGTGCTGAAGAAGGGCTGAAAGACCTTTTCAATATTTTCGGGCGCCAGTCCGTCACCGCTGTCTTCGATGACGATCTCCACCATATTTAAAGTGCCTCGTTTGACGAGCCGGACATAGATGGAGATTTCGCCTTCTTCGGTCACCGCGTCGATCGCGTTATTCACGAGGTTGATGAGCACCTGGCGTATTTCACCCTTGATGCCGTCAAACTTCAAATCACGATCAACATGCGTGTCGATGCGAATGCTCTTCGAGTAGAGCCGGGCAGTGAACAATTTGATTACATCGTCCAAAATCGCTGCGGCATCGATCTCCACTACCGTGGCCGGATCACGATAGAACTGAAGCGTCTGCTTGGTGATGGCAGAGACCCGAAGAAGTTCATTCTCAGCCATTTCAATAAAGTTGCGCAGTTTGTCGTTGCGCCGGGACTCTTCCTTGATCAGGAAGATGAGGTTCATGAGCGACTCAAGAGGGTTGTTGATTTCGTGGGCGATCGTGGCAGCGAGCCTGCCGGTGACGGCGAGCTTCTCAGCCGTGCGCAGTGCTTCTTCCCGCTGCTTTTCCTCTTCGATGTCAGTTGCAGTGCCAAGCCAGCCGCGTTCCCCATCGAACATAGCAAGAGGGATGACCCGAACCAGGCTCCAGCGATAGGCAGCACCTTCTGCATAAAGGAAGCGGCACTCGACAGAGATAGGCTGGTTCTGTTCGAGCGCGGCGTCCCACGCGCGAGCAACACGCTTGTGGTCGGCAGGATGAAGGACTGCCTCATCGCACCAGCGCTCCACGCGTCTAGAGATGCACCGTCGCCAGGTTTCATTGGTATAGATGGTTCGTCCGCTGGAATCAGAGAGCCACAGCATTTGCGGCAGAGCATCCGTCACCTGGCGGAAGCGGTCTTCACTCTGGCGCAGCCTGGATTCAGCAGCCAAACGGGTGGTGCGTTCTTCCGTCTCCTTAAGCGCGCGCTGCACTGCCGGCGCAAGCCGGACAAGGCGCTGCTTGACTACGTAGTCGGTGGCGCCACGATGGAGTGTGTTGACCGCTACTTCCTCGCCGAGGACGCCGGATACAAAGATGAAAGGGACATTCGGGCAGACCTGCTGCGCATGATCGAGCGCGGCCAGGCCATTGAAATCGGGGAGCGCGTAGTCTGCCAGGATCAGGTCGTAAGACCTGGCCTGCATCTGAGAGTAAAACTCCTCCCTATTGGAGGCGCGATGGATCTCAAAATCGTAGCCGCTCCTCTTCAGGCTCGCTATCGTCAGGTCAGCATCGAGAGGACTGTCCTCCAGTAACAGGATTTGAATTGTCCGATTCACCTAGCGATTTCCATTCCTAAGCACACGCATACTGCCCGGCGGGGGTTCGTTCAAAACTGCCCAGAAGACGCCGAGGTCCTGAATTGCCTGGACAAATTCCTTGAACTCCACAGGCTTAACAACATAAGCATTGACCCTGAGCTTGTAGGTATTGATGACATCCTTCTCTTCACGAGAGGAAGTCAGCATGACCACAGGCAGATGTTCCAACTCGGGAGATTTGCGGACCATGGCGAGTAGTTCGAGGCCGTCAATCTTCGGCAGCTTGAGATCCAGCAAAACAACGGCTGGATTGCCGATAGCGCGGTCCGCATATTCACCTTTGCGGAAAAGGTAATTTGCGCCCTCTTCGCCGTCCCTAGCCACGATAACTTCGTTCGCCAGCTTGCTTTTTTCCAGAGCACTCAGCGTGAGTTCGAGATCTCTTGGATTGTCTTCTACGATCAAAATGGGTTTCAGCATCGTGCTAACTTGCCTTTACGCAATTACGGGCAGGGAGAAATAAAAGATTGCTCCCTTGCCTGTTTCCCCTTGCGCCCAGGTCCTACCTCCATGGCGAGTAATAATTCGGCGAACATTGGCCAGGCCAATTCCGGTTCCCTCAAAGTCTTCCATGCGATGCAGCCGCTGAAAAACACCGAACAGCTTGTCTGCATATCTCTGGTCGAAGCCAACGCCGTTATCCTCTACGCTGAAGATGTACTCACGACCCTCGCGGGTTGCTGAGATGGATACGGTGGCATGAGGCTGATGTCTCGTATATTTTAGTGCGTTCGAAAGCAGATTCCTGGCTACCTGGCGTAAAAGCTGAGGGTCGCCCATGACTTTAGGCAGAGACTCCGCAGTGAACTCAATCTGTCTCTGATTGCCGTCCTCTCGCACCACGTCGCCCCATTCATCCTTGAACAGTTGCGTCATATCAACAGCAGTTGGACTGATCTGAACGCGGGCGATCCGCGAGAAGTTCAAGAGGCTATCGACGAGCAGACCGGCAAACCTGGCTGACTCAACGATGGTGTCGACATAGTGCTGGCCGCGACTGGTGAGATGTCCTGATTCCTCTTCGCGAAGGAGCTCTGCAAAGCCCGCGATGTGACGAAAGGGCGCGCGCAGATCATGAGAGACGGAATAGGAGAAGGCTTCCAGCTCGCGGTTCGCGACTTCAAGATCGCCTGCGAGGCGAGCCATCTCCTCGGCTCTGCGCAGGACGACTTCAAGAATGGCAGCCCTGAACGCTGAGGCTGCATTGATCTCCTCGGGCAGCCACGGCAGGGAGTGGCCGCGGAGAATCTGCATCCAGGACTCGAAGGAGTTTCTGGGATGGATGGTGAGGTCTCCTTTGCCCTGAGCAACCGGCTTCTGCGGATCGCCTGCCCACCGGACAGACTGCACCACTTCAGGCCTGAACCACAGAACATAAGAGTCGTGAAGCTTGGAGATGGAAACCGCGACAACTCCACTGGCGCAGGCTGCGAAATGACTGGCCGGTGGATAGATGGAGACCGCGGAGGAGGTAGCGAAAACATCTCCCCTGGCACTCTGCTGCAGCCATGCGGTGAAGTCGAGCACCTGGTCTGCACTGGGTGTATTACCTACCAGGGTACAGGACTGGTCGAGCACAATCGCTGCTCCGTGAGCGCCCGTCAGAGCCATCAGGTCAGAGCCGTGGCTGGTCAGCGCGAGAAGATAGTTGTCCTCCGCTGCCATCCACGTGAGGAGGCGGTGCTGGATCGAAGTGAGATCAATGGCGCGGGAGAGCTTCTCACTCTCCAGCAGCGCCTCAATGTGCGAGGTGACAACCTGAACGAGGAAGTCGCAGGCCGTGCGCAGGCGATAGGGCACCCGGCGCGGTGATCGATTGTGAAACGAAACCAGGCCCCACAGGCGGCCTGACGACACGATCGAAACGGACATGGAGGCCGCGGTGCCCATATTCCGCATGTAGTCGCGATGAATCGGCGATACGCTGCGCAACACGGAACCTGAGAGATCAAATTCCGGCGTGCTGCCTTCTTCGTCGAGAATGCGTGACGGCACATAGTCAACATCGGGAATGACGCGGACTCGATTGACGACGTAGAGCCGCCGCGCCTGCTCGGGAATATCCGATGAGGGGAATCGCAGATGGAGGTAGGACGGAAGTTCGGCATTGCGATCTTCAGCGAGCACATTGCCGTGGCCCGCATCATCAAAACTGTAAAGCAGAACGCGGTCAAAGCCCGTCAGCTTACGGAGCAGAGTAACGGCGCCACTACAAATCTCACCGAGCGATCGCATCTGACGCAGTTCCGTCATGAAGTTATAGATTTCAATCTGCACAGCCTCGGTATCGAGGTGGCCGACAGACTCTTCAAATTCCATGATCAGGAATGAACCTTGCCGGTGACCTATAACCTCAAAGCTGCGGCCGCCGGCGGCGGGCACCTGAAGAGTCTTGAAGTATCGCGAGGAGGTGGTCACCTCTTTTTCGAGGAGCGACTCCAGACCCGCGTCTGCGCCCAGCAGTTCGGTGAGCGTTGCGCCGAAGAGGAGATGAAGTGGCTTGTCGAGATAGGCAGCAGCCGATTCGCTCGCCATCGTCACCCGCATCGCCGGCTCGTCGAGCACCAGCAGAAAGCCATGGGGTTGAATGCTGCCGGGCAGGTGAATTGGCTCCTGCGCGCAGGTGTCGAGCGAGATACTGCGTTCTGTATCCAGTTCGCTCATTGACTCGCCACCGTCGCCACGTCACGGCATACCCATTCTTCAATGGCGACAAAGGTCTGCCTGGCGGCGAGGATTGCCGCGCCAATAGAATCAGGGGGCGTGAGATGTTCTGCCAACGCCTTGAATGCGGTCCATCGTTCGGAGGTCTGACTGCCATAACCGCGAAAAAAAGAGTAGCCTACTCCGTTTTTGAGGCCTAATTTTCTTTCCAAATGGCGGGCAATCAGCTGGCCGCCAAGAGTGCTTCCTTCAAGAACGTACATGGAGCCGATCAGCTGCGCATCTTGCCGGAAGTCGGGCAAGAGAAACGAAGGAAGCGGCTCTACGACTTCGGAGTAATTCAGCTCTGCGAGATCGGCTTCCAGCAGGGGTAGTTTGCTGCGCTCACGTACGGCCGCGGCAAGGACTGGATGGAGGATGTTAGCTGCGGCAAATTCCCAGGTGGCGTAGAACCCGCAGTAGGCGGCAAGCGTTTCGCGGTAGGAGTTCAGCGTGAGAGCGGCATCCATGAGCGGAAGCCTTTGCTCAATCCTGCTGTGCAGCTCTGCTGTATGCAATTTCAAGGTCTGTACAATCAACAAATATTCTCCAACCAGCGAACCCAGCCGAGCCCAGATGCTACATTTCACCCAAGAGTCAATAATTTTCCAGAGTAGGTAAGAGTCCGTCACGATCCTATGGGTTGGCTGCATCCGGCGCAGAATTCATCCTGAAAAGTTGTACGTTTCTTCCCTGCTCTGCATCGGCGGCCAGAGCTGCCGAGGGGCCACTGTTTCCGCATGGAAGAGCCTCGACAGGCAGCAAAGAGCGAGTAGCCGCGATGCCCTGCCCCGGCGATTTGCTACAATCCCCGCTACCGATGCCTGCGACCAAGATCAGCCTTACACTGCTCCTGATGACCGCGCTGCCGCTTGCGGCGCAGAGCCTGCCTGCAAAGAAAATGCCCGTGACCCACGCTCCTCAGAATGCTGCCACTGTCCATAAGAATGCCATCGTGATTGACACTCATGCGGACACAACCCAGCGAATGCTCGATGACAAGTACGATCTGGCGCAGCCGCTGGATGGGGGCCATCTGAATTTCGATGCGGCGAAAAAGGGCAACCTTGGCGCGGAGTTCTTTTCGATCTGGGTGGAGCCGGATCTCTACAAGGGCCACTATGCGCGGCGCACTCTGGAGTTGATCGATGCAGTGTATCAACAGGCGGCCAAGCATCCGGACAAGATGATGATGGCCTACTCGCCGGAGGATATTCTCAAGGCGCATCGCGGACACAAGCTGGCCGCGCTGATGGGAATTGAAGGCGGCCACTCGATCGAAGACAGCCTGGGCTTGTTGCGGGACTACTACAGGCTGGGCGTGCGTTACATGACGCTGACGTGGTCGAACTCGAACGGCTGGGCCGACTCCTCGGGTGACATCAACGATACGGCCATCCAACATACGCAGGATGGTCTCAGCGACTTCGGCAAGGATGTCGTATATGAGATGAACCGGCTGGGCATGATGATCGACATTTCGCACGTCTCCGATAAGACTTTCTATCGAACGGTCATCACCTCGCGTGCGCCGGTTTTCGCGTCTCACTCCTCGGCGCGAGCTTTGTGCGATGCACCGCGGAATATGACCGACGACATGCTGCGAGCCGTGGCACGCAGCGGAGGGCCGGGCAGCAAGGGCGGCGTTGTGATGGTGAACTTCTATTCAGCCTTTTTAAGCGAAGACTACCGCAAGGCGTGGGAAGCCCAGGCGCCAGCGCGCAAGGCCGCTGAACAGGCGGCGATCGATAAGATGAAGGCGGAAGGCAAGCCGGTGAACTACAGCGCCATCAATGAGCTGGATAAACAGTGGGCGGCAAAGATTCCAAGACCACCGCTCAGCGTGCTGATCGATCATATCGACCATATCGCGAAGGGTGCCGGAATCGATCATGTGGGGCTGGGCTCTGACTTCGACGGCATCAGCTCGACCCCGCAAGGGATCGACTCGGTTGCGGACCTGCCGAAGATTACGGCTGCATTGATGGCGCGCGGCTACTCAGCCTCAGACTGCGACAAGATTCTCGGCGGCAATTTCCTGCGAGTCTTCCGCGAGGTGGTGGCTACGAGCAAAGAACTGCAGGCGCAGACCCGGCCGCGCATCGCGCAGCGTCAACCTGCTCACTGATGGGCAGGCATCAGCAGCATTCTGCCGGCGTGATATCGGTGGCTGACGCGGACGATGTGAGGGGTAATGACGGCGACGAGGTTGGTCGTATCCACCTGCGTTGCGTTGTTCGTCCCCGAGGTGAAGCCAGGTAGCTCCGAGATGCCGGGAAGCCCGGTGATGGCGGCAGATTGCTGGCGCGAAAGGCTGCTGATGAGCAGAGCGCTATCTCCCGGATGAAGAGAGATGATCGCGGTGTACTGCCTGCTGGAGAGCACCGGATTCTGATTCAGCGTTTGACCGGTCAGCGCCTCGATGCGCAAGTCGAGCTTCAGGGATACCTCCTTGTCGAGTTCGACATGGGGAGTGGCCCTGAGGGTTAGCCCAAGATCCTCATATTGGACCTGCGGAATGGTCTGATCGGCGGCGGAAGTGGCCTGGGAAAGATTGATGCCGAGATTCGAAAGGGCGCTCGACAGACCAGGCGTCGAGATGCCGTTGACCCCGAGATTGGTAGGCGTAAGGCTGGAATAGCTCGACGTCACAATGGGATAGTGGGTTCCACTGCGGATGGTCGCCTCCTGCTGATCGAGGACGCGCAGCTGGACGTTATCAAGAGAGCGGGTATCAGAGGAGTTCAGCGCGAGATTGCCGGTCACGCTTCCCAACTGAAGGCCGCTGAGCGTAAGACCTCCGCCGAAGATGGCAAAGGGCTGCGCCAGGACACCCGTGAGCTGCCCCGAGGCCAGGAGGATAGCGGCGATCGCTGCATAATCCCCTGGAGAAGCTAAGCCGCTGGAGACGATCTGCTGAACCAGACTTTGATTGTTCTGCAGGACGCTGTTCAGTTCAGACGGAACATTGAAGACGGTGGTGGTCTGGGGGAGCTGGACGCCGATGTCAGTGGTGCGGTTGCGATCAATCTCATAGAGCCGCAAATCCAGCTGTATCTGGCTGTGTCCATCGAGCATCTCGGAGAATGCGGCGTTGAGGGCGCGCATTTTCGACTGCGGCGCACGCACGATCATTGTGCCCTGGTTGGGCTGTATCGAGGCCTGGGTGGCGCCAAAGATGTTCCGGGCAATGTTGCCCATGTCGCTGATTTCGGTAGAGGTGAGGCCGGGGAGGTAGATCGTCTCCATGGTCTGGCGCTCGTACTTCGTGCGGTTTGCCTTGGTATCGGCCGCAGCGAGAACGCGGCGCGGGTCGAGGGGAACGAAAAACGTTCCTGTGACCAGATTGAGCATCTGGACGGCCTGCGCGTAGGTGACGTTATCCGCGTCGAAACGCACGCTTTGCTTGCGCACGGAGTCATCAATAGATGGCGTGATGCCATAGGCACCCAGCACCTGCTTGATCAGAGCGCCCTCATCAGCAACCAGATGGAAGCTGCCCCGAACGGCGGTGGGAGCAAGCACGATGGGCTCGGCACCGGTCTCCTGCGGCTCATTCAAAGTGCGCAGAGAAGCATCATCTTCCTGCGTAAGCTCTGACAGATGCTGCGTGACCATGGGGTTTTTGGGGTCGAGCACCATGGCCTGGGCCAGCTTGGCCCGCCATGTGTCCGTATCGCCGGTGATGCGAGCCTTGGCGGCCTGCTGAATGAGCTGAGTAACAAGATGCTGCTTCGCGATTTCGAGCGAGAGCGCGTAGTTCGTATTGGCGGGAACCATCTCTGCGGCGCGTTCGAAATCATCCTTGGCGGTCTGCAGGTCATCGCGCTGAAGGGCCTTGGCACCTTCGAGGTAGATTTTCTCGGCCTGATCGCGAACATGCTTCGGGAGAGGCTTGTTCGGGTTTGGCACGGATGCTGCAAAAGCTACCTGCGAAGCAGCCATCGCCAGCGCCAACATGCAAACGGTAGTGGAACGGCGGTTCATCGGCTTATCGGTTCGAAGAGAGCGGAAAGCGTGGTGGCGCAGGCTTCCGGCTGGTATTGCATGAGGTCGTCAAAGGTGTAGTGTCCGGTAGCGACGGCAATCGTCGGCAGCGAATTGGCCCGGGCCGCGGAGATGTCGAAGGGCGTGTCGCCGACGACACAGATGCTGGCGTTTGAACCAGCCGCTTTCCGAGCCTCGGCGGCGGCGTTCGAGATCATTTCCGCGCGAACATCGTAGCGGTCGCTGAACCCGCCAAAGGTAAACCAGTTGCGGAGCCCTGCGAGCTCGACCTTGGTCCAGCCGATGGTGGCGAGGTTGCCGGTAGCGACGCCGAGCGCCGCGCCTTTATGGCTGAGATGAGCAAGCGTCTGCTCGACTCCCGGCATGACCCGGACTTTCATCTCAGAACGCTGAGCTTCAACCGAGTTCCGCATCTCATCGAGGATGCGGTCGAGCGCCGGGCGCCAATGATCCTCAGAGAGCTGGGCAACGCGAAAGGCGTCCCGCAGAATTCCAGGGTCAGTATTGCCATGGACGGTGACTCCCTCAAGCACGAGATCGTGATTGAGTACGGAGCGGACACTCGAAAAAAATGCCTGGTAGTGAACGCCGTCGCCGCTGCGCAGCAAGGTGCCGTCTATGTCAAACAGATAGGCGTCAAACCCATCCCACTGGAAACCGGGGTGTGAATACACGCGCTCAACGGGGGTTGCTGACTGATTTTCTAGACTGCTCAACTCGATGTCCTGCCTCCTGTATCAATGGAAACAGAAACACCGCTGAAAGTCACCCTCGCGATGATGCCTGCTTCGCCTCAAATACAGGACGTTCGCTACGGGACGGACGCTTGAGCCAGAGGCGAACTTCGGTGGGATTGATCTCAAGTTCGGCGATGGTACGGCTGAGGGTATTGCGGTGCATCTGGAGTTCTTTCGCCGCTTTGCACTGGTTTCCCTTGTGATGCGCCAACACTTCGAGAATGAAGCGCTTTTTGAATTCGCGCACGGCCTCGGTGTAGGTAATGCCACCAGAGTGCATCTGCGTCACAAGATTATCCAGATCTCTTCTCACGAAAGTAATTCTCCTTGCTGCCGCATCTATGCGGGTTTCTTGCTTTCTACCGCTTCCCTGGGCTACTTGTGCTCCGGCGCAGGACCCTCATCCGGTTTCAGCCATCCTGGCTGAACATTCTGAATCAGGCTCACCCCTTGCCGTATCCGCTTGCCTAACTCCTCAGGAGTTACGATCGCGGTCTGTCGTGCAGCACTCAAAAAATACGGTACAAACTTGGATTGCCCAAGCCAGCTGGCCTGAGGCATAAAAGCTGCCATTGCAACAACAGCCAACGTAATTAACACACAGCCCTTCAAAAAACCGAACACTGCACCAGCAAAGCGGTCGGCCCATCCCAGGCCCACCGATCGCACTGCCCATCGCACCAGCCGGCCTGCAAGCCCAGCGACCAGCATCACGACGAGGGCGATACCGACGAAGCATACCATCTCAGCAACGGCAATAGGCCTGACCCATGCGGAAACCCAGGGCAGCAGCTTCGTATAATTCCAACTCGCGAGCATGAGCCCGAGAACAAGCCCAGCCAGCGAAAAAGCTTCCAGGAAAAAGCCCTTCTTGGCCGCACTGAGCACCGATACCAGCAGAAAAACGGCAATAACCCAGTCGACCAGTGACATCGGTCAACCTATACCACGAGCTGCTTGCCCGTGAGCAAACGGTAGGCCTCAAGATACTTTTCCTGCGTGCGCCTTACCACATCCTCGGGCAGCGCCGGCGCCGGCGCCTGCTTGTTCCAGCGGATGCTCTCCAGGTAGTCGCGCACATACTGTTTGTCAAAGGAGGGCTGGGCGCCGCCCGGCGCATAGCCTTCGCTGGGCCAGTAGCGCGAGGAGTCCGGCGTCAATACCTCATCCGCGAGGATGATGCCCTCAGCTGTCGTCCCAAACTCGAACTTGGTGTCGGCCAGAATCAGGCCGCGCTGCTCAGCGTAGTCCGACGCCTTGCGATAAATGGCAAGGCTCAACTCACGCAGGCGCTCCGAACTATCCTTGCCCACGAGCGAAACCATCTGGGAGAACGGAATGTTCTCATCATGGCTGCCGTGAAGGCTCTTGGTGGCCGGGGTAAAGATCGGCTCAGGCAACTTGTCTGACTCGCTCAGGCCAGGGCCGAGGCGAATGCCGCAGACGGCGCCTGTGGCCGTGTATTCCTTCCACGCGGAGCCGGAGAGATAGCCGCGTACGACGCACTCCACCGGGAACATCTGGGCTCGCTTGACCAGCATCGAGCGGTCCCGCAACTCGTCGGCGTATTCACGCAGCTCGGCGGGAAACTCATCCACGTTTGCCGTGACCAGATGGTTGGGCACGATATCCCGCAGCAGATCAAACCAGAAGATCGAAAGCTGGGTGAGAACCTTGCCCTTGCCGGGAATTCCACTCGCGAGCACATGATCGAATGCTGAAATGCGATCGGTGGCTACGAGCAGCAGGTATTCTCCCACGGCATAGAGATCGCGCACCTTTCCGCGCGCGTGCAATGTCAATCCACCGAGTTCGGTTTCAATGAGTGCTGGCAAGTGGGAATCAGCCTTTCCGGAGTGGGTACTGACATTCGATTCTGCTGCCGCAGAAGCGGTTTGTCAATGCGCGTTCCAGGCAGACGTGGCGCGGGTGCGGCAGTGGTTTGCCATCATGCGCTCATACTTGTCAAGAGTCGCTAAATGACTATTTTGGCGCAGAGGGCCGCTCTGGAGCCTGCAGGGTAAAGAAATCCCTGGCCTCCACCTCCAGAGCCGGGGCAGTCGGATCTTTGACCCGGTACATCGTGGCATGAATCGTTTTTCCTGCCACATCGAGAACAACATAGTTGTAATTGATCAGATCTTTCCCGGTGTAAAGATCCTGATCGCCTCGGAGCATAACGTAGTAAGGCTTCGCGCCGCCGCCGCCGCTGGTGACATAGGTCACCCTGCCGTGCTCAAAACGTTCGTAGTTATGAATGTGGCCGCTGACCACCATAAATTTTGCGGTCGAGTGTGCTGCCTCCGATTCGATAAAGTTGCGGAGATCGATTTCAGGAGGAGCGGGCAGACTCGCTACCATCTGGCTCTGCAGGTCAGCCATGAGCGGCAGATGGTCGAGGATAAAGACGAAATCGGCGGATGCGGGCAGGTGTTCCAGCTGCGAAGCCAGCCATTTGCGCTGCACAGACCCGGGGCCGGTGGACTGGGTTTCATCGAGGGAGATGACATAGACATTGCCAACTTGCGCCGAGTAGTAAAGGTAGCCCTTTAACTCAGGGAAATTGGCGAGGAAGTTCAGACGACCTGCTGCATAGCCGCCTCTCATCTCATGGTTGCCAATGGTAGGAAAGAGGGCGATCCGCTGGCTGCGCCACGCAGCCGTCTCGTCACGGTAGCGCTGCCAGTCCGCAGCTTTCGCGCCAATAAAGGGCAGATCGCCTGTAAGCAACATCGCGAGGGGTTTTTCCTCGGCTACTTTCGAGGCGAGATACTGGCGCACGCGAGGGTTGGTGGCCGTGGTGTTGGCTGGATCAGTGAAGCGCGTGTCTCCGTAGACGATGAGCCGGAAGGAGGAATCGTGCGGGGAAACCGCAGGCCGGATGGTGGCCCCGAGGAGCGGCGGCGGAGGGCTGTCAGGCAGCGCAATGCCAGGAGCCGCGCCTGCCAGAACCGAGGCTGCTACCAGCAGGATACGAAGCACGGTGAGCTTCATTTAAAGCGCGCCGCCTCCTACAAAGTGGACCACTTCCAGCTTGTCTCCGTTGCGGACGGGGGTCTGCGCCCACGCGGCACGCGGAGCAATGTTTCCCTGATGTTCGATAGCGATCCGGTCGCCCTTCAGGCCCAGCGCTTCCACCACATCCGCGAGGCTGCACTCGTCTGCAAGCGAGGGAAACTCGCGCAGATTTCCATTCATCAGCAGTTGCATACTCTGAGAGTAACAAAGCGGCGCAGCCATGGAAGGCTGCGCCGCTTTGGTTCACGTGCGCGGGTTAGAAGGTGTACTGCAGGCCCATCTGAATGATGCGCGGGTTGAACAGGTTGGCGTTGGCGATGGCCGGATTGCTGCCGAGCAACGAACCAAAGTTCTGATCCGTGACGGTGGAATCCGGGAACATCAGACTGGTATTGCTGTGCCAGGTTGAGCCCAGGTTGAAGATTTCAGCCCGGTAGAGCACATGCTGGCGTTCGGTGATGGTGAAGTCTTTTCCGAAAGAGGCGTCAAAGTTGGTGTAGTAAGGCGTCCGCTCAGGCCCCTTCCCTGAGTTGCCGTAGCGACCCAGTTCGGGCTGAGAGTAACGCGAGGTGTCAAAGTAGCGAGAAAGACTGCTGTGAAAGCCCACGGGCTTAGCAAAGGTGGAGTTGGCCAGGAAACGGCCCGGCCAGTTATTCGAGGTCTGATCCTGCGAGATGCCACCGAAGACCGCGAATGGGAAGCCGGTTGCTATCTGATAAATGCCGCTGGTTGTCCAGCCGCCTATCAGCCAGTTGAGCCCATGCACATCGAGAGCATGCCCCTTACCAGCCGGAAGCTCATAGCTAT
Source organism: Acidipila rosea (assembly GCF_004339725.1). Classification (GTDB taxonomy): domain Bacteria; phylum Acidobacteriota; class Terriglobia; order Terriglobales; family Acidobacteriaceae; genus Acidipila; species Acidipila rosea. Next base: position 53,942 of record NZ_SMGK01000008.1, on the reverse strand, counting down.
AGGTAGCTACGATGCGGTGGGTCTGGTCCGCTGCCGAAGGGCCGTATTCGGTGCGCACATTGTGTGGGTCCTGAATGAGGTTATTTTCCCCGGAGATGTTGTTGATGCCCGAGCTCTCATCCATGTTCTTGGAGTAGGTGTAGTTCACGTGATACTGCAGGCCGTGGACAGGGCGCTGGATTAACTGCAGCTGCAGCGCGTTGTAGTTGGAGTTGAGCAGGTTGGCGTTGGCATAGAGCGTCGGCGGCAGGTTGCTCCATATCTGGCGCGTGTCGATCGGCTGGAAATTCGGATCGCTGGCGCAGTTTGCATTGCTGCCGGTGGCCTGCGAGGCATCGAGCAGCGTGTTGCAAGGGTCGCCCGCGACCTTCGGCAGAAAGGCTACATTGATGAGCAACTGCGTCGACTCGTGGACACCGTGGGAGCCCACATATCCGGCATCCACCAGCAGGCTGGGAGTGAGAGCGTACTCGAAGTCGAGTGTCCACTGCTGGTTATAGGGATTGTGGTTATACGGCCAGTAGACCTGACCAAAAGGCCCCTGGTAAGAAGGCAGCTTGAAGGACTGGTCCGCGGTGAGTGGAGCGGTCCAGAGATTCCTGACCTGGGCGGTGGACTGTGGTTCGTACCCGGTTGTTGAGAGGTAGGGCGCGGCTACGAAGTTATAGAGGCTGTTCTCATCGAACTGGGTGCCGTCATAGAAGCGGTTATAGGTGTCGTAAAAGATGCCGTAGCCGCCGCGGATCACCAGCTTGTCGGAAGCAGGCGGACGATAGGCAAAGCCGATGCGCGGAGCAAAGTCCTTCGTGTCGAGGTGAACCAGCTGGTTGCTGACGCAGCAGCCAAGGTAGTTAGGATTGCCGCCCGCGGCGAGGATTGGGTTGGTGAAGTTAGGATCGGCCCACTCAATGGATCCCTGCCCGGCGGGATTGAAGGCATAACCGCTGTTGTGGATGCTATGGAACGATACCGGACGCTCCCAGCGCAGACCGGCATTGACGGTCAGGTTTGAGGTGACGCGGAAATCATCCTGAAAGTAGAGGTTGTAGTTGTTGCCCCAGAGCCAGTAGAGATCGCTGCCAAGCGGAGGTGGACCCGATGCAGAGTTGGTCTGGCCGAGCATGAAGTCGGCAAAGGCATTCCCTTCGTACGGTCCCTTGGTCGGGTCCTGCAGATTGCCGCCAGCAACCGTTGGGTTGGACGCCGTGTACTGACCGTTGAAGTTGAGCACACCCATTGCGTTGTAGGAGTCGCGATCCTTGAGATTGACGCGCCGGAAGTCAATGCCCATGTTGAGGGTGTGCCGCCCACGGATGAGGGTGAGGGTATCTACCCCCTGATAGATGTTGTCCCACTGCTCATAAGGGCTGCTGCCACCGATGCATGCGTACTGATTGGAGAAGCAGACGCTCGGCAGATCGAAATAAGCTGGAATATTTGGCGAGTTGTTTAAGCCTGCCTGCGTGGCCAGATCGGGACCATTGGCGGTGTCGGGGCCGGTGAAGAAGTGCTGCCGGTCATAGCCGAGCGTTGCCTGGTTGATGGTGTTGGAGCTGAATGTATGCTCCCAGGTGAGACCGAAGAGGCTCGAACGCGAGAAAGACTGGCCTGATTGTCCGAATTGCACCGATGGATTCCGGGTGTCGTCGCGCGAGAGGATTCCGGTGAAGAAGACATGATCGTAGTTATGAAAATTCTGATCAATGCGGAAAGTCTCGGTGTCCGTTCCAATCGTGTTCAGCACAGACTGAGAGAAGTTTTTGCAGCCGCTGGCGAGATCGGTGCAGCTTGAGATGTTCGGAGCTACGAAGTCGTTGACGATCTTCGCGGAAGTAGGATCGATCCTGTTCAATGGAATCTGGTTATTGGCGAAAGCTATACGGCCAGCCGGGTTGTTCGGAGTTACAGGAGCCATTCCAGTGGTCGCGGGGTCATAAATCGGAAAGGGCCAATCTGAGAAATCGCCGGCGCGCTCACCCGCGGTGGGGGTCACAATGGCATTCGGCGTAGTTCCCTGATGATGACGACCGCCGTCATAGCTGAAGAACCAGAAGGTGCGGTCTTTGCCGTTGTAGAGCCCCGGAATGGATACGGGGCCTCCGAGCGTGCCGCCAAACTGGTTCTGCTTGAAGGGAAGATTGGTCGGAACATTTTCGCCAGTGAGGAGATTGGTTGCGATCTGCTGCTGGCTGTCCGGCTGGAAGATATTGTTCTGCAGGAAGTCATACGCGGAGCCGTGGTACTGATTTGTCCCCGACTTGATCGCCACGTTTACCTGTACCGATCCCTGGCCGAACTCTGCGCCGTACTGACCGTTCTCGGTCTTGAACTCCTGAATCGCGAGCTCGCCCGGAATATTGGTGGGAGCGCTGAAGAAGAAGTCAGTGTCGGTGACGCCGTCGATCGAATAACTGATCGAGTCGGCGTGTGCGCCGTTGACACTCACTTCCTGAAAGCTCGGGTTCAACCCGTGAAGCACGTAGCCGGTCTTCTGAATGCCGCCCGGTGTGATGGTGGTGCCAACGCCGATCTGAAGGAGGTTAGTGAAGTCTCGACCGTTGAGCGGAAGCTTTTCGATCAAGTCGCCCTGGATGACCTGGCCGGTTGTTTCATTGTCAGTCTGCAGCATCTGGGCATCTGCAGTGACGGTCACTTCCTGCGTTGCTGCGCCTACCTTGAGAGAGAAATTCTGCCGCAGCGTCTGGTCCACCTCAAGGACAAGATTGGAGCTGGAAGCAGACTGGAATCCAGCGGCCCCGACGGCGATCTGGTAGGTGCCGGGGTTCATATTCACGAAGACATAATCGCCGGTGGCATTGGTGGTGTAGGAGCGGGCAACGTTGGTAGTCAGATTTTTAGCAGTGACTTTTGCGCCGGGGAGAATTGCCCCGGTGGAGTCTGTCACATGACCGACGATGCTGCCTTGCGCATTCTGGCCGAACGATTGTTGAAAGGAGGAGGTAGCCAATACCAGGATGGCAACGATACCAGCTAACCTGGTGGCAAAAGCGAGGGGTTTCATCTATGCACCCTTTCTTCTTTTTAAGTTTTTGTTTTTGTTAATAAAGTAGTACGCACTCTGGCCACAGAAAACTTCCTGTATAGTCGGGTAGCTTACCTAGCTACGGGTACCAGAGTCAACATCCCACCCCCCGGTCCGCTTCCACAAACAAATCTGCCCCGACGAAGAGCATTCGCCGGGGCAGATGTTGAAGCAGGAAAGATTGGTCTTACCAGAAGCGTCCGTAATACATGGGGTAGTACGGATAGTAGTACGGCGGAGGCGCAGCCATGTAGACGGGACGCCGGCGCAGCTGCGGCTGCTGCTGTTGAGGAACGGAGGATGCGAGCCGCTGGGCTTCCTCATAAGAAACCGGCTGGACCGTCACGGGTGCGCTCAGATGAAAGTTGAGCACGGCCTCCGGTGGAAGCACCATGCGCGGACCGGCGGTTGCGCCGGAGACAGTTGCGCCGCCCACGCCGCCCGCAACAGCGCCAAAGGCCGCGCCTGGACCTCCGCCAAGAAAGGCTCCGAGAAGCGCACCCACAAGCGCGCCGCCGGCGGTGTTGGTGGCTGTGTAGCCGCTCTTGCTCGCTCCCTGCGAGGACCATACATCGCTAGCGAGGGGATAGACGCGGCCTTCAAGATTCAGAGTGGTGAGTTTGAGAGCAAGCTCGGGTTTGCCGCCAAATGCGCCGGAAGCCTTGGCATCCACGACCTCTCCCTCGACGGTGGCGCCGCGTGGGATGGCGATAACGCTGCCTTCATAGATGTCAGCAGCGGCGGTGGCCTCGAACATGGACCCAGGCTGAACCTGCCTGACATCCAATGGCTCGCTGGTACGGATGCGAAGCAGCGTGCCGGCGGGAATGGTCACGGGACCGGAGGGCTGCTGTTGCTGCTGCTGGGAGTAGGTGGGAGCGTAGGCTGCCTGGTTGCCGTTGTAAGGAGGCCTGTAGCCCTGATCGTCGCCATAAGGGGCCGGCGCGGTAGTGCTTTCCACTGGCGGCGGAGGCGGTATTTGCGCGGCAGGGGCGCTCTGCGGCGGTGCTGGAGCGGACGGCGCAGGGGCCGGAGCCGGCTGTTCAGGAACGCTCATCTGCGGGGAGCCTTGCTGATCTACGGGGGGTGCACTCTGATCAGCCTGCACTGCGGCCGGATTACCGATGGTGAGATTGTCATGCACGGCGCGGACGCCCTGGATGGCAGAGACAATGTGCTCGGCTGCCTGCTTCGTGGAATTGTCTGCGACAACGCCCGAAAGTGTTACCTCACCGCTAATAGTGGCAGCGGTAATCGCCTGACTCTGAAGCTGAGGCGCGGACTGGATCGCCTGGGTGACACTCGACTCTATCTCCGCATCGCTGAGAGCAGCCTGCGCCTGTGCATGCAATGGCTGGGTCGATGGAAGGTAGAGGATGCAGCCAAGGCAAAAAGCCGCTGCGCCGGTTCGAGTGAAAAAATGCCTGTTGTGTGGATCCCGCATAAGCACCCTTCTATCCAACCCATTAGACCCGAGCGAGGAAGAAAAGTTGCGGTGAGGGGAAGGGATTCAGAGAGCGAATCCCTTCCCGCCAGCCTGCGGCTTATTTGGCTTTGAGGTAGCGCTGGATGAGAGCGTTGGTTGAGCTGTCGTGCTTCAGCTCCGAATTCCCTTCCAGCTCCTTGATGATGCGGACGGCGAGTACTTTGCCTAGCTCAACGCCCCACTGGTCGAAGGAGTCGATCTGCCAGATGACACCCTGGGTGAAGACGCTGTGTTCATAAAGAGCGACGAGCTTGCCGAGTGTCTCGGGGGTGAGCTCCTGGAGCAGGAGGGTGTTGGAAGGACGGTTGCCCTCGAAAACACGGTGCGGGACGAGCCAGTCGGGCGTGCCCTCGGCCTTCACCTGTTCTGCAGTCTTGCCGAAAGCGAGCGCTTCAGTCTGGGCGAAGACATTCGCCATGAGCAGGTCATGGTGATTGCTGAGAGGGTTCAGGGTCTTCTCAAATCCGATGAAGTCGCAGGGGATGAGGCGAGTGCCCTGGTGAATGAGCTGGTAAAACGAATGCTGGCCGTTGGTGCCCGGCTCTCCCCAGTAGATGGGACCCGTCTGATAGTCCACCTGCGCACCAGACAACGTGACATGCTTGCCGTTGCTCTCCATGGTGAGCTGCTGCAGGTAAGCGGGAAAGCGCTTGAGATATTGGTCGTAGGGCAGGACGGCGACGGTCTGCGCATCAAAAAAGTCGTTGTACCAGATGCTCAGCAGGCCCATCAGCACGGGCAGATTCTTCTCAAAAGGCGTGGTGCGGAAATGCTCGTCCATGGCGTGGAAGCCACTGAGCATGGCGCGGAAGTTATCCGGGCCGATGGCGATCATGGTAGAGAGCCCGATGGCGGAATCCATTGAATAGCGGCCGCCAACCCAGTCCCAGAAACCGAACATGTTCGCAGTGTCGATGCCAAACTTCGACACTTCACCGGCATTGGTAGATACGGCGACGAAGTGCTTGGCGACTGCAGCAGGATCGCCGAGCTTGTCCAGCGCCCATTTGCGCGCGGTCTGCGCGTTAGTCATGGTCTCAAGGGTTGTGAAGGTCTTCGAGGAGACGATGAACAGGGTTTCCTCGGCGTCGAGGTCATGCGTCGCCTCTGCGAAGTCAGTGCCGTCAACGTTGGAGACAAAGCGGAAATTCAGGTCGCGCTGGCTATAGTGGCGCAGAGCTTCGTAAGCCATTACCGGTCCGAGATCGGAGCCACCGATACCGATGTTAACCACGTTGCGGATGCGTTTGCCAGTATGGCCTTTCCATGCGCCGCTGCGGACGCGATCGGCAAAGGCAGACATGCGATCGAGGACCTGGTGTACTTCGGGGACCACGTTCTTGCCGTCCACGTTGATGACGGCGTCCTTGGGAGCGCGCAGCGCGGTGTGGAGAACGGCGCGCTTCTCCGTGATGTTGATTTTTTCGCCGCTGAACATTGCTTCCATCCGCTCGCGAAGGCCGCTCTCCTCGGCCAGTTTGAGCAGCAACTGAAGAGTTTCCTCAGTGATGCGGTTCTTCGAATAGTCGAGATAAATGCCAAGCGCCTCGACGGCCAGCTTTGTTCCACGCTGTGGATCTTCAGCGAAGAGCTCGCGAAGATGGCGCGGAGCTATCTTCTCATGGTGCGACTTAAGGGCCTTCCATGCGCTGAGTTGCGTAAGGGGAGTTGCTGTTGTGCTCATTTTCTGTATGCCTAGCCTTTCCTCTATTTAGACTCGTCGCCCACACGGGACGTTCCGTGAATTTCAGATTTCAGTCGAGGCTGGTCATGGCAAACTGGCGCGCTGCCTCGAGCAGCTTTGCTACCGACTCCCGCGAACACGACTCGGAGTAAATGCGCAGGAGAGGCTCCGTACCGGAAGCGCGGAGGAGCAGCCAAGTTTCCGCGGCATTTGATTTCGTGGAGGCTTCAGGGTTCTTCAGAAAGAACTTGATGCCGTCAAGCGTCTCAACACGCTCAACAGGCATGCCTGCAAACTCCGAGACGCCGGCACGCGCCTTCGCAATTGTGGCGTTCTTCAGGTCGTCATTGATATGCAGATCGATGCGACCATACTGATGTTCGCCGTACTCCTGCTGGAGATCTTCGACCAACTGGCCAAGGGTGCGGTTTTCTTCCGCCATCACGTTGGCGAGCAGCAGTGAGTTGAGCAAACCGTCACGCTCCGGCAGATGGCGGCTGATACCGATGCCGCCTGACTCCTCGCCGCCGATGAGGATATCTTTCTCGAGCATCAGGTCGCAGACATATTTGAAACCGATGCCGTGCTCGTGGAGGGTGCGGCCATATTTCGCGCAGATGCGGTCGAGCATGCACGTGGTGTTGAAGGCACGTGTAACGTCGCCGGGCCACTGTTTGCGCTTGAGGAGCCACTCCAGCAGCACGGCAAAGATCTTATGCGGATCAACGAAGTTGCCGTGCTCATCGACTGCGCCAATGCGGTCGGCATCGCCGTCGGTGGCAAGGCCCGCATCGCACGCGTGCTGGATAACCGCATCCTGCAGTGCGCGAATGTGCGGCTCGATGGGTTCCGGATTGATGCCTGGAAAGAGAGGATTGTGCTCGGCGCGGATCTCAACATGATCGACGCCAATGCGGCTGAAGATGCCGGCGAGCACACCGCGTCCTGCACCATACATGCAATCGATCGCAAACTTCCGCTTTGAGCGGGCGATGAGATCAAGATCAGCAAAGCGCGAGATGGCCTCGATGTAAGGCGTTTGAAAGTCTGTGAGTGCGATGGGCGCGGCGGTCGCGACTGCAGGCGGCTTTTGGCCGAGGTAGGTTTCGATTTCGGCAATGATAGAAGGCTTGCCGGAGCCGCCGTACCAAGCCTTGTACTTCACGCCATTCCACTGGGCGGGATTGTGGCTGGAGGTAATCATGACTCCGCCTGCCGCACTGTGCGCGCGAACCCCGAAAGACAGAGCAGGGGTGGGCGTGATGCGGTCTGCGAGCAGAACCGGGATACCAGTAGAGGCGAGGACTTCTGCCACTGTCTCAGCGAAAGCCCGGGAGCCAAAGCGCGTATCGTAGCCGACGCAGACCGGGCCGACACCCTTGTCCTCGCCAGTTTTTGCATGGATGTAGCAGGCGATGGCAGCGGCGGCAGCACGCACATTTTCAAAGGTGAAATCGTCAGCGATGATGCCGCGCCAGCCATCAGTGCCAAATTTGATAGGGCCAGAATATTGCGCCATGCAGTCTTTCCGTCTCCAGCGAAATGGTTTGGTTTGCGGCTTTAGATGAGTTCCGTGCGGCCCTGCGCTGCCAGCTCTTTCACTACCTTGCCAACATCCTGGGAGTGGTGACGGGTTGTGATCAGGAGTGCGTCGTCTGTCTCGACGACGACCAGATCCTTGACACCGATCAGAGCGACATACTTCTTCGGGCTGTAGACATAGTTACCGCTGGCCTCGATGGGCAGCGAGCCATTGCTTTCCGTTACGTTGGCGCGGGCGTCCCCACCGTTCAACTGCTCAAGCTGATGTTCATAGAGGGCGGCCCAGGAACCGAGGTCGTTCCAGCCAAAGCTGGCGGGCAGGCAGTAGAGACGCGAATAGCGCTCGCCTTTGGCGGAGCGAGGTTCGAGCACAGCGTAATCGATGCTGATGTTTTCACACTGGGGGTAAAGCCGTGCAAAGACCTCGCGAAACTGAGGCGTACCGTAGGCGGCGGCAATTTCCTCAAGCATGGGCGCAGTATCCGGCAAATGCTCTCGAATTGCATTGGCCAAGGTTTGCGCGCTCCAGATAAAGATGCCGCTGTTCCAGTGATAATTCCCTGCTGCGACGAACTCTTCGGCGCGCTCGAGATTGGGCTTTTCCGTAAAGCGACGAACACGCACGGCTGTACCTTCGTAAGGAGCGCCTGTCTCGATGTAGCCGTAACCCGTCTCAGGCCGTGTGGGCTTAACGCCGAGCACAACCATATTGTCTCCCGAGGCGGCAATCGCGATCGCTCGCTCGATGGTGGCCAGAAAGGCGGTCTCATCGCCGATGACGTGATCTGCCGGGAACATGCCGAGCACCGCGTCAGGGGCGGTCCGCTCGATGAGAAAGGCGGCAAGTCCGGCAGCAGGCGCAGTGTTGCGGGCGGCGGGTTCGCAGACGACCTGATCTTCCGGTACGACATCGAGCTGGCCGCAGATGGTATCGGAAAGCAGATCGTTGGTCACGACCCAGCAACGGGCCGGGCTGGCAAGTGGCGCCAGCCGGTCGAGGGTACGCTGAATCATGCTGCGTTCGCCGTCGAGAGCCAATACCTGCTTGGCACGTGCGCGACGGCTACGCGGCCAGAACCGCGTGCCGCTGCCCCCTGCCAGAATGATCGGCCTGAAGTCGTGAGTGTCAGACATAGTTCTCCGTTCTAGAGAGACTGTGGAACGATGCGCATGATCTCTGCTGCACCTTTTGGTTGGATGCTCCACGGACCGCTGGCAGCAGGAATGACGGCCAACTGGCAACGCTCGACGACAAAGGGGTCGAACCCATCGCCGCTGACGGTAACGGCGCCTTCCGCGACAAAAATCATCTGCACATAAGGCTGAGGCTGGGTGAGAGCTTCGGCTTTGACGCCGACGGCCAGATTCCAACGTTCGACGCGGAAATATTTTTCATCGATGAGGACCTGATGGTCATTTTCGTTGCGCGGCGCTACTTTGCCTGCGCTGGTTTGCAGACGCATGGCCTCGAAAGACTTCTCAAGGTGAAGTTCACGCGGACGGCCGTAGTCGTACATGCGATAAGTGAGATCGCTGGTCTGCTGCGTCTCAAGGAGAACGGCGCCGGGCCCGATGGCGTGGACGGTGCCCGCGTCAACATAAATCATGTCGCCCTTCTCGACGGGCAGCCAGTCCAGGAGGTCTTCAAGATTGGCAGCGTCGATGGAAGCCCGTACCTGGTCATCGGTTGCCCCCTGCTTGATGCCGAGAGCGACCTTTGCACCCGGCCTGGCGTCGAGCGCATACCAGCACTCTGTCTTGCCGCGCGGCTCACCGAACTTCTGCGCAAGGGCATCGTCGGGATGCACCTGGACGCTGAGCTTCTCTTTAGGGAAAAGAATCTTGATGAGCAGAGGGAATTCCTCTCCCGCGTGACCGGCGCCGAGGATGGCTGCACCATGCTGGCTGGTTATCTCACTAAGGCTTGTTCCCTGCAGGGGGCCTGTGGCGGCTACACACATCTCGCCGGTAAGCCAGACCTCACCGATGGGCTCGCCTTCTGTCTTGAAGTCAAACCAGGGAGCAAGGTCAGGAAAGCCCCAGATGCGGGTGCGGAAGTAAGGTGCGAGTCTGAAAGGTGAAATAGCTTGCATGCTTTACCAGTATGCCCGAAGTGCGCTGCCGTTTACCATGTGGAGAATGTCAAGATATCTCGTAACCGGATGTGCTGGTTTTATCGGCTCGTGGATCACGCAAACTTTGATCGAACGCGGTGAAACTGTACGTGGACTCGACAACTACGAAACGGGGCTGCGCGCCAACCTCGCGCCTCTGCTTCCTCAGATTGAATTTTTAGAAGCCGACCTGCGCAATGCGGATGCGGTGGCTTCGGCCTGCGAGGGCGTGGACTACATACTGCATCAGGGAGCCCTGCCGTCGGTGCCGCGCTCTGTGCTCGACCCGCGCACCAGCCACACTGCCAACCTCGACGGCACGTTCAACGTGCTGGAGGGCGCGAGGCTGCACGGCGTCAAGCGCGTTGTTTTCGCAGCTTCCTCATCTGCCTATGGCAATCAGCCCGGCTTTCCGCGCGTAGAGACGATGGTTCCAATGCCGATCGCTCCATACCCGGTACAGAAGATGGCAGGAGAGCTCTACATGCGAAGCTACTGGCAGGTGTACGGACTGGAAACGGTGTGCCTGCGATACTTCAACATTTTTGGGCCAAGACAGGTGCCGGACTCGCCCTACTCCGGGGTGATGGCGAGATTTACCCTGCAGATGATGCGCGGAGAGCGACCGGTTATCTTCGGCGATGGCGAACAGGGGCGCGACTTCACTTACGTGGAGAATGCCGTGGCGGCGAACCTGCTGGCGCTGGAGGGGCCTGCCGAGAAGGTGGCAGGACGAGTTTTCAATGTGGCGTGCGGCGAGCGCCACACGCTGAACCAGACCTTTCGCGTGCTTGCCGAACTACTCAACTTCAAAGAGGAGCCGGTGTACGGGCCGGAGCGCGCCGGGGATGTCAAAGACTCGCTGGCCGACATCAACGCGGCGCGGGAAGCCTTTGGCTATGACCCGCGAATCGGGTTCAAAGAGGGCCTGCGCCGCACCGTCGAGTGGTACAAGGAACAGTACCGGACCGCTTAGAGCAGCTTGCGCCCGGCTGCCACTTCGCGAGTCGGGTGCACGCCCATGCGGCCGATGCTGAGATAGGTGAATCCACGCTGCAGCATCGTGACAGGATCAAAAAGATTGCGCCCGTCGATCACGATGGGATAGCGCAGGGTGTAATGCATGCGATCAAGATCGAGCTCTGCGAACTCCTGCCAGTCGGTGAGGACGAGCAATGCATCGGCATCCTGTGCGGCGGCGTAGGAATCTGCGGCATAGCGCATCGTGTCACTGGGTGGCAGCACGGCCTTGGCTCTCTCCATCGCTGCCGGATCATAAGCAGTGACGATGGAGCCCTCCTTGAGCAGCAAGTCGATGATCTCGAGCGCGGGTGAGTCGCGCAGGTCGTCTGTACCGCCCTTGAAGGCCAGGCCCAGCACGGCGATGCGCTTGGCGCGGAATGTCCAGAGCGCGGAGCGAACCTTCTGGAAGAAACGCTTCTTCTGTTCGGCGTTGATCTTCTCTACTTCCGCCAGCAAGCCAAAATCGACGCCCAGCTGCTCGCCTACATAACGGAAGGCGGCCACATCCTTGGGAAAGCAGGAGCCACCGTAACCGATACCGGCCTTGAGAAATTTCGGCCCGATACGGGAGTCCGTCCCGATTCCCTGCGCGACCTGCTCTACGTCCGCGCCCACGGCCTCGCAGATATTGCCGACGACGTTGATGAAGGAGATTTTCATCGCCAGGAAGGCATTTGACGCGTGCTTGATGAGCTCTGCCGCTTTGGTCGTGGTCCGGAGCACGGGGGTTGGATTATCCAGCGTGCGGAAGCCGGGTACAGCCTGTTCAGAGACGTAATAGCTGCCGGAGGAAAGAGGTTCGTAGATGCTGGCCAGCAGTCCGGAGGAACGTTCGCTATCCGCACCAACCACGATACGGTCTCCGTGCAGGAAGTCGACGACGGCAGTTCCCTCACGCAGAAACTCAGGATTCGAAGCGATATCAAAGAGATCGCGGGGGACGCCGTTGCGTTCGATCACACGACGGATCCACTCGTTGGTGTAGACCGGTACGGTGCTCTTCTCGACGATGACCTTATAGTCGTCGATGGAGCGTGCAATCTCGCTCGCCACGGCATCGACGTAAGACAGGTCAGCGCTCCCGGTTTTGCTCTGGGGCGTGCCAACCGCGATGAAGATCACCTGCGAGGCCTGGGTGGCGGCGCGTAGATCGGTGGTGAACTTCAGAGTCTGGTTGGCATGTCTCGCGAGCAGCTCCGGCAGGTAATCCTCATGAATGGGGACTCCGCCGGCACGCAGCATCTCCACCTTCTTTTCGTCATTGTCAACGCAAATGACCTGATGCCCCATCTCGGCAAAACATGCGGCAGCCACCAGACCGACATATCCTGACCCTACGACAGCAATAGAGATTGACTTCGACATAGCTTTCCCTCGATGGATGAAAAACGGTGAACAGGTGCGGCAAACCCTAATGATATCGCAGCCGTGTTTCAGTTCACGGACTGTGATGCGGGCAACGCGTTAAGTGCTATCTCCAGCTGCGTGTCGTTGTTATATCCGGAAGCAACAGCGCGACGGCGGCCAGCCGCGGCAATCTGCTCACGTTCGAGGGGATGGTCGAGATAATAGCGCGCCTTCGCCGCGCATTCGTCTACCGAGGAAAAGAAAACTGCCTCCCGATCTTCCTCAAAGCAGGCGGAATGGCCAGCAGACCGCTCGGCCAGGAGGAACCCACCGCAGGCTGTAATTTCCATAGCCTTGTGTGCAATGTCCTCTTCATTGAGATGCGTCAAAAAGGCCAGGTTGATGCGCGAATGCCAGATGGCCTCGCGGTAGGCCTCGCCGCCAAGAAATCCTCCGGTTACGTATCGGCTGAGGATCTCTGGAGACCAGACTTTAGGCCATTTCGGGCCTGCTACCGAAAGCGGTAATCCGTAACGCTCTGCCAGTTGCAAGAGAAAGGCGGGACGGTCCTCATGCGGGCTGCCAGTGTAAGCTAAGCCGCGATCCCGATCGGCATCGCTCCAGCCCTCGGGCGGGGCGAAGTGCATGGTTGGCTCGTAACTCAAAAGGACTTTCACAAACGGCAGCCGCCATTCGCTGTAGCGCTGAATATCGGACTCGCGGAGTATGCAGTGAAGATCAAAGAGGCGAAGCGTCTTCCTGAGCTGACGCCAGCAGCCATCCTCGCGTGGGCCAAAGGGGTTGTCCTGGTTGTAGCAGACGGTCTGGATGCCGTTCACCTTGAGCCGGCGGAGAGACCGGGGAGTGATGTAAATAGGCTTGTCAAACCAGACCAGGTCCGGTTGCCACTCGCTGGCTTCCCTGAGCAGCGCGCGGTTGACGGAGGCAATCAAAGGGCCTGCCGGCATGCGCTCCACAACGGCGCGCGCCTTACCCCAGCGGGGCAGATATTGCTGCACATTGAATCCACGGACTTCATGGCCGAGACGTGAAAGGGCGTCGCAGCGATACTTCGACGTTTCACCGGGATCGAGATAGCCGGCGTAGAGAATGCGTCTCTTTTTCATGCTGTGGCCCATGAGTCAATTTAACGTGCTCGATTAAGTATTCCCAGGGAAGCAACCGCAAGGCCAGGGCTTCGCCTTGCTATACACGGCGCTACAGGTAACAATCTCCACAATGCGGCTCCTCCATGTAATCCACAGTATGTCACCTGAGACTGGCGGCCCGGCAGAGTCGCTGCGCCAGCGCGCGAGCGAACACATTCGTACAGGGGACACGGTCGAGGTCCTGAGCCAGGATCGTCCAGATGCCCCATTCCTGAAGACACTTGACTTCCCTGTCCATGCAATTTCAACGGAGATAGGCGGCTATGGCAGGTCCCCTGAGCTGCTGCAGTGGCTGCGCCAGAATGTGGGGCGCTTTGATGGTGTGGTTGTGGAAGGGCTCTGGCAATACTTCAATATTGCAGTACGCAAGGCAGCGGCAGGCCGAGTTCCCTATGCAGTTTTCTCGCACGGCATGCTCGATCCCTGGTTCAAGAAACAGTATCCGCTGAAACACCTGAAGAAGTCGGCCTACTGGCTGCCCTTCCAATACCCCGTACTGCGAGACGCCACGTCGGTTCTGTTTACCACGGATATCGAGCGCCAACTGGCAACGGAAAGCTTCTGGCCACATCGCTGGCAGGGGGTGGTAGTACCGTTCGGCATCGCACCAGCTCCTGATGAGACCCCGTCGCAGCTTGAGAGATTTTTTGCGGCTGTACCCGGAGTGCGTGGACGCCGCTTCGTGCTCTTCCTCGCCCGCCTGCACGAGAAAAAGGGCTGCGATCTGCTCGTCGAGGCGTATGCCAGGGTGGCTGGGCAATATCCGGAAGTAGACCTGGTTATGGCTGGGCCGGATGCCGATGAACTTCAGAAGCAACTTGAAGGAATGGCACGCAAATATAAGATAGAAAATAGGATTCACTGGCCAGGAATGCTGCAGGGCGAGGCGAAATGGGGGGCCTTCCATGCGTGCGAGGCCTTTGTTCTTCCCTCTCACCAGGAGAATTTTGGGGTCGCAGTGGCAGAAGCACTGGCGTGTAGCAAGCCGGTATTGATCTCAGACAAGGTAAACATCTGGGACGGAATCAAGGCAGATGGAGCGGGGCTTGTCGATACCGATACGGCGGATGGCGCAGAACGGATACTTAGAAGCTGGCTGGAGATGGATGGAGAGCAACGGCGAGCGATGAGCCGTCGTGCGCAGGCCTGCTACGAGCGTCGCTTCTCGATGAGTCGCTGCGCTGAAGCCATCCGGCAAGTCTTTGCGCGATAGCTTACCGGAGATGCTTCCAGATCTCCCAGGCTCCGAAAATCGTCATCGCCAAAACCACGTTGAACAGCATTGCGAAGGCAAAGCCGCGGATACAGCCCAGACCGTCATTTTCAGGCTCAATCTCAAAGGGCAGCTCAACAATTCGCTGGCGCTTGCCGGTATCGATTTCCAGAACGTTGGATATGGTTTGCGTAGCCATGCCCGACACCTCTCACACGCACTCTATCGGCACCACCTGGCGTTACTTCAGAAATCTCTCGAAAATGTACGAGGTTGTTTCAATCTGGGACAAGTTGCCTTCTTATCGACGTGGATCGAATAATCTACCGCTCACGCGTCCTCATGTTGTAATCTGGCAGCCACATTCGCAATTTTTGCCCGCTCAAGGAGATGCCTTTGTTCTTTCGCAGCGCCCTGCTCTCAACCGTCGGCCTGTCGCTCTCCGCGTTTCTGCTGCTCGCACAAGCTCCCACAGAACCTCAGCACGTCTTCGGCTACCGTGATTTTTCCGCTCAGGCGAAGATCGATCAGCAGTTCCTCGCTGTTCCCAGCGCGAAGCTTGCAGGCGAAGAACTCAAGACGCTCACCGCAGCACCGCATATTGCGGCCTCAAAAGAGGACTACGACACGGCTGTCTATGTTGCGGGCAAATTCAAGGCTGCGGGCCTTGAGACCAGCATCGTTCCCTACAAGGCATGGCTGAATCTGCCGAAGGAGATCAGCGTCACGGCGACCGATGATGCTACCGGCAAGACGCTGATGCACGGGCCGACGAGAGAACATGTGGAGGGCGATCCTTATCAGGATGACCCTCGCGTTACTCCGGGATTCAACGGCTCATCACCCTCCGGCGACGTGACGGCGGAGGTGGTCTACGCCAACTATGGGAGGCCTGAAGATTTCGACCGGTTGGCGGCTCTCCACATAGATGTCAAGGGGAAGCTGGTAATCGTTCGCTACGGGGCAAACTTCCGTGGAGTGAAGGTCTATGTAGCCCAGCAACGCGGGGCGGCGGGAGTCATCATCTACTCCGATCCTGCAGATGACGGCTACTACCGTGGCGATAAATACCCGAACGGTCCCTATCGGCCGGACACAGGAGTCCAGCGCGGATCAGTGCAATATATGTTCAAGTATCCGGGCGATGCGACGACACCCGGCATAGCGTCAACCCCGGAATTGCCCGCCTCAAAACGGATTGACCCGGCAACGGCGGCCAGTATGCCCAGGATTCCTTCCACGCCGCTCTCCTATCATGATGCCGCGCCGATTCTGGAAAATCTGGGAGGCCCGAGTGCACCCCGGGAATGGCAGGGCGCATTACCCTTCAACTACCACCTGGGAGGCACCGGCGTTAAGGTCCACATGCTGCTGAAGCAGGACTACGCGATGCGCACTATCTGGGATGTGATCGGCAAGATTCCCGGCACAGAGCTGCCTGACGAGTGGGTTGTTGCAGGCAATCACCGCGATGCATGGGTGTATGGCGCTGTCGATCCAAACAGCGGCACGGCTGCGATGCTCGAGTCCGTCCACGGGATCGGCGAGTTGCTGCACCAAGGCTGGAAGCCCAAGCGCACGGTTATTTTTGCAAGCTGGGACGCTGAGGAAGAGGGCCTGATCGGTTCCACGGAATGGGCTGAAGACCATGCGAACCAGCTAGCCCACGCGGTTGCTTACTTCAATACAGACGTAGGCGTATCCGGACCCAGCTTTGAGTCGGCAGCCGTTCCCTCGCTCAAGCAGTTTGTGCGAGACGTGACGAAGGAGGTGCCCAGCCCGAAGGGCGGCTCGGTCTATGAACAGTGGAAAGCGGAACAGGCTGCGAACGGAAGCAGGCACCACGTCAACAATGGATTCAATGAGCGCCACGGACATGCGAATGTTGATAACGACGTGGAGATTGGAGATCTAGGCAGCGGTTCCGACTATACCCCGTTCATTCAGCACCTGGGTGTGCCGTCCACGGATATCGGCTCCGATGGACCCTACGGCGTCTATCATTCCGTTTTCGACAACTACGCCTGGTTCATCAAGAACGCCGATCCGACATTCGTCTATGAGCAGCAACAGGCGCGGGTGTTCGGGCTGGAGGTGCTCCATATGGCAGACACGGATGTGCTGCCCTATGACTATGTGACCTACGGCAAGGAGATAGAAGCTTACATTGAGGCCGCGAAAAAGAAGGCAGCCGATGCCCAGTTGAGCAGTATCGACTTCAGCGAAGCAACTGCAGCAGCACAAAAGTTTACCAGCGCTGCGGAGGCCGCATATTCTCGGCAGACGGCTGAGAGCGGTAACCCCACTCACCTGAACAGCGAACTTCGCCAGGTGGAGGGCGATCTGCTGTCATCCGCAGGCCTCCCTAACCGGCCATGGTTCAAGCACACCATCTATGCACCGGGCGAGTACACAGGCTATGCAGCAGTTGTTATACCGGGGGTCAACGAAGCCATCGATGCCAAAGATGTAAGCCGCGCGCAGACGCAGATGGCGACCCTGACCGCTGCTTTGACTCGTGCTACGTCGACGCTCGAGTCAGCGGCAAAGTAGAGGGTGGCTCAGCGCCACTTTTCGATGCTGCCGAAGAAGATGCCGGCGGCAAAGAAGATAACAGCAATGATCAAGGCAGCGAGCGCGTGGGCACGCTGGTGGTAATGGAGGTTGACAGCGGCGTCGATCCACCAGGCGACGGAGCCGGCAAACCAAATTTTGTACGTTGCTGGAAGCCTGAACTTCATTTGTCTCTTGTGATGCGCACTCCCGCCGGTCGGACTTTGAATGAAGAAAGAAGTCCTGTGGGTACAAGATGATGCGATGGTTGCCAAATGCCAAAATCTTGTTACACTGGATTTGCCGCAAGTGTTTCAAAAATTGCGCAGGCGCGTAGCTCAGTTGGTTAGAGCGCTACCTTGACACGGTAGAGGTCAGCGGTTCGAATCCGCTCGTGCCTACCATATCCTTCCACACCTTAGCCGCAGGCAGACCTCGAACCAGGGAGGTTAGTTGCAGATTTTGGCTGGCGCTGAGCCTTATCCTTTTTCCCGAACATCGTGTGATCGGCCCGGCTTTGATCCCGCTGCTTTTTGCTCGTGATCGCCTTTGTATACAAATATATGGCTAGGATCGCATTGGCGTGCCGCGGCAAAAACTGTTCCGACTCTGAACGTGCGGTATTAGCCTGCTGCGGGGGTTCCGCACTCAGGCATCTATTCACTGAATGGAACTCCGAAGGCCAGTTGAGCAGTTTGGGGTGGGCGATGCTGCGCACCGATCAAATTTGGTTCCTTGCCCATTGCCTTCCAGATACGAAGCGCTATGTCATTCATATAGAAGAGTCGCATCTGCTCCCGCACTTCGCCTCTTTGTGCGTAGATACTAACTGTGGTCAAAAGCTGGCTTTGTCCAGAGTCGATCAGATACGGTCCCATGCTGACGGCTGGTGCGTTCTGTATGTTCTGCACTTCTTCCAAGCTTTGCGCGACGATCTCATAGTTCAAGCTTTTGCGGGAACTATCTCCCTCCAGGCTGAACAGCAGATCGTTTGAAGTATGACTGAATGGGTATTGTGAATTGCTCATCATCATTCCATGTATTTCCTGAAGCTATGTTTTATCCGCGTCTCTCTTTGCGAACCAATAGTATCGTCGCCAGCAGTTGGCACAGCGAACCGGACGGAGCATAAGTAGTCTCAGCAGGCGATCAAGAGGGTGTGCTTCGGCAGTTTTGAATTCGATTGAACTGCAGAGCGGACATTCTCGACGCAGCCAGAGTAGCCGGGGGACATTGCCAGGCCAATTCAGACCTGCGCTATCCATTGTTGATCTCCTTCCGGCGCGGCTGGCTCTACGCTCTCATCCTCCGTGGTGGAGTGCGCATCCAGCCAGGAGAGAAGAGCGCGGATGCTGCCGGTGGCCATGGCCATACAAGAATCGGCTGCTCCGTAGTAGAGCTGGATTGTGTCTCCATCCGGCGCGATAGTCTGGCCACAGGGGAAGACGACATCGCGAACATCTCCCGTCCGTTCATAGTCGGCCTCGGGGCCGAACATCCAGGAATCCCCTCGTTGCAGACAGATATCCGGCCTGTCGATATCAAAAAGAGCAAGTCCAAGGCGATAGATGCTGCCGGATGCTGTATGGCGGACACCGTGATAAAGCACCAGCCAGCCCTTCGCCGTTTCAATCGGTGGCGAGCAAAGGCCAATCTTATTTGCGTCCCACCATCCACCGCGTCGCGCCTGGAGGATCACCTTATGATTGCCCCAGTTGTGCAGGTCAGGTGAGTACGAGATCCACATGTGAGCGCCCATGGTCGTCACCGGCCGGTGGATCAATGCCCAGAACCCTCCGATCCTGCGCGGCAGCAATGCGGCGTCTTTGTCTTCAGGCGGCATGATGACGCCATATCGTTCAAAGCTTTTGAAGTCCCTGGTCAGTGCAAGGGAAACGCCGGGACCACCCCGGGCGAAGGAGGTGTAAGCAATGGCATATTGCTGAAGTTCTGGAACGTAGGTGATCCGTGGATCTTCAATACCCCAGATCTCCTCCGGATATTCCTGAGGATTTGGCGCCAGAGTCGGTTGCGGATCGATTCGCCACCCATCAACTCCGTTGGCCGAACGAGCAGCACAAAGATGCGACAGGCCTCGTCGGTCTTCCACACGGCAAAGCAAGAGGGTGTCTCCATCCGGCAAGCGCGTTGCTCCAGCATTGAAAACACTGTTCACCGGATACGGCCAATCTTTTCGGCTGAGGATTGGATTGCCAGGATGACGGGTGAATAAGGAATATTCCGCCTGCTCTTGCAGCTCTGGCTGGTTGGCGGCAGGAGACTTGGACTGTGTTGCCGAAAGCATAATCGGAGTCAAAGAGAAACGCTCATTTCGGTACTCATGTTTTCTGCTATGGGAATTTCTATGCTTCGCATTTCAATCAATGCCATCAGGAAGGAGAGCGTTGATTCGGCTCCCTGGTTTTCATTGACGCGATCAGGATGGAGACCATCTCTGCAGCCGCCAGTGGTCGCATCGTAGAGCGGAACCTGCAGATCGTTCTCCCCGAGAAACCAGCGGAAGGCAAACCATGCTTCGTCCAGCCAATGCTGTTCTGCAGTGAGGCGAAATGCCTGTAAACAGGCTGAAATGGTTGCACAGGCTTCGACAGGCTGTTGGTCGAAGCGTGCCTTTTCTCCGCCCTGCGTGAAGAATCCCCTGGAGCCTATCGGAACGAATAGATCATCTTCCTGATGGTGCTGGACGCTCATCAGCCAGTAGAGGGACTCGTATCCTACTTCGATCATCCTCTTGTTGTCACTTCGCCAGCCTGCAACCAGGAGCGCTTGCGATAGCCGGGCATTCGAGTAGGACAGGCTCTGCTCAAACCATCTCCATGTCGCCGAGTGACTACGTTCGTAGATCTCTAATAGCCGATTAGCTAGCAGATTGCATGCGCTCTGGATCACTCTATCCCCAGGGAACCAGTCCAGATATGCCTGCATCCCAAGGATGGAAAATGCCCATGCACGCGGGCTCGAGAATGTAAGTGTCGCTGGAACAGCTGCCTCGAAAAGCCTGCCAGCCGCACCTCTAAGACCGGGGTCGATTGAGTGGCCAATCACTGTGCCGAGTGCCCATAAGGCACGACCGTGACTGTCCTCTGAGCCGACGTCCTCCTGCCATGCGCGAGCGTAACTGAGAAAATTTCTGAACCTGCCTGTCTTCTCATGAAAAGCAAACCACAGAAAAGCCAGATAGCGGTGCGACAATGCCAGGTGCTCATGGCTTTGAGGAGTAGACTCGGCCAGTAGAGTTGTTATGACAAGAGCACGCGCGTTGTCGTCGGTCGTGTATCCCTCAAGACTATTCGGCAAAGAAAAGATGGCATGCTGCAACATGCCCGTGTCGTCGGTCATGCTCACCAGGTGAGCCGTGTTAAGTGGGGGCAGCGTATCCGTTGCCTTTGGCGCGAAGATGTCCTGCAGTGCGGCCCGTGGGCGGAGCATCCGCTCGATGCGCGCTCGTTGAAAACTCGCCATATATGCCTGTGCGGTCTTCTGCCACGTCGTGCTGCGCGAGTGAAGATAAGCCCGCTTTCGCATTGCATGGCGTTCGGCATCATTGTCCAGCAGGGTGATCGCTGCATTTGCTATGGAATCAGGATCATCGAAAGGCACGAGGACACCACGTCCGCCTGCAAGAATCTCTTTGGCGTGCCAATAGGGTGTGGAGATAATAGCCTTTCCCGCACCGAGCGCAATGGCCAGCGTACCGGAGACCACCTGTGCCTCCTGGCGATACGGAGTGATATAGATGTCCGCGGCGCCGACGTGCTCGATCATTTCCTCATTGCTCACAAAACGATTGTTGAAAATTACCTGCGAGGAAACACCACACTCTGCTGCTAACGCCTGCAACTCTTCCCTGTAACGCTCCCCCTCGCGTCGTCTGATATGCGGATGGGTCGCCCCGGAAATGATGTACACAAGGTCAGGGTGCTTTGCCAGGATCGCCGGCAACGCCCGGATCACAGTTTCGATGCCTTTGTTTGGCGAAAGCAGACCAAAGGTGAGCAGCACGGACTTTCCCTGGGTTCCGAACAAATCCTTGAAATAATTGGGATCCATAAACGGCAGATCCGGCACGCCATGGGGGATGACGTCGATCTTTTCGTCGGGC
This sequence comes from Acidipila rosea, assembly GCF_004339725.1. GTDB lineage: Bacteria > Acidobacteriota > Terriglobia > Terriglobales > Acidobacteriaceae > Acidipila > Acidipila rosea. The sequence goes on along the minus strand of NZ_SMGK01000008.1, from coordinate 32,645 downwards.
ACACCATATACCTCACGCAGAAGAATCGCCGCATGCTCGCTCATCACAATCAATCGATCCGACAGATGACTAATCTCGTCGAGCACCGCACGCTGATTGGAGTCCGGATCGCGCAGAACCGTGTGAAGGGTTGTCACCAGCGGCATCTTCAACTTGCGAATTAACGCCAAGACGTGGCTGCCCGCAACTCCTCCAAAAATGCCGTACTCATGCTGCATGCAGACAAGGTCGTTTCCGTTGAAGTTGAGAAACTCAGCAGCTCGCTCATAAGAGGAGCAATCCTCCTGCTCAAGCTCAATCCGCACACGGTCAGGATATTGATAGCTGGAGTCCGGATCGTTGACAGGAATTGCGAAGAGGCGCTCGCTGCCAAATTCCTTTGCCATTGCAGTGCAGAGGTCTGTTGTAAATGTCGCAATTCCGCACTGCCTGGGAAGATAATTGCCGATGAAGGCGATGCGGGTGGGCAGAGGTAATGGAGATGCCTGTATGGTTGGCGAGGTGCTTGAGTGAGCGATACTGCCCTTCTTTCACGCTCTTGATGTGAGCGGTAGCGAGAGACGTTGGACCTTAGTTGGGCCTTAGCGAGTGGGCACACTCCGGCTCAGGATATGGCGCTTTGTCGAAGGATCATCTCATCGACAAGACCAACAGAGGCATTCTGTTGGATCTGACGAGTATGAAGTGTGGCTCGGACAATCTGAAATCCAAGGTATTTTGTGATCTTTATCAGGCTCAATTCGGCAGCATTGAATCGTTCCGGCACTTTCTTTAAGGCCAGAGTGATCGCTTTCTTACGAGCCGATTCGACTGTTCGACCGAAACCCCTACGGGAATGCGCTTCCGTGAGCCACATGAAGTGCCAGTCCGCATTCCGCAACGCCAGATCAAGGGCAGCCGCAGTCGTGTCTTCGACGGACAGCCACCTCTCGCAAAATGGCTCTTGCGTAAGCGCTAATCCTCGGGGCAATGAGCAGCCCGTGCGCAGGAAGACTGCGTATGGCTTCATGCTGGCAGTTTTCTGATTACAGGTGCAGCAACTGAATTTCCATCGTGAGGTAACGCCGCGCTGGGATTACGCGTTAAAGAAAACTTCTGCTCTGCAATGGAGCTAACTGTGGTATCAGATTCCGCAAATGAACTGAAAGGAAGAATTCTGACTCTTCGAGAAAGATGGTTCTTTACATCAGATTTGTCAGGGAAGCTCATAGAGACTCCGTCGTCCTGTTGCTTACTTGAAAGGTGCTCGTCTGGAGCGAAGCAGGGACAGCCGAAGGCGAGAAAGGTGATCCAACTACTATCGATCATACGCCTGAAATATCTGCTGTGCCGTTAGAGTGCTTTGGCTGCAAATGAGACGGGGCCCAGCTAGACGTACCAATTGGCTGCCTCATGAACGTAATACCTTGATTGTTGAGCTGCTCGTTTAAATGAATGTTCACGGCGCCTTGCCGCCTTGTACCTGCAGGGTGCGAGGAGGGACCATCCGCTGAAGATCGCAACCATGCCGCTCGGACATGCGCGAACCGAAGAATGCCAGCGACCTCCGACACGTCCAAGGCAATACCAATTCTTACAGAGGAAGAGAGATCGGCCTCACGGATTGTATGGACGCCCCATGGATGATATGGCACAATATTCGAAGGATCGAATATTCCTATGTACAAGGGTTTACGTGATGCCTGATTCACTACGCCGTTTCAAGGCCGACATCTTCCAAGCCCTCGCCCACCCGACGCGAATCGCTATTATCGAACTGCTGGACGATGGAGAGCTCTCCGCTGGCGAGCTTATCGACAAGCTCGGGATGGAGCAGGCAAATATCTCCCAACATCTGGCCGTGCTCCGCGGCAAACAACTCGTCGCAAATCGCAAGGCCGGGAACCAGGTCTTCTATTCGGTGCGTGACCCGATCATTCTCAAAGTGCTGGCTCTTATGCGCCGCTACTTTCAAAAGCACTTAAAGGAAGCCTTGGAGATGCTTGATGAGATGGACAAAGCATCGGCAGGGACCGGGCAGTGAAGCTGCAAGAACAGTTGTTTCCAAGCCTGGCGCTTTGCCGTCAGGACAAGGCCTCCTGCTATTCCATTCAAAAGATGGCGACGAAGGAACGAGCCGATAGTTGCGAAAGACGTCCGGCGCTGATGACCATCCCTACCGATCGGGGTTCAAGCAATAGACCCCTCTGCAATTGGCGTCTTCTCCCCGCGGAATAAGATCGAGGTTTTCTTTGAATGCTCATCTTTACATTTCCGGCATAACATCCTCGGCCATAGCTGTTCCTGCTCTCCGCCTGCTCTTGATAGTTGTTGCATTCTGGATCGTTCTTGGTCTCGCTGGTTTGGTCCGACCGTGTAGCCTGCGCGTAGTTGCGCATCTGCTCTTTCCTTTGGGCGCAGCAGGCTGCCTCAGCGTCGCGCTCGTTGCGGGAGTCTTTCTTGCTGCAAACCGCATGTCCGAAGTCATGATTCTTCCGCTCGGACTGCCGAGCCTGCCGTTTCACTTGCGTCTCGATACATTGTCAGCTTTCTTTCTATTGTTGCTGGGTATAGCAGGGACAGGCATTTCCACGTTCGCCGCCGGCTACTTTCGATCAGGTGTCGGCACAGCGCCCGCCCTGCTCTGCCTTCAATATCACGTTTTTCTTGCCAGTATGGCTATTGTCATTCTCGCCGACGATGCTTACCTGTTCATGGTGGCGTGGGAGACGATGGCGCTTAGCTCGTACTTCTTGGTCACATCACAGCATCGCATTCCAGAAATTCGCCGTGCTGGTTTTCTTTATCTTCTGATGGCCCATCTGGGAGCCATCTGCATCCTTCTCTGCTTCGGCGTGATGCAGGGCGGCAGCTGGCAGTTTACCTTCGACGCCATGCGAGGAGCTTCACTTACTCCGTTCTGGGCCAGCGCTGCATTCCTGCTTGCTCTCGTAGGCTTCGGAGCCAAAGCAGGCCTGGTACCGATGCATGCGTGGCTACCGGAAGCCCATCCTGCCGCACCTTCGCCGGTCTCCGCGATGATGAGCGGGATCATGCTCAAGACCGCAGTGTACGGGATGTTGCGGATCAGTTTCGATCTCCTCCACGTCCGCTTCTGGCAATGGGGGGCGTTGATGCTCGCCATGGGCCTCTTCTCTGCGCTGTATGGAGCGATCTTTGCCGCAGTGCAGACAGACATGAAGCGCCTGCTTGCCTATTCTTCGATTGAAAATATCGGGATTATCTTTACGGGGATCGGCCTCGCACTTTTATTTGAAACATGCCACCTGCCTCTGTTTGCCGCACTTGCTCTCAGCGCGGCTTTGATTCACTCCCTCAATCATTCTCTTTTCAAGAGTCTGCTCTTTCTCGCGACCGGCTCTGTGCTGCATGCGACCAACCAGCGCAGTCTCGGCAAGCTCGGCGGGCTGATCCGGCGAATGCCCTGGGTTGCGACTCTGGCGTTGGTAGGCACGCTGGCCATTGCAGGCCTGCCGCCGCTGAATGGCTTCGTCTCTGAGTGGCTGCTGCTGCAATCGTTTTTATTTACGCCCCAACTCCCTCACGCGTTTCTCAATATGCTGGTCCCGCTCGGCGCTGCAGCCTTGGCGCTGATCGTCGCTTTGTCTGCATACGTGATGGTGAAGTTCTACGGCGTGATTTTTCTCGGTCAACCTCGGGAGGCGTCGCTCGGCCATGCCCATGACGCAAACTGGCTGGAGCGCCTGGGTCTTGGTTGGCTAGCATTCGGCTGCATAGCAATCGGAATACAGCCACAGATTGTGCTGCGGGCGGCAGGCGCTGTTACCGGAAGAGTGTTGGGCGGAGCGGCTGTCAGCTTGCGATCTTCCATCTGGACGATCGTCCCCATTGCTCCGGGGCAAGCCTCCTATAGCGGCCTCATCTTGCTTTTAGGAATTGTAGGAGTCGTCGGCATCACCTTTGTTCTTGTGCGCTTTTTAGCGCATGGACGTATGCGCCGGACAGACCCCTGGGACTGTGGTTATCCCTGGCAGACGCCTCGAATGCAGGATACGGCAGAGGGTTTGGGTCAACCGATCAGGCACATGTTCGGAGCTTTCTTCCGCATGGAGCGCGAGCTTCCCTCTCCTTCAGATGTAAATCCTCGCTATCGAATTCATATCGAGGATCGCCTGTGGCGAGCGCTCTATTTACCGATGGCGCGAGGCGTGCAGCGACTCGCAGATATGGCGGGCCTCTTACAGGGTGGACGGCTCGCCATCTACCTGCTGTACAGTTTCCTGACCCTAATTGTTCTGCTGGTGTTCGTCCTGTGAGAGGCATCACCTTTGTGTGGCAGTTCGGAGAAGTGGCGCTGGCGATTGCCATCGCGCCGCTCTTTATGGGGTGGATATCACAGTGCCGTGCGTGGATGCAGAACCGCTCCGCCCCTCCGCTGACGCAGTCTTATCGGATGCTGCGCAAGCTGTTCCACAAAGATGCGGCAGTGGCGACGGATGCGTCGCTACTTTTTCGGGGGACACCTTATGTGTTGTTCGGAACGATGGTGCTGGCGGCGGCGATTATACCTTCACTTGCTACCGACCTTCCCTTCGCGCGGGCGGCGGATGCCATTGCGCTGATTGGCCTGTTTGCAACGGCGCGCGTCTTCCTGTCGCTCGCAGCGATGGACATAGGCACCGCTTTCGGCACGATGGGGGCGCGCCGCGAGATGATGATCGGCTTCCTCGCTGAACCGGCATTGCTCATGGTGCTGTTCAATGCGTTTTTGCTTTATGGCAGCACGTCCTTACCCAATCTGGTGAATGAATACGCGGCGCGTCACACGGTAATCGATCCAAGCGTGATTTTTGCCGCCGTCGCGTTTGTGATGGTGCTGCTAGCTGAGAATGCCCGCATCCCTATCGATAATCCCGGCACGCATCTGGAACTTACGATGATCCATGAGGCGATGCTGCTTGAATACTCTGCGCGGCATCTTGCTCTGGTTGAATGGGCGTCCAGCTTAAAACTCTTCAACTATGCCTGCATCGGCTTTGCGCTTTTTTTGCCCTGGGGCATCGCAACCCATGGAGCGGACGGAGGAGTGCCACTCTTAGCGGCAGTCGCGGCTCTGGTGGCAAAACTTACGGTTGCGGGCGCAGCATTAGCACTGATCGAATCCTTGTCGGCCAAGCTGCGCATCTTTCGCGCTCCGGAATACCTGGCAATGGCCTTTCTGCTCGCCGTACTTGGATTGCTTGTCCACCTTCTTCTGGGAGCGAACATCAATGCTTAAATCCCAGCTGATCGCTCAATCGCTAAAATTGCTCGCCGCCTGCCTGCTGCTGATTTCCTTCGCAATGCTTTCTCGGCGAAGAACCCAACGCCTGGTTATTCTCTTCGCGTGGCAGGGTGCAATCCTCTTTCTATCGACGTGCTTAGTAGCCTATGACGCAGGCCTTACGGAGCTCTGGTATTCCGCAGCACTCACTCTGGTGCTGAAAGTCATCGCGCTTCCCTGGATCCTGCATCGGCTCATTCAGCGGCTCGGCGCACAATGGGATACGGAGCCGATCGTCAATATTCCAATCACGATGCTGGCAGGGCTGGCACTGGTAATCTTCGCCTTCGGACTGGCGCAACCCATCAGCATGCTGGCCACTACGATTACGCGCAACACTCTTGGCATTGCGCTTGCCGTCATCCTGCTCTCCTTTCTGATGATGATCACCCGTCGCAAGGCTGTGACGCAGGTGATCGGATTTCTAGCGATGGAGAATGGCCTTTTCTTTGCTGCCACGAGTGCCACCTATGGCATGCCGATGGTGATCGAGCTTGGTATCGCGCTCGACCTGTTGGTCGGAGTCTTCATCCTCGGAATCTTCTTCTTCCAAATCCGCGAACAGTTCGACAGCCTCGATCTGCATCATCTCGAAGCGCTCAGGGAGGATTGACGTGGAATTGTTGCTGGTTCTTGGACTACCGTTAGCGGGAACACTTTTGCTGGCATTGCTGGGGGCGCGCCACTTCGCAGGTGAACTCAATATAGGCGTCAGTTTCGCTACGCTCGCTGCCGCCACTTTGCTGGTGGTGCGCGTGATCAGACATGGTCCGCTGCTGGTATGGCACGATCAGTTCCTCGTTGATTCCTTCAACGTTTTCCTGGTTGCCCTGACCGTCTTTGTCGGCTTCACCACTGCGATTTTTTCTCGCCCCTACATGCGCATCGAGGAGCATCATGGACGCCTCAACCCTCGGCGCCTTCGCCTTTACCACAGCATGTATCAGCTCTTCATGGCGGCTATGTTGCTGGCCCTCTTGACGAATAACATGGGCCTGCTCTGGGTGGCGATGGAGGCAGCGACCTTGTCGACGGTATTGCTTGTCTCGCTCTATCGCACCAAGGCAAGCCTCGAAGCGGCCTGGAAGTATTTCATTCTCTGCGGAGTTGGTATCGCACTGGCATTGTTCGGCACGATCCTGCTGTATTTTGCCGCGGAGCAGACACTGGGACGGGAAGGCATGACAGCATTGCTGTGGACGCATCTCGACGCAGTGAAGGAACACCTTGAACCGAGAGTGCTTGGGTTGGCGTTTGTCTTCCTCCTGGTTGGATATGGCACCAAAGTTGGTCTGGTCCCGCTGCACAACTGGCTACCTGACGCTCACGCCGAAGGTCCGACACCTGTTTCTGCCGTTCTCTCCGGTCTGCTGTTGAACGTAGCGCTCTATGCAGTAGTCCGGTGCAAGATCCTGGCCGAAGGGTCAATCGGATCTGCTCTCCCAGGTCGCATGCTGATGGGGTTCGGCCTGCTGTCTGCTGTGCTCGGCGCCTTCTTCCTCTGGCGGCAGCGCGATATCAAGCGACTCTTTGGCTACTCGTCTATTGAGCATATGGGAATCATCACCTTCGCTTTCGGGTTGGGTGGGCCGGTGGCCAACTTTGCGGCACTGCTACACATGACGGTTCACTCGCTGACAAAATCCTCCATCTTCTTCACTGCCGGCCATGCGTCGCAGGCCGCGGGCACGCAGCGTATCGATGATATCCGGGGACTGGCCGGCATCAGTCCAACCATCGGTTGGGGCTTAATGCTCGGATCGATTGCGATCCTCGGGATGCCTCCATTCGGAGTCTTCACAAGCGAATTCCTGATCCTGACTACTGCGATGCGCGACCATCCCTGGTCGACTCCGATTCTGCTTATCGCGCTGGGGGTGGCTTTTGCAGGCATCTTCAGCAAAGTCCAGCCAATGGTTTTCGGCGAAAGCGATGCGCCGCCTCTGCCGCATTCCCCTGCGATGGTGCCCGTCTTCCTCCATCTTGCCATGGTGTTGACCCTGGGACTCTATATGCCACCTGCGCTTGCGGAATGGTATCGCGCCGCTGCACGGCTGATTGGGGGATAACGATGCCACCTGACTTTTTCGAAGATCGACGAACCAGATTACCCTCAAACGTCGAGAGCCATCTTCTGTCTGTGGACCGGGAACAGTGGCTCCAGACAGCCGGGTTCTTCCGCGATTCCGGCGCCAGTCTTCTCAGTCTGTGGGGAGCAGATGATCGTGATCGTAACGGAACTTTTTGCATCTATGCTGCCTACCTATTGCCCACAAGCGTAATGGTGGTTGAGCACGCCATTGCAGATACGACGGCGCCTGCCTATCCCGGTATCGCGTTCCTGTTCCCGGTCGCGTCGCGTATGCAGCGGGCTGTATATGACTTGCTTGGGATTTCGGCCGAAGAAATGGACACGCGCGACTGGCTTCGCCATGGAGGCTGGCCCGAGAAATTGTTCCCCCTGCGGCGGGATACCGACGGCAACCAACCTTATCCGATCGTATCCGAACCTTATCCGTTCGTTGCGGTAGAAGGCGATGGCGTCCATGAGATCGCTGTAGGTCCGGTCCATGCGGGAACTATCGAGCCGGGGCATTTTCGCTTCTCAGTGGTAGGCGAGAAGGTATTGCGCCTGGAGACACGGCTAGGTTACACACACAAGGGTGTTGCGAAACTCTTTGAGAGTCTTCCACAACAAGAAGGCCACAGGCTCGCAGCGCGAGTATCGGGGGATTCCGCGGTCGCGTTTTCCTGGGCCTATTGCTCGGCTCTTGAATCCATCACTTCTATAAGCTGCCCTCAGCGAGCAATCGTACTGCGAGCCCTGGCGCTTGAGCATGAGCGCCTCGCCAACCATTTAGGCGACCTCGGCGCACTAGGCAACGATGCTGGATTCGCCTTCGGTCTCACGCAGTTCTCACGCCTCAAAGAAGATCTACTGCGTAGCAATTCAGATGCGTTCAGCGCGCGCTATTTGATGGACTACATCGTGCCTGGAGGAGTCGCAGTCGATCTACCCGAGCGATGCACTGGTCTGCTTTTAAATCAGTATCTGGTTTTGGAGGAGGAAGTCGCTGGCCTGCGTTCCATCTATGACGAGCATGCCGGAGTTCAGGACCGGTTTCGCGAAGCTGGGCGTTTGGAGCATGACCTGGCTCAGAAACTCGGCGCGATTGGACTAGCCGGACGTGCATCGGGCATTGCCTGCGATCTGCGTACGGACCACCCGTGGACGCCTTACGACCAGCTCTCCCCCAAAACTGTCACGCGAACTTATGGGGACGTCGCTGCTCGGGTGCAAATACGGTTTGATGAGATCTTCGAATCTTTGCGGCTATGCCGCGCGCTTCTGGAAAATCTATCCTCAGGGCCTGTGCTAGCAGCCGTTCCTCTTGCAAAGCCAAACACACTTGGGATTGGTCTGATTGAGGGGTGGCGCGGCCCAGTGATGATAGCGCTTGAGACAGGCGTCGATGGCGGCATTCGGCGTTGCCACGCGCATGATCCCTCCTGGCAGAACTGGCCACTGCTTGAATACGCCATCCTCGGAAACATCGTGCCTGATTTTCCGTTAATCAACAAATCTTTCAACCTGTCCTACAGCGGACAAGACGGGTAATGGTGACTTGTGTTCGATGTGCTTTCACGTATGGTGCGCACAGGCATATTGACAGAACCCTCTCAGGCTTCTACTCAAGCGTCGAGCGCGGTCAGAACATTGCAGACCGATCTCTGGAATATTCTCGGACGTGCGCTCTGTATCCGCCATGTGGATGCTGGCTCATGCAATGGCTGCGAGCTAGAGATCCAGGCGCTCCATAATCCGTACTACAACCTGGAAGGCACGGGAATCCAATTTGTCGCCAGTCCCCGACACGCTGACTTGTTGCTCGTCACTGGCCCTGTCTCCGCCAACATGGAGGAAGCGCTCAAGCGCACCTATGCTGCTGTCCCCGACCCTAAACTTGTTGTTGCCATTGGAGATTGCGGAGCCTGCGGAGGTATTTTTGTCAGAAGTTACGCCAGCCGCGGCAGCATAGCGAACGTCATCCCGGTTAACCATACTATCCCGGGTTGTCCGCCTGCTCCGGCGGCGATCCTGGCGGGTATTTTCGAAACCGTGCGATCTGCGATCGTTGAAGCCTGATATGGACCCTCTATGGATCAGCGTCATCGGATTCTTCATGGGCTTTGGCTTCGGCGTGGGCTGCGCACTAGCGGTGATGTATTCGATTTATACCGGCGGGTATCGCAAGGCGCTGGAAGATTCGCTACGCGAGGAAAAGTCAGAACGATATTTACAACTCTTACCAAAGGCGAGGAAGAAGCTCGCGAAAGAGCAAGACGCATCGCACGGTCCCGGGGTGCATTGAGGAAAGAAGCGATGCGGCACGCTAGCGTTTTCGGTCGCCGTTCCAGAGGGAAGCTCCTATTCAGGATAGATTCTTCCTTCAGATTCAGCGACTCCGAGACAAACGGAGACGCGCGCAACCGGCAAGCGATTGCCACTACGCCGATGTCGGCCGACACACGCTGCTCGCGCGCCACAGCAGTGGCGCGCGGAAAAGCGAGGCGTTTCAATTTCAGTTTGTCCGCAGCGCAACCATTGGATCGATTTTCGAGGCTCTTCGCGCCGGGAGATAGCCCGCAAACAATGCAAGCCCTCCCAGCAGGACTATCGTCCCAACAAAGGCCAACGGGTCCGATGGCGCAGTGTGGAACAGGAGAGAAGCAATCAGGCGCGCGACCGCGAGCGAAGCGACGACTCCGAAAGCAATGCCGATCAGCGCAAGCCGCAGCGTCGTGGAGATCACCTCGAGCTGCACACGAGTTTGCGATGCACCGAGCGCCATCCGTATGCCAATCTCCTGCGTCTGCCGCGTGACGGAGTAGGAGATGACGCCGTAGATTCCCAACGAAGCCAGAAGCAGTCCCAATCCTGCAAAGATACCAACCAGTAGCACAAAGAAACGTCGTGGGGACGTGGCATGATCCACCAACTCCTGCACGGGCTTGAATTCCGTAGCCGGTTGTCCAGGGTTGATCTCCCGCAACGTTTTCATAACGCTCATGGCCAGCGTGGCTGGAGGCAGGCTGGAACGAACGACGAGATAGGCACCTTCCGGCCCGAATTGCTTTGTGGAAGGCAGATACATTTGCGCTCCCGCGTGATCTTCCGCGCTGCTTTCGTGGACGTCTTCGAGCACACCAATCACTTCTGTCTGCGCTCCGCCGACATTGACAATGCGGCCAATGGGGCTTTGGCCCGGCCATAGCCTTCGGGCTACCTTCTGGTTGAGGATGACTACGTTGCGATTATTTACGATGTCATCCCAACTGATATCGCGACCTTGGATCAGACGCATCCCCATCGCCTTCAGATAGCCGGGCGAGACAACGTAGACAAATGCGTCAACGAAATCGGCACGAGTGGGATTCTGTGCGCCTTTCGCCGCAATCCCCCAGCTTCGGTTGCGGCTCATGGGCAGGTTGTCCGATATGCCTGCAGCTTGAACGCCTGGAATCATTGAAGCGCGGCGGACAACTTCCTGCCATATTGCAGCTCGTTTTGCTGCGTTTCCGCCATCGTCGTAATCGACGCTGACAGCAGCCGCATGGCTGGGCTCGAAGCCCAGGTCCACGTCCAGAACACGCAGGAAGCTACGCAGCAGCAGCCCCGCGCCGACCAAGAGTACACAAGCCAGCCCTATCTCCGTGATCACCAGCGTGGAGCGCATACGGCCATGCCTTCTGCCCTCACCAGCGCCGTGTCCGCCGTCCTTTAGAGCCTCCTGAAGATTCCAGGCCGACCCGCGAAGCCCCGCAGCCAGGCCGAAGAGAACAGCTGCTGCAACCGCTATCAATACCGTCCAGGCCAGCACCACTCCATCGATGCGCACCGTGCTCAGTAGTGGTAGAGCGATGGCTCCCTGATGAGCGAGATAGGTAAGGACGGTCTGAGCAAGTCCCAGCCCCAGAACTGCCCCTGCGATGGCGAGCACCAAGCTCTCTGTGAGCAGTTGGCGCACAAGCCGGCCACGTGTTGCGCCCAAGGCGCTGCGCATTGCAAATTCTTTACTCCGCGCGGCTGCGCGGGCCAGCAACAGGTTCGAGAGATTGACGCAGACAATCAACAGAATAAGACCTACCGCACACCAAAGCACGATCAGCGACCGCCGCAACTTGCCGCTGACGTATTCTTTGAGTCCAGTGAGCTGGGCGGTGTAGCCTTTTCCGAACTCCGGGTGCTTGTGCGCGAAATAAAACTGGGGAAAGAGCAGGTCGGCTTCCTTCTGCGCTTGCGCTAAGCTTACTCCCGGCTTGAGGCGGCCAATCAACGCTAAGTCGTTCCCGTCTTCACGAAAATCATCCATGATGTACGGGATGAACATATCCGTCTTCGTTCCCGGCGAGAAGACCGAACCGAAATCGAAGGTGTCGGGAAGGACTCCGACTACGGTGAAGGACGTGTCGCTCAGATTAATCGTCTTTCCAACGATGCTGCGGTCTCCACGGAACTGCCGCTTCCAGAAGGGGTAGCTTAGGAGGACCGCAGGCCGCGAGTGCTGCACGAATTCTTCAGATCGGAACAGCCGCCCGGCCGCAGGTCGGACTCCGAGTGTTTCAAAGAAGCCTTGCGTAACGAGAATTCCCGTGGCAGGCATCGGCTGGCCCTTTCCAATAAGCTTGACATTGTCAGGGCCGCTGAATGCGAAGTAGCCGCTGACTGACTGGAAAGAGTGGTTCTGTTGCTGAAAGTCCTGCGTGGCATCAGCGGTGTACGTTTTACTGGATTCGCCGGCTGTTGGATTCTTCTCAACAATCCGCACAAGCTGCTGCGAAGCGGGAAACGGTAGAGGACGTAGCAGAATCGTGTTGACTATGCTGAAGACAGCAATATTGGCGCCAATGCCGAGTGCCAGAATCAGCATGGCAATGAAAGCGAAGCCGCGTTCCCGCGATAATGTTCGGAAGGTGAAGCGCAGGTCCTGCATCATTACATCAAGCGCGGGCAGACCACGTGATTCACGGTGCCGCTCGCGCGCCTGCTGAACGCCGCCAAACTGTATACGCGCCTGGCGACGTGCCTCATCCTCAGACATACCGTGTCGCAGATTTTCTTCCTCTGCCATCTCCAGATGCGCCGCCATTTCTTCGTTGAGCTCGCGATCAAGAGGAGCCTCACGAAAGAAAGAGCGAATGCGATTGAAGGTTTCCTGCAGGGAATGTTTCATCGCTTGCCGCCTTCGCTCTGCATGGCGAGAACTCGACCCATTACTTCTGTCAGCCGCTGCCAATACGCAGCGTCTCTGGCCAACTGCTTCTGGCCGCCGCGTGTGATGGAGTAGAACTTTGCCTTGCGATTATTATCCGAAGTACCCCATTTGGCCGCGATCCAGCCTCGCTGCTGCAATCGCACCAGCGAGGCATAGATGGTGCCCTGGTTCAACAGGACTTCATTCCCGCTTACCTGTTCAATGCGACGCGCAATGCCATATCCATGAAGCGACCCCATGGTCTCCAGTGTCTGCAAGACCATAATGTCCATCGTTCCCTGTAGAAGATCGAGCTTGGATTCACCCATCTACCGCTCCTGTGGTGATGCGACATCAGTATGGCATATCTCATGTGGTGACGCCACACGGCATTTGCATCTCTTCGAATTTGGATGGATTCCTTACTTCGCCATTCGTCCATAAACTCCACGCGAAAGGTGTAACGGTGTCCTAGGATTGCTCGGTGCTCTCTCCTTGCGCGAAGACCTAATCTTCCATGCCTCATCGAACATAATCTCGTTCCTTACAGCAGAAAATAGCAACCCGGGCTATACACTTCTGCGCGATCTTTGCGGGAAAGAGCTTGCCCTAGCAAACCAAATGCTTGGGGTTGTGCGTCTATGTTCACTATTGACCCGTCTATTGGGGTCGACCATGACTTTTGCTTTGAAAGAAGATTGCTGTTCATCTCGCATTCCTGCCAATGGAAGAAAGAACCAGGCTATGCAAGTTCAGCGGAATGCTCGGAGGTCACTGCTGAGAGAAGCATTGCGATGGCTGCTGTTCGCTATCGGCGCGGTCTTCGCAACGGCAGGTTGCAGCAGCTCACGGGGCGACTTCTCCCTTGCTTCAAACCCCGCAAGTTTATCCCTCACTGCTGGCGGTACAGGCCAGATCAATGTGGAAGTCGCCTCTCTTAGCGGCTTTAACAAACCGGTCAGCGTCGCGATTGACGGGCTGCCTCAAGGTCTCACGGCGACACCTTCAACAATTACACTCTCTCCCGGTGCTGCACAACCCATCACTATCACAGCAGCCGCGTCCGCCATCGCTGGTAGTGGCACCGCACATCTGACCGGGACCTCCGGCAGCCTGACGCACACTGCATCGCTAAGTCTAACGATTGCTTCAGCGGCACCGAGTCCGTCACCAGGCGGGACAGATGTAACTACCTACCACTATGACAATGCTCGTGACGGCCTGAACGCGCAGGAGACCACACTAACGCCTGCGAATGTGAATGCAGTTTCCTTCGGGCTGCTCGGGGTATATCCAGTAGATGGGAAAGTGGACGCACAGCCGCTCTACGTCAGTGGATTGAAGCTACCGTCAGGTGCGACCGCCAACGTACTCTACGTGGCAACAGAGCATGACAGCGTCTATGCACTGAATGCGGCAACGGGCGCGCAAGTGTGGAAGACCTCAATCCTGCAGTCGGGCGAAACTCCGAGCGACCCGAGAAGCTGTAATCAGATAGCACCCGAGATAGGTATTACGGCCACCCCTGTAATCGACCGGTCTTATGGAGCTCACGGCGCTATCTTTCTGGTCGGCATGAGCAAAGACGGAAGCGGGAGCTACCATCAACGACTAAACGCTCTTGACCTGGCTACTGGTGCGGAGCTGACAGGCAGCCCAACCGAAATATCAGCTTCCTATCCAGGCACGGGCGCCAACAGCGAGAATGGTAGCGTTGTATTCGACCCCGGCCAATACGCTGAGCGCGCTGGCCTGTTGTTACTCAACGGGACAATTTATACGGGGTGGACGAGTCACTGCGACAACCAGCCTTATACCGGCTGGATTATGGGCTACAGCGAAGCCACACTTCATCAGTCAGCGGTACTCAACCTGACACCCAATGGAAGTGAAGGCTCGATCTGGATGAGCGGCTATGGTCTGGCAGCGGACAGCAGCGGAAACATCTATCTGCTGGCTGCCAATGGCACGTTTGACAGCACATTCACCGCCGATGGATTCCCCAGTCAGAATGACTACGGAAATGCAATGCTGAAGTTAAGCACTGCAAGCAAGCTAGCTGTAAGCGACTACTTCGAGCCATATAACACGGTCGCGGAATCCTCTGCGGATCGGGATCTTGGATCGGGGGGGAGCGATGCTGCTGCCAGATGTAAAAGATAGTGCCGGGAAGGTTCGTCATCTGGTGGTGGGAGCGGGCAAAGATGGCAATATCTATGTCGGCGATCGAGACAATCTGGGCAAATTCAACCAGAGTGCTTCTAACAACAGCAATCTCTATCAGGAATTACCCGGAGCGCTGCCAAATGGCGCATGGTCTGGTCCCGCATACTTCAACAACACGGTTTTCTATGGTGGCGTGGGAGATGTGCTGCGAGCTTACACCGTCAATAATGCAATGCTGAGCACATCGCCGACGAGCCAGTCCGGCACAAGCTTCGCCTATCCTGGAAGTACGCCGAGTGTATCTGCCAATGGGACGCAGAACGGGATTGTATGGGCGCTGGAGAGTGGAACCGGCGACGCCGCAGTATTGCATGCTTACGACGCAACCAATCTTGGCAACGAACTCTATAACAGCACACAGGCCTCGAATGGGCGCGATGCCTTCGGTACAGGCAACAAGTTCCTCACGCCGGTCGTAGCGAATGGCCGCGTGTTTGTGGGTACTCCGAGCGGAGTGGCGGTGTTTGGATTACTCAACCAGTAGCTGTGAAATGGATCCGGGTTGATTTCATCCTGTGGCACCGGGTCTTTTGGGTGAACGCGACGACCTGCTGGCCTGAAATCCAATTACGATGAGACAGGATGAAACCTATCGTAGTGGTTGGCAGCCTCAATATCGATCTTGTTGTGACGGCAGAGCGCTACCCCTCCCCGGGCGAAACGCTCATCGGAAACAGTTTTGAAATTTTCCATGGCGGCAAAGGTGGCAATCAAGCGGCCGCCATCGGCAGACTTGGCCATCCTGTCACTATGATTGGAAAGATTGGTACAGACCCTTTCTCGGCGAATCTGCTGGCACACCTGAACGACGTGGGAGTTGATACCGCGGGTATCAGCGAGATAGACGGCAGCTGCGGGGTTGCTGTCATCCACAAGATAAAGTCAGGAGAGAACAGCATCGTAGTGGTTCCAGGCGCAAACCACGAATTGCGTCCTTCAGATGTGGAAAGCTATCAGGATGTGATCGCAGCGGCCGGTATGGTACTTACGCAGCTGGAAACCCCACTTGATACGCTGGAGGCGTTGTGCAGAATAACCAGTGCCGCGAAGGTTCCGCTAATGCTGGATCCTGCGCCAGCGCAGTCCCTCACATCCAGCATCCTCGACGCGGCGGACTGGGTTACTCCAAATGAAGTCGAGGCGCGACATCTTACGGGGATTGCGATAGGCGACAATTTCGATGAAGGCATCCACCTGCAAGTCGAGGCGCTGCTCGAGATGGGCGCAAAGAATGTTCTATTGAAACTTGGCGAGCGCGGGGCTCTTCTGGCCACGAGCAGCGGTATTCTTGAGCGAATTCCGTCCTGGCGGGTAAACGTCGCAGACACTACGGGCGCGGGCGACGTATTCAATGGAGCTTTTGCAACAGAACTACTGCACGGCAGGACGGCTCTGGAGGCGGCGCGGTTTGCCTGCACCGCAGCTGCGCTTTCTGTAACTCATCCTGGGACCGACTCTATGCCGACACGAGACGAAGTTCATGAATTTCTGAGAGAGCGGAGTAACGAATAGCATTGCTAGACACGCTGATACCAAGGCCCGGTGAGATCATGAATCGTCGTATCTATCTACTGGTACTCCTCTGTCTGTTTGGCTGCGCGGGGTCCTTCGTCTATGGACAGAACAGTCCATCCTCTCCAAGAGAAAAAGTCATTTTCGATACCGATATCGGCGATGACATTGATGATGCATTCGCACTGGGGCTGCTGCTCTCAAGCCCGGAGGTCGATCTGCTTGGGCTCACCACCGCCTATGGCGATACAGGTCTGCGTGCGAGGCTGGTCGAACGCTATCTCTCTGAAACGGGCATGAGCCATATCCCGGTAAGCGTCGGGTTGCATACCCCCAGCAAGACAACATTCACCCAGGCGCGATGGGCGGAGCGATTCCCTGCTCCGCAATCGCCGTGGACCGATGCCATCAGTTTCACGCTAGGGGCTATTCGCAAATACCCGGGGCAGATCACGCTCATTTCGGTTTCTCCGTTTACGAATATCGGCGCCTTAATTGACCGGGATCCCGTGACCTTCAGAAAACTCAAGCGAGTGGTGATCATGGGCGGATCGATTCAACGCGGATACGGGGACCTTGGATACTTGCCAAATCGTGGACCCAGCCCGGAGTACAACATCCTGATGGATATTCCGTCGGCCAGGAAACTGTTTGCTTCAGGGGTACCGGTGTATGTGATGCCGCTCGATTCGACACAGCTCAAGCTCGACGAGGTGAAGCGCAATATCCTGTTTAGTCGAAGCAAGCCGCTCACCGATACACTTGCGCTGCTTTATGAGCAGTGGACAGCCTCAACACAGAACCCAACGCCCACACTCTTTGACGCTATGGCGGTAGCCTTTGTATTGCAGCCTGACCTCTGCCCGACCCGGCCCATGCATATTGTTGTAGACGACAAGGGCTACACCCGAGTTGAACCTGGAATCCCAAACGCGCAGGTCTGCCTGCAATCAGACCCTGATCGATTTTTCGATTTTTACCTGCACCGCATACTCACGGAAGATCTGCACCCCGCTACGTCGATCTCTACAAAGTAAGGAACACCACGCAGGTTGGGCTACCAATCGCTGCATAATGCCCGGTGAAGGTAAGCTTTCCATTCGTTCGATCGATACGAAAGACAGTGATGTCATCACTGCGCTGATTGGATGCATAAAGGAACTGCCCGTTGGGGCTGATGGCGATGTGCCGCGGGTAGTCACCCAGGACGGATGTCTCGCCTATATAGCTAAGACGGCCGTTCTGCGCCACCGCAAAGAGAGCTACTGTATCGTGCAAACGATTAGCTGCGTATAGAAAGCGCCCGTCCTCTGTCATTGCGAGTTCAGATGTGAAGCTGGTGCCTGCGAATCCGGGAGGGAGTGTAGATAGTCTCTGCTGCGCTTGGAGAGTGCCAGTATGCGGGTCAAAATGAAAGAAGGCCAGAGTGGATGACTCCTCCTGAAGGACGTAGAGCCACTGCCCGTTAGGATGGAAAATGAAATGGCGCGGGCCGTCGCCGGATGGAAGTGAGACGAACGGCATATCTGCCGAAGGCGAGAGTTTCCCCGTTGCTGAATCGAGGCGATAGATATAGATGCGGTCCTGCCCAAGGTCCGTCTGCAACACAAACTGGTTGCTCGGGTCGGCATGGATCATATGAGCATGTGGCTTGTCATGTCCGCTGATCGCATAGCTACCAGCAGGTGCATCTGTTGCAATCTTTTTACCGAGGGAACCAATGTCCTGATGAAGGAAAGCAGGTGAGCCCAGAGCACCGCTGGCGAGGATCGGCAGGACCGCAATGCTGCCACCGAAGTAGTTTGCAACGAAGACATATTTGCCCTGGCGATCAACGCTCAGGTGCGCCGGACCAGCACCGTGCGAACTCACGATGTTGAGCAGGGTGAGGTCTCCTGTGGGCCGATGCACGGCATAGGCGCTTACCGCCCCACTACCGCCTTCATAATCTGTAACTTCGTTGACGCTATAAAGATGCCGTCCGGAGGGATCAAGCGACAGCCATGACGCATTGCGAGCTTCCGCGACGAGCCTGATATCTGTGAGTTCCCCGCTCTCCGGATGCATCTCGGCAAGATAGATCCCTTTGCCGTTGCCTGCTCCGCCATCCATTGAAGCGCTGTAGGAGCCGATATAGGCAAGTACAGGAGCAGCGCTGCTTAAAGGAAAGACGCGCGACGCGGCGCTCGCCAGTGCGCACGCGGCAGACGCCTTTAGCATGAAGCGTCGTGAGACCAGGTGATTTGAATCGATGGACATAAACTTTCTCCTGATGGCTGGGAGTCGCAGATCTAACTGACGGCTCGTTCGAGCAGATATTGATGAGCCGCAATGCTTGCCGCACCACGTGCCAGGACGTTGCGCTCCACCTGATGAAACAAGAGGCGCGTCGATGATAGAAACCGAGGCAGGATATTGTTTTCAATCGCCTGACGCACAGTGGTACTGAATAGGCCGCTGCCAATTCCCTCCATATCCTCAAACAAAATCAGCTCGGGGTTATTGATCTGGATGAGGCTCGCAACGGCAAACCCAAGTGCATTGCCGGCGCTGCGCAGGATCGCGATGGCCGACGCATTGCCGTTGGCAGCGAGCGCCTCAATTTCGCGCACTCGAGTGACGGGGAGGTGATCAGCCTTCGCTGCCTCGATCATTGCAGTACTTGCCGCGAACATATCGAGGCATCCCGGTTTGCCGCAACGGCAGCGTGGCCCTTCGAACTCGACAGTGATATGCCCGATCTCACCTGCTCCGCCAGCGTGGCCTCGCTGCAACTCCCCCTGCATATAGTGAGCACAACCAATCTGACGGCCGATCGTGACGATACTGAAGTCGTCGAACTCCCGCGCGCATCCAAAGAGCTTTTCTGCAGTGGCAACCGCATTCGCGTCGTTTTCCAGGTAGGTTGCAATCCGGGTGGAGGCGTGCACCATCTCGGCGATAGGGACATCATGCCAATTGAGAGCAGCAGAATGTAAACAAATTCCAGCACGATGATCAATAAAGCCCGACATGGCGATGCCTATTCCGAGGACCTGCTCTCTGGGAATAGCTCGCGAGCGCAACAAGCTCGTGAGTCCTCGCCGCATGGAGTCAACAACCTCAGGGGGGCTCTCGGCTGGGGTCATGGTGTGTTCGCCAACTACACGCCCGTGCATATCAGTGAGCACCATGAGGGGTTCTGCCTCGCTAATGCTTGCACCAACAAAGTACGCATGGCTTGATTTGATGGAGAGCAGAATGGACGGCCGGCCACGACGCTGCGGGTCATGCGGCACGGGCATCTCCAGAAGCAGCCCTATGTCGAGTAACTCCTGACTTACCTCGCTGATAAGCGATCGGCTTAGCCCGGTAGCGTCAGCCACGGCCGAACGAGATAATGGGCCGCTCTCGAGCAGCGCCTTAAGCACTACAGTCCGCGAGGTGCTGCTGCGAGACATCTTTCGCTCCATAGCTACCTCGCTCGCCCTCTCTCGCAGATGCGGGCCACGGCTGGGCGCGAATGGTCGCGGTGGAGCACTGTGGGCTCAGCAGAGTGTGGACCGCTCGCCCGAGCAGACGCCGGGAGTAAACAGCTAATCAAAGGTTCATTTAATCCTGAAATCGAAATTAATCATCCAGCAATGTATACACGCAGTGGTCACTTCCGAGAAGAGAAAAGACGCTCATTCTTAGTGGGTCTTATATGGCAGATGTTATTTCGTTATTCTCACTATGTTTTCCTGATTTTTCTTTGCAGACAGACTGGTGATCGTGCTTAAATGCTCCTCAACAGTGTTAAGCGGGTCGGGCGCGATGTTTAATTCACTGATTGGAAGAATCCATCTCCCAATGCGCTAAACCTGGAGTGTTGAAGGAGCGGTGATGCACAGAAGAAGTTTTCTAACGGGTGCTGCGGCCGTGACACTGGCTACAGCAGATGCACTGGCACGAAATACGCTGCACCAAGGGATACCTGATTCAACCTTCATCCGTTCCGCAGCTTCCTCCTCTCCAGGAAGCGCAGACCACCTGAAACCGATGTCGCTCGGTCTGCTTATCAAGCCTTCGCCGCAGCCTGAAGTTGCAATCGCCCGCGTCAAGGAACTGGGCTTCGACAACTGCTTTCTCTCCCTCGATGCGTATCTCGGGAAATACACGAAGGCTCTGGCGCAGCAGATGGGTGGTTTGCTGGAGAAGTACGGAATTACTGCGACGACAGCAGAGGTAGTCGGACCCGGAAAGCTTGTGTGGGACTTCGTTGATGGCCCATCGACAATCGGGATAGTTCCTCCAGCTACTCGGACTGCGCGCATGGACGCGCTGAAGCAGACGTCCGACTTTGCAAAGATGCTCGGGGTTGGGCAGATCCAGACACACTGTGGATTTATTCCGGAAGATCCGAAGGATCCATTGTATGAAGGAACAGTTCTAGCGATCCGCGAATTGGCAAAGCACTGCGCGGGAAATGGCCAGGCATTTCTGATGGAGACGGGACAGGAGACGCCAACCACTATGTCGCGTGCAATCCATGATGTCGATCAGCCGAACCTGGGAGTGGGACTCGATACAGCCAATCTGATTCTTTATGGAAAGGCGAACCCAGTGGACGCTGTGACGATCATCGGGCCGCACGTGCGGAGCATTCACGCGAAGGACGGCAAGTGGCCAACTAACCCGATGAAGCTCGGCGAGGAAGTACTCATCGGCACCGGAGATGTGAACTTCCAGCAGGTCTTTAGCAAACTGCATGCGCTTGGCTACCAAGGCGCAGTCACGATTGAGCGTGAGACCTCGGGCCCCCAACAGATCGCAGACGTCAAATCCGAAAAGTTGTACCTAGACCGGGTACTAACTCCAATCCTCAACCAGAAGGCCTAAGGAAGGCATCGATGAACCGCAGAGATTTCATACACGCAAGCAGTGCTGCCTCGGGCCTGTTGTTTTTGAACCCTCGGTCCGCCTTTGGCTATCCGGCGAACTCGGCTGTGCGTCTAGGACTGCTGGGGTGCGGTAATCGCGGGACTTCGGTCGCAACGTCCTTCGCGAAAAACACACAGGCTCGCGTGGTTGCACTTGCAGATTTGTTCCCCGACCAACTGGCGAAGGGCAAAGCACACTTCGACGAGGTTAACGCAGGACTGGGCGTCCCTGCGATTGATCCGAAGCTTATGTTCCGCGGCTACAAGGCGTTTGAGGAGCTCGCGTCTTCACCGGACGTAGATGCAATTCAGATTTCGACCCCTCCGTGGTTTCACGTACAGCACCTGGACGCCGTGGTGAACGCCGGCAAGCACGCGTACTGCGAAAAGCCACTCGGGGTCGATGTTGCGCAGACCAGACAGGCTCTCGAAATCGGCAAGCGCGCGGAAGGGCGCATAAGTCTCGATGTTGGATTTCAAGTTCGCAGCGCTCCTCCCATTGCTGAGGTGGTACGACGAATCCATGCAGGCGATCTCGGGAAAATCGCATCCATCACCGCTCACTACAACGCCCCGGCGGCGGTAAGTCATGAGGGTACAAGCTGGTCCCCGGACGAGTTCCGTATACGCAATTGGCTATGGGATAAGACGCTTTCAGGCGACATCATCGTCGAGCAGAACATCCACGTCATCGATATATGCAACTGGATCCTGCAGAGCCGCCCGCTTAAGGCTGTCGCGACAGGCGGAAGAAATGTGACCACCCACCAGGGTGATACCTGGGATAACTACCAAGTCATCTACACCTATCCCAACGATGTGCATGTCAGCTTTTCCTCGACTCAGTTCGGCGACAAGAGCTGGTTCGATGTATCCGAACGGGTGTTCGGAGCCGATGGCATTGCGGAAGCACCCTACTCGGGGCCGGTGCGGATTATCGGCAAAAACGCGTGGGACTGGAAGGATGCATCTGCAGACGCAGATCAAAGCGGCAGCGGCCATTTTGCGGCCAATGGCAGCTTCTCAGACAATCTCAAATTTGCTGATCGGGACAAAGATCGAGCCTTCATTGAAAGCATCACCTCCGGGAAATTCCACAACCAGGCAGCAGCAGGTGTAGACAGCGCATTGAGCTGCATGCTTGGGCGCATGGCCGGACACACGGGCCGGGAAGTCACATGGGAAGAACAACTCCAGCACGGTGAACAATATGCGCTAAACATGAACATGGCGCAGTTTACGTAGGGCCCCTTCAATATCTAACATCCGTCCCCGTTGTGCCGTTCGCACATGCGGTAGAGTTTCTGCACCCTAAAAGCGTTCAACGTCGCCAATACGGTAAGCTTCGCGAATCCGAACGCATCGCTCGGTGGCGCAGGCTACGGCTCCATCACAAGCACAGCGAACGCCTATAATCCACGCCTGATTCAATTTGCGGCAAAGCTCCAGTTCTGAGCCGTAGGCTGCAATCACAAGTGGCAGTCGCACAATCTTCCCTCCACAGGAGGGCTCGTCGAGCACTGCTGGGGAGGATCAAAAAGTTTGCCCTCGCGGGCAGTCTAAGACGATGATGAGTTAAAAGAGCTGCGGAATACCGCAACCAGGAGAACTAGATGAGGTTTGCCTTCGGAGGCATTCATATTGAATGCAGCACCTATAGCCACATACTGACTCGGATAGAAGATTTCAAGGTGCTGACCGGCGATAGTTTAGCCGCGGCTCCAGACTTTGCCCATTTGCGCGTCTACCCTCATCAATTTCACCCCACGCTTTATGCGCGTGCTATTCCGGGGGGGCCTGTGGATCGGGATGCGTATGAGACGTTGAAAAGTGGGTTTCTCCGCTCTCTCAAGGAACTGCTACCACTCCACGGTCTCTATCTGCCAATGCACGGCGCCCTGTTCGTCGACGGCATGCAGGATGCGGAAGGTGACTGGATCGCAAGCGCGAGAGAGATCGTTGGCCCGGAATGTCTGATCAGTGCGAGCTATGACTTGCATGGAAATATAAGCAGACGCGTGGTGGACAACATCGATATGCTTTCTGCCTATCGCACTGCACCTCACATAGATGTGGTGGAGACCCAGCAACGAGCATGTGACATGCTCGTCCGATGCGCAACCGAACAGCTGCGCCCCAGTCTGGTGTGGGTGCCGATACCGTTACTATTGCCTGGGGAACGGACGAGCACGGAGGATGAGCCGGCAAAGGGACTCTACGCACAACTGCCAACGATCGATGAAAAAGATGGCGTTATGGATGCTTCGCTTCTGGTGGGCTACGTATGGGCTGACGAGCCGCGCGCCACGGCAAGCGCGGTGCTGACCGGCACTAACCCAGACGTATTGAAGCATGAAGCGAGCATGCTTGCACAGCAATACTGGGATGCACGGGATGCATTTCAGTTTGGTGTGCCCGTTGGCACAATCTCTGAAATGTTAGACCGCGCCGCGGCATGCGCAACCAAGCCGGTGATTCTCGCAGACTCCGGCGACAATCCGACCGGCGGGGGCGTCGGAGATCGCGCAGAGATGCTGGAAGTCCTGTTACAGCGAGGCTTTCAGAATGCTCTTGTGGCCGGCATTGCCGACCCTCCTGCTACAGATATTTGCTACCAGCATGTACCGGGGGATACTCTCCAGTTGACGATTGGAGCTGCGCTTGATCCCGAAGGCAGCCGTCCCATAAAGGTAACGGCGCAGTTGCTGCTTCTGCTGCCGACTGACAACCTGCGCGATCGTATCGCTGTCGTACGAGTCGATGGGGTAACGGTCGTGCTCACCGCTTCACGGCGACCGTTCCACAACATCAGCGATTTCACCAAACTCGGGCTGAATATTCCTGATTTCAAACTGCTCGTGGTGAAATCGGGCTATCTCTCGCCTGAACTGGCTCCGATTGCCAATCCTAATCTGATGGCACTCTCAGATGGTTCCATTCTGCAGGACCTGGACAAGCTGCCGAAGAACAAGTTTCGTCCACCAACTTATCCATTTGAGCCTACGCTTGCGTGGCAGCCATCACCAATCCTCTCGAAGCGGTCTTATCGGGAGATGGAGTGAAATTCTATTCCGCCGATACCCACGCAGCGCGGCCGAAGCAATCTGACAACGAAGGTAGACTTTCATCCGCTCTCGCCTTAACTAAGGTGGCTGCGTGTTGACGACTCTGTATGGCTGCGCTGCCGAGCGACGGGCAGCGCCATGCCGGCTCCCGGCATGGCGCGCAGCTCACAGGGCTTTCCCTGTTATAGCTCTCGCGCTGAGCTGCCTCCTGGGGATGATTGGGTGTGGACACAGCGAGAATCAACCCACTCGCATTACGATCATGCAATCAGAGGCACCACTGACGATGGACCCGGCTGACCACACTGCGAGTTTGACAGCAGATGTACTCAGTCCTATGTATGAAGGCCTGACGCAGTTCGACAGTCATCTCAATATCGTGCCGTGGCTGGCGACGAGCTGGAAGGTGGATGCATCAGGAAAGCAGTGGACCTTTATGCTGCGGCGGGACGTCTACTTTCATGACGGCATACCCTTTAATGCGGAGGCCGTTGTTCATTCCTTCAGGCGACTGATGGACCCCGCCCGCGGCCTCGCCGGACGCAGCAGGATTCAGGGGATTATCGGGAGCGTGCAGGCGCAGGGAGACCATACCGTGGTTTTTACGCTTATGAACCCGTATGCTCCCTTCCTGCGGGTTCTCGCGGTGACGCCCATCGTGAGCCCCGCTGCAGACAACAATGGCATTCTGTCACGGTATGCGGTCGGAACGGGACCATATCGCTTCGTGGAGTGGAGAACAGGCGAATATGTGCTGGAGCAGCGTAACGATGCTTATTGGGGAAAGCGTCCGGTGGTTAAGCAGTTGAAATGGATGTGGACAACGGAGCCGGTGCTGATGGAAATGTCAGTGCTGGCCAGGCAAGCAGATATCGTGAATCCACTACCACCCATCTTTGCAGAAGCGCTCTCACACAATCGCAAAGTACAACTGATCGAAGGCAAGTCAACCGCTGTCTTCTGGGTAGCGCTTAATCTACAGATGAAACCACTTGATGATAAGCGTGTACGACAGGCGCTAAATTATGGTGTCGATCGCGAGGGACTTGTGCGGACACAGTTGCGCGGCTTCGGCACGCCAGCCAACTCGCCGCTTGCACCATCCGACTTCGGCTATAACCCGGCAAATCGCGGGTACACGTACGACCCCGCCTACGCCAAGCAATTGCTGGCGCAGGCGGGATATCCGAATGGGTTCTCACTCAAAATAGTGGTGCAGGAAGCGGATGAGCCGCTGGCAGAAGCGCTGCAAGGGATGTGGGCGAGGATAGGCGTGAGACTGGAGATTGACCGCATGGAGCATGGGGTTTTCTCCCAGACTATCTTTGCCTCGCCGGAGGCAAAGCGCGCGCAGGGTATCGGTGGCGTGCTTGCTTCATGGGCAGCAAATAATGCGGACCCCGACTATCAACTGAGCCCACTCTATCGCACGAGCGCGTGGTCGCCAGCCGGTGCGAATGTCGGATTTTACAGCAATCCCCGGCTCGATGCGCTGCTCAGAGAGGCTGCAGGCGAGCTCGATTTGGAGAAGCGCAAAGCACTCTACTACCAAGCGCAGCGGATCATTACCGAGGATGCGCCCCATGTGTTGCTTTACGCAACGCGAGACGTGGCAGCGGAGCACGTCGGCACGGTGCCGGAGGCGGTGCACCTGCTACCGGGCAGTCAGATCGTGCTGGACGGACAATAGTTATGTTGCTTCCACGAGGCAGGAAGGGAGGAATCAGGCAATTGGTGAAGATGCGGCGATACTGGATTCGCAAGCTGCTAGCGCTCCCGATGATCCTGCTTGTTGCATCCTTCCTCATTTTTGCAGCGGTACGTTTGCTGCCTGGGGATCCAGCAAGACTGATGGCCGGAATGCAGGCGGATCAGCAGTCCGTGAACGCAGCGCGCACGCGGTTAGGCCTGGATAAGCCTTTCGCCATACAATATGGGCTGTTTCTGCGCGGTGTGCTCCACGGAGATCTTGGAATCTCCATCCGTTCGCATAAGCCGGTCGAGGAAGAGATTGCGCAACGCTTCCCTTTTACGCTCGCTCTGACGTCCGTGAGCTATCTGTTTGCTATTGCTGTGGGAATCACCTCAGGCGTACTTGCAGCGCTCTATGCCGGAAGCGCCATCGACCATGCGGTGATGGTGAGCGCGATTGCAGGTGCCTCCATCGCCAACTATTGGCTGGCTCTTATGGCGATGAATCTCTTTGCCGTCCAGTTGGGGTGGCTGCCGCTGCTGGGCGCGGATAGCTGGAAGAACTATATTCTGCCTGCGATCACGCTGGGCCTGCTGCCGGCGGCAGTGATCGCGCGGATGTGTCGAGCAAGTATGCTCGAAATTCTTAACCAGGACTACATGCGAACAGCGCGGGCAAAGGGTCTAACGGGAGCAGGCCTCTACATTAAGCATGGGTTGCGCAATGCGCTGATCCCCATTGTGACGATTGCGGGGATGAATTTTGGCTCGCTGCTTGGAGGCGCCGTGATTACTGAGACTGTTTTCAACTGGCCGGGGCTAGGGCGTTTGATGGTAGATGCGGTACGCTATCGCGACTATGCCACCATACAGGGGATTACCTTACTTACCGTCGCGCTCGTGACCCTGATCAATCTGATCGTGGAGGTCATGATTGGGGTGCTGGATCCAAGGATCCGTTTTGAGTAAGAGAATGATCGCATGACAGAAGACACTCTACCTGGGAATATAGTGCAACCCTGGACAGCCCGGGTTCGGTCAAATCTTCGCTACGCAAACCTGAGTGTAGGCGCAACGATCATAGTCCTGCTGGTGCTGGCAGCAGCATTCGCGCCTCTGCTCGCTCAGCGCGACCCCTATACCCAGAATCTTGCCATCACATTTTTGCCACCCGGCCATGGACATATTTTCGGAACGGATGAATATGGTCGCGACATGTTTGCACGAGTCCTTTTCGGAGCACGGCTATCGCTGCTGGAGATAGCGCTCAGCGTTGGCATGTCACTGACCATTGGGGTGCCCCTCGGGCTTTTAGCCGGTTATGCGGGAGGGATGGTGGATAGCACCATCCTCTGGGCCAGCGATACGCTTTATGCATTTCCCGGCATCGTGTTGGCAATCCTGATTGTAGCGATTCTAGGCCCTGGCTTCTTTGATAGCTTGATTGCCATTTCTGTCTTTGCGATCCCGGCCTATATCAGGCTGGCACGAAACCTCACGCTTACTCTTAAAGGTTCGGAATTTTCTGAAGCAGCACGAGCCTTGGGTGCAAGCCCGGGGCGCATTCTATTCCGCCATATTCTCCCCAATGCAGCGCTTCCTATCCTTGTGCAGGCCACCCTCACGGCGGGTGATGTGGTGCTGACCGCATCCGGATTGAGCTTTCTGGGGCTGGGAGCACAGCCTCCATTAACCGAGTGGGGAGCGATGATGGCAAGCGGGCGAAACTTCCTTGGAGTGGCTACCTACCTTACGCTCTTTCCTGGGCTGGCAATCACGGTGACCGCGATGGGCCTGAACCTGCTGGGAGATGGTCTGCGCGATCGCTTCGATCCACGGTTTCACAAAGGCTGATCATTTAAGTTACTCTGAAGGCGCTGCCTTCGACCGCCGCGATGATCGCAAGCGACGCGAGCCCCTTGTGTAGATGGAGGAAATTGCCGTGGGACATAAATATGCCAACATCCTTGAAACAATCGGTAATACCCCTGTGGTCAAAATCAACAAGCTCGCGCCGGATGACATAAACCTCTACGTAAAAGTCGAGGCTTTCAATCCACTCGGTTCTGTTAAGGATCGCCTTGCTCTCGGAGTGATTGAGGATGCGGAAAGAACCGGTCGGCTCAAACCGGGACAGACGGTGATCGAAGCAACGAGCGGCAATACCGGCATCGGTCTGGCAATGGTATGCGCGCAGAAGGGCTATCCACTTGTCTTAGTAATGGCGGAAACGTTCAGTATCGAGCGACGTAAGCTCATGCGCTTCCTAGGCGCGAAAGTTGTGCTTACTCCTGCTGCGGGTCGGGGCATGGGCATGGTCGCCAAAGCTATTGAACTCGCCGAGACGCACGGTTGGTTTCTCACGCGCCAATTTGAAAACGAAGCTAATGCCGACATGCACTCACGCACCACGGCGCAAGAGATACTGAATGACTTCAAAGGTGAGCGGCTGGATTATTGGGTTACAGGATTTGGCACCGGAGGTACGCTGAAGGGCGTTGCGCGGGTACTCGCCAAGGAGCGCCCCGATACGAGGATCGTCGTTTGCGAGCCGGACGAAGCCCCCATGGTTGCCAGTGGAATCGAACAGCAGAGAAACGCGGATGGATCTCCGTCAGCCGGACACCCGGCATGGCATCCTCACGCCCTCCAAGGCTGGAGTCCGGACTTCATCGCGAAACTTGTCGGTGACACCGTCGACATGAAGATCATCAACCAGGTCTTGCGCATCGAGACTGCCGAGGCGATGCGTTGCAGCAAGGATCTTGCCCGCAAGGAAGGAATTTTTGTGGGTATAACTTCCGGCGCAACTTTCGCAGCAGCGCTGCGCGTCGCAGCCAATGTCCCGAAAGGATCAACCATACTTTGCATGTTGCCCGACACGGGTGAACGCTATCTGAGTACGCCACTCTTTGGGGATGTTTCAATCGATATGACTGAAGAGGAGCTGGCGATCGCCCACTCTACCCCCAGTGGATGGATTTAGGCGGCGATCCCAACAACCAACTAAGAGCTTTTCACGGATAAGGCTTCCCAAGGGAAGATATTCTGAACGTGAACCATACGATTCGCTGCGATCAGAAATGCCTGCACCGCTAAAGCTCATCCCATTGAGCTCTTGTATAGAATTCAAATCAATCTTAACGATCTTGCATTGAGTCAACCAGCCTGATGTGACAAGCAAGCGGCCTCGTCAATCAATAACTCTGGCATTGCATTCAAGCGCCCAAGTGGGAACACAGCAGCACGGCCAACGCTGTAGTACACGAACCCTGCAGCCTCCATTACTTCCGGCCGGTAAAGATTGCGTCCGTCAATGACCACAGGCAAGCGCATCTGACTATGAAGCCTGGGTAGATCGAGGCTGGCAAATTCATTCCATTCTGTAAGTATAAGCACGGCATCCACGTCCTCAGCTGCGATGTAGGGGTCGCTGGCCATCCTAACGGTATTCTCGCCAACCCGCAATCCGAGTTCGCTCAGGGCCCGAGGCATGGCAACTGGATCATATGCAGTGATCAGGCATCCTTCATTTACGAGGGCCTCCACAATCTCAATCGCAGGCGACTCCCTGACATCGTCTGTTCCTGCCTTGAACGCGAGACCAAATACCGCGATCCGTTTATCACGAAGTGTCCAAAGAGCATCACGAACCTTGCGTAGGAATTGATGTCTCTGATCTTTATTGATTCTCATGACGGCATCGAGAAGATCAAAGTCGTAGCCAACCTCACGCGCTACGGCGCGGAAAGCGAGCACATCCTTAGGGAAGCAGGAGCCGCCATATCCAATTCCCGCATTCAGAAAGCTCGTCCCAATCCGTCTATCTGCACCTACGCCTTCCCTGATTTGATCTACGTCACCACCAACGCGCTCGGCAATATTTGCAATTGCATTCATAAACGAAATCTTCATGGCGAGGAACGCATTGGAAGTGTGCTTAATGAGTTCGGCACTGTTCGTATTGGTGACAATGAAATGAGCAGCACTCGCTCCGCACCCCGGGATCAGGTCTTCCCGACGATAATAGCTGCCATCACAAAGGGGCGAATATATCTCCCTCAATCTTTCTTCGCTAAAAGAGTCTTCAACCCCAATGACAATACGATCCGGGTAAAGAAAATCAGTAACCGCCGACCCCTCCCGGAGAAATTCCGGATTCGAGGCTACGGAGAATAAGCGAGGGGAAGCCCCATTGAGCGTCATCGTTCGACGAATTGCATCGCTCGTGCGGACGGGGACCGTACTTTTCTCTACGATCAACTTCATGGAGGTAATATGCTTTGCTATCTCCCGTGTGACCGCTTCCACATAGCCGAGGTCTGCATGGCCAGTAGCGGACTGCGGAGTACCTACAGTGATGAAGATTACATCTGACTCTCGAACAGCATGTGAGATAGAACTACTGAATGTTAGCCGATGACCAAGATGCCTCTGGAGTAACTCCGGCAAAAGATTTTCGTGAATAGGAACTTTTCCTTCGTCCAGCGCCAGCAGTTTCTCAGGATTATTGTCCACACCGATAACCGTATGTCCCAGTTCCGCGAAGCACACGGCTGACACCAAGCCAACATAACCCGCACCGATGACAGAAATATTCATATTTATCCTCGTTGATATTAAGCCTTATCGTGAGAACGGCATCTGCTTAAACCCGGCGCTTACAAGCCGGTTCATGATGGTAGCGGATATCAGAACCGTAGCGAAGAAAGGGAGTTCGTATATCGCCTACGCAGCACCTCTTCGTAGACTTGTATGAGGCGATCCGCCACGAGTTCACCTGACAAATGTTTTACTTCATCACGCCCTGCAGTTCTGAATGGAGAGGCAAGAATAGTACCCAGGAAACGGGCAAACATCTCTGGGTTAGGCTGCGAGATATAACACCCTCTTGTTCTGCCGATTATTTCTTCTACATCACCCACATCTGTTGCGACAATCGGTAAATTGCAGGCCATAGCCTGTTTGATGATATTGGGGGATCCCTCCTGATAGGAAGGAAAGACAAGCGCATCACAGGCGCTCATGTACAAGGCGAGTCTCTCCTGCGTTTCCCTGCAAACGACTAAGAGCTCTACATCCTTAGTCCGGGTTCGTAGTAACGCTGCTGCAGCGTTTGCAAGCGGGAAGTTCTTGACAGGGATTGCGGGATCTGCTGCGAACAAAACGTAGTTTTTCGAATGCGACAACCCAAGCTGCTCCCTCGCCCGATTGATATTTGTGGGGTGGAACTTATCTAGATCAACTTCATGTGGAATGACATGAACACATTCCTCCTGGAACTTGCCCGCCATCCGTTTACTTTGGACTATCACAGCATCACAATAGTGGGCCAGCTTGCGACATCCAGCTGCGACAATACGACTCTTCCTGCTTACACTTCCCTCTTTAGTGACTGTACCCAGTGCATCATCACCATGATATGTAAGTACAAGAGGAACCTGCCACTGCGCCCTAGCGACTAATCCGACATAGGCATAGTGGGCATGCACTAGGGAAATATCATTAAGACGTTGTCTCAGTTGGAATATACCCTTAGGGTAAATCAGCTTGCGATAGCGGCCGCGCAACACAAGAACATCAACGTCAACCCCGGCGCGCCTCAGGAATATCTCCTGGCAACGCACAAATGATCCAAAGGCGGGATTACCCTCCGTGGGATACATGGCGGTAGCAATAAGAACTTTCACCGGCTTCCTCTTGTCGCATTCACTTTAACCACTGCCTTAAGGAGCTTTCTGCACTTCATCATCGGTGGCATAGAGGAAGTTCACTAGGCCCAGACACAAGCACCAGCCAACTTTTCCGGAGGCGCCTAGGCAATACTGTCCCTCATCAATATACGAACATATACTTCTAGGTATTCTCTCTCTCGTGCAAATAGCAGCGGCACTGGAAGAAGCACGAGCGAGACAATACCCAGCTTGCCTACTGTGCCACAAATCACCAAGATAATGCAGCACACAAGGCACCATATCAATGGGGACCGATAGTCAGGACTGTTAACTCTTTCGCTGATATATCGATGTAATAAGTAATAGCTAGCGAAAGCGCCTATCTCGGCCCATCCATAGCCAATGTATCCGAACCTGGGGACAAGCAATACGGCGACACTTGCAAACAGGAATACATGGGCAACATGGAACTTCATAATTTCAAGATTATGACGGAGAAGAGCTAACACCGAAGTGTGTAGATTAAACGTTGCGCTAATCAGGTACGAGAGAGCTATGAAGGGGAACAATTTGAAAGCAGGATTCCACCGAGGCCCGAATATATAGGGCAACAGTATGGGTCCAACTCCTGCAAATATCGTCAGGGGTAGCCCGACCGCAATGGCCTGTAGCCGCATACCTTCGCTGATGCTTCTCCTAAGCCTTGTACTATCTCCATCTAATTTAGCAAGAGCCGCCATCGCAACTCTCCATGTAGCCTGCTTGACGAAAGCAAGCACCTCCACGAGGCGTATAGCCAGAGCCACGAAACCGACACCTTGCGCGCCGGCAAATCTACCGACAACAAGAGGGTTAACAAGCAGACGCAACTGCCATATCATTATCGCACCGCTATAACTTAAACCATAGGCAAGCATTCTTCGTGCTAGTCCGCGCTCCTGGCGTGCCCGATGTTTTGTGCCGTTGGATGAGTTAGTGTAGCGCAGCTATTTCTGAGTTCAAGTAGCCGCCGTCGGGGGTGTGGGGAAGTGGGA
>NZ_SMGK01000007.1 GCF_004339725.1 Acidipila rosea | reverse complement strand
ACCTGCTCAGGCTGGTACTTCTTGCCTCGCCCCATATGCTCTCCTTGTCCAGTTCTCTCTTATCCACTGGCACATTTCAAGCCGGGCACTCCAAATGCTTGAGCTACAACATCAGGCTTAAGAGGAATACAGTATTCCAGATCCGAACCCTGGATAGCATGCCCACCGAGCGTGCTCCACAGATCACCAGACTGCCGATTGCATGTGGTGGCCAAAAAGAAGGAGTACTTCTGCGATGCAAGGTACTTCCTGAAAAGATAAAACCCAAGGGAACGGGCTGATGGTTCCACAAAGAAGCTGCTAGCGCAGAGGGCAAGAACTCTCCGCTCCGCCGACAAGAACGCAGCAGGAAAGGTAAGATTGAGCCCTCTAATGGCGCCTGCGCGATCAACTAGAGAATAGCCTAGCCGACACTCTAATGATTCAACTGGATTTTCAGCTAGAAGCCATCTAAGACGTCGCTCAATATTCATAGCATCATATTTAGATGACTGCCGGCTAGAAGGAGCATCCAGCGCCGCATCACGCCAACGGTGAATAAACGCGGCGACAAGTGGCAATGCATCGCTTGTAAGCTGCTGTATCTCAATATCCTTCATCTGGTTTTCCTACAACAGCTTCTACTCAGCCGGATGCAAACTCCGTGATCATCTTCCACTCCATGTTGCTAAAAGATTGAAAAGGTGTCCCATCGCCACGTC
Organism: Acidipila rosea; assembly: GCF_004339725.1. Lineage (GTDB taxonomy): Bacteria > Acidobacteriota > Terriglobia > Terriglobales > Acidobacteriaceae > Acidipila > Acidipila rosea. The sequence continues at coordinate 144,588 of NZ_SMGK01000007.1, read as the reverse complement.
ATGCTCTGAACAAGTCGTAATGGTTGTCTCCTTATTGATTAACTGTAAGACGACTTGCTCGATATCCCTAGTCTCGCGTGAGAGAACTCAGTCAGTCATCACCTTGTCATCGATTAGACGATTCATCTCATTCACCACTCGATGGAGATCACTTTCAGTGGTTCTGAAACTGGTGATGCACGCACGCACAACAGCACTATCGCCGACCCTAGCCTCAGTCATCCAGGCGATTTGACGCTCGCGCAGCAGAGAAAGGAACCTTGATATATCCAGGCCACGGCGGGTGAAGCAGACAAGTGGAAGTGGTGTTTCGTTGAGGATTAGCCAGTCGGAGGCTATCAATAACTCTCTGAATACTTGTCCTAGTCGGGCTTGCTGCTCAATCATTGCAACATAACCCGACTCCCCGCACTCTGCAAGCGTCATAAATAGCTTTAATCCTATGAAGCGCCGAGACCACTGCAGCGATGACGTAAGCGGATCCACTACCGGGCCCCTTCCCTTTCCAGGCATATACGTGACATCCACACGAAACGCCTCCGCAATCGTGTCGGGATGCCTGCAAAATAACATACCGGCACCCATCGGAACCGATAGCCACTTGTGCGCGTCACAGGTGATGGAATCTGCAGTTTCGATACCGGCAAGGTACCGTCTTAGGACAGGGGAGATAATAGCCGCCCCACCCCACGCGGCATCTGCGTGAAACCAGAGCTTATGCTCCCGACAGAATTGGCCGATCTCGAGCAGTGGGTCGATCACACCAGCGGCCGTTGTTCCCGCTGTACCAATAACCATGAACGGCAGAAAGCCGCTTCTTCTATCTTCGGCCACGCGTCTCGCCAGGTCATCAACGTCCAACCTTAAACTTTCGTCTGTCGCTACTGTGCGAAGTGCTTTTCTACCAATCCCCACGACGTGCGCGATTTTGTTGTACCCGTTGTGGGCCTCCGTGGTCAGGTAGATAGAGGGAATGGCACCGACACTTTGAATCCCATTTTCACCGTAACCAGGAAAAGCTCTAGTCAAAGCTAGAACGACCGCCGAGAGATTTGCCTCCGTTCCGCCACTGGTAAAGCTTGCAATACTCTCTGGAGGAAGACCGTATTTTGCTATTAGCCATGCAAGGGTGTGGCGTTCAATTTCGTTTGCTGCAGGCGACGTTCGCCAGTTTGCTAGCTGCGGGTTATACATCGCTACAATTGTGTCCGCTATAACAGATGCGAGTGTTACGCTGGGATTAGAGAGCCCTAGATATCGTGGATGGGTGACCTGCACTTGCCACTGTTGTAACATTTTTTCTACATCATCAATGACCTCATCCAAGGTCATCTTCCTGCTGAAGTCGTATCGAGATGAAAGATGAGCCCGTATCGTCTCAGCGTCTACCTCTGGGTAGATTGATCCTTGCGCGATCTCATCCTGTAGCATCTCATAGTTGTGGCACATTTCCTGGATCAGCATGAAGCAACCTTAAGATGCATCTAGGACAACGACTTTAACCAGCAGCTGCCACACGCGCAATGATCGATCAACTTTGCTGCCCCTGATCCTACAACTGGATTCGGAACAACATAAGTATCGCTAAAGTCGAATATCGCCTGTCTGTATGCGGTTATAGAGCGACACGTCCAGCTTGGTATAGCGACCCGATTGAAGATCGTCAAAATATATGTCGTCGTTTGTTGCATAGGGAGCGTATCCCTGGGCAACTAGGGCTCTTTTGGAATATTTGAATGTCCGTGTCACTTCGATTCCATCACAAAAGCGTAGAAACATTGGACGCGCATAAGCGGGGAGATGAGTCACCAGATGCGTCCGCAATGAAGATAGATCCAACTCATTTTCTGTAACGAGTGCAGCCATGCCCGCACGACCGTCTGTGGCAGGGATCGCAACTCCGTAGACAGCAGCATACTTTACTCCAGCGAATCTACAGATGGCTTCAGACACCTCTAGTGTAGAGACATTTTCACCTTTCCAACGGAAGCTCTCTCCGACGCGATCAACGAAGTAGAAAAAGCCTTTTTCATCGATGCGCATCAGATCACCGGTACGCACCCAGGAGTCCCCCGCTTCAAAGACATCGTGTAGCACTTTTTCATCTGATGCCTGCTTATCCGTATACCCCTCGTAACGAGTTCCGAGTGCTGACGGACCATCCACTATCTTGCCAATCGCTTCACCAATCTCGTTTGGAGGACAACGAACGCAGAAGCCGTATTCATTTCGAACGGGCGTACGTTTCTCGATATCGAGAACTATAAGCTCGGTTGAGAATCGATGTGCCAGATATGGGGGAATCCTTCCGATCGATCCTCTCTTTCCTTCGATGTTGAAGAGTGACACCCCCCCTTCGGTAGAGGCATAAAACTCCAGAACCTGAGGGATCCGAAACTTATCTTGAAACTCATTCCATACTTCGGCTGCCATTCCGTTGCCACAGGCCATCCTGACCCTGTGAGGTGACGCGTCCGAATCTGTAGTTGCATGGATTAGATAACGACAAAATTCCCCGATGTACTGGAACATGGTGCAATCCCAGCGGATCACATCACTCCAAAAGTGACTTGCAGAGAATTTCTCTCGGATGACAACGCTACCGCCGCCTGCGAGACTCGCACAAGGCACCAGAACGCCCCCGATGCTGTGATACATCGGCAAACAGTTATAGATGCGGTCACCGGGATGTATACACATCATGCCCGCAAACCACTGGCCCCATTGGACAATTCGAGCGTGGCTAATCTTCGCCGCCTTGGGTAGTCCCGTGGTACCAGATGTCATAACATAAAGCGCTAGATCTTTGATCGTTGTGGACCTGTGCTCATGTGTGCTCAATCTGCAACCATCTTGCAGATCTATTTCCAGATCGATGCGCTGCGATGTCTCATCGTATGCGCCGTGAGTCCAGATCATCGGGACTTCAGAGAGATACGGTATGGCGGTATTCAATTGCTTTCGCAATTCTGCGGCGACAATGAGATGTTTTGGTCCGGTCACATTAATACAATGCGACAGTGATGGCCCCGCGAGGTTGGTATTGAGTAGAACAACGACACCCCCGATGCTTGTAAGTCCTAGCCATATTGCCAAATACTCTGGCCGGTTTGGCATCAGCAGGCATACGACCTCGCCTTTACCTAGACCTTTGCTCAGTGCCCACCGGGCATATTGGTTCTGCCGAGTGGCCAGGTCTTGATAGCTGAAAGATTCGCGATCGGAGAGAAGTGCAGGGGCGCTCGGAAAATCTGCAGCTAGCTCGTCTATAACTATAGACATTAGACGATCGGGAGCGCGGTGAATAGTTGCCGTTCGCTCCAATGCGCGCAGCCAGGCTTTGTTGACACTTCCGGCGCTATATGCGGCTTCCTTTGTCACAGTCTGGCTCACGCTGTACTACCTGCATCGACGGTGATTACTGTTCCCGTTATGTTCCTCGCGTTGTCACCTAGAAGAAATTCAACAGCATTCGCAACGTCTTTACCCTCTGCGAGACGTCGCAAGGCACTGCGGCGCTCGACCTGCTGACGCATATCATCGCTGAGGGTTTTAGTCATATCAGTCTCAATAAAACCGGGAGCAACAGAATTTATATTTATTCCTACACGCCCGATCTCCCTTGCGAGTGACCGGGAAAAGCCAATCATAGATGCCTTTGTTGCCCCATAGACCGAAAGGCCGCTATAGCCTGTAAAAGCAGCGATAGACGCAAGATTGACAATGCGTCCTCCGCCATCCGCCATCATGAGGCGAATTACATGCTTAGTGAGAACGATCGGGGAAACGACATTTATCCGCACAAGCTGCTCAATCTGGTGAGCAGGCATTAGCGCGAGCAGCCCTTCGAAACTTATACCAGCGTTGTTGACTAGTCCGTAGATGACTCCGTAGTCTTTGCGCAACTGGCGGACCAGACAGGAGATATTGTCGGTCTCGGCAAGGTCGAAAGGAACGAAATGAAATGATCCTGGATTTGAGCCTTCAGCATCCTGCATCGCTGTCGTGAGTTCAGGATTCTGCTTACGTGCAATTGCAATCACCCGATATCCGGTGCTACTTAGTCTACGGGCGATAGCCAACCCTAAACCTCGGCTGCCCCCTGTCACAATGACATTACGCATTGCGCCGGAGTACCTTTCCAGATTCAGCGATGGATAACGAGGATATGAAATTAATGGCTGCCGGGACTTTGTAAGACGAGAGAGATTCACGGCAACGTAGGAGGATATCTTCTCTGAGTTCACGCACATCCTCGTCAAGGCAGGCGTTCACTCTATCGAGAACAACGTCTGCAATAACCATCGCTCCCGTCATTGGATTCTTTTTTGTTCGGACAATCGATCCTTGTACAGCAGGATGGCGATTGATCACTGCTTCAATCTCCTCGGGATGTACCTTTAATCCTCCGACATTGATCACCCCATCACGTCTGCCAATGAAGTGGTACCGTCCTTCCCTCAGTTCAAGTAGGTCGCCGGTATCAACAAAGCCCTCTTCGTCTAAAAGTGCCGACACGTTGTTGCCCAGATATCTACTTGCCGTGCGCGCAGAACGAATACGCAGCGAGTTATCCTTCACTTTCATCTCTACGAAAGGTGTGCACATTATCGTTTCGGGGGGAATACCTGCAAAGCCATCATTGACTTCAAACGCTACGCCAGCTTCGGTGGAGGCGAAGGCATGGGAGATCTGGGCGTGCGGATAGGCCGAATGGAGGCTGTTAAGGATCGGCTGATCAACTATCTCTCCGGATAATCGGATATATTTTGGCGAAATAAAACATGCAGCGGGGCTCATCAGTGCACGACGCCATTGGGAGGGTGTTCCGGAGATGTGAGTGACCCCTAGGCGAGCAGCACGAGTGAGAAATGCGGCGGGTGATTCCTGCGCATTGGAGAGCACAAGTGATGCACCAGCGAAGATCGCTCGGATAAATATCTGTAGGCCGCCATATCGCCTGATGTCATAGAAGGTACTCCACACTATCGGCTCAGGAGACATGTTAGGTGGCCCGATCGCGCCGGCTAAACTAGCCAAGCTATGGACGACAAGCTTTGGGATGCCTGTAGTGCCGGAGGTGAGGAGTATCCACTCTGTCTTGTAACATGCATTTCGCTCACATTTCGCGGGTTCAACTGTGGGACTGCATGGACTGAAATAAAGCGGCCTCGGACTACCATATTGCAATGCTGTCCGGTCTGAGACAATTCCATCCACGGCAGCTGTATCCATGACATACGGGAGATGTTCTATTGGAAGATCCGGCGGACACAGTACTATTCGGCGAGCAACCCCATCAAGTTCGATCAGCGCGGATGCGGTCGTGAACTGGTTCGTCGTTGCAACGAGCACGGACCGACCACAGAGTTCATCGCCCCGACCAAAAAGCGCCGATCCACTGACCAGATTGCTTAAGGTGATGCTTGCGTTCGCATCGACGATCAGGGGGTCAGAATGCTTGTCCACCGCGGACAGCGCCTCAAATAGCGAAGTCGATTTATTGTGACTGCCTTGAGCTGGTCTCATAAAAGTCGACAAATTCTCCGAAGGTTATTGGGAAGCGAGCATCATCAGTCAGAGTAAAGGGATCGATGCCGAGCGACTCCTCAAGTCGAACGACTAAGATCGCCATAGAAAGGGAGTCCAAGCCGGACTCCAGAAGTTCAAGATCATCGCTGAGTGGCGATAGACGTCGTCCCTGCTCGCGGGCGACCTGACTAAATTGGTGAACAATCTCGGATCGTATATCCATAGTGGCGCTCCTTGAAATCTGACTCGGCTCAGGCAGTTATGACCTTTTTATTCTGGTCGAATAATTTGTTGAATAAGAGTCTGGAGTAACTTAACCCCCTCATACAAATCCTTGTCTTCTTCCAGCGGGTTGATCGTCATCTCTTGTTCAAGCGCACGAAATAGTCCAGCGGTGTGGGCGATGTCACAGACTCCGTGTACGTCTGTGTACTCCATATCATTCGAGCCCTGGGCTGCAGCAAGTTCTGCCAGATAAGGCATAAGTCGCTGGATCAGTCCCTCAAAGAACGCCATTGTGAGCACTGACTGCACTCCCGAAAGATGGCCGAGAAAGAGCCGTACATTAGTCAAATCCTCATGGACCGCCAATGCATCTGAGTCTGTGGGAAATGCCTTAGCAGCGAGTGCAAATCTGCGCAACATCGCCGGATGAGCATCTTGAACCTCTTCATGGAGATTATCCAGGAGAATCGGACGTGCTGCTTCTGACAGAACGGACAGGTACGCTGCAGTCATCCAGTAGATGAAGTTTCCTTCCAGAACCGCTGTATACCGGGCGATAATACCTCTTCGCTCAGAGCTGGTCAGCTTGCTCGGATCAGGGAGTGAGGCGATGAGGTCATCCACCATCGTATTGATGGTCTGCTGGATAGTTTCGATAGATGGGTGACTATGTGATTGCTGCGTAACAAGTAATGTCGCGGTCATATATTAGCCTTCTTGACTGTTAGAATTTTTAGCGTCTGAGGGTAGAACAGCAGTGGCTTGAATGATTCCTGGAAGATTCCTAGAAAGTTCAAACGTACAAGTGGCGGATTCTCGTGAATCACCTCTGTGAAGAGATGAGGTGGTCGCCGTAGTCACTAATGATGCCTTCTACTAAGCTTCCTGCAGTGCAATTAGATAATGAGCGGCGCTCTATCGTAGAGGCAGGACACTGGAGTGTCCGCCTAGCTTTAGATCAGGAGTCGGTGCGAGCATGGCTTCGCCAGCCTCAACTGCGTTGAGCTATTTCGCTTAGGTATAACTGGTGGAATCCCGAAGCAGAGATGCCTTGTAAAGCGTCAGTGATGACGGAGATACATCGCCCGCCTGTTTTTCAATTAGCTCATAGTAACCTGCAACCTGCCGGAGACAAGGGGCCGACCTTCTCCTTTTGCGAGTATTTCGTGATAGCTATGCAGTCAAACCATCTCTTGCGCAATCAATAAGTTTAGATTTGATCTGCAGATAGAGAACCTCTACAGCAAATTCTTAATTAATAGGGATAGAGTACTCGGGAGGCAGCGGAATAGGGCCAATTGACCCATTCCAGATGTTCCTGTATCGGTTGCCCAGCTTTCTGATAGTGCCTTGGCGGTGAGGAGGAGGTTAGGGGATATAGGCGCCGAGGGTAAAGGGGGAGCCTTTTGGACGGGGTTTGCCGTTGATATCGGAGTAGATATAACGACTCATATCATTGATGAGTGCTGAGTTGGAGCCAGCGAGGGAGGCTGGATCAACTCCTGTGTCGAGTGCCGGGCTGTTGGATTTCAAGGTGAGACCGCTGCCGAGATAGGCAGGATTGAGCGCATTGGCATACTGACCGCCGTTGCTGGGGTTGAAGGCAGGTGGGTTAACGAACAGGGGATTGGTAGACCGGAAGTCGGCTGGATTCGTGTCTGAGACTCCGGAGTTGGATCCGCCATAAATCAGGTTGTGGCTGTAGATCAGGTTCGTACTGCCTGATCCCTGCACCATGAAGGGCGGCCTGTTGTCCCAGGACTGCACCACGTTGTTGACGAAGTACTCGTGACTGGCGCTATGGCTGGTGATGCTGCCGACGGGGCCGAGCGTGAGATCAAGGCCGTTGTCGTAGCAGGTATTGTTGACGACCCAGATGTTGGTCACGACATTGTTCTCGATGCATCGGCCGCCATTGCCGTAGACCACATTGTTGACGATCAGAGCCGGGGGAGTATTTGCCGTGGAGGCAGTATAGCTGCCGCTGCTGAGATCCATGATGATGCCGTTGCCATCGGTGTGATAGCTGGAACTGTCGTAGGAGCCGGCGATGATGTTGTTGGAGACGATGTTGTGCAGTCCCTGATACTTATCGAACCACTGACTGCTGTTGTAAGAGATGGCGCTAGACCATCCGCCGTGATAGCCGTTGTGGTAAAGGATGTTGTGGTCGGCCGTCTGATAGTCGCAGCGCATGCTGCCGATGCCGGCCGAGCCCTGGTTGATGATGGTGTTCTGCAGATAGCGCAGGTGATGGGAGCCCTGGCAGAAGAAGCCGTTGGAGGCGACATTCTGCCCATCGAGAGTAAGACCCTTGAACTCGATATAGCTGGGACCGTTGGGGAAGTTTGCGTTGTACATGTGGAACATGTTCCGGTCAGGAGCATTGCTGCCGGCTGTCCAGAGGATATGTACTACGCCACCGCCCGTGTTCTGAAAGGTGATCCAGGCATTCGGGTTTCCACTGTGCGCCGGATAAAAGCTGCTTGCAAGGGAGTAGTTGCCCGGCTGAATACACACAACATTCCCGGCAACTGCACGCCGGGCGGCACCCAGAAGAGTAATGGCGGAAGAAGGCGTCGAACCCGAGTTCTTGTCCGATCCACTCGCTGAAACATATAACGTGCATGTCTGTTGTTGTTGTGCCGCAGTCGGAACTACCACTTCGGCAAGATCGGCGCCCCTTCCGCAGGCAGCTCCCCCTTGAAGAAATAAAAGTGAGGGTGGCACAAAGCATGCCATTCCTACATGCAGCAGCAGGCGTATGAAGGATTTTAGGGGCGCCGTCGATATAACTCGAGCTGGAGTAGGCCTGCACATAAAGCGGTGTTACATCCTGAGTTCCTGCTTGCTGTACAGACTCAGGTCTCAGAAAGTATGTACTGCAGATTGCGATGCACAATATTTATACAGGAAAGGATTATGCTGCTGGTGACCCCGGGAAGATTCGAACTTCCGACCTGCGGTTTAGGAAACCGTCGCTCTATCCACCTGAGCTACGGGGCCATGATGCTTAGTGTAACGCAGCCCAAGCAGTGAATGGAATATGGAAGACACTGAGTCTAAGCTATTTGTGATCTCTTACTGGCATCGGTTTGCGCTTCATTACCATGCAAGAGTATTGACCATTTCCCCATGATCCATTCAGCCGCATAGTGTCACCTTGTCGTTTCCATGTCCCCTTAAATATGTCGGAGCCAGGGATAAGCCATTGCTGAGAGATCGTTAGCTCATGATTCTTAGCATCCACCCGGAAATCGTGGGATACATACCTTCCGTCCGGAAAATGGAAAACTGCCAAATGAGCGCGGTTGTACTCGAAATATATCCAATCTGGCAGCGCCGCATTGGCAGGTTCGATTCGGCTCGCATACCACGCTCCATCAATCGCCGTAGGCGCACGGTTGTTGAAATTGGCGAGCCAATAACCCTCGTGGGCTGTATAGGCAAGCATCCCGAGAATTGCGATGATTTGAAGGCAAAGGAGCCAGCCGTAGTCCTTCCCCAACAACGCCCAGTCATGTCGGCGACTGCATACGGCTCGATAGAAATCTGCAGCATGGAAAGATAAGATTCCGCAAATAGCCAAGAGCACGTAGATCGCATTTCGAAGGGCTTCAATGTGGAAATTCCACTGAATAACCCAGATATCGACGCAAGCAATGTTCACCATCACTGGTAGAAGAAGGAGAGCGCCAAGGGCAGCTGTTCTTCTGAAACAAAGCAGTAATGCTCCTCCAATTTGAGTAAAAGCGATGATATTTGAATAGACCGTGGAATAGCCGAAGTAGTACCAGGTAAGCCAGAAGCCTGAGACCTCTCCCATTGGCTTTGCAAGCTGAGAATCAAGTACCGTGAACTGCGCACCCATCACTTTGGCGAAGCCGTAGGTCAGGAGCGTAAAGGCGACGTAGTAGCGCAATGCCAGATATAGCGCTGCGGGGGTCGCTCGCCAATTAAACTCGCGCGCATCGATCAGCTGCATCCAGGACTGCCCTTAAAGCGTGCGATCATTATGACCGCGAGTATAAGGAGTTCAATCCCACTGGGGCAAGCAAAAGAGCATCCCAATAACCTATGAGAGCTGCTATTCTGCACCAACCTGCTCCGATCGAATCCGCGCCGCTTCGAATCGAGAATCTGCCTATACCCATTCCCGGTTCGGGCGAAGTGCTGCTTCGTATCGAGGCTTGTGGCGTGTGCCGCACCGACCTGCACATCGTAGCTGGAGAACTGCCTCCGCGCCTTAGCCCGATCATTCCCGGACATCAAATTGTCGGAAGAATCGAGCGACTTGGTGGCGCGCTAAGCCCGGGCACTCCGAAGATAGGCAGCCGCGTGGGCGTATCCTGGATGGCAAGTGTGGATGGCACTTGCCCGCTATGCCTCAAAGGCTCCGAAAACCTATGCGACCATCCTGAATTTACGGGCTATACCGTGAATGGCGGCTACGCAGACTACACAATTGCACGTGCGGATTTTTGTATTCCGCTCCCCGAAGATCGGCCTGCTGAATCCCTGGCTCCGCTGCTCTGTGCTGGCATTATTGGCTTTCGCAGTCTGCGGGTGGCGGGCTGCCAGCCCGGAGAGCGAATTGGGCTCTTTGGATTCGGCGCATCCGCGCATTTAGCTGTTGAAGTTTTGAAGCATTGGGGCTGTGAAATCTATGTAGCAACTCGCGGTGAGTCCCACCAGCGTTTTGCCCGTAAACTCGGGGCAACATGGGTAGGCGAGGCTACGGACAGGCCACCAGTTCCTCTTGATCGCGCCGTAACCTTTGCTCCCAGTGGCGACGTCGTAATCGCTGCGCTGGGTTCCTTGCGCAAGGGAGGCATCGTAGCGATCAATGCCATTCATCTCGACCGGATTCCTCAATTCGACTATGACACGCTGCTGTGGGGAGAGCGGCAGATTCGCAGTGTAACGAACATGACACGCGCAGACGCCCGTGATTTCGTGGCACTGGCCACGGAGATCGACATCAAGCCGCGCACAACGCTTTTTCCCCTCACCAGGGTGAACGATGCACTGGCCGCGGTCGATCATGATTCCATCGATGGCGCGGCCGTGGTTATGGGTCAGAGAGATTCATAAACAGCAGGAGCGGATTCAATGGTGCACTCGATCAGCTCCACAGGCTCAGATTCACCTGCAGCCGAATCTATGAGCTGACGGACCGACAGCATGTCTGCGTCAGCATCTACCAGGAGCAGGATCGAAGGCCCGGCACCACTGAGAGTTACGGAAAGCAGCCCGTCACGACCCGCAAGAGGCGCTAGCAGCGGAAGGAGCGGACAGACACGCTCCCGATAAGGCTGATGCATCCAGTCCTGGGTAGCGCTGTGAAGTAAATCACCCCGACCTTGCGCAAAGGCCGCTGTCAACAGAGCAACGTGTTGCAGATTTGCCACCGCATCGGCCCGCGAGTAGCTCTCCGGCAGGACCGCACGGGATTCCCGGGTGGGCAACGGGCGAGCAGGCATGGCAATGATCGCCTTCCATCTGGCGCCCGGAGTGATCGAAATGGCCTCAACCTCTTTGCCGTGCCAGCAGGCCACACTGAGCCCCCCATGCCAGCAGGCTGCAGTATTGTCCGGATGCCCCTCAAGCAGGGATGCTGCGGTGAGGATGCGTTCCCGCTCCCACTTTAAACCTCCAAAGTGAGAAGCCAGCGCCACACCTGCGAGGCGTGTTGCCGCAGAGGAACCACACCCCATGCCCAGGGGAATGCCGTTGACCATGCGAACCTTCACCGGAACCACGGGAGCGTTATTCGTCTGCAGGATCTCAGTATAGGTATCGAGGAGAAGATTGTTTTTGACTGCTGAGCACAGCTCCCGGTTACGGCCCGATACATCTATAACAAACTCGTCTGACTCTTCGGCTTCAATCTCCAGATAGAAGCTCAGAGCGAGAGCGAGAGCGTCGAAGCCCGGTCCGAGATTAGCCGATGTTGCGGGCAGTCGAAGACGGCAGCCCCTCATGCACTCACCCGTTCCAGCACACGCAGCACTTCCTCTACGGAAGCATCGATCTCGATCGTATTCCTGCGGGTCAATTCAATTTCAGGCTTGAGCGGCGCTGCTTCTTCCTCACGCAACAGTTCCCCGCGATGATAAGCGATGGTGTAGTCGGAATCCTTCAATGTGTGACCGGTAAGCAGCAGCACTGTAGTCTCAGAGGACGCGACTCTTCGCTTCTGGACGAGCTTCTTGAGTCCGGCGAGCGTTACTGCGGAGGCTGGCTCGCACCCTATCCCCTCAGCTCCAATCTCCGCCTTGGCCAGCGCGATTTCGGCTTCATTTACCTCTTCACACCAGCCTCCTGTCTCGCGCAGAATACGAACCGCCTTGCGCCAGGAAGCTGGATTGCCAATGCGAATTGCGCTCGCGCGCGTATTGGCCTCGACAGGTTCGAGGTGCTCACCGCCATTCGCCATCATGCTGCGATAGAGCGGATTTGCCCCTGACGCCTGGATGACAGAGATGCGCGGAAGCTTATCAGTAATTCCCAGGCTCTTCATCTCCAGGAAGCCCTTGCCAAGCGCAGAGCAGTTTGCAAGGTTGCCTCCGGGCACGATGACGTGATCCGGTACAGACCAGTCCATCTGCTCCGCGATCTCAAAGGCCGGAGTCTTTTGTCCTTCCAGACGATAAGGATTGACCGAATTGAGCAAATAGACTGGGGCTTTGCGGACCACTTCACTCAGAACCTGCACGCAACCGTCGAAGTCAGTGCGCAGCTGCAACGTAAGCGCGCCATAGTCCATCGCCTGCGAGAGTTTGCCCCAGGCGATTTTTCCTTCCGGGATTAATACGAGGCTCTGCATCCGCGCACGCGCTGCATACGCTGCCAGAGCGGCAGAAGTATTGCCAGTAGATGCGCAGGCAACCCACCTGTAACCCATCTCTTTGGCAACGGAGAGCGCAGCTGTCATCCCCGTATCCTTAAAGGAGCCGGTAGGATTCATACCCTGATGTTTGGCGAGCAGACGATCAAGGCCCAGAGCCTCAGCAGACCGTGGCAACTCATAAAGCGGAGTGTTGCCCTCGCTCAAGGTGACGATATTACGCTCGTCGGCCACGATAGGCAGCAAGTCGCGAAAACGCCATACGCCGCTGCGGTCTACAGGCGAAGTTGAACTGCGCCGCTCCTGCCAGAGCCAGCGCAAAGCACTTGCGTTAGGACGGCGCGAAGGCGCATTCCACGACGGGTACTCTACTTCGTAGAGCTCCCCGCATCCGAGGCAGCGAAAGTTTTCCTTAAGATCCCGCTGCACTATGACGGTCGCGCAGCCTATGCAGCGCAACTGATGAAGTTGACTTTCCATGGATATAGCTAGCGTAGCATTTGCAGCAAAAAAGTGCCCTTGCCGCACCTCGAATAAAGTCGTATAAAATCGTCGCATGGGATCGATGCTTACTCCACGTGAAGCGGCTCTGCGGCTGGGCATTGCCTACCCCACCATCAAGCAATGGCTCTATCGCGGCAAGATCAAGGCCGTGAAGACACCTGGCGGTCACTATCGCATTCCCGAAGCCGAACTGGATGCGCTCCTCAGCAAGGCCAAGCGTCCGGACACGCCGAAGCGCGAGATGATGCGCATTCTCAGCGGGCGAAATCAGCTTGTGGGCCGCATCGTGGAGGTAAAGTTTGATTCCCTGCTGGCGCAGGTAAAGCTGTCAATCGGCGGCCAGATTATTACGTCGATTATCACGGCTGATGCCGCACGCGAGATGCATCTCAAAGTAGGCGAGACGGCTGCCGCACTCATCAAATCTACTGAGGTCATGGTGCTTCGTGTCTGAATCGAGATGTATACGTTTTTTCGCGATCGTATTCGTGCTCTTTGCATTGCCTGCCTGGGGCGGTCCCGTCAGCGGACGAATTCGATTGGCAGCGGCAGCGGACCTGCAGCCGGCGCTCCCTTCTATCCTCGCGGAGTTCGAGGCCCAGACGGGGATACACGTCGATGCCACTTATCAATCATCTTCGGCCCTGGCGACGGCAATTGAGAATGGTGCTCCCTTTGATCTCTTTCTGGCCGCAGATAGATCGTTTCCACAGAAGCTAATTCGCGATCACTTCAGCGACTCGCCTCTGCCTGTGCTCTATGGGCGAGGAACGTTGGTGCTGTGGACGCGCAATGATTCACACTTTCACGATTTATCGATGGATTCGCTGCACGACCCTGCACTCAAGAAGCTCGCTATCGCAAACCCGCAGCACGCGCCATATGGGCGTGCTGCCCAGGCAGTCCTGCAGCACCTGAAACTCTATGATCAACTACAGCCCAAACTGGTCATCGCTGAAAACATTGCGCAGGCTGCCCAGTATGTCTCGTCCGGTAACGCGGAACTCGGATTCATCTCGTTGACCTCCGCGCTCTCCCTGCCGCTCAAGAGCGCGGGCCACTACATTCCTGTTTCCGCTGCTTACTATCCTGCGCTCGATCAGACAGGAATTGTGCTCAAACATGCCGCCGCACGAGACTCGGCTTATAAACTACTTGCCTTTATCCTCTCTCCTTCCAGCCAGCAGCAACTCGGTCAGCACGGAATCACCCCAGCGCGAAGTGATCACTCACGATGAACGGCTTTGACGTCACCGCATTGCTACTTTCGCTCCGATTGGCCGCGGTGACAACAGTGTTGCTCCTGGCTATCTCAACTCCACTGGCGGCGTGGATCGTCTTCGGTAAATCACGCGGACGGGCGCTTATGGAGGCGGCATCCACGCTTCCGCTACTGCTCCCGCCCACGGTACTCGGCTTCTATCTACTGGTGCTGCTTGGACCGCGCACGGCTTTGGGAAGGCTGTTTGCGACTCTTACCGGCCATCCAGCCGCGTTTTCTTTTACCGGACTTGTTATAGGCTCGATTATCTACAGCTTCCCCTTCACCTTGCAGCCAATCGTTGCCGGGTTCAGCAGCGTTCCCGTTTCCCTGATTGAAGCGGCGCGGCTACTAGGCGCCAGTCGCAAGCGTATCTTGTGGGAACTTGTGCTGCCACTTTCAAAGCGTTCGCTCGGCGCAGCGGCCGCCCTTTGCTTTGCCCATACGATGGGTGAATTTGGCGTGGTGCTGATGATCGGGGGAGATATTCCTCACGAGACGCGCACACTCTCGATAGCCATTTTCGATCAGGTGCAGGATTTCGACTATCACGGTGCAAACCACACGGCGCTCCTCCTGCTTTCCATCTCCTTCGTTGCGCTGGCCTCTCTCTATGCGACGAGAAAGCAGAAGCTCGTTGCCTGAAATCCCCATACTTGATGCAGCCATTTCGCTCAATCAGGCTGCTTTCAGCATCGATGCAAATTTCACCCTTAGTGCCCGATGGACGGTGCTGTTCGGTCCATCGGGCGCCGGTAAGAGCACGCTGTTACGCGCGCTGGCAGGCCTTTTACAGCCGACCTCGGGACGCATCAGACTGGGCACACACGTTCTCTGTGACACGGCTGCAGGTATTCGCATGCGGCCGGGCTCAGACTTGGTGGGCTTTGCAATGCAGGAAGCCGCACTCTTCCCTCATTTAGCCGCCGGACGGAACGTTGGATTTGGATTAAAAAGGCTGAAGAATGACGAACGCGAGGCACGAGTGCGTGAGGTGCTGGAGCTGGTAGAAGGGGAGCATCTCTACGAACGCATGCCGCATCATCTTTCCGGCGGCGAGCGTCAACGTGTTTCGCTGGCGCGAACGCTGGCGAGGCAGCCGCAGATACTGCTCCTCGATGAACCGTTCTCCGCGATCGATAACGCTCTCAAGGAGAAGATTCTAGCCAAGCTTATTGACTGGCTGGCGGCGCGCAGCATGCTTGCCCTCTATGTCTCGCATGACGTGACAGAGGCTTTTCATCTTGGGGCAGAGGTGATTCTCATTGAAGCAGGGCGCATCCTAGGACAAGGACCTGCCGAAACGGTGCTGGCAAGCCACCGCGCTCGCCTGCTGCGTCAACTCGGCGTAACTGTTACGGGTGATGCGCCGGGAGAATAACCCCTCGGCATTCTCCGAAGCCAATGCGGACTGCTCCGAATCGTTCGCAATAGCCGCGCAGGATGATCTCATCTCCATCCTCAAGAAAGCTGCGCATCTCGCCGCTTGCAAGACGAATCGGGTCCGCTCCGCGACGCGTCAGTTCCAGCATTGAGCCAAGTGAGTCGCTGGTTGGGCCCGAGATAGTTCCGGTCGCCAGCAGATCGGCGGGGCGAAGATTGCAGCCGTTGCTGGTATGGTGGGCGATCATCTGGATCAGCGACCAGTACAGATGCAGACTGTTGGTGCGAGCCAGGAGTGAAGGAGCACTTCCCTGCTGCCTCATCTTTGCCGTCGAGATAGAGACCTCAAGGACGATATCCAGGCCTGCGGTGGAAGTATCAACACGGAGATACGGCAAGAGCGTCGGGTCATCCCCTCCGCGAACACTGGTGCCAGTCCTAAAGGGCGCCAGAGCGTCCATCGTTACGACCCATGGCGAGATGCTGGTTGCGAAGTTTTTCCCGAGGAAAGGCCCCAGCGGCTGATACTCCCACGCCTGAATGTCGCGTGCTGACCAGTCATTCAGCAGGCAAAGGCCGAAGATCATCGCGTCCGCAGCATTGACAGGAACAGGCTCGCCCAGCCTGTTTCCTTCGGCTATAAAAAAGCCGAGTTCCAGTTCATAATCAAGCGAGCGGCTCGGCTCAAAGACAGGAACAGTACCGGGCACAAGTTGCCGCTGCCCCCACGGCCGCCGGACCTCTGCTCCGTCCACAACAATCGAGGAAGCGCGGCCATGATACCCAACAGGCAAGTGCTTATAGTTCGGCAACAAGGGATTATCCGGACGGAAGAGTTTGCCGACATTCTCCGCATGGTGAAGCGATGCATAGAAATCTGTGTAGTCCCGAATGACCGCGGGGAGGTGCATTCGCACATGGCGCATCGGAGTCAAAAGCGGTCGGAGATGATGCTCTGCTGATCTGTCTTCAGCGAGCAATAACCCTGTGACTCGCCTGCGAAGGACAGTCGCAGCAGAGCGCCCGAGCGACATGAGCCTGTTCAGCGAGTCGTCAGAGCAGGCTGCGCGAACTTCTTCGGGAAGTGTATCGAGCAGCGCAATCTCATCTGCCCCCCGGAGATCGAGGACCTCGTCGCCTATGGCTATGCCAATGCGCGGAGTACCGCCCCCCGATGGGGAAAAGATCCCAAACGGAAGATTTTCGAGCGGAAAGTCGGTCCTCTCCGAGTTCGCAGACTCGACCCAGGAGATCATCCGCTCTTCAGCCATTCGACACGCTCTTAAAGTGCTTCTTCAGGTTCTGCCAGCATTCGTAATATTCGTGTTGGAGCACCTTCGTCTCTAAGGCGAACCTTGTAGGTCTGATGACCAATTGCGTCTCAAACATGAAAGCGAGGGTGTTTGCCAGATACTGGGGTTTTAAATCCGCGGCGATGGCGCGCTCATAGGTCTCCGCGTCTGGACCATGCCCTGCCATGCAGTTATGCAGACTCGCGCCCCCTGGCACAAAGCCCTCTGCCTTCGCATCGTACTGGCCGAAGACCAGCCCCATAAACTCATTCATCAAGTTGCGATGGAACCATGGCGGACGGAAGGTATGTTCGGCGACCATCCAGCGCGGCGGGAAAATGGCGAAGTCGACATTTGCGGTTCCTGCAATGGGGGAAGGCGCAGTAAGCACTGTATAAATCGAAGGGTCCGGATGATCGAAGCTGACCGAGTTAATACAGTTGAATCGTGCCAGATCGTACTTGTAAGGAACGTAGTTGCCATGCCAGGCAACTACATCCAGGGGCGAATGGTCTATCTCTGCCCGCCAGAGACGACCGAGAAATTTGCTGACAATGGTGAAGTCTCCATCGCGGTCCTCATAGGCTGCCGTCGGGGCGAGGAAATCTCGCGCATTCGCCAGCCCATTCGCGCCGATCGGACCGAGCTCAGGAAGTCGGAATGGCAGGCCATAGTTTTCGCAGATGTACCCGCGAGCGCTGCCCTCTGGAATCTCAACTCGAAACTTCAGACCGCGGGGCAGCACACAAATCTCCCCAGGAGCGACGTCCATCCTACCCAGTTCTGTATGAATGCCAAGAACGCCCTGCTGCGGCACAAGTAACATCTCGCCGTCCGCATTGTAGAAAAAACGATCCGCCATAGAAGCGTTGGCCGCGTAGATGTGAATAGCAACACCACTCTGCATCGCCGCATCGCCGTTGCCGCCCAGGGTGACCATGCCATCGATAAAATCTGTCGGGGCGTCAGGAATTGGCAGTGGGTTCCAACGCAGCTGGTTCGGGGGGGTCGGAACCTCATTGAAGGGGCCACTACGGATCAGTTTTGCATCAATTTCCTCGTAGGGCTTATGCGTGACCGAGGGGCGAATACGATAGGTCCACGTCCTGCGATTGACGGCGCGAGGAGCAGTAAAGGGGGTCCCGCTGAACTGTTCTGTATACAAACCGAGCGGAGCGCGCTGTGGTGCATTCTGTCCCTGTGGTAGCGCGCCGGTTACTGCCTCTGTGGCGAATTCATTGCCGAACCCAGATTGATACTGCATTCTTCCTCCAAGCCTTCCGCAAGGCATTCCCCTCGCTGCGAAAACTCTATAAGCTAACTGGGTGCATAGACCATTGGCAACCATGATCGTTTCATGAGCACATACCTTATGCTCGCCGGCCTACCCGGCACCGGCAAAACCACCCTTGCGCAGGCCCTTGTCGAACGGCTTAATGCCGTTGCGATCGACAAAGACCGCGTGCGCGCCGCACTGTTTCCTGGAGCGGCTACTGACTACACAGCCGCGCAGAACAGCCTATGTATGGATGCCATGCTGAGCGCCGCAGAGTATCTCGTCACCCACCAGCAGCCGCAATACATCATTTTCGACGGGCGCACCTTTTCACGCGCGGCGCAGATCGAACAAGTGATCGCGGCAGCAAAAAAGGTTGGCGCACGCTGGGCAATCATTGTGCTCGAATGCAGCGAGGCAGTTGCGAGGCAACGGCTGGCTCTCAACGCCAGCAAGCATCCCGCACACGACCGGAACATCTCTCTCTATTTGCGCATCAAATCTGAGTTTGAGCCTATCGTTCGGCCCGCCTTGCGCGTCGATACTTCTGACGGTGTAGGACAGATCCTCCCCACCGTACTTGAGTTTCTGCTGGAGCAGGCTGAAGAACAAGGAGAACAGATTTGAAGAAGAGCAAAACACGCGGACCCGTCACTCTCGCGATTGATATCGGTGGATCGGGGCTGAAGATGATGGCATTAGGACCCGACGGCAAGCCAATTTCCGAGCGGCTGCGGATAGAAACACCTGAACATCCAACTCCTGGTCGAATCCTGCAAAGGCTGACACGCCTGAGTAAGCAGATGCCCCACTTCGATCGAGTTTCCGTGGGCTTTCCCGGTGTTATCAAGCAGGGTGTAGTTCATACAGCGGCCAATTTGAATCCGAAGTGGATTGAATATCCCCTGGAAAAGGAACTGGAACGCCGGTGGAAGAAGCCGGTGAGGGTTGCAAACGATGCAGCTGTACAGGGCTTTGGGGCTATCAAGAAGCACGGCGTCGAGCTGGTGCTGACCCTGGGAACCGGCCTTGGTTCAGCGCTTTTCACCAACGGGCGACTCTGCCCAGGGCTGGAACTCGGACATCACCCCTGGCAAAAGGGGAAGACCTATGAGCAGTTCTTAGGACGTGCAGGCCTCAAAAAGCACGGCAAGAAACGCTGGAACCACCTGCTTGAGAAAGCAATTGCACAGACGCTGGCGACCTTTAACTGGGATCACCTGTATGTCGGCGGCGGAAACTCGAAGGAAATTTCCTTCAATCTCCCGCCGAATGTCACCATCGTGCCAAATCAGGATGGCCTTCTCGGGGGCGATGCGCTCTGGAGCGATCAGGGATAGAGCAGAACCCGCTGGCGCTGTTCTAGAAAGTGTTCGAGCGATGGCCGCTCCTGCTCCATGATCGTATTGGCTGACTCCCCTCTTTGCAGTTCTTCCAGCACAGAGCGGTTCGCAAGCAGTGTCTTCATCTTGTTGAGTAGAAATTTATCAGGATAGAGCCTCCGGAGCAGGGCTGCTATTTCAACCCCGAGACGGGGAGAGTCGAGGACATTGCGATTCGTCACGATGAGCTGTATGCCATGGCATAGCTCATCGCCGTAGGGAGCTGGCTTGGCCGGGGTAAAGTCAGCAGGGACAAACCTCACGCCAGGGATAAATTCTGCATTCAGCTTTGCGGCGAGAAGACGCCCGTTGATCCAGGGAGCGCCCAACAATTCGAACGGGGTGTCCGTGCCGCGTCCAACTGAAATGTTGGTCGATTCAACGAGCCCCAGCGCCGGATAAAGCGTAGCCTCATTCATATTGCGCAGATTAGGGGAGGGATTCACCCACGTAAGCGCCGTCGAGTCATACCAGTCTCCGCGTTGCCAGCCCTGCATTGCGACAACTTTCAGCGGAGTATGCAGTCCGCGCTGCTGGACAAAGTAACGAGCTAACTCACCCATGGTCATGCCATGGCGCACAGGCAGTGGCAGGTAGTGGACATAGCTCAAATCATCGGCATCAGAGACCGGCCCTTGAACGACAGCTCCATTGAGCGGGTCGGGCCTATCAAGCACAACAATCGGGGTACCGGTTTGGGAGGCCGCCTCAAGGAAGTAGTCCATCACAGTTTCATACGTGTAGAAGCGGACACCCGAATCCTGCAGATCAATAACGACAGCATCCAACTGGCGCAGCATATCGAGCGATGGGCGACGTTGCTTATCCGTGGCCCCATAAAGGCTAATGACAGGAATCCCAGTCGTTTCATCCTTTGAGTTGCCGATATTCTCCCTGTCGAGAGTGCCATGGATGCCGTGTTCCGGACTGAAGAGCGTCTTCAATTCGACGTTCGGCGCGTGTGCAAGGAGATCAATGGTCCGGCGGCCCGACGAGTCCACTCCAGATTGATTGGTAAGGAGCCCGATCCGCAGCTGGCCGGGATGATTTCTACTGAGAGAGGTGAGTTCGGCGAAGCCATCGGACGCAAGTACGTCTATGCCGGTTTTAACCTCACCGTTGCGAGCGAGCCAGTGGCGCATGCCTGCGATCGATTCGTTATAGCCAGTGAGTCTCGCTGAAAGTTTGCCGCCGTCGGGGCGGATGCCTAGCGCAATGGCAGCTGAGTCCGCAACATCGCCACGCAGTGTACCCAGCCCTTTTGGGCCGTCCGGATGTACTGCATTCGCGAGCGTCACTACATACGTGTTGCTGACTGGATCCATCCAAAGTGATGTTCCAGTGAAACCCGTGTGTCCGAAGGAGCCAATTGGAAAGATGGTGCCGCGGTTGCTCGAAAAGGGCGAATCTATGTCCCATCCAAAGCCGCGTAGAGCGGTAGCTGTCGCAGGCTGCTCCGGAATGACCATCTTGGCCAAAACGGCGCGCGATAGCGGAAAGGTGCTGGGCCGGCCGGCGAGCCGGTCAAGCAGGGCTTGCGCAAAGAGCGATACGTCGTCCGCAGTGCTGAAGAGACCAGCATGCCCCGCAACTCCCCCCATTCGTCGTGAGGTAGGGTCGTGAACCACCCCCCGCAGCATGGTGCCATGATCGCCCTGCTCGTACTGGGTGGGAGCTATCAGCGCGCGCCACTCTACCGGCGGCAAAAACCGGGTATGTGACATCCCAAGAGGCTTATAAATGTGCTCCGCTGCATACTCATCAAGCGTCTGCCCGGTGATCTTTTCTACCAGTGCGCCCAGCACAATAAAGTTGATATCGCTATAGACAAACCGTACGCCGGGCGGCGTGGAGGGCTTGATAGCGAACGCCATGCGATATGCCTCCGACTTCCCTTCCCACGGCTCGGTGAGGGGGAGGTCCGGCGGTAAGCCGGAGTAGTGCGTCAACAGGTTGCGAACGGTGATGTTCTGCTTGCCGTTCTGTGCGAACTCCGGCAAGTAATGGGCGACGGGCTCGTCAACACTGATGCGCCCTTGCTGGTAGAGTTGCATGACGGCAGTTGCCGTAGCGAGACACTTGGTGAGCGACGCCATGTCAAAGATGGTGTTCGCAGTCATCCGCTCCTGAGCAGGTATAAGTGACCGCGAACCGTAGGCGCGCCGATAAACGATGTGGCCATTGTGACCAACAATGACAACCGCGCCAGGAAGCTTGTGATTCGCTATGCCAGCGTTGACAAGCCTATCGATGCTGGCAAAATCAGGTTGTGCAGCGAAGCAGTCTAGCCCACAAAACAACAGAAGAAGACCTATCACGGTAACGAATCTTCTCAACGCTATTACCCCTCTCGCGATCCCAATTTTGCCCAACTGGCAGCATAACCCACCAGAAATGTAACTCCCGAACCGAAGGCGACATACCAAGTCCAGGAAATCTTTGGGATTGTGATCCCCACGTGCACAGGCCCCGTTTGCAACCAGAGCAGCAGATTGAAGGCGCAGCCCACGAGCATGCCGGCGATTGTCCCGTTCTCCGTCGCCCTCTGCGTGAGTGTCCCCAGCAGAAAAACGCCTAGCATCGCGCCCCATAGTACTGAGGCGATCGAGAGGCCGATCTCAAGTACGTGGCCTCCGCTTCGTGAGAGGATCGCCAAGAGAAACAGGACGACGGCCCAAAGCACTGTCATGATTCGCGACAGCTTTGCTTTGTAAGTATCCGTTGCCTCGGGATGGCGTAGTGAGTAGAAGTCGACGATTGATGTCGATGCAAGAGAATTGAGCGCTGCACTCAGGTTTGACATGGAGGCAGCGAGAATAGCTGCAATCATCAATCCGGCTATGCCCACTGGCATTTCCCGCACAATGAAGGCCGGAAAAAGCCGGTCTGAACTAGCGACGTGCGGCGCTCCTCCCATTTGACCGTAGTAGACATAAAGCCCCGCGCCGATCAGAAGGAAAAGCGTGAACTGAAACAGAATGACAACTCCGCTCGACAGTAACGCCAGACGTGACTCGCGCAGTCCACGCGCCGTGAGCAGGCGCTGCACCATCAGTTGATCCGTACCGTGGCTCGCCATGGTCAGAAAACAGCCGCCGATGATTCCACCCCAGAAAGTGTAAGTTTCCGTAAGAGACCAGCTGAAGTGGAAGATGGTCAACTTGTGCGCTGCGGCGGCGGTTCCGATGAGGGAGTGCCACCCTCCATGGATCTTATGGCTGATAGTCCACAGGCTGATGATTGTGCCTGCGACATAGACAAACATCTGCACCACGTCTGTCCAGATCACGGCAGTCATGCCGCCCTCAAAGGTGTAGAGCAGGGTAAGCGCAGAGAGGATCGCGATAGATGTGATGTCACCTGTACCCAGCGCGACGCCAACTACTATAGCAACGGCAAAAACGCGAACTCCCTCCGCAGCGGCCCGCATGAGGAGGAAGAGCAGGGCGGTGAGGTGGTGAAGCCTTCGGCCAAACCGCTGTCCGATCAGTTGATAGGCTGTTAGCAGCTCACCTCTAAAATAGCGCGGCAGAAAGAGGATGCAGATGACGATGCGTCCGGCCAGGTAGCCGAGTACCAGCTGAAGAAAGCCGAAATCGCCGATAAAAGCAAGACCAGGCACGCTGATGATAGTCAGCGTGCTGGTCTCCGCAGCGACGATTGAGAGAGCGATTGCCCACCATGGAATATTGCGGTCAGCGAGGAAATAAGTCTTGATGGAACGCTCGCCGCGCCCGCGAAAATGCATGCCGAAAAGCGTAATGCCGACAAGATAGACCAGCACAACAGCAATGTCTGCTGGCCGCAGATGCAGGGACATTCAACTGTTCTCCGCGGCCGTCTCCGGCGGGTTATTTCAGACGGTTCATGACCTCATCCAACACCTGCTTCGAAGGCCGTGTGCGCTCCTGCGGCAATGTAGCAAGTGGTTCCTCCACCGTGTTCAGCATCTCAGTAAAACTCGGCTTCTGCGTGTCCACATAAAATATGCCGGTTAAAACTTCACCACGCTCGTGCGCCTCCATCAACGCTTTGACTGCGGAGACACGATCTGTGGGATTGTAGCTCTCGTGCAGCTTGCGCAGACGAAGGTGCGAACCATCGTGCATAGTAACGTCGTAGGTCGAACCAGCATCGTACTCGACGGCGATATCCTCGAAGTGTGGAACGAAGCCCACTTCGGTGATCGCCTCTTCGTGCTCCTGCATGTACTTATAGCTCTTCGTGGATCCCTCATGGTCGTTAAACGTGACGCAGGGCGAGATAACGTCGAGCATCACTGTGCCCTTGTGGGAGATGGCTGCCTTCAGCATGGCCAGCAACTGCTTCTTGTCTCCAGAAAACGACCGGCCCACAAAGGTCGCACCAAGTTGCACGGCAAGCGAGCAGGTGTCGATTGCGGGCAAGTCATTGATGACACCGGTCTTGAGCTTCGATCCGAGATCAGCAGTCGCCGAAAACTGGCCCTTCGTCAGACCATAAACACCGTTGTCTTCAATGATGTAGATCAGAGGCAGATTGCGACGCATGAGATGGACAAACTGACCCATACCAATCGATGCGGTATCGCCATCGCCCGAGACGCCCAAGCCCATCATCGTTTTATTCGCAAGCAATGCCCCGGTCGCCACTGAGGGCATGCGTCCGTGCACGCTGTTGAAGCTGTGCGCGCGCGACAGAAAATAGGCCGGGCTCTTGGACGAGCAGCCAATGCCGGAGAGCTTCATCACCCGCTCGGGCTTGACACCCATCTCGTAGAGCGCATCGATAATACGCTCAGAAATTGCATTATGTCCGCAGCCCGCGCAAAGGGTCGTCTTGCCGCCGCGGTAGTCGAGAATTGGCAGTCCGAGGCGATTTACCTTGGGGTTTGGAGTTGGAACAGTTGTGGTTGCCATTTAGATCCCCTCCTGCAGCAGCAGTTCATCGGTTACTGAACGCGCATCGATCGGCAGGCCATTGAAATGGCGCACGCTGCGCAGTTTTACAGCATCTTCGGAAGGCAGATCGAGTTTGAGCAGGCTCAGCATCTGCGCATCGCGGTTTTGCTCAACGACGTAAACCCGGTCATGCGAGGCCACAAAATCATGCACTTCGCGGGTGAAGGGAAAGGCGCGGATGCGAAGATAATCCATCTCCGTACCGTATTCCTTCTTGAGCTGATCGCGACTCTCAAGGACTGCAAAGTCGGAGGTGCCATAGGCGATGATGCCCACTTTCGACTTCCCTGTCTGCACTACGACCGGCGCAGGAACAAGCGTCCGGGCCGTATCGAATTTGCGCGAAAGGCGCTCCATCAGGTTCTGATAGTCATCCGGCTTCTCCGTGTAGAGAGCCTTCTCGTTGTGGCCACTGCCGCGCGTGAAGTAGGCCGCCTTCGGATGATCCGTTCCAGGCAGCGTGCGGTAAGGAATTCCGTCGCCGTCCACATCCTGGTAGCGCGCGAATCCGCCGAGCCGGTTGAGATCCTCGGCAGTCAGCACCTTGCCGCGATCGAGCGGCTTCTCCGGATATTCGAAGGGCTCGGACATCCAGTTGTTCATGCCCAGATCGAGATCCGAAAGCACAAAGACGGGAGTCTGCAGGCGCTCGGTAAGGTCGAAAGCGGCAATTGCAAATTCGTAGCACTCCTTCACACTCGCGGGAAGCAGGATAACGTGCTTCGTATCGCCGTGCGAGAGATAGGCAACGGAGAGCAGATCGGCCTGCGCCGTGCGTGTCGGCAGCCCGGTGGATGGCCCCACGCGCTGCACGTCGAAGATAACTCCCGGCAATTCCGCAAAGTAGCCGAGACCAGCAAACTCGGCCATGAGGGAGATGCCCGGACCGGAAGTGGCCGTCATGGAGCGTGCGCCAGCCCAGCCGGCGCCGAATACCATGCCGACAGCGGCAAGTTCATCTTCAGCCTGGACGACGGCGAAGCTCGCCTTGCCATCGGGCTCAATGCGGTACTTCTTGAGATAGTCGATCAACTGCTCGACCACAGAGGATGAAGGCGTGATCGGATACCAGGTGACAACCGTAACGCCGGCAAACATGGCGCCAAGTGCGGCAGCGGCATTGCCATCAATAATGATCTTGCCTTCCGTCGCGTGCATATGTTCCAGCACGTACGGATCCTGCTTGGTGAAGGATGCCGCAGCATAGTCGTAGCCCGCCTGAACCGCTCCCCAGTTCAGGTCTGCAGCTTTTTGCTTCTTCGCAAACTGGCGGCGCAAGGCGGCTTCTACAGCCTTCATGTCCATCCTGATCAGCTGGGCCACGATGCCGACGTAAATCATGTTCTTGACAAGCTTTCGCAGCTTCGCCTCAGGGCAAACAGTTGCCGTGAGCTTGTCAAAAGGAACCGGATAGCAAATTACGTCGTCGCGGTACTGCTTAAGATCAAGCGATTCCTCATAGATAGCAACGGCGCCGGAGGGCAGCGAAAGGATGTCATCCTTCGCTGTCTCAGCATTCATCGCTACCAGGAGGTCGATCTCTTTCTTGCGCGCCACGTAGCCAGACTTGCTGGCGCGAATCGTATACCAGGTAGGTAAGCCTGCAATGTTCGAAGGAAACAAATTCTTGCCGCTGACAGGGATGCCCATACCGAAGATGCTCTTGAGCAGGACACTGTTGGCAGACTGTGAGCCAGAGCCGTTGACCGTGGCTACCTGAATGCTGAAATCGTTGACGATACGCTTGGTCGAAGCGCCTTGCGCGAGTGCATCAGGTCCTGATTGGCCCAATGCAACATCTCCTGTCGCCATTTGGCGGTGTTTCCCTTCAATTTAGGAATGGAAAGAGCAGGGTCTTTCTGACTCTTTATTATAGACAGCCACGCTCGCGTTTCGCGCGTTTCGAGGTCAATCGGCGTGATTGAGCAGCAAGAGGCTGGATTGCTGCTTTGAATGGAGTTCCCGCTGTGTCCCAATCAGTTTCTGATGTCAGCCATCGCCAGCGCTACCTCGGCCTGCTCGGCTGCCGTCAAAGGTAGAAGCGGCAGCCGCGGACGGCCACCATAGTAGCCGTTCAGATCGCAGGCATACTTCAGTCCGGGCACACCAAGCTTCCCGGCTACAAAGGCGGCTGCGGCTATGATTCGCTCCTGCTTCTCCCCCGCCAACTTCGGGTCGTTTTCCTTCCAGGCCGTAAATATTTCCTGGCAAGCTTGGGGGGCGCAGGCGGCGAAGGCCAAAACAGCCCCACTGCAGCCAGCTGCGAGCGACTGGCTGAGCTTTTCTGCCGAACCACTCAGCACCTGGAAACCAACCTCTCTGGTCCGGGTCTTGAGCGCGGGCTGAGGAGGCGCAACGGCAACAGCGGCGGCATCCGTGCCGAGAATGTCAGCGGGGATAAAGTTCGCCGCCGAAGCATGCTTCTCTGCCAGCATCCTGGCAGTAACGGCTGTAAACGTAGTCGTGACGGTGACGGTGCGCTTAACACCCGAGGCAGTGGCCTCGATAATCTGCGCCAGTCGGGCGACGTTCCCGCTCGAATCCTTGAGGCCAATGATGTTCGGATGCTGCGCAAGTTCGGCGATGATCTCTACAGGCAGATCGTAGTGCGTGAACTTGGGAATGCTATAAAGCACGACCGGGAGGGCGGAGCGATCGGCAACGGCGCGATAGTAGGTCAAGATTTCCCGCGGCTGCATCTGGGGGGCGTAGTAGCTGGGAGTACGCACCAGAACTGCGTCATAGTTCTTCTCCGCAGCGAATTCGGCCAGTCGCAGGGTTTCGCTGACGCTGTCGCGGGCGATGCCAGCCAGCAGGACCTTATCCGCAGCAGCTGTTTCCCTTGCGACGCGCAGCACCTCTCGCGTCTCCTCATCCCCGAGCATGACGGCTTCGCCCGTCGATCCCAACACCACCATTCCAGAAAGTGGTGTTCGCGAGTAGCGAAGAACATTGTGTTCCAGTTTGCGGAAATAAAGCCGACCGTCGGGATAGAACGGCGTAGTGATCGCGGAAAAGATGCCTTCGAGCAGCATGCTCTCATTCTACGGTTTTGCAGCCCTACCACCAAAGCAGTAGAGCGAATTGCGTTGCGAGGCATTACTTTTATTCATAGAGGAAACAACGGTTCAATGAGTGGAGTTGCAGCGCAGGATATTGAAGCCGACGGAACGACGATGCTTTCCGCGCTTATCTGGTTTCTGGTCTATGCCGTTCTAAGCCTGATGGCATATGCGACCTTCATGTTCACCGTGACGGCCCTGCTCAAGACAGGAGTGCTGCCTGATGTGGTGATCCCGCCGGCACTGATTCTGGCACTTTCCTTCTCTATCCCTATGCTGACGGGTCTCCTGCTTACGCGAATGTGGCCCAGTCATGCCGCTACCTTTACCTGGATCGCAGGACTGATCTGGTTCATGATCGTGGGATTGTGGATCCTCGATATGCCGACCGCGCCGGGAGCCTGTTTTCACTGTGGTGCGTCTGAAAAGCTCTGGTTTACCTTCTTCAGCCTGACACAGGACAGCGGGATGATTCAGGGACAGGGACGCTTTATCGGCACCTGGCCCGCGGCGGCGATGATCGGTTATTCCGTCGGTGCAAAGATCGCGATGAGAAAGCAAGGTGCCTCGGCAACCAGCGATGCGGCGTAATTGGCTCCTGATCACCCTTCTTTTGTTCTTTGGTTCGCGGCAGGGCTATGCGGTAGAACTGAGGTTTTCTGCAGCGTCCCTGCAGAGAACACTGGAGACACAACTTTTCGCCTCAAATGACGGGCGCTACTTCCTGCGCGGGGATCAGCATTCCCCCTGTTATGTCTCGGCAGATTCGCCGCGTATCTCCTTTCAGCAAGACCGCGTTCTCGTTCACCTACACACCAATGCACGCCTGGGCACCAGGCTCGGCGGAGAATGTATCGGTATTCATCTTTCGCCAGAAGTCGATGTGTCCCTCGTGCCGGTAGCAGAAGGGGAAGCAATTGGCTTTCGAGATGCGCGACTGGAGAAGCTGAGTGGTTCCCGCGAACTGGACTTCATCCTGAAGCCCTTCCTCGCCCGGAAGATACCGTCCGCATTGAAGATTGACGCGGCAACGCTGCTCCGACAACTACTGGCTCACTCGGCGGCAGCGACGGGCTATACCCTGACCCTGGATAAGCTCAAGATCCACTCCATGAACGTCGAAGGGAATACTCTTGTGGTCGATGTCGATGGGGATCTGAGCGTAAATTGATGCCCGGCAGCCCTAAGGCTGGACAATCGAGCGACATCATACGACGATGGACGGGTGAAACCGTCCGCTCTCTTTCTCCTATTTGCCCTCTTTTCTGTCTCTGCTCTGGCACAAAGCGCCCGCCCGTCGCTGATTCCCGAACCACGTGAATATTCTCCCCGCGTGGATCTTCCGCTGGTTAATGGGGTCAATGTAGACGCGCCAGGCGGCAATGAAGATGATCGCTTTGCAGCGGAAGACCTCGGTTCGGCGTTCACAAGCCGCGGGGTCAATGCGCACACTTCAGCCACAGCGGTCCAGGTCCTGCTGCTGCGCGACACCTCTGCGCGGGGAAAGAAGCTGCTGCAAGACCATCATCTTGCTATCAACGCAGCAATGCGGCCGGAGGGCTACATCCTCTTTACTGAGCCGCATCATGTCTACATCATCGGACATACGGCCCAGGGACTTTTCTACGGTGCACAAACGGCAAAGCAGCTCATCAGCTGGTCGTCGAGCGAACTCATTTTCAAGGGCTGCACCATTCAAGACTGGCCCGCGATGAAGTGGCGCGGTGTTCACGATGACCTTTCACGAGGGCCGGTACCAACTCTGAACTTCCAGAAGAAGCAGATTCGCACCTTTGCGGCATACAAGCTGAACGTCTACTCGCCCTACTTTGAAAATACGCTGCAATACAACTCAAATCCCCTGCCGGGACTACCAGGCGGCTCCATGAGCCAGCAGGATGTGAAGGAGTTGGTGGAATATGCGAAGCACTACCACGTAACGATCGTTCCCGAGCAGGAGGCCTTTGGACATCTGCATCGCTGGCTGGAGTGGCAGCAGTATGCGAATCTTGGCGAGACACAGGCGGGCAGCGTGCTGGCACCCGGACAGCCCGGGTCGATGCGCCTGATTACCCAAACCTTCGGCGAGTTGGCTATGTTGTTCCCAGGACCGTTTCTCCACATCGGTGCGGATGAAACGTTCGAACTCGGCCGGGGTCAGACGGCCTCTGAAGTCAAGCAGCGCGGACTAGGCGCAGTGTATATCGACTTTCTCACGCGTATCCACGCAGAGCTGGCTCCGCTGCATCGGCGGCTGCTCTTCTGGGGCGACGTCGCCATGAACGATCCGCCGCTGGTCAAAAATCTGCCAAAGGATATGATTGCCGTCGCCTGGCACTATGAACCGGAACCAGATTTCAGCCGGTGGCTCTCGCCCTACACCAATGCGGGAATGGAGACCTGGGTCGCGCCGGGCGTAAATAACTGGAACCGCGTCTACCCCAACTTTGACACTGCGCTCAGGAACACTCAGGGCTTCGTCGCCGCTGGCCAGAAGGCTGGCAGTACCGGCATGCTCGACACCATCTGGAACGATGACGGCGAAGGGCTTTTCCTCGAGGACTGGTATGGTGTCTTGTTTGGTGCGGCTGCCTCATGGCAGTCCGGGACGAGCGATATTGCGCAATATCAGAAAGCCTACGGCCTCGTTTTTCACGGAGATCAGACCGGGGCGATCAATCAGGCGCAGCAATTGATGATCAACGCTCACCTCACACTGGCAAAAGCGGGCCTGGAGGATGGCCGCGACCTGCTCTTCTGGGTCGATCCCTGGAGCAAAGACGGGCAGCGAATAGCTGACAAAATCAGGCCCGTAATTCCCCAGGTGCGGCTCGATGCGGAGCGGGCCATCACCCTGCTCGCACAGGCGCGACACGGGACGGATCTGCGTCAGCAGGATGCGCTCGCTGCTCTTGAGCTTGGTGCAAGGAGAATGGACTTCCTTGCCTTCAAGTTCCTGACCGCAGATCAGATAGCCGATACCTATCGCCAGCTTTACCGCGAACAGAATAATCCCACGCTGCATAGCGCAGTCTCGCGCGATCTTTGGACCATCTCGGGAGTCAATGGACGTTGCCAGGACATTCGCGAGGGGTATGGGTATCTAAAGGATGACTTCGCTTCCGTGTGGCTGCTCGAAAATCGGCCGTATTGGCTCAACAATGTGATAGCGCAATATGAGGCCGCTATGCAGCTATGGATTGAACGAGGAGAGAAACTACGCCAGGCCCGGGCAGGCTGGGCAGCCGACCATAAGCTGCCCCCGCCTCAAGAGATCGGAATTCCAGACTAGCTGCTGCTCCTGGAGCCAAGGGCGCGATCGATGGATAAAGCGCCAGCTCCCTTGACCATAATGAGAACGCAAAGAGCAAGGACGAGCAGGTGATATTCATATCCCTCGCCCTTCTGCACTCCAAACCAGTTCATGAAGAAACCAACATGGATGTGAACGGTAAAAATCGCAACCAGCATGTCAATAGCAATGCCGAATGCGGCAATTCGGGCGAGACAGCCCAGGATTAGCCCCAGTCCGCCGAGAAACTGCGCCAGTATAGCGATAAGCGCCAAGGGAAGAGGTATACCCATCATTCCGAAGCCGTGCGCCGTCTGCATGAGCGTATGGCCACCAAACCAGCCCAGCGTCAACTGCGCGCCGTGCACGAAGAATACAACTCCCAGGACCAGACGCATCAGTGTCAGCGTCATATCGTTAGCGGTTGCGAATAGACCCTTCATATCAGTCTCTCCTTACAAGTAGTCGCAGACTGTCACAGGGGCGCTGCGAAAGCAAGCCCTATTTATGCAGAAGGGGGAGAAGCAGCGGCATCAGATCCTGTGCGACCTGTCGATTCCCCGGCGCTGTAGCGTGTATTCCGTCAGCCTGCATCCAGCCCGGCACCTTATAGACATTCCTCAACAGGAACGGCATAAGCGGCACTTTATATTTCAGCGCCAGCTCGGGAAATATCTTGTCGAAAGGTTTGATATAGTCAGGGCCGTAGTTTGGCGGCAGCGTGATGCCGGCAAGCAGCACCTTGGCGCCAGACCTCTGCAGCGTTGAAACAATCGTGTCAAGGTTCCGCTGGGTATCGGCAAGTGGCAGCCCTCGCAAACCGTCATTGCCCCCAAATTCGACAATAACAACAGCAGGATGAAGCCCAGTCACGTCTTTCAGCCGCTCCACTCCGTCTTTTGTAGTGTTACCGCTAATACCCAGATTTACGACACGGTAGCGAAGGTGCCGGGCGTTGAGGGCCTGCTGCAGGTAGTCTGGATAGGAGTGGCCCGGAGCGGCGCCATAGCCTGCGGTAAGACTGTCGCCAAAGCAGGCGACGACTGGCAAACCTCGCTGTGGGAAAGCTCGAACAGAGCAAAAGATGGCGAGCAGCGCAATAAGGAAGAAGCGGCGATTCACGAGTCGATTGTAGCAATGGGGTGGGATTGAATGATTGAAGTGCGCGGGCTCAAAAAGTCCATCACCAATGGCGCCAAGACGGTAGAGATACTTAAAGGCATCGATTTTATCGTGCCCCAGGGCCAGTTCGTAGCCATCATGGGCTCTTCCGGCAGCGGAAAAAGCACCCTGCTGGGGCTGCTTGCCGGTCTGGACACTCCGACCGAGGGTCAGGTGCTCGTAGATGGAACCGACATCAGCCGCATGCCCGAAGATGAGCTTGCCCAGGTACGCGGGCGCAAGATTGGATTCGTCTTCCAGTCCTACCAGCTCATTCCAACCCTGACTGCTCTTGAAAACGTGATGCTGCCCCATGAACTGAACGGCGGTAGCGGCGATGGCAGAGCGCGTGCTACCGCTCTGCTTACTTCGGTAGGACTTCAGGACCGACTGCAACACTATCCGATTCAGATGTCCGGCGGTGAACAGCAGAGGGTTGCCCTGGCACGCGCCTTCGTGCTTGACCCACCGCTCGTCCTGGCAGACGAGCCCACCGGAAATCTGGACTCGACGAATGGGCAACACGTGCTCGACCTGCTGACAGAGCGCCAGCGTGATGCGACGACTACCCTCGTGCTGGTGACCCACGACCCTCAGATTGCAGATCGTGCAGACCGGCGCATCATCCTGCGCGATGGCCGCGTTGTGGCCGATGAAGTAGCGGTGCGGGTCTAGTTATGAGCACCGTCACCAATGCCCCTACTCTTGCATGGAAAACCGCCGCAAAGATTGCGATACGCGAGTTGCACGCGTCGCGGGCGAAGTTCCTTTTTGTAGTGCTGTCGGTCGCGATCGGAGTTGCGGCACTGACCGGCGTCCGCGGCTTCAGCGAATCGTTTCAGAAGGCGCTCCTGAACCAGGCGCGCAGCATCATGGCCGCCGATCTTTCGGCACGCATGTTTCACCAGACAACACCGCAGCAAAACCAGCAGCTTGATGCTCTGGCGGTTCAGGGAGTTCGGCGGACGACAGTGACGGAGATGGTGTCGATGGTCTCGGCCGAAGGAGATCCGGTGCCGCTGCTCGTCTCACTCAAGGTGGTCGACCCCGCTGAATATCCTTTCTATGGCACGGTTCAGCTCGATCCGACACAGCCCTTCACCAATGCACTGACCGACAACACCGTCGTCGTGGACGACAATCTGCTCGTGCGCCTGCGGGTTCGGATCGGAGACTCGCTGAAGATCGGGGGCCAACACTTCCGCATTGCCGCGGTTCTACTGCGAGAACCCGACCGAATGACCGCGGGCATTGGCCTGGGACCGCGCGTGATGATGACACGACGTGCAGTCGAAGAGACCGGACTTCTGCAGCCGGAGAGCCGTGCCACTGAGCGGTATTTATTCGAGCTTCCACCAAATAAGGCGGAGATAGCCTCGATACGCGCGAAAATAGAGAAAATCCTGCCCGACGCGCAGGTGTCCGATTTCCGCGAGACCAGCCCTGCGCTCACCGAA
This sequence comes from Acidipila rosea, assembly GCF_004339725.1. Classification (GTDB taxonomy): domain Bacteria; phylum Acidobacteriota; class Terriglobia; order Terriglobales; family Acidobacteriaceae; genus Acidipila; species Acidipila rosea. Next base: position 110,971 of record NZ_SMGK01000007.1, on the reverse strand, counting down.
GGCCTGAATCGCTCAACCAGCCTGCTAAGCCTTATCTGCCTGGTTGCCATGGTGCTCGGGGCTATTGGCGTTGCAATGGCCATGCGCTCGCACCTGCAGCAGCGAATCGAGGTGTTGGCAATCATGAAGTCGATAGGAGCGCGCTCTTCAGGCATCCTGCGGATTTATTTGCTACAGACGCTTCTGCTTGGATCCCTAGGTGCTTTGCTTGGCGTCATCATGGGTCTTGGCGTCGAATGGATCTTTCCCTCGCTTCTGGGAAAGCTCCTCCCGCTGCGTCCACCGCTTACGATTCCCTGGCGATCGATCTCTGCGGCCTTTGGCACGGGCGTTCTCACAACCCTGCTCTTCTGTCTGCCACCGCTATTGGATATCCGGCATGTGCGCCCCAGCGTTGTGCTCCGACGGACGATAGAGTCGGGCGGCGATGGCACGCGCACGATGATAGGGCGTCTACGGACAAACAAGGCCGAGTGGCTCTCAATTATCGTGATCGTCGCCGCACTGGGCGGTATCGCCGCAGCACTGTCGGACTCTATGGTTGTGGGCAAATGGTTTGCGGCCGCACTCTGTACACTGCTTGTCTTCGTGCTGGCGTTGGCGTCGGCAACGCTGCGTGTGCTGCACGCGTTTCTTGACCGCACCCGTCTACACCTCAACTCTGCGGTACGCCACGGGCTTGCGAACCTCTACCGCCCAGGCAACCAGTCCGCTGCTGTGCTGGCAGCCCTGGGCACTGGCGTGATGCTGATTCTCAGTGTCTTCCTGATGCAGCGGGCAGTCGTGCACGACATGCGCCTCACCGCCGACCCTAAAATTCCCAACGTGTTCCTCATCGATATCAGCTCAACAGAGCTACCAGGGTTAAAGAAATTACTATCCGGGCAGGCCGGCGTGCAGGGAAAGATGGAGGCTCTGCCGATCGTGTCCGCCCGGGTAGATTCCATCGATGGGGTCAAGACAGAAGATCTGAAGGTCAAGAACTACCCCAAGCGACTGCTGCGGTCGCTCTCGCTCACATGGTCAGACGCGCAGCCGCCGGGAGTAAAAATAATCGCCGGCAAATGGTTTGCCGCCGGCAATCCTGACGGAATCGCCATTGCGGACCGGGTTGCGAAAAGACTTAAGCTGCATCCCGGCTCTGAGCTTGTCTTCTACGCTGGAGAGAGGATTATTCGCACCCATATCTCAGCCATCTACAACACCGATGGCCAGCACGTATGGGAGCGCAGCGAATTTATCCTTCCATCCAAGGCGCTCGAAGGACTGCCGACAATCTGGTATGCGGCCATTCACGTTGATCCGATGCGGATAGGGGCAGTGCAGCGAGCTGTTTTTGATACATTCCCCACCGTCACAGTCATTAACATCGCTGACATCCTTGAAACGTTGCAGGGACTTGTCCATCAAATCACCGTTGTCATCCGTTTCCTGGCAGGCTTTTCGATTCTCTCCGGAGCAGTCATCCTAGCGTCAAGCATCGCAAGCACCCGCTACCGGCGCATCCGTGAAGTGGTTGTCCTCAAGACACTCGGAGCAACACGGAACCGGATCGCTGCTGTCTTCAGTGTCGAATTTATGGTACTGGGAGTGCTCGCGGGCGCTGTGGGTGCAGTGTTTGCAAATCTTCTCAGCCGGATACTACTTCATAAAATGGATGTTCCATTCCATTACTCCTGGGTGGGAAGCGTCGCTGCTGTGCTCGGAACGGCCATTCTCGCAACCGCCGCAGGATGGGCGGCAAGCTTTCGCATGCTGGGGCAAAAACCCCTTGAAGTGTTGCGCGAAGAGTAGGCACGTGTTGACCGGAAACGACTTCGCTTTTACTATGAAGAAGCGGCAAATCGGTATTGCCCCCTCGTTCAATGGTAGGACAGCTGCCTCTGGAGCAGCCTATCGGGGTTCGAATCCCTGGGGGGCAACCAATGTCACGATTCGCACCCTTCCTTTCTTCAGTACGCCCCCTTAAAGCCCCTACCACTCACGTGCGATAGATATTCCTTTCAAGGAACCTGTTGCGGAAACGGCCTGCAGGATCATAGTTGCTGGCAAGGCCTTGAAAGTCGGCATACCTCGGATAGAGCTTCTCCAGCCGCCCTTTCGGAGTGGTAAATAGCTTAGCCCAGTGAGGGCGTGCATTGAAGGGCGCTAGCTTCTCCTCAATAAGCGGCAGAACCTGTTTGACCGCGCTCTCCTCGGGCTTCCATGTAAAGTGAATCGCCATGGAATCGCGTTGATAGGCCATGCTCATCCAGAGATCGTCAGCAGCGATGGTCCGGAGTTCGGAGATAAGCAGATGCGGGGAAATATGGTCGCGCAACTCTTCGACGGCGAGGATAGCCCGGTACGCGTGATCACGCGGAACGAAGTATTCGGTCTGGAGCTCTGCCCCGCTGGATGGAATGAAGTTCATCCGGAAATGCGGAAGGCGATCATACCAGGGGCCCGGAATTCCTTGTTGCTCGGTGCAGTTCTCCGGAGAGTGGCCAGCGAGTGGATGCAGCTTTGTCTTCTGAAGCGTTGCTCCGTAAAACAGCGGAGGGAGAGGTGCGACAGAGGCACCTGAGGTCGTTTGCTTCAACCAGACCTGGGTTGCACGATGTTTCTGCCAGTCAGTGAAGAGGCTTACGCTGTAGCCTGAGGCGAAGATGGCATCGAGGTTATGCTCCAGCTGGTCAAAGGAGAGATTTTCATAGACAACCTGTGCAATTTGAAAGGTGGGAATCACTTTGAGCGTGATCGAGGTGATAACACCGAGTGCTCCGAGCCCAACAACCGCTCCGGCAAACTGATCAGGGTTGCCCGCGCGGGTCAGCGTGACAAGCCTGCCGCTTCCGTCAATGAACTCCATCGCGGTGACGATCGTCGCCAGATTGCCATTGTGAATACCAGACCCATGACTCGCGGTAGCGCAGCCGCCCACAATTGAAATGTGCGGCAAAGATGCGAGGTTATGCACCGCAAATCCCTGTGCATCCAGCCACGGAGCCAACTTGCCGTAGGTCACGCCCGCGCCAACGGTCACTGTACGAGCTTCCCTGTTCAGCGTCATTGTTTCAAGCTGCTTGAGGGATATCTGGTCACCTGTCGTATCGGCGATATCGTTAAACGAGTGGCGTGCCCCAAGGGCCTTGGCACGCGGCAACGTCTTCACCAACTGCTGAACCTCGGACGCGCCTGATGGCTGATCTAAATGAGCGGCCCGGTAGGTGTAGTTCCCTGCCCAATTCGTCCGCGGGTCTGCTGTGGTTGCTGCAACAGAGACGTCTGCGGAAGCAAAACCAGCAAGAGCGGTTCCCGCGAGCACCGCTCCCGATCCTTTTAGAAACTGCCTCTTATCCATGTTCCCCTCTTTGTTGCTCATACTGAATCTACAGCAGCGAATCAACCGCACAAGGCTGCTGGAAGAAATTTTCCATTTGTTCCCTGTTGGCGCTGATTACTGGATATCGAAGTATGCCCGACCTCTGGAACCCGATCGTGTCCTAAATTGCTGCATTCATGTCGTGGCGCCATGGCCACCGCAGGCCTAACGTTTCTCTTATCCAGCATTAACTCCAAGGAGATACGGACGTGACTACTACTCATACCACCACCGCCATCCCAGACACCAGACTTGCCAAAGAAGCAACAGAGATCCTTCGTGAACATGCGACGGACTTGATCTTCAACCACTCCATGCGTGTGTACCTCTTCGCAGCGGAACAGGGCCGCCAGGCCAAATTACAATTTGATCCCGAATTGCTCTACGTCAGTGCTGCATTTCATGACCTTGGTCTTAGCGAATCATTTTCGAGTTCGGACGAACGCTTCGAGGTCGACGGTGCAAATGCCGCACGCCAATTTCTGGCGATCCACAAGATCCCTGAGAACCAGATTCAGGTCGCGTGGCGAGCGATTGCGCTGCATACCACACCGGGCGTGACGCAATATATGGAACCGGAAGTTGCACTGCTGTTCTCCGGTGTAGGGCTCGATGTGCTTGGGGATGGTTTCGATGTTTTTCCCTCCGATGTTCGCGAGGAGGTCGTCGCCGCATACCCACGCATCGACTTCAAAGCCGGGATCGTAAAGGCATTCTTCGGGGGCTTCGCACACAAACCAGCTTCTACGTGGGGCACGGTCAAGGCTGACGTATGCGAACGGTTCATTTCTGGCTACAAAAGTCCAAACTTCTGCGATCTGATCGCGAATTCGCCATTTGCGAACTCAAATGCCTGATAAACCTTCAGGGCTGATTCAGCTGACTTCACTGGAGGCCAGCTGAGCATCTCATTGGCGGGCGGTATTTCACTTGTGAATGGACACCTTCCATAGATCACACGGCGGGATTATCTAAATTTACGGTTGAAACGACGGCTGTAATCACCCGCTGTCACACCAAGGATACGGAGAAAGGTACGCCGCATTGCATCCGCATTCTGGAATCCGCACGCGTCCGCTATCTCTTTCAGTCCCATGTCAGAGCTGTCGATCATTTGCTGGGCTGCCTCGACACGTAAACGATCCACAAACTGGCCTGGATTCATCTTTGTCTCTCGCAAACAGGTTCGGGTGAAGTGACGAGGACTCATCCCGATATGCTCAGCCAGACGCTCCACGGTGAGGTTGTCGCGGAGATGCTCCATCATCCACACCTGCAGCTCACGAAGTGGCTGCGACGTGACAGCCTGATGGGAGAGCATATGACTGAATTGTGCCTGTCCACCCGGGCGAACAAGGAACATCACCAGTTTACGGGCGATATCAAGTGCTATTTTGTGTCCGTGATCCTCCTCCACCAGAGCGAGGGCCAGATCCAGACCGGCGGTAATTCCTGCTGACGTGTAAACAGCTCCATCGCGTATGTAGATAGGATCAGGAGTAACGAGTACTTTGGGAAATTCACGCGCAAGCCGATCGCAGAACTCCCAATGGGTGACTGCCTTCTTCCCATCAAGCAGGCCTGCCGCAGCCAGCGGGAAAGCCCCAGTGCAGATGGATGCTATCCGCCTTGATCTGTCAGCGGCGTCACGCAGCCACTCGAGGAAAAGGTCATCATAGTGGCCGCCTTCAGCCCCAGGACCACCCGCGACCAGGAGAGTATCGATGGGTGAGTCGAGATATTGAAGAGATTTCGCGCCAGTGAGGGAGAGGCCTCTGCTCGTAAGCAGGAGGCCATGTTCATCCGGGCTCGCGAGAATAATCTCGTAACCAGGCGCCTGCGAAAACACTTCAAGCGGTCCGGTGATGTCGAGAATCTGTACTGGTGGCGGCCCGGTGATGAGTACAGTGCGCATGACTGGATTGTATGGATTTGCCGGTCAGGTGAGAGATGAAAGGTTCATAGTCTTAACCGATTGGGTTTATGCGTATCGTACTGTCCAGGCAGCAGAAATCAGTTTCGTCGCAAGGCACTCCTACCATCTGCAGGAGCATAACGCGACGATTGCCTGACCTCTATATAATTAGCCGCAACGAGTGGCCACCGAAAGACATATCTGGATGCAGGGAGAAACACTTGAAACCGGGAAAATTCAACTTAACACGCTCCATCGTTAGTTCTGCTCTCACTGTCTTTGCGTTATCTGTATCGATACCCGCCCAATCGCAAACTTTTCATAATGCCCCGGCTTCGGCTGCCGGCCAGGAAAACCCCTTCACCGGCCAGCAGAATGCAGAGGCAGGCCAGAAAGTTTTCGGGCAAAGATGCGCAGCCTGCCATGGTCAGAATGCTCAGGGGACAGGTAATATCGTTGCGCTCGCTCACGGAGCAACACAGACCGCAAAGCCTGGTGAGATCTTTTGGTACATAACCCGCGGCGACCTTGCAAACGGGATGCCGTCGTGGGCAAGCCTGCCAGCCGAGCAGCGCTGGCAGATCATCACCTATTTGAAGACTTTAGGTAGTCCTGGCGGAGCCCAGCTTGCTCCCGCCAGCCAAAGCGCACCGGCAAGCACTGGAACACTCAACGCACCTCCCCCAAAAGCCCCCTTCACGGATTTTCGATTTGAAAAGCCCGGGACGGTTCACAAAGTCACAGTGCAAGACCTCCCTGCGCCGTATGCGACCCAATCGGCAGGCAACGGCCCCCAGATCGTTCCTCGCCCCGACAATGTATGGCCGCAGGCTCCCAAAGGTTTCAAGGTGGAGCTCTATGCCAGCAACCTCGATGCTCCCAGGCTCATTCGTACTGCTCCGAATGGCGACTTCTTCGTCGCTGAAAGCACAAAAGGTCAGATCATGATTTTCCGCGGAATTACTCCTGACGGAAAGCCGAAGATGACCAGCGTCTTTGCCACCGGTCTGAACAAGCCCTTCGGTATTGCCTTTTACCCTGCGGGCCCGAATCCGCAGTGGGTCTATGTAGGAAATACAGACTCTGTAGTTCGTTTTCCTTACAAAAACGGGGATCTGCAAGCGAGTGGGGCAGCACAGCACCTGGCGGATCTACCCGGCGGCCGCGGGCACTGGACACGTGACGTTCAGTTTTCTCCTGATGGCAAAAAAATGTTCGTTGCTGTCGGCTCAGGCTCTAACGTCGATGATCCGGATACACACCCCGCAGAAAAGAATCGTGCCAACATTCTGGAGTTCAATCCGGACGGTTCCGACATGAAGGTGTATGCATATGGCATCCGTAATCCTGTCGGGTTGGCAGTCAATCCGCAGACGGGCCAACTGTGGTGCTCAGTTAATGAGCGCGATGCACTGGGTGACAACCTTGTTCCTGACTACATAACCCATGTAGAGCCGGGCGGCTTCTATGGCTGGCCGTGGTGGTATATGGGTGCACATCAGGATCCCAGGCTCGCGGGCAAACATCCGGAACTGAGGGACAAGGCTATTGTGCCCGACGTACTGCTGCAGCCGCATAACGCCTCCCTGGAGATGACCTTCTACAACGGCAAACAATTTCCGAAGGAGTATGACGGAGATATTTTTGCAGCTGAACATGGCTCCTGGAACCGGGCAGTTCGGTCCGGCTACGAGGTCATTCGTGTCCCGCTGCATCAGACCGGACACGCCACAGGCGAATACGAGGACTTCCTCACTGGCTTTGTGCTCCCCAGCGGCGATGCCTGGGGTCGGCCAGTAGGCGTCACCACTGCGCCTGATGGCTCACTGCTGGTCACAGACGACGGCTCCAACTCTATCTGGCGCGTCTCCTACACGGGCCAGTAGCGCGGCTGTCTAAGTTAGAAAATCCACGGCGCAACCAGGAAGCTCTTCCTGGTTGCGTCTTTTTCAATGAAGATCAGAAAGTGGATCGACGAAGTCGTAGCGTGTCCGGATGGCCTCGATCATATCGGACGACACATCGTTGGGCGTTCCTGAACGAGACGCATTCTCAATCTTTTCAATAGTTTTCGCGAGCGGGTAGTCTCCAAAAACATCCGCAATCCATCGCGAGAGATCGTTTCTTTTCAGATGATCTGCAAGCGCCGAGGCAGGCCATGTCTCAAGGACTGAGACTAGTTGACGAAGAGACCGTGCGCGTTCGTCCGACATCTGGCCATATCTCCAGAAAACAAATTGATTCCCTTCCGAGACAGGAATATCTATATATTTCGCCACATGGCGAACATGGGGAGTCAGGCGGGGAGCCAGATGTATTCGGGTCACCTCACCCTCCGACTCCAACGTGATAGGCAACGCCGCTGCCTCACCTATGGCCATGCCGGCAAACATGTGCATCCAGTCCGCCTCGCTCATCCTGCCCGTCTGAGCGCCACAGATATTTCGGAGAGTAGCGATCTCTGCCGGATCGGACTCCCGAGTTACGATGACCGCCTCTACATTGGCCAGAATGCTTGGATGGAGCTTGGAAGCTCTATAGCTTACGAGGATATAAGAACGCGCATCCAGGTCAAGCAAGCCCTTTGAACCCTCGTCATGCAGAAAATAGTGCGCTTCATCTACAACGATGCGATGGGGCAAGCCGGTGTAGTGTCTTAACGTTGCAATAGAGGGAAGGAGATTTCGTACATATTCCAAACGTAAATGCTGTGGAGTATGGGACAGATCAATCACTACGCTAACATCGCCATGGCGCAAGGCTCGCAACAGGTCACGAGGACGTGGCAGTGGGTCCTCCCCTCCAAATACGATAACGCCGGGAAGAGCTTCCAGCGAAGTGTAGTCGCCCTCTGGGTCAACGATCAGCAAAGAGTACCCAAAAAGAATTAATTGTTCGCAAAGCAGACCAGCCGCCCATGATTTGCCGGACTTCGTATCTCCGGCAACTAACACAGTACGGCCTCTGACAGCGAGCGTAAACGGATCTCCTGCATCCGTATATCCAAGCAGCAAGCTGCGGCGGGTCTTAAGCGAAGTCGGAATCTGGTGACTGGAAGCTAAGGTCAATAGATAATCTGCAACCGCTTCTGGACCCTTTCCAGGAAGCACATAGTCAGCTGTAGCCATCAGCACAGGGCTGCCCCACGCCACGGCAGTTCCAATTTCGCAGGAGCGGAGCAATTCATGGTCGTTTTCGGCATCACCAATAGCTACCGCATTGTGCGGAGATAGGCGGAGGATCTTGAACATCTCCCGCAGACCGGTCGCCTTACTGATAGCCTGGCCCAGAACCATGACTCGTCCTCTGTTGAAGATGAGCGCCAGAGGTAGCTCGAGTACCCGCAGCTTCTCCAGCAAAAGTGGAGCATCCTTAGCGTCTGCTTCAATAATCGACTGTCCCGACTTGAAGGCAACACCCTCAAGCCGAAGCGCGTTCAGCAGAAGCGCTGAAGGCGGTTCCCCAAGAAGCTTAGAATAGCCGCTCTCGGGAACGTAGATTACGGCGCCATTCTCCGCGACGACGGCGTCAACGAACTGAAGGTCGCCTGCCACCCTCTCCAACTCTGAGAGAATCCGTCCCGTCACTATGACGATCACAATATTTTGGGCGCGAAGGGACGCTATTGCCTGCCTTACTTCAGCATCAAGCACATCACTCTTCGCGATAGTGCCGTCGTAGTCCAATGCAACAGCTAAAAACCTCATCCAGGCCCCGGCTGCAATAGTATCCTCCTCGAGGCGAACTATAAATGGTGATCCGCTCACCATTTCGCTGCTATCGATGGCGAAGTAGAGCAATCGTTTGCTCAAAAGCTGACATATCCCACATTTAGAGCACTACTTTGCCTTCTACAAAAAATATGCTTGACAGCTCTCCTCGCTCGAATGTATCAACGTTTCCACATTCTGGATCATGTATTTCGCGCACTGGAAAACGTTCTCTCACGCGATTCGGAAATGATCCTTTGCCGTGACCTTTTCAAGGAGACTTGCTGTATGAGAGGCAACATCAGATCAATCACATACACCTTTGGCATTTTGATGGCTCTGTGTCTGGCATTGACACAGCCATCGTTCGCACAGTTCAGTGGCTCGCTCACTGGCACCGTGCAGGACCCCAGCGGCGCCTCTATTCCAAATGCCAAACTGACTCTCGCTAACGATGCTACAGGCGAACAACGGTCCACAACCTCGGATGCCACAGGCCTATATCGGTTTGTGAGTCTTGCGCCGGGCAACTATCATCTCAATGCATCCGCCGCGGGCTTCGCAAACTCCGTGACTCCGGTCATTTTGCAGACCAATCAGATCCTCGACATTCCCGTCAAGTTATCCATCGGCAGCCAGGCGCAAACAGTAGAGGTCACGACACAATCTCCAGTACTCGACACAGCGGATACCCGCATTCAGGAGACGCTATCGACGCAAACACTCTCGACCTTGCCTCTAGCCGGTCGCAGCATGGTCTCTCTAGTTACGCTCGCGCCCGGTGTTACCGGCACCGGTATCACATCGAACGGCAGCCCTGGGTCGGGGCGAGACAATTACTCAACAGAAACCCAGGTAGACGCAAGTGCCAATGGCCAGGGCGCCGTGGGCAACATGTACATCATCGACGGACTTGATGTCACCAGCTCAATCCGTCCAGGTGTTCTCAATCTCACACCTAATCCGGACTCGATTCAGGAAACCAGCATCCAGACGAACACTTACAGCGTCGACTATGGACGCGCCAGCTCCGTCCAGATGACGATGACGACCAAGTCGGGAACAGACCACTATCACGGAAACATAAGCGACTATTTCACAAACCAACAGCTCACGGCGGGAACTGAATTCACGCACAAATATCCACCGTTTCACAGCAATAACATGTCGGGAACCATCGGGGGCCCAATTGTTCCTCATCACAACTGGGGATTCTTCTTCTTCTCCATAGAGCCGTTGCGAGCATCAAATGCTGTGACCGAAAGCATCACCTTCGAAGACCAGGCATTTACGCAATTTGCTGCTACGGCCTTTCCCGACACAGTTGGCACCAAGATTCTTACCAGCTATCCCGTCAGTAAAGTTGCGGATGTGACTGTGGCCGCTACAGCCGCGAGCCTCTACCCTGTCAACACCAGCGGTTCACCTATATGCGGAACAGCATCAACATTCAACCTCCCGTGCTCGACTGCAATGATCGACTCGGCAAATTACTCTGACACCGCCTATCGCAATGGCATGCAATACAGTATTCGCCTCGACAAGGACTTCAGCAGAGACCGTCTCTACGGCACCTTCTACCGAACTACACTTAGCAATAACAACCCCAACGCACGCACTGCATTCCTATCGACCAATAACTTTTATCAATATGCGCTGCAGGTCAACGAAACACATACCTTCAGCCCGAATACAATCAACGAAGCAGCCTTCGCGGGCATGCGGGTCGAAGGCATTCAGCCCGCCACCGGACTCTTCACGGTTCCCGTGGTTAACGTAACAGGCCTCAGTTCTGGATTTGGCGATGGCTTCGCACAGGGCGACTTTATTCAGCACAACTACCACTGGCGCGATGTGCTTACACATGTCATCGGCTCACATGACATCAGAGTCGGATATGAAGGCCTGTTTGCAGACGATGTAGAGGTCTTTGACGGCCCATACGATCAACCAAACTTCCAATTCAATAATCTGCTGGCACTTGCTACTGACAATGTCTATACGGAGACAAATGTAGCCTATGATCCTCTAACCGGGCAGAAGTCTCAGTACAGCTGGAACGCCGCCGGAACTACAAGTGGAGCATTCATCGAAGACAACTGGAAAGTAAATTCGCGTGTGAACGTGAATTACGGATTGAGGTGGGATGATTATGGCAATCCGTACTCCCGCAGCGCCAGTACGGCATTTGGCAATTTCTTCTTCGGCCCCGGACAGACAGAGCAGCAGCAGATTGCGAATGGCATCGTCGTTCGCCATACACACGCCCTCAACCGAGCTATTACAGATGTGTTCAGTCCGCGCGCCGGCGTAGCCTGGGACGTGTCCGGCGATGGCAAATGGGTAGTGAAAGGTGGAGCAGGAATCTTCCACAACTGGCCGACGTTGGCCAACCTTCAGGAAGAATTCCGAGGCAATCCTCCCGGAAACATCTTCCCCACTTTCTATGGCGGCCAGACTCCCGCCCCAATTTTTGGCTTCGGAACAAGCAACAGCAAGCCCTACAATTTTCCCTATCCAACCCTCCCGGCACGCCAACTCAATGCTGCAGGCGGAATCACAGGACTGCAATTTACAATTGGCGGTATCGATCCGAACCTGGTGTCCCCAGTTACATACACATATTCTGCTGAACTAGACCACGAAATCGGTTCACACTATGTAGCCGGAATTGCCTACACAGGGTCTAACGGACAAAATCTGCTCTCCGGCGGAGGTCAGGTTTTCAACGTAAGTTACGGACAGGACATTAATGAGTTGCCGGGCGATTTAATCATTCACAACAGCCCGATTCCTCAACGTCTTAACCCAAACTTCGGCCAGGTGCAATATACACGCAATGACCGGGTATCGAATTACGATGCTCTGATCCTCTCACTTCAGGGCAGATTCTCACGCGCATTCTTTAACGCGTCCTACACTCACTCTGTCTCGAAAGATGATACGCAGGTTTATCCCAGCTACATCAATCCACATCAGTGGTATGGGCCCTCCAACTGGGATGTCCCTAACCGCTTCTCACTTGCATGGAACTATCAAGTGCCCGATGTCAATCAGGGACTGGGGCTTGTAGGCCGAGTAGGAAGTGGTTGGGTTATTAGCGGGACCGCAATCCTTCAAAGTGGAAACCCCTTTAATGTGTACACAAACGCACCTTTCCAACCACTCACAGATGGTACGGGCAAATATGTAGGTTATGCTCCGGGCAGCGGCGACTATAATGCCGACGGCGATAACTATGACTTCCCCAATGTCAGTAGCTATCATTACGGCACAAGTCGCCACGCATATCTGAATGGGGTTTTTACACCGAGCAACTTCCCACAGCCTGCGTTTGGCACTGAAGGAAACGAAAGCTTCAACAGCTTCCGTCAGCCCAATTTCCAGGAGTGGGACGCTGCCCTCTTGAAAAACACCACTCTCCATGCGGGACTGGCAATGCAACTTCGCTTTGAGTTCTACAACCTGTTCAACAGGCCGAATCTGACGAACATGGATTCCAATCTACCGGATTCTAACTTCGGCAAGGCAACCGGACAACTACCACCACGCTTTATACAACTGGGAGCTAATTTGGTCTTCTAATGAAGCTCCGTCAATAGACGGAGTATGCCTATCATGCAGAGTAAATTCGACGAGCGCGCTGGCTTAAGGCCAGCGCGTTCACGATGCTTCTAGAGCGGAATCCAAATACTCGGTAATGGATCATCAAGACAAATACGTAGAACCAGTCTCGCCGCTCACTTCTGCGTGCTTGGCGAAGTCTGCTCAACATCTGGTTGCCACATTCAGCTATCTTGCCGTCACCACACAGTTACGAAGGCAGAACCCAGGTACGTGCGAAGCACCTCTTACAGGCAGCACCATCGACGCCTGCTTCCAGTCGGTAAATACCCCACTCGGGCGGCTGCATCCGTCCAACATTGCAGGAGCGTTATGACGTATTTCTCACGCAGAACATTTCTCAAGGCGAGCGCCACAGCGGCGGCACTGCAAGCCGTCTCGCGGCAGGGGCCCCTCTTCAGCCAGCAGGCGCCGCAACCACCCCGAACAAAACTTTCTCAGTTCTCCTATAGTGACGTGCAATTGCTAGACGGCCCAATGCTCGATCAGTTCAACACCAATCATGCATTTTTCATGAACCTGAGCGAGGATGCACTCCTCAAACCCTTTCGCCAGAGTGCCGGGCTTGCGGCTCCGGGCGAAGACATGGGTGGCTGGTATTCCTATTCAAAGGTTTTCGACCCGCCCCATAATATGACGGGCTATATACCCGGACATAGCTTCGGCCAATACCTCTCAGGGCTGGCACGCGCCTATGCAATCACTGGTGACAAGCCAACCCAGCAGAAGGTACAGAGGCTCGTCGAAGGTTTTGCTCCCACAGTTAGCAGGAAATTCTATGTCGGGTATTGCCTGCCGGCATATACCTTTGACAAGACTAACTGCGGACTCATCGATGCTCACCAGTTTGCCGGCTCAACGAATGCACTTGATGTACTGAATCATGCGACAGACGCTGTTCTGCCCTTCCTGCCGGAGCGTGCCCTAACACGTCCTGAAATGGCAGCGAGGCCACATCCCAACATTGCCTACACCTGGGATGAAAGCTATACCCTGCCGGAGAATTTATTCCTGGCATATAAGCGTGGGGCAGGAACGCGCTTTCGACAACTCGCAATTCGCTATCTGCAGGACCAGAAGTATTTCGATCCACTTGCGGCGGGGCAGAATATACTCCCAGGTGAACATGCCTACAGCCATGTCAACGCGCTTAGCTCCGCTGCGCAAGCCTGGTTAGTAATGGGCAGCGAGAAGTACCTGCGAGCGGCACACAATGGTTTCGATTTCGTGCGCACAACACAGAGTTTTGCTACCGGTGGATGGGGCCCAGACGAAAGCTTCCGTGCGCCAGGCAGCGGGGATCTGGGAGCAAGCCTCACCAAGACGCATGCGAGCTTCGAGACGCCCTGCGGCGCCTATGGCCACTTCAAGATTGCCCGCTATTTGATGCGGGCGACCGGAGATAGCAGATATGGCGACAGCATGGAGAAGGTGCTCTATAACACGATTCTTGGTGCCAGGCCCATTCAGCCTGACGGCCATAGCTTCTATTACTCGGACTACAACAATTCCGGGTCCAAGTTCTTTCACCCGGATAAGTGGCCATGCTGTTCGGGTACTTTTCCTCAGATCACCGCCGACTATGGCATCAGTTCTTACTTTCACGACGGGGATGGAGTCTATGTAAACCTCTATGTTCCTTCACGTGTTACATGGCGCCAGGGTGGAGCAAGGGTAAGTCTCGTACAACAGACGAACTATCCCTATCTTCCTGAGACAAGTTTAGAGGTAAAAATGGACCGCCCGGAACAGTTTGCAATCCGTCTTCGAATTCCTGCATGGGCAGGACCTGGAAGCACAGTGGCGGTCAATGGACGGCGCTCTAATGTGCAATTGATCCCGGGCACCTGGGCCACACTCCAGCAGGAGTGGAGAAATGGAGATCGAGTAGAACTAACCTTAAATATGCCACTTCAATTGGAGGCAGTTGATCCACAGCATCCCCGGGTTGTCGCATTGATGCAAGGCCCGCTAACGCTCTTCGCAATCGGGGATACACCGGGAAGCTTCACACGCCAGCAATTGATGTCGGCCCGACAGATTTCAAACGGGTCGAAAGAATGGCGGGTGAATTCTTCCTCCAAAGAGGTTAGGATGGTGAGCTTTCCTACCATCCGGAACGAAAAGTATCGACTCTATCAAGAGTTGGAGAGCTGATCCTTCTCCTGCTTAATGAAACTCAAGTGACTGAATGCAGAGCGATATAAATCCAAGGAATGAGGGCGGCGGCCATTAGTTGTGCCTGCTCGCCCAGGAGATGCCATGAGAACTATCCGCACAAAGATGAGCCGCCGAACCTTTCTCTCCCGGGCAGCCAGCGTTACCGCAGCTACCGCGCTGATGCCCGCTAGTTCCTTTGCCGCTCAACCTGTGCAGACTGGAGCCTATGCCGCTGATGCGCGCCTGTCTGCCAATCGGTGGCGAGACGAAGGAATTATTGATCTTTCTAACTCTCCTCATGCAAAGGTGAAGACTGTGCCGATTCGCGCAGTCGTCATTACAGATGGCTTCTGGTCGAAGCGACGTACAACCAACGTTGAAAGCAGCATTCCCAGCATGCACGACGAACTCCTTGCGCATGGACGTATGGATAACTTTCTTCGGCTTGAGGACAAGTCCAGCAAGCCGCAGCAAGGCCCCGTTTACTCCGACTCGGATATCTATAAGTGGACGGAGGCAGTAGGCTTCGTCCTGCAAAGTAGCGACCAACCTGCCTTGCGTGAGACAGTTGCCAAAATGATCAGCGAGATAGTTGCCGCGCAAGAGCCAAGCGGCTATCTGAACACTTACTATGTGGGCGATCGCGCTGCAGAGCGCATGCTTCCTCTCACACAGGAGCGCGGCCATGAACTCTACAACATCGGGCATCTACTTCAAGGATCTATCGCATACTACCGGGCTACAGGTGACCCTACCCTGCTTGATGCAGGCATACGATTCGTAGATAACTTCTTACTGCCTAACTATGGACCCGGCGTAAACCAGAAACCCATTGTTGCCGGCCATCCTGAAATCGAGATGTCGCTGATCGAACTCTATCGCACTACCGGCAATCGCAAATATCTTGATCTGGCGGGCTATATTTTGCAGGGTGACAGCCGTATTCCGCTCAAACCCAGCCAAATTGTTTACATGTTCTGTGGAATACCGTTTACCTCGCGTACCAAACTTGAAGGCCATGCCGTTCGCGCCATGTACGCCTGCTGTGGCGCCACAGATTACTATCTGGAAACCGGCGATCCAGCTTATCTGCACACTCTCAATACACTCTGGACCGATCTGATCACAGACCAGATGTACATCACGGGCGGGGTCGGCGCTCGCAGCGAAGGGGAATCCTTCGGCAATCCTTATGAGCTACCGAATGCTCGTGCTTATGGAGAAAGCTGCGCGGCCATCGGAAACATGATGTGGAACTGGCGAATGCTCGCTGCCACAGGAGATGCGCGACACACGGATGTAATCGAGCGCGCCCTCTACAACGGTATAAACTCCGGCATGTCCCTTAATGGAAAGCTCTACTGCTATCGCAATCCGCTAGCTTACGATTCCTCGACAGGAGACAAGATCCGAAATCCCTGGTATGACACCACATGCTGTCCGCCCAACCTGGAAAGGACACTTGCTTCCCTTCCTGGCTATATGTATGGAACATCTGAGGAGGGAGTTTATGTCCACCTTTATGACAACTCCGAGATGAACTGGCATCTTGCCAGCGGGACACCTCTGCGTCTGACGCAAAAGACAGAGTATCCCTGGGACGGAGAGGTAGCTATTACAGTGACTCCGCAAGCTTCTGAGATCTTCACAGTCTTCGTTAGAATCCCTGGCTGGTCAAAGCACTCCCGCGTCAAAGTAAATGGATCGTCCGTGGAAGGTGTGGTAGCAGGGCATTACCTTGCATTGCGGCGCCGCTGGAAGCCTAATGACATGATTCAACTGATATTTGACATGGAGCCTCAGGTGATCCATGCAAATCCGGCTGTTGCAGATGACACAGGACGCATCGCGCTGCAACGGGGCCCCATTGTTTACTGCATGGAACAGATGGATCAGCCTGCTGGTCATGATCCTGCCCAGTTCCCGCTATATGCTGCCCGTCTTTCCCCGGCGACTGAGATGCACTACGACGCACAACTCCTCGATGGTGTTGTTGTTCTTTCTCATCCGGGGGTGCTCATGCCTGCCGCTCAGCCAGATAGTCTTTACCAGCCGGAGCTGGACCGTACGACTGCGGGATGCGCTCCTACATCACTCAAAATGATTCCCTATTACGCATGGAACAACCGTGAGCCTACTTCCATGCAAGTCTGGATACCTGCCGCTGCAGCCGCAGAAGTCTGAATTATGTAGAGGAAGAATCGTACGACAGGCTCATGCTCAAACCAGCATCAGCCGCCGGACAAGCGGCCAGATTTCTGATTGCGCTATGGTGCCAGGGCAGGCCCATTCAGCCTGCCCTGGCACTTTACTCACGAGTAGCTGGTCCGCGGGTGAAGCACTGCGCCCCTCACCGAAATCAGATCAGTCTGCTTTCTCGTGTTGCTTCTTTGCAAGGAGTGTATCGAATTCAGCCTTCGGCATCTTCAACTTCTCTGGGTGAGCATCAATCCACTTGGCGAAAGCGTCATACTTTCGGGCTGTCCATCCACCTTCAAATTCAGCTCCGTTCTCGCCAGCACGGTTCAACTGAAAGTTGAAGGCATCCTGAAGATTCGTGAACTCAGCTGAACTGATCGCGTCTTCAGCCAAAATTGCGGGGATAAAGATTACCCCATCAGTCTTCGCCAAAACCAGATCTCCGGGCAACACAATCGCTCGTCCAATGCGGACCGGCGAGTTGATAGAGGTCAATATCATGTCAGCCCAGGCAGAAGGGTCATAGCCCCGATAGAATCCATTCAAATCAGGTATCTTCCGGTTCTCCTCCTGGTCGCGGATACCGGCGTCAAAGATAAATCCTGCGCGTGTATGTGCAGCGATTCCGCTACCCAGGTTAGAACCAATCAGTGTGCCTTCAACTATTTTTCCGAAACCATCCGCAACATAAACATCTCCCGGCTGTAATTCGTTAATAGGCCAACTATTGGTATCGCCCAGGCGCCCCTCTGCTTTGCCTTCGATCGCGATAGCTTGAGCCATATCTGGCCGCATAGGCATGTACTGAGACGTCAGGGCTCGGCCCGCAAACGGCCTGGCAATATGGAGAGCCTGCCAACCGGCTTCGAATTGGCACTTGTATCCGCGTTCGTGAAGGTAGTCCCACACATCTTCGATGGAGACGTCCAGGGCGCGCTTGAGTAGATCATCTGGGATCTTCGGACGACCGTCCTGAAAACGCGGTCCCTTCCATCCTGAGGTGTAGAACATGATTTGCTGCTTCGTGGTCTTTACTTGCGAAAAGGCAGGCGTGACGGCCGCAAGGCAAACCAGTAGAGCCGACATAACTCTATACATGCGTTCTCCTTTCAGCGATGCGAAGTATTGCTGCATGTCCGGATCGAAGCTATTGCTGTCGACGCAATGCGACGAGTTTCGACTCCGCGGGCATAAGCTGTATCGAGACTGTGCCATGCGCTTCCGGCAACTTCCTACCCGTCTCAACCTCGATCACGGATACTGCGGTGGCAGTTGCGAGCGCCGGATCAATACGCGCGAGTGGCACCGTAATGGTCTGAGGCTGCAGTTCATCGTAATTGAAAAGGGCCAGATAGAATCCTCCTTTGAAGGGCCGCACAAACGCCGAGGCGGCGCGATCACCGGTATCGCCTTCAACTGGGCGAAATACCTTTTGCTCATTGGCAACCTGGAAGAGATCGCGAGCGTTATAGACCTGCGCAGCTAGTTGCCTGCCCTGTGGATCATCTGCCAGGCGACTGCTGTCCAAGATCATGCCACCACTGATGATCGCTGAGAGCAGACGACTTTTCCCTTCTGTTACGCTTCGCGCTCCATGATCAGCTTTCTCGCCGAGGACAACGTGATCCGGGTCAGCGATGTACAGAGAGCCAGCCGTCCACCACCCATAAGTGAGTGAGTTCAGCATGTACTCAGTGCTCTGATCACCACCGCTCATGTGTCCTTTGGTGTCACACGAAAGGCGGCGCGCGTGGCCGTAACCTGAGGGGAAGAGTGGTGCAATCGAGAGACTCAAGAACATGCGATTCCCTGCCTCATCGACAATCTGTTGCATACCCTCGTTGAAAGCCTGTATCCCAGTCTGGATGGCCGGGTCCGCATGGACCCCTTCGAGAGCACCGTGCGAAAGAAAGTCCAGCTTCAAATATTGGAACCCCAGCGCCTGAAACTCTTTGATGAAGTAGATTGTCCGCGCCTTCGTCCCAGGCGAAGACGGGTCGAGCGGGCGCCCACCGTCGACCTTGGGAAGAAAGCTTCCATCAGGCGCTTTGAGCATGATGTCACGATATCGATACTTCATTCCGGTGCCTTCGACACAAGCATCCAGATTGTCAGACCAATAGGCGAAAGGCGTCCAATAGATTCCAGGCTCAAACTGAGTACCATCGGATATATGCATTGCTTTAATGGTTCTCACCGCATCTGCGAGCTGCACTGCGTCAAGATTTGACCAGAAAGCATCCAGGTTGATGTAGACCACCTTATTCCGTCCAAATCCTTGTGGCACAAGCGAGTTGTGCACGAATGCAGCTGATCCCAGGTAGCGGTCATAATTAATCTTTTCGGCATACGCCGCCCAGCTATTCCAGCCCACGGGCGCACCCGCTGGCCACACCAGCGGTGGTCGGATGGCGGCATTTGCTGCACCATAGGCTTCCAAACCATTTCGCCAGTCCGAATAGGAGCCGATAAAGATGCGGGGAGAAATAACCCTTGAACCATGCACAATCCCATGCGGGACCGTGTCATGCGTGTCCGTACGCACGCCTGTTGGAGATGAGATGCCCCCATATACATCCAAGTCCGCCAGTTCACCATTTGCGGCATGGGCATCGATTGCAGTCTTCCAAGTGTCGTGGGTGATAGATCCCAGGATGAGTCCTTCTCGGCTGACATTATCGTAAATTGCAGTTACTTCGCTGCTCGAATACTTTCCCGCCGTCTTCATCTCTGCAATCGGCCAACTGATGTAGCGGAACCACATGTCGTTGTCGAAAGGTACGTGTAAAAGTCGTAGTCTCGCGGCCGCGTGAATCTGCACTGCATTCGCGCCATGAAACTCGACCACATCAAAGTGCCTGGTGCCGATTGCGCTCGCATCAGCACCAAGTTCAGCCTCAATCGCAATGAAGGGCTTGTCGTTATAAATCCAGATATGCTGCAGAAAGGCTGGAAGTCCCGGCCCTGTGCTGCGGACGGTGTACTCACGTCCAGTTAAGGCTGCAGAGACGGAGCTACCCTCCACTCCCTGATTCGTCTGCAGGAGAGTATGGGCAGGGTACATGGTCGTAGAAATAGTCGACCCATTCGATAGTTGTGCGCCACTGGAAATGCCAAGAAGCTTATGACCATCACTCCACAGAATATCCATCATTCCGGTTTGTTGGTGGTATTCGATGGTGACAAGACTTGACTGCAACGTAATCAAGCTTGCTTTATCCTTCAAACCTGCTTTTGCGCTTTGGCGAGGAGACGCGAAACTATTGACGACAGATGAGGCAAAGAAGAACAGGAGAAATGTAGCGCGCAACAGCAGATAGAGTGCAACTTTCATTGACAACCTCCAAACTTCAAATGCCGCGTCGCTTCAGTTGAGGATCCCTAAAAGCTGGCGACCTTCCATGACAAGCACGATAACAAGCCCCACTTCTAATGTGGAAAGTTCTGCTAAAGAAATATCGGCCAGGTGCAGTATGTCGGATGTTTTTGAGCATGGAATATCGCAGCGAGATTGGCTGTCGAATACCCTGCCCTCACTATGACGACAGATTCAAGACTCGTTTCCACGTTCTGGCGAAATAAAGCACCGCTCGTTCTTCCCGTGCACCTATGGTCTTTCACAATCGTACTAACGGGTACAAGGTCCGCATTGTGGTATCGGGACCAATATTCGCACATCGTTAGCGATCAGTGCTTGAACTTCGCCTACCTAAGCCATGTATAACGCTCTATAAGGTTGTACGATTTCAGCAGTTCGACACCTGAAGGCCCTCAGCATCCACGTTGATAAAGCATAGCCACATAGTGGGGCAAGAGCCAGATGAAGGTGGAGGAGACCATTTGTGCAGATAGACACTCGACGGAGTTTCTTTGGCAAAATAGCAGCAATGACGGCTGCCATAGCCGGTGCCCCACGTCTATTCTCGCAGCAGGCTCCTGCTGGTGTACCCATGCAAGAAAGAACTCATCGCGCCAGCAGTAACAAACATATACACAATGACATCTACTACTTCTCTGGCACAGGCTCGAATGACGGCTACTCCAAAGAGGATCATGTGCTCGTAACTGATCCATTTGAGAAGCATGTCACCCGCACCATGGAGGCGCTTAAAAAGTCAATTGAAAGTGCAGGCTGCACCATGGACAGCATCATCCATCTGGAGGTCTTTCTTTGCCTGCCTCTCGCAGACAACATCCCTATGCCTACCGGCAGGGCAAGGTTCGATGCCCACAAGGTACAGTATGACGCGCTTAACAAGATCTACGGGACATACTTCAGCCCGGGCCGGGCTCCTTCCCGCGCTTGCATGGCTCTTGAATGGATCCCCGGCGACTCATTGATAGAAATCGTCGGCAGTGCCCGGGTAGTCGCTCAATCGCCGTCGCCCGTTGGTGAATAGTTCGTCAAAGATATTGCAAGGAGTTACGCATGAACATGAAGTCCGGCTGGAACCGACGCTCATTCCTATCTGCGCTAGGGGCTGCGAGCGGCAGTCTGCTTGCCCCTGCCAGGTTGAACGCCTCGGGGCTCTTTGCCAAAAAGCCCAAGTTGCCTGCTTCCTCTGTCGATGGCAATCCGATCGTACCCATTACAACCGGCCTGGGCTCAACCGGCGATATCTATGCCGAGCTTGGAATAACGCCCCTCATCAACATCAATGGCACGATTACCGTCATGGGTGGATCAGTGATGAAGCCGGAGGTTATGGAGTTGATCCGGCGGGGCAATGAGCACTTCGTCTTGATCGATGAACTGGAAATTGCCGCAGGAAAGTTTATTGCCAAGCTATGTAAATCCCCCGTTGGCTACACTGGTCTGGTGACGGGCGGCGCAGCTGCGGCATTGGTGGTTGGGTACGCGGGCATGATGACGGAAGACTTGGAGCCACGCATGCGCGCTATTCCCGATGTCAGCAATTTTCCCCGAAATGAAGTGATCATCCAGAAAAGCCATCGATATCCGTTTGATCACCAGATTCGCCAGACGGGCGCAAAGCTAGTAGAGGTCGAGACACGCGAAGAGATGATTGCCGCTATCAACCCTAGGACGGTAGCCATCCACTTCACGAACATTCTGTCGGACAAAGGAAAGGTTAGCGGTCCGGAAACCGTAGCTATCGCAAAGGCACATAATCTCTACACCTTCAACGATGCGTCGGCAGATGTGCCACCAGTCGAGCGGCTCTGGAAGTACCCTGAAATCGGCTTCGACCTCGTAACCTTTAGCGGTGGCAAGGATATCTGCGGACCGCAGGCATCCGGCATCCTGATTGGCAAGGAAGAGCTTATCCGTTATTCGTTGCTTAATATGAGCCCGCAGGAAGATCGAATCGGCCGCTGCTGCAAGGTAGGCAAAGAGACGATTTTCGGCCTTCTTAAAGCTCTAGAGATCTTCGTCAATCAGGACTACGCCGATACTCTACGGATGTATGATGAGCGCGCACAAGTTATCACGGATGCGGTGAAGGAATTTGGAGTGGCGGCGCTCCCGCGGCAGTTTAACCCGGAAGCACTGGGGAACGTGACCCCTTACTATAGCTGGCATATCGACCCGTCCAAGCTGCGGATAACCGGGCCGGAGGTTATGCAACAGCTCGCTGACACGCGTCCGATGGGAATCGGGAGCATGGGCGCTGGCGTGGGTGGTATGCGGGGACGCAATCCGGATGAGCCTGCGGCTGAACGTCGCCCCAGCCGTAAAAGCGAATTAGCCGATCCGACGACCTTTGGCTTTGCCGTCTGGCAGCTCAAAGAAGGCGAAGATAAGGTTATCGCCGACCGGCTCATTGAAATCTTCAGCGCCGCTCCGAAGGCTTAGGTCTTCGGAGCTTAAGCGTGAAAGATACTATCAGTAATCCTTGCACTCGTTGGTCAGGCTATGACTGAGCTGCCTGCCGGATCCATTGCTCCATCTGGGTATGATCGACCAGGCCGGCCTGCTGCACAACCTTACGTCCTTGATGAAAGACGGCGAAGTTAGGGATTCCCCGCACGTTGAAGCGCGCCGCCAGCTGGGGATGCTGTTCGGTATCAACTTTGAGCACAATCGCCCTTCCAGCCATCTCTGCAGCGGTTCGCGTAACTTCGGGAGCTGCCATGCGACAAGGCCCGCACCACTCAGCCCAAAAGTCCACAAGAACCGGCACTGACGCGTTCTGCACAACTTCATCGAACAGGGGCACGTCTGCGGCAATCGGCTCCGAGAGCGGCTCAATTGCGGCCTTGCAGGAACCGCAACGGCCAGTGTCTGCAAGATGCTTAGCCGGAATGCGATTCTTTTGGCCACAATGAGCACAATTACGAATGACTGGCATAAGCCTGACCTCTGAGATGAATTCGGCGCAACGGCAATTGAGCCACAGGACACTAGGATACGCGCAGACTGTATGTTTCATCAGTTCTGATGGCGACCATTTTTCAATTGAGTATGGATATTGATACAGATGCCGGCAGTCAACAGCAAATAGCTGGACTAACTCTTCAGCACACTGCCACACTAACGGGTAACTTCCTAGCAGCTTGCAATTACTGCTCTTTAAACTGCTTGGTAGCGCCATCGGGGATCGAACCCGAACTCTCCGCCTTGAGAGGGCGGCGTGTTAACCAATTACACCATGGCGCCTTGAAGAACTGCTTCTGAGGTGTGCTGACTTAATGAATATAACAGATATTGACCGCATCTTCGCGCCCGTTCAGCTCGCCTTCTCCTTGGGGCAAAGAGATGCTGTAGACCTTCCTTTTATCCCTCTCAGTGCTTCTTCTTCGCCGCCACTTTCTTTCCATGTGCCTTGGGCTCGGGCTTTGACTTCGCTGCTGCTTTGGATGGAGCTGACTTGGGGGTAGCTTTAGAAGCAATTTTCTTCGGGACTGCTTTGCCAGCCTGCTTCTTTGCTGGAGCCGGCTTCGCGGCAACGACTTTTTTCGGCACGGGCTTGACTTGTTTTTGTATCGCTTTCGCGGGCGTAGACTTGGCTACCTTTTGGGACTGGGCAGGCGTAGCCTGCTTAGGCTTCGCCTCCTCTTTGGGAGCTGGAACGGCTTTCGCAGCTTTCCCCTTGCCTGCTGGCTTTGGCGCAGCTTGACTCTGTTTCGAAGTAGCTGCCTCTACAATTCCGGCTGGCTGGAGAGATCCCTTCTTCGATGTCGAAGATGAGGCTTTCTTGCCGCCATCCGCAGTGGTCTTTTCCCCAGGAAGCACTGACTTTAGAGCTGGCTTTGGTGGAGGAGGCGCATCGTCGGCTTCTGGCCGCTCTTCATCCATATCGTCTTCGCTCTCAGCGGCCAACTCCGCATCCTCATGAAGATCTGTCTCTTCCTCAAGCTCTTCTTCGATCCGTACGCGCTCAGCACGACGGCCGCGAGTCTTCCGTACGTTGACGGGTGCGGGCGGCGCAGGAGGCGAATATGGCTCAAGAAATGCGCGCATTTCTTCTTCCGTCTGCAGTTGCCCATCAATCAGGTGAAAGAAGATTTCCTGCAGAAGGTCATCATAGCCAGGCAATTCTGGCGTGATTCTCATCTCCAGAAGCAGGGCGAGAGGAACCCTCTGCTTTGCATCGGGCCAGACATTGAAAAAGTTATTGAACTTAGTCTGAACCGGAGCCGACTTGCTGCTAAAGGCAAGCCACAACACTGGCTCAGCCTGATAGGAGGTAAGCAGCTTCCATGTAGCCGAGGGGCTGGCAGCATCCTTGCCACTCAGCACTCTGGCAAACTCTTTCGCATCAGATTCCAGGCTCTCCCATTGCGCCACGAAGCCGGGGTTTGGGAAAAGCTTTTTCAGACCTGCAAGCTCTTTGGGCTGCATCTTGGCCGTCAGGAGTTCCATCTGTGCTGCCGATGGGTCAGGATACACACCTTGAATTTGTAATTGCGTAAGTGTGCGGTGCAGTGCCGCCAATCCGGTGCTGTCTGCCTTAGCTGAGATCCAGGCAGGATCCAGATGTTTCATCCAGCCCTCGGCTTCCAAAGCTTTCAAGGCGCCAAGTGCATCTTCCTCGTGGGCAATGGCTTCAATCTCCACTCCGAGCAGATAATGAGGAATTGCCGAGATGACTCCCTCTTCCTTCGCGTTCTGGTAACGTACGAGGGTCCGCTCCTCCAGTTCCCACCCAAGCCTATGGTGAAGTCGCCATGCGCGAACCAGTCGCGAAGGATCCTCCAGGAAGCCATAGTTGCTGGCGAGGCGCAACAACCTTGCCTCAATATCTGCGACCCCGTTTAAAGGATCGAGCAATAGGCCATAGGAGCTTTCATTCAGCGAGAGGGCCATCGCATTGGCTGTGAAATCACGCCGGCGCAGGTCTTCGTGAATAGTCGCCCAGTGATAAATCGGCTTGCCAGGCTTTGGATATTCTTCGCGCCGGGCAGTTGACACCTCTACTCGTACGCTGCCTGGAAACCAGAGAGACATACTCCTTGAAGGCTCATGCTCTCCAAGCAACACAACGCCACTTTTCTCGAGCTTTTTCAATAGCTTGAGGGCGTTTCCTTGAACCGTGAAATCAAGATCGCGAACCGAAGAGCCGCTTGTCAGATCGCGGACAGCTCCTCCGGCAAGGAAAACGGTCATCGAGGCGTCCCGAGCGATGTCACGCACAAGTTGTAATGCGTTACGCTGGGCGGGAGAAAGCCGGTTCTCGAGAAGGTAAATATAGTCGGGCATGCATGCCTTGCCAGTCTGCAGAAGCGGTCTTGAAACCGTTCAGCTGATCCCAATCTAAGCCTCTGAAAATGAATAGCTTATGGATCATCCTAGAGGTTACACAAAGCAGTACTTTAACACATCTTTCCAGTCATGGGCTACCCCGCCTTGCACTATTTCCGCGGCTTCAGTCGGATAGCCGTGCGACAATCTGGCATAAAGAAGTCGGATAGCCGTGCGACAATCTGGCATAAAGAGTTGTTATGCCTACCTCCAGGAAAAAAATCGTCGCGCGGATGCTAAATCAGGAATGGCTCGCCGGATATCTCTCCAGTAGCCTCTGGGCAGACGGGGACCAGTTGGAAGTACTGAGTCTGGACGGCAAGATCCTTCCGGTCTTTTATGCGCAGCTTAAGTGGCTTTGTTTTGTGCGTGACTTCAATTCCGGAGAGATAGAAAACCCGGAGCGCCTCCTGCGAAAAAGCTTTGCTGGACGACCACGCGGCCGAGGCTTGTGGCTTCGCCTTACGCTTAAAGATGGAGATGTAGTCGAAGGGCTTGCTGAGAATGATCTAACCTTGGTGACGCCGCCTGGCATTTTCCTGACTCCTCCCGACCTGCGCAGCAACACGCAGCGAATCTGGATACCGCGGAGCTCGATCACAGCTTTTGAAGTAGTTGCCCTCTTAGGAAGCAGTCAACGTGCTGGGGCAGGCGCTGCAAAGATGCCTCCTCTACTACCGTCTCAAGAACAATTGTTTCCGGACGAACATTCAGGTCTCGGCAAGATACAATCGTCGCTATGAAGTTGAAGGAGTTGGCGGACCGCCTGGGAGCCACGCTGAACGGAGACGGAGAGACTGAGATTACAGCGGTGGCTGGAATTGAAGAGGCTACAGCAAACGACCTGACCTTTGTCGCGAATCCCAAGTATGCATCACTTGCCCATACGACGGCCGCAGGCGCCATCCTTGTAAATCCTGATTTCCCTGCACTGGCAACGGCAACATTAAGGTCCTCCAACCCCTACCTGTCATTTGCCAAAGCTATTGAACTTTTCAATCCACCGCCAGTGTACGAGCCGGGCATTCACCCTACTGCGGTCATCGATGACTCCGCCAAACTTGGACACAGTGCGCACATCGGGGCTTACGTGGTGATTGGACGCGGGGTAAGCATTGGGGACCATGCGACGATCCTTCCCCATGTAGTGATCTATCCCGATGTAGCAATCGGTAATTTCTTTTTTGCACATACTCACTCAGTTGTGCGGGAAAAATGCAGGCTTGGCGATCATGTGATCCTCCAAAACGGCGCGGTAGTCGGCTCGGATGGCTTCGGCTTTGCGAAAGACGCGACAGGAAATTGGCATAAGATCACCCAATCTGGCCCAGCGATTCTCGACGACGAGGTCGAGGTGCAGGCCAACGCCTGCATTGATCGCGCAAGTATTGGGGAAACGCGCATCGGGCGCGGTGCGAAGATCGATAACCTTGTGCAGGTCGGCCACGGATCAAGCGTCGGGGAAAACACTTTGCTATGTGCGCAAGTTGGGCTTGCGGGCTCAACTCGCGTGGGTCGAAATGTGATCCTGACGGGGCAAGTGGGGGTTGCTGGTCATTGCACCATAGGAGATGGCGTCATTGCCACTGCCCAGTCGGGAATTGCCAACGATGTTGAGGCGGGCAAAGTGGTGAGTGGCTATCCGGCCATTGATAACCGGCAGTGGCTGAAGTCTTCTGCTGTCTTTAACCGCCTGCCTGAGCTTCTCAGGCAGATCCGCCGAAAGCCTCAAACTTAGTCGGTCAGGCCGTTACATCGAATCTTAAAGAAGGTAGCATCCAAACAAGCACATGATCGATAAAAACGAACCAAACGGAAGTGGCGGTTTACAGGTGGTCGCAGAACCTGTTCGCGTACTGCTGCTTGACGATCATCCGGAGAACCTATTGCTCCGGTCGACCATTCTCCGTAAATGGGGCTACCTTACGGAAACGGCCACCACCGTTGAAGAAGCCGAGGCATTACTTGATCAGATCGATATCGCAGTGCTCGACTATCATCTCGGTGCAGGAAAATTCGGTACGGAAGTAGCAGCCAAATTGCGCCGCCAGCATCCGGAGGTGCCGATCATCATCCTATCGGCTACCCTTGAACGCCGTTTCGGCGGTCCCGAAGATATGCATCTGCTGAAAGGGTACAGTTCGATTGATGACCTTGTAACGGCATTACGCTCCTTTGAGGCCAAACGCCGAGGTAAGCCGGTGGTGGTCGACGCCCGGGATTTTTTCTACTCAAGAATCAACATGGCGATGGGCGAGGATGTGGTGCTCGAAATATTGAACGGGGATGGAGACTGGCATTACGTGAATGAATCCTGTGCGCGGCTCCTGGAGCGTCCTCGCGAGTGGTTTCCAGGGCGAAACATGTTTGTAGAGATGCCTGAACTGGCCGATGACTGGCGGGAAATCTTGCGTACCGTGGCAGCAACCCGCGAAACATATATCGATCGGACTTATCGTGGCCTGCTCAACCTGCCCCGCAAAGGGGAGGAGTGGGTGTGGAATGTTTTAGCTTTCCCGATTACGCTGCATAATAACGAAACAGGCGTGGTGCTTACCGCGCGAATACTGCAGCGCAAGTCAGGAATATGAAGCAACAACTCGAACGACTGTCATTACTCTCCCTCGTGGTATTTACCCTGATCTGCTCAGGGTGTCGTTCACCCTTTATAAGCGTAAAAATAGAAAACCATAGCGGCTCTGCGCTCCAGCTCCTCGAGATGGATTACCCAAGTGCAAGCTTCGGAGTCGATTCTCTTGCAGCCGGGGCCGCTTACTCGTATCGTTTTAAGGTACAAGGTGCAGGACCGGTCAGTCTCACTTTCACAGACGCTACTGGCCACGTTCATAAGGTTTCCGGACCGTCGCTTGACTCAGGGCAACAGGGAACTTTAACGGTACTAATTGGTCCTGCCGATAAAACGACTTGGCAGACGCACCTGTCTATGCAGTAGTACGCTTAAGACGTCCCGATTTAGATGTTCTTCGTTCAAATCAGATAGGTAAGTTTTGCCTGTATTTTCCCCCGCGATAAATCTTTTATTTTCAATATGGTCTGGAGTTCAAAGGGAATGCGCAGGAGGAAATTTCTACAATCTGCTCTGATGCGCGGAGTTGCCTCCTTTCTTGGACTAAGCCTGGTAATTGGAATCGTTGCTACAGCCAATCTTGCCCTGGCGGGCAGTAATCACGACTTGTATCCTCTGTGGTGGACGAATGGGTTCCTCACCGCCATCATCCTGATCGCGGGCACAAGGAAATGGACACTTTTTCTGACCTCCGGTTTTGCCGGCTCACTGGCGGCACGATGGCTGCTTCACTATCCCTTGCTTCAAGGAATTTGTCATGTCAGTGCGGACATAGTGGAGGTTGCACTGGCGGCCTACCTGATTGGACGAATCCTTGATTTCGCTCCCCCACCGATCGGGCTGGGCCGGCTGCTGACGCTGATCGGCTTTGGAGCATTACTTCCGTCGGCCGCATCCGCAGCGTTGGTCTCCGTAGCTCAATACCTGCTTCTGCATACATTCTCCTGGAACTACACCTTTAGCTGGTTTTTCACGGGCGCACTCGGCCTCGGTATCGTCGTTCCACTGGTGGTTGGCCTGACCACTGGCGACATCGCCATGCCGTTTGGGCGTCGTCAACTGTCTAATACCTTACTTCTGCTTCTAACGACCGCGCTATTTTCCTGTCTGATCTTCAGCCAGAGTTCTCTTCCGCTGTTTTTCCTAGACTTTCCTGCACTGCTGTTAACTGTCACCTATCTCGGATTCGCTGGCGGGGTGATCGGCGTCGTACTCATAGCCATCCTCGGAAGTGCCTTTACTTCTCTCGGACACGGCCCGCTTATGCTGATCCGTCCGGGGTCTCCGATTCCCGCGATGTGGGTTTTTCAACTCTTTCTGGCCGCATGTATTTTTTCCGTTGCGGTGCTGGCCATGGTCCTTGCAGAGCGGCGGCGCCTGGAACAGCTGGCGCTCGAAAGCGAGGCACGCTATCGGCTGATTGCTGAGCACTCGCGAGACATCATCATCATGGGGCTGCTCGACGGCACAAGGAAGTATGTCTCTCCAGCCTGCGTGGACATCCTAGGCTGGACACCCGAGGAGCTGCTCGGCAACACCTACGAACAGCTGGGGCATCCGGAAGATGTGCCCATGATGCGAAGCCAACTGGCCGCCATCGCGCGCGGCGCGGTCGTGAAGGAAGTTTCTTATCGCATGCGGCGCAAGGATGGCAACTACACTTGGCTTGAAGCAAACCTGAGTCCCTATCCCGACCCAAAAACCGGCGAAATCATAGGATTCGTAAATGTCTCGCGCGATATTACCACTCGGAAATCATCTGAGGAGGATCTGCAGAGCGCCTATCTTGCACTCGAAGCGTTGGCTACGGTGGACGGACTTACCGGCATCGCCAACCGCCGCCGCCTGGACGAGGTACTGACTATTGAATGGCGGCGGTCCATACGTACACGACTGCCGCTTTCTCTGATATTGCTCGACGTCGATCACTTTAAGGCCTACAACGACCTCTATGGCCACATACGCGGGGATAGCTGCCTGAAACAGATCGCCGAGGCGGCCCTAGACGTGGTGAGACGACCGGCGGATCTCGTCGCTCGCTTCGGTGGCGAAGAATTTGCGATCGTGTTGCCCGCGACAAACGGCCAGGGAGCATTTGAACTCGCCGAGCAACTGCGTGCGGCTGTTGAGAAGCGCGCGCTACGTCATGAAGGAAATGACACTGGCATAGTGACCGTAAGTGCAGGCTGCGCCACAGTGACTCCCCAGCGCGGATCATCCGTCATCCAGATTATCGAAGCCGCAGATAGCGCTCTCTATGCAGCCAAGAGATCCGGCCGTAACCGGGTTGAGATCGCGGCCATGTCCTCCGGCCCAGAACCTCTTTCAGTCAGTGACTAAGCACCATCCGGTGCATTGCGCCACAGCTCGCTAGTGGACCACCGTCTGAAAAAGTGACGAGTGCAATAACGTGGAAAACTGATTGTCTGAAGAGGCATACCGCACTTCAAGAATGCCGGCGCTCGAGTCAATTTTGGTGTTGTCGATAGCCTGCTGCTCGATTGGAGTTCCGCTCATTTTTTTGTACATGGCTGCTGCATTCATCAGCGATGACATGGTGGCCGCAGTAAAAGTATCAGGAGTAATAACATCAAGGCTGAACTTGACGCCGTTCTGGAAGTTCATAGTGTAACGAGAGCTAAGCAACCGCTTCTTAACCGTATCGAAATCACTAAGCTGAGCCGCTTCTCCCATGACACTCCGCATCATGGTCTGCGTCCCCTTCTGATCAAGAATGCTCCACACTGGCTCGGAGTCGACCGCTTCCATCTGCTGCACCGCAGCCTCATTAGCCAGGAAACTGGGCCGCAGGCCGTCCCGCGCATCTAGAGCAGCGGTGAGAGCATCCTTGCTCCCGAAAACCATTGTTGTCGGATTCAGAAAGCTGACCAGCATCCCGCTGTTTCCCATTGTGTAAATCTTGTTAGCCCGCAACAGAGTCGGCTTAATCTTGTGCTTTCTGAAGTTCGCCAGAATATCAGGCAGAGAGAACTCACCCTGGGCGAGGCCGATGATACGAATGTCGTCTGGGTTTGAGCTTCCCGGCGTACGGAACGATGCAAAGGCTAACTCATCTACATCATTGGTATCATTCAGTCCGGACTGCCTAAGCGCTGTCTCCAGTTGCTTCAGTTCCGGAGGCAATACCCGCGACTTCAAATCCATCGCTGCCTGAGAGTTCTGCATGGCGCGATAATCAACGGAGATCAATTGCTGTACTTCCCTTGGAATGGCAGCACGCGCATCGTTAGCTAGTTGAGCAGCCTGCAGGGAGCCGGCAGACATGCAGCCCAGAGAAACGGCCAGCGCGAAACGGAAGCAGTATTTCGAGATCATATGGTTTGTTTTCATCGTGTTTTTCAAAAGGCAGACATCCAGCGTAATCCACCAGCGTGCTTTCTCTATCTTAGACTGTTGCGCTGGTAATACGTTCAGGCCATGCGAGCGGATGTTCCAGCTTACGCTCAAGCAGTTTTTCCTCTGGATCAAACTCATGCAATTGACGCACCCACTCGCTGTTCCGCTCATAAGCAGCCTCTGGAAGCAGGCCGATGAGTTCCCCGCGCACAGGAGAGGCCTTGAATCGGGCCGCGCAACGCTTTACCGCGTCATAAACTGCCCCGACTGAGGTCTTGCGAAAATCCGTGATGTTCATGGAAATCTGCGCCAGTCCCTGAACAAAAACTCCCATAGCTTTTACGCCTGAAAGGCCGCCGCCGGATGCCCGAATTTCGCGGGCGATCGCCCGCGCCGCCGTGACGTCTGCCGAATCCAGATAAATGTTGTACGCAATAAGGAAGCGCCTGGCCCCTACGGCAGATGCTCCAGCGGTAGGATGCAGCATGGGTCCTCCAACGTCTGGCCGCCGGGTGACGTCTTTGGCGACCGCATCGCGCAGCCCCTCAAACTGGCCACGTCGCACCTCTTCCAGGAGTGCCCGATCGGGGCGAGCCGCCGCCGCCTCGTAGAAGTACACCGGTATGCCGTAGCGTTTCCAAATTTCCTGCCCGGCCTGCCTGGCCAGCAGCGCACATTGTTCGAGAGAAATCCCGCTGATCGGCACAAATGGGATTACGTCTGCAGCGCCGATGCGAGGATGAGCGCCTTGCTGCGCCGTGAGGTCTATAAGCTCTGCGGCCCGGCCGGCAGCGCGTACCGCTGCCTCGACTACAACACCCGGAGCCCCTGCAAGAGTAACCACGGAACGGTTGTGGTCTGGATCCAGCGAATAATCCAGCAGACGCACGCCGTCTATCTTCATGGCAGCAATGATCGATTCAATCTTGCCGCGGTCCAAGCCCTCGGAAAAGTTTGGGACACACTCTATCAGCGGTTCAGACATGACGCTCATTCTGGAAAGTCTACTGCCAGTGCCCATTCATGGCTGCATTTCTTTTGTGCTGAAACGACTAGAGGAGCCTCCAGCATCTACTTCCACCAGGTGTACCCAATTTGAAACTGCACACTGGCATTCACGCCCGGGTTGTGGTCGCCAAGGCTGGCGCTGGAGATATGAATTGCATTAGCCGCAAAATCAATCGAGCGGCGGTCTTTGATGAAGTAATGAAATCCCACTCCGAACTGCGGAGTAAAGTTGAAGACGCTCGTGCCTCCCGGCTGACCATGCTGCACCATGAAGTCGGGCGGAAACTTATGATTGGTCCAGATCAGACCACCCGCTCCCTGGATCCACGGAGCAAAGCGCGCTGTGGTCTGGAGGTTCCATCGCAGAATGATCGGCGTGATGCTGAGACCGGAGTAAGTGCCGCCGCCCACCGGAGCATAGGTGTACTCCGTAGTTCCGTTGTTTGTGGTAGTGATGACCTGGGTGTGTGGCGCGGGGGTGAATGCCTGCCAATATGGCATCAGCTCTCCTGCATATTCAAACTGGCCGCGTAAAGGTCCACGAAGATGCTGATCCGTAATCACCTTTCCTACGCGTACGCCCGCACTGGTGAAGCGAAAATCCGATCGGTCGCTCCCTATACCTACGCCCCCTTGGAAAAATGCACCAATCTCCCACGGATCGGTTGCAAGCATCGCGGATGCTGGCTTGTCATTTCCTGGAGCAGGTTTCTGAAAGGTCTGTGCGGTTGCGGGAAGCGAGAGCATCGCCGAAGCGAGAAGAGAGCAGAGGGTCGCGAGTTTACCTGGCAGCATGAATCCTTTTCCGGAGCGATGGGATAACTAGTTAGACGCGAGAAAAAGGCCGCCGGCGGCGGCCCTGTCTCTGCCAAATCGGCTAAATCAGCCAGCAACTTCTTCCATCTGTGTAGCGTCCATATCGAAATTCGAATAGACATTCTGCACGTCATCGTTGTCTTCAAGCGCTTCGAGCAGGCGGATCATCTGGTTTGCTGTCGCGCCCTCAAGCTTCGTGTAAGTAGACGCCACCATCGTGATCTCTGACATCGTGGTCTCGATCTTCGCATCACGAACGGCTTGGGCAACAGCCTCATACGCGCTGGGTTCGGTGATGATCTCCCACGTGTCGCCTTCGTCGTTCAGATCGTCGCCGCCGGCCTCGAGCACAATATTCATCAGCTTCTCTTCATCAGCCTGCTCTTTAGGAATAGCGATGATTCCTTTTTTGGAGAACATGAAGCGTACAGAGTTCGGCTCGCCAAGATTGCCCCCATTCTTTGAGAACGTATGGCGAATCTCGCTCACCGCACGGTTGCGATTGTCTGTCGTTGCCTCAACAATCACTGCTACTCCGCCTGGGCCATAGCCCTCAAAGGAAATCTCCTCATAGGTTGCGCCGGGCAGCTCGCCAGTGCCGCGCTGGATGGCGCGCTTGATGTTATCCGCAGGCATATTCTCTGCCTTTGCCGCGGCGATTGCAGTACGGAGCCGCGGATTTGCGTCAGGATCGCCCCCGCCCTGGCGCGAGGCAATCGTTATTTCTTTAATCAGACGGGTGAAAGTCTTGCCGCGCTTGGCGTCGAGCGCGCCCTTTTTGTGCTTAATTGTCGCCCATTTTGAATGGCCGGACATAAAAACCTCGGAGCTTGTGCGTTGAGTTGGGTGCAAGGACAGTCGAGTGCAATCCGGCTGTCACAACCTTACGAGTATAGCAGCCGGTCTAGCCTTCTTCCCACTCTGGGAGAGGCACTTGCCCCTCGGCGATCATGTATTGCAGAGAAAAATTGACCGGTCCGGCCAGGGAGTCCTCTGCGGTCGAAGGCTATAAATAAAACTCCCTGATCTCCGCCGCATAGCGTTCCAGGATGACCCGGCGCTTGAGCTTCATACTAGGCGTGAGTTCCCCGGAATCGATCGACCACTCATCGGGCACCACCTTGAACTTGCCAATGCTCTCGAAGCTGGCTAGCGACTTGTTTACGCTGCGGACAATATTTTTGAATTCGGCCGTCACTCGAGGATCAGCTACCAGCATGGTCCAATCGGCGACGGTGATTCCCTGCTGCTTTGCCCACTCCTCCAGTGCTGGAAAGTTGGGCGAGATAAGGGCGCTTAGCGTCTTCTGGCGGTCTCCAACAATAGCCACCTGCGCGATGAAGCGGTGCGCTTTTAATTTATTTTCAATGGGTTGCGGAGCAATCAGCTTGCCACCGGAATTCTTGATCAACTCCTTCTTGCGATCCGTGATGTAGAGGAATCCAGCATCATCAAAACGCCCGATATCCCCCGTCGCAAACCAACCTTCCGGATCAATGACTTCGCTGGTCGCCTGGGGCCGCTGCCAATAGCCCTTGAAAATACTCGGACCGCGCACCAGCAGTTCCCCATCTTCAGCGATGCGAAACTCCACATTTGGCATGGCTGGGCCAACCGAACCAATGCGGTATTCGCGGGTCGAGTTGAGCGAGAGGACCGGCGATGTCTCGGTGAGACCGTACCCCTCAAGAATGCGGATGCCGGCACTCGCAAACCACTCCGCGCTGTCGAGTCCGAGCGGCGCGCCCCCTGCGATGAAATAGCGGACACGCCCTCCGAAGCTCTCTCTCAGCTTCGAAAAGACGAGCTTATCGGCCAGCTTCCAAAGTGGCGAGGACGGCGTGCGGCCTGTGAGAACTGCACCCTTATGCCGAGCTCCTTCCTTGAGCGCCCAGTTGAAGATGCGCAGTTTTATCGGAGAGCGCGCCGCGCGGCGCTCCGTCTCCTGCCGCACTTCTTCATAAACGCGGGGCACAGCCACGAAAACTGTTGGACGCACGCTCTTCATCGCTGCCGGCAGCTTTTCAAAACCAGGACAGTACGCGACCGTAGCCCCGCGGGCTAACAATACGTAATCAAGATGCCGCGCAGTGACATGCGAGAGCGGGAGGAAGGAGATGCAGGAGTCTTCCTCCGTGAACTGGAAGTCACGTGTAGAGTAGTTGAGGTTCGACGCAAGATTCCCGTGGGTCAACATAACCCCCTTCGGTTCACCCGTCGTTCCCGAGGTGTAAATGATGGTAGCGAGATCCGAAGGACCGACTTCGCCTGCCCGTCGTTCGAATGCCGCATCCCTCTCGATACCGCGATCGTCCGCCCCCTCGATGAGCGAAGAGAACAGTACCGCGCCATCCGCTTCATCCTCGTCCATGAGGATGATCTGCTCGAGAGCTGTCCGCGAGCGAACAGCGGTAAGCTTTTTCAACTGCTGCCGAGTAGAAACAACTGCAATGCGACTTCCTGAGTCAAACAGCAGTTCAGCCGTTTGGTCAGCCGTGAGTGTGGGATAGATAGGCACGCTGACCGCCCCCAGCATGGACGCGGCAAAGTCTGACACTTGCCACTCCCATCGATTCTCCGCGAGAAGAGCGATACGGTCTCCCTTACGAATTCCCCAAGAGGAGAAGCTAAGTGACAGCGACCGGACCCTCTGGTAAAACTGGGCCCCGCTGATGGGAAGCCACGCACCCGCCCGGTCCTGCCACAAAGCGGCTGTTTGGTGACCGCGGCCCGCTACGCGCAGAAAAACATCGTTGATGGTGGTGAGACCAAGAGAAGACTTCTCGTAATCCTTTGCAAACGACGAGGGCGGCACTGTATCAACCTGAAGATTCATTCAACAAGAAGTGTACGGCAGAGTTGCTAATGGGGGAGAAAGATCAATTCAATTTTTAGCAGCAGAAGAATAGCCCCTCAATCCTGGAGAAAGTAGGAGCAATGACAACGATGGGCGCCCTGAGCGAAAGCTCAAAGCGCCCCGATAAAAGCAGCCTGGCTTGTTTAAGACTGCGGCTTGGGAGTCAGACGAATGAACTGCTGCGCCAGCGTGTCCCATTCTGCAAGAAGCCAGCGGGCGCGTGTACTGGCTGTCTTTTCAGCATGAAGCATAACCAGTTCGCGGATACTCTGCCGGGCTTCGTCGTCGAGATCAGCATACCGCTCGGGCATCAAGAAGCCGGTATGATAGCGCTCCCGCTGCATGAAGTGCCCGTCATGATCAAAGACCCAGGCAAGACCTCCTGTCATGCCTGCTCCAAAGTTCATGCCGGTTGGCCCTAGGACAACCGCAAGCCCCCCGGTCATATATTCGCAGCCGTGGTCACCGATACCTTCGACAATCGCGAGCGCACCTGAGTTACGAACCGCAAAGCGTTCCCCCGCCCGGCCCGCAGCGTAGAGCGCGCCGCTCGTTGCACCGTAAAGTGCTACGTTACCGAGAATGACGTGCTGCTCGCTTTCGAGAGCCGCACGGCCCTGGCCACGCAGGATAAGTTCGCCGCCGCAAAGACCCTTGCCGACGAAGTCATTCGCTAACCCCTCGAGAACGAGCTTCATGCCTTGAGTGGCGAACGCGCCGAAAGACTGACCGGCAACGCCGGTGAGCCGAAAAGTCAAGGTAGCGTCCGATTTAATGCCGCGAGCCTGCAACATCGCCAGTTCCCCAGCAAGCCGTGCGCCGAGGGTGCGATCTTCGTTGGTAACAGGGCTT
Organism: Acidipila rosea; assembly: GCF_004339725.1. GTDB lineage: Bacteria > Acidobacteriota > Terriglobia > Terriglobales > Acidobacteriaceae > Acidipila > Acidipila rosea. The sequence continues at coordinate 73,815 of NZ_SMGK01000007.1, read as the reverse complement.
GAGAGCTCGAAAGGCTTACCTGCCTTATAAGCCGCCAGAGCCGCGTTGACCCACGCGTCATCCATCGGTGCGTGCTCATACGGTCGGGCATTGCGCCTTCCCTGCCAGCGGATTTCCCCCTTGGTCGGCGCCGCCAGTAGCGGCTTCAGATCGAGACCTCCTTCATGGCGTAGCTGCTCAAGCAGATCAGTACGGCCGATCGCAGCATTAAGAGATGAAAGACCCAGCTTAGCCAGCAGCGCCTGCAGGTCACGCGTCAGTTCCTCAAAGAACTTGACAACATGTTCAGGCCTGCCGCGGAATTTCGCTCGAAGATCAGGTCGCTGTGTCGCAATCCCAGTCGGGCACGTATTCAGGTGACATTGCCGCGCCATGTCGCAGCCCAGGGCTACGAGTACCGATGTACCAAAAGCGAATTCATCCGCACCAAGCATCGCGGCGAAGAGAATGTCACGGGCAGTTCGCAGTCCACCGTCAGTGCGCAGACGGACCCTTCCGCGCAGGCCGTTGGCCAGGAGCACCTGCTGAGCTTCAGCCAGGCCGATCTCCCACGGGTTTCCCGCATATTTAATACTGGACAGCGGCGAAGCACCCGTACCGCCATTATGCCCTGCGATTACGATGTAGTCGGCATAGGCCTTAGCCACGCCGGCAGCAACCGTTCCCACTCCGCACTCTGAGACGAGCTTTACTCCGATAGCAGCCTTGGGGTTTACCCGCTTCAAGTCGTGGATGAGCTGGGCCAGGTCCTCGATGGAGTAGATATCGTGGTGTGGCGGCGGGCTGATGAGAGAAACACCAGGCTGGGAGTGGCGTAGACGCGCGATCAACTCAGTCACCTTGTGACCGGGGAGCTGACCACCTTCGCCAGGCTTGGAGCCCTGCGCGACTTTGATCTCGATCTCCTCAGCATTCATTAGATAGGCGGCGGTAACGCCAAATCTTCCCGAGGCGACCTGCTTGATCTTGTTATTGAGCAGCTTAGCGGGCACGAGTGAGCCGTTGAGCATCAGCTCACCGTTGGGATCATAGACCGCCGGATCCTCGCCTCCCTCCCCTGTGTTTGAGCGGGCGCCCAGCATGTTCATCGCTGCAGTAATCGTCTGATGTGCTTCCGGGCTCAGCGACCCCAACGACATAGCGCTTGCGATATAGCGCGGATAAATATCCTCAGCAGGCTCAACCTGTTCCAGCGCCAGCGGCGCCCCTGCCGGTCTGAACTCGAGCAGATCCCGCAGCGTGGCTGGCTGCTTCTCTGTAGCCTGCGTGCTGAAGGCTGCCCATGCCTGTCCGGGCTCTGTGACGGCTGCTGCGACCGCAGCGCCACGGGCCGTGCCGACAACAGTCTGCAGCATCCTTACCGTCTGCGGCTGCCAGGAGTGCGGTTCGGCTTTGTCTGCCTTGCGAAAGCGTACCCATCCATAGTCGGGCAGATCTTTAGCCACAGCGACCGATGCCACCTGGCCGCCCGGCGCCTGAGGTGCATCACCATTCCCCTGACTGCCGAGCCAGGTTTCACGGACACCGATCTCCAGCTCAGCGAAGCCTACTCCGCCCAGAGGGGCAGGTGTGCCGTAGAAGCACCGGTCTATCACCTGCTCGCTCAGACCGATCGAGTCAAAGAGATGGGCGCTACGGTAGCTGTCCACGGCCGAAATGCCCATCTTTGACATGATCTTTGCGAGACCCGCGTCAAAGGCGTGCAGCAGGTTTGCTTCCCCTGACTCTGGATTTATACTGCGCGCCGTTTCGAGCGCAAGCCAGGGACATACAGCGCCCGCGCCCATACCGAGCAGCACGGCTGCGTGGTGCAGATCGCGGCAGTCGCCGGCTTCCACGGCAAGACCGGCACGTGTGCGTTCGCCTGCGCGGATCAGTGCCTGGTGCACTGCCCCGATCGCCAGAGCCATCGGCACGGGGATAGCCTGCGGGCCACAGACGCGATCCGTCAGCAGCAGAATAGCCGCTCCACCACGAACGAGTTCGATCGCCTTGGCAGCAAGATCGGTGAGCGCCGTTTCGAGAGTGCATGCTGGATTGAAAACACACTCAAGAACAGCCAGTGGCAGATTGTCGATGAGGCCATGATGCCGGGTGCGCAGCGCCTCCATCTGGCCGAGAGACAGCAGCGGCGAAGAGAGAGAGAGGCCCGGCAGGTGAGCCCGTTTGTCGAGGATATGTGGCCAAGGACCTAGGCGCGTATGAAGCTGAATCACGCACGCCTCGCGGAGAGAATCAATGGGTGGATTCGTAACCTGGGCGAAGCGCTGGCGGAAGTAGGCATACACCGGACGAGGCGTGCGGGCGAGAGGCGCGAGCGGAGTGTCATCGCCCATTGACCAGACTGCGTCTTTGCCATCGGCGGCCATCGGCTGCAGAATCATTTTTACGTCTTCGCGGCTGTAGCCGAAGCCAAGCTGGAGCCTCATCAACTCAGCCGAATCAAGGGACTCAACCGGAGTGGAAGGATCGAGAGTCGTGTCTTCCAGCAAAGCCTCATACTGCGGGGCAGCCTTATCGAAAATCTCCAGAAGTTCGTCATTCTCATAGAGCACATGATCGATCAGATCGGCTACGAGCATTTGCCCAGGACCGAGCCGTCCACTGTGCACTACCTTTTCCGGGTCCAGGTCAACCAGCCCGGCTTCAGAGCCGACGACTACAAGCCTGTCCTCTGTCACGAAGAAGCGACAGGGCCGCAGACCATTCCTGTCCAGTGCAGCGCCGATCAACCGTCCGTCGGTGAAAGCCAGCGCCGCAGGCCCATCCCATGGCTCAATGCAATCTTCGTTGTATGAGAAAAATGCGGACTGCCGCCGATCCTGTGCGGGAGGCAGCAGCATGCGCACGGCCTCGGCAATGGTACGGCCATTATGGGAGAGCAGCTCCAGTGTTTCATCCAGACTAGTGGAGTCTGAGCCATCCGGCGTGAAGACAGGCTTCAGTTCTTCGGGAAGCGTTGCTGCGCGGGCGTCCATCCGGGCACGATTGCCCCATACGGTATTGATTTCTCCGTTGTGGGCCAGCAACCGGAAGGGCTGGGCCCGATCCCAGGAAGGCGCAACATTCGTCGCATAACGCTGGTGGAAGACAGCATAGGGAGTAATAAACCGAGGATCAGCAAGATCAGGATAGAAATCCGCCAGCAAGCGGCCTGCGCACATGGCCTTGTAAACCATGGTCCGCGACGAAAGCGAACATACATAGCCCGCTGCCCCGCTGCGCTCAAACTGCTTGCGCGCGAGATAAAGGCGCCGCTCAAGTTTTGCACTATCCTGGGTCGTGATCAGCACATGGCGGATCTCCGGCAGTGTGGCCAGCGCCAGCTCGCCGAGTATCTCCGTTCGCGTAGGGACTTCGCGCCATGCGAGCACCTCAAGAGCCTGCGCCTCCAGCGCCCGCTCGAGCTCATGCTGTGCGGCTTCACTGCCGGTTCCGACCGGAAAAAACACCACGCCGACTGCCAGCGGCTTTTCGTCTTCAAGCGTAATTTCCGCAGAAGAAAGGAGCAGCTCGCGGGGAATGGCAGTGCTGATTCCAATTCCGTCGCTCGATTTGCCGTCCGCGGCAACCGCGCCGCGATGCTCCAGCCGTGCCAGCGCCGTTAGCGCCTTGGCCAAGATGTCATGGGATGGCTTGTTTTCAAGCGTCGCAACAAACCCTACACCGCAGGAGTCATGTTCAAATCGCGGGTCAATAAGAGTATGGCGTGAAGAGCTCCCCGCAGGGGTGCTTTGAGAGACACGATCGCAAGCCGGAGAAACCGGCGAATTAGAAAAAGTTATGCGGCCCATGACTAACTATATTCCTCAACGCCGGCAACTGCGGCGAAAAATTAATGTGAGATGGCAAGAAATTTTTGAGCGCTCCCGGAAGTTGACAAATGCGCTCTGCATATTTATACATTGTATTGTATTTTTATGCATTGAGGGCGCGGCCTCCAGGCCGCGTTTTTCTGGCTTATAGAGTTCAAGAGATGAGCAAGACAGAACGGCACAGCGCAATTCGCAACCTGGTGGCAACAATTGCTGTAACCAGTCAGGATGAGCTGCGCCGCAAGTTGATCCGCCGCGGTTTCGATGTGACTCAGGCGACGCTCTCCCGCGATATTCACGAGCTCCGCCTGTATAAAGGCCCAAATGGGTATGCTCTCCCCAACGGCAATGGCCGGGATGAGGAAGATGACGATCAGCCCACCCTTGCCGAAGTGCTCAGCGGCTTTGGCCTTAAGGTGAAGCAGGCGCAGAACCAGCTCGTACTGATCACAACTCTCGGAGGGGCACAGCCCGTTGCAGCAGCCATGGATCACGAAGATCTGCCGGAGGTAGTCGGCACCATCGCCGGTGATGACACGGTACTGATTATTTGCCCTGACCAGAAGCAGGCAGCGCAATTGCGCGACCGCCTTGAAGAGATGATTGGTTGAAGATGAAAAAGACACCACACATTGCGCTCATGGGAGTGACAGGCTACGCAGGCGCAGAACTGGCAAGGCTGCTTTTGCATCATCCGCGCCTTGCGGGAACGAGGCCCCTCTTTCTTGGCAGAGAGCCGGCCCGCCTTACAGCGTTACACCCGCAACTGCGCGACAGCACCGGATCCGCATCGCTGCAAATTGAGCCGTTTTCGTGGGAGTTGCTGCAATCCAGCGGTATTGAGGTTCTCTTCCTCGCAACCCCGCATGAGCAGTCCCGCGAGTGGGCGCCCCAGGCGTTGGCTCAGGGCATCCGCGTTATCGATTTAAGTGGTGCGTGGCGGCTCAACGATGAAGGCAACCGCGCCGTGTATAAATTCGCCGATCAGGACTCAGCTCTCGCGGCGGAGGTTCAGGCAAAGAGCGTCTATGGAATGCCCGAGCTGCACCGCGAAGCGATTCGCGATGCGCAATTAATTGCCAATCCAGGCTGCTATGCAACATCAGCCATCCTGGCCCTCAAGCCTTTAACCTCCGCAGGGCTGGTTGACCTGGAACGCGGCATCGTCTGCGATTCCAAATCCGGCGTATCCGGAGCCGGCAAAGCTCCGACGGCGAAGACTCACTTCATGTACGCGGCAGACAATTTATCAGCGTACGCTGTCTTCGGCCACAGGCACACAGGCGAGCTGCTGGAACAGCTGGGCATCGCATCAGAGCAGATCATCTTCACACCGCATCTGCTGCCGATACCGCGGGGAATTCTGTCGACAATTTATGTATCTTTCCGCCAGGCACAGACGCCGGAAAGCGTCGCGAAGATCTTCGGGGAGTTCTATGCATCTAGTCCTATGGTGCGTCTCTACGCGCGGGGCGAGCTGCCACAGATACAGCACTCTGTGCGAACGAACTACTGCGATATCGGCTTTCAGCTGGCGCAGGACGGGCGACGATGCGTGATCGTTTCCTGCCTCGATAATTTGCTCAAAGGCGCTGCCGGCCAGGCGGTGCAGAACCTGAATGTAAGCGAAGGATGGAAGGAATCGGAGGGGCTCGAATGAAATTTGTCGTCAAGCTCGGAGGAGCGACCCTCGAAAATCCCGCACTGCTTCATAGCTGCGCAAAGGCAATTGCCGAGATGGTTAAGAACGGCAACCAGGTGGCTGTGGTGCATGGCGGAGGCGTGCAGCTGACAAGAACGCTGAAGCAGCTCGGCAAGGTCAGCGAATTTGTCGGTGGCTTGCGGATCACCGACGCCGAGACGCGCGATACGGCACTGATGGTGCTGGGCGGCCAGGTAAATAAATTCCTGGTTGGCGCACTTGGCTCGCATGGCCAGTCTGCCGTAGGGCTGTCTGGCGGCGATGGACTGGTCTTTCGCGCGCGCAAGAAGCGCACTGCACCTGACCTTGGATTTGTCGGAGAGATCGTTTCATCGGACCCTCGCTGGCTTCACGCAATCTGGCAAATGGGCTCTGTACCTGTGCTGTCCAGCCTCGCGCTTGGCTTTGACGGCGAGTACTACAACATCAATGCTGATGAAATGGCCGCGGCATGTGCTACCTGCTGCAAGGCGGACGCACTGGTCTTTCTGACCGATGTACCGGGAGTCCGTGGTGCAGACGGAGAAGTGATGCGCTGGCTAAGCGTCACGCAAATCGCTGGACTGACAAAAGATGCAGTCATCAGTGGCGGCATGCTGCCCAAGCTCAGTGCGTGCCGCGAGGCGTTGCTGCATGGCGTCAAACGCGTGCGCATTCTACCGGCCGATGCAGCCGCACTGCTGCCCGACCTCTGCAATTCGAAAGTGATTCAAGGAACGGAGGTGCTCGTCGCATGACGAAACTCGATACCATTCGCGCCGCAGAGTCGAAGCTGCTGCTCTCGACTTATGAACGCAATCCTGTGCTATTCGTGCGCGGAGAGGGCGTACATCTGATTGATGAGAGTGGCAATCGTTATCTTGACCTGCTCAGCGGCATCGGCGTCAATGCCCTCGGCTACGGACATCCTGCCATTGAACAGGCTATCGCCGACCAGTCGCGCAAGCTGATTCATATCTCCAACCTCTACTTCCACGAGGGGCAGGCCGAGCTCGCCATGCGTCTGACCGAGATGAGTGGAATGGATCGCGCTTTCTTCTCTAATTCCGGAACGGAAGCGTGGGAAGCAGCGCTGAAGCTCGCGCGTGCCTACGCACGGACAAAGGGCCTCGGCACAAAGTTTCTTGCGCTCGAACATAGCTTTCACGGACGCACGATGGGCTCGGTTGCAACCACCCACAAAGAAAAATACCGTGAACCCTTCGCGCCCGTTATGCCCGGGGTTGAATTCGTTCGCTTTGACGATATCGCGGATCTGAAAGCGAAATTCTCAACCGAAGTCTGCGCTGTTCTTATTGAAGCAATCCAGGGTGAAGGCGGAATTCGTCCAGTCTCGCAAGAGTTCATGCAGGCCGCGCGCGAGCTCACCCGATCCACCGGTGCACTGCTCGTTGCCGATGAGATACAAGCTGGCCTGGGCCGCACAGGCAAGTGGTTTGCTTATCAGCACTATGGAATCCAGCCCGATGTCACTACCATCGCGAAACCCCTCGCAGGCGGATTGCCGTTAGGCGCGATGCTCTGCACGGAGGAAGCGGCGGCAGCCATCCATCCTGGGATGCATGGCACTACGTTTGGCGGTGGCCCTCTCAGCTGTGCTGTGGCCCTTGCTGTTATTGACACCATCGAGCGTGGACAACTGCTGGAGCATGTAACCACAACCGGGGCATATTTCCATAACGCGCTTGAGCAGTTGCAGACGAACCACCCTGCCATTACGGAGGTTCGCGGCAAAGGGCTGATGCTTGCTATCGAACTCGAATCTGCAGAATTGGCAAAACACGCAGCTGCAGAGATGATGAAACGTCGCATACTCATCAACCGCACCAGCGAGACGGTGCTGCGCTTCCTGCCGCCGTTCATCCTTACTACTGCGCATGTAGACGAAGCTGTCGCAGCGCTGAATGAGATTCTTACCGAGTCAGGACCTGCACAAACTGCTGGCCACTCTCACACACCTGGAGGACACACCATTGGCTAGCAAGGCATACGTCCTGAACGATATCTCCCCTGCCGATTCACTTACAGGTCGCGATCTCTGTTCCATCGCAGATCTCACCAGCGCTGAAACCGCGGCTATCCTTGAACTCGCCCATGCGGTCAAGGCAAACCCGGCAGCATACCGTCATGCGCTTGACGCCAAGCAGATGGTGATGTTTTTTGAGAAGGCCTCGTTGCGCACCCGTCTCACCTTCGAGACAGCGATCAACACGCTCGGCGGCAACGCAATTTTTGTAGATCAGACCCAGTCCCCGCTTGGCGAGCGTGAGTCGCTGGCAGACATGGCGCGCAACCTTGAGCGCTGGAGTTCGGTACTCGTCCTACGCACCTACGCGCATGAAACCATTACTGAAATGGCGCAATACGCCAGCATCCCGGTAATTAATGCTCTTAGCGATCTTGAGCACCCGTGTCAGGCCCTGGCAGACTGCATGACGGTGCAGGAACGTTTTGGAAATGTGAAGGGACTTCACTTTACCTATGTCGGGGATGGGAATAATGTATGCCATTCCTTGATGTTGACCGCCGCCCAGCTTGGCATGCACTTCACCGTCGGAACGCCGAAGAACTATGCACCCAAAGCAGATATCGTGGCTCAGGCACGCGCCATCGGCAATGAAACCGGCAGCCACATCACGCTGGTCAATGACCCGGTCGCTGCAGTGGCTGGGGCCGATGCAGTCTACACAGATGTCTGCACCAGCATGGGTTTTGAGCACGAAGCGACCAAGCGCGCCCCCATCTTCAAGCCCTACCAGGTCAACGAGACACTAATGGCACACGCCTCGCCATCTGCTGTCTTCATGCACTGCCTGCCCGCACACCGCAATGCCGAGGTGACCGACGCAGTGCTCGATGGTCCGCAGTCGGTAGTTTTCGAACAGGCCGAGAATCGCATGCACGCGCAAAAGGCACTGATGCTGATGCTGCTTGGTGGCGCCTCCCTCAAGAAAAGTCCGACGCACGCTTAATTTCTAATAACCGATTCTCAGCTATTCAGGAGTTGTTTCATGTCGAAGAAAGTTGTTCTTGCATATTCCGGCGGTCTCGATACATCGATCATCATTCCGTGGCTCAATGAAAACTATGGCCTTGACGTGATTGCCATGGTCGCGGACGTAGGTCAGGGAGAAGAACTCGACGCCGTCGTCGAGAAAGCTTACAAAACTGGCGCCAAGCAGGTCGTGGTGCGCGATCTGCGCGATGAGTTTGTACGCGACTTCGTCTTCCCTACCGTCAAAGCTGGCGCTGTATACGAGAACAAATATCTGCTTGGGACCTCCATTGCTCGACCTGTGATCGCGAAGCACCAGGTAGAGGTAGCGCTCGAAGAGGGTGCCGAGGCAGTGGCTCATGGCTGCACAGGCAAAGGAAATGACCAGGTTCGCTTTGAACATGCGTACCAGGCCCTCGCTCCTGAACTCAAGGTGATCGCCCCATGGCGCGAGTGGACGCTAAAGTCACGGGAAGACTGCCTTGACTATGCAGAGGCACACGGAATCTCGGTCACTGCAAGCAGGGAAAAGATCCACTCCCGCGATCGCAACCTCTGGCATGTGAGCCACGAAGGTGGTGAACTCGAGGACGCGAATAACGCACCGCTCGCAACCACATGGACCATGACGCGCAGCCCTCAGGAAGCTCCTGATCGCGAAGAGACAGTAGTAATCGGTTTTGAACACGGCGTTCCTGTCTCTGTTGGAGGCATGAAGCTCGAACCGGTGCAACTGGTTGAACTGCTGAACGAAATCGGCGCGCGCAATGCGATCGGGCGCATCGACCTCGTAGAGAATCGCTTCGTCGGGATGAAATCGCGCGGCTGCTATGAGACCCCGGGCGGAACTCTGATCGTCGCCGCACACCGCGAACTCGAGGCGCTTACTCTCGATCGCGAAGTATCGCACTATAAGCAGCACGTCGCGCTGCGCTATGCGGATATTGTCTACAACGGCCTCTGGTTTACCCCTATGCGGGAAGCTCTGGATGCTTTTGTCGAAAACACGCAGCAGAATGTAACCGGAACGGTTACACTCTCGCTCTATAAAGGGAACATCGGCATTAAGGGCAGGACAAGCGACTTCTCGCTCTACTCCAACGACCTCAGCTCGTTCACTATGGGCGACAGCTACGATCAGAAGGATGCCAAGGGTTTCATTCAGATTCTCGGCCTGCCTGCACGCACCCGCGCCCGGTTGCTGCAGAAGCAGAAAGAGGCCGTAAAGTGAAGATGTGGTCAGGTCGTTTTCGCGACCCACTCGACCCGCTCTTTGACCACTGGCAGCGTTCACTTCAGTTCGATTGGCAGCTACTCTCTGAGGAGACAGCTGCCAGTAAAGCGCACGCTCTGGCACTCGAAGCAGCCGGGATACTTAACGCAGAGGAGCGCGAAAAGATACACAATGCCCTCGATCTGATCGCGGCGCGCTTTCATGCACCTGATGGCTCAGGACCGCAGTGGGTGGTCAGCAATTCAGAAGCGGAGGATATCCATCACTTCGTCGAGTTGCAATTGGTCGCCACGGTCGGCGATCTCGGCTTCAAACTCCACACGGGCCGGAGTCGTAATGAGCAGATCGCGACTGACCTGCGCCTTTTTGTGCGCTCACGAGCGCAGATGTTGCAAGCGCACCTCGGAGCCTGGGCACAGATGCTGCTCAACCAGGCCAAGGTCGCGGGCGACGCGGTGATGCCATCCTACACACACCTGCAGAGAGCCGAGCCGGTGCTGGTCTCGCATTGGCTGCTCGCCTATGTAGAGATGTTGCTAAGGGACGCATCGCGGCTGGAGGATGTAACCCGACGGCTTAATTTTTGCCCGCTGGGCTCAGGCGCTGTTGCTGGCGCGACTCTTGCTCTCGACCGCAGTATTACCGCACAGGCGCTGGGATTCGCAGCGCCCACCTCCAACAGCATGGATGCGACCAGTGATCGCGATTTTCTGCTTGAATATCTGCAGGCGCTCACCCAGATTGCACTGCACGCAAGCCGCTTCGCCGAAGAGATCACCCTGTATGCGAGCGCCGAGTTCGGCTTCGTCGATCTGCCGGAGGCATATTCCACGGGCTCAAGCGCTATGCCGCAGAAGAAGAATCCGGACCTGACGGAGTTGGTTCGAGCCAAGGTGGGACGCATTCATGGTTCGGCGGAGACCGTCACCTTGCTCCTCAAGGGACTGCCGCTTGCCTACAATAAAGATATGCAGGAGACGCAGGAGCCCGTCTTTCAGGCAACGCTCGTCACGCACCAGATGCTCTTCCTGCTGGCAAAGTTTACGCACGCGCTTATCTTGAGAACTGATCGCATGAAATCTGCAAGTCAAAGTGGCTTTCTCAATGCGATGGCCGCAGCCACCTATCTCGTCCATAAGGGAGTTCCCTTTCGCAAGGCACACGAGAAAATAGGCAATGCAGTCCGCTATGCACTCGATAAAGGGTGTGAACTTGACGGCCTCGCCCTTGAAGAACTCCAGCAGTTCGGGACGGAGTTTGACACGGACTTCTTCACCGCGATCTCACTTGAAGCAACTCTTGACTGCCATGACGTCATCGGCGGCACAGCACGCAGGCGCGTAGCGGAAGGTTTACGCTCCGCCGAGCAGCGCATCAGCGAACTCGTCAATGCACGCGGCAAAGTCGATCTGGGTTTACCAGATATAGGCACACCGGAGGCTGCCCATGCTGGTACGTAAGGCTCGACTCCAGGATGCGACTAACATCTATGAACTGGTAAATAGCCTCTCGCATGATGGCACGCTGCTGCGGCGGGTATTCGCGGAGATATGCGAGAACATCCGCGACTTCACGGTAGCCGAGTCAGATTCGGGAGTATTTCTTGGCTGCGGCGCGCTTCACCTCTACGGGCCGCACCTTGCAGAAGTGCGCTCCATAGTGGTTAAGCCGGAGGCGAAAGGTCAGGGCGCCGGCGCAAAGTTGCTGAACGCTCTGCTTGAAGAGGCCGACGATCACGGTGTCGGGTGCGTTTGTCTCTTCACCCGCATTCCCGACTTCTTTTTTCGCTATGGTTTTCGTGTGGTGGAAGACAAGGTCGCACTGCCAGACAAGATCTACAAGGACTGCCAGAACTGTCCGCGGCTCTATCGCTGCGACGAAGTCGCCATGGCCCGTGGTCTGGTACCAAAAGTCTCGATCCTGGGCCCCAGGATCGAGGCGGAGCAGTTGGTTAGACTTACGGGATAGCGAAGGAGTGTGCCGCCCGTTCGGCAGACTCCTTTCTGCTCACGTCCTTCCCGGGACTTCTGACATTTCTGTACACAAGCTCGATTCGGCTACACTGCATCTGACGGGCTCACAGCAATGAACTGGAAGATTGAACTCGCACTTGCCTCCTGCGCGCTGCTGGGCCTGCGCCACGGCTTCGACTACGACCACCTTGCGGCAATCTCTGATATCACCGCGGTCGAGCGCTCATGGAAGAGCGGGATGCGTCTGGGTATAACCTATGCGCTCGGCCACGCACTCACAGTGGTACTTATGGGTGCAGCGGTAATTATGCTGCACCTGCCACTCCCTGCCCGACTGGATGCCTGGACAGAAAGACTTATTGGCGCAACGCTCATCGTTCTTGGCATCGCCGTAGTGGCAAATATATCGCGGCATCGCGACCACTCCCATCTTGCAATGCGAAGCCGCTGGGCTCTCGCGATCTCCGGCTTTCAGCGAGCGAAATGGCGGGTACAGCGCGTCTTTCAGCCAGACACCCCCGCGCCTGCGCCTTTTGCCTGGACCTACAGCAGTACGTCGGTCTTTGGCATAGGTGTGCTGCATGGAATTGGGGCCGAAACGCCCTCGCAGTTGATGCTCTTCCTGCTGGCCGCAAGTCTCGGAGGCACGGGGCTTGGATTGCTTGGGCTGCTCTGCTTCGCCGTCGGTCTGATCGCGATGAATTCGCTCATGACAGCCTCACTGGGTGGCATTTTTCAGGCTGGGCAGCGTCGCCCACAGCTCTATCGCTGGGTGGCCCTGGCAGGCGCTGTTTACAGCCTGGCCATTGGAGTCATCTTCCTTTTCGGAGCGAGCGGCAGGCTGCCATCCTTGGGTGGCTGAGGAGGTCTGCTCCGCCACCTATGAACGCAAAGCTCTAGTGCTACCCTTGAATTTCATGGCCGCCACCACATCGCCGTCTGCCTATTCCCGCCTCTCCGCCATCGCTTCTCAGCGGAGCGTGCATGAAGCCTTCGGCTGGTTGCATCTCCATCAGCAGCAGATCATGGGTTGGCAAGAAGAGCTTGTTGCGGTACCTGCTCCGCCCTTTCACGAACACACGCGCGCAAACTGGCTTCTGAAGTTTTTCCAGGCCGCCGGCCTGCAGGGCGCCAGCATTGATGAAGAGGGAAACTGCCTCGGAGTCTATCCCGGCGCAGAGCATAGACAGAGTACAGTACTGATCTCAGCGCATATCGATACTGTCTTTCCGCCCGACACCCCAATTGCTCCGCGCATCGCAGGAACTCGGTTATACGCTCCAGGCGCCTGTGATAACGGTGCAGGCATCGTCGGAATGATCGCCATCCTTCATTCCCTGAGGCATGCCGGCATAGAACCTGAGCACAATATTCTTTTCGTTGGCAACGTTGGCGAAGAGGGAGAGGGAAACCTGCGCGGGATTCGCCATATCTACAACCAAAAGATGTGGCGCACGACTATCGGCTCGCATCTGGTGCTCGATGGCGCAGGTCATGAGGTTGCCGTGACTCAGGCGCTTGGCAGCCGCCGCTATCTTGTTACCCTTACCGGGTCAGGCGGTCACTCATGGACGGATGCCGCGCGCCCGAATCCCATTGTCGTCCTTAGCCGTGTCATCACGCGCCTGAGCAAGCTCGATCTGAGCGGCACGCCGCGCACCACGCTCAATGTGGGGACCATCGAGGGAGGGAGCGCAGTCAATTCTATTCCTGAACAGGCGGCGGCCCGCTTCGACGTGCGCTCCACCGCCCCCGAGCAGATCATCCGCCTTGAGGTGGAACTTTACCGTGCGGTCGAAGACTCGGTGATTGAAGCAAACAGGAAGAGCTCCTTCCCCCTCACTTATACGATTGAGATCATCGGCGATCGACCGGCAGGTTCCCTGGCTAAGGAATCGTCGCTCCATCATGCAATTGAGGCGGTTGATAGGCATCTGGGTATCCGCTCTGAAATGCGCGTGGCCTCAACAGACGCAAATATCCCCCTCTCTCTGGCCGTACCGGCGGTGAGCATAGGTGCAGGTGGCGAGGGCGGCGGCATCCATACTCGCGCCGAGTGGTACGATGCGCACGGCCGCGAACTGGGGCTTCGCCGGGCGCTGCTTCTCCTGCTGATGATGGCTGGCTACTGAAGCCTGTCCGCTGAATATCACGGGGGCCGCAGATTATGGTTACAAGGTACTTGCAAGCGTCTGCTTGATACACTCGCTGCGTGATGCTTACCCGCATGCTGCTCGCCTTGGCCATCTGCCCCACTGCCTCTTCCCTGCCTGCGCAGACGGCCGACACAATCTACCTTCACGGCAACATCCTCACCGGCGAAAATCTCGACGGACCACATGCCGAGCGCGTCTCTGCCATCGCCGTAGCGCACGGCTATGTGATCGGGGCTGGAACGGATACCAGCATTGAATCCCGATTCAAGGGTCCCCACACGCAGCTCGTCGATCTCGGCGGGCATTTCGCCATGCCTGGCTTCAATGACGCGCACACTCACATGGGCGAAGCCGGACATATCAAGCTTTCTGTCAATCTGATCGGAGCCAGCTCCCTCACAGAGATGGAGCAGCGCATCGCCGCTGCTGCCAGCCTTGCCCCGGCGGGAGCGTGGCTGACGGGCGGGGGCTGGGATCATACCTTGTGGCCTTCGAAGACTCTGCCAACACGCTACGATCTCGACAAAGTGACTGCCGGGCATCCGGCCATTTTCAGTCGTGTAGATGGCCATATTGCCGTCGCCAACTCGGCAGCCCTTGCCGCAGGAGGCATTACCCGCAACACTGCCGACCCGCACGGTGGAAAGATCGATCACGGCCGCGACGGCGAGCCCACTGGAATTCTGCGGGAGACACCCGCACGGCAACTCGTCGAACAGCACATTCCCCCACCGACCGCCGCAGAGATGCGCAAAGGTGTGGAACTGGCCATAGCCGATGCAATCTCACACGGAGTGACAACCGTGCAGGACAATACTGCATGGGCCTACTTTCCCATCTATGAGCAGATGGAGCGCGAGGGCAGGCTGCCTCTTCGCATCAGCGAGTGGCTTGCCTTTGATGATGCTATAGATACCCTCAAGGCGCATCGGGCTGCTCACCCGGCGAATGACCGCATGCTGCGTACGACCATGCTGAAAGGCTTCATGGATGGGTCGCTCGGCTCGCGCACCGCTGCCATGATCGCGCCCTACTCCGATGATCCTACTAACTCCGGCCTCCCGCGCTATGAGCAGCAACAGTTAAACCAGATGGCCATCGCGCGGGAGCAGGCAGGTTTTCAGATGGGTTTCCATGCGATTGGCGACCGTGCGGTCGACATGGCGCTCAATGCATTCGCCGCCGCACAGAGCCATGCCCCGCTGCGTTTCACCATAACTCGCAAGAGCTATCGCCAGACCAGCGCCACCCCAACTGGTTTTCGCAATCGCATCGAACACAGCCAGGTTGTTTCGCCAGGCGACTTTGCGCGTTACAAACAACTTGGCGTCATTGCTTCGATGCAGCCGAATCATCTGCTTACAGACATGAACTGGGCCTCAGCTCGCCTAGGGGCTGAACGGTCAAAGTATGCCTATGCATGGAAGAGCTTCCTCGATGCCGGGGTTCCGCTGGCCTTCGGTACGGACTATCCCGTAGAGCCCATCACGCCCTTTCGCGGCGTCTACTCTGCAGTGACACGCATGAACGATGCGGGGACTATGACCTTTCACCCCGAACAAAAGCTGACCATCTGGCAGACCCTTTATGCCTATACCCAGGGTTCAGCTTATGCGGAGTTTGCCGAGCGATGGAAGGGAAAGCTTGCGCCAGGGTATGTCGCTGACTTCATCGTGCTTGATCGCGATCTGACGCATATCCCTGCGCCTCAAATACTCAAAACGCAGGTTCTCCGAACAGTGGTCGGAGGCAGGACGGTTTACACGTCCGGGAAATAGCGCTTCGCGCTTTATTCGAGCTTTCTGGTTTCCCCTGGAACAGGAGGAGCCTGCGCTATCTGCACCAGTGCAGGCGCTGTCGCTGTCGTACCCATTGCGGCTTCGTGCTGCCGCCGTGCAGCAGCGTCGATGTCAACCGGAATACCACCAGCAACAATCACCGGCTGGTTATATTTGTAGGCGTAATCCCGGGTAACCTTTACGAGCAGAATGATGAGCACGAGCAGCACGAGCACAGCCGTCGCACTTCCCTCCAGCCCATAGTTGCCACCGGTTATCCATATTGGTCCGGAGGCGTTCGACGATACTACCGGAGAGAAAGTTGTCAGTCCGCTGATGGGTAACCCGAACAGAATACCCATGCTGGCATTCCATGCAAAATGCAGTCCCCACCCCAGCCAAAGCGCGCGGGTACGCAGATAAGCCACCGCCAGCACCAACCCGAAAAGCGCCGTTGTAAGTGTGCTGGCGCCGGATGCTCCCGGATTGCGCAAGTGAATGAGCGCGAAGATGCTCATCATCACCAGCGTCGCCAAGGTAGGCCCAAGAGCTTCAATCAATCGCTGAAAAGGATAGCCGCGAAAGGCAATCTCTTCCGTTAACGCCGCAACTGCCAGGACCGCAAGATCAACCAGCAACAAGAGCAACTGGTGCGGGCTTGTCCAGACGGTGACGACCAGGCCGCCGAAAAAGACAATTGGGATAAGGCAGGCAAGAATGCCTCCCCAACCGAGAGCCGCCCCAAGGGCAAACTCCCTGCCCCAGCCTGGCCGTCGCATAAGCCCCATCTGCTTGATGGGCTCACGCTGCCGCTGCCCCGCATAGCCCATAGCCGCGTAGCCGACCAGGAGCAGAAAAAGCAGGATAAGGCGGCTGACCAGCTCAAAACTGTCGCCGGAGCTAAGCCCATTCGCTGCGTGGTCGGCAACGATCTGGGCAAAAATAAAATAGAACATCGCGATGAAGAACCATCCCAGCGCTCGTACGCGCTCAAATGAGTTCATCGTGACGCCCCGGTGGGCACCGAATTGGAGCTTGGAATGTGTTTCATCAAGCGGTATAGAACTGCGCGATGTTGCGGAATTTATCGTAGCGCCGGGCCAGGAGTTCCTCGACCGGCAGCGCCTTCAACTCGCTCAGGTGCCATGCCAGCTTTTCCGAGAGCAACCGTGATGCCTCTTCCGGAGCAGTATGGGCTCCAGCGCCCGGCTCCGGTACAACGTCATCGACGCATGCCAGTGCCTTGACATCCTCTGCTGTCGCCTTGAGCGCCTGCGCGGCAAGCGCGCGCTTTGAGGCATCGCGCCACATGATCGAGGCACAGGCCTCCGGCGAAATCACGGAGTAGATGGCCGTCTCCAGCATCAGCACCCGGTCGGCAACAGCCAGCGCCAGCGCGCCGCCGGAGCCGCCTTCCCCGGTGATCGTGGCGATCGTAGGCACCCGCAGCCGCGACATCTCCCGCAGATTACGGGCAATAGCTTCAGCCTGTCCGCGTTCTTCCGCTCCCAGACCAGGGTTCGCACCCATGAGGTCTATAAACGTGAAAACGGGCCGGTTGAACTTTTCCGCAATCTTCATCACCCTCAGTGCCTTGCGATAGCCTTCAGGGTCGGGCATGCCGAACTTGCGAAAGACCTTCTCCTTGGTGGTCCGGCCCTTCACATTGCCGATCACCATTACTTCCTGGCCTTGAAAACGGGCAAATCCGCACGACATTGCCGGGTCATCGCCAAAGGCGCGGTCACCGTGAATTTCGCTGAAGTCCGTGAAAATGCTTTCGATGAATGCCATAGGGTCGGGCCGCTGAGGGTGGCGCGCCAGCTCCGTCTTCTGCCAGCGTGGCAGCACTGGCTCTGCTGCTGCCCTTACCTGCTCTGGTGTTCCTGTCCCCGTTTGCTCGACTTTAGCTGCTTGCTGGGTCATAACGCTCTTTCACGATTGTATGGATTGAGCAGGAGGGATACAAATGGGCTGCATAAAATCACCAATTCGCCCCCGCGGAGGGTTAGATTACTCACTCCGCAGTGCCTCCATCGGATCGATAAGCGAAGCACGTCGCGCAGGGATATAGCTGGCCAGCAGGCCACACAGGCCAAGCACAGCGACAACAGCGGCAATCGTGAACACGTCAAAGCCGTGAAAGCCGTAAAGGAATGCCCGCATGGCACGGCTAGCCAGCAGCGCCACCCCTATGCCGAGAGCCGCCCCAGTTCCTAGCAGCCAAAGTGCGTGACGCATCACCAGCCACTGCACATCGCCACGTTGCGCCCCCAGCGCCAGGCGCAGTCCCAGTTCACGAGTTCGCTGGCTGACCGAGTAGGCCAGCAATCCGTAGATTCCAGCGGCGGCAATCAGGAGTGCCGCAAATCCAAAGAGCCCCAGCAGCCGGGCCGTCAATGTCTGGCTACCAAGGGAATCGTCGATGACCTGCTGCATTGACTCGAGGTTGTCGATCGCCGCATCGGGCTCTAATTGGTGAACGGCATTGCGGATCGCAGCTTCTGCCACAGCGTCTGGCAATCTTGTGCGGACCCCTACGTTCATCAGGAAACTGGTTACGATCACATACATATCGTCCTTAGGCGTCAGCTGGTTCAGGTTGATATCAACCTCGGGAAGAGGCGCGGCTCCGGCTGTTTGTTGATGGACGTCTTCAGCGACACCGACGATCGTTGCCCACTCCCGCGGCCCGCTATCGGAGATCTGTATCTGTTTACCGAGCGGCTCTTCATTGGGAAATACTCTCTTCACCAGTGCCTGGTTGACGATCAGACTGACGGGCGAACTCACAGTGTCTTCACCATCGAACATGCGCCCGCGCAGTAACCTCACCCCAAAGGTCTTAAAGTAGCCTGCATCCGCGGCTCGAACGGCAGCGTTCATCTCATCGCCGTGGTCCGGCTTAGGTCTTCCCTTAACCACGATGCCTGCACTGAAACTCCAGTTCGGCATCATCGGACGAACCGTAGTTAAACCGGCAGATTCGATGCCGGGTGTGTTTCGCAGCTTGTCCACCATCGGCTGGTAGAGCGCCTGCATGATGGTTGGCCCATTTTCATTAGCCTTTTGCGTAAACCAGACACCATGGGTTGGTAGGTAGATTGAGCCGGTCACTACGTGCTCCGGCACAAATCCAAGACTGGTGTGTCGCAGCCTGAACAGCGTCTGCATCATCAGACCCGCCGCGATCAGCAGAGCAAGCGTCAGAGCCACCTCTCCAATGACGAATGCATCGCGCAGACGCGCCTGTCCCTTTCCAGTTCCGGCAGAGGCGCTGCCGTCGCGCAGTCCTTCCTGCGCCGGCAGGTTGGCTGCCTCCCAGCCGGGAATGAGGCCAAAGAGCAGCGCGGATAAGCAGGAAACAAACAGCAGGAACAGCAGCACGGGAACGTTGATCTGGACGTGATCACCATAGAATACCTGGTGTGCGAGATAATGCTTCAACACCCGCAGAGCGCCCACCGCGAGCAACAGGCCGATAGCTCCGCCACCCATCGCCAACAGCATGCTTTCCGTAAGAAACTGCTGCAGCAGCCTGCCCCTCGGCGCACCAAGAGCGCCGCGAATGGCGATCTCGCGCCTGCGGCTGCTGGCTCGCGTCAGCATAAGCCCGGCAACATTGGCGCATGCGATCAGCCAGACAGCAACGACCGCGAAGCTGAGCGCATACAGTGCCGGCCGGAATCGATCGGTGGCAAAATCACGATAGGTCTCCACCTTGAGCGGGTCTTTACTCTCATCCTTGGGGTATTCATGCAGCAACTGCCGATGAATTGAGTTGATCTCATTCCGCGCCTGCTCGATCGACACGCCTGGTCGCAACAGTCCTACCACCTCGAGACCGGCATTATCACGCTTCTGCATCTCTGCATCGTCGAGCGGCAGCGGGGCAAAGCTTTCGTCGCCGATGTCCGCTGGAAATACAAATGACTGCGGCATCACGCCGATCACCTGATGAGGATCGCCATTGATCTTCACCGTCTGCCCGACAATATTTGGATCTCCGTGGTAAGCACTCTTCCACACTGAGTAGCCGAGCACGATCACATTGCTTCTGCCTGGCTTGATGTCATCTGCAGTAAACCCGCGGCCAAGCATAGGCTGTACGCCGAAAATATCGAAGAAGTTGACGCTCACAAGCGGCTCAGGCACTAGCTTTGCGCTATCCTTCTCGCCCATGGTCTCGAACTGAATGGCGTAGAAGCCGATCTGCTGGAAGGCATGGCTACGGGCTCGCCAGTCGCGAACATCTGGCCACGAAACAGCATCAAGACTTCTGCCTGTCTGAGACTGGCCTCCAACCTCAACGATACGGTCCGCCCTCTCATATGGCAGCGGCCGCAACAGAACCTGGTCGATCACGGAAAACATCGCCGCATTCACACCGATACCGAGCGCCAGCGTGATAAGAGCGGTAAGGGTAAAGGCAGGGGTCTTGATCAGTTGGCGAGTCGAGTAGCGAAGGTCGCTAAGCAGGTTCGTGAGCAGGGCTTCCACGGGTCAGTCCCTCGCGAGCAATGGAGTTCTCCCACGTTAGCACGATTTTCGCATCAACCCCAGGCAAGATCAGCGGTTGTTCGGTATGCCCTTTTATATACAACTTCCTGCCGCTGCCGTGCGAATTCTAAAGGTATAGGCCGCCTCCTCTGGCGAGTCATTGGGCATCGTGATCGAAAGTCCATCTGTACCCTGGCTCCAGCGCACTGCCTGCGCGCTGCCCAGCAATTGAACGCTGCACACCGGGCCGACAATATAAGGTGTGCTCTTCATGAGCGAACGCAACAACAATTTGCCGTTCTGCGGTCGGCCAAGAGCTATGGCGTAGAGGCTACCTTTGTGGGTGGTATACCGAATGTCAGCCCCGGTGAAGTTTTGCTGGTCTGTACCCATCTTGCCCGTGCCCGGCACCTTGGTCGGGCCTTCGCCATAGACCAGCCATGGCCGGCTGCCATAGATAGCCTCCCCATTGACCTTCAGCCACGCCCCCATTTCCAAAAGCACCTTGCGCGCTTCTACTGGAATGGTGCCATCCGCGTGTGGGCCTACGTTCAATAATAGGTTACCGTTCTTGCTTACGATGTCGACCAGTTCGTCGATCAGCGACGCGGAATCTCGATAGGTGTCTCCCCTGACATATCCCCAGGACTTCACACTTACTGAAGTGTCGGTCTGCCAAGCGAGCAGGCGCACCGCATCAAGCTTCCCGCGCTCGATGTCGAGTACCGCGGCATTTTCCGGCAGTGCATGTTCTTTATAAGTCAGCACCACTCCCTGCTTTCGCTGCGCCGCACGATTGTAGTAGTAAGCTGTAAATTTCTTCAGATATGGCTGGAACGCCGGCTGGCTTATCCACCAGTCGAAATAGAAAAAGTCCGGGTGATACTTGTCCACTAATTCCGTACTGCGGGCCAGCCAGTCCGTCAGAAATGCCTTGTCGGGGGGCAGCCAACGCTCCAGATGATCCGGATCCGGCTCCTTAGAGGATACCGGCTCACCGGGCATTGTCTGCGGCTGTGCCGGACCATAGAGGCCAGCATAGCGAGGGTCGCGCACGTCCGAGTCGAAACGCGTGCCCCCGTCATACCACCACCAGTGCTCAGCACGGTGGGAAGAGACGCCGAAGCGCAGCCCGCGTGCGCGGGAGGCACGCTCCAACTCCCCCACTACATCCCGCCTTGGGCCCATCTTTGCTGCATCCCACGACGTAAACCCCGAGTCGTACATCGGAAAACCATCGCAATGCTCGGCAACGGGAACGATATACTTTGCCCCGGCGCGCGCGAACAGATCTACCCAGCGTCCCGCATCGAATCGCTCGCCGCGAAACATCGGAATAAAGTCCTTATACCCAAACTTCGATTCCGGGCCGTGTTCCGCGATCTGATGCTGATAGGTTGGCGAACCCTCGATATACATATTGCGCGGGTACCATTCGTTTCCATACGCGGGAACGGAATAAACTCCCCAGTGGATGAAGATGCCGAACTTCGCGTCTCGAAACCAGTCTGGTATCTGATAGGCTCCCAGCGAATTCCAGTTCGAATGAAACGGCCCCGCCTCATCGATACTCATCACCATCGCTGCTTGTCGCGCCTCAGCGGCAGCATATTTATGCTCCTGGGCAAAGCCGCTACCCACGGTGAAAACGGCAAGTAATATCGCCATCGCCGCACCGGAACGTCCCTTTTGCTCTGTTATTCGTATAGCCAACATCAGATCACACTCGCAACTGGCGTCTTGCGATCAACCAGATAAAGATGCTCAGCGGCAAGCACAAGCTTCTGTTCCTGGTTCAGAACCTCCAGCATCTCCACCACAATTCCATGTGTGGGCCGCTTCTTGTCCTCCCGCTTCTCGCGAATAGTTGCCGTAACCCGAATGGTGTCGCCCAAAAATACCGGCCGAATAAAACGTACTCGGTCGTATCCATACGATATGGCCCGGGGGTTGATATCCCCAGCCGTCATACCTGCGGCGATGCTGAGGATCAGGGTGCCGTGCGCAATCCTGCGTCCAAAAGGCTGCGTCCGGCACCAGGCTTCATCCATATGGTGAGGATAAAAGTCCCCCGTCTGGCCTGCATGGATCACAATGTCCGCTTCTGTGATAGTGCGGCCCATGGTCGAGCGCTGCAGACCCTCGCCATACTCTTCGAAGTAAATTTCTTGAATATTCATTCAGGACGCACCAGGCCTCTATTGCGAATTACAAGGTACTCCGTGCATAAAATTGTTTTTTGCTGATAAAATCAACGCCGGTCAACTATAGCACCCGTACATGCCGCACACAATGATCAATTCATCTCAAGTAGAACTGCACGGCATCACCTGGAAACATACTCGCGGACTCGTTCCGATGCAGGCTACGACACAACGATTCGAAGAGCTTTACCCTAATGTGAGAATCTCGTGGCAGACCCGTTCCCTGCAGTCCTTTGCTGATGAACCGCTGGATGTCCTGGCACAAAAGTATGATCTGCTGGTGATCGACCATCCTTCCACGGGCATCGCCGCCAAGGGAGGGATACTGCTGCCTCTTGATGAAATCCTCCCATCTGACTTCCTTAAGGATCAGGCAGAAAACTCAGTAGGCGCGAGCCATCAAAGCTATATCAATGAGGGTCATCTCTGGGCGGTCGCAATTGACGCAGCCACGCCGGTTAGCCTTTGCCGTCCCGAACTGCTGCGTCAGGCGGGCGGCGCCCCACGGACATGGGAAGATCTGCTCGATCTTGCGCGCCAAGGCGTGGTTGCCCTTCCAGGTCTGGCTATCGACAGCCTGATGAACTTTTACATGCTGTGTCTGGCGCTGGGCGAGGCCCCCTTTTCGGTCGAGGGCCAGGTAACTGCTGCACCAGTGAGTTCCGAAGCGATGAGGTTGTTGCGGGAACTGCTGCTGGCATGCGGGCCGGAGTGGTACGAGGCGAATCCCATCAAGGTTTGGAACCGACTCGCAGCGGAGGATGGCTGGGCATACTGCCCCTTTGCCTATGGCTATTCAAACTACTCCCGACGTGGGTACGCAGATCACATAGTAGAGGCAGGCGAGTTGATCCGAATGAACGGAGCGCCGCTGCGTTCGACATTGGGCGGCGCCGGGCTCGCAATTTCCGCCCACTGCGCGCATCGTGACACAGCAACAGCCTATGCACAATTCGTAGCCAGCGGACAGTGCCAGCGCACGCTCTATTTCGATTCAGGAGGCCAGCCGGGTCATCGAACTGCATGGCTCGATCAGGAGGTGAATCGCCGTTCGAATGGCTTCTTTGAGAGAACTCTGCCGGTGCTCGACCGCGCATGGCTTCGTCCGCGCTTCGACGGTTACCTGCAATTTCAGCAGCAAGCCTCCGAACTGCTTCACCACTACCTTATCGCTGGCGGCGAAGAGAGGGACGTCGCAGACGAGATGAACAGAATGCTTAGACAAGCGCTTCCAACGCGCAGAGGTGGAGCAGCATGAGGCCTCTGGATGGTTTGCTTGTTGTCGATCTCAGCCAGTTTCTCTCCGGGCCATCGGCATCCCTGCGCTTGGCGGATCTGGGCGCACGCGTGATTAAAGTCGAGAAGCCGGCTACCGGCGACCTGTGTCGCGAACTCTACATCTCTAATCTGGCGCTCGATGGTGACAGCACGCTCTTCCACTCGATCAATCGAAACAAGGAGAGTTTTTGTGCCGATCTTAAAGATCCAGCGGGACGCGCTGCGGTTCTCCAGTTGATCGACCATGCCGATGTGTTTCTCCATAACTTTCGCCCTGGGGTCATCGAAAAGCTTGGACTCGATTACCTCACTCTGAGCATGCGGCGTCCGGAACTCGTCTACGGCGAGATCAGTGGCTATGGACGCACCGGTCCATGGGCCCGCAAGCCAGGGCAGGACCTGCTGGTGCAATCGCTTTCGGGTTTACCATGGCTCAACGGCGATGCGAACCAGCCGCCCGTGCCCTTCGGCCTCGCAGTCGCAGATCTTTATGCAGGTGCGCATCTTTGTCAGGGAGTGCTGGCATGTCTTGTGCGGCGCGGGATTACAGGCAAGGGCGGCAAGGTTGAAGTGAGCCTGCTGGAATCAGTCCTCGATCTGCAGTTCGAGGTGCTCACGACCCATCTGAACGATGGCGGCAAGCTGCCGCAGCGGAGTCATCATAACAATGCGCACGCTTACCTTGGCGCACCCTACGGCATATACGAGACCAAAGACGGCTATCTGGCGCTTGCGATGGGTTCAATTGCACGGCTCGGGGAACTTCTGGAATGCCCTGCGCTGATCGCATATACGCAGCCGAAAGCAGCCTTTGATCAGCGTGACGAAATCAAGGCTCTGCTCGCTGAACATCTCGTGCTGGAGACAACCGGACACTGGCTCAGTCGCCTTGAACCCGCGGACTATTGGTGCGCCGACATCTTCACCTGGCCGCAGTTGATGGAGCATGAGGCGTTTTTGAATCTCGACATGCTACAGACCGTCAGCCGTGGCGAGGACATCGTGATGACCACCACGAGGTGCCCAATCCGTATCGACGAGATGCTACTGAAGAGTCCTCGGGGCGCGCCACGACTAGGAGAGCATACAGAGCGACTTAATAAGGAGTTCGGCATAAAGTGAAAATGCAGGCTACGGCACCGTTTGAAACTGTCGATCACAACGCCTTGCCTCATGCAACACTTGGAGCGATGAAGACTAACAAGGAAACTAGGTACTTTGTTCCGGCCCTGGAAAAGGGGCTCGATATCCTCGAAGCATTGGCCTCAGCTCAGATGCCGCAATCGCTTACCGACCTTGCACGGAACCTGCAACGCACTCCCAGCGAGCTCTTCCGCATGCTGGACGCGCTGGAAAGACGAGCCTATATCTCGCGCGAGCCTGTTTCCGAGGCCTATCACCTGACGCTGAAGCTGTTTGAACTGGCGCATACGCACTCTCCAGTCGATCAGCTACTTAAAGCCGCGCTGATTCCGATGTATGAGCTTGCAGAGGCGATCCGCGAGTCCTGCCACTTGTGTGTGCTGAACGGGAGCATGCTCGTCGTGATAGCACAGGCGGAAAGCCCTGAACCAGTGCGCCTCTCTGTGGAGGTTGGCGATCGGGTGCCACCTCTACGCACCGCGTCCGGTCGCGTGCTGACTGCATTCCTTCAGCCTGCGGCGCAAAAATACTTCCTGGCGGGCGATCCCACCTACAAAGCTATGCGCAGAACAGAGCGAGTCGCGCTTGTTACCGAGCTACATCGCATCCGTCAGGAGGGATACCTGCTGGCTACCAGCACCCGTCGAACAGGTCTGGATGCATCCTGCTTTGTAGGCAATCCCGAAATGGGCATAGTGGCCGCCCTGGGCGTCCCATTCCTGCCCGGTTCGGCAAACGATGGCAAAGAGCGCAAACTGATCCCCACCATTCAAAGCTATGCGGAACAAATAACCAGGGCCCTCGGTCTAACCCCGACCGTGACCAAAGGTCCTGCTGGTCGTTGAGAGGAGAAATAGAAATGAGCGCATTTCTTAGCCGCCGCAGCTTCCTGCGAGATACGGGAACCCTGCTGACCGCTTCCGCTCTCAGCCAGCGCGCTTTTGGCAGGCAGCCAGGCGCGGGCAAGCACGCGGTTCCGACTCCCCACGCACTTCAGACTCCTTACAAGCTGAACCGTCTTGTACTCGAGAAGTCCCCCATTGCCGGCGACTTCGATGACAAATTTGTTGATTGTCCATTTGTCTTCCACCATGAAGGCGGCTTCCGCATGACGTACATTGGCTTTGACGGGAAGGGATATCAGACTGGCCTGGCCACCTCACCGGATCTGGTTAACTGGAGTCGTGTTGCCTGCATACTTCGAAGACAGCCCGATTCTCCTGTCTTCCGGTACAACATTGCGATGATGTGGATCGTGCGCGAAAACAACGCAATGGGCGCCGGTAATCTCAAGAAGATACATGGGCGATATCTGGGGGCCTGGCACGCTTATCCAAACCCTGGCATGGAGGCTGGACCAGCCGTGATCGGCCTGTGCTGGAGCGACGACCTCATCCACTGGGAACTGGAGCAGCCTTGCCTGCGCCCGGACGATCCCGATGCCACAGCCTGGGAGCGAGGCGGACTTTACAAACCTTGCCTGGTCGAAAGCGATGGCACTTTTTATCTTTTCTATAACGCGAAGACCGTTGATCTACCCCGCAGCGAAGGTGGCGGCTGGCATGAGCAGACGGGCCTGGCCACCTCAAATGATCTGCGCCACTGGACGCGTTCTCCACTCAATCCCGTCATAGCGAATGGCCCAGCCGGGAGCTGGGACGACCGATTCGCCAGCGACCCATGCGCAGTCCTCTGGAAGAATCAGTGGGCCGTCTTTTATTACGGCCTCAGCTCCAGGGACGGCAAAGCACGCGACCTGCTCGCTCTGGGCCGTCAGCCCGACCACCTGCACAAGACGGACAGCATTCTTGTCGATGCAGGTCCTCCGGGCTCCGTCGATGATGACTACGCGCACAAACCTTCTGTCATTGCGTGGAACGGCGATTTCTATCATTTCTATACCGCCGTCTCAGGAAAATATCCAAATGACATTCGCGGGATTTCGGTAGCACGCTCACGTCCATGGGCATAGGCTCCGGACCAACGGCGAACACAGAGCTCCCCACAGGAAGGAAAGATCTTCGATGATCACATTGCGAATTGCTCTCCGTGAATTTTCAGATTTCGAAGTTGCATTCGCAGCACAAATCGCGGCCTTCCGTAAATTGCGACCCGATATAGACATTCACGCAGTACCTCTGAACCTGGAGAAACTTCACCAGGAACTGCTGACGGAGGCCGGCTTGACTTCCGGAAGATGGGATATGGGAATGATGGTTACGGACTGGCTGGCCGATGCAGTGGCAGCGGGTGCTATCGAAAACCTGTCGCCCTATATGGCCGCGGCACCTCTACCGGACTGGCCCTCAGGCTGGGCGGCTTCCATTCTCGAACCCTTGAATTTTGATGGAAGCTACTACTGCATTCCCTGGCATGACGGTCCGGAGTGTCTGATCTATCGCAGCGATCTTTTCAGATCAGCAAAAGAGCAGGTGGCTTTCCGCAGCACCTATGGCTATGATCTGGAGCCTCCGAGGACATGGAAGCAATTTGAAGACGTAGCGCGCTTCTTCACGCGGCCCGAGCAAGGGCTTTACGGCACCGCTTTCGCTTGTTATCCGGATGGCCACAACACCCTCTACGATTTTGCGCTACAGGTCTGGAGCCGAGGCGGCGAGTTTTACGACCGATCCGGATACCCTGACCTCGTCACCTCACAGGCTGCTGCAGCGCTGGACTACTATCGCCGCATCGTGCAAGACGCTACAGTCTGTCATCCAGCCTCGATTGACCTCGATTCAGTCCAGTGCGGCAACACGTTTCTCGCGGGCTCCGTCGCCATGATGGTGAACTGGTTCGGATTCGCAGCGCGCGCCGGGCGCGTGGGTTCCTCGTTGAATGAAAGGGTGTCTCTCGCGCCAATTCCTTGCAGTGAAGGCCTCTCCCCAATATCGCTTTCCGTCTTCTGGACCATCGCCATTGCAAGCGGCACAGAGCACAAACAGGCTGCTTATGACTTCCTGCGCTTTCTGGCGCAGGCGGCACAGGATCGTGAGGTTGTGCGCCATGGTGTAGTTGGTGTGCGGCTTTCCACCTGGCGAGATCTGGAAGTACAGAGCACAATTCCAGCCTTCTGCAAGATTGAAGAGATTTCCCGCGGCGCCCGGCGTCTGCCGCGAACTCCGAGCCTCCCGGAATTTGCAGACATCGTCAACAAGATTATCGAGCGGTCGCTCAGAACCAGCGAACCCTCCGAATCTATTCTGCGATGGGCCCAGGCCATCGCACTCGAAAAGCACATCCGTTTTCAGCGGGAGTCTGCGCAAACTCTGGACACTTGAATATTTCCTGAGTAGCGGATTCTGTCAGTGAACTTCTTCAACATACGGAGCTCGTACATGCCACATCGCAGCATCAGTCTGCTGTCCCTTTTCACCTTTACAGTCATATGCTGTGGCTTCGCGCAGAAACAGTCCACCATTCCCCCTGGCCAGCTCGATCCAACCCGTACGGTTCGTCATCCGCAACTCTTCTCCTCATTTCACAAACCGCTTCCTGAGCAATACATCTGGACCAAAGACGACTCGCTCGTCGGGCGGATTGGCGCTATTCAGTACATCAGTCCTGGTGCTAACGGAAGCATAGAGCCTCACTACTTCCGTGCGGCCTTTAGTCTCGCCAGCGCCCCGGCTCAGGCGACGTTGTACGTGGCGGGTCCGCGATCGGCAAAAATCTACCTGAATGGAGTGCTTGCGGAGCAGATCTCAAGCAACACGCTTGACCCTCTGGGAATGCACGTCTTCCGTGTGGATGTCGCACGGCTGCTCCACGCAGGGCGAAATGTAATAGCAATGGAAGTTGTACGCGGACGGGGCATTCCCGGCTCGATGAACAGTCCCATGGGCATGCAACAGCTCTTCGGCGAGGTGATGGTAGCGAAGATCATCCCCGAACCCGGAGGAGTAGACGGTCCGGCGATTCTCATCAGTGGTCCACAATGGAAGGCGACACTCCACGCATCCCAAGGCTGGGAGCATGCGAAGTTTGACGATTCTGCATGGCCACATGCCACAGCTATCAGCCCCATTGAGGGATCGATCAATCTCTTTCAGTGGAATGCGGACGCGGGCCTCTACGACTGGCCCGGATACGAAGGGGCATCACCATTTCTGGCGCATATGTACATGCCAGCCGAGAATATCGAAAACGTAATTGCAGGCCGAAGCGAGTTTTACAATCTGCACACGCTGACCGCAGACTCAACCAGTCCACAGAGCGAATTTACAGTGAAGGTGGGGAGCGTAGCCCCGGGTAATAGCTATGCACCGGGCTTGACCCTGGATTTTGGCCGGGAAGTTACCGGCCGCGTCGAGCTAATTTCGGACTCGGACAACGAAGCCACGGTTTCGATTCAGTACGGCGAGTCGCAAGGAGAGGTGAACAACGGCCCCTACCTGGGAGTGAACCTTTTGAGGATTCCGCCACACGGAAGCGCACATGGACCGAAGTCTGCCTTCCGCTATGCGCGCATCCGGTTTCTCTCCGGGGGTTCCGAGCTACGCTTCAAGGCGATTCACCTTGAAGACATCTACTACCCCGTAAACTACGCGGGATCGTTTGAGTCCTCTGATCCCCTTCTGAATCGCATCTGGGAGATAGGCGCGTACACGGTCCACCTCTGCATGCAGGATGACATCTGGGATGCTCCCAAACGCGACCGGGGGCGCTGGATGGGCGACACAGATATCAGCGGCCACGTCAGCGACACCATCTTTTTCGACCACTTTCTTCTCAAGGACACGATGTCGCGACTGGTGGGTGATGTTCCTGTCCAGGAGCATGTGAATGGGATACCGGGCTACTCCGCCTTCTGGGTCACGGAATTGCAGAACTACTATCGCCACACCGGTGACAAACAGTTTCTGGAAAAGGTTCACCCTCAGCTTTTACAGTTGCTGCAAGTCATGGATAAGGAGTTCGACGCGCAGAATCAATTCACAAACCGCACACATGCATGGCTCTTTGTGGACTGGGCGATTAACTTATACGGGGACAATCCGGAGGTACGGCAGGCGACCACGCTGGAATACTATCGCGCGTATGTGGACGGCGCGAACCTGCTGAAGGAGCTTGGCGACACGTCGAACGCAGACCACTTCAAGAGCCGTGCAGCGCAATTGAAGAAAGCGGCTCAGCGATCTTTATGGTCGCAGTCCGATGGAGATTTCGGACCACGCTGGCAGACGAATGCCATGGCTGTCCTATCAGGAGTAGCTGACCCGGATCAATACGGATCGATCTGGACGAACGTACTCTCGAAGGTGGGCGAGCCGACCTTCCGCCCCAACCTTATCACTCCGTACTATGGTGCTTACGTTTTGGATGCAATGGCAAAGATGGACCATCGTGACGCCGCACTGAAGTGGATTCGCGAGTACTGGGGCGGAATGATTGACGAAGGAGCAACAACTTTTTGGGAAGCCTATGACCCATCCTGGCCTAAAGACAATCCACATCTGGATCTGCAGGCAGACGGGCGCGCTGGATACTTCGTCAGCATGGCGCATGGGTGGTCTGCCGCTCCAACTTACTGGCTTATGGAACAGGTACTCGGCATTCAACCAGTGGCGGAGGGTTTCAGCCGGGTAGTGATTCGCCCTGACCTGCTCGACCTGAAATGGGCACGCGGTCAGGAGCCAACCCCCGAAGGACCGCTAAAGGTGGAGTTGCACGCAGAGAATGGGATGAAGGCATCCATCGATGTGCCTGCGGGGCTAAATGCAACGGTCCTGTTCCCTGTGGCAAAAGGCTCAACCACCATCCAGGTGAACGGCAAGCCCATGGACGGCATACCTGCTGAGGGCGGGACTCGCCTACGGCTAATGCTCAAATCTTCCGGGCACTATGAGATTCAGGCGGAGTAGCTTGAGGACTCGATTATCCGATCAATGAACGCGCAGCAGATAAGCCATCATTCCGAGCCCAACCATCGCCAGCAGCAGGGCGACCACCGTAGCCAGTGTCGACAATTTGCCCGGATGGAATCGCCCCTCCCGCAGCAACTTGGTGAGATGGATGTGACGGATCGCCGATCCGATATTGACCGCGACGCCTAATCCTACCAGCGACATGCCCAGCCAAAGCGAAAGTCCCGTCGCATGACTGGGAAGACGGACATCATTCGGTCTGAGCTCACGCAGAAACAGCCCGAACCGTGAAACCACAAAGCCAAAGCCCATCAGGGCGATGCCGGTACGAATCCAGGCAAGAAAGGTGCGCTCAGAGGCGAAGTAAGTGCGCGGGTCGGCGTTCTGCTCGGCAGGAGTTGTCATCGTCACTAAGGGTAGATGCGCCTGCGCATCAATCGGGATTTTTCTGCTGCAGCCTGGTCTGGTAAGCGAGACAGATACAGAGGGGGCAGGCCAAAGCCTACCCCCGCTTTCCAAATGAGAACTCCCCCGGAACTAGTCGTAGTACTCAAGGCCGAGGTGGGTGATCAGGTCTGCACCCATGATGTGGCGCAGCGTGTTCTTGAGCTTCATCGATTGGATAAAGAGGTCATGCTCTGGATAGAGCCCCTCTGCCACCATAGGCGATTTGAAGTAGAAGCTCAGCCATTCCTGGATACCGAGATGGCTCAACTCAGGCGTACGCTTGGCCAGGTCAAGGAAGAGAACCAGATCCAGCGCCAGCGGAGCCGCCAGGATCGAGTCGCGGCAGAGAAAGTCCACCTTGATCTCCATCGGATAGCCCAGCCAACCGAAGATATCGATGTTGTCCCAGCCCTCTTTGTTGTCACCACGCGGCGGATAATAATTAATGCGAACCTTGTGGTAGATATCGCCATAGAGCTCTGGATGCAGCTTCGGTTGCAGAATGAAGTCGAGCACACCAAGCTTCGACTCTTCCTTGGTCTTGAAGGACTCGGGATCATCGAGCACCTCACCATCGCGATTACCGAGGATGTTGGTCGAATACCAGCCACGAAGTCCCAGCATTCGCGTCTTCAAGGCCGGAGCGAGTACAGTCTTCATGAAAGTCTGTCCGGTCTTGAAATCCTTGCCACAGATTGGCGCACCGGTGATCTTCGCCAGTTCCTGCATGCAGGGAAGGTCAACAGTCAGATTCGGAGCGCCATTAGCAAACGGCACACCTTCTTTGAGGGCTGCATAGGCATAGATCTGCGAAGGCGCAATTCCCGGATCATCTTCCAGCAGACCCTTTTCAAAGGCCTCCAGCGACTGGTGAACCGCGGTCGGCTCAAGGAAGATTTCAGTCGAACCGGTCCATAGAACAACCACGCGATCGACCTTGCTCTGGAACTCCTGAATATCATTGCGCAGTTGCTGGGCGAGATCGCACTTGCTGCGGCCTTTCTTCACATGGGTGCCATTCAGACGCTTGACGTAGTGCTGATCGAATACAGCCGGCATCGGCTGGATTGATTCCAGGTACTCCTTCATCTCTTCCAGGAGTTCCTTATCGAGCACCTTGGCATGCTTGGCGGCCTCGTACATGTTCTCAGGGAAAATCTCCCAGCCGGTGAAAACAACGTCCTGCAGGTCCGCAAGCGGAACAAAATCCTTGATGAGTGGCGTCTGGTTGTCGGTGCGCTTGCCCAGACGAATCGTGCCGAGCTGGGTCAGCGAACCGATAGGCGCTGCCTTCCCGCGGCGGACTGCTTCTACTCCGGCGATCAGGGTCGTAGCGACGGCCCCCATGCCGACCAGCATGACACCGAGTTTTCCTGTTGCTGGCTTGATCTGTGCTCCGGCAGCGGATTCATGACCGCTGTCTTTGGGTGTTGGCATTGCTTTCTTTAGACCGTCCTCTCACTGGATAAAAAAATGGAGCGTGTTGCAAACACTTCAGTCTCGCCCCGCAAATGGCTATTTGGCAAACCAGCTGCCCTGAACGGTGACTTGTGACATTGAATGGAAGCCATGAAACTCTGAATGCAGTTACGGTATTCACAGAATCAAAGTCACGCCGTCTCCGGCTCATTCCGCGAGCGCCGCCAGTGCGACCAGACAAACCATACAAAACTGATCAGCAGCACCAGAACGACCGCGGTATGGAAGCGATGAAAGATCGCCTTGAAGCGTGGGTCGCTATCCCACCCCTGCCCCAGCTTTGCGCCGACGTAGGCCAGCACGAAACACCAGGGCCACGAGCCCAGAAACGTATAAATATGGAAGCGAAGCTGCGGCATCCTGGCAATTCCCGCAGGAAGAGCAATAAAGGTCCGCACCACCGGCAGCAGGCGCGCAACAAAAACGGTGATGCCGCCGAAGCGATTAAAGAAGTGAGTCGTGCGGTCGAGATCGTGTTTGCCTAGAAGCACATACCGGCCAAAACGCTCGACCATCGGGCGGCCACCATATGCGCCAAT
The DNA here is from genome assembly GCF_004339725.1 of Acidipila rosea. Taxonomy (GTDB): domain Bacteria; phylum Acidobacteriota; class Terriglobia; order Terriglobales; family Acidobacteriaceae; genus Acidipila; species Acidipila rosea. Next base: position 40,705 of record NZ_SMGK01000007.1, on the reverse strand, counting down.
CCAGTAGGCCACTGCGGAGCCGAGATTGCAGCCAATCGCACCCGCCGTTGCCACCCAGAAGAGCTTCAACTGGCCCAGGTGCACCAGGTAGCCCGCAAATGGCATGATGATCTCAGAGGGTAGCGGCACGCACGCCGACTCGATACCCATGAGCAGGGCCACGCCCCCGTACCCAGAGGCTGAGATGGTCGCAATAATAAAATGGGCCAGGACAGCAAGAATCTTTTCAGTCATTCAAATTGAGTATACCTACGGGAAAATGCTCTTTTGACCTGACGCGGGCTTTCATTCTTCAATCCGCGGTCATGATAAGTTTGCCTTCTGCCCAAAGTTCCAAAACATGCATACAAGAGGCACCCATGATTCGACCGCTCATCGTTCTCAGCCTGGCGACCTTGATCGCCCCTGCCGCCCACGCACAGAGTAAGCAGACAACGCCGCTGTCCTATGACTGCTACCGCGCCAGCACCCCCATCCACATCGACGGAAAGCTCGATGATCCGGCGTGGAAGGAGGCTAAATGGACCTCAGACTTTGTCGATATTGAAGGGACAGCCAGGCCCGCACCGCGCTTTCGCACCCGCGTCAAGATGCTGTGGGATGACAAGTATCTCTACATTGCAGCCGAATTGCAGGAGCCGAATGTGACGGCGACGCTGCGGAAACATGACTCTGTCATCTTTCACGACAATGACTTCGAGGTCTTCGTCAAACCGTTGCCGCAAACGGAAAGCTACTATGAATTTGAAATGAATGCATTCAATACCGGCTGGGACCTCTTCCTGAACAAGCCTTACAACGAGAATGGGAAGCCAGATAACAGCTGGGACATTGCGGGGCTGAAGACAGCTGTTGCGGTCCAGGGAACCATTAATCATGCCGGTGACACGGATCAGGGATGGACGCTGGAAATTGCCTATCCCCTGAGCGCCTTCAACTCCCGTCAGCATGTGCCTCCACCGCATAACGGGACTGTGTGGCGCATCAACTTCAGCCGGGTAGAGTGGAAGCCAGGCCAGCCGAAGGAAGACAACTGGGTCTGGTCTCCGCAGGGCGTCATCAATATGCACGTTCCGGATCGCTGGGGCTATCTGCGCTTCCGCTAGGCTCCGTCATCACCCGGAGGCCAGCAGTGCACCGATCGGCAAAGGGGATGAATCAAAATCCTTGCTGCGAGAAACATCTCCGCGAGGCTATACTTCTCTCCCTATGAGAAAGTCCTTTTTCCTGAGTCTCCTACCGATTGGCTTTTTTTCTGCCTTTATCGTCGCCGCTCCAGCTCAGTCCCTGCTGGTAGTGAATCAGGGAGACAGCGATCTCAGCATCGTCAATCCTGCATCCGGCCAGGAGGTAGCGATCATCCATGAAGGAACCCCCGGGGTACACGGCCACGAAATTACCACCTCGGCGGACGGAAAAACAGCCTACATGCCGATCTATGGAAATGTGGGTGTTGGAAAACCGGGACTCAATGGCCACGAAATGCTCATTATCGACCTGCCATCGAGAAAGATCGTCGGCCACGTCGACTTCGGCCACGGCGTGCGGCCCCATCTTCCGGTGCTTGATCCCGCGCGGAACCTGCTTTATGTCACCACCGAGCTCGACAAAACTGTGACCATCATTGATCCGCAGACACACAAGATCCTGGGCGCTATTCCAACCGGCCAGGAGCAGTCACACATGCTGGCGCTCTCCCACGACGGCACGCGCGGCTATACGGCAAATGTTGGCCCGGGCACCGTCTCGGTGCTCGACATGGTCAACCGGAAGACGATGGCGGTCATTCCAGTATCGGACAAGGTGCAGAGGATCTCCGTCTCCCACGACGACAAACTGGCGTTCACCTCGGACCAGATCAAGCCACGGCTGGCCGTGATCGATACAGCAACGAACAAGATAAAGACGTGGGTTGCGCTTCCGGGCCTTGGCTATGGAAGCGCTGCAACCGCCGATGGACGGTGGCTGCTGGTCGCCGTCCCGACCGTGGATCAGGTATCTGTAGTGGATCTTGCCACGATGAAGGTGGTTCGCAACATCGCCGTCCCGAGCAAGCCACAGGAGGTTCTGATTCGCCCCGACGGTAAAGTCGCCTACGTGTCGTGCAACACCAGCGCTAAAGTCGCAGCCATCGATCTATCCCACTGGAAAGTTCAAAAGCTCATCACAGCAGGCAACTTTGCTGACGGGCTTGCATGGGCGAAGTAACGAGCATCTCATTTGTATGCCTTATCGTCCAGGTTCCTGCCAGCCGGAATCCGGCAACGTCGTTCCGGTTATTGATCGCAACCGCTGCGACGGCAAACAGGACTGCGTAGCTGTCTGTCCATTTGAGGTCTTCGAGATGAGGCTCTTTTCGCCTGGCGAGATTGGACGCCCGCACAAGCGCAAACCGAGGTGGCAGGCTATCGCTGTTCATGCCGAGCGCTGCCATGGCTGTAATCTATGTGTTATCGCGTGTCCTGAAAGCGCCATCCGCCTGCGCTCAACCCATCCGTAAGTTTTTGCTAGCATGGTGAGTGAGCCAAACAGGAGCGAACCCAATGTCTGAAGCAGCCGTCGCAGAGCGTCCCCAGGATCAGAATCAGCCCGCACACAAAGAAGAGAAGAAAGTACAGCGCCAGACCATCGGGTTTACCTTCTTCAAGGTGATGCCAGAGTGGCGGCGGCTTCCCGCAAGCGAACGTGCTGAGCACAAGCGCCTTTTCGCCGAGGTCATCAAGCGGTGGAATCAGCCCGGTCGGCTGCTCTCGCTCAGCTATTCGACCGTTGGCCTGCGCGGCGACTGCGACATGGTGCTGTGGCGCATCTGCTACTCACCGGACGACCTTAGCCAGATGACGGCCGAGCTCATGGCAACCCCCCTGGGAGGCTATCTCGAGACGCCCTACAACTACCTTTCGATGACCAAGCGGTCTCAGTATCTGATCGGCCATGAACACGAAGGGCAGGCAGACTCCCGCGGTTTTCTTCGCCCTGGCGGGCAGAAGTATATCTTTATCTATCCTTTCTGGAAGACCCGCGCCTGGTACCTGCTGCCGATGGAAGAGCGTCAACGGCTGATGAACGAACATATCCGCGTCGGCCATCTCTATCCCCGCGTCAAGCTCAATACGACCTACTCCTTTGGCATCGATGATCAGGAGTTCGTGGTGGCTTTTGAGACGAACTTCCCCGAGGACTTCCTCGACCTCGTGCAGCAGCTTCGCGAGACCGAGATCAGTCCCTACACGCTCAAAGACACCCCCATCTTCACCTGCATTCGGATGACTCCGGAAGAGATGCTTGACCGCCTGGGCTAACGATGCCGGTTAAGAAGACCACCTCAACAGCGAAGTCAGCGCCTCGCTCCTCAAAGCGCACCCGGAAGGCCGACCTTGCTCCGGAACGCATTGAGGAGCTTCTGCGGAGGCTCGCGGCGGCCTATCCGAATGCCGAGTGCGCGCTGATCCATCGCACGCCCTGGGAGCTGCTCGTCGCAACCATCCTCTCAGCGCAGTGCACAGACGCGCGGGTGAACATGGTCACACCCGAACTGTTTCGCCAGTTCCCTACCCCGCGGGCAATGGCAGAAGCATCGCCGGCGGCCATCGAGGAACTGATCCGCACCACCGGCTTCTACCGCAACAAGGCGAAATCGATCTCCGGCGCAGCAAAACGAATCGTCAGTGAATTCGGCGGTAAAGTGCCGCGCACCATGGATGAGCTGTTGACGGTTCCGGGCGCAGCCCGCAAGACTGCCAACGTGGTGCTTGGCGTGGCCTATCAGCAGGCCGAGGGGGTGGTGGTCGACACCCATGTACTGCGTCTTTCGCGCCGCCTGGGATTAACCCAGGAGACCACCCCGCAGAAGGTCGAGCAGGACCTGATGAAGATTATCCCGCGCGATCGCTGGATCGCCTTTTCGCATGAGCTGATCCACCATGGGCGTCAGGTCTGTATAGCGCGTAAGCCGAAATGCGCCGAATGTCCCCTGGAAAACATCTGCTACTCCGGCGATAAGACCTGGACCAGTATTTAGCTCTTTATCAGTTAGCACCATCGGATGACAATGATTTGGCCCGCCGCCTCCATCCCGTAAGCCGGTCAGGCTAACTCCGCAAAAGCAGCTCCGTGGTCGCGTGGATGATCCCAGCAACATTGTGCTCCGAAGCCTCCGCCGCTGGTTCCCATCCATGCTCGCGGAGAGTTGCACTCGTGATCGGTCCGATCGAAACTGCCTTCACCTGGCCGCCAAGGCGCGTCCCGGCTTCCGCAAGCAGACGAAAAAAATTGCTGACAGTTGAAGAGCTCGTAAAAGTAACCGCATCCGGCAATTTGCCATCCGGCGCGAATAGTTCGCGCAAGCGTATGACGGATTCCTGCGGCAGCACTGTGCGGTAGGCCTCCACGATATCCACCACGGCGCCACATCTCGTCAGTTCCGCAGGCACCACATCGCGAGCAACGGAAGCTCGAGCCAGCAGTACACGGCTGCCCTTCACCTTGTCTTTAAGTGCAGCTGCCAGCGCCTCCCCTACATAGCGCTCTGGAACCATGCTGACCGGAATTCTGGCATTCTCCAGCGCCTGCCGGGTGGAACTGCCGATAGCCACCACCCCAAGGCTGCCAAATACGGCCTGATCAATCCCCAGGACTAGACTGCGCTCGACCAGAACGCGGGCAGTATTCGCGCTGGTCACAACAAGAAACTGATACTTCGACAGATTAGAGAGAGCATTATCGAGCGGCGCATAGGACACGGGCGGAACAATCTCGATCGCGGGCAGCTCGACGACTTCAGCCCCCAGCGAAATCAGCTTTGCTGAAAGTGCGCTTGCCTGGTGGCGAGCCCGGGTGACAACGATCCTGCGCCCCGCCAACGGCCCCGCACTCATCTTGCAGCCTTGAGAATGTCCCCTGCACCCTGCTCAAGCAGTTGCGCGGCCAGCTGCAGCCCCAGCTCCGTTGCTGACTTTTCACGCTGGCGATCATAGACATCCAGGAGGATTAGTTCCCCGTCCGGCACAGCAACCACGCCCGTAATGCTGTAACCCTGCGGAAACGCCTCACAGTAAATACCGATAGGCACCTGGCATCCACCACCCAGCGCTGCCAACGCAGTGCGTTCCGCGGTCACCGCATAGCGCGAGGATGCGTGGTCGAGGAAAGCCAGCGACTCCAGCATCGCCACGTCTGCAGCGCGTGTCTCGATAGCCAACGCTCCCTGGCCCGCTGCCGGGCAGAGCGTCATGGGGGAAAACCGCTCACGAATCCACTCCGTGCGCCCGAGGCGCTCCAATCCTGCTGCAGCCAGGATGATCGCATCGACCTCACCTTCGCCGAGCTTTCGCAAGCGGGTGTCAACATTCCCGCGAAACTCCACAAACTCCAGATCAGGGCGATGATGGCGCAGCTGCGACTGCCTGCGAAGGCTGCTGGTGCCCACGCGGCCCCCATGCGGAAGCGCAGGAAACGCCTCATACTTCGGGGAGACGAATGCATCGCGAGGGTCTACACGCTGCGGTATCGCAGCTATGGTGAATTGTGGATCAAGCTCGGTAGGCAGATCCTTCAGGCTATGCACTGCCAGATCGATGCGCCCATCTGCCAGCGCCTCTTCGATCTCCTTCGTAAACATGCCCTTTGTTCCGACATTCGCAAAGGCTGTCGCTTGCATCCGATCGCCGGTTGTGCGGATAATCTCGATCGCTACCTCATGGCCTGCTCCCCTGAGCGCGTCCGCAATATGATTTGCCTGCCACAGCGCCAACTGCGAACCTCGAGAACCGATGCGGATCATTCCTGCTCCTTGCCGCTGGTGTTGAGCGCCGTCACGACGGACTCATCCTCCTCACCGACCTCTGTCAGCTTGAATATATTCCGCATCATCTCAATCGCAGCCGCATTGCCGTCCAAAGACGCGGCCTTGATCGCCGCCAGCGGCATATGGAGAAACTTATTTGCTAATCCGCGCGTAACCGCATCCACTGCTGCGATCTGCTCCGGATTGAGTGATTGCAGTCGCGACTGGGCCCGTCGCAGCTCTGCCTGGCGCAGCTCCTCAATGGACCGCTGCAGGGCCACGATCGTGGGCACAACATCGACCGCGAGCGATCGTCTTTGAAAGCGCTCGACCTCGAGGGAAATGATGGCCTCTGCCTTCTCCGCTTCTAGCTTACGGTTAGCCAGATGCGAAGCAGCGACTGACTGCAGATCATCGATATCGTAGAGAAACACCCCGTCGACCTTGTTCATCTCGGGATCGACATCGCGAGGCACCGCAATGTCGATGAAGAACATGGGACGGTTGCGCCGTCGGTGCATAAACTGCTGCCCATGTTCGCGACGGAAGAGTGGAGTAGCGGAACCTGTCGAGGTGATGATGATGTCTGCCTGGTCGGCTGTGGCGTAAAGATCTTCAAATCGAAGCGTGCTGCCTCCAAAGCTCTGAGCCAGATGCATCGCCCGTTGATGGGTACGGTTCGCAACCAGAATCGAGTTGGCCCCTTGCTGGATGAGATGCTTCGCCGCCAATTCACTCATCTTGCCGGCTCCCACCAGCAATACCCTACGGTTGTCGAGCGAGCCGAAAATTTTCCGCGCCAGATCAACCGCTACCGAGGCTATCGACACCGACGAGCTTCCGATCTGGGTATCGGTGCGGACCTTCTTAGCCGTAGCAAATGCAGCCTGAAGCAGCCGGTCCATCTGCGCATGCGCCGCGCCCACCGAGCGGGCCACCGCATAAGCTTCTTTTACCTGTCCCAGGATCTGCGGCTCTCCGACGATCATCGAGTCAAGGCTGGATGCCACGCGAAACAGGTGGCGAACCGCATCAGCATCGGCATGCTCATAGAAATGTGGCCTCAACTCGGCCGGATCGATTGCAAAAAATTTCTGAAAGAAGACCGGCAACTCAGCCTGATCGTGGCAGGCCACTACCTCGACACGATTGCAGGTGGAGAGCACCATCGCCTCCCGCACACCCGCCTCTTCGATCAGCGAGCGCGTCACCTCTGCGAGTCGCTCCTGCGCAATTGCGAGCCTCTCCCGCAGCTCGACAGGAGCCGTCTTGTGGTTCACGCCTGCGACTACAAGCTTCATGGCACTGAAAACCTGTGGACCGAACTCAGCAAATTTGCCGCCCAGACACTGAGCATCACGATGAAGACCGCCGAGGAGAGGTACACAGCGCGCCGCCCCCGCAATCCGGTGCTGCGCCGGACAAAGAGCAGTACCACATAAAGAATCCACATCACGAAGGACAGCAACACTTTAGGATCGAGAAAATACGCAGCGCCTATATGCTCTTGCGCAATCAACGAACCTGCCAACAGACCCACCGTCATGCAGCAGAAGCCAACAACCAGTGATGTCTGAGCAATCTGGTCCATCGTGTCCAGAGGAGGCAGCCATTCCAGGAAGCCAGGGGTCTCTTTGTTTTTCATTCGCCGCTCCTGCACCAGGTACAGGATGCTGGCGATCATCGAAAAGATCAGCGAAGCATAGGCCGCGAGCAGGGTCGTAACATGGACAAAAATCCATCCGCTGCGGATAAACGGTGAGGAAAACGCATGCCTGTCCGGTCCAAGGGCGGGCACAAGTGCCAGCAGTAGCGCCAGCGGCATTGCAAACATGCCGAAGGAAACGGCTTTGTAGCGGATCCAAACCAGCATGAAGGCGGTGGCGATAAGCAGCGAAAGCGTCGACTGCACCTCGTGAAGCCCTAGAGCGGCGAGGTGCCGCGCGCCGGAGAGCATCTCCACAAATGAAACAAAATGGAAGAGCCAACCGGTGATTGCGAAGCAAACGCACAGCTGCTGCCAGCGCGGACGGCGCCCCAGAACAGCCGGCACGGCGGAAATACTGCCCAACCCATAAAAAACGGCCGCGACTCTAAGCCATAGCAGGTACATGCGAACTTTCAGTATAAGCTGTGGCGCAAATCAACGGCTTTGCCCGGCACTTTGACCACACCCAATATTATTTACCTTTCAGGCAAGGGATCGGCGGCTACTCTGCATCTCTTCCGGTGAGGGCGCTTTTGGCGTCTTAATTTCATACCAGGCTTGCAGGAGGAATCAATGTCGGATTATCGGGTTCGCGCAGGGGAAATTAACGAAGATCAGATGACAGCCATGATGGAGAGCTATTCGGCGAAGTGGCCGACCAGCTTCTTCCTCGGCGCGGCGTTCGCGTCAATGGCAGCCTCACTCGTGCTCAAGGCACAGGGCAAAGACAATATGTCGCTTTTCATCGGGCAGTGGGCCGCTCCATTCCTGATCCTCGGTACTTACAACAAGATGGTCAAGCAGCACGGGTCCGACGCACAGGCTAAAGTGCTCTGATTTCAACCCGGATTACCCGCCAGCACGCCGTTCGCGGTATGCTGGCGTTTCCCGGTGTCTAACGAAATCATCCAACCCGCCGGCGGGGCCATGACCCCGCTCATGCGCCAGTACACGGCTGCAAAGAGTCAGAATCCTGACGCGCTGCTCTTTTTTCGCCTTGGCGACTTTTACGAACTCTTCTTTGACGATGCCAAAACCGCAGCGCGCGAGCTTCAGATCACCCTCACCTCCCGCGACCGTGAAAAATCCGTCCCCATGTGTGGAGTTCCCTACCACGCTGCCGAAGGATACATCGCGCGGTTGCTGCGCAAGGGCTACCGGGTAGCCATCTGCGAACAGCTCGAAGACCCTAAGCTAACGAAAAAAATTGTACGGCGAGAAGTCACTCGCGTTCTCTCGCCCGGCACTGCACTCGATCCCGCTCTCGATTCGGGACAGAATAATTTTCTCGCTGCGCTCTTCGCCACCGACACTGCTGTTGCGCTCGCGCTGCTTGATCTCTCCACAGGTGACTTCCGCGCCTCCGAGTTCACCGGCGCCACAGCTCTCGCTCAGGCTATCGACGAATTGCTGAAGACCGGGGCCAGCGAACTGCTGTTGCCAGCGGGGTGGCCCCACGGCGAACAAGTCGAACGCATCCGCACCCGGACGCTCCTGGATAACTGGGTTTTCACACGCGACCATGCCCTGCCGCTCTTGGAGCGGCAGCTCGGCGCGCTGTCGCTTGATGGCTTCGGACTGGAGCAGCATCCCGCAGCGGCCATAGCTGCCGGGGCTGTCCTGCATTATGTGAGGACAACGCAGCAAGCCGACCCCGACCACATTGACAGCATCCGCTTCTATGAGCGCACCGAACACCTGCAGCTCGATCAGGTTACCGTACGCAATCTTGAGCTGCTGGAGCCGATCTTCAGCGGCTCGGACGCGGATGCTACGCTTTTCCGCGCCCTGGACTGCTGCCAGACCCCCATGGGCAAACGCCTGCTGCGTGGCTCTATCCTTCGTCCTCTGATCGATGCCGCGGCCATCGAATCGCGCTACGAGGCCGTCGATTGCCTCAGAGGCGATCTGGTGTTGCGCGAGGAGCTGCGCCGGCCGCTCGCAGGCGTGCAGGATCTTGAACGTCTGCTCGCACGACTGTCTCTCGACAGTGCGGGCCCCCGCGATGTACTGGCGCTCGCCTCCTCGCTGCGGCCGCTTCCAGCCGTGCGCGAGGCCCTTAAGCGTTGTGAGGCGCCTCTCCTCGCATTCTCGCTCGAGCGTCTCGACGCAATGGAAGATCTCCGCGCACGCATCGAATCCGCGCTGCAAACGGAGCCCCCGCTTACCCTGGCGGAAGGCGGCGTCATCGCATCCGGCATCGACGCCGAGCTTGATGAACTGCGCTCGATCAGCAGTACAGGACGGCAGTCGATCGCGGCCATCGAGGAGCGCGAGCGTACCCGCACCGGCATTCAGTCGCTCAAGGTCCGTTTCAACTCCGTCTTTGGCTATTACCTGGAAATTACCAGGGCGAACCTCGCCCATGTTCCCGCCGATTATGAGCGCAAACAAACGCTCGCGAACGCTGAGCGGTTCACCACACCCGAGCTCAAGGACTACGAAACCAAAGTACTGACCGCCCATGAGCGAGCCATCGAAATTGAAAAGCGCCTCTTCGCAGAGCTGCGACGGAGCATTCTTGAACATGCAGGGCGCATCCGGCGAACGAGCACCGCTGTTGCGGAAATCGACCTTCTGGCAAACTTTGCACACCTGGCGGCCCTGCGCAGCTACACTCGCCCGACCATCGACGAAACCTGCGTGCTTGAGGTAGCGGCTGGTCGCCACGCGGTCATCGAGTGCCTCATGGAGTCGGCAGGTGAGGGACGTTTCGTGCCGAACGACCTTTACCTCGACAATGCCGGACCAAACCTGCTACTCATCACCGGCCCCAACATGGGCGGCAAGTCGACCTACCTGAGGCAGGCAGCCATCTTCGTCATCCTTGCGCAGATGGGCTGCTTCGTCCCCGCCGAGCGAATGCGCTATGGCATCGTCGATCGTGTTTACACACGTATTGGAGCGAGCGATAACGTTGCGCGGGGGCGTTCCACCTTCATGGTCGAGATGACCGAGACAGCAACCATTCTCAACACCGCAACCGCTCGCTCGCTCGTGCTGCTCGATGAGATGGGTCGCGGTACGGCCACCTTTGACGGCCTTTCGCTCGCATGGGCCACCATCGAATATCTGCACGCCAAAATTGGCGCGCGTACCCTCTTCGCAACCCACTATCATGAACTCACGATGCTTGCCGAACAGCTGCCCAGGCTTGAGAATCTTCGCGTCGCGATCAAGGAAACGCCGCGGGGCATCGTCTTCCTGCACTCCATCGAGCGTGGACCCGCCAACAAAAGCTATGGCATCGAGGTAGCTCGCCTTGCCGGCCTTCCGTCGCAAGTTATCGAGCGCGCACGCCAGGTGCTCAAGCAACATGAGCGCTCGGAGCGGCGCAACATCGCCGCGGAAACAGCTGCGCCGGTTCAACTGACAATCTTCACTCCCCTTTCGCAAAGGGTCCTCGATCGCCTGGAAGAGACCGATGTCAACACGCTCACACCACTGCAGGCTCTCAACCTGATAGAGCAACTGAAGAATGAGATCAGGCAATCGCGGGGCGGCAATGGCTGACCGCGCCACTTTGCGAAAGGATGTCGGGCAGCTTCTGGTCGTCGGTCTCGAATCTCTCGCTCTGACCGGAAGCGAGCGCGCGTGGTTGAGACTGCTACAACCCGCTGGCGTAATTCTCTTCCGGCGCAATATCGAAGCAGCCTCGCAAACAGTAGATCTGCTGCGCCAAGCGACAGAAGCTGCAGGAGCGCCCCTGCTCCGCTGTGTTGATCTGGAGGGCGGCCTCGTAGACCGCTTTCGCGATCTGATTGCGCCAATGCCTTCTGCAGCTTCGGTCGCGGCAACGGGCAAGGCCGCACTATATCGCAAGCATGGCGCCCTCATTGGCCGCTCCACGCGACGGTTAGGGTTGAACATCACCTTCGCGCCGGTCATTGACCTGGCTTTGCCTGTTTCCAAGGATGTAATGCGGACCCGGGTTGTCTCCGACAACCCCGCAGAAGTCGTACGCTATGCACGCAGTTTCCTCGCTGGACTTCAGGGTGAGCGGGTGCTGGGATGTCTCAAGCATTTTCCAGGGCTTGGCGGCGGCACTCTCGACTCGCATCACGCAACGCCCGTCATTGAGCGCACAGCAAAGGAACTGTACGAAGCAGACTTACTTCCCTATCGTGAGCTTGCCCCGGCGGCTCCGATGGTGATGGTCTCGCACGCCTCTTACCCCCAGGCCTCACGTGACCCGAACCCCGCTTCGATCTCGCGCTACTGGATCACAGATATGCTGCGCAAGCGCATCGGATACAGAGGCCTCATCATCTCAGACGACATGGAGATGGGAGGCATTCTTACCCAGACGTCCATAGAAGATGCCTCCATCGCAGCCATCGCGGCAGGTACTGATCTAATTGAAATCTGTAAGGACCCTGCCCTGGTTCTTGCCGCCTATGAGGCGCTGCTGACCAGGGCGGAAAAGTCTTCAGCCTTTCGCCGCCGCGTCGAAACCGCGGCCAGAAAAGTTCGCAGCCACAAGCAGAGACTCCTGGATCGAAGGCCACTCAGAACACCCTCAACCGCCGAGATTGAAAACCTTCGCCGCGAGACACTGGCGTTCCGCGCGACGGTGGAGAAGTCCTCATGAGGAAGCCTCTTCCCTTTCGCGCACTGACTGTCGCCGGGATCATGAGCGGCACCTCTGCCGACGGAATCGATGTCGCCATCGTACGCATTACTCCCCACCGCCAACAGCCTGTACTGGAGCTCCTCGCGCATCAGGGCTTCTCCTTCCCCGGCGCCTTGCGTGCAGCAGTACTCGCATCGATGGATGCCCCACAAATCAGCACCGCCGAACTGGCACGCCTCAATTGGCGCCTCGGTATTGCTTACGCAGACGCAGTAAAGGACACACTGGCGAAGCATCCGGCGACCCTCGACCTTATCGGATGCCACGGACAGACCGTTTACCATCAGGGCGCGAAGACAAGCTATGCAGGCCGCCGCTTTGCCTGCACATGGCAATTGGGCGAGCCGGCGCTGCTGGCGAAAGCCCACGGCGTACCCGTCGTTGCAAATTTCCGCCCGGCCGACATGGCTGCAGGGGGCCAGGGCGCACCGCTCGTCCCACTCCTCGATTACACCTGCTTCCGCCATCCACGGCGGGCACGAGTTCTGCAGAACATCGGCGGCATCGGAAATCTCACCTGCGTTCCCGCTGGCTCCGCTCCTGAGGATGTCCTCGCATTTGATACAGGTCCCGGCAATATGGTCATCGACGCCTGCATGCAGCGGCTCTTCGACAAGCGCTACGACCGTGCAGGCAGAGTCGCCGCTTTGGGCGAGCCGCTCGAGCGCGTACTTAGCCCGCTGCTCAGGGAACGCTTCTTTTCAGCATCTCCGCCGAAATCCGCAGGCCGAGAGCAATTTGGCGAGGCCTACGTTGATCGCTTTCTCGCTGCCTGCCGCAAAGTAAGCAGCAGGGATGCTGATATCATCGCGACTGCAACGGCCCTGACCGCCCGGAGCATTACCGTGGCCATGGATCGCTTCGTATTGCCGACTATTACCGGCGAGATTGACTATGTGCTTTCTGGCGGGGGAGCGCACAATGCAACCCTCATCGGAATGCTTCGCGAGACGCTGGAGCTACGCGGCGCGACGATTCTTGAGAGTGGCCAGCTGGGCTTGCCTGTCGAAGCAAAAGAGTCAGCCGCCTTCGCACTGCTGGCCTATTACACCTGGCACATGCGTCCCGGCAATATTCTCTCTGCTACAGGCGCGGCTCGTCCTGCGCTCCTTGGAAGCATTACCTATGCGTAAGTTTTGCTTCGCGCTCATCCTGCTTCCGATGCTTCTCAGCGGATGCCATCGCCGCCCTGGGCCCACAAATACAGTCACCGTACTCATTGAGAGCAGCCCCACTAACCTCGATCCTCGGATTGGAGTGGACGCACCATCCGAACGTATCGATATGTTGCTCTTCGATGCCCTGGTCCACCGCGATAAGCACTTTGGCATAGAGCCCTGGCTGGCCGAGCGCTGGGAAACGCCTGATCCGCAAACCTACGTTTTTCATCTGCATCAGGGCATTCACTTTACCGACGGTCGTACTCTGACCTCGCGCGACGTAAAGTGGACGATCGACTCCATTCTCAACGGCACAGTCGTGACGGTGAAGGCAAATGGCTATCAGTCCATAGCGAGCATCGACACACCCGATCGCCTGACCGTCATCTTTCACCTCAAGAGGCCGGACTCTTCCTTCCTCTGGAATCTCTGCGATGGAGCCTCGGGAATTGTTCCGTATGGCAGCGGCGCCGATTTCTGGCGCCATCCAATCGGCAGCGGACCTTTCAAATTGGTGAGTCAGGCGCAGGACAGGGATGTTCTGATTTCTCGAAATCCCGCATATTGGCAGGCTCCGCCTCGCCTTCAGGAGGTGCGCTTCGCGGTCGTTCCTGACGCGACCACTCGGGCACTTGAACTGCAGAAAGGTTCGGCCGATCTTGCAATCAATGCTTTCCCGTCCGACATGGTCGCAGCGCTTGCCCGCAATAATAATCTGATCGTGGAGTCGGGTCCCGGGACCATTCTCAACTACATCACTTTCAATACCCGCGACCCGCTGCTGCGCGATATCCGCGTTCGCCAGGCAATTGCCCTGGCCATCAACCGTCCTCTCATCATCCAGTCCCTTTTCGATGGACGAGCACGTCTCGCCGAAAGTCTGCTGCCACCGGAGCATTGGGCGTGGACGGCCGAGGTTGAGCATCACCCTTACAACCCTCAGGCAGCTAATGCATTATTGGACCGCGCAGGCCACCCGCGCGATTCCCGGGGGACACGCTTTCACATTGCAATGAAGACCTCCACAGACGAAACGACCCGGCTGCTGGCCATGGTTCTACAACAGCAGCTTGCGGCGGTTGGGATCCAGCTCGATCTGCGAAGCTTTGAGTTCGCTACGTTCTATGCAGATATCACGCGCGGCGCTTTTCAGATGGCGCCCTCACGATGGATCGGTGGAAATGAAGCTCCCGATATATTCCGCTATTCCTACGCAAAGGCGTCCTTTCCGCCTCACGGGGCAAACCGCGGCTATTATGAAAACCCGGAGGTCGATCGTCTCCTCGCAGATGCCGCTGCATCCTCACAGCAAACAAAGCAGGCGCAGGACTATCAGCAAATCCAGCAGATCGTCGCTCATGATCTGCCAACAATCGATCTCTGGTATCTGGATACGGTCGCGGTCCACACCCGCCGGCTTAAGAACCTGACAATTTCGCCTTCCGGAGACTTTAACGGACTGCGTACGGCCTTTGTGCACTAAGAATAGTACCGCGCGGCCATCGCGGGCCTCACTCATACCCGAATGCAATTAGTGGGAATAGTGATGATGACGAACCGCAGGCCGCAGACGAGCGATAACCTTTCGCTTGACCTGACGGATGTGTCTGGCTTGGCCATTAGCCGGATCGAGAGCTATCGCTGACTCAAGATCACTCCGCTTGAGACCAGCCAGCATCGACGCAATTACAAACCCTACAAAGACGCCCACCCAACTGCCCAAGAGAAAGATGAACCAAGAACCAGCCATAAATCGCTCCTGCAACTTAGACGCAAAAAATGGTGCTACAGATGGCAGCGCTTCTTCATACAAGGGGAGTGCAATCTCATCACTTCATGCGGACGCTTTGCTCGGTGCCGGAATAGCTCACTTCCCGATCCGCATGCTCCGAGGCATCCGGTCCCGCTCCATGTCCCTCATGCACCAGGACAACCTCGAACTTACGATCTTTCACTATCCCTGGAAATGTTCCCCGCCTCGATCCGATGGTTAGAGTTCCGGTTGCGTCATTCCATTGAATCGGTATCTCCGAATGCTTACCCTTCTCATAGTTGTAGGTGTCGCCCTGATCCTCGTATAAGTCGAATGCAGCATTAGCTCCCCGGTAAATTCGCAATTCGATGGGAGCCTCAGGATGCTGCCCTGCGTAGTCGACCACAGGCCCCAGCGGTAAAATCGAGCCGGCTTTGACATACACCGGAATCCGCTCAAGAGGCGCGCTGGCAGAGATTCTCTGATCTCCGGCAATCTGCTTGCCGGTCCAGAAGTCATACCAGCTTGCTGCTGGCGGCAGATACACGGATCGCTCCTTTGCACCCTCCTCCGTCACTGGACTGACAAGAAGATCCGGTCCAAACATGAACTCATCTCCGATGTTCCAAACCTTGCGATCCGTCCGCCAGTCCATGACCAGCGGACGCATGATGGTCCCATCCTCGCTGGTCACCTTCCACGCAAGTGAATAGATGTAAGGCAACATGCGGTAACGAAGCTTGTCATAGTTGATCAGCAGCGGCGTGATCGGTTCATAGCTGAATACTTCATTTTCATTGTTCGCGCGATGCCCATGGGTGCGGAAGATCGGGCAAAACACACCGAATTCATACCAGCGGGCGTAAAGCTCCTGATACTCCGGATCATGCGTGTCCCGTGCCAGTGGCGGTCCGTAACCTGCGATATCGGTGGTCCAATAGGGCATGCCGGAAAGGGCAAAATTCAACCCCGCAGGAACCTGCCGAACGAAGGACTGAAAGGTGCTGTAGACATCACCCGACCAGGTTGTCGCGGCATACCGTTGATCGCCTGCAAAACCGGACCGCGTCAAGATAAAGACCCGCTTCTTATCCGTAGTAGCGCGCCAGTTAGTGTAAACATTCCCCGTGTGCATCAGTGGAAACAAATTCGTATAGAGCGCGCCATTGCCGAGAAACAGCTTCTTGTCAGCCAGAGTCGCGTCACTCTCACCGCCATGCGGATAAGCGACTTCCGGCTCAGAACTATCCAGCCAGAAGGCATCCCACCCCTGCGCAAATTCTTTCCCGACCAGATGGTCCCAATAGAACTTACCAGCCGCCGGGTTGGTCGCATCGTAATCGGTTGTACCTGGGATAGTCAGCCCCTCAGAACTCATCTCCTGATAATTCTTTGACTTTGTGTCCATCATGGCCCACACGCTCAGCATCGCGTGAACATGCTCGGCATGCAGCTTATCGAGCAGACCGGGTACATCTGGGTATGCATCCGGACGAAACTCCGGATCTCCCTGGCGCACCCACCAGTACCAATCCTGCACCAGCACATCCATCGGCACGTGTGCGTCTCTATATTCCTTCGCCACGCTCAGCAGTTCATCGGAGCTCTGGTACCGGTCCTTGGACTGAAAAAATCCGTAAGCCCACTCCCCATAGAGCGGCGCATGGCCTGTCATCGAGCGATATTGATGGACGATCTGGTCGATCTCCGGCCCGTAAAGAAAGTAGTAGTCGATAGCATGCGCCGCATTCGCTGACAGCTTCAACTCAGTAGCAAAGCGATTGTCGAAAGAGGATGCCGCCGCAGTATTCCAGAAGAGGCCATAGCCTTGCGTCGACACCATCAACGGAATCGTCACGCTGGTATTAATCTGTGCCAGATTCAGAGTTGCGCCACGATAGTTGAATACTCCGTTCTGATGCTGTCCCAGCCCATACAGCGCCTCGCGCACCTGCGGGTGGAAGCGTTCTTTCACCGCATAGAGTTGCTCCCCGTTCATAGTCACTGGTTGATACCGGCGCGGCTCATCCTGGAACTCCTGCAGAATTCGATGGCCCTGCTCATCCTGAAATTCCAGATTGCCCCAGTCGAGCGAGATCAGAATCTTAATCTCGCCGGTATCAACCACAGCATCATTCATCCGCCCAGGGTGATTGTCCGCCGTAGCGGTTGGAGTCTCCTTCGGCATCGTGAGTGTGAACTTTCCCGGCGTACAAGCCCCAGTCAGCCACGGCTGTTTCGGTGTCGCATCCTGAGCGGAACCATCTGGACTTGCGACTACATGCACGACAGTAGGGCTACAAACGGTCAGACGCAACACATCGGTAGCTGTCTTGACCAGCACTCCACTGGCCTGCTGCGATACCGTCACCGTATTCTGGGCGTCAGCATCCAGACAAGCGAACAGAGCAGCTCCCAATAGCAGGCATACACAGGAGACACCTCTTACTCGCGCCATCACTCTCGCTCCTCTACTTTGTAACTTCTATCGTTTTCTGCAGTTTGATATTGTCCGAGGCAGAACCCACCTTGATCGCCACCTGATCTGCCTCTACTACCCACTTCTGCGTCGCATCGTCCCAGTAGGCAAGGTTGCTGGCTTTCAGTGGCATCTTTACCATCCGCTTTTTGCCTGCAGGGATACTGACTCGCGCAAAGCCCTTCAACTCTTCGAGCGGCCGCTCTACCTGCGAGCCAAGATGAGTCACATAGAGTTGCACCACTTCGTCTCCGGGTCGCTTGCCTGTATTTTTCACTTCCACGCTGACCACGACGCTCTCACCTGCCTTCAGCTTCGATGTGCTTACCTTCAGCTTTGAATAGGCAAAGGAGGTATAGCTCAACCCATATCCAAATGGGTAGAGGGGCTTGCCCTTGAAATACATGTAGGTACGCCCGTGTCGAATGTTGTAGTCCATCATCGGCGGCAGTTGATCCATCGATGCCGGCCAGGTCTGCGTCAGGCGGCCCGCTGGGTTGTAATCGCCGAACAGCACATCGGCCAGCCCATCGCCCTCCTCTTCGCTGTTGTGAGTCATCTCTACAATGGCGGGAATGTTCTGGGCCGTCCAGTTCACGGTGAATGGAAAGCTCGCGTTCAACACGACGATCGTATGAGGATTCACGGCATACACACGCTTCGCAATCTCTTCCTGTTCGAGCGTTAACGACTTGCGATCGATAGCTTCCTTCCCGTCACTCGGCAGCGGACACTTCGCCCAGCCTGCATTGCAGGTCGGATGATTGCCGATAACGACAATCGCCAGATCGGATTTCTTCGCCAATGCCGTTGCTGCATCCAGATCATAGCCCGTGGCGAATTGCACATCGACGCCTGCCCCGGCGCGCTTACGAATACCTTCCAGAGGACTGATCGAATATGGCGGCGTGCCGCTGTACCAGTCGAGCAGCACCTTGTCCGCATACGGGCCAATGACAGCGATCGACCTTAGCCTCGTAGCGTCAAGCGGCAACATGCTGCCATCATTCTTGAGCAACACGATTGACTCATCTGTGACCTTCCGCGCCAGTGCTTTGTGGTCAGCCCAGTCCCAAGGATCGCCCTTGCTCGCGTCGCTGCCAATGCTCGCATAAGGGTTCATCGACGCAGGGTCCAGCATTCCCAGCTTGATCATCACCCGGAAAACACCGCGCAGGTTCTCGTTGATCTCCGCGTCTGTAATCAGCTTCTCGTCGTAAGCCTGCTGCACTGGCTGCTTGTACTTATCCAAAAACTGGTTGACCCCTGCGTGTAGCGCGCCTGCTGCGGCCTTATCGAGTGATGGGTAGTAGTGGTGCGCCGTCACCATGTTTGTCAGGGCGCCGGCATCGGTACAGATAATGCCATTGAATCCCCAGTCCTTCATCACCACATCTTTCAGCACAGGCTGCGCGGCCATTGGGATGTGGTTCCAGGCGTTATAAGCAGTCATGAAGGCATTCGAGAGTCCTTCTTCGATACCCATTCGAAAAGGGACCGAGTAATACTCGTGGAATAGCCTCGTATCAAAATTGGACGACGACCCGTCGCGTCCATCTTCATTGCTGTTGGCGAGAAAGTGCTTCATCAGCGAAGCGGTCTGCCAGTAATGCAGACTGCCCCCCTGGAGTCCTCTAACGAAGCCAACAGCAAGTGTTCCCACCAGATAGGGGTCTTCGCCGTAGCTCTCTTCACTGCGGCCCCACCGCGGATCGCGGCTCAAATCCGCATTTGGCGCACGCACGACCAGGCCGCCCCGGTGGTACTTAGGACTTTGGTAGGCGTAGCGCGTTTCATACCCTTCCACAGCTGCTGCCTGTTCCAGCAGCGCCGGATCCCAGGTCTGCCCCAGCCCACGCGATTGCGGGAACTGGGTCGTCGGAATCACGGTCTCGCCCTTGCGGCCCTCCCAGTGTCCGGGTCCACCCAGCGCCAGGCCATGTAGTCCCTCAACATGCCTCGTTCCTTTTACGCCGAGCCGCGGCACACTCGGGTCCGTCCCCAGGCAATCGATCTTTTCCTGGATTGTCATCCGTGAAATCAGATCAGTGATGCGCTGCTCGGCTGGAAGAGAGGGGTTCTGAAAGGGATACTGCGACTGTGCGCAGAGCGGAATGGCAGTGAGCACTCCAGTCCAGCAGATGGCGATGATCTTCGACTTCATGAGATTCTCCGGGGCTGACCCGCAGACCATGATTCACTAAATCGAATTATTTGGCAAAGCCGGCAACAGGATCTTGATCCTGTCGCCGGCAGCAAGGCATCTTTTACTCACTTACCTTCAAAAGGACTGCACCATGTTTGGGCACCAGAACCGTGTAGCTGCCATCGGTAGACTGCACCACTTTCCCTGCCCACAGATCCTCCAACTTCGCACTGGCGGAGGCGCCGACATCAGAAAGTTTGAGCGTCATTTCACGTGCAGTGCTCGCACGATTGAAGAGCGCCACCGCCTTCGCGCCACCTGACAGAGGCTTCGACCAGAGCTCCATCGGACCCACAGCCCATACCCTATCCCCCTGCTTGCCGAGTGGATCCTGATCGACCGCGACCACGCTCTTGTTCATCAGCAATTCCTTGGTCTCAGCAGTCATCTTGCTCAGATCATTGCCTGCGAGCAGCGGTGCGGCCAATATCGACCAGAGAGTCATGTGCGTGCGATATTCATCTTCGGTCATGCCGCCATTACCGATTTCGAGCATATCGGGATCATTCCAGTGACCGGGCCCTGCATACTTCGCCAACCCTGCCTGAGAAAAGCCGATTTCGGTCATCCGGCTGTAGTGGTCGTTGATATCGCCGGTGGTGCGCCACAGATTGCCGCCCACCTCCGGGCCCCACTCCCACACGTTATTCCAACCATACTGGCACATGCTGAAGACAATCGGACGCCCAGTGGAGACAAGCGCCTTATGCATTTTGTCGTAGGCGGCCTTCTCCATTGCAAAGGCCTTGGTGCGGTCGTCCCCTGCCTCGTCCTTCATCATCTTTCCGAAGCTGCAGAGGTCATATTTCAGATAGTCGATCCCCCATCCAGCATAGGTCTTCGCGTCCTGCTCTTCATGGCCGTAGCTCCCGGCATAACCAGCGCAGGTCTTCGGTCCAGGCGATGAATAGATACCAAGTTTCAGCCCTTTTGAATGCACATAGTCCGCGAGCGCCTTCATGTCAGGAAATTTGCTATTGGTCTGTATCACGCCCTGAGCATCGCGCTGCCCTTCCCATGTGTCGTCAATATTGACGTAAATATATCCGGCATCGCGCATCCCGCTGGATACCAATGCGTCGGCGGCAGCGCGAACATCCGCGTCCGTCACGTTGCCCGCGAAATGATTCCAACTGTTCCACCCCATAGGCGGCGTCGCAGCCAACTGCGTCTGCGCGACGGCAAATGGCGTAACCATCAAACACGAAAAAGCTGCCCAACCGAGAAGCCTCTGCACAAAGTTCATTCCTTCTATCCCCCTGTTAAACATCTGCAAAAGGAGCAATTCTACGCCAAGAAATACTTCTGCGTATCGAGCGGGTATGGTAGCCTTTGGCTAAGCCATCTTTCACAACGAGCTTCTTTCATTCAGGTAGATACAGGGGGAGTGTGAGCAAATTTGGACGCATAGGAATCGCTGGCCCATGCGATGTGCGCCCCTTCCTCGATCATTTTGATTTAAGGGGGAGTGACCCTGCCACACTGCCCAAAGGCCTGGGTGGTACTCCAGTCATTCATCTGGTGAATGAGTTCTTAAGCCGCGGTCATCAGGTCTCTGTTTACACCCTCGACGCTAAGCTCACAAAGCCTGTCGTTCTCACTGGCCCACAATTAAAGATGTACGTAGGACCATATCGCCCCTCGGGCTGGCGAGCTGTAGATTTCTTCAGAGTCGAGCGCTCTGCCATCGAAAGCTTTATCAGGCAGGATCAGCCTGACTTCGTTCATGCTCACTGGACATACGAATTTGCGCTAGGGGCTCTAGCGACTGGATTGCCGACTCTGGTAACAGCACACGACGCGCCCTTCAGCGTGCTGGAGTTTGATAAGCATCCCTACCGCCTGCTCCGGACACTGATGGCGCTCCGGGTCGCGAAGAAGGCGAAGTTTATGACGGCCGTTTCAGATGAGGTAGTGGATCACTGGCGGCAGAAGATGGGCTTCTCCGGCTCAATCGAGAGTGTACCCAATGGCATGCCAAAGAGCTTCTTTGAGCGCGCTCAACGGCGGCTGGGAAAAACCAGGCCCGACCGTCCCGTAACGTTTGCATGTGTCCTTGTAGGATGGGCCGGGCGCAAGAATGGCCCATCCGCACTGACGGCCTTCGCCAAGGTGCACCGCGAGAATCCAGAGACACGCCTTCTGCTCTTTGGTGCTGGGCACGCGGTGGGCGAGCCCGGTCATAAATGGGCAAAAGAGCACGGACTCACGGGCGGTGTTGAATTCATCGGCATGGTGCCCTACGATCAGCTTGCTCAGCGACTGGAGGACGATGTGGATGTCTTTGTACATCCAGCCCTCGAAGAAGCGCTCTGCATGGCGGTCGCCGAGGCAATGTGCATGGGATTTCCCGTAATTGCGGATAAGAACACGGCTGGAATGAAATACCTGCTCGGCGAGGGCGAGGCTGGAATTCTCACAGATATGCGACAGCCCAACGAGTTGGCCAAGCATATGACCGACCTTGCTAAATCGCCAGAACAGCGACATGCCTACAATACCAAAGCGATTCAGCTCGCGAAACAGCGCCTCACCATGGCTTTAGTTGCGGACGGGTACGAACGATCGTATGAACGGATGCGAGGAGGCCACCGCTGAAGGTTCTTCATATCCTGAATGAGCTGCGCCCCTCGGGCGCGGAAGTGATGCTGATGCTTAGCGCTCGCGAATGGCCAAAGTATGGGGTGACCGCTGAGATACTCTCGACGGGGATCACAACAGGAGAATACGCGCCGACGTTACAGCAAGCTGGGTGGAGAGTCCATCATCTTCCCTTCAGGAAATCTCCTGGATTTTTCTTTGAACTGGCGGGATTTCTGAGACGTGAGGGTTATGACGCGGTTCATATTCATGCAGAACGCGCTTTTCCCTATTTTGCCCTGACTGCCAAGGCCGCAGGAATTCCTCGCATCGTTCGCACGATTCATAATGCATTCCCATTCTCCGGCGGCTTGCGCCGCAGGAGAACATTACAGCGCAAGCTAATGGCTCGTATGGGAGTCGTATCAACGTCGGTGAGCAGGTCTGTCCAACAGCACGAGCGTGAGCATTTCCGCAATGAAACTGTATACGTGCCCAACTGGTACGACTCTGCCCATTTCGTCCCCCCATCTGACGCGCAGAGGCTAGCGGCGAGACAAGAAATCGGCGTTATCGACGATCAATTTGTTCTGGTCAGCGTCTCAAATTGCGCCCCAGCCAAGAATCACATGGGCATTCTTGCAGCATTGGCCATGTTGCCATCCGATCTGAACTTTCGTTACTTTCACGTCGGCCGCGGCTTACAGGAATCAGCCGAGCGCGAATTTGTCAGCCG
Source organism: Acidipila rosea (assembly GCF_004339725.1). Taxonomy (GTDB): domain Bacteria; phylum Acidobacteriota; class Terriglobia; order Terriglobales; family Acidobacteriaceae; genus Acidipila; species Acidipila rosea. The sequence goes on along the minus strand of NZ_SMGK01000007.1, from coordinate 17,665 downwards.
AAACAGGCTCACGGAAAAGGTGGTCTTCTCTGGACAGCAAAGCGAGGTACGAAAATTTCTTTGGGCGGCGGACTGCTTTCTTATGCCATCGCTTTATGAGGGGATCCCAATAGCTGGCATTGAAGCCCTTGGCTCAGCGACGACTACACTTATGTCAGCTGCTCCTGGCCTCCAAGACTTTCGGCAATACTGCCAAGGAATTTCCTGGACTGGCACAAGTCCAAAAGAAATCTACGAAGGAATCATCAAAATACGAAACATTCCTCAACGACAGCGTCGGGATGTTTCGATTTCAGACGCTGCAGCCATCAAGGAGTCATTTAGCATGCCGCATAGTCTTCAGGCTTTTATTAAATTATATGCAAAAGTTTCATAGAATTACCGCGATTGAGATTCTCCTAGTCTGCCATAGCAGGGTAACTCGCGTAAACGAATATTATGCAAGAATGGCATGACTTAAGTTTGCGATATTCAGCGGATGCCATGTTACCATGGGATATCTAACACGTACATAATCATCCAAATCAGACTAGGGCCTGCAAGGCAAATTATCACACTACTCCTTTCCTCAGACAGGGATTTAACCGTATTAATCGGCAATGAATTGTCTAGTCACGAGATTCAGGTGCAAGCAAAGATACTCAAATTCTGCCTGACGGACTTAGCGATTGCTCACGCGCACAACGAGAGAAAATTCATCTGATATATGCAAGATACAGCTAAGATTAGAAATATTGGCACCTCCCGCGCGGCGCAGACTTCGGGTGAGTTTTCCTTAAACTCGTTTCTACGGGTCATCCGCAGACGCAAGTGGATCATTATCGGGGCTCTCTGCCTCTTCATCGCGGCTGCAGCCATCACCACCCTGCGTACTCCTAAGCAATATCAGGCCATCTCCAGCATCATGATCGATAAGCAGAGCACAGACTCACTTAATCTCGGCGATGAAGCTGGCAGTCAGATGGGCGGCGACTCGATGGACTATAACATCACGCTGAAGTCCCAGCTGCAGATTCTGACCAGCGATACGCTGGGCCTACGCGTCATCAAGAAAATGCACCTCGCACCTCATCTCCTTGGGAAGCTTTACGATCCAAAGATTGATCCCGCAACAGATGATCAGCTCCGAGTCATCATGCTTGGAACATTTCACTCGCGACTGAAAGTCAAGCCTCTGGCTGGATCCCGCATTGTTGATGTCAGCTATATGGATCCGAATCGCCGTCTCGCGACTGAGATCGTCAATACATCAGTTCAGGAATTCATATCCAACAACTTTGAACGCAAATATGAAGCAACTCAGCAGGCGTCTCAGTGGCTTGGTCAGCAGATCCAGGGACTTAAAGATCAAATCAATGACTCGGATCAGACACTTGCCAAACTGCAGCACAAGGCCGGCTTCTTCAGTGAAACAGACCGCGGCAATATCGAACTCGCCCGTCTCGAACAGCTCAATAACGAACTGTTACTCGCTCAATCCAATCGCATCGCGCATCAGGCTATTCTGGAGACGGCGAGACGGGGCAATATTACTGTAGCCGACCAAATGGATGCTGGGTTAGCAGCTTCCACCGGTACGCCAGCCTCGTCTGGCATGGAAGCTGAAAGTGGCGGCCAAGGAAGCCAGCAGGCAGCTACTACCTCGTCTAGCAGTGATGGTGCCGCTCAGGCTCATCAGGGCTCCATCAATAGCGGCGAGGGTAGTATCCTGCAGCAACTCGAAGGCCACAAGGCTGGACTTCAATTGCAAATCGCGCAGGCAGCGGCAACCTACGGGCGGGGCTATCCGCACGTACAGGAGTTGCAACGTGAGCTCGCGGAATCAGACAAGTTAATCGCGGAGCAGTCGCAGCAAGTAATGCAGCGGCTCCAAGCCGAGTATGCAACATCCCAGCGGACGGAAAACCAAATACGCAATGCATTTGAAGCGCAGCGCAAGCAGGTGACTGCGCTTAACGACATTGTTCTGCAATATGGATTTGCCAAGCGTGATGCTGAGGCCAGCAACACCCTCTACACCGATCTGGACTCAAAGCTTCGTGAAGCCGGCGTCCTTGCAGGTCTCCGCTCAACCAATGTCAGCGTCATAGATCCTGCGCGGCCGCCTGTAACGCCGGTCGTGCCGAATCCTAAGATTAATATGGCTCTCGGAGTCTTTGCTGGAATGTTTTTCGGCATATTTACGGCATTTACTCTGGAACATCTTGACCGGACGCTTCGCACAATCGATGAGGCCGAGCACATCGTAGGTGCGAAGATTCTTGCGGTCGTTCCTAACCTCGATAATGTGCGCAACCGTGACCATAAGAATGAGATCGTTCAGCCCGCCAGCATCTCTCTAAAGGTCCCGGGCTCTATCCAGGCTGAAGCGTTTACAACATTGCGCACAGCGATATTACTTTCCTCTGTCGACCATCCTCCAAAGGTCATTATGATTACAAGCTCACTTCCCGGCGAAGGTAAGAGCGTGGTCTCAATCAACTTCGCCATTACCCTGGCGAAGCGCGGAGCGCGGGTCCTATTAGCCGAAACCGATCTGCGCAGGCCTTCGCTTGAACGCTATCTTGACCTGCCTAATAACGGAGGGCTAGCAAGTGCCTTATTGGGTGCAGACACAAACACGCTGGTGCAACCTATCTCGGAAGAGCTGCCTGGCCTCTCAGTGCTAACGGCCGGACAGGCATCCTTGAATGCACCCGAGTTGCTCGCCTCGATGCGTATGCGCGAGCTAATGGACGAGTGGCGGGAGAAATATGATTATGTGGTGCTCGATACGCCGCCATTGCTTGCTGTCAGCGATGCTGCTATCGTTGCCCACCTCGCAGATGCATCCCTTCTTGTAGTGCGCTTTTCTAAAACCACTCGTCAGGCTCTTTCACGGGCGGCCACTACATTTTCTAATAATCATGCCCGATTTCTGGGAGTTGTGGTTAACGACATTGCACAGGGACGCGAGGAATATCACGAATATTACGGCTATTCTTCCTACGACAACTATTACGTCAAAACGGATGCAGATGCGTAAACTATACTTACTACTCAGCTTTGCAGCTCTCTATACCTGCACTTCTGTGGCGCAGATGCAGGCTCCTTCTCAAGCGGGTGGATCAGGAAGCTCCTCAGCTCAAACCGGGGCAGCGACTATGGCAACCATGCAGTCTGCTCCCGATGCCATTGTGCACCCTGGTGATCTGGTTACCATCTCAGTGCTTAACCTGCCCAGCTACAACATCTCCACACGCTTAAGTGAGGGCGGAGATGCAAGCCTTCCACTGCTGGGAATTGTCCACATCGGCAATATGACGGTTGCAGATGTTCAACTGACAATACGGAAGGCCCTGTTGGCAAAAGAAATACTTTATGACCCTCAGGTACTTGTTTATCTGCAGGAATCGCAGTCCCAGCTCGTGACAATACTCGGTGGAGTTAAAACGCCTGGCCCTGTTCCCCTTACTCACGCTGTAACTTTGCCGCAACTAATCGGTATGGCTGGAGGTTTGTCACAAGACGGTGGTGATATTGCTACTATTCGCACTCCACTCGGCAAGGAAAAGACATTGCGCTTGGGACTGGATCTTGCCGACGACCGCACACAATTGTCTTCGTTCAAGGTTTATCCTGGAGATACCGTAATTGTGCGAAAGGCCTTCATCTATTACGCTCTCGGACAACTAAGCCATCCTGGCGGATATGCATCACTCGATGGCGGGAGCATGACGGCCCTTCGTCTCTGCTCACTGGCTTCCGGCTACAGGGATACAGCGGCCGAAAACAAGACCAGAGTTATTCGAAAGATGCCGGATGGCACAATCACCGTAATCAAAGTAGATTCAAACAAGGTAACTCAGGGGAAACAGCAGGACATCATACTTCAGCCTAACGATATCGTGTATGTCCCGAACAGCGCTTGGAAACAGACAACACAGGCAATACGCATCATAGCAATTAATACTGTAGCGCCCCTTCTCTACATCTATCAGTAAAATGACTCCGGTTTCACCAGCGGCCGTCCTTGGACGGCCGTTTCCCCCTACACAACCCCGTCTTAGCAAGCTCTAACTCATCTCTGCTTCGTCCGGCACCTCTTTTGCCCCACGCGTACGGTGGAGGCCCACGATACTCCATCTGGGAGCCGTGGCAAGCCGAGATGCCGCGCAACTCAGACATACTTCCAGGCTTTTGCGTTCACATAGTTTCCAAGCTAGCTAGCCTGTCCATACCTGGACTGTCTACATACTTTGCTTTAACGATTCCCTTTATGAGCCTGTTGGCTTGCGGCGGCCCCCGACAGTTCAAGACGAGTGGCATAGCCTCGAGTGGGGCACCCTATATAAGCACCTTCAGCCCAGCAAGCGCATCGCCGGGAATGGTGGTTCATCTTACTGGCCTGAATCTTCAATATGTCGACGGCGTTACAGTCAATGGCATTCCAGTGGATTTCACTCTCAGTGGTCCCACACGACTTAGTTTCATCATTAGTAAACATGCGACCACAGGGCCAATTTCTGTCTACGCAACCCAAGGTCAGAGCACAACTAAAACGTCGCTCAAGGTGAATCCGCCCCCGCCTGCAATCACTGCAGTCGCTCCCACTAGCGGCCCTGGCGGAACAGTTGTAGAAATTACGGGAACTGGATTTAACAAGGCTAAGGTCGTCGCCTTAAATCGAGTCCAACTTGCCTTCTCGGTTGTCAACGATGGTCAGATTCTGGCGCAGATACCAGCCGAAGGCACTACCGGGTCCATTACAGTCACAACACCTGAAGGCATTGCGACATCGAACGAAGTATTTAACGTTCAAGGGAATGCTGCGCTGGCATTCTGGGCTTCTCAGCCGGTTAAGCCAAATGAAACAGTACTGGTAAGTGGGGCCAATATCTCACCTGATGCAACTGTTGAAGTTGCTCGCTTGCCAGACGACAATCCGGGTGACCCCACATTATCCATACCTCCTGAGCCTTCTGACTGGACTTCAGTCAGCCCACTGCAAGTCAGCGCTTCCTCGATTAAGTTTGTAATTCCCGCTACGGACGAAAATGGGGTCTTTGCCTATCGGCTAAAGACTCACGGTGGAAGTATTACGAGCGCAACTTACCTGGTTAACCGCCCTGACGTCTGGTTCATTCAAGGGGACCAGGGGCGTACGGCATCACCTAGCGGTTGGCTACGTATATTCGGCAACTCGCTCTCGATTCTGGGAAGTAATCAACTCCCGCAGATTGCGTTAGTAAGCAATGGCGTAGTGGTCGAAACAATAAATGCAGACCCCGGCTTCGCCCAGAATGCAGCGACGGCCAGCTACGCTGAATCCTACGCTATACCTCCAGACATGCCAGCAGGCGACTATCAGTTGTATGTTCATAACGGCGCAGGAGGGCCTGCCGCCTGGACGAGATTTTCCTCCTTTGGCCCAGGTGCTGCGCCAGACTTCACTAATGTCATACCTCAGCCCATTTCGACAATAAGTATCATGCATCCATCTGTTTGGCCCCAGGTAGTATACCGAGTTGCGCCTCCCCATCCGGATGGTAGCCCAGACGACGATAGCTTTGCCGTAGCGAACGCGTGGGCAAAAGTAAATCATGGGGGGATCATTCAGATACCGGGTGGCAGCTATCACCTGAGGGCGAGTCTTTTACTGCCAAACCATACCTTACTTACCGGGGCCGGAAAGGCTGAGACTGTCCTCAATTTCTCCGGAGGTGAACCATTGATCTCTGGAGCTAAACTCAACAGTTGGGGATTGGGACTATTTTCCGTCGAGAATCTAACGATAGCGGCGCCTGAAAAGACTTCTGGCAGTGGCATTTTTATGGCATACATGCCAACGACGGAATCCAGTTCGCATGTCTTTGCACGCAATGTGAAGATTCTGCTCGCAAATACAGACTCCGGTCATGGATCGGCAACGGGCATCATTTTGCGTCAGATACAGAATGTAGAGATTACTAATGCCGACATCGACGCACCATCTGGAATCATCGAACAAAATAGTGTCTTCCACGTCCGTATAGAAAACTGCAATCTCTTCTGGCGCTACGGAACTATCAGCATGGGCAGCGTTTCGCAGGACATGATCATTTCGAATAATCGCTACACACTTCGCGGAAATGCGATGATCAATGGATACGGGAACAATCCAAATCCAGGTTTTTGGTTTGCGGCCTACTCCTCCCCATATGTCCGCGATCTTTATTACGCAAATAATACGAGTACCAGCGAGCAGTCATTTAGCCCTGGAGAGCCGGGTTTTTACGGCATTACTTCTGACGGAGACTCGGTTGTCTACTTCGGTCAAGTAGCTTCAGTCTCCGGAACAAGCCTTCATCTTGCGGGACCAACTTTGCCCATCATCAATGGCGCAGCTTCAGCCAAGACACCTTCGGCTTTCTGGACCGGCGGAGTTGTCATGGTTGTAAGTGGGAGAGGTACGGGTCAATACCGGATCGTGACCTCCAACACTCCGGGCAGTCCAGATGTTATGGTCAATGCGCCTTGGGATGTACCGCCAGATGCAAGTTCAATCGTCAGCATTTGTGCTTTTGAAGGAAGAGCTCTATTCGTGAATAATGATTTCGGCATGGATCCGACCGACCAGGATTACTACATGTCGCATGACGTCATTCATGCAAATAACATCATGGAATCAGCGACTGGGCAAAATTTCCTCGGATTCAAAAATGGCAAAGTAGGTACAGGGATCATCCCGGGCTGGCACATCCAAGCTATTGGCAATCACATAGCTAACAACAGTGGAGAATTCCTGAGTTCTGCATTGCAGTCTTCACCTGCTTATAGCGGGTTCGCCGCGTCACAGCAGATCATCCGCGATAACGTCTTTGCCGATGGCATAAAAGGGTTCATACGAGGCCAAGCATCCTCTGCCAACCTAAGCGACGTGATCATCGAGAACAACACCACGCCGCTCATCAGCATACTCACGACAGGCAACGGCCAAATCAGCAATCTATTGATTCGTAACAATCAAATAAATGCATCAGCGGGAGGTGAGCCGCAACTTCAGTTGCCCGCCAATCATAAGGGCGTTCTAGTAGTACCTCAATCGTAATGCGATCACACCGTTGCATGTCCGAGAAGTTGCTGCTTTGCCGTTTCAAAGGTCAAGCGTATGCCAGTCCTCAGATCTGTTGCAGCTTTCCAGCCCAATGCATTAATGCGGCTGGAGTCCATCAGCTTGCGCGGTGTACCGTCAGGTTTACTTGAGTCAAAAATGAGCTTCCCATCAAACTCAAGTACTTCACACACCGTCTCTGCCAGCTCCCGAATTGTCACATCCTGATTGGTACCCACATTAATAAGAGGTGGTTCGTCTTCCTTCAGCAGCAATCCATATTTCTGATCATCGAGATTCATCAGAAAGACACATGCCTCTGCCATGTCGTCGCTGTAGAGCAATTCCCGCCGCGGCGTTCCACTGCCCCAGACAATCAATTCATTACTTCCAGCCGCTTTCGCCTCGACTACTTTCCGTATCAGAGCGGGCAACACATGGGAATTCTTGAGATCATAGTTGTCGCCAGGCCCGTAGAGATTGGTCGGCATAGCCGCAACATAATTTGTCCCATACTGCCGGTTATAGGCCCAACACATCTCGATGCCAGCTATCTTCGCCAAGGCATACGGCCGATTTGTTGGCTCAAGCGGCCCAGTGAGGAGATATTCTTCCTTGATCGGCTGAGGGCAAAGTTTTGGATAGATGCAGCTTGATCCAAGAAAGAGCAGCCTCTTCACGCCTGCCTTACGGCTGCTCTCGATTACGTTCGACTGGATGGCAAGGTTTTCCCGAATGAAATCCGCGGGATAGGTATTGTTGGCGAGGATGCCCCCAACTTTGGCAGCCGCGAGAAATACATAATCTGGGCCATGCTCCGCGAAGAAGCGATCTACCCTACCTGCGTCGGTAAGATCAAGTTGACCGTGAGTCTGAAGCAGCAGGTTGTCATAGCCCTGCTGCCTCAAACTACGCACTATCGCCGAACCTACAAGACCTCTGTGGCCGGCCACATAGATGCGGCTTTGTCTGTCCATCTTGGAAATCGTCCTCGCTTCTATATTTGCGTCTGAAAGTTTACAGTTCGTGGAAGCTGAAAGTCTGGTAGCCATGTTGCTTCACAAGGGCATCCCGCTCCGCGGATTTGAGATCTTCCGAGACCATCTCTTCTACAAGTTCACGGAAGGTTATGCGCGGCGTCCAGCCCAATTCCTCACGCGCCTTCGATGGATCACCCAGCAACGTTTCTACTTCTGCAGGACGGAAGTATCGCGGATCGATTGAAACGAGAAGATTGCCATTCTGGTCATACCCCTTTTCATCAATACCGTGACCCTCCCAGCGAACGTGAATGTCGAGGTGCTCGGCAGCGATAGTGACGAAATCGCGCACACTGTATTGCTCTCCTGTCGCAATTACGTAGTCGCGAGCCTCCTTCTGTTGCAGCATCAACCATTGCATTTCCACATAGTCACGCGCATGGCCCCAGTCACGCTTCGCATCCAGATTGCCAAGGTACAGACGCGACTGCAATCCCACCTTGATTCGAGCAAGCGCACGAGTAATCTTTCTCGTCACAAATGTTTCGCCGCGATTCGGAGATTCGTGATTAAAAAGAATACCGTTGCAGGCATACATGCCATAGGATTCGCGGTAGTTGACCGTAATCCAGTAAGCGTAGAGCTTTGCCACGCCATAGGGCGAACGCGGATAAAACGGAGTACGTTCTGTCTGCGGAATCTCCTGCACCAGCCCATACAGTTCGGAAGTTGATGCCTGATAGAAGCGCGTTTTCTCTGTAAGTCCCAAGATGCGCATTGCCTCAAGTAAACGTAGTGGTCCAAGAGCATCTGAATTAGCGGTGTACTCTGGCTCCTCGAAGGATACTTTGACATGGCTCTGAGCAGCGAGGTTGTAGATCTCATCCGGCTGCGTCTTTTCCACTACATGGATGAGGCTCGAAGAATCAGTCAGATCTCCGTAATGCAAAAAGAGGCGCCGATTTTCCTCGTGCGGATCCTCGTACAGGTGTTCGATCCGGTGAGTGTTAAAAAGTGAAGTGCGGCGCTTGATGCCATGCACCTCATAGCCCTTCGACAGAAGAAACTCTGCAAGGTAGGCTCCGTCCTGCCCCGTAATTCCAGTAATGAGTGCTTTCTTCAAGCAATATGCTCCTGCAAGGGTATGTGTTAAAATCGTAAAAAGCCCCGAACAAATGAAAACTAGAGTCCATCGTAAGTCGGAGAGGATTTTTCTATAAATCTACATGCAATGTGGCTACTAGGGGAACTGGCAAATTAATATCACAACCTTTTATGAGATTTAATTGGATATCTGCCTTGAAATGTCAAATTCAGCATAGCATGCTGACTGTGTCCGGAAGAGTTCAGATACAGTCAGAGTTCCTTGTGAGTCTTCCATTGCGTCCACTAGCTAGCGTGGGCAAATACACTTGCATCCAAACTGCAGAACCCTTGTGAGAACTGCATCCATGGATACATCCAAGCGCATCCGGACATTAGGTTTTGTAGTAGACGTCACAAAGATGGCTGCAGCCGTAAACGATCTTTTGCATACACCGGCAGGCGTGCGCCCTCTCACCGTTGCCTTCGCGAACGTACATATGGCAATGCTGCACAACCGGGAGGCGAAATTCCGAAACTGCATTTCGGGTTTTAACCGCGTCTTTACGGATGGGGCTCCCTTAGTGTGGTGTGCTTCCACAGCAGGAGCAGGAAATGCATCGCGGATACCCGGGCCTGATTTCATGATTGAACTCTGCAAGGCTGGCGTTCCTCTTGGCAGACGCCACTATTTTCTAGGTGGCGCTCCTGGCGTCGCAGAGCAGGCAGCAGTTCGCCTTCAGGAACGCTTCCATGGTCTTCAGATTGCGGGATTCATGAGTCCACCGTTTCGCCAACTCAGCACGGAAGAAGATGAGCAACTCTGTTCCACGATCAATGCCACTGAACCTGATTATGTTTGGGTTGGGCTTGGATGCCCAAAACAGGAAATCTGGATCGCTGAACATCAAGATCTTATTAACGCAAGGGCGCTCCTTGGAGTGGGTCAGGCGTTCAACCTTGCGGCTGGTACACAGCGCCGCGCTCCCGCCATGCTTCGCCGCGCGGGACTGGAATGGGCTTACCGCATGGCCTGTGAACCTCGCCGCCTGGCTGGCCGCTATATCAGCACAAATACCGAGTTTGTTTTGTGCAGTTTGTGGCACCTGTTTTCAGGCAGGAAACTAGCGACTGTTACCGCACCCGCTGAGGATTGCAAATAGATGCGGAGTGCTCGAATGTCATTGCAAATCCCTTTGCTGCCAGATTATTGGTCAATATGTTCTCTAAGTGTTCCAAAGGAAGGCATTGATCGCAGTCTCAGTCCAGGTGCAGCCAGAACATGAAAAATATAGCTGCGGTTCTAACCTGCTTTAATCGACGGGAGAAAACACTCACAGCTCTACACGCTCTGGTGGTCCAAAGCAATCTGCATTCGATATCCATCTCTATCTTCCTGACCGACGACGGAAGCACAGATGGAACAGAGGATGCAGTACGAGCTGAATTTCCCGAAGTTCATTTGATCCGCGGCACTGGTCAACTCTTTTGGAACGGGGGCATGCGAGCTGCTATGGCAGAAGCGGCCCGGACTGACCCCGACTACTATCTCTGGCTAAACGACGATACGCATCTCGATCCGGATGCGATCTCGCGACTCCTTGCGATTGTTGATCAGCTCCAAGATCAAGCTATTGTCGTGGGCGCAACCCGTGATCCAATCTCGGGAGATTTGACCTACGGAGGTGTAAATCGCGCAGGTTGGACCCAGCCAGTCAGCTTCCGTCTGGTGCCGGAGAGTAAAGCCGCCGTTTCCTGCGATACCATGAACGGTAATTGCGTTTTGATTCCCAGGGAAATTTATAACCGCACAGGGCCAATGAGTAGCGCTTATTCCCATGCAATGGGTGATATGGATTACGGACTTCGTGCCCGCCGCTGTGGATTTGAAGTAGTGGTTGCACCAGGAACCGTTGGCACCTGTGCTCGCAATCCTGGCCAACCGAAATGGCGAAGCACTGAGCTGACTCTCAGCACCCGCCTGAAGGCGATGCAGCAGAGAAAGGGCCTTCCCCTACAGGAATGGCGGGCATTCACCAGTGCTCATGCTGGTCCGTTCTGGTTTATATACTGGCTATGGCCCTACCTTCGTACGGCGATCGCACCACAGTCTAAGCCTCAATAGACTCAACAATATTACGGAAGAGGATCTTCTAGGCATGAGCCAAGCGCACGAACCACGACGAAGGCTAGCCATCATGGTCAACGTGGTCGCACCTTACCGTTTGCCGGTATATGAATATCTCGCGCGCAGTTTTGATGTACTTGTACTTCATGGTGGGGCAGAGAGTAACCGCGCCTGGGAGGAAGCTTCTTCACGCAACCCTCACCTGCGCATCAAGAAAACCTGGAGCTTCAAACTCAACGCGAAGAAGAAGATCAAGACCGGTGGAGTGCAGGACCAGCAATTCATCCACTTCAACCTGGGGGCCATTTGGGATCTCGGGCGCTTCCGTCCTGATGTAGTTATCGCTAACGAAATGGGCGTCCGGACACTGCTTGCCATGACCTACGGCGCAATAGCGCGTGTCCCTGTATGGATATGGTGGGGTGGCACCATGCACTCCGAAAAAGACGTCTCAAACCTCAAACGCCAACTCCGCACCTTCATAGCAGGCAGAGCAAAGCGCTGGATCAGCTACGGCGCAACCTCCACCGAATACCTCGAATCCATTGGCGTGAAAAGACAGAACATCCTGCAGATACAGAACTGCGTCGACGACACACTCTATCAGGACAAGCGTTCGTCACCAGAATCCTTCCCCGCCAGGCCTGCCGCCTTGATCGTAGGTCAACTCATCGCTCGCAAAGGGCTTAAGCACCTGCTGGAGAGCGCCGCCCGTGTACAGCAGACAGGCCGCGATTTTACGCTGGTCTTCGCCGGCAGCGGGGTGGACCATAAGCTCCTCGAAGGTTACGCGTCTGAGCTTGGCCTCAAGCATATTCAATTCCGGGGCGCGCTGAAGCCGCTCGAACTTCGTAACCTCTATTACGCGGCAGACTTCATGATCTTCCCTACCCTTGAGGATGTATGGGGTCTGGTAGTTAACGAAGCGATGCTATGTGAGCTTCCGGTTCTGTGTTCTAAATACGCGGGCTGCGCCCCTGAACTGGTTCCACCAGAAGCTCAATTCGACCCGCTCGATAAAAAGAGCTTCGACGCCGCATTGATCGATGCCATCGATGGCCACCTTGCGCCGCCGGAACTCCGCCGCCTGAAAACCTGTAATGAAGTCGGTGAGATGATTACGCTGAGCCTTAAGAAAGGCCTTCCGACCAGCTTACCTTATGCCTACGCCCCCGTTCCCACGATGAGACTCGACGAGAAGGAGACCCATCCATGCTGAACATGCTGATTATGGCCGCCGTAGGCCTTGGGGTGGCCTGGGTTATGTACTACGCCGTAGGCGCGGCCGCGGGCTCACTCAAAGTAGGGTTAGGCGCCCTCGTTGTGACGTTTCTAACTACCACCGCTCTTTCCGGATCCCAGGGCTTACAACTCGGCATCAATATTTACCCTGAAGATCTCGTTTGCACGGTACTTTTCCTTGCCGCAACCGTCCGGTATCTAGTTAACTTTAAGTTCCTTGAGTGGAAACGCTTCCTAGCTGTATCTGGCATGATTTTAACGTTCGTAGAGTCCCTGCGAGGCGCCTTGGAGGTCGGGGTCAAGCCAGCAGGACAGGAAGCACGTGGTTGGTTTTACACATTTGCAGTTCTGCTCTATGTCCTGAGTTTTGTGATTGGCGAAGAAGAGTGGAACGAAATTCTCATCTCACTCCGTTGGATGACATTCGGGATAATGGTTATTGCCATTTGCCGATGGGGGATGATTGGCACTGGCCTCGCAAATTCTGCCATGTTTGCAGTTCCTGGGGACGAGTCCGCGGGAGGAGGCCTTCGGGTTGTACCATCGATCTGCGCGCTTGCCGTCGCTGAATCTTTTTTGATCGAAAGCTTTTATCTTAGTCGTCGCCCCCAAACGCGCTGGTCCCAAATAACTCCTTTGGTGCTCATCGTCTCAGTTGTGCTTCTGCAACACCGCACTCTGTGGGTGGGATTGATGGCCCCGATCTTCTGGCTTGGACTCAAAGATAAAAACTTTCGACGCTATTCAATAGTTATTGTTGCAGCCACCGGCGTCGGACTCTTAATTATCTTAACTACCAATATCGCACCGGCGCTCCGGGAGGCTCTCACCCTATCCGCCACCAGCGACGGCACCATGCTCTGGCGCATCAACAGCTGGCAGGGGACCATCTCCAATTGGCAGAACTCCGACGCAATCTCTCACATATTTGGCATTCCGTTTGGAGTGGCAAATCCACGCGTCATGAGCAATGGAACAACAGTGGATATGTCATCCCATGATTATTTGGTAGACACCCTGGCAAGGCTCGGTGCAGCTGGGGTAGTTCTCGTGATCGTCCTTCTTTTGGGAACATTCTGGCAGTCACTTAAGCTAAACTACAGCAACAATCGAGGCCAAGAGAATCCGGGACGGATCATGGTCGCACTCATGCTCTTGATATTCGGTTATTGCGTCACCTATGGCCCGGACTATTATCAGATGGCGCTAATAGGTTCAATACTTGCCTATAGCCCTACCTTGTCAGACAAACAGTTCACCATCCAAGCGTCGCCTGTAAATAGTCTTTGCAGCACTAACTGATTTTGATCTATTCGGTTTTCCTACATGAGAATAAAAAGCCTTGACGGAATCCGTGCACTAGCCATCGGGCTAGTCTTAGCTACCCATGTCCTTGGATTTCGTTGGGGCTGGATCGGGGTAGATTTATTTTTTGTCCTATCGGGATTTCTTATTACAGGCATCCTGCGAAAAGAGCGCCATTCGGCTTCTTATTGGAAGCCGTTCTATATCAAGCGTGCAACTCGAATCCTTCCGCCGCTGGTAATAGCATTCCTTGGCGCCGCACTTCTGTATCATCTGCCTTGGCGACACTATGGAGTCTTGTATATTTTCTTCGGGGCTAACATCGGTGAGTACTTAGCCCGTGGCCAATTCGCATCCTTAGGTGTGCTCTGGTCTCTGGCCGTCGAAGAGCACTTTTACTTCTTCTGGCCTATAGCTGTACGACTCCTGAGTCGCCGACGTCTAATATACCTTTCCGTCGCCATCATCTTTGCAGAGCCACTGCTACGTGCTGTCGTGACGCCCTACACGCACTCATTCTGGTTTATATTTTTCCTCACTCCTTTTAGGCTTGATGGATTGGTAATGGGAAGTCTCCTGGCGGTCCTTATGGAGGACGCCGTATGGACCAAACGATATCAGCCATGGTCCATGCCAGCACTCTTGCTGACTACAGGCAGTTTCATATCGCTTTGCTTTTTTCCTGCCTTTGATCGGGTGGCCAACACTGTCGTATTTAATTCCATCGGTTACAGCTTGATATCACTGATTGGTTTATTTCTCGTATTTGCAGCCACAAAGCGCGACTCAGCAGCGACTGCAATTCTTTCCAACCCCTTACTAGCTTTTGTTGGTCTCATCAGTTACGGATTGTATCTTTATCATCCGCTGGTAATTACCCTTGTAGATCGCTTCGGAACCGCAATACATTTCCATCACAATCGTGTGCTTTCCCCATTAACTCTCGCGGGGTCTCTCCTACTTGCGTGGGTATCGTACCGCCTCTATGAGGAGCCCATCATGCGATGGGGCCATCAGAAAGCGCGCCAAGTAAAGATAGAAAAAGAGCTTGATACGACCACTTCATTGGCTTCATCCTGATTTGTATATAATTGTTTTGAAGAGCGGGAGTAGCTCAATGGTAGAGTAGCGGCTTCCCAAGCCGTTGGTTGCGGGTTCAATCCCCGTCTCCCGCTCCAAGGTCATCTAAGTGAACTCGCGATTTAGCCTTGATGAGGGAAGTTGAGTTGGTCGATCACCTCTCTTCATACAGCAGCCAACCTTGGCGTATGAGATCGGCAGGTAGAAAATGTGTCAACTATGTTTCCATACAGAGCACGGCGATCGAAAGGTAATTTAGCGGTTCTTATCGTTTACTTTTTAGCTTTGCAACTGGGACCGGCTGTAGTAGGCCAAAATCTCGACCCAACAGGTACTCGAGACTCCACTGCTGCTATTCAGCGCATTTTGGATGCTCCCGGAAGCATCGTTTTTATCCCGAAGGGAACTTATTTAATTGGCAGCACTAGCCCTCTCTTTCTCCCTAGCCATAAAATAGTTAAAGGCCAAGGGCGACGAAGTACTATCCTTAAAAGTTCGAACGGAATATCTTTTCCGATCGCTAAGTGGTCCTATGAGGGCTCAATCCCGCCCTACATTTTGACGATCACAACGACAAAGCCAGTTCTCGGTACTCTCAAAACATTTTACTGTCCTCCGATCGGGATGACATGTCCGCTAACCACTATCTACGGGCTCTTCCCCTCTAGTACAGATTTTTATGGTGCTGCCGGTATTCCAGTGGGAGTATACATTTCAAGTGAAAGGCCAGGTTCGGGATATCAAGGAACCTGGAGTTGCAGTGTCAATGGGGGGAAGTATTCAAAGAAGGCTACCTGTTCCGCAACTGTGTCTTATCGCGGCCTACACTTCAAAATCACCGATCCCGGCTCCTACACGGTGCCACCTACCGACATCAGTTATGCTTCTACAGGTGGAACATATGCAGCTGGCTACCCTGCCTTGGCAGTGCCTTCAGCAGTATTGCGATTGGGATCCTGCAAGAACTGTATCCACCCTACTTTTCCCGTCCAAGCACAGCGATCAGCACTCACTTTTACAGTAGGCTCCAGCGTGCGACCCACCGCCTCATCAGGTACCGGGGGAACATTTTTCATTCCCACTAACGCCATTCAGGCCTATGACACAAGGTCGCATCTCTCGTCCGGAGCACCGAACCCCGATTTCAACAAAGGGGCTCATAACACCGAAATACGAGACCTAACCATCACGGGCGATTGCAGCTATAGATCCTGTAAAGGGACAAGTTATGGTAATTACTTGTTAGCGCTCAGGGGACCCTCGATCAGCACGAGTGCGTCAAATATCGATGTAGTTGACGTTGACTTCACCAATTATTCGAACGTTGCAATCGATGCTGGTTATAGCGCAAATGTGTCTTTCTCCTATGACAACTTTACCGATATAGGAACAACCGTTATTAATGCGAACTGTCCGGAAAATCTCCATGTTAATAGTGCTAAATTCGCAGGAATCGGCTGGAACCTCGATTCCAGGATGAATCCCGCGGGAATGGCCGACGCCTTGAGTACCGGGGGTGTCAGTAATTGTGTGTTAGGTAAAGGCAACATCAATTTCGTTAACTCCACATTCGCCCCCTTCGACTCCACAGATGCTGGAGTGCCTCCAAGTTATGCAAACTATGACTCGCTTCTCCAGCCTTTTATGTTCGGCGTCTATAATCCCGCTGACTCAGGGAGTCCTACGCGAAGTATCATCAATGGAGTTGAGTTTGCTCATAACACTATGATATGGAGGAATTCACAAGGAGGAGGCCTTATCTCCGCCTTTGCAGATGGCATGAATATTCACGATAGCAGAATAGTTGGCAATTTCCCCAAAGATGTTCCATGTGGTTTCATTGAAGTTGCAGGATCAAATTTAGATATTTATAACGTCACCGGAGGATGTGTTGGATTCTCCCCCGGCGCAAGAGCTACGCCAAACACATTTTCCAATATAACTATCCATAATCTTAAAGTGGACGCGCACCTATTCTCGTCAGGAAACACTTTTAACTTTATATCCTTCTCTGGCTTCCAGCAGAAGTTTGTAAATCCTGACGGATGCTCCATCAGTGATGTCCATGTTTACGACAATGAAGCAACTTTCAGATATACAGCAGGCAGTAGCGATGGTATCGCCGCATTCGGCATCGGAAGTGGAGAAGGAGGTCCTAGTACTTGTGCCTATGTTAACTTCACTTTCGATCATAATCGAGTAGAAATCCTAGGCGCTACCGCCCGACAATCCTCTTCGCTTCCTAACGCGATGTTTGTCATCATGGGAGGCTACGAACATAATGGTCTATCAAACCAGACTATACACCTGAAGAATAATTCGGATTCAGGAGCTACCCAACACATTAGAGTTATGCCGCCCACCATCGGACTTATTCGCAAAACGGCTTTTTCAGATATGAAGGTCTATGGTGACACCACATCCGCATCATCACTACTCACTCAAGAAAAATCAGAAGATTGTTCTGTGCGTTTGGATTCCTCTCTAAAAAGTGGACCGAGGAGTGCCGTGATGGGTCAAAAACAAAATTATCCGGCCGCCACTTCGAAGGCATACAACATTACCTGCCTGCCACTCTAATAGCGCAGGAATATCTGTCGGGGATTCATGCACGTCAGTGAAGGTAGAGAGGCCACACTCCTTTCCCTTCGAAAATCTATGGGCATCAGGTAGTCGAGTACCGACTAATGAGATGGTCCGCCGCTTGATTCCCCTGCCTGAGCAGGAGGATCGTGAAGGCAGCTTCTAACAAGGAGGATCATCGCTATGCAGATT
>NZ_SMGK01000006.1 GCF_004339725.1 Acidipila rosea | reverse complement strand
CACGTCATAGACGCTCTACAGTTAACAATTCCACGACGTTGTGAAATGGCACGTCGTAGACGTCATGGACTGCTTCTGAAGGACTAAAGATAAGTTGAAAACATCCAACGCGAAGGAGTGCATCCGCTTGAGGAAGCACTGGCCTTTCATGCGCTCTTGCATACAGATGGATTGCAGTATGACATCAACAGTCTGGCGGCGAAGGCCGGTAAGAGTGCGGCCTTTATCGCTCAGAGATTGAAGTTGGTGGAACTCCTGCCGTCCATCGCGGAAGCGTTTCTGGCCGACCAGATCGGTGTCGGTCATGCTCTCGAAATCGCCAAGCTGCCACAAACGGAGCAGCAACGCGCCTTCGATTCTGCTTTCCGTACCGTATGGAACGGCGGCAAGGACTCCCGTGTGGTGCTGCCAGTGCGCGACTTCACAGCATGGATTGAGCAGAACATCTTGCTCTCGCTCGACTCCGTTCCGTTCGACAAGAACGACGCAACGCTTGTACCGGAGGCGGGAAGTTGCGCCGAGTGTCCTAAACGCACCGGGTTCAATACCCTGCTGTTTGGGGATGTGAGCCACCGCGACCAATGCACCGACGCAACCTGTCTGAACAACAAGGTCGGTAAATTCGTGGGACGACAGATTGAGGCGGACCCGAAGCTGGTACAGATCACCACCGCCCACGGATCGCGCGATGACGGCGCTGTACTCCCCCGGAACCGCTATGTTGCACTGCAACTCACCAATCCAGCGAAGGTAAAGCAGCCGCTCTCGCCTTACCAGAAGCCATGCAAACACATGGCCGAGGCGATTGTGGTGGACGGCGCAGAGCGTGGGCATACGGTCAAGGTGTGCGCGGAGCCAGGCTGCGCCGTACACTTCGCAAACCGTCACACCCCCGACCCGGCGCAACTGGCGAAGGAGCGGGAACAACGCCGCAGGGAGCTTGAGAGGCACAAGCTCGAAACCACCGTGCGTCACCGTGCATTGGCGGAAGTGCTCAGGAAGGTAGGCGCACCGCTTGACCGTGCCGACCTTGCACTGATTGCAAACGCCATGCTCGAAAAGACCGAACCATTGCGCCGGGAAACACTGGCGCGGCGGCACAAGATGGTAGAGGGTTCTGCCAGCGAAGTAACGTACCCGCAGGTGCAGAAGGCGCTACAGCGGCTTTTGCGGCAAATGGACGAGAGCGGACTGTCTAAGTTCATCGTCGAAATCGTCTTGCTCGGCAGCGTCGAATCGGCCTCGCAGGGAGAGACTGATGTGCTGACCGCTACCGCCAAGCGGCATCGTGTGGACGTAGCAAAGGTCCGTACAGCCGTGGAAGCGGAGTTTGCAGCCAAGCAAGCGAAGGCAGAAGCAAAGCAGAAACAGCCTGTCAAGAAAACCACCGCGAAGGCAAGTAAAGCAGCCTAATTCCACTGCATTTCATTCGGGCGTCCGGCATCGGCTGGACGCCCTTTTTTGCTCCGCAAATGCCCGTCTTCCCACCCTCTTGTCGGTGCTCCTGCTTTCGCAGGAGAGCGTTTCTACCCACCCGACGGGCTGAAGATGCGCTCTTTCCTTTGACGTTGTGGGGGTGTGCAGAACCTGCACACCCCCCTCCGATTCTGCAATGGCCATGCGCCCGCTTCAGCCTTACCTTCGCTCCAGTCATTGCAACGGGGAGTGCCACTCACCGAAACGCAAATGAAAGGAGCACATGCAAACACTCATTCACATGAACCGTCCGCGCCTTCCGGCGCTGCGCACGCACTGGCGGAGGTGGCTCGCACCTTCGCTGTTCCTTCTTACGACGGGGTCGAGAGTGCCGGAGACTCCAATGGGTGTGCGCGCTGACTGCCGCCGTACAGATGACTATAGAGCAACTGCGGCTCTAGTCCGAGAGTCTTGTATACCTGTTCCAGCAGTTTCACTTCGGTGGCAGCAATGTTTCCGTCCACCGTTGCCAAGGAAGATAAAGCCAGCGCCAATTGCATCCTCCCGTCCGCCGTCAGACTCGAAAAACGCGATGTAAAGCTCGCCAGAGAAATTCCTTGTCGAACCTGCAGCTGGTATTGGGCGCGCAATCGAGTACGCAGGTCGAGGTGAAGATGTTGCCAAGATGCGATCATCGCTTCGACTGCCGCAGCTTCTTCTTCGCTGGCATGGCCATCTGCCAGAGCAATGCACGCCGATAGGGAAACAGTCAGCGATGCCTTCTTGTATTCATTTGTGGTCCGATCGGAATCGGACTGGGATGTGAGGCGAAAGAGAACAACCATTTCCAAAGGCTTTGGCCGGCGCGCTCCTGCAAGAATGTCGGGTTCGAAACCGACGAGAGTGCGGTTGAGATTCGCAACAATCTCCGTAATCTTCGCAAGCGCCGGATCTCCCACGTATCCAAGTCCTCGCAGCAGCGATTCAAACGTTACCGGCTCCATTGGATCAACAAGGGAGGTCAAGAATGCTTGCCAGCGATCTCTTTCCGTGGGTGGCCAGAAGCTCAGAGGGAGATTGAGAAATGCCTCGAGCGTTCCTGCCTTCGCTGTGTTTCGTCCAAGATAGCGACTGTACCCATCGATCATCTCCGTGCTTTGTTCGACTACGGCCTTAAGCGTTTGCTGCGGTGCGCTGAGAGCGGCGACATCGGGAATCCCGGAAAACTCATACTTAATCTCCGGTTCCAGGTGCATGGGCCAACCAGGTTGATACACCAGCTTGAGCTTGGTCTTGTTGGCGGGAACTATGAGCCCGTAGCCAAACTTCTCTCGATAGACAACAGCGAACGCCGCTTCAAATTCCAGCGGGCATCGGGCGGCGGGCGTTCTCAGATAAATCGTTGGCTCCGCGTAAGCCCAGCGAAGAGCCCACTCCGCTGGAATCGGTCTGTCATCCCTCATGAAACATCCGATGCCATACCGCACGATGAAAGGGAGTTCGTAGGTTCTAACCCATGCTTTCGGCAACTCTGGAACAGAAGTTCCATCAAAGGCGCGTGCTGCCGCAAAATCTGACAGGCGCAGGCAGCACTGTGTCACACTCCCTGGCTTCTCTTTAAAGAGGTCCCCAAGGCGATGTACTTCTTCGAGAAGTTGCTCTAACTCATGTGTGGGAGGATTGGAAACACTCCCTTGAATGAGATCCAGAACACGCCGCTCGATACCGTAGAAATACAACATTCCAAAACCAGACTCGATCGAAGACGAAGCACCTTCGGCGAGCCAATCGAGATAGCGCGAACGCTGTTCCGGGTTTAAAGAGGGATAGCTGAAGTAGTACCCAGCCAAGTCCGACGGTGTGGAAGCTGTCGCTTTTGCTGCTATCCAAGGATTGAGAGCATAGTGCTCTTCGGAGTTGATGCCCTTCCCGACATAGACAAAGCCATGAGATAGGGTGTGGCCTTGAATTTGAATGGACTCGCCTCTCGTGAGCCATCGCAGATCCTTTGATCTTGCTGCGCGCTGTGCAACAGGGAGTGCAAATTCCGTCATTGGATGAACAATATCCGAACCAATTCTGACGGAGACCAACGCTTCCGAATGCCGTGGGTTTGTCTCCACCGAAGCGGAGACGGGTCGGTTTCCTCCCGTTGGTGCCGGAGGAGGGCCGGGAACTACGCGGCCAAATTCAACATGAACGAGATCTGACGCCGCCATAGCATTTGGCGCTATCTGTTGCAACATCGGTTTTGCACGAGATTTGCTTCCTCCCTGTACGAGCTGTCTGGTCAACCAGGAATCGTAGAGATCGTGGTTTTCATAAAAATCCTGAATGATTGACTCGTCAGAAACGCGGTTGGCACAAACGGAACGACACTCACTGAGCAAAGTTGAGAATCCGTCTCGCATGGATCGAGCGCCAGCCTCCTCCAAAGTTCCGATCATCGAGTTCGCTCGATTTATGTTGTGACGAATTGTCTCGTTGGAACCGAACTTCCATAGCCAATAGCTAAAGCCGACCTTTGTTGCAACCTCATCACGTGTGCTTTGATGTAAAGCCAGAGCTTTACCAAATGCATCGGTCTGTTCAGCAATGTACGTATCAAACCAATGTTGGCGATAGAGTGCCTGCATCAATTGACGTTCCGTATCGCCGGAGAATGGAGGGGCAGGATGATTAATTGGGACAGCTTTTGCTGACGCTGTGATTATGGCAACCGCCCGGACGATGGCGCTTGCAGACTTGGGACCGACCCCTCGCACTTGCGAAACTCGATACTCGTTCCACCCTTGCAAATCGGCAACCGACCAAATGCCCACATCCTTAAGGGCCTGCAGGCGCAGACCAGTTGTGTGCTTTTTCATCTCGTCCAAGGGAATCGCCTTGAGACGCGCCGAGTGAACTTCTTGAATGTATTGACTCGACGAAAGCTCCATCTCATTCTGGAGACTTTGTCGCAGGCGGTGCGACTCTGTGTCCAGTTCCTCAAGAGGCGACAGGGCTTCCTGCATCCGCTTTTTCACCCTCGACGCGGACGATAACCAATACGCAACAATAGTTCCTATCGCAAAGAGCAGGAAAAACAGTAGCAACAATAACATGGAAGAGAACCTGCTTTAGACAATATCAGCATCTCCTCGTACCTACGGCAGTACGTACCATGAAACGCGTCCACTGCCCTGAGGAACCAGATATCGTTGCTCCGCGAACTGACGGAAGTGCTGCTTGAGTGGCCGCGAGCGACTGCGTTACCGTTTTCAAGGGCGCAGTCGCTTGGCTGCTCTTCGCACAGCTTCTACGCTTGTTTTGCCCGTTTCCGCCCGCATGGTCGCGAGCTTTGCATTTGGCGAAAACTCAGTAATTGGTTTTGGTAAATTCTTGTTGAAGGTATCCCCACGCTTCTGCTGAATCTCGCCAGCCTTCGGTGGGTTCTTGTCGCGATGACGATTATCTAATCCGGGTTCCTTCATGGTTGTCCTTTCTTCGTGCCAGACTAAGTCGGTCAAGCGCTAAGCGATGGCCGCAAGCGCCTCAATCTCTTCCAGGTCAAGCGTAAAGTCGAAAACCATCTGAAGATCTTCCCCCGCGTTGTGGTTCTGGTTGTAGCTGTCCACATCCCATTTCAGTTGTCGGCAGTCACCCACAATCTGCTGCCGGCGTTGCTGGAAGGCAATCTCCATGTGCTCGCGTGGCGCCGTCCGCATATCCGCCCAAAACGCCGCCTGTCTGCCGTTTCGCTCCACGGTCGCAACATGCTTTACGCGGACACGACGACCTTGCGGATCGGTGATGTGCTCTTCGCGCATTGCACGGGCGATCTCCTCCGCACAGCGGTCCACCACGGTCGAACGCTGCGGTTCCCATAGGCCCTGTTCGATGGCCCAGAGTGCGATGTCGTGCGCAGTGGCCGGAAGAGGATTCCCTGCGTCCTCGTACTTCTTCACTATGCGCTGGAGTTGTTCGTTATAAGACATTTTTTCCCTCAGAGTTGAGATCAAACCGCAGTCGTCAAAAAGCTGCCAAAACCATCTGTCAGCGCCGCCTCAGTCACAATATGGCGCACCTTCGCCAGCATTTCCCGGCTGTGAGAATACGGAATCGCCTTGCGATGCTGAAGCTGGCCGACCACGATGCCCTGATGAACATTCAATCGAGCGGACAAGCCTTGAATCTTGGTTTTGGAGAAAAGAGGCCGGACCCTCAAGATAAAATTGTCCAAATCACTTTTCTGGATCGAGAAGTCAGCGGCGAACTCATCCGCACGCTTTTCAATTGCGGGCTTTTCTTCGACCGTTCCAGCGCCTTCTCCCACCAGGTCAGTATCAAGTAACCCTCCATCTTCCAAGCCGTCCTTATACTTCACATGTGCGCACTCGTGTAACACCGTGTGCCAAAACCCATCGATCCGATCAAAGCGCAGCGATACCGCGATCACTGGAGACTTCTCATTCAGCCATAAACATGCGCCATCAATTCGGGTTTGCGGCAAAGTTTCAACCACAAGAAACCTAACACCCGCATCCGCCAGGACTCGTGGCACCTGACGCGCATCTTCAGGATCGCGCAGCATATTCTTAAACCTCGCAAGAGCTGATGCGAACCCCATCTCCGAGAACGGCTTCACATCTACCGCCTGTGCGAGTTGACGCGCCCGAAAGAGCCAAGCCTGCTCTGCTGGGCTATGTTCGGCATATGAGGTGGACTTCCGAGCCGCATGCGGCAACAACTGCGGCTGCTCATCAAGAGACTTGATATGCAAGAAGTCCAGCACACTCTTCTCCAGAACATCGATGTTCTCGGTCGGCTGAATCCAATACCGCCGCATCATCTCCTTTACCGGAGCCTTCTCGTACAACTTCGCCCGTCTTGAAACGGAATTACTGCCGTCCTGCTTGACCTGAGCGAGCCGGTACGAACTTTCAAGGTTCATCCAGAACTGCGCTCCAGTATTGAAAGCCTCTCCCAACCCCTTTGCCGTTTCCGGCGTGATTGCCCGCTTGCCGGCAATCAGCTCACTTACCAAGCGGGGAGGACGCCCGAGAATCTCTGCAAGTTCCACCTGGCTCCATCCACGCGCTTCGATTTCCTCCCGAATGAACTCACCCGGAGGAAACACCTCAGCCGGAGTTCTCTCCATTACCTCCACGATCATCACCTCTCTTGCTTCATTCAGTGGTAGTCCTCGATGCTAATCACCGCTACGAGCTTGTTGGGAGCCACCCCTTCAAACTCGATGATGAGCCGCCACTGTTTGTTCAACCTCATCGAATGCTGGGAGCTGCGATTGCCCTTCAATTTCTCAAAATGCAATGACTTCAAGCTGTAGAAGACCCGTTCGTCTGGGGCTGCCCGGATGACCTGCATACGGTTCCGGTAAGCCGTTACAATCGCTTGGGAAAAGCCAGCGTCGTATGTCGGGTCCGTCTCCAGCCGGTCGAGCTTTGGGTCTTTGAAGCGGACGTCCATGCAACTACTGCCTCTCTTTGGCTCCAACGCCAGTATACATGAATTACAGATAGTGTAATTCGGAAATATAGAATATTTGAATCCGGCAAGGCGAAACTGAATTGGAATGAAATGAAGCCCAGAATTGGGGCGCAAATTGGAGCGCGCTTAACGAGTACGATCTGTATGTTACTGATTCCTAAAGGTGCTTCGGTATCATCCGCGCCGCATTAAGTCTTTTAGAATCAGTTTATAGCGGCCCTCATAACCCAAAGGTCGTAGGTTCAAATCCTACCCCCGCAACCAATCAAATCAACAATTTACAAAAGTCTAAAACTACCGGCAGACTCCCAATAGCAAAAATCGGGACTCTAGGCGCTCGCTTTCATCGGCTTGAGCACCCCTTCCAACAACCTTTCCATTCCCTTCGCTCTTCGACTAATATCTCGACTTTTCCATCCAGACGCTCATCGTCCTCGCATGGAGGCATGCCTGCTGCGCTGGAGCCGCAGGCAGGATGCTACACAGTGTGGCAAAACATTCACCTGTTGCTTTCCCAGTGGAGCTATGGCATTCTCCTTTTGGTAAACAACATGAAAGCTGTACGGGATGATGTCGCGTGAAACAGAAAAGAGATGTCCCGCAGGGAACGCTGGCGCTCATGGTCCTGAAGACCCTGGATGTGCTGGGGCCGCTGCACGGGTACGGCATAGCCCGGCGCATTGAGCAGATCAGCGGCGACCTGCTTTCGCTGAATCAGGGCACACTTTATCCGGTCCTGCTGAGGCTTGAGCAGGAGGGCGCCATCGCATCGGAGTGGGGCGCGTCAGAAAACAACCGCCGTGCTCGCTTCTATGGCTTAACGCGTGCCGGACGAAAATTGCTGGCAGCCGAAAAGCAGGACTGGGAGCAGACCGCCGCGATCATCGCACGGTTCTTTGAAGTAAACGCGCAGGATCTGGCATGAGAGCCACGAAACGGTTCTTCACGCGCCTTCGCAATGTCGCGACGAGGCGCGGCAGCAGCGAATGGCCAGGCGACGAACGGCTCAGGGAAGAGATGGAGTCGCATATCGCAGCCCTGACAGAAGAGCACGTCCGCGCGGGCATGGCTCCCACGGAAGCACGCCGTCACGCCCGACTGAAGTTCGGTGCAGTGGAGGCGGTTCGGGAAAACTACCATGCTGAAAAGAGCCTGCCGTTGGTGGAAAATCTGCTGCAGGATGTTCGCTACGCGCTTCGCATGCTTCGTAAGTCTCCCACGTTCACACTCGTAGCTGTGGTTACGCTGATGCTGGGCATTGGAGCGAACGTCGTTGTCTTCGGTGTGCTGAATGCAGTCCTGCTGCATCCGCTGGACGTGAGAAACCCGCAGAGCGGCTGTCGGCCGTCCCATTGCCCTGCTCGGCGCGGGCGCGGCGGTAGGCCTGGTGGCAGGTATCTTCGCCAGCAGGCTGCTTCGGCAGATTGTCTATCAGGCAAATCCGCGGGATCCTCTGGTGATAGGGGGCGCAGTGCTGACAATGGCGCTGTTGGGGATTGCAGCGTCCGCCATTCCAGCCCGGCGCGCGCTGGCCGTCGATCCCTCCACGCTCATGCGGGAGGAGTAAAGACGGCAGGCTTGAACAGCGCTCCCCGACTCACCTCGCCTGCCTCAAAACTCCATGGTCAGCGTCAGCCCCCAGCTGCGGGGCGGCGCTACGGCATTACCTGAGAACATTCCTGCAAAGTCGATCAGGTTGATGCGGTTGTTCAGGTTTTCTCCGTCTGCCTGCAGGCGCATCGTGGTGTGGTTCTTCCTGTGCCACTCCGCTCCCATTGAGGCGTCGAAGGCAAGCATCGGATCCACTCTGCCGCGGCTGAAGTTCACCCGGTTCACGAGCTGCGCTCCATACTGCGCCAGCGCCTGTTCGCGGGTGCCATCGAAGTCCACCGGCAGTCCCGAGCCGTACTCCATGCCCGATGCAGCCCAGAGTCCCCGAGGCAGATGCACCACCCAGCGCGTTCGCACCGTATTCCGCTGGTCCTGGGAAACCCATAGCCGCCCGCTGGTCTGGGCCAGCGCCTGCGTAGCGGAGTCGCCGAGGAACAGACCACCCGTAACCGGAAGAAACGCTGATCCAACCATGTAGGAGTAGCTGGCGTTGCCGGAAACAATGCCCCAACGCGGCACGCTGATCTTAGCCTCCGCGCCATAGATTGAAGCCCGGCGAAACGCAATGGGAAAGCTGATCGAGGTATCGAGCAGCGGGTTGTCATCCGCAAAGTTGCTGAAACGGCGGACATAGTAGTTCGCATCCACCCGGATTTTTTCGAGCAGGCCCTTGGTTACACCAGCCTCAAAATAGTTTCCAAGCGAGGGTCGCACAGGCTCACGCAATACCTGCGGGTCAAGAGAAATCACCTTTGGGGAACTCGAAAGCAGCAGGTTCTCAAAGGCAGGCGTCTGAAAAACGCGATCGTACGAAACGTGCGTCATCAGGGCTGCCTTGCGGAAATAGCGCGAGATCGCCAGGCGTGGACTTAATGCGTTCTGATCGACCACCAGCTCATAGTTATCCCATCGCAGCCCCGGCGCGATCGTCCATGCACCGAGGTGCGCGTTGTCCTCAATAAAGACCGCCTGTTCGCGATCCCTGCCACGCTCGAAAAAGTCAAAAGCACGTGGGGTGCCGGGGTCAAACTGCGACGGATCGGTAATCTGATAGTTGAAGCCCTCGTGAAGGTTCATGAAATCACCCTCCACTCCGGCTTTAAACTCCTGCCGCCCGTGCTCGAGCGTAATCGTTGCCTTTCCGTATCCTTCGCGAAAGCCGCGATCCTGCCCGGCAATGATAGGCGTTGAGGCAGCATTGGATGACAGCAGCACGGTGTCATCACGCACCATTCCTCTCACGTCTGTCAGCACGGCGGTCGAGAAGATATGCTGCCACGCAGCTGTCCCCATCGTTTCAAGCGTGCTCCGGTGCTGTGACTGACCGGCCGCCTCCTGCAGCTGCTCATTCGGCACCTGCAGTCGCGCAAATTCGTGCCGTACCGTAGCGGTCAGCCGATCCTGGCTTGAAAACTGCCGCTCGTAGTCTCCTGAGAAGCTGCCAGTAGTCGCGTTGTTGGTATAGTTCTGGAGCACAGGAGGGTTCTCGAACCAGTCCGTATAGGCGCCGCTCGCGCTGACTCCAGCGCTATTCTTTCCCCAGCCGTAGTCGGCAGCGCCATAGCCGTTGGCGGTCGCGAAGCTCCCGCCAGCGAGCATCGCTGTCCCGTGCAGCCCCCTGCGCAGATCGCGCAGCGTGTTGACCTCGATCACGCCTCCCATTTTGCGGCCATACTCGGCGGGAATGCCTGCGGTATAGATAGCCACAGACTGCACATCGGAAGTTTCAATCTGCGATCCAAATCCGGGCGAGCGATTGTCCGTCAGGGGAATGCCGTTCAGCACGAACTGCGTCTGGTATTCCGAGCCGCGAGGGTGCAACACTGCATTGCCCTCATACAGCCATCCTGGCTCTTCATTCACCAGATCGACCAGCCCGCGCCCGGGCAGCGAAATCTGGCGATCTTCAATCTGCCGTTTGCCAATGCGATTCACGGCTCCGGCAAGTTCCGGATCGAGCAGCGTCTGCGAGCCACTCACCACCACGGAGCTCTGTGCAGTTGCCGGTCGCAGCGTAATCGTCAGCTTTTCAGGGAGTGCCGAGTGGATGTCCGCCATCTGCGTCACCGGCCCAAATCCCGCGTGCTCCACCGTCACCACATACTCCCCAAACGGAAGACGAGGCACAATCAGGTCGCCGTGCTCATCCGGCAGCAGACTCTCATGAACTCTGTTTGCCTCGCTGACGATCGTTACCTGGGATGGGAGCGCCAGTCCCTGCGAATCGCTTATATGCAGGCGCAGTTCGCCGGTGGAGCTCTGCGCGTGCAGAGCCGGCGATCCGGCCATCCCCAGGCCACACGCCAGCCAAAGCACCAACGCTCTCGCACCTACGCGCAGGAACGCCTTCCCTTCTTCTCTGTCTGAACGATGGGCCCGCAATATGTTCATGTAGAAAACTTTATGACGCAAGAGCGAACTGGAAAGCCGCACACTGGCCGAGAACGCTCCGCAACATCAGCAACACTCTCTCGTCTGCCCGCACGGAAGAACATCTAAAGCGTCGGAATCACATCTGCTTCGCAGCGCTGCATATATTTAGCTTACTATCGTACAAACACCAATCAACCAGGACATTGGGAACTGAAAGCAATCTGCGGAATGAATATTCCATTGCACTTTCTACCTGCTGCTGCCGGCTCGCAGATTCGTATTCTCGCGTTGCTCTTCCTTGTTGCCGTGCCTGCGTTTGCCGCCGCCAGACGCTCGGATGATGTGGTCATCCTTCAAAATGGCGACAAGATAACCGGAGAGATTCGTTCCTTGAAAAATGGCGAGCTGACCATCCAGCCGAGCTACGCGAAGAACGCGGTTGTCATTGACTGGAGCAAGGTCCAGAAAATTGAGAGCACGCAGATATTCGCCGTGCACGCCTTCTCAGGAGCGCGGACGCAAGGCCCTCTTCACGTCAGCAGGCAGCAGTCTTCTCCGGCTGGGGCGGAACCTTCGCAGGAGCAGTTTCCTCTGTCCGCTATCACGGCAATCGAACCCGTTGGCTCAACTCTGTGGTCGAACCTTCACGGCAACGTCGATACCGGCCTCAGCTTTACCGGCACAAATTCCCAGCAGTCGGCCACCGTCCAGGGGAGCGTCGCCTATACCTCCGCCATGCGAAGAGCGCAGCTCTCTCTCAGCGATCAGTTCGCAACCCAGGCCAATGCAAAAAATACGAATGAAATGCTTATCCAAAGCGCGGTGTATCGGCAGATCAGGCAGTCGAGGAACTACGCGGGCGCGCTTGCGAATTTTCTGTCGAGCAGCCAGCAGAATGTTTCCCTTCGATCCACGATAGGAGCGGGCTTTGAAAGGTACCTTGTCATGAATAGACACTCAAGCGTGGCAGGCACCCTCGGACTGGCCTATACGGATCAGATAAACCAGCCTTCTTCTACGGGAATCCGCTCTGAACGGCAGCGATCCATGGACGGAGCGCTTGCCCTGGAAGCGGCGTTCTATCGCTTCAGCTCTATCAACTTCACGACCTCTGCGTGGCTCTATCCCGGTATCACCGATGCGGGCCGTTTTCGCATGACGCTGAATCAAAGCGCATATTACAGCCTGATTCAAGGTTCCTACGTCCGCTTTACCATTTACGACTATTACGACAACCAGCCCCAGATAGGAACACCCCCCAACAATGTTGGCGGGGTGCTCTCGATCGGATGGGCCTTTCACTAAAAGGCCCCGGAGGCTGTAAACCTGTGCTTCTAACAAGCAGGGCTACGCGAGCGCCCGATTCAGGTTGTCGATCGCCTCATCGATCTCGGCAGTATTTTTGTAGCCGACCGTTACGCTATCCACGCCCGCATTCTGAAATGCGAACTTCATCGCCGCCTGCCTGTCCGCCCGGTCAAACGTGCCTTCACCGATCAGCTTCATGCTGATGACGCCCAGTCCGTTCTGGCGCGCCTGCTTGATGTGCGAAACCACCTCGCTCACGTTGCCAAGCCCGTCCGTATCGAAGTTCTCAGCGTCCATGCGCGTGCCCTTGTGGTTCACGCGAATCATCGCCACCTGCAGCCACTCGTCCTTCGGCACCTGTCGCAGGGCCGGCAGCCCGTGCACAGACGCTCCTCGGCTGATAATTTCCTTCTTCGCCTGCGCCTGCAGGATGGCGTCCTGCCACCGCGCGCTGTCGGCGGGCCAGGTAGCCGTGTGCTGCCAGTGCAACAACATAATGTCGAAATACTCGGTCTTCGCAAGACGGCGCAGCTCATCGAGCTTGGCCTGCGGATCGATGCCTTCGCGTGTCGTCACCTTCGACATCAGCCTGTAGTTCTCTCGCGGAATACCCGTAAGCGCTACCCCTAGCATCCGGTGCATATCTCCATAGGACTCGGCCGTTTCGAAGAAGCGAATCCCCTGGTCATACGCATAGCGCACCAGCCGGGTGAACTGCTCCTGGCCTAACCCGCGCTGCACAGCACCGCTGAAGCTGCCCGTGCCGAAGGCCAGCCGCGTTACTTTCACATCCGAACGTCCAAGCGTAACCCAGTCGGTTGCCGTCCGGGGTTGCGCTCGCAAAGGGAGACTTCCGAGGCTCGCCATCGCGCCTGCAGCAAGCCCTGTTTTGAGGAGATCACGTCTGGAGTAGCGAGGCATACATCCTCCATGAATAAAGCGAATCCTACCACAAATCCGTAATCAGAAGGTTACGGCCACGGCAGCATCCAGTCCTCGCACAGGCCATCTGCATCGCTATACTTCATACTTCAACAGGGGCAATCTCTCGTGGCAAAGCAAAGTGCAGGCTTGCTGATGTATCGCCGCCGGAATCACCATCTTGAAGTCTTCCTCGTTCACCCCGGCGGCCCATTCTGGGCAAAGAAGGACCTTGGCGCATGGTCCTTGCCCAAAGGCGAATACACGGCAGGGGAAGATCCGCTGCAGGCGGCTCTGCGCGAATTCAAAGAAGAGACCGGCTTCGTCGCTGATGGACCTTTCCTTGAGCTTGGCACAGCTAAGCAGGCAGGCGGTAAGTTAGTCACTGCATGGGCCTTTGAAGGCGATCGTGATCCGATCGATCTCAGGAGCAACCTCTTCCAACTGGAGTGGCCGCCGCACTCCGGCCGCCTGACCGAATTTCCGGAAGTGGACCGGGGCGCCTGGTTCGCAATCCCTGAAGCACAGCAGCGAATTCTGAAAAGTCAAGACATTTTCCTCGACGCACTTACCCGGAAACTAAGTACTAGAAGTGCAACTCCCTGACTACGCACTTACCTTCCGGAGATTACAGTGCGCTCTCTTCACACATGGAGTTGGTTTGACTCCCTGCTTACTCGTTTAGATAATCGAGTAGGGAAGCTGCTGCAGTGGTGACCGCCGCAGGATGAATATCGCTTTCAGTCAATACCTCTATAGATCTCCAGGAGATTTTTACGGATTGTGCTGAGTCATAGTTAAGCCAGGCAACCAGCGCATCTCCGGAGAATGCAATGCCGACAAAGCAGAACGCCGTCATCATAGGAGCAGGCCCCGCCGGCCTGACCGCCGCGCTGGAGTTTGTGCGCCGGTCGGAGATTCAGCCCATCGTGCTCGAAGCGAGCCATGAGATCGGCGGCATCTCCCGCACCATTCGCCACAACGGCAACCGCATGGACATCGGCGGCCATCGCTTTTTTTCCAAGAGCGATCGTGTCATGAACTGGTGGACTGCCCTGCTGCCTGTTGCCGCCTGCGAAAGCGGCGACAACCATTCCATTCAGTATCAGAACAAGCAGCGCACGGTCGCTACCGGGCAGGCCTCCGCCGAAAACACTGATCTTGTCATGCTGGTACGCCCGCGCAAGAGCCGCATCTATTTTCTGCGCAGCTTCTTTGACTACCCTCTCGCTCTGAATGCAAAGACCCTCAAGCAGCTTGGCGCATGGCGCACCTTGAAGATAGGCATCAGCTATCTCGCCGCCAGGCTGTTTCCGCGCAAGAATGAAACTACCCTCGAAGACTTCCTCATCAACCGCTTCGGGCGCGAACTCTATCTCACTTTCTTCAAGTCCTATACGGAAAAGGTATGGGGTGTTCCCTGCGACCACATCAGCGCCGAGTGGGGCGCGCAGCGCATTAAAGGGCTCTCGCTTCGTACTGCCGTCCTGCACTTTTTGAAGACAACTTTTTCCAAAAAGAAGCCCACCGACTTATCCCAGAAAGGTACAGAGACTTCACTCATCGAGAAGTTTCTCTATCCCAAATACGGCCCGGGACAGTTATGGGAGCATGCCGCTGACCTGGTAACGCAGGGAGGCGGTGAACTGCACATGGGCTGGCGCGTTACAGCGCTTCACGTTGAAGGCAATCGCATCGCCTCCGTCGAGGCCACCAGCCACTCGGGCGACCGTAGAACCTTTCGCGCAGATTATGTTTTCTCCACAATGCCCGTGCGCGAACTCATTCGCAGTCTCGATGTGGAGATTCCCGCGGAGATAAAACAGATCAGCGATGGTCTCATCTACCGCGACTTCGTCACGGTTGGCCTCCTCGTCAACAAGCTCACCGTCACTGAACCTGATGGCTCCCCGCTCAAGGACACATGGATTTACATTCAGGAGCCCGATGTGCTGGTAGGCCGCCTGCAGATCTTCAATAACTGGAGCCCTTATATGGTTGCCGATCCTGACAAGACATGGATCGGGCTCGAGTACTTCTGCTACGACCGCGACGACCTGTGGAAGATGCAGGATGAAGACCTCAAGAAGTTCGCCATCGCCGAGATAGAAAAGATAGGCATCCTCAAGGCAGCCGATGTCCTCGATGCCCACGTCGTCCGCGTGCCCAAGACATACCCGGCATACTTCGGGACCTATGACCGCTTCGATGAAATTATCCGCTACATGGAGCGCTTCGAGAACCTGTTCCTGGTTGGTCGCAACGGCATGCACAAGTACAACAACCAGGATCATTCAATGCTCACCGCCATGACCGCCGTGGACGGCATCCTCTCCGGCAACCTCGATAAAAAGGTGCTGTGGGAGATCAATACCGAGCAGGAGTACCACGAAGAAAAGAAGTAGCTACAGGCTTCGCGCTATCCTCTCCTACCTTGAGATAGTTGCCGTAGCCCACGATCACCGTCGAAGCTATCAGCAGGAAAATCCCAAAGCCCACCAGCCACCGCGTCCGGCTGCTTGTTCCGCGCCACTCCTTCAGCATGATTCCCCAGATCGTCGAAAACAGGATGATGCTCGCCATATGCAGCGTCCAGCTGGAGAAGTCATACTTGCCCATCTTCGTCTGTCCGATCGAATAGAAGAAGAACTGGAAGTACCACGTAACGCCCGCCACTGCCGCCATGAAGTAGTTCATCAGCAGCGCGCGTCCCTGCACTGGCGAGCCACCATCCGCTGCCTCGCCCGCATACTGCGCCACTGAGCGATTCTTCACAATCAGCCACGCGCACCACAGGAAGTTCGTCATGAACCCTCCCCACAGCACCACCACCAGCACGGGCAGGTTTTGCCACAGGTCCGCACGACCATTGGCGGCCAGCCGCACCCGTGCAATCTCTGCAATCGGTTTGCCCGCAGCCAGCCCATAGGCAAAGCAGGCGCTCATGATCCCGGCGAAGATCGCCACCGCCAGCCCCTTCGGATAGGAGAACTCCTCCACCGTTGCCTGCTTCTCCTCGGCCGTCAGTTCACTTTCCTTCGATTTGCCCGCGGCCCCGCTCACCACAATTGCCGCCATGCACACGCCGATACCCAGCAGGATCACCTGCCCTGAGGTCGAATGGGCAATCGCTCCCATCTGCCCGCTGAAGATCGGTGGCATCAGCGTGCCAAACGCCGTACACAGCCCCAGGGCGATCGGATATCCCAGTGCGATCCCGAGATAGCGGACTGACAGCCCGAAGGTCAGCCCTCCCACGCCCCACAGCAGCCCCCAGAACCATGCATAGAACAGGCTCGAAGCAGGCGCGGCATGCAATACCGAAAACAGGTCCGGCACCAGCAGCCCGGCAAAGAACAGCGGCGCGATGATCCAGCTGAAGACGCCCTGCAGCAGCCAATAGATCTCCCACGACCAGCGCCGGATGCCGCGGAACGGCAGATAGCAGCTCGCCGACGCCAGCCCTCCTATCCAGTGAAAAACAACGCCTATAAACGGATTCGGCCCCACGCATCCCTCAATCGCAAGTTTTCGATCAGTGTCTCGACCCGGATCATCGTACCGGATTAGAGATGGAATGGAAATATAGTTCCTATTGAATCAAAACCGGGCCCCTCATGGTGATCGCATGCAAAGAGCTGACCCGTTACTAGAGTTCCAATAGATACGAAGTTTCTAAAATGTAGTAGTATGTCGTTTCGCGTTCTTGTTTCACGCTTTACCTTTTAACAGCAAGTGCCCCGGAGGAATTTATGGAGCAGATATCCCGAGCCCTCGACACCTTCCAGATCGAAATACCCTCCTGGGGATTCGCAAACACCGGTACCCGCTTCGGCAAGTTCCAGCAGGCTGCCGCCGCCTCGACAATTGAGGAGAAGTTTGCCGACGCTGCCCAGGTCCATGCGCTCACAGGCGTCACCCCCACCCTTGCTCTTCACGTGCAGTGGGATCTGCCCCAGGGCGTCAAAGATGCCGGGGCCATCAAGGCGCTCGAGGCGAAATACGGCATCCGCGCCGGCTCCATCAATCCCAACCTCTTCCAGGATCAGGAGTACAAGTTCGGCTCGATTGCCAACCCCGACCCTGCCATCCGCGAACGCGCCACCAGCCACATGATCGAGTCGGCTGCGATTGCCGCCGCCGTCGGCTCCCGCGACATCTCGCTCTGGATCGCCGACGGCTCGAACTACCCGGGCACGCAGAGCATTAGCCGCCGTATCGGCTGGATGGAAGAGTCGCTGAGCGCCCTGCATGCCGCCCTCGTCCCGGGTCAACGCATGCTGGTCGAATATAAGCCGTTTGAGCCTGCCTTCTATCACACCGACGTTGCCGACTGGGGCATGGCCCTGGAGCTCGCCCGCAGCGCCGGACCCCAGGCCCGCGTCCTGGTAGACACCGGCCACCACTATCAGGCGCAGAATATTGAGCAGATCGTAGCCTGGCTCCTGCACCTCAACGCCCTCGGCGGCTTCCATTTCAACGACCGCCGCTTCGCCGACGACGACCTCACCCTCGGCTCCATCGATCCTTATCAACTCTTCCGCATCTTCCATGAGATTCATGAGCAGGGGGCGGGTGGAAGCGCCGATATCGCCTTCATGATCGACCAGAGCCACAACATCAAGGGCAAGCTCGAGGCCATGGTCCAGAGCGTTGTCACCGCCCAGGAGCTTTACGCCAAGGCCGCACTCATTGACCGGCCGCGGCTCCGCGAACTGCAGGATAGCTCACGCACCGTCGAGGCCGAGGAGTGCTTCCGCGACGCCTTCTGGCAGGATGTGCGACCGACGCTGCGCGACTGGCGCCGCACCCGTGGCCTGCCCGAAGACCCTCTCGCCGCGCTGCGCGAGAGCGGCTATGTCGAGCGCATCACCGCTGAGCGCAGGGAGCGCAACGCGAAGAGCATCAGCACCTATGCGTAAACGTTACATCAGTTCCGTATTGGAAATAGATGCCTGCGCAGTGCATACTTTAGTGTCCGCTGTTGAATCCGGCTCCAGGAAGGCTCGCCCGCGTGCCCAAGAAAACTACCAAACGGCTTTACCTGATCCCCATCCTCTCCAAGGCCCTTGATATTCTCGAGCTCCTGCAGAGCGAAAACCGTCCTCTGGCACTTGAAGCGATTCATCAGCGCACACGCATCTCTAAAACCACCGTCTACCGCATCCTTAAGACATTTGTGCATCGCGGCTATCTCGCCCAGTCGCAGGACGGCCTCTACCGCCAGGTTACCCGACCCAAGAAGCTGCGCTTCGGCTTCGGGGGGCAGAGCGCCGATCTGCCCTTTTCTCAGGCTGTTACCGAGAGCCTGCAGTCCGCAGCAGCCTCGGCCGGTGTCGATCTGCTCATCCTCGATAACCGTTACGACGCAGCCACTGCCGTCGCCAACGCTGAGGAGTTCATACGCAGCCGCGTCGACCTGGTCATCGAGTTTCAGGTTGAGCAGCAGGTCGCGCCGATCATCGCCGACCGCATCTCCGCCGCCGGAACACCCCTCATCGCCATCGACATTCCTCACCCTCACGCAACCTACTTCGGCGTCGACAACTACCGCGTCGGTTTTGAAGCAGGCGAACTGCTGGCCAACTACGCCCGCGAGAACTGGGGCGGCAAAGTGGACTGGATTCTCGGTCTGGATCTGGAAGAGGCAGGCCCCCTTGTCCAGAGCCGCATCACCGGCGCCTTTGAGGGCGTCCGCTCTCTTCTCGACGGACCGGCCGTCGAGTCCTTCGTCCGCATCGACTGCCGCGGCCTTCGCGATAAGAGCCACAAAGTAGTCTCCGATTTCCTGAAGCGCCACCCAAAAGACAAGCACATCCTCATCGCCACCGCGACAGACACGAGCGCCCTCGGCGCCCTCGCTGCCGTCCGCGAGCACAAGAGAGAAAAGCACGTCGTCATCGTCGGCCAGGATGCGCTCCCCGAGATCATTGAAGAGATGCGCAAGCCCGGCTGCCCGGTCATCGGTTCGGTCTCCCACGAGGTCAGCCAGTATGGCCCGAGCCTCATCCAGCTCGGGCTCGCTCTGCTGCAGGGGCAGACCGTCCCACCCTATAACTATGTGCAGCACAAGATGATAGGCAGAAGCGAGGCCGCGGCGCTGGCCTAAAAGCTCTATCTCCGCCAGGATGGAGCTGGCACACAGCAGTCATGCGTCTACAGATTTGTTTCTATAGAAATACTTGCCCTATTGATAGTTCGCCTGCCATCATAGTAGAGTTGTCATCTCCAGAACGAGGCACACCATGAGCACCGCCATCCAGCTCCGCTATCTCACCGACAAATGGAATCCCGCCGTCGCCGACAAACTCAGCGGCCCCGAACTGCTCGAGTACCGCTCGAATCTCCTCGGCTCCGACCTGCGGCTCACCAACTTCGGCGGAGGCAACACCAGCTCCAAGCTCGAATTTACCGACCCGCTCGATGGCGAGCGCAGGCAGGTGATGTGGGTCAAGGGCAGTGGCGGCGATCTTGGCACCATCAAGACCTCCGGCTTTGCGACCCTTTATCTTGACAAGCTGCTCGCCCTTCGCAACAAGTACCAGGGCGTCGAGCTTGAAGATGAAATGGTCGC
This sequence comes from Acidipila rosea, assembly GCF_004339725.1. Classification (GTDB taxonomy): domain Bacteria; phylum Acidobacteriota; class Terriglobia; order Terriglobales; family Acidobacteriaceae; genus Acidipila; species Acidipila rosea. The sequence continues at coordinate 242,691 of NZ_SMGK01000006.1, read as the reverse complement.
CATGTATCCCCTCTGCGTCTTCGGCAATAACGCCGTTGCCAGTTCCATCGACACCCCGCTGCACGGCTTTCTGCCCTTCCCGCATGTAGACCATCTGCACCCCGACTGGGGCATCGCTCTCGCAGCATCCGCCAACGGCGTCGAAAAGATGGAGGAGTTCAACCGAGAGTTTGGCCACCATCTCGTGTGGCTGCCATGGCAGCGTCCCGGTTTCGAGCTGGCCATGATGATGCGCGAAGTCGTCGAGCAACACCCGGGCTGCGACGGCGTCGTGCTGGGCGGCCACGGCCTCTTCACCTGGGGCTCGACCCAGCGTGAGTGCTACCTGAACACCATCACCGTCATCGACCATCTCGGTCAGTTCGTCCACGCTCACGCTGAGAAGAAGCAAGGCAAGCTCTTCGGCGGCAAGCGTTACGAGGCGCGCTCCGACCGCGCGGAACTCGCAACGAAGATCATGCCCGTCCTGCGCGGCCGCGTCTCCGCCGCTCGCAAGCTCATCGGCACCTATAGCGATCTGCCGGAGGTCCTCGACTTCGTCGATTCCCACAACGCTCCGCCGCTCGCACATCTTGGCACCAGTTGCCCCGATCATTTCATCCGCACCAAGATTCGCCCCATGTTCATCGACTGGGATCCTGCCGGCGACCTCACCGCTCTTCACGAGAAAATTGACAGCGCCATCGCGCAATACCGCCGTGAATACGCCGACTACTACAAGACCCACGCGCTGCCCGCCTCGCCCGCGATCCGCGATGCCAATCCCACCGTCGTCCTCGTCCCCGGCATCGGCATGTTCAGCTTCGGCAAAAACAAGAGCGAGTCGCGCATCACCGGCGAGTTCTACACAAATGCCATCCACGTCATGCACGGCGCCGATGCGCTCGGCGGCAGCGGCGAACTGCCCTGCGATATTGAGGTGCCGCAGGCTGGTCCCGCTGCGCCCGCCTCTGCCTTCAAGGTCCACTCCAACTACGTCGCCTTGCCTGCCAGCGAAGCCTTCCGTATCGAGTACTGGGCACTGGAAGAAGCAAAGATTCGCCGTCAGCCCCCGGAGAAAGAGCTCAGCCGCAACATCGCCCTCATCGTCGGCGGAGGCAGCGGCATCGGCCGTGAAGCAGCGTTGCTCGCTGCCCATCGTGGCGCGCATGTGGCGGTCGCCGACCGCGATTTTGAAGGCGCGCAGCGCGTTGCCGAAGAGGTGAAGGCGATCGCCGGCAAAGAGACCGCCGTCGCCGTTCGCATCGACATTCGCGATCGCTCCTCCATCCGCCAGGCGCTCGATGCGGTTGTCGCGCACTACGGCGGCATGGATATCCTCATCAACACGGCAGCGCTCTTTCCGTCATCGCCCGACGGAGTCATCTCCGATGCGCAATGGGCGCTCACCCTTGAGGTCAACGTCACCGCCAACTATCTCCTCGCTGATGAAGCAGCAAAGCTTTTCACCGCGCAGGGACTTGACGGCTGCGTCGTTCTGACCAGCTCTGCCAACGCCGTGGTCGCCAAGCGCGGCAGTGAAGCCTACGACGTCAGCAAGGCTGCTGTCAGCCACCTGGTCCGCGAGCTAGCCGTCACTCTTGCGCCGCTCGTCCGCGTCAATGGCATCAGTCCCGCGACCGTGGTTAAGGGCTCGACCATGTTCCCGCGCGACCGCGTTATCGCTTCGCTCAAAAAGTACAATCTCCCCTTCGAGGAATCGGCGACCGACGAAGATCTCCGCACCATCCTTGCCGGCTTCTACGCCAAGCGCACGCTGACTCACAAGCCTATCGATCCCAAGGACTGCGCCGAGGCGATCCTCTTCCTCGCCGGGCCGCACGCCCGCTGCACCACCGGCCATCTCATTCCGGTCGACGGCGGACTCACAGAGGCCTACCTGCGGTGAGTGTGGAAGAACGCCGATCCCCTGTCCCGCCGTCTGACAGGCGTGCTCTCATCGCCATCGATCTCGGCGCTGAGAGCTGCCGCGTTTCGCTGCTCCGCTGGCATGGGGAGCAGCCCGTCATCGAGCTCGTCCATCGCGCAAGCAATGCGCCCATCGAGAATGGCGATGCGCTTGAGTGGGATATTGCCCGCATCGAGCGTGAAATTGACACCGGCCTGCGCCGCGCCGCAGCGCTCGCAACCGAAGGCGTCCGCTCCATTGCCGTCGATGGCTGGGCCGTCGATTACGCGCGGCTCGACGCCGACGGACATCTGCTGGCGAATCCCCGCTGCTACCGCGACCCTCGCAACGTCGCGGCGCAGGCCGCAGTCCATTTGCTGCTTCCGCCCGACCGCCTTCGCGAAATCACCGGCCTCCAGCTGCTCAGCATCAACACGCTCTATCAGCTCTATGCCGACCAGCTCGCCGGATTCTCGCACGCCCGCTGGCTCAATCTGCCCGAGTACATCCTCTATCGCCTCGGCGCTCGGCAGATCGCCGAATACACAAATGCCACCCACACCCAGCTCCTGCACCAACGCACCCGCGACTGGTCGCCGGAAATCTTTGATCGGCTCGGTCTGGATAGGAGCTCCGCCGCAACCATCGTCCCGCCCGGCGCCAGGGTGGGCACGCTCGCGCCGCCGCTCGGCGACCTGCCCTCACTACGGGGCGCAGAGCTCATCGCCCCGGCCTGCCACGACACTGCCTCTGCCGTCGCTGGCATTCCTGCTCATGGCGACGACTGGGCTTACATCAGCTCGGGCACATGGTCGCTGGTCGGCACGGTACTTCACTCCCCCATCGACACCCCTGAAGCTCGCGAGAAGAATTACACGAACCTCGGCGCAGTCGGCGGCCGCATCTGTTTCCACCGCAATGTCAACGGCATGTGGCTCATCCGCCAATCCATCGACGAGTGGCGGTCCCGTGGCCGCGAGTGGACCGTCGCCGAGCTCATCGCAGCCGCCGAAACGCTGCCTGCCCCCACGGCTCTCATCGATGTAGACGAGCCCGAGCTGCTGCTGCCGGGCAACATCCCCGCGCGCATCAACGCACAGCTCACACGCCGCGGTCTCGCGCCTCTCGATGAATCTCCGGACAACGCCCCGGCCTTCGCCAGCCTCATCTTCCACTCGCTGGCCGCGCGTTACGCCCAGGTGCTTGCCGACATCAGCCGCATCGCCACCCGCACCTTCACTCGCCTCTTCATCGTCGGCGGAGGCAGCCGCAACACTTTCCTCAACCGCCTCACCGCCGCAGCCACCGGCCTGCAGGTCATCTGCGGCGCGCCGGAGAGCTCTACCATCGGCAACTTCGCCGTACAGCTGGCCAGCCTTGAAGAAGGCGCCGACCCGCGTACCGGTGTCACCGCGGAAGCCACAGCCAGCTGGGCCGCGCTCCTGCAGTAGCCATCTCCGAACCCGTGTGCACGGCCCTCAGCTAGAATCCATCCAGGCCATGCACATTCTCCTTGTCGCCAACTACGCCCCTGACCGCCAGCAGAGTATGTTGCGCTATGAAGATCTCCTCGCTCGCGAACTTCCCCAGCGTGGGCATCAGGTATCGGAGATCTCGCCGCCGTCCATCTTCGGCAGACTCGCCCCCGCCGATACCACCCTCGGCAAATGGCTTGGCTATGTTGATAAGTTCCTGCTCTTTCCGCCGCTCCTTCGACTCCGCGCCCGCCGCGTCGATGTAGTCCACATCTGCGACCACAGCAACTCCATGTACCTGCCGCACTCGCCGCGCAAGCCCTGGGTCATCACCTGCCACGATCTGCTCGCTGTTCGGAGCGCCCTCGGACACTTCGAGGGCATCGTTACGTCGCGCACCGGCAAGCTGCTCCAGTCCTGGATTCTCGCTGGCCTCAAGCGTTCGCGCCACACCATCTGCGTCTCACACAAAACACATGCCGACTGGAACGCGATCATCGGCACCCCCGCCGCCGTTATCCACAATCCCATGAACTGGCACTTCGCTCCCACCTCCCAGTCCGCCATCCGTGCCGTCCGGCAAAAGCACCAGATGGGCGACGGAGAATACGTGCTCAGCGTCGGCGGCGACAACTGGTACAAGGATCGCCCTGCGCTCATCCGCATCTTCGCGGCAATGCGCCGACTGCCTCAATACGGCGGTCTCAGGCTGGTGCTGGCGGGCCGCCCCCCGGCAGCCGAGTTGCGTGCCCTGATCGCAAGCGAGTCGCTCACCGACGCGGTCATCGAGATGCACGACTGCAGCAATGATGATCTGATGGCGCTCTACACCGGTGCGCTCGCCCTGCTGTTTCCCTCGCGGGAAGAGGGCTTCGGCTGGCCCATTCTTGAAGCGCAGGCCTGCGGATGCGCAGTCGTCACCACCGCCCGCGAACCCATGCGCGAAGTCTCCGGCGATGCCGCCATTCTCATCGATGCAGCGCAGCCGGAGGCCGCCGCCGAGCATATCGCGCAACAGCTGTCGCAAGCCACACAGCTTCGACAGCGCGGCTTTGAAAACCTCACCCGCTTCGACCTCGACACCATCCTCAGCAGATACATCGACTACTACAACCAGGTGCGTGAGTCGTTCTAGCAGTACTGTCGGCCGATGGCGGAGGAGCCGCGCGGCAAGCGCGCGGCTTTGTGAAAATACCCCGGTGGCCTAGTTCTTTGCCGGGTAGCCAATGAACTTATCAGCCCACCCGATGAAGTACTTCACATTCGGCGCGTCCGTGTGACCACCGTCGTCCTGGCGCCAGGCCAGCTTGCCCCCGAGTAGTCCATCGTTGACCGGCGGCATCTTCGCCTTCTGGTAGTCAAGGTTGTCGGTGCTCAGCCCTGGCGCTCCCAGCAGCGCCCAGACCGGACTCGCAGCGACAGTCGCCATCCAGCTGCCACGCTGATCCAGCCACTGCGCATCGCCCTTCTCAGGAATGCCGTAGCTGATAAAGGTCAGTCGAGGGGCGCAGAGAGCAATCAGCTCGTTAGAGTCCACCGGAATGTCGCCGGGAGTCATGCTGCCGAAAGTGGCTTTGGATGCGCCGTACTTCATGAAATTGCCGGCCATCCAGTAGTACTCGCCCCCTGTCAGGCTCTCGACAGCCTCACCGAAGTTGCGGCGCAGAGGAGTCGCTCCACCCTTGCCCGAGGAGCCCACCAGCACCATGGCGAATCGCTGGTCAAAGGCCATGGTGACCAGTGCCGCTTTCCCATATCGAGAGACCCCCTCGATACCGACATGCTTCGAATCGACGGCATGATCGGTCTCCAGATAATCGAGGCCCCGGCTCGCGGCCCACGCCCATGCCCGCAGCGCTCCCCACTGGTCCGGCTTGCGCGGCTGGCCTTTGTTGACGAGGCCAATGATGCCCCGTGTCAGGCCCGCAGCGTTATCCGCCTGTGCACTCTGCGGGTCAAGCATGGCGAAGCCCCAGCCGGCCGCGATCAGCTCCCACGTGCTGGGCGGATCACCATCTGCATTCATCTTCGGAAACTCGAATGGAACGGGGCGAACGGGCTCCCATCCCGGGTGTTGAGTAATGACTGCCTTCAGCGACGGGTCCTGCTTCTCGAGCATTGCCTTGAGCGCCGCATTGATGCGCGAAAGCTCCTCCACTGAAGGCTGGACAGGAGCCGGAAAACCGCTGGGGCCGAACATCATCAGGAGCGGGACGGGACCTTTGGCGTCCGCCGGCGTCACCACGGTCATCCGCAGACTCACGCTGACCAGCGGGTATGAAGAGTTATCTACCTCGCCCTTCAACTCGGTCGCAATCACGGGATGAAATCCGACCATCTCCTTTTCGCTTGCGATCACCGACCAGCGCACCTTTGGCACATCCTTCGGGACGAAACCGTAGACATACTGCTCGTAATCGTGAACGATCTGCGGCCGGCGCTCCTTCCACCACATCTGCGCGTTCGTAACTTTCTGTCCATTGTTGAGCACGAGCGCATCCGGCAAAGCAGGCCAGGGGTTGGCCTTCGACTCGTCGTAATTCGCATGGTCCGGGGCTTTTGGATCTCCGCTCGGCCCCGGCCGCAAAGACTGGATGCCCAGCTGCGTCATCATGTTCTGATGATCCTGTTCGGCGGTGAAGGTGACAGGAGCTGGCATTGACCCGCTGCCCGCAGTGCTCTGAGCCCTCGCTGCCCCTCCACAAGAGGCGGCGGCCAGGAACGAAGCAGTTACCACCGTAGAAGCAAGTCGCACAGGAATCCGCATAAGTGTTACCCTTGATCCGCACCAAAATCGATTTAGCCAGCGCCCCATACTAGACCATCACCTATGCGACCTGCAAAGAATTTCGCGCCTGCTCTTGCCTTCTTCCTCGCCGTACTCCTCCATACCGGAACAGTTCTCGCTCAGCCGGCAAAAGCCGGGGATGCCTGGGTAGGCAGCTGGGCGGCATCGCAGCAGATTCCCGAGCCGCAGAATGCCCTGGCTCCGGATGATCTGCGCGACGCGACGGTCCGTCAGATTGTTCGCCTTTCTACCGGCGGCTCTGCACTGCGCGTCCACATCTCCAATGCCTTCGGAACCGAACCACTGCAGTTCACATCGGTGCATATCGCGCACGCACTTTCGCCCGCGTCTGCGGCAATCGATGCAGCATCGGACCGGGCTCTCACCTTCGCAGGGGCAACCCAGGTCATTGTTCCGGCAGGCGCCGAATATATCTCTGATCCCATCGATTATGCGGTCACCCCGCTCTCCAGCCTCGCCATCACCTTTCATCTGGATGCGCCGCCCGAGAGAGAGACAAGTCATCCCGGCTCCCGCTCCACCTCGTATTACGTGCACGGCAATCTCGTCTCGGCGCCGGACCTGCCTCAGGCGAAAAAAATTGATCACTGGTACCAGCTCTCCGGCGTGGACGTGCTCGCGCAGCCCGCCGCAGGCGCGATTGACGCACTCGGCGACTCGATTACTGATGGCCATGCCACCACGACAAACGGCAATGATCGTTGGACAGATGTTCTGGCAGAGCGGCTGCAGGCATCACCCGCGACGCGCAACATCGGCGTACTGAACGAGGGAATCGGCGGAAACCATTTGCTCACCGATGGCCTCGGCCCCAATGTGCTGGCTCGATTTGACCGCGATGTATTAGCTCAGAGCGGCGTTCGCTGGCTCATTTTCTTTGAAGGAGTGAATGATCTCGGAGGGCTGGAGCGCAAGGGGCCAGCAACCCCAGCCGAGCACAGCGCCCTGCTGAGCCGGATTCTTGCCGCCTATCAGCAAGTCATTCTTCGCGCCCACGCTCATGGCATTCAGGTGATCGGTGCAACCATCACCCCGTTCACCGGCTCGGATTACTACCATCCCGATGCTGCTACTGAATCCGATCGCGAAGCGATCAACGCATGGATTCGTACACCGGGCCACTTTGACGAGGTTCTCGACTTCGACAAAGCTGTGCGAGACCCCAGCCAGCCCGATCGCCTGCTTCCGGCCTACGACTGCGGAGACCATCTGCATCCCAATCCCGCAGGTTATCGCGCGCTCGCTGATTCCATCCCGCTCGCGCTCTTCGCACACTGACCTCGGGCGATCGGGATCGACCTCGTCAGGAAACATGCTGGCCAAGCCGAGGAAAAGCTGGCCTCGGCAAGCCGGGTTGACCGGGCACTCTGCAGCGGCCTCTATTATTTATTCGCAGCTTTCTGCCGGTCCGCCTTTTTCACTGTAGGCTTTCTCGCTTTAGCGCCAAGCTTTGACTGGATGGAGTGCGCATTGATAATCGCGCGAATCAGCCCAGGGTAGCGCAGCTCGATCTCCGCGCAACGCGCGGTGTTGTACACCTCCACACCGCGCCGTTCGCTGTGAATCAGCCCCGCCTCGCGCAACGCTCTGAAGTGCTGCGAAAGCGTGGACTTGGGAATCGCCTTGTCCCGGACGGTCAGAAAACTCGAGCAGTTGTGTGAGCAATCCTGCGCCACGATGTTCGAAAAAATAGCCACCCTCACAGGATCGGACAGGGCATGAAGAATTCCCTCTACCGTAATGTCCTCGATCGATGGATGGAGCAGAGGCCGCATAGCCCTAAGAGTAGTCATACCGGAGTAAAGGTTCAATAGTTCGCTTATTCGGAACTATTGAATCTTATCCCGCATCCGCCCCATCTACTTTCCAGAACCACGATGAGGAGCAGCCCAGCCCGGCGCCTCAACCGCTAATTCCACTGCTGCAAAGAAAAGGAATAGGAAACATGAGCAAGCTTACAGGCAAAGTCGCAGTCGTCACCGGCGCATCCAAGGGTATCGGAGCAGCCATCGCCAAGTCGCTCGCCGTCGAAGGCGCGGCCGTCGTCGTCAACTACGCATCCAGTAAGGCTGGAGCAGAGGCCGTCGTCAGCGCCATCACTGCCGCAGGTGGCCGGGCCATCGCCGTCGCCGCAGATGTATCCAAGGCCGCGGATGCCAGGAACCTCATCGACGCCGCCACTAGGCACTTCGGACGCCTTGACATCCTGGTCAACAACTCCGGCGTCTACGAATTCTCATCGGTTGAGACCTTCACCGAGGAGCAATTTCACAAGATCTTCAACATCAACGTGCTCGGACTTCTGCTCACCACGCAAGCCGCTGTCCCGCTTCTTGGCGAAGGATCCAGCATTATCAACATTGGCTCTGTCGTCAGCAGCCTGACCCCGCCAAACAGCACCATCTACACTGGAACCAAGGGTGCGGTCGACGCCATCACCGGCGTCCTTGCCAAAGAGCTTGGCACACGCAAGATCCGCGTCAACTCCATCAACCCCGGCATGGTTGAAACGGAAGGCGCACATGCTGCGGGCTTTATCGGCTCAGACTTTGAAAAAGGAACCGTCGCGCAGACACCCCTCGGACGTCTCGGTCAGGCGCATGACATCGCCTCTATCGCCACCTTCCTCGCTTCCGACGATGCAAAGTGGTTGACCGGCGAACTCATCCGCGCCGGCGGCGGACTCCGCTAAGCCTGCTCCAGGTGCGTGCGCAAGGTGCGTGCTCCAGGTCTCAATCCCGATACCTGGGGCACCCGGCCCATCCTCAGCTAACCCACTCCATCACCTGCCGCAACGTCGCGGGCTTCTCTGAGGTGGATCCGGCAGGCAGTCCGGGTCCAATCGCCACCGCCTGCTCATGCCCCTCAAACCACGCAACGAAAGCGCCCTGCTGTGCCCCGGCCAGCCGTTGCTGATCGATCCACGTGTAGTAGGCGCCCATATCCGCATCGATCAGGGAGCCCTCAAAGTCCGGCTCTTCATGCGTGTCCGTGCCGAGCAGGGTTTCGTTCATGGAGCGCTGCCGCTGCCTGGGTCCAAATCGTACGAGCAGTGTCTCCGGCTGTGCCCGCCGCCATGCCTCCCGTGCCGCCCACTGTGCAAAGGTGGTCGCAAAGATCTGAGTGCCGGAACCCTCCGTAAGCAGGCTGATCTCGAAGCGTCCCATCACTGCCCGCTCGCCATCGGCCTTCATCCCAAGGTCGGCAGGCCCCAGCGCGGCCAGCTTCGTGCGCAGCAGCTCCGGCCCCATCTTGCCTGAGTCGATCCACGTCTGCATCCGCCCGATCAGTGCCCGCCGCGTAGGCGCAATTCCCGCGTAGGAGAGCTGCGTTACTCCCGCCGCAGCACCGGCCATCGCCTCGCCGCCGTCTATGTACCAGTGCCGGTAGGCGCCAGGATGCGCCTGCGCCCGCGTATTCACTGCATCGATCAGAGTCGCCAGTCCACCAGCCGGGTCCACCTGGGTAAACAGCGTGCCATGCGCCTTCAGCTTGCGAAAGATGGGATAGTCCGTCGTCTGGACACCCTTGCCGATCACCGCAATCCCAAGCCGCGCGGTCTCTGGCGGCTTCACAGGGGTCGCCGCGCTTACTGCATTTCCATACTCGCTGGCGGCCTTGCGGAAGCCGTCAATCTGGTGCGTCGACCACAAGTAGGCGGTCAGCTGCTCGCTGAAATTCTGCGGCTGGTTCACCCAATCCACCTGGGTAAGCTCCGCCGGCAGCTTGATCGCAGCAAAGCCGCGCATCAGCTCCGCTCTCTGCGACGCCGCTAACCCTTGCAGGTAGTTGATCTGCTCATCGATCTCCGCCCGCTCCGCCGGGAATCGCCAGTCATACGCAATCACCTCGCGTAGCAGCAGTGGCAGCAGCGCCAGAGGCAATGACTGCAGCAACGGAAGATGCCCCACAGCCAGCGCCCGCGCCTGCGCCGGATAGGTCTCAAAACTCATCGCATTCAGTTCGGAGGGCTGCATCGCTACACCGCCTCCGTAATCGCGCGCCCCTGCGCAAACCGCGCCGAGAAGCCGAACAGCGATCCCAGCGTGGGCACGAGGTCAATCGACTCGATCGGGCGGTTCACCATCGCGCCCTGCCGTATGCCCGGCCCCATCGCCATCATCCATGTAGTACGCGACAGCGCATCACCCGTGCGGTGATGCTGAAAGCCGTTTCCGCCTGCGTCGAGGTCCGAGTCACGCCCGAAGTCGGGCAGGATATACATGTTCGTCTTGCCTGCATACTCCGGGTTGGACTGCACCGCCTGCCAGAGTTCCCCGCACAGCCGATCGGTGCGCTTGATGCCTTCCAGGTACAGCGAGAAGGCGCCCGCATGCGCCACATCAATGTCATGCAGCGTAATCCACAACAGGCTCGGCGCAATCTGCCGCATCAGTTGCTTCGCAATGTAGACCGACAGCTCATCGGGGCTCGCCAGGCTGCGCGCGTGCGCGATGAAGTCGCCAACCGACAGCTTCAGCACGCTCTCCAGCTGCTTCATCTCCACTTCACCGCCGCGCAGCACCGGTGCGTAATACGGTGTCTCGTAGTTGTCCTTCAACAGGTGCGCGTAGTCCACGACGCCGCCCTTCGGCATCGCCGCTGCCAGGAGGTGTTTCGGCAGGATCACCCCTGCACCCAGCCCTTGTCCATAGGCACGGTTGTCACTTTCGCCGATACGGTTGAATCCATTGCTCGGCGCAATCACCCACGCATCGTTCGCCGGACGTCGCAGATCTTTTCTGTAGTACTCGAAGACCGTAGGGTTATCCGGCGCAACCGCCGCAAAGTTGTCAAAGGTTTCGTAGTCGCCCGTGACAATACTCGCCGTCGCCACATAGTGGCCAAGAATCCCGCGATTGACCACCTGCGTAAAGAAGGTGGACTGCGGCAGCAGAGTCTTCATCAGGCAGGGAATATTCTCCTGCCCGTCCGGAGCAAAGGTCTCCTCATCGCGCGCACCGCCGCCAAAGGTGACGACAATCGCCTTCTGCGGTCGTGGCAGAGCAACGGCTCGCAATGGTGAAAATCCAAGCAGCGCAGACCCAGCCGTCAGGCCCGCCGCCGTGCGCAGAAAATCCCGCCTGCTCCACGCAATCTCTCGCGAAGCCTCGGGACCGAACAGATCAAATCCACTACCCATCTTGCGCCTAATGGTATGCCGCTCCATCCACCCGCGGCAACCATTTCCCTCATCGACTGGCGGAGTCGTTAGGTGCGAGCGATTCATGCAGTGCTGCGATCGCCCTGCCGACTGCGGCTATCGTCTCATTACGCTGCGCTGGACCGACCTTGGCTTCGGTGAGATAGACCGCGACCATGACCGGAGAAGCGTGCGGCGGCCACAGGATGGCAATATCGTTCGCCGTACCCCTATCGCCGGAGCCGGTCTTGTCTCCAACCATCCAGTCCGCAGGCACCCCCGCGCGCAGCCGTTCGCCGCCCGTCTTGCACTGCTTCATCCACTCCGCGAGTTGGGTCTTCGCACCAGGTGAAAGAGTCCGCCCCAGCAACAGCGTCTGCAAATCCGCCACCATCGCAGCGGGGCTCGTCGTGTCGCGCGGGTCGCCGGGCAATGCTTCATTCAACGCAGGCTCCGTGCGGTCGAGCCTCGTCACCTTGTCTCCCAGCGAACGCGCAAAAGCCGTCACTGCCGCAGGCCCGCCAATTGACGCCAGCATCAGGTTGGCCGCGGTATTATCGCTCAGCGTCAGCGCCGCTACACATATCTCACGCAGTGACGCGCCGCCATTACCAACGCGAGTAGCAGTAAACGGTGAGTAGGAAACGATCTCTTTTTGTGTGTAGTGGACCATCCGGTCCAGGTGCTCCCTGCCATGGTCCACCTGCAAAAGAATCTTCCCCGCGGCCAGAACCTTAAAGGTGCTGCACATCGGGAAGCGCTCGTCTTCGCGATAACCGGCCCGCGTGCCGTGAGCCGTATCCAGATAAGCCACACCCAGCCGGCCTCCGCTCGCCTTCTCCAGATCTTCCATCTGCGCTCGAAAGGACTTTGTACGGGCAAAACCCGCATCAGCCGCCACAAGCCGGCCAGCGAGAATGACTCCCCCCGCTGCGCACACACTCGACCGAATCCACTCTCTTCTTGTAATCATATGGCTCCATTCGCCTCAAGCGAAAGATTAAAGCCTGTCTGCAGCGATCCTTCCAGCACCCTTCAGCCCCGCGCCAGCGCCTTGATGTCTTTTACCTCCAGCACCTGCCTCGGATAGTCCTTCAGCACGCTGTGAATCATTGCCAGCCCTACTTCCCGCAGGGTGCTTACGTGGTTCGGAAACAACAGGTGCAGCAATGGATAAATCCCGCCGATCACCCTGTAGTATCCCTTCACATTCCGCTGTCCCGCGGTCGGCTTCATAAAGCCGGGACGAAAGTTATAGACCTTCCTGAAGCCGCATCGCATCAGCTCGTTCTCGGTCTTTCCCTTCACGCGTGCCCACATCAGCTTTCCTTGTTCTGAGCTGTCAGTGAGCTCACCTGACACGAAATCGAAGATCATCTGCGGGTTCAGCCCTGCCAGCACCCGCGCAAAGTGCACGGTAATCTCGTAGGTCACATGCGTATATTCTGCTTCGCTCATGCCCCTTGAACTCACACCTGCACAATAAAAACAGGCATCGTAGCCGCTTAGCTGGCTAGTGCAGTCCTCAATACGCAGAAAGTCCGGGACGATGCACTCCTTCACCTTCGGGTGCTGCACCCCATAGGGTCTGCGGCTAACCAGCAGTACCGCCTCTATCGCCGGGTGCTGCAGGCATTCAAGCAGAACCCCTTCGCCGACCATCCCGGTCGCCCCCGTCAAGATGACTCTCATCGTCCCAACCTACCCTCCGGCCTGCACGCGCACAAGCGCAATCCACTCCCGGCCCGCTGCCATGCGATCATTTCTCATGAAGATTGCCCCGCGCTACGGCGCTTCGACTCTGCCCGCTGTTCTTCTTCTGTCTGCGATCCTTCCCGCAACCGCCGCCTTCGCGGCCAGGAAATCCAAGCCCGCACCAGCCGCAGCGCCACCGCAGGCGCCCATCCTGCTCCGCGTCGATATGACCGACGCTCCGCGCCATCTCATCCACGCGCATGAGCATATTCCCGTCGCTGCCGGGCCGCTCGTCCTCGAATACCCCGAGTGGATTCCCGGCAATCACCGCCCTACCGGCCCCATTGACAACGTCGCGGGCCTCTTCATCAAGGCCAACGGCCAGCCCTTACCCTGGCGTCGCGATGAAGTAGACATGTACGGCGTACACGTCGATGTGCCGCAGGGCGTGACCACCCTCGACGTTGACTTTGACTACCTCGTCACCCCCGGCGGTACTGGCGCAAGCGAAAACTACTCCACCAGCAAGAACCTCGCCGTTCTTGAGTGGAACTCCGTCGTGATGTACCCGGCTGGCATCCCCGTCCGCAACATCCCCATCACGCCGTCCATCACCCTCCCCGCTGGCTGGGGCTTCGGCACCGCGCTCGCACCCGCAGGTCAGGACATCAAGACCAGCAACGGCAGCACGCATCCGGCTGGCGGCGACTCCCCCCAGACGGCCAGCTTCGCCACCGTCGGCGTCAATATGCTGGTTGACTCGCCGCTTATCGCCGGCCGCTACTTCAAGGAGATTCCTCTCGCGCCCGGCGTCACTCCAAAGCACTATCTGGACCTCGCCGCCGACGCACAGGAGGACCTCGACCTCAAGCCCGCGACGCTCACCGCCATCAACAACTTAGTCCACCAGGCAGGGACCGTCTACGCCTCGCGGCACTACTACACCTATCACTTCCTCCTCAGCCTCAGCGATGAGATCCGCGGCGAGGGCCTCGAACACCACCAGTCGAGCGACAACGGCATCGAGGAGCACGGCTTCAGCGACCCTCAGCTCGCCATGCTTAACGCCGATCTGCTTTCGCATGAGTACACCCACTCCTGGAACGGCAAATATCGCCGTCCCGCTGGCCTCGCCACGCCCGACTACAAGACCCCCATGCGTGGCGACCTCCTCTGGGTGTACGAAGGCATGACCCAGTACTGGGGCGGCGTTCTCGCCGCACGCAGCGGCCTCTGGACGCCCCAGCAGTACCGCGACGCGCTCGCCTTCACCGCGGCCAACATGGACAACCGCCCCGGCCGCACCTGGCGCAATGTCGAGGACACCGCCATCGCCGCCTCCATCCTGCGCGGCGGCAGCCCCTGGTGGAGCAGCTGGCGTCTTTCTCAGGATTACTACCCTGAGGGCGACCTCATCTGGCTCGATGCTGACACCACCATCCGCCAGCTCACCCACGGCCAGAAGTCTCTCAATGACTTCGTCGCCATCTTCCTCGGCCTCAACGGCAACACCGGCCCCATTACCGTTCCCTACACCCTCGATGACATCGTTACCGCCCTCAACAAGGTCGTGCCTTACGACTGGCGCGGCTTCCTCACCTCCCGCGTCGAGTCGCACGAGGCGCACGCCCCGCTCAACGGCATCGAACATGGCGGCTACAAGCTCGTCTATACCGATCAGCCATCTGATTTTGAGAAGGCAGCCTACGGCCATCGCGGCGGTGTCGACTGCATCGCCTCACTCGGCATGCGAATCGGGAAGAACGGCGCCATCGCCGATGTCCTCATGAATTCCCTCGCTTACAAGGCAGGTCTTGGTCCCGGCGTAAAAATTGTCGCCGTCAACAACTTGGCTTACAGCGACGACCGCATGAAGCAGGCTCTCCGCGCTGCCAAAACCAGCCAGGATCCCCTCCAGCTCATCGTCACCAACACCGATGAGTTCCAGGTTGTCCATCTCGACTACCACGGTGGCGAGCGCTATCCTCACCTCGAGCGCGATTCCACCCAGCCCGACCTGCTCGACGACATCATCAAGCCGTTGAACTAACCCCTCATCGCCTGCCTGCGCCCGAGCCGCCCGGTTCGGACGGAGGCAGGCGGCAACTCCTATCCTCCCCATAAACGTCTTTTATGATCGACCCTCCCGTTTATTCGCGATATAAGCTAAATACAGCCCCCGAGATAGCTTTTCACCCCGATCGCTGCTGTTCTACTCGAACAGGAGGACGCAATGGACTTTGAGCAGTTAAGAACATTCCTTGAGGTCAGTCGGCTCAAGAGTTTCTCCCGCGCCGCCGAAAAGCTCGGCGTCACCCAGCCTGCCATCTCTGCGCAGATTCGCTCGCTTGAGAACGAGTCCGGAGCGCGCCTCTTCGACCGCGATGGAGGCAAGGTCACCTTCACCGCAGCTGGCAGGGTCTTCGAGCCCTTCGCCGAGCACTGTCTTCAGATGCACAGCCACATCATGGTCACCATCGGTGAGCTTCACCGCTCCCCGCGTGGCGAAATCTCCGTCTCCGCCAACGAAGCGACCAGCCTTTATGTGCTACCCACTGTCTTTGCTCAGTTCCGTCGCCAGTACACTCGCGTCGCGCTCAGCATCGTTCGCGCCGACCGCTCCCGCACCATGGAGGGAGTCCTCAACCGCGAAGTCGACTTCGGCATCGTCTCCGTTCCGGTCAAGGATCCGCGCCTCACCGTAGACATCATTCACAAGGATGAAGTGGTCCTCGTGGCACCTTCCGGCCACTCGCTCGTCCCGCGCGGCAACATTCGGCTGGAGGAGCTGCCTCAGCAGCCGCTGCTGCTGCCCAAGCAGGGCCGCCAGCGCGACCAGATCGACGACCTCTTCCGCAGCCACGACCTCAACCCCCGCGTCGGTATGGAAGTAGAGTCCAGCGAACTCCTCAAGCGGCTCGTCATCGCCGGCCTCGGCCTCGGCTTTCTGCCCCGCGCCAACGTCCTCACCGAGGAGCGCGCCGGGCTGCTCAAGATCCTCAAGGTTGATGGCGTCCGCCTCATCCGTGAACTCGCGCTCGTCTATCGCAAGGACAAGACCCTTACCCGCGCAGCTCACGCCTTTTTAGAGATAGCCACCGGCCGCGCCCGCCCTCACAACTCCCCGTCGGCAGCGAAAGCAAAGTAGCCCTCAAGCGAAAAGGATGTGCCACGTTGTAGTCGCGGCACATCCGTCGTATCGGTTCAGCGCACAAGCTCCGCAGGCTGGCTAGTTACAACTGACGGCTTTTGCTTTTTCCCGATGATGCGGCAGAGAGACGGTTTCAGTATTCTGTTCAGGCACCTGATCGTACAGAACCACATTCAGCAGCGATTTGTGTACCCGAATACGGCCGTTGTATTCGATGAAGCCGAGCTTCCTGAAGCGATTCATAAAGAAGCTCACGCGTGAGCGGGTTGTGCCGATCATCTCCGCCAGCGTCTCTTGCGTAATCTTTGGAATCAGGGTTTCGGGCTCTCCCTGCTTGCCGAACTCTGCCATCAGCAAGAGAATTCTCGCCAGCCGCTTCTCGCTTGAGTTGAAGAGCTGATCCACCAGATCCGCCTGCGTCCGCATACTGCGCGCCAGCATAAACTTCAGAAACAGATCTGAAAATACATGCTCATCGTGCAGCACCCGAATCATCTCATCTCTTTGAATCTTAAGTGCTGTACAGGCGGCAATGGCCGTAGCCGTAGCCATCCGCAGGCCGACGGCTCCCGCAATCGATTCCTCTCCAATAAAGTCTCCCGCTGAGAGAAGGGCGAGCGTCGCTTCCTTGCCCCGCGGGGAGACAACGGTGAGTTTTGCTCGACCCTTTTGAAGATAGTAGACGCAGTCCGCCGAATCCCCTTGAGAGAAGAAAGGATCCTTTGTCTTCAGGTGAACTATTCTGCGGCCTAACCCCGCGCTCGCGAGAAACGCGGCGGCGTCAAAGACATTGACAGCAGATGCTCCATCGGCCACTTGAAGGGCCTCCTAACGTCTCCGAACAGCTTACAGGGAGTGTTCTCTATCCTACGCTCTGCCTTCCGCAGCAGGTCCAATGCGCAGCCCCTCCGCGTCAGTAGGGTGGTGGCTCGATACAGCGACAAAGCGCGTCATTGCCTGCGCCAGCTGCGAATCCACCTCATCCGCTATCGCCATCACGCCCACTAGCAACAGGCTGAAATCCACCTTGTTGAGATTATTCTGCAATGTCTGAAAGATGCTGACCTGCAACATACGGGATTCCTCGACCAGCATGGCGGCGCTGTATCCCTGCCTTTGGCGTATCTCGCCGTGCTCACTGGCAGCGCGGGATACGAGAGCATGGGTGCCCAGAGGCAGTGGGTAGCGAAGCCGGGACACCAGGTCGCGGAACAACTGCGGCAGGTGAGCGGAGCGCTCCGCATCCTCCATCGGGATGCCTACTATGCGCGGCTCAACCTGAACCCGTTCAAGCCATTCGGCGATGGTGGATTCTGCCTCAGCTTCCAGGATGGTCGCGACACTCTCCATCACCCGCGCCGGCGCCGCCTCTTTCGCCAATCGTTGCCTGATCGTTGCAACCTATGTTTCGGACGCTAGCGGCTTGGTAAGGATTCCATCTGCCTGCAGCAGGATCGCTGACGCTGCTCCCTTCATCTCGGGATATCCGCTGAAGATGAGGGTGATCGCCTTGGGATGGGAGTGTCGCATTGCGCTTACAACGGTCAAACCATCCCCTGCGTCAGGCATGTGCAGGTCGCTCAGCAGAACATCGAAGACCTGGCTGTGGATGAGTCCCAGAGCCTCGTGCACACCGGCTGCCGCGACCACCTCAAAGCCGTTGTATTCCAGAATCATCTTGAGGGACATCCGGACACTCTGATTGTCATCAACAAGCAGAATTCTCGGTTTTGCCATCAGCGGATTATCACGCGGGGAGATTTGCTCTTCAAAGAGATACATCGATGCCTTTCTTGAAGATCTACGAACTTACATTTGCCCCTGCGCTAATCATGCCCCCTCGCGTGACCCAATTCTGTATCGTTTTGCTCTCTCCCCGCGCATGTCGATCGGATGCCGAAGGCCCCTCCCGGGCTCAGTCCGGCATGCCTTATACGCAAAAGGAGCACTGCGCCGCAGTGCTCCTGTGCGCCGTCCTCAGCCTAGTAGCCGATCGTAAACCGAGCCTTTTCATAGCTCGGCTTTTCAAGCTCGTCCACCAGGGCAATCGCATAGTCTTCCATTGAGATGCGGCTCTCGCCCTTGTCGTTCGCGATCAGGCTGCGGCTTCCCAGCCGGTATTTGCCCGTCCGCTCGCCAGGCTCGAAGAATGCCGCTGGGCTGAAGTAAGTCCAGTTAATATCGGAGGCCTCAAGCAGTGCCAGCGCCTTGGCATGCGATGTGGCAATGGGCACCCACGGCGCAGGCAGATGGCCTGACTCCAGCAGCGTCACCCCCGGCGCAACCTCCAGCGAACCAGCACCGCCCACCACGATCAGCCGGGGATTTCCCGCCTTGCTTACCGCCTCGATCTGCCGCTCCGTCACCCCAATCAGCTGGTCTGTGTCGTTCTGCGGAGGAGCGTACGCACTGATCACCGCATCCGCGCCCGCAATGATCTCCGCAATCCGGTCTGCACTGCTCAGGTCGTCGCTCTTGCTCTTCACTCCTGCCGCCAGCTTCTCCGGGTTCCGAACAACTGCCGTCACCTCATGTCCCCGCGCCTTCAACTCCTCATAGATACGCTGCCCCGCATTCCCCGATGCGCCATACAGTACAACTTTCATCTTGAAAACCTCTGAGTGGATTGATGCTGCTGTGTCTTGGATGAAGGGATCCAGAATCCGTCACAAAAAAAGTTACGCTAGCTCACCTGGTTCCAGCTCGTCCATCTTTCCGGCTTCTCCACCCCGCTGTATTGTCTTTGTATGAACTCCCGATTCTCGACAGCGGTTCACATCCTTACGCTGCTTGCATCTACGCCTCAGGAGCGGCTGACCTCGGAGTTCATCGCCGCAAGCGTCGGAACCAACCCCGTCGTCATCCGCCGCCAGCTGGCCCTTCTCCGGCAGGCCAACCTGGTTTCATCCAAGGGTGCCCGCGGAGGCGGCTGGGAACTGGCCCGCGACCCGGCACGGATCACCTTGAAGCAGGTTCGCACCGCGCTCGGCGTCGAAGCAGCCTTCCGCATGCACCGCAACGAACCCCATCCGAACTGCTCCGTAGGCCAGGGTATCCGCGGGGTCCTCGAGAACGTCTATGAAGAGGTAGAGAAGTCGGTTATGCGCAGCCTTGCGCACTGGACCATCGCTGACATGCTCAAGCGAATCGAGCCCAGCTCCTAGGCCGGGTTAGGCAATCTCAGCTGCCTTCTTCCCCGCATATTTGGAGTCCATTACGGCCCCGCCCCTTCACCATATACATCGAGGCATCTGCCTTCCTCAGCAGTTCATCGCTCCCGGCGCCGCAGTCGGGATAAAGAGCCAGTCCCACGCTGACCGTCACCTTGATTTCGCGACCCCCCAGCGGGATAGGTTTCGCTGCGCTCCGCACAATCTGCCACCCGCAACGCCGCACGTCCTCCAGGCTCTTGAACTCCGGCATCACGATCACGAACTCATCGCCCCCGATGCGCGCCACGGTATCGGTCTCCCGCACCGTCTCCAGCAAACGCTTCCCCACTGCCGCAAGCACCGCATCCCCCTCCGCGTGGCCATGCGCGTCATTGACTTCTTTGAAGTGGTCGACATCCAGGATGAAGACCGCCACCCTGTTGTTATGTCGCTGCGCATAGGCAATCGCCTGTTCCAGTCGGTCCCGCAACAGCGTGCGATTGGGCAGTCCCGTCAACTGGTCATAGTGCGCGAGATAGTGAACATGGTCCGTCAACCGCTTCTGCTCCGTCACGTCGCGGCTCGTAACCGCGATCCCGCTACCCAGCTTCACCACCTGCACACTCAGCCACGTCGCCTTGATTCGTTCATCGTCGAGATAGACCTCGCCGGTAAAGGGCGTTCCCGTGCGAACTACTTCCCTGTATCTCTCGATCAGCCCCGAACGGATTACAAACGGACGCTCCTCGGTCAGGATCTTCCCGATCATGTTTTCGCGACGTGTACGCAGCCGCCTCTCGGCATTCGGATTGATGTAGCTGAAGCGGAAATCCTTGATCTCTCCCTTCTCATCCGGCACGCCGTCGAAGAGGTAGAAGTCATCCAGGCTGCTCTCAGCCGCTGCCAGAAACTTGTCCCGCTCCATCCGCGCCAGGGCGGACCCTTCTCTCAGCGAACGCAGGTGCGGCAACACGATCAGCGCGCCACCTGCGGCCGCCATCGAGCCCAGAACCTGTAGAAACGCCGCGCCATCCTGGGTGAGCCACGGCGGTTCAGGCCACCGAACCGCCATCAATGCGCAGCGTTCGATCACAAAAAACATCAGGAAGGAAATGAGAACGTAATAGGTAAAGATGAAGCTCGGGCTCTCGCGAAACGAGTTCGCGATGCGCCACAAGAGCAGCAGGCACAGCACAACGGCTGCTCCCTCCAGCAGGCTATTCAGCGGAAAATGCGCAACCCCTAAACTGCGACCCGCCGCTTGCTTCAGATGGTAAGTAAGGATGCCCAGCGCCGCTGCTCCATAGAGAAACAGGGAAAGGCCCAGTCTGGCTCCCCTCCTTGCAGAGACGATCTTTTGGAGAAGAGCAGTCACCATTCACCCGGGGATAGAGGCCTGTCCGCTGGAGCGGCATAAGAGCAAGCATCAACTTCTGCCATGGGCAGCACGCTTCGCTCTGTTATCCATCAACTAACGGAAGAGGATTTATAAATCATTTTTTCAAATATCTCCACTGCAAAAGAGAGTTCAGTCGTCAGATCGCTCCTTATTCCTTTGGTAAGGCCCCATACACGCGGACAGATAATAATGGAGCATGCAACTGCGGGCCGCCCAACCGGAAGATGCACTCGGCGTCGCCCATGTCCACGTCCGCTCGTGGCAGGCCGCCTATCGCGGGCTTCTGCCTGCCGAATACCTCGACCGGCTTCGTCCCCAGGATTGGGCTTCGCGGTACGACTTCGGGAGCCCGGACGATTGCAAACCACAGACCATCCTCGCGACCGGGAAGGGATCCATCCACGGCTTTGTCACCACAATGCCCTCGCGCGATTCCGACCTGCCGGAGCACGGAGAGCTCTGCGCGCTCTATGTCGACCCCACCCAGTGGGGCCGCGGAATCGGCCTCGCGCTCATCACAGCTGCCCGCGCCCGCCTTCTTGAACAGGGCTTCCGTAATGCGCTCCTCTGGATTCTCGCAGGCAACGTACGCGGCGATCGCTTCTATCAACTGGACCACTGGGCCCCTGACGGTCAGCGGCGCACAGACACGGTATGGGGCATCACCGTAGACGAGCTTCGCTACCAGCGCTCCCTCGGAACACCACCAACTCCTCCCGGGCGTTAGCAGCGCACGCTCTCGCTTCCGGCAGTTGAAACGAATACCTAGGCCGTTCCGCCTATTCCGTTGGAGGCCAGGATTGATGTAGAACTGGTCGCTGGAGAACAGTGAAACAAATGAGATCGATCGCACGAAGCGCAGTTGTTTCCATTGCAGTTTTGATCGCGGGCGGGGGCAGCGCACTTCATGCGCAGCAGGAACGGCCTCCAGCGGTCCCGCTGATTGCACACGACCCCTATTTCAGCATCTGGTCGATGACTGACCACCTGACCGATGGGCCCACCCGCCACTGGACGGGTGAACGTCAGCCACTCACCGGCCTGATTCGTATCGACGGCAAGCTGTATCGCTACATGGGCGGCGACAGGCACAGCGCTACTCCCGCCATGCAGCAGACCGCGCTGAAGGTCTCGGCAACGCATACTGATTATGAATTCAGCGCAGCCGGCATCAAGCTGCAGCTCACTTTCTTTGCGCCAGCATTTCCGCAGGATCTTGACCTGCTCTCGCGGCCTGTAACCTACGTGAGCTGGAAGCTGAGTTCCACCGATGGCAAATCTCACCAGACGTCTGTGTTCCTTGATGTCGATCCGGTGATCGCCGTCGACCAGGACAACCAGAAGGTGACGTGGGGCAGATCGAATGATGGCGAGTTACGCGTCCTGAACGTTGGCTCACGCGATCAGCAGGTACTGAACCGCTCCGGCGATAACCTGCGTATCGACTGGGGATATTTTCACCTCGCCGTACCTCAGAACGAGCAGGCCATGCTGGTCAATGCAGCTGCCGCGCGGCAGAGCTTTGAGAAGACCGGCACGCTGCCGACAGCTGATGACATGGACATGCCGCAGACTCCCCGGGACGGCGCCGCTCATCTCGCGCTCGAATTTCCGGCGCAGGAGATCTCAGCAGCCCCTGTGACGAAACATGCTCTGCTCAGCTACACCGCAGGGTTCCAGATCCAATATCTCGGGCGCAATATGCGTCCCTATTGGCAGCGCAACAACGAAACAGTTGAGGCGATGCTGGCTGAGGCCGAGGCTCAATATAGCGAACTCGACCAGCGCGGACGCGACTATGACGCGAAACTGACTACCGATCTCACCAAAGCCGGTGGCGCGGATTACGCGGCGTTGGCGCTCCTCGCCTACCGGCAGACGATCGCGGCCCATGGGCTCGTCGCTGATATCGACGGCACGCCGATGCTCTTCGCCAAGGAAGACTTTTCCAACGGCGACATCGCCACCGTGGATGTTCTTTATCCGTCCGCGCCCTTCTTCCTCTTCTTCAATCCGAAGCTGCTTGAGGCCCAGTTGAAGCCGGTGCTCGAGTATGCTTCGCTCGCACGCTGGAAGTTCCCTTTCGCACCGCATGATCTGGGCCGCTATCCGCTCGCGAACGGCCAGGAGTACGGCGGCGGCGAGAAGACGGAAGAAAACCAGATGCCAGTAGAGGAGAGCGGCAATCTGCTGATCTGCGCAGCGGCTCTCGGACAGACAGAGGGCAACTGGCATGTTGCGCAACAATACTGGCCGCAGCTCAGTCAATGGGCCGCATACCTTCGCGAGAAGGGCCTCGACCCTGAGAACCAGCTCTCGACCGATGACTTCGCCGGACACCTGGCGCATAATGCAAATCTCTCCATCAAGGCGATCGATGCTCTGGCCGCCTATGCAGAGATGGCTAAGGCGCTCGGCCACGCTGATGTAGCCCGCGGCTACGCGGCTGCAGCCAGGGATATGGCGGCAAAGTGGCAGCAGATGGCGATTGACGGAGACCACTACAAGCTTGCCTTCGACAAGCCCGGAACCTGGAGTCAGAAATACAATCTGGTATGGGATCAGCTGCTGGGACTGAATCTCTTTCCTGCCAAGGTGCGCGAGACGGAAGTCAGCTTCTACCTGAACCACATGAATCAGTACGGAGTTCCGCTCGACAGCCGTGCCGATTACACCAAGCTCGACTGGGAGCTGTGGTCCGCAACGCTCGGGACACAGCAGCAGTTCACTCAATGGATGGGCCCCATCTATAAGTGGATCAATGAAACCCCAACACGGGTTCCGCTGACTGACTGGTACGACACGAAGAATGGCAAGCAGATCGGCTTCCAGGCGCGTTCAGTTGTTGGCGGCGTTTACGTCAAGGCGCTCTCTGACGCTGAACTCGCGAAAAAGTGGCGAGCTATGTCGAAGTAGCCAGGAAGGCCCCACTTCTCTAACCGGGAGGTGGGGCCTTCTGTTTAACTCAGTCGTTCGCCGCTACGCAGGTCGATCGTGAAGGGCACATCGCGGTCAGTAATCAGATCCCATCCGGCGCCATGCAGTCGATCTCCCTCCACTTCGCCAAGCTGGACGCCTTCTGAAGAGAGCCTGACGCTCTGCCATGCGAAACCCTCTGCGTTGTAGGCGAGAAGCGAATGATGCCCGGCAAGGAGCAGCAGCCCATGCTCAGGCAGAGCCTGCACAGCCAGCACCGGCCGATACTCAACCTGGACGAACTTCGCCGGGTTGAGCGTGTCAACGATGTAAGCATAGCCCCCCGCAACAGCGCACATCGCATCCTTGTCAGGACAGCTCCACACTCCGGTCGGTGCCGAGGGGTCGGCAAACCCGAGCGCGCAGGTAGCGAGAAACGTGTCGCCCTGGGCAGGCTTCACCAGCACTTCAAGAGCGCCACGTTCCACCTCTTCAGCCTGACGCGGATAGACAAATTGACGCGACGGAGGAATGAGCGGACGGCGCTCGAGCAGAGTAGCCGTCCACGTGTGAGGAAAGCTCAAGTCCACGGCTGCTGTCATGCGCCGACGAAGCGCTCAATGCGCGCGCGAATGTTGAGGATGGAAAGCCCCAGCTGGCTTCCCTCTTCAATCACGGGGATGAGCTTGTCGAACTCCGGCCCGGAATGCGCTCCGGTCAGAGCAATACGTACGGGGTGAAAGAGATCTTTACCTTTGGCTCCGGTCTCAGCCTTCACTTCATTCATCCACAGCTTGAACTGCTCTGGTGTCACCGCCCCGGAGAAAGCCGCCGCGCGCGCAGCAAACGCAGACAGCACCTTCTGCGCAATTTCACTGGAGAGAAGAGGCGCATTCTCAGCGTTTTGTTTGGCTGCGGTCTCGTCAAAGCGAAAGATGAACTGTGTCTTCTCGCTGAGTTGATCGAGCCGGTCGAGCGCCGGCAGAAAAAGCGCGATAAGTCGCTCCACCCATGCCTGCAGCGCAGGGCTGCTGGAGTCGGCAGGCGGCAAAGGGAGATGCGGCCACGCAAGTGCTGCCAGCCGCTGCGGCTCAGACTGTTTCAAGTAGTGACGGTTGAGCCAGTGCAGCTTGTCCCAGTCAAAGACTGCGGGGGAAGCGGTCACACGCTCCAGTTTGAAGACCCGCGTGAGTTCCTCGGGCGTAAAGGTCTCAGTCTTGCCATCTTCAGCACCCCAGCCGAGCAGAGCCAAATAGTTGACCAGCGCCTCCGGCAGAACCCCCATCTCTCGGAAGCTGGCGATCGAGGTTGCACCATGCCGCTTGGAGAGCCGCTCGCGGTCGCTGCCGAGAATCGTCGACAGATGTGCAAAGACCGGCACCGGCCATCCGAACGCCTCGTAGATAGCCACCTGTTTCGGCGTATTGGAGAGGTGGTCGTCACCACGGATGACGTGGGTGATCTGCATCAGCGCGTCATCGACGGTCACGACATAGTTATAGACCGGAACGCCGCTGGAGCGGACGAGCACCGGATCACTGACAGATTCGCTGGTGAACTCAACCTCACCGCGCACCAGGTCGTGAAAGCGAAGCGGACGCTCTGGAATGCGCAGACGCACGGCAAAGGACTCGCCTGCGCTGGCGCGAGCAAGGCTGTCTGCGGGGGAAATGCGGCTGCACTTGCCGGAATAAACCTGCGGCTGATGGAGTTCTGCCGCCCGGCGACGCTCAGCCTCAATCTCCTCGGGAGTACAGAAGCAGCGGTAGGCCTTGCCCTCGTTGAGCAGCTGCTCGGTGTGGCGAGCATAAATATCGAGTCGGTCAGACTGCCGGTAGGGCCCATACTGTCCGCCGACGTCGGGGCCCTCATCCCAACCAAGGCCAAGCCAGCTGAGGTCTTCCATCAACTGTGCCTCGTGGCGCGCCTCGCTGCGTTCCAGATCCGTATCTTCGATACGGAGCAGAAAGTCGCCGCCCGTGTGGCGAGCGAAGAGCCAGTTATAAAGTGCCGTGCGGGCGTTGCCAACATGCAGCAGGCCTGTCGGAGAGGGGGCGAATCGAACGCGGGTTTTATGAGATTGCATCACTGTAGATGCTAACAAGGACGAGCGGCCGGCAGGCGATCAAGGCCGCTTGACGGGTTCACTCTGCTCGGCGTCACGCTCGCGTTCAGGGGGTCTGGCCGCAGCCAGACCAAAGACAATGAGCAGCGTGACAGCCAGCAATCCGAACTCGATCAACTTCAGCATGCGATCCTCAGTTCTTCAACGGTAGAGAAGCAATCATTGCGGCCAGCAGGGCCGTACGTGGCGCCAGATGCGCCAGCAGCAGGGATTCGTGCCGGGCGTGCGCGGCTTCGCCCACCGCCCCCATGCCGTCCAGGGTGGGAACCCCCAGAGCGGAGGTAAAGTTGCCGTCCGACCCGCCACCGGTGGAGGCCTCTTCAAGCGTAAATCCGAGTCCCGCCGCCAGGGTCGTCGCATGGCGGAAGAGTGCAGCTGTCGCGCGGGTACGCTCCATAGGCGGACGGTTGATGCCACCGGACACTGTCAGCTTGCAGGCCTTGTCTACCGCGCGCAAGGAACGGAAACGGCGATCGATCCTCGCTGCGTCTGCTTTCCTGGCGATCCGCACGTCCACCTCCGCCTCTGCTTCGGCTGCTATTACGTTAGACCGTGTTCCGCCGGAAACGGTTCCGGCATTTACTGTGATGCCCCGGTCAAGCTCAGTGAATTCGCTGAGGATCGGGATCTGCCGTGCCAGTTCGAGCACCGCTGAATGGCCCTTTTCAAAGTCGACACCGCTATGGGCCGCGATGCCCTCCACGCGAACCGTGTAGCTGCCGACGCCCTTGCGTGCCGTCTTGTAGGCGCCGCTGAGCCCCTGCGCCGGCTCCAGCACAAACACTGCAGAGCACGCCGACGCAATCCGCTCGATCATAGCGCGCGAGTCGCGGCTGCCCGTCTCTTCATCGCAACTCAGCAGCAGAATCACCTGACGGTCGAGCATCTGTTTTTCGGTCAGGATTTGAAGCGCAACGATCGCCATAGCGACACCGGCCTTCATATCGAGCACCCCGGGACCGGCCACCCGCTCCTCCGTGATGCGAAACGGCATCACTCCAAGCGTGCCCATGGGCCACACAGTATCCAGATGGCCAAGCAGCAATAGGGGCTTCTGGCCTCTCCGCACAGGCCCAAAACGAGCTTCCAGCATACCGCCACTGCTCTTGCGGCGGTGGACCCGGACGCGCGCGCCAGCCTTGCCGCACTCTTCCGCTACAAACGCCACGCAGCGGCTGCACGCCGCTCGATCCTCGCTGGGGGATTCGATTTCCACCATCTGGCGGAGCAGAGCCAGGAGTTGTTTCTGCTGCTCGTCAGCGGCGATTCGCAGCGCGCCAAGGACAGACGAAGTGAGAATTGAAGTCATAACTTTAAGGTAAGCCCCTTCTGGATGAGCTATTTACTGTCTTTGTACCCAGCCGTCTCGTGAGTCATATTCCGCCACGCTAATGTGGCGAATATGCCACAGCTAAACTTAATTCGCAGAGGGTAGTCTATTGGTTCATGCCCACGGGCGAGGAAAATTTTGTCAGAAGCAGAATATCTCGAACACACGATAGCGGCAGTTGTTGAGTTCTCGGGGGTAGGCCTGCACAGCGGCGCTCCCGTCTCGATGCGGCTGCTGCCTGCACCCGCGGGCTCGGGCATAGTCTTCCGCAGGACTGACCTGGACAATTTTGAGATAGCGGCCACCAGCCGCAATGTCGCCAAGGTCAGCTATGCAACCAGCCTGATGCGGAAAGGCGTTCTGATCCAGACGACCGAACATCTGCTCTCGGCGCTTATCGGCATGGGGGTCGATAACGTCATCGTCGAGCTCGACAATCTGGAACTCCCCATCCTCGACGGAAGTGCGATCCCTTATGTGGACGCCTTTCGCAACACCGGCCTCAAGACCCAGCGGCGGCGGCGTGAATACATTCGCATCCTCAAGGACGTTGAGGTGCGCGAGGGTGACAAGTTTATCGGCGTCTATCCGGGCGACGGCTATAGCATCAGCTACAAGATCGACTTTCCCCAGCCCATAGGGAAGCATGGCTTCGAGGTGGATCTTGCAGCCCGCACCTATGGCGTGGAGATAGCTCCGGCGCGAACCTTCGGCTTCAAGGAAGACGAGCAGAAGCTTCGCGATATGGGTCTGATCCGCGGAGTATCAGAGTCCAGCGCAATCATTCTCGACAGGGAAGGTGTGCGGAACGGACCCCTGCGGTTTGACGATGAGTTTGTCCGGCACAAAGTGCTGGATCTGATCGGCGATCTCGCTCTGGCAGGTCACCAGATTCTGGGACGCGTTGTTGCAGAACGTGCTGGCCATGCCATGCACACCGCACTGGTTTCAAGACTGATGCGCGACCGCTCCGCATGGAGCCTGACGACGCTGGCTGCGACGCAGCGGGAACCGTTGGCACGGCGATCTGCTTCCCTTGCAGTGGTCTAACACGCTGCTTTCGTTTCCGCCGACTAATGCGATACGCGGTCGGTTCCATTCCTGGCAACAGCTCTCTTTTATGGCAAACCTATCTTGAGGCAACGGAAGCTGTCTTCTGCATCTGGCGGCGTCCTGCCTGAACCGAGCTAAAGGGAGCCAGAGGAACATAGGGCGGCGTTCCTAAGGGTAGCCAGATATTGAACAGAGTTCCGCGAATTGCGGCTTCACCAGCCGTCCTCGAGCGGAACTTTATCCTCCCCCCCAGCTTCTCAATCAGGGAATGGGCAAGCCAGAGACCGAGCCCGGTTCCCTGTTCTCCCTTGGTGGTGAAGAAGAGGCTGAAGAGGCGGGTGCGGTCAGCAGGCTGCACACCCGGGCCATTGTCGGCAACGGTAATGGAGTATCCTCCGCGGCGGGGTTGAACGCGAACGAATATCTTCCCATCCTCTCCAATAGCCGCTGCGGCATTCTGAATCAGGTTAATGAGAACCTGGCGTAATTCTCCCGGGTAGGCTCGGATAGCTACGGTCGCCCGCATTCGAGTTTGAATCTGAATATTGTTGCGAACCAGAGCCGGGGCCTGCAGATCGATAATGCTCTGCAAGAGTGGAACCAGGGATACCTCAACCGGCGCGGCCGATTCTCGATAAAGTGAAAGCGTACTGCGGGCTATGTCGCCCGCGCGAATAATTTCGCCCTGCGCAGAGTCGACCAGCCGTTGCATTTCAGGGGAAAGTCCGGCGCCTGTACGAAGAAGATGAAGGACGTTCCCCACTGACTCAAGCGGATTACTGATTTCGTGCGCAATGGAAGCAGAAATTCGCCCCGCGACCGCGAGCTTCTCAGACGCGATCAGCGACGTGAGCGCTCTGTCTTTCTCCTGCTGTGTCGTGGAGAGCATGAAGATGAAGCGCTCCATGTTACGCGTGAGAGCAGGCGCAATTCGCACGAAGAGGATGGCCGTAGGAACCGAGGCGGCCGCACATATGGTTTTGACTACCGTTGAAAAACGATAGATGGGCCACCACAGGGTAATAACTTCCATGACATGCGTCATGCCGCATGCAACGATAAAGGTGCCGAAGGCGACGAAGATCCAGACGTAGCGATTAATTTCCGCAACTTGGCGAAGTCTTGACGACATCCAGAAAAGCGCCAGGAAGATCAGCAGATAGGAAGCCGCGATCAGGCTGTCCATTACGACATTTGTCCAGATCAAGCCCGGCTGCAGAAGATAGCAGAACCGGTGGGCCATGTAGTTGGACGAGAGGATGTAGTCCGTGGCTCTATGCCAGAACATGACGACAGGCATCCAGGACAACAGCACTGCGGCTAATGCAAATTTCTTCACCGGACAGAGTCACCCCGGAGGAATTTAAAAGAACGATTTGGAAAGCTGTCGAACATCACAACCAGCTATGCACCTTACCAAACGAATTTCTTTTGTAGCCTTACGCGTCACCGTACTTGCGCATAATCTTAAATGCCTGCCGTTCAATACGCGAATCCGTCTTTCGGACTAGCATAATCCCGTCAAATCATGCGGCAAAACACCAAAATCACGCTACACTAGCGCGTACAATGATGCGATTTGCCGTCTCTGCCCTGGCCGCTTCTCTTACCTTCAGTTCCCTGCTCTATGCACAGCCTGCAGCGGTTCCAAATTACCGCAGCGAGGTTCCTGAGCGCGCTCCGCATGCCATGGTCGTATCCATTCACCATCGAGCTACCGATGTGGGCGTACAGATATTGAAGAACGGTGGTAATGCGGTCGACGCTGCCGTCGCCGTGGGATTCGCGCTGGCTGTTGTCTACTCGGATGCAGGCAACCTCGGCGGAGGTGGCTTCATGCTCATCCACCTCAAGGACGGGCGATCCACTTTCCTGGACTATCGCGAGCGCGCTCCATTGGCGGCCACCCCCGATATGTACCTCGATGCAAAGGGAAATGTGGTGCCGAATGAGAGCATCGTCGGCTATAAAGCGATCGGCGTGCCCGGCTCAGTTGCAGGGCTTGTTTATGCCGAGAAAAAATACGGCAAATTGACCTTGGCCGAGGTAATGGCCCCCGCCATCAAACTCGCCTCCGACGGCTATGTGCTGACCGATGAGGAAGCCGCCATGCTCCACTATCCCTCCCTGGCAGAGTTCCCGGCATCCCGGCGAATCTTTCAGCGTGATGGCAACTTTTACAAGGCGGGAGAAACCTTCAAACAGCCGGAACTGGCACAGACCCTCAAGGAAATTGCCCGGGACCCGGATAGTTTTTACCACGGAGCGATAGCGAAAAAGCTCGCTGCGGACATGCAGAAGGGCGGCGGACTCATTACCGAAAAGGATCTGGCAGCCTACACGGTTAAGGAGCGCGAACCGCTTCAGGCAAGCTACCAGGGGTATGACATCATCAGCGCGCCGCCGCCGTCTTCCGGCGGAGTGGCGTTGATCGAGGCCCTCAATATTCTGGACGGCTATAACCTGGCGCGGCTCGGAGATCGAACGCCTGCGGAGATGCACCTGATACTGGAGGCCTTCCGGCGCGCCTACATGGATCGGACCGATTATCTCGGCGACCCGGATTACGTGAAAATTCCGATTCAACAGATGATCGATCCGCGCTATGCCGCCGCTTTCAGAGCAAGCATCAAGGAAGATGCGGCGACACCATCGGCAGAGTTGAAGCGCCCGGAGGGTTATCTGCCGCCTCCTCCAAAGATTGCGGCTATAAAGCAGGAAGCAACGGATACGACGCACTACTCCGTGATGGACGCTGACGGCGACGCCGTCTCCGTAACCACAACTCTCAATAACTACTTCGGCTCGGGCGTGACTGCGGAAGGGCTAGGCTTCCTGATGAATGACGAGATGGACGACTTCACCTCCAAGCAGGGAGTACCAAATATGTTCGGGCTGATCCAGGGACCGGCTAACGCTATTGCCCCTGGCAAGCGGCCTCTCTCCAGCATGACGCCAACCATCGTACTCAAGGACGGCAAGGTAAGCATGGTGCTCGGCTCCCCTGGCGGCTCACGTATCATCACCACCGTGGCGAACATCTTCCTGAGCGTTGCTGACGGGGGTTTGAATATTCAATCGGCAGTGGATGCACCACGCTTTCACCATCAGTACCTGCCGGACATCGTCTATTTGGAGCCCGGCTTTCCTGATGCGTCCATCGAGGGCCTGCGATCGATGGGGTATAGCGTGGATGTTGGAAAACAGGTCTGGAGCGACGGCGAGTGCATAGCGGTCAACCCGGTCACTGGCATGCTGGAAGGCGGCCAGGATCACCGGCGTCACTTCGGAAAAGCTGCGGGGTATTAGACTGGCTCTGCAAGCTGCGCCGAATGGAGTACACCGATGAGCGAAAAACGTCCCCAGACATTTGCCAACCATGCCAGGCTGGATCCATGGTTCCACTTCATGGTCGCGCCCATTTTTCTGCTCTGCTTCATCTTCGCGGTCTGGCTGCTGGTGCAGCATCCTGACAGCTTCCATGTCTGGCTGGCGCTCCTGAGTTTTGGGCTGCTGCTGCTCACCGGCATCGCCCGGCTCTACTCGCTCAAGGTGCAGGACCGCGTCATCCGCCTGGAGGAGCGGCTCAGGCTGACCGCACTCCTGCAGGAGCCTCTCAGATCACGCATCCATGAACTGACGGAGAGGCAACTGATCGCACTGCGGTTCGCGCCGGACGCTGAGATCCCTGCGCTGGTCGAAAAAACATTGCGAGACCATCTGAAACCGGCGGATATCAAGAAATCAATTGAGGTCTGGAGACCCGATTACTGGCGCGTCTAGGCGTAATCTTGGATATACATTAGAGCCCTATACATGACTTCTGCCCCGGCGCACTTGTCTCGAAATGAGAAGATAAGGAGAAGCCAGATCGATCGGGGTATCCCGCACCATGTTGAAAGTCATCTCTTCTCATATATTTCTCCGCAGTCGTTTGCATCCCGGCATGCTTGAAATTTTTGCCCGTGCCGGCGCCCAGGGTGTAGAGCTTTTCGCAGCAAAACAGCACTTAGACTATGCCAATCGTGTGGCAATTCGAGAGCTGGCAGATTGGTTCAGATCAAACCCGCTTGAGCCATTCTCCATGCATGCGCCGCTCTACCCCGACAGCGAAATGGGCCGTGCAGGCGCACCGGCCGTAAATCTTATTCATCCCGATAAGTCGCGACGCATTGACGCGATGGATGAGATTAAGCGCGCACTTGAGGCCGCCGAACTGATTCCCTTCCGTTTCATGGTCATCCATCTGGGAGAGCGGGACGATCAGTGGAGCCCGCGGTCGCTTGAACACTCGCTTACCGCGCTCGAACACCTGAAGGCATTTGCAGGGCCGCTCGGTGTGAAGCTGTTGATCGAGAACCTGCAGAATGAGGTCACGCGCCCTCAGAATATCCTTGAGATCCTGCATGTCGGCCACTTCGATTCGATTGGCGTGTGCCTGGACGTAGGCCATGCAAATCTCACCGGCGGCACTGCCTCTGCATTAGCGGAACTGAAACCCTATATCCGCTCCGCCCACCTGCACGATAATCACGGGGAACGCGACGAACACCTGTGGCCCGGCGAGGGAACGATCGCATGGGAAGAAACGATGAAGGAGCTGAAGACTGCCCCGCAGACACCCGCCGGCGTGCTTGAGATTCACTACTCGCTGGGGGATTCGCCAGAGGAAGTAACGACTA
The DNA here is from genome assembly GCF_004339725.1 of Acidipila rosea. Lineage (GTDB taxonomy): Bacteria > Acidobacteriota > Terriglobia > Terriglobales > Acidobacteriaceae > Acidipila > Acidipila rosea. Next base: position 209,873 of record NZ_SMGK01000006.1, on the reverse strand, counting down.
AGATGAGCAAGGCATTTTCTCTTCTAGATTAAGAAGATTTATTCACTCAATCGAAGCTTAAGTTATAGGACGGAGATATCAATCTCCGTCCTATAACTATTTGGAGTGAGTTAGAAGCTATACTTCATCGCTACCTGAATGACACGCGCATTCGGCTCAAGCGCGCTGAAGCGGGTAGAAGTAATGCTGCTGGCATTGGCTCCCTGCAAACCGTTGTTCGGGTTTCCGAACGAGGGGTGATTGAGAACGTTGAAGACATCTGCGCGGAACTGCAGAGCAGACTCGCGCAGCGGAATGGCGAAATCCTTGAACAGGGACATGTCCAGACCATTGAAGCCAGGACCGTTCACAGAGACGCGACCCGGAGGCCCAAAGGGTATCGTTCCTGCGTGCGTTATATCGATCAGGTTATGAGCCGGATCATCCGGACCGTTATAAGCCTGTGGAGGATTCTTGTAGGCACAAGGGTTGTACCACGACTCCAGGGTGCGGGTCTTGGTAGCGCAAACCTCATGTGGCTGTGTAACTGGATCCGGTGAGCCGCCAGGAGAGAACGGATCGCTCACCCGGATAGGATAGCTCGCACCCTGATTCGAAGAATTCAGGAAAATGGGAGTTCCCGTCTGGACCTGGAAGATAAAGCTCGTCTTCCAGCCACCTGCAACTGCGTTTGCAATCCCTGGACGATTCAGGAATTTATGTCCGACTCCAAATGGAAGTTCGTACTGCGGTGAGAAGGTGAAGCGGTTGCGCACATCCTGCGTGCAGGCTCCGTAATCGTAGCGAAGGCCGAGATAGTTAGGATTGCGATAGCCTCCATCCTGCGACTGCCCAATAGGACCGAAGGCATCATCCAGGCAGTGAGACCATGTGTACCCTGCAAGGAAATACAGCCCCCCGCTGTAGCGCTTCTCTATCTTTGCCTGCAGTGAGTCATACCGGCCAACACCCGAGTTACCCACCATGACTACACCGAAATCATGAAAGGACTGGTAGAGCTGGCCATTCGCTCCGCGAGGTACGATCCCAGCGTACTGGTTAGCGTTATAGCTCTCCCTCAAATGCCGGCTCTGATTGCCCTGATAGCCGATGGTGAAAGAGAGTGAATCAGTCAGCGAATGCTGAATGTTGAGGTTATAGGCAACCGTGTAAGCAGGCTTGTTGCTTTGTTCGGCCGCATAGATCGTCGGCAGATTGGCGAAGTTCACCAGGCCGCCGTTAGGCGCATTCAGTGCCTGACTAAAGCCGGTTTCCAGTGTCTGCCCATTCGTCGGACACGTGATCGCACCGTTGATATTCTGGCAGACATTTGGATTAGGGATAAAGTTTGCGTTGACGTTAAACGGCGCATTGTTACCCAGATTCAGCCCCAGCCCGATATCTTCCAGATCTCCATAGAAGAGTCCGCCACCGGCACGAAGGACGGTCTTAGGATCGAGCATGTACGAAAGCCCCACGCGCGGTGCAAAGTTCAGCTTCTTCAGATCCACAAGGGACCGGTTGGAAACATACTGCACAGTAATGTGGTCTGCTGTGAATGCGGATTGCAGCTGCGGTGGTATCGGATAGTTCTTCTGCGAGTTGGGAATGAGGTATGTGCCGCTTCCCTGGTTGAGTCCGGCGTAGTTACCAACGAAGTTAGCTTGGTGATCAAACGCCTCGACAAAGGGTTGAGCATATTCCCAGCGAAGTCCAAGGTTGAGAATAAGACGCGAGTTCACTCTCCAGTCATCCTGAACGTACGCCGCCTCATACCAGCGCAGATTGGTGATAGGCGTAATGCTCGTTATCGAAGAGCTGTTCATCTGATCCAGCATGAAGTCAGCTACACCCGAACCGGAGATGATGTTTGGGTTGCCGGGATCCGAAGTATAAACACCGGAGAAGTTTTCACTTCCCAGACCATTGGGCGGCTGCAGCCCATAGAAGCGAATGTGCTGCAGATTCACTCCAACTTTAAGAGTGTGCTTACCAGCCACCTTTGAGACGTTATCAATGATCTGAAGTACATTCTGTGTTTCCACCGAAGGTACATAGCCTGAAACACCTACGCTGTTGATGAAGCCCCCGAAGCTGAGATCCGGCATGCCTCCTAGATTCGGCCCAAAGGGAATTCCACCCAGCCCTAGTTGAGCTGCAATATTCTGCGTGCTGTTCACCTGCAGATATGCGGCATGGAGCCAGTTGTACCCTACGCGAAATTCGTTGGAGAGTGTCGGAGAGAAGAAGTGCGTTTCGCTGATGACGCCGCTCTTGCTGTAGTTAGCATTCTGGCCGCCACTGCCAAATCCACCGCCGTCGAGAATTCCAAAGGGTGGTGTATAGTTTGTCGGGTTATTCGAGTAGCTGTAGCGTCCGAATGCCTGATCGTTCTGCGAAGGGTTATAGTCTACGCGAACATCATATTGTGTCGTGTTATTGGTGAAGGATGTTGCAGGAATCGTGTAGTTATTGAATACCTGATGGGGACTTCCCTGATTCGGCTTGGGAAAGAGCTTCAAAATGTTTTGCGCGACGGTGTTGACCTGCGTCGGGCAGATGACATTCTGGGCGCCATTGCAGCCAAGATAGCGCTGCTGTACATTCGGATCCTCCGCTGCACCAGGAGCGCTGGTTGGATTGCCTCCTAGAAGATAGAGCGGAATTGAACCATTTCCATTCGTATTGTTCGGATCGAGCATTTCGGAGAAGTCTCCGTTGCGAATCGCATCCGTAGGTACGGTGTTGTTGGGCTGTGCAGGGACATAGGAAGAGATACGCGTGCCCTGCGCATCAGCGAAATAGAACAGCTTATCCTTGATGAAACGGCCACCAAGAGTAGCGCCAAACTGGTTCTGGTGATAAGAAGTCCTTCCGCTATTGAAGTAATCGATTGCAGCCATACGATCACTGCGAAAATACTCCCAAAGGCTTCCGTGCATTTCATTCGAGCCGGACTTGATTGATGCGTTGACAGCCGCACCGGTTGACCGTCCCAACTCTGCACTGTAATCGCTGCTCTCGACCTTAAACTCTGCGAGTGCATCCGGAGGCGGCCTTACTGCGTAGGTAGCTCCGTTGAGAAAATCCTGCATGTTTGAGTTATTGTCAACGCCATCGAGGATGAAGTTGTTCTGCGACACGCGGCTTCCGTTCGAACTGAAATCGCCTGCGCCAGCTACTTGCCGGAAACCCTGATTTGGAGCAGCTACGCCGGTAGCAAGCTGCGCGATAAAGACATAATTCCGCCCGTCCAGAGGCGTGTCGTTAATAACCTTGGTTGAAAATACCTGTCCAGTCGAAGCATCTTCCGTCTGCAACTCCGGGGCTGACGTCACCGTCACCGTCTCAGTGGCGGCGCCCGGCTTCATCTTGAAGTTCACCGCGACCCGCTGGCTCACATCAACCTTGATGTTTTCTCTTCTAATATTTGCAAAGCCGGGAGCGGTGGCTTCCAGCGTATAGTTTCCAATCTTAATCGGCGTGAAAACAAAGAAGCCGCCTTTGTCCGTCTGCCGGGAAAGCACCAGGCCCGTGGCCGTATCAGTGATCGTCACGGTTGCATTGGGTATGACCGCGCCGGTGGTATCGACGATGGTCCCGCTGATACCCCCCTGATCGACCTGCGAAAAGCTCTTGAGCGGTGAAAACAGGAAAAAAAGCATAGCCACGCATAACGTGGCGAGAAACACACCACTGCGGGCATTCTTACTTTGCATGACTGGCTCCGAAACGGGCCCAATTTGAGATGTATAGATGTCTACCCGGGCTCCGTGAAGGAAATTATTGACTGGCGTACACATTTTCGCAAGCGAAATATTAATTTCTCTTACGAATGACGCTCGCCATGTCCTTCGACCACCAAAAATGCCTGGAACAACCCCAAGAAGACCGCGCGGGGCGCCGCTCGATGCTGAAGAGGAAGACAGCTAAAGGGAGAACTGCCGACGGAACAAAAGCAGCGCCCCCTCAGTCGCTCTACTGCTGAAGCGCTGAAGCGACGGGCAGAGCAACTTCCTCACAGGGTGGGTGAGGTAAAAAACTTGGAATGGCCCTTGGAGAAGTAGCCGAAACAGCGTGGCATTTAGGTAGGAATTTCCTGGAGAGAGTCACTGTTTACGCGTCCGCCGCCCGCTTGTGAGGCAAACCGTAAACGAACTCATTCTTCGGATGGTCGGGGCGGAGGGATTCGAACCCCCGGCCCTCTGCTCCCAAAGCAGATGCGCTACCAGGCTGCGCTACGCCCCGACTCTTTCAAATTGTACCCCAGGGTTCCACTGCTGCTGAAGTTCACGGCTAATGCGAATGGCTGTGGCCGTGATGATGGTGGTGATGCCCATGCGCGGAGACTTCTTCGATGGCCATCACGCATCCGTGAACGACTTCACACTCCACATTCTCAAACTGAATTGTGGTGTGATTGATGTGGAACTTGTCCCGCAGCATTGCCTTGATTTGCTCAAGAATCTGGGCACTGGCTGAAGGAGGAATGTCGGCAATAGTCACATGGGTAGCCAAGGCCCGTGTCTGCGAACCGAGGCTCCACACATGGAGATCGTGTATATCTTCGACACCTTGAATGGTGGCGAGTGAATCCCGTATTTCCTGCAGAGAGAGTCCACCGGGCGTGCCCTCGAGCAGGATATTCAGGGTTTCACGGACGATACCGATAGAGGACCAGAGAACCAAAGCCGCAATGAGGAGTGACAGTAATGGATCAATCCAGTGCAGGCCTGTAAGCAGGATTGCTGCGCCGCCGGCAATCACCGCCGCCGTCGACAGAGTATCGCCCAGCATGTGAATGAAGACGGAACGGATATTCACGTCTCCGCTCGACTTCCAGAGGAAGGCGGCAATCACGCCATTCATCACCACGCCGGCAGTCGCCACGATCATCATGATGCGCGGCTGCACCGTTTCGGGCGAGCCCAGCCGGTGCACTGCTTCGATCACGATCCAGACAGCGATGAAGATCAGCGCCAGGGCATTGAGGAAGGCAGCCAATACGCCGGCGCGCTGGTAGCCGAAGGTCTTGGTATCTGTTGCTGGCCGCCCCTGGAAATACACCGCGACGAAGGAGAGCAGAAGCGCGAGGGCGTCAGATGCGTTGTGGCCCGCCTCCGAGATCAAAGCCAGCGAATGGGCACGCAGTCCTGCCACCAGCGTAAGCACCACATAAGCAAGAGTCGCCACCACGGAGAGGCGCAGTACCCGCTTCATACGCTCAGTCGGCGCGCCGTGAACATGCATGTAATCAGTGTATAGCGGGCCTAGAGAAACGGCGCAGCTTTTACTCTGGGCCGCCGCGGTGTGCGCCGGATAGGAACTGAATTGGCCGTATCCCTCAGGCCGCTCCAACCCTCCGCCACGATGATCGAGTTCTCCGGCCGGTGCGTGTCATAGCGGACCGACGCCGGAAACCCAATGCGGCATTGGTGAATATCAAGGTGTTCCTTGAGGGAAGTAACGTCCTGGGAGCACTCGTAGACCACTCCCGCTATTTCGTACTGATAGAGGATCAGCTGCAGCCCGCCGGCTCGTCCACTCTCCTGCTCATCGAGGTCGGAGATATCGATCACCGTGCCGTCGATGATGCGTCCTCCCTGCACCAGTTCCATCCGGCGCTGGCGCTCCAGTTCGGCTTCATCAGGAGCTTTGCGTAGAGCAACATAAGCAGCAATTCCACCGATACAGAGCCCGGCGGCGAGGAGCGTTCCGAGCAGTTGAGGATCGCGTAATGATAGACCGGTCATCTATTTTGTCCGTCGGCGGCTATGCAAACGAGTATAGATGGAAAATACTCTCTTGGAGCAGCGCACAATGCCTTTGGTGGCACCTCTTCGGCTTCCCCTGTAGGACGACTTGCAAACAGCAGTCCGACCAGATGCATCGACGCCCGCAAAATCAGCAACTTGCCTTAGGATGGCAACGCTGGGCGGCCTTCGTCCGGGATCGGAGCCGATGAGAGACATTGACTGCTTGCCCATTGGATCCTCCCGAATCTGCGAGTGTAAAGCAGAGGCAGCGGCCTCTCGCTGAAGGCTCTGGAGCGGTATACTTCTAATAAGCATGTCGAAACGAAAGTCTTCTCCCGCTACTCAGCGGGGCGGTATCTCAGCCTCCCATTCTGACCCGAGCACAGGCCTCAGGCGCATCCGCTCCACCACCGTCATCTGCGTGCGCCGCAACGGCAGCGTAGCCATGGCCGCCGACGGACAGGTCACGCTCGGCGAAACCGTCATCAAGCACTCCGCGCGCAAGATACGCCGTCTCTATCAGGATAAGATTCTCGCGGGCTTCGCCGGCTCTACTGCGGATGCATTTTCCCTCTTCAGCCGTTTCGAGGCAAAGCTTGAGCAGTACGCCGGCAATCTTGGCCGCTCTGCCGTCGAGCTGGCTAAGGAGTGGCGCACCGACAAGATGCTTCGCAACCTTGAGGCTCTGCTCGTTGTCTCCGATCCGCATCAGACTTTTCTCCTCAGCGGCTCCGGCGACGTAATTGAGCCCGATGAGGGCATAGCGACCATCGGCAGTGGCGGATCCTATGCGCTCGCCGCGGCGCGTGCACTGATGGAGAACACGCAACTCAGCGCGCGCGAGATTGCCGAAAAATCCCTGCACATCGCCGGACAGATCTGCATTTACACCAACGAGCAGATCACCCTCGAAGAGCTGCACGCTTAAAAACAGCCCCCGGAAGGAACAGGCGTTCATGGCCATTTATTTACCCGGCACCACGGAAGATCAGGAACTCGCGCTTGATGACCTTACCCCGCGCGAAATCGTCGCCGAGCTCGATAAATATGTCGTCGGCCAGAAGGCGGCCAAGCGCGCCGTCGCAATAGCGCTGCGCAACCGCATGCGCCGGCAGAAGCTGCCGCCCGATATCGCCGATGACATCATGCCCAAGAACATCATCATGATCGGGCCGACCGGCGTGGGCAAAACGGAGATTGCACGCCGCCTCGCGAAGCTCACCAACTCCCCCTTTCTCAAGGTCGAAGCCTCTAAATTTACCGAGGTCGGCTATGTAGGCCGCGATGTGGAATCGATCGTGCGCGACCTCGTCGAGATAGCCATCGAAATGGTGCGCGAAGAAAAGCTTGAAGAGGTTGAGGATAAGGCTGAGCTCAATGCAGAGGAGCGCCTTCTCGACCTGCTTCTACCGCCGCCGACGCCTGCGCCCACCCCTGCCGCATCTGCCCCTGCAGCGCCGGCCACTGAGGTCAGCAACAACAACACAATTGCTTTCCCATCGCCCGGCAATGAGAGTCATCAACGCACCCGGGAAAAACTGCGGCAGCAGTTTCGCGAGGGCAAGCTCGACGACCGAACGGTCGAGATTGACGTTCGCGAGCGCAATGCCCCGTCGTTTGAAATCATCTCGAATCAGGGTGTCGAGGAGATGGACATCAATCTCAAGGATGTCCTTCCCAGCCTCTTCGGGCAGCGCACCAAAAAGCGCAAGATGAAAGTCGCCGAGGCTTTCGAATACCTCGTACAGGAAGAAGAAGGCCGCCTTGTCGACATGGACCAGGTGACGCGTATCGCAGTCGAGCGCGTGGAGAATTCGGGCATCGTCTTCCTCGATGAGATTGATAAAATCGCCGGTCGCGAAGGCGGCCATGGTCCTGATATTTCGCGTGAAGGCGTCCAGCGCGACATACTCCCGATCGTCGAGGGTACGACCGTCAACACCCGCTACGGCATGGTGCGGACGGATCACATCCTGTTCATCGCCGCGGGAGCGTTTCACGTATCCAAGCCCAGTGACCTCATCCCTGAGCTGCAGGGGCGCTTCCCCATCCGCGTCGAACTGCAATCGCTCACGGTGGAAGATTTCATCCGTATTCTGACCGAGCCCAAGTCCTCGCTTACCAAGCAATACACAGCACTGCTCGAGACAGAAGGGCTGAAGCTGGAGTTCACCCGCGATGCACTCGCAGAGATGGCTCAATTTGCTTTCCGGGTCAATGAAACGACAGAGAACATTGGCGCACGTCGTCTGCATACCATCATGGAGCGCGTCCTCGACGAGATCAGCTTTCTCGCCCCTGACCTGACTAAGGCTCCGCGGAGCGAGGGCAACGTAATTGATCTTGCTGCGGTAGCCAGCGAATACGGTGCTGTCACTCCTCTTCCTGTTGTGGAGCGTGAAACAGCCACCGGCATGGAAAAGGTGGTTGTTATTGACCCTGAGTACGTACGCCAGATGGTTGCCTCCATCGTGAAAGATCAGGATCTCTCGCGATACATTCTTTAATTCTGTAAAGAATCAAAATCGCGGCAACAGCTACAGGGCCAACAGGCTTCCTATGGAGTAACGGAAGAGTTATTACTCTCCTAGAGGATATTCCCATGGCCCTGTTTGCAGGCAATATAGACGATCTACGTTCGCTCTACACAACACAACTCAAGTACATGCTTTCGATGGAAGAGCAGATCACCAAGGCACTGCCCAAGATGGCCGATGCCGCAACTGATATGCAGCTGAAGAAAGCTCTTGAAACCCACCTTCGTGAAACTGAGGAGCATGTTCGTCGCGTCCAGCAGATTCTGAAAGATCAGACCGGCGATGCCGACGACAAGAAGTGTGCCGTTACCGCCGCACTCATCAGCTCCGGCGAGACAACAATCAAGGCCGCCAATGATGATGCCGTTCGCGACGCTGGCATCATTGCAGCTGCTCAAAAAGTCGAGCACTTTGAAATGGCGTCCTACGGCTCAGCCCGCGACTGGGCAAAGCTGCTAGGAGAAACCCAGGCAGCTACCCTGCTCCAGAAGACACTGGACGAGGAGAAGCACGCTGACGAAATCCTTACCAAGGTCTCTCATGAGCGGAATCCCGAGGCAACGAGAGCAGCCTGATACCTATCCTGCAGGGAGCCGCGCTATTGCTGCGCGGCTTCTTCCAGCATTCCAAGCAGACCGGCTTCGTCGATCACTTTCACGTTAAGCGTCTGCGCCTTTTCTAGCTTTGAACCAGCTTCTTCGCCCGCCACCACATAGCTGGTTTTCTTGCTGACGCTCCCCGAGATTTTTCCTCCAGCCGATTCGATCTTTTCCTTGGCTTCCTCGCGCGTAAGGGTTGGCAGCGTTCCTGTCAGCACAAACGTCAGTCCCAGGAGAGACGAACTTTTCCTTCTTTTCTCCGCCGAAAATTGGAGACCAGCGATCCGCAGCTTCTCAATCAATTCGCGATTACGCTCTTCCTCGAAAAATTCCCGAATCGCTTCCGCCACGCGCGGCCCCACATCGTTTACCCGCTCCAGCTCTTCCTGGTTGGCTTGCATCAGGGCATCCATTGAGCCGAATTCATCAGCCAATAATTTGCCCGTCCGTTCACCGACAAATCGTATGCCCAGGCCAAAGATCACTCGATGAAGCGGCGCCTGCTTGGAGCGGTTAATCTCAGCCAGGAGCGCATCCGCCGTCTTCTCACCGATACGATCGAGTGAGAGCAGCTGCTCGCGCGTCAGCGAATAAATGTCAGCCAGTCCCGCGACCAGTTTGCGCTCCAGCAATTGGTTGACGACTGCCTCGCCCAGTCCCTCAATGTTCATGACGCCTCGCGAGGCGAAATGCAGCAGACTCTCCCGCAGCCGGGCCGGGCAGTTGATGTTTACGCAGCGGTAGTCCGCCTCGCCCTCTGCACGATGCACATCGCTGCCACACTCCGGGCAATGAGATGGAAATGCGAATTCTCTGTTGCCGCGCGGATGATCCTTGTCCGCAACAACCTCGACGATCTTTGGAATTACGTCTCCTCCGCGCTCAACGCGCACCCAGTCGCCGATCATCACGCCGAGCCGAAGAATCTCGTCTGCATTGTGCAGGGTTGCACGGCTAACGGTCGTTCCTCCAATCGCTACCGGCGTCAGGATGGCAACAGGTGTCAGCTTGCCGGTCCGCCCCACCTGGATAGCAATATCTTCAATCCGTGTGACCGCCGCCCGCGCGGTGAATTTGTAGGCAATCGCCCACCGCGGGGCTTTGCCCGTGTAGCCCAGTTTTGCCTGCAACGCGGTTGCGTTCACTTTGATAACTACGCCATCTATTTCGTAACCGAGACTGTCACGTTTCGCTTCCGCACCGCGAATGAACTCCATCAGCCGCTCAACACTGGTAATGGCTTCGCGATGCTGATTGACGCGGAAGCCTGCACCTGCCAGCGCATCCAGGGCTTTCGACTGCTCAGGAAAGAGACTGCTTCCATCCGGCGTGAGCACAAAATAAGCGTAGAAGTCCAACCGTCTCGTAGCCACAATGTTCGGTTCAAGCGTGCGCAGTGTGCCCGCCGCTGCATTGCGCGGATTGGCCGCCGGCGGCAGTCCCTGCGCCTCCCGCTCTTCATTCATTTTCAGGAAGGATGCCGTGGGCATCACGACCTCGCCACGCACTTCGAAATCTGGCGGCAATCCCGCCTTCTGCAGCTTCGCCGCGGAGATCGAGAGGGGCACCGAACGGATAGTCCGGACATTCGTCGTCACGTCCTCGCCAATCGCACCATCGCCCCGTGTCAATCCTCGCTCCAGGCGCCCATTGGAATAATGCAAAGCGATCGAGAGCCCGTCCAGCTTGTACTCGGCTACATACGCGAGCTCTGCATTCCCGGCCAACTCAACGACCCGCGCGACCCATGCGCGCAACTCCTCTTCGTTATAGGCGTTGTCGAGCGAGAGCATGGGCCGCGAATGCGCGACCTTGGCAAAGCCTTCCTTCGGCTTGCCGCCTACCCTCATCGTCGGGGAGTCTGGCGTAACCAGCTCAGGGTGCGCGGCTTCAGCCTGCCTCAGTTCCAGCATCAGCGCATCGAATGCAGAGTCTTCTATCGCAGGCTGATCAAGAACGTAATAGAGATACTCATGGCGCCTGATCGTTTCCCTGAGCTGCTCAAGGAAATCTGCTGTCACTTCCTTTTCCATAGAGCCGATTATAGGTACCGCGCCCGCTCTCAGACACTGCAGCGACGGGCAATATTCTTCCCGCTCTACCCGGCGGCTAAAAATTCGCAAATGACTGATATTGCATCTGCGCGGCAACGAATGTACCGTTGCCTCAACGAGCTTATGGAACCGGTAACGCACTTTCTCACCGGAGCGTGTCTTGGCCGCTCAGGCTTCAACCGCAAGACTGCCTACGCTACGCTGGCCATGACCCTGGCGGCTGAAGCTCCCGACCTCGATGTGTTCTGGGGTTTTCGCGGACCAGTTGCCGCTTTCGAGCACCATCGTGGCATCACCCACAGTTTCCTTGCAGCTCCCGTGATTGCGCTGGTCACGACCGCCTTTGTCTGGCTCGTCCACAAGCTCAGCAGCAAGCCGCCCGTGATCCCTCCGCGATGGGGCCTCATCTGGCTCTTCGCCATGATTGCCGATCTCAGCCACCTGCTGCTTGACTACACCAACAATTACGGCATCCGTCCGTTCTATCCATTCGATGCGCACTGGTATGCCTGGAATATTGTCTTCATCATTGAGCCGGTAATCCTCCTGGCCCTGCTGGGAGCGCTGATCATGCCCTGGCTGCTGGGCTTGGCTGACAGTGAAATAGGCGCACGCCGCAAACTCTTTCGCGGCCGCGGCTGGGCGATCAGCGCGCTCATCTGCATGGTGCTCGTCTGGGCGGTCAGGAATGCTGAGCACGCTCACGCCATCGCCGTTTTTCGCAGTGCAGACGTAACCCGCGAGGCTGCTATCCGGGTCGAGGCAGAGCCGTATCCGATCAATCCATTCCTGTGGCGTGTCATGGCGGAGACATCGGACTATTACCAGACAGCGACGGTACGCACCCTATCTGATCAGGTGCAGACAGACGGCTTGGAAGACATTGTCGACAAGCCTCCTGTAACCCTGGCCACCTTCGCGGCCAAACGTTCCTGGCTTGGACGTGTCTATCTCGACTGGTCAAAATGGCCGCTCGTGGTTGATCGTGGAACCCAGGCGCCAAACGATCTACCCTCACTTCCTCCGGGCGCCTCGGCTGTGAGCTTTGAAGATCTTCGCTTCGCCTATTCGCCTGTTTCCGCCAGCTCTCACCCTGAGCAGCAACCTCCTCTCTCCGGCTGGGTCTACGTGGGAGCACAGCGCGAAATTGAAGGCATGTTCATGGGGAAAAAGGAGCAGAAGCCATAGCCGCCTGGGAGCCTCATTCAACCGGACAAGTCACTTTTCCGTCTGACACTTCGTCTTCGCTCTGCCATCTGAGGGGAATGCGGGTAGAATAGTAAGGTGAGGGTGTAATGTCTGCATATCTCCTGATTCTGGCAGCTGTCTTCAGCCGCATCATGCCGCACTCCTGGTTGAACTTTACCGCCGTTGGCGGAGGGCTGCTCTTCTTCGGCGGACGTCGTCCTCTGCGCCAGGCCTGGATTCCGGTGCTGCTGATGGCCGCGACGGACTACTATCTCACCACCTTTGCCTATGGCTATTCCTTCCACGCGCAGGACTACCTCCTGACCTGGACCTGGTATGCCGCGGTGGTTATCCTGGGCCATCTCATGTTGCGTGGCCGCCCCTCCCCTGCACGGGTAGGTGGCGCAGTGCTCCTGGCCTCTACATCCTTTTTCGCGATCAGCAACTACGCCGTCTGGATAGGATCGCTGCTCTATCCGCACACTCTCTCCGGTCTGGCTACCTGCTACGCAGCCGCCCTGCCTTTCTATCGCAATGATCTGCTCTCGACAGCTCTTGTTGCAGGATTAGCCTATGGTCTTCCGGAGGCAGCCTCGAGGCTTGCCGCCCAGAGATCGGTACGCAGCGCTGCCTGACGCTGGCTCTCAGGTGAAAAACGCGTTCAACTCTTCTGCTTTCAGCTGCAGCAAGACCTTGTCCGTCCTTTAAACAACGGCAACACAGCCAAACGAGATGAGGTCTCAATGCGCTCTTTTCTGGTTTACTCCGCAGGTATACGAATTCAAAATCGGTTTCTGCTCGCTACAGTCACAATGCGAGCCGTCAGAAGGCTGCACATCACGGCGACGCGCACTGAAGACACCGCGAACCGGGTGCTCACAGAGGTCGCTTCCGGGAAATATCTTGAAGTAGGACTGCCGGAGCTCAAGCCCCTGCAGCCCATCGATATCCCTTTGACCGCCCCGGCTGCCTGATCCGGTTTAGAGAATCTTCTTCCCAAACGCCGATGAGATAAGCTCAACCGCCAGATCTGCTGTGCGGTTGTGCTCATCGATCACCGGGTTGACCTCTACAATCTCAAAGCTCAACATGCGGCCGTGATCGGCGATGATCTCCATCGCTAGGTGTGCTTCGCGGTAGGTAGCTCCCCCGCGTACGGGCGTGCCCACTCCGGGCGCATCTTCCGGATCGATCCAGTCCATGTCCAGCGATACGTGGTAGCCCGCAGTTCCGCGTCCCGCTGCTCGCAGCGCCTCTTCCATCACGGTGCGCATGCCGCGCTCATCGATATCGCGCATCGTGTAGACCTCGGTCACCCCGGCTCGCTTGATGTTTTCCTTCTCCGTCGCATCGATATCTCGCACCCCAACCAGCACCGTATTTTCAGGCGCTACTTTTGGCGACCAGCCGAAGATATTCGCGAGCGAAGCCGGCTCCAGCCCCAGCAGCGCCGCCAGAGGCATTCCATGCACATTGCCCGAGGGGGATGAGGCTGGCGTATTGATGTCCGAATGTGCGTCGATCCAGATCAGGCCTATCTTCTGATGCTGGCGCCGGTAGAACTCCGCCACCCCTGAGACGCTGCCTGCTGCAACCGAGTGGTCGCCGCCCAGAATCACCGGAGTCATTCCTTCCTCAAGGGTCTTGACGACCATTTCCGCAGCCTTGGTACAGGTCTCGGTAATCTCCTTCAGGTAGCGGGCATTCTGCTCTCCCACCGTCTTCGTCTCCGCAATGGCGACGCTGATGTTGCCGCCATCGGTGACTACATGACCCAGCGCTTCCAGCCGAGCCTCCAGCCCGGCCACCCGGACCGCCGACGGCCCCATATCGACTCCGCGCCGCGATGCTCCCAGGTCGAGGGGGACACCGATCAAACGGATTCGACGCGGCGGCAGCGATTGGACGCCGCTGTAAAAAGGTCCCATCGCGCTGCCTGTTGTCATTGCTTTCTCTGTTGCCAGCAGTTCACTTGCTTTGGACATAAAATCTTTCAGGTCTCTCTCGGTTTACGGATACATCCGGTTCAGCGTACGTGCGAAGGGAATCGTCTCCCTCACATGGTCGAGGCCGCATATCCACGCCACGGCACGCTCGATGCCCATGCCGAAGCCGGAGTGTGGCACTGAACCATACCGCCGCAGATCAAGGTACCACTGGAAGGCCTCAATCGGCAGCTTGTGCTCCTCGATCCGCTGTTTAAGCAGCTCATAGGAGGCAATACGCTGAGATCCCCCGATGATCTCGCCATAGCCCTCCGGCGCCAGAACATCCACGCAGAGCGCATATTTCGGCTCAACCGGGTCCGGCTCCATGTAGAAAGCCTTCACGTTCGCGGGGTAACGGTGAACCATCACAGGACGATCGAATTGTGAGGAGAGATAGGTTTCATCCGGTGAGCCGAAGTCATTGCCATATTCGAACGGATGCTCGATAAGCCCTTTGGCGTGTGCCTCGTTCAGCATGGCCACAGCATCGTCATAGCGAAGACGCGGGAAGGGAGCCTTAATAGTCTCGAGCTTGGTGATGTCGCGCCCGATCACCTTCATATCAGCAGCACGGCGCGTCAGCACCCGGTCGACAATAAAGCTGATGAACTCTTCGGCCAGCACCATCAGATCGTCGAGCCCCGCATAGGCCATCTCCGGCTCCACCATCCAGAACTCGGTCAGGTGACGGCGGGTCTTTGACTTCTCAGCACGAAAGGTCGGCCCAAAACTATAGACCTTGCCCAGCGCAAGCGCCGTGCTCTCGATGTAAAGCTGACCGCTCTGGGTCAAAAACGCCTCATCGCCAAAATAGTCGACCGGGAAGAGCGTGCTGGTGCCTTCGCATGCCGCCGGTGTAAGGATCGGCGGATCGGTCAGCGTGAAGCCATTGTCATCGAGAAAGTCGCGAGCCGCCTTGATGATCTCTGCGCGAATACGCAGGATCGCGGACTGTCGCGGCGTGCGTATCCACAGATGCCGGTGCTCCATCAGAAAATCTGTACCGTGTTCCTTCAGGGAAATCGGGAATGGCGCCTCCTCCGGCACACGCTGGATGACCTCGACCTTTTCCACATCGAGCTCATACCCGCTGGGAGCGCGCTTGTCGGCGCGAACCTTCCCCGTCACGATTACGCTCGATTCCTGGGTCAGGTTTCGCACCGTATCGAAGGTCTCGGGCGTCACCGCCGCCTTGGGCACGATGCCCTGGATCGTCCCGGTTCCATCACGAAAGATGGGGAAGAGCAGCTTGCCACTCTCTCTCAGGTTATAAAGCCATCCGCGCAGGGTAACGGTCTGGCCCTCATGCGCGCCGATAGAGGCGATCGTGGTCACGGGAAAAGACATGGTCGATGAGTCGGTCATAGTGGTCCTGCTTTCAAGGCTAACGGTTTCCATAGCCTCGGGTCTAGCGGAGTCAAACGGCTGCCCATCGCGCCGCCCTTGGGCTCGGGTGCGCAGAGGGATTCCCGCGGCAACAATCGCTTATTGTGGCTGGCTGAAACGATCAGAAGGAGTACGGAAGCTTAAGGGCAGACGGGCCCGGGAAAACCATGGATCCGGCTTGCTGGAGCCGGCTCTAAAAATCGCACAACAAGAGAGGAGAAGCTTGGAAGATCCGGCTTCCCCTCTCTTGCGCGTTTACTTCGTCTTCAGCTCCAGCACCTCAATGGAGTATGCCGGAATGTTGTGTGTGAAGTTTGCGCCGAGACCGTTGATCTGGCTTTCGACCGGCACAATCCGCTTCGGATCGGAGATCGAATTTGTCTCCTGCGTGCTGTGTGCGCTCAGGCTGATCAGGGTTCCGGAGGAAGCCACGCTGCCGCCATCGAGTTTTACGTCGACAGGTTGAGCCGTCGATGTCGCGTTCACCATCTTCAGGTACAGGATCCCCTTCGAGGGGTCAGCGGTGACCGAGTAAAACAGGCGCGGGTTAGCCCCTGTAAGGTCAGACGCCAGCACCTCGGTGCCGATGTGCCCTGCGAACATAGCCTGCGCGTAGTAGCTGGGCGAGCCGTAGCTGTTCAGCGCATCGTAGCCGATCAGGTCTGTCTCCCACTGCATTCCGCCAGGGTTCACGTTGGTCAGCAGAGGCGCATAGGATGCCATCACAATCACATCGCTGTTGCGCTCCATCCCCGTCATCCACGCCGCATCGCCCAGCGCTGAACCGAAGTTCGGAGTGGGGCTCCCTTCGCGCGTGGCCCACTCGCCCACAAAGATCTTCGGGCCGTTACGGTCTGTCTTGTCGTAGTGGTGCACGTCGTTATAAAACTCCGTCGCGCGACGGTAGTAGTGGTCGTCGATCACATCCGGTCGGACGCTCTTCACCGGCGTCGTGGCGATCAGCTGCAGCTGCGGATACTTCTGCTTGATCGCCTGGTAGAACTGCGCGTAGCGTCCGTCATAGCTGCCGGAGCGATCAAACCAGTCCTCATTGCCGATCTCTACATAGGTCAGGGGGAAAGGATTCGGATGACCATCCTTCGCACGCACGGCGCCCCACTTGGTGCTCGTGCTGCCGGAGACGTATTCAATCTCATCGAGCGCATCCTGCACATAAGGTTCAAGCGCCGGTCCCGGCTCTACATGCTCCTGCCGCATTGAGTAGCCTGCATACACAGCAAGCACGGGTTGGATCTTCAGATCTTCGCACCACTCCAGAAACTCGAGCAGGCCCAGGCCATCCGAGGATTGATAGCCCCACGGGCTGGGATGCGTGGGACGATCCACCTGCGGCCCGATGGTTGTCTTCCAGTCGTACCGCTCGTAAACGTGGTCGCCCTCAAGGAAATTGCCGCCAGGCAGACGCAGAAAGGTCGGGTGCATCCCGGCCATCTTCTCCATCAGGTCGCTGCGGTTGCCGTTGGGCGTGTCTTTATAGGTCGGAGGAAAGAGCGATACCAGCTCCAGCCACATGGTGCCTGCGTGGCCGACGGTAATCACCAGGTGGTTCGCGGCGGAGGCCTCAACATCACTGCCTGTCTTCAGCGTGAACTCGTGCTTCTGCCAGCTGCCGGTCAGTTCTGGAACCGTCGCGGTCGCTACCGCCTTGCCCGTATTGTTGTTCACCAGGCTCACAGTCACGGGGCCCATATCCGTGGCAGCAGCCTTTGCGTAGAACGACCCCTTATAAACCGTATCGGGACGTACAGCCATGCCCCAGTAGCCATCATTGAGCACGCCGGCCTGGTTGTTCGGGTCTGCCTTCTGCACGTTGACCTCAAGGCTGCGGCTAAGCGCTTCGCTCGGCCCGGTCAACCGATCGATACTGATCGAAGCCTGGGAATTGCCATTCTCCACCAGGAACCAGTGCCGCGGTTCACGCCCATCCTCCGTCATCGCGCGATTACGCACCATCTCGGCATAGAGACCGCCGTCATAGGAATAGTTAATCTCTTCCGTCATCAGCCCGTAGAGCATGGGGCTGACCTTGGCAACAGGCTTCTGCGTCTGAATCGTGAGCGTCGCCGGGGACTGGGCGCCGGCGACAAGTGGGATGGCTACGAGGGCCGCCGTCAGGCAGTTCTTCAGCATGATCTTTCTCCATGGAGCAGGTGCATTCTTCATTGACTATAGAAATCGTTTTCCGGACGGCCCGCAACTCCGCCCGTTTTGACAACCGATGACAAACATATACCATTTCCCCCTCCGACTGCCATATGCCGTTTCAGCTGCACCTGCCTGCAGGAGATTAAGGTGCTTTCGGAGGCGCAGGGTCCTCGTCGCCATCCTCCACCAGCACCGCAGAGGAGCCGACCAGGTTGAAACTCGACTCTGCCGCGCCTGCCGGATGAAAGACGACGCGCAGCGGATCACGCTGCCACACCGCAGCCTGGCATGGCTCAGGCGCATGATCGACCGGGTTCCAGTCGGCAAGTTTCTTCGCCAGCAGTGGCTTCCGCGCGGCCACCTGAGCGACCACCGCGTAGAGATGTTTGCCGCCCGCATTCAGGCCGCAGTAGGCCGCATAGTCGCGAAACCAGACCACCTCCGAAACAGCGGGATCGTAGTCAGGCAGGCGTAGCGCGATCACATGCCCGCTCGTCCGGTCAATGAGCAGCCACGGTCCACGCTGCCAGACCCAGTGATCGGCCTTGTCGCCCGGCAATGCATCATTCAGCCTTACCGCCCGCCGCACCGCAAAGCTGCGATCCGTAACGTCGTGGGCGTCGCCTGTCGTCCACTCCTTGACCTTGCCATCCACGACCAGCGGACGAACATGCAGTTCCTTCTCGTCAGGCCGAGCACCTGCAGGGTCGCCCTCGATCGAGTAGGGAACTTTCTTGATCGCGCCCAGCACAGCAGAATGCGGCTTGGCCGCAGCAGACAGCATCGGTGGAGCCATAAGCAAAGCGAACGTGACCAATCCCAGCTTGTGAAGAAACATGCTGACAGGCTATGGAGGCCCGCGGTGCCGGGCAAGTCTCTTTGGTCACGTTCCCCGGCCGGTTTATCTCGACGCGCTTTGGGTAGTCAGCGCTATTGGCATCTGGTTTGCCCAGTTGCAGATGGCTGCCGCCTGCTGCTTCGTCACCTTCGCCTCCGGGTGAAATGGCTTGTAGTACCAGATCGGCATCTTGTCTTCGCTGACCATGGTGCAGACCTGATTCATCCGAATCCGCGACATCTCGGGACTGAGCTGGTCCCACTCGGAAAAATTCAGCCGGGCGCCTGCGCGGTGGATGTCGTCCTGCACCTGCGCGGAGCTGGGCCAGACATAGCCATACCAGGGAAGATCGGGGTGATCGGAGTGGCAGTTATAGCAATCCTTGTGGAGCGTAGTCATCACCAGCGCGGGAGGATGCGCGACCATAGCAATATCCGCCCCTGGACGGGTGGGCGGCAAGGGCGGCCACCCCTGATAGGGGTGATGACCCAGCGCGAGCCCAACTCCCAGCGCGGCCAGCCCGCAAAGAGCAACCATCAACAACAGTCTTTTCACGAGCGTCCTCCTGAACTCTCCCGAATGGATGAAGTTTTGTTCCCCTCAGATTGCCCTGCGGATTGCGACCCGGATGGCGGCTCGGCAGGGGCAGCTATGTAACTTGCCGGGAGAGTACCCGTCATCGACCCCAGGAAGGCAGCGATCGAGGCAGCATCGCTGTCGCTGATCGTCTGTCCGGCCTGGAAATCCGCCATCAGGTGGATAGCGTCCGTCAGAGTCGGCACGCTGCCATCATGGAAATAGGGCCCGGTCTTAGCAATGTTTCTGAGCGTCGGCACCTTGAAGAACATAAAGTCGGTCGCCGAATGCGTCACCTTCTCGCGACCAGGGTCGCTCTTGTTTCCCCAGCGGTACACGTCCCCCAGCCGCTGATAGGAGATGCCGCCCATGTCACGGCCAGCGTGGCAGGTGTCGCAACCATCAGCCAGATACAGCTTCAATCCCTTCTTCTGGGCCGGTGTCAGCGCCGCAGTATCGCCCTGTAGATAGCGGTCCCAGGGCGAGGGGGTGATAAGCCCCTGCTCAAAGGCTGCAATCGACGCTGTGATGTTCTCAATGTTGACAGGATCCTGCTGGCCCGGAAACGCCTGTCTGAACTCCGGGGCATACCCGGGAACGCGTGCTACGATGTCCACCGCTTCCTGCAGATTGTGGAGAGCCATCTCCTTTGGCGCCACCAGCGGACCATGAGCCTGAGCGATCAGGTTAACGGCACGGCCATCCCAGAACTGGGAAAGCTGAAAGGCCGCGTTGTAGACCGTGGGAGTATTCCGCGGCGTATCAATCGCCCCCGGCATGCTGCCAGGCGAGTATTGCTTGTTATCCACTCCATAATTAGTCAGCTGGTGACATGAGTTGCATGACTGGTTACTCTCTCTCGAGAGACGCTTATCGAAATACAACTGACGTCCGAGATTGATGCGAGCCAACTGCACTTGGTCGGCCGGGTCGGAATTCTGCGGCAACGCCGTGAATCGCGCTCGCAACGCCGCGGGATCGATGTTCGAGGGAGGCGTGCTGCTCAACTCCATCCGGCTGCACCCTGCGAACACCAGCGAAGCGAGGGCAGATGCAATGAGAACGGCACAACGATGCAGTCTTTTCCTTCTGCTTGCCCTGGAACATTCGGAGCGAATGAGAGACATAGGTATCCATTACTAATAGCTAGAAATTGAATGCTTTTCTTGATTGATTACTTTCTTGTTACTTAAGTTGCAGAGGCCCGGAATCATTACATGGATTTAATGCTTCTGTATTTTCCATAGGCCTCACCGGCAGATATCCAGCCACATCGGCGGCTTAGTTCCCGCTGCATGCAGCGAACGGCCAAGTGTGGCCTTCATTCTCGTTTAAGCAAGATGGACTAGGCTCATAGTCGCCCGCCCAGGTTCCGGATATGGCCGAGCGGCGGCCAAGGAGCACGCGAATACCCATGAGAAATGCGCTAAAACTTACTGCCGGCCTCGGGCTGGCACTGATGACCGCAGCGGCGATTCCGGCGATCGGACAGACTCATTACAAGATTCAGCAGGAGTGGAAGCTCGGAGGCGATGGAGGCTGGGACTATCTTGCTGTCGATCCGGTTTCCGATCTGATCTATATCACCCGGGGAGATCGGGTAATGATCGTCGATCCCGCGACCGGCAAGGAAACCGGTGAGATCACCGGCCTCAAGGGTACGCATGGGGTGGTCTTCGACAGCATAAACAAGTACGGCTATATCACTGACGGCGGCGCAAATGTGGTCCGCGTCTTCGATCGCAAATCGCATGCAGTGGTTAGTTCGATCCCTGCCGGAACCAATCCGGATGGCGCAGTCTTCGAGCCGGTGACTGAGACTGTATGGGCTTTCAATGGCCACAGCAAAAATGCAACCGCCATCGACACGAAAACCAATACAGTTGTGGCCACCGTCGGCCTCCCAGGCAAGCCTGAGTTCCCTGTGGCTGACGGCAAGGGCACGATATTCGCCAATATCGAGGACATGAGCGAGATCGTCCGCATCGATGCCAAGACCCACCAGGTGACGGCAACCTGGCCGCTCGCGCCCTGCGAGAGTCCATCCGGCCTGGCGATTGACGTCGCCCACCGGCGCCTCTTCTCCGTCTGCGACAACAAGCTGATGGCGGTAGTGGACACGAATACAGGCAAAGTAATCGCCACGCCTGCCATCGGCGATGGGCCGGACGCTGCCGGCTTCGATGCGAACAGGCAGCTCGCATTCAGCTCGAACGGCGAAGGAACTCTGACCGTCGTAAAGGAAGACTCACCATCGAAATTCACTGTTCTGCAAACGCTCGCCACCAAACGTAGCGCACGCACAATGACGATTGATCCCAAAACAGGAAAGATTTATCTCGTCGCGGCAGAGTTGGGGCCACGTCCTGCGGCAACTCCGCAGAATCCGCACCCGCGGCCGACCATCATGCCGGGCACATTTGAAGTTATTGTCGTTGGCCGGTAATGCACTAAGACAGCGGCTGCGGTGTCGCCCGCAGCCGCTGATTGACGAAAAAGGAGCCTCACATGATCACACGTAAAGCACTCTCCATCGCTTTCATCCTACCTCTTTTAGCGCCGATTGCCCTCACCGCTCAGCCTGCCGCCAAGCAGGCAAAAATCACCAAAGCCAAAGCAGAGCAGATCGCGCTGGCCAGAGAACAGGGAAAGATAAAAAGCGGTGAACTCGAAAAGGAACACGGCCGGATGATTTACTCCTTCGACATTCAGACAAAGGATGCGATCCACGAGGTCAACGTAGACGCCAACACGGGGGTCATCGTCGAAGACTCCGTTGAAAATCCTGCAGATGAGGCGAAGGAAGCCGCCCAGGAGAAGGCAAAATCACCCCGCCCGTAGGCTAGTTTTCCTTCATTTGCACAGGCTTGCAGGATATACACAGCCCTTGTTCTCTCACCGGCCATCGGAGCGGGCCTAATAACTTTCATCGCCCGCCCCGATGGGCCTAAAATTTGGAGAATGGCTACTCCTGAAGTTGCATTTGAGCGCGGCCTGCCCGCCTCCATCGATGCCGAGCGATCCATCCTCGGCGCGGTGCTGCTCGACAACAACGCCTACAACGAAGCAGCAGAGAAGCTGCACGCAGACGACTTTGCGCTTGACTCTCACCGGCGCATCTTCGCGCGCATGGCGGAACTCATTGACTCCGGCCGGGCCGTTGACATCGTCACGCTGGCCGAGGAACTCGCCCGCCGCAAAGAAGTCGAGTCCGTCGGCGGCGTTGCTTATCTCGCGTCTCTGACTGAGGGGCTGCCCCGTCGCATCTCGATTGACGAATACGTCCGCATCGTCAAGGACAAGTCTCTTCTGCGACAGCTCATCAATATCTGCTCGAGCGCCATCACGCGAGCCGCCGATCAGAGTGAGGAAGCGCTCGAAGTACTGAACGCCGCCGAAAGCTCCCTGCTTGAGGTGACCGAGCGCGGCATCACGCGAGGCTTCGCCGGCATTCCGGAAATTGTCCGCGACTCCTTCGGCACGATCGATAACCTCTATAAGGAAGGCCGCGAGGTTACCGGGCTCGCGACCCACTTCATCGACTTTGACCGCATGACCAGCGGCCTCCAGGAATCGGAACTGATCATCATTGCCGCGCGACCCTCCATGGGTAAAACGGCGTGGGCCATCAACATCGCGCAGAATGCCGCAGTGATGGGCGGCAAGACGGTAGCAGTCTTCTCGCTTGAAATGTCAAAGGAATCGTTGCTGCGCCGCATGCTTGCCTCGCAGGCCATGGTCGATTCGCAGAAGATTCAGAAGGGATTTCTGCTGCGCGAGGATCAGGACAAGCTTACCCGCGCGCTCGAAGCACTGGCCGAGTCAAAAATCTTCATCGACGATACCCCCGGCATTTCGCTGACCGAAATGCGCGCCAAGGCACGCCGGCTGCGCCAGATGAACGGTGGCCTCGACCTGATCGTGATCGACTATCTGCAACTCATGACAGGCAGCAGTGGCGGCCCGGCAGGCAAACGATTTGAGAACCGCACCCAGGAAGTCTCGGCAATTTCGCGCGGACTGAAGGCTCTGGCCAAAGAAATGAAGGTGCCGGTGATCGCGCTCTCCCAGTTGAGCCGTGCCTCAGAACAGCGCGGCGGCGACAAGAAGCCGATGCTCTCCGATCTTCGTGAATCGGGTTCGATCGAACAGGATGCTGACGTCGTCGCCTTTATTCATCGCGAAAGCTATTACAACCGCGATGAAAATGGCCAGCCCGATCCGGACACGGAGGGCAAAGCCGAAATCATTATTGCCAAGCAGAGAAACGGGCCAACCGGCTCTGTGCAGCTTGCGTACATGTCCAAATGCACACGCTTTGAAAACCTCGCCCATGGCGGAGAGGACGGCGGATACTAAGTCCGCTTGAACGCGGGAGATGCCACATCGACTGCTTCTCCCGCGTTCGCTGTTTCCTTACGGCTTCGGCAGCTGAGACGTATTCCACCCTCCGCCAAGAGCCTCGATCAACTGGACACTGGCGACAAACTGGCGGGTGGAGATGCTTGCCTGGGTGCGTTGATTGGTCAACTGCGCGGTCTGTGCAGTGAGCACTTCCAGGTAGTTCACCAGCCCTTGCTTATAGCGGCCAGTACTGATCATGAGCGATCGCTCTGCGGCGGCAACCGCCGCGTCCTGGGTCGTTGATTCCTGATTGAGAATGCGAAGGGCAGCAAGATTGTCTTCGACCTCCTGGAATGCAGTCAGGACGCTCTGGCGGTAGTTCGCCACCGTGACGCCATAGTTATCGCGAGCCTGCTGCGTCACAGCATGGCGACGGCCTGCGTCGAAGAGAAGTTCGGTAGCTTGACCGCCGAGAGACCACAACTCGCTTGGCCCCTGCAGCCAGATGCCCGGACGCTTCGCTTCGAAGCCGCCGCCGCCTGAGAGCACGATGCTGGGGTAATAAGCAGCGATGGCAACACCTATCTGCGCGTTGGCCGCATCCACTCGACGCTCAGCGGCAGAGACATCAGGGCGACGCTCAAGCAGTTCCGATGGCAGGCCGGCAGGAATGGCAGGCACGCTGTTGCCCAGCGGCATCTCCGGCAGGCTGAAGGTGGAAGCAGACACTCCGATAAGAGTGGCGATAGCATGCTCATATTGAGCGCGCGCGACAGCGATATCGATGGCCTGCGTACGCGTGCTTTCCAGCTGCGTCTGTGCCAGTGCGACATCTGACTCGGTGGCGACGCCACCCTTGAAACGTATCTGCGTCAGCTTCAGGTAGTGCTCATAAGCGACAACCGTATCGTTGAGCAGCTGCTGCTGCGTATCGAGACCGCGCATCTCGAAGTAATCCACTGCCAGCTCGGCTCGTACGCTTAGCTCCACGTTGGCCAGGTCCGCGGCGGTTGCCTGTGCAGAGGCGCTCGCGGACTCTACGGTACGCCGCACGCTGCCCCAGAGGTCCGGCTCCCAGCTCGCCTGCCCTTGCAGGACGAAGTCGTTGTACTGCGAAGGCGCGCTCGGGAAATACACCGGCCTGTTGTAGGAGAGCCTGCTGCGCGCTCCGGTGAGTCCTGCACTTAGGGTCGGGTAGTAGTTCGAGCGGTAATACTTCACTGACTCACGCGCGGAGAGATACTGCTCCGTGGCCGCCTTGAGCGTCTGGTTGGAAATAGCAATCTTGTCTTCGAGATCGTTCAGTTGTGGATCGTTGTAGATCGTCCACCAGTTGCCCTTGAGCGCAGTGTCCTCCGGCTGCGCAGACTTCCAGTTACCTCCCGGCGGATTGGGCGGCGGCGTCAGCTCCTTATACGCCGGCGGGGGCGGAGTAACAGTAGGGCGGTGATAATTTGGCCCCACTGAGCAGCCCGCCAGCAGAAGGCAGAGGACTGCTGAAGCCGCGAGAGATAACTGAGTACCCTTCATCGTCATTGACCGTTGGCCTGCTGCTGACGAGGATGAACAATGTGTACCGTCTCCCCATCCACAATTGAGTCCGGCGGATTCTGCACAATTTCATCATCCGGTTGCAGACCGTCAATAACTTCGACGACTCTTCCGTCGTCTTTTCCAATAGTGATCTTAACCAGCTGCGCTTTATTATCGACAACCTTGACGACCCGCAGCCCTTCCGAGCGGAACATGAGCGCCGGCACAGGGATGATCATCGACCGCCGGTCCGTGTTTAGGTTGAAATGAACGAAAGCGTACGATCCGGGGAACAGTTCCCCTTTGCGGTTATCTACATCGACCTCAACCAGCAAGGTGCGTGAGTTGGGATCGATGGCCTTCGCGGTGCGGACTACCTTGCCTTTGAATTCACGACCCGGATACTCCGCAAAGCTAAGCGTCGCGACGACGCCCGGGACGCACGCACGGGAGTAGACCTGCGGAACATTAACGTAGACGCGTAGTACGTTTTCCTGGGCCATGTGAAACATTTCACTGGCAGCGCCGGCATTGATCAGCTGGCCCACGTCGATATTGCGAGCGGTCACAGTGCCGTCGAAGGGCGCGTAGATTTTCTCGAAGGAAACAAGCTCCTCGAGCCTTTGAACATTGGCCAGCGCCGACCGGACCTGGGTGTTTGAGGCCGCGGCCTGTGTGTAGAAGTTTTCTGTATCCTGATGCGATACGGCATCTTGTTTCAACAAGTCCTGGTAGCGCGAAGAGGTTGCCTGCGCGAACTTCTGGTTGGCCTCCGTCGTGAGCAGGTCGGCCTTCGCCTGCGCGAGTTGTTGATCGACCTCGGGGCTTTCAATAACAGCCAGCAGTTGGCCCTTTTTCACATGTGCGCCGATGTCGAAGTACCACTTCTTCAGATAGCCGTTGGTGCGCGCATAGATGGGCGAATCCATGTAGGCCTGAACGCTGCCCGGCAGCGAGACATCCTGCTCCGGTTTGCCCAGCTGTGGCTTGGCAACCATGACATTGGGGGCGGCCAGTTCACTGGTGCTCGACTGCAATGCTGTGCGAGCGCGTACACGTGGAACAATGCCGCCAGCTGCCAGCAGGGCAGCAGCAACAAAAAGAACGACCACCAGAATAAGGACCGTCCTGGGCGAGGCGCCCTTTTGCTTCTGTTCATTCGCCTGGTGATTCATCGCGATTGGCTCTCCGGTAGTGCGGCGCGCTTCTGCCGCTTGCGTTCGCGGCGGCTATGCAGCACGCTGAAAAAAGTCGGCACAAAAAACAAGGTTGAAACTGTAGCAAAGAGTAGTCCACCGATAACTGCGCGGCCCAGCGGCGCGTTCTGCTCACCGCCATCACCTAGACCGAGCGCCATCGGCACCATGCCGATAATCATAGCGAGCGCTGTCATGATTACAGGGCGGAAGCGCGTAAATCCAGCGAGCAGAGCTGCGTTGCGCGCATCTCCTACGCTTTCTTCCAGCTGCTCACGCGCAAAGCTGACCACAAGGATTGAGTTGGCGGTGGCGACTCCCATGCACATGATCGAGCCGGTGAGGGCCGGCACGCTGATGCGAGTGTGGGTCAGGAAGAGAAACCAGACTATTCCGGAAAGCGCTGCCGGCAGGCCGGAAACAATGATGAACGGATCGAGCCACGATTGAAAGTTAACCACGATCAGGAGATACACCAGCAGGATTGAAAAGATCAGCCCTCCTATCAGCCCCACAAACGAGGTACGCATCGTCTGCACCTGCCCACGAATCACCAGCTGCGCCCCGTGTGGCAGTTTCCCCTTCATATCCTTCACGACTTTCTCTATGCCGCGATCCACGCTTGCCAGGTCTGTACCGGAAACATTGCCATAGATATCGATTGCCGGCGCGATGTTATAGTGCGTGACCGTTGCCAGTTCCTCGCCCTGGGTTATCGTCGCCAGGTTGCCGAGAATCTGCACAGGCTTCCCCATCAGGTAGCTGCCCGGCATCACACTGCCTGGGCCGCGCCCCCCGGGCGTTCCAGCTGGAACGCCTCCGCTTCCACTGCCCGGATTGACAGGGATATTCTGCAGATCCTGCAGCGTGTCCAGGTTGTACTGAGGCGATTGCGCTGCGATGCTGTATTCGACTCCGTTGCGGGGGTCGAGCCAGAAGGTTGGCGCAGTCTGGAAGCTGCCGCTGCTCGCGACCAGCAGACTCTGCGCCACATCCCGCTGCGATAACCCGATTTGCTGTGACTTCGTGCGGTCGATGTCGAGAAAGAGCTTCGGCTCGTTGAACGGCTGCTGAATGCGCATGTCCGCAGTTCCGGGCACATACTTCACCCGTTCCAGCAACTGTTCCGCAAACTTGCGGTTTGCTTCCAGATCCCTCCCGACAATCTGAATATCGATCGGCGCAGGCATGCCGAAATTCAGAATCTGCGTCACCATGTCGACCGGCAGCGTGTAGAACTCAACGCCCGGAAACATCCGCGGCAGCCTGCGTCGAAGCACGTTCACATAATCATCTGTCGGGTGGTGCTTTTCTGTGAGCTGCACCTGTATATCGGCATCTCCGGAACCCACCGTGCCTGAGTTGCTGTAGCTCAGGTTGAGGCCGCTGTAAGGTATGCCGATGTTGTCGATGATGGTGACAAGCTCATCCTTGGGAATCACTTCGCGGATTGCTGCATCGACCCGGTCGCTCAGGGCTGCAACATCTTCAATGCGCGTGCCTGTGCGCGCACGCATGTGGAGCTTGAACTGCCCTGCATCAACCGATGGAAAAAAGTCCTGTCCCAGAAAAGGAAAGAGTAAGGCAAAGGACCCGATACAGAAGACAAAGAAGAGGAGCATGAAGATGCTCGCATGCTCGACACAGAGGATAAGGAGGCTATGGTAGCCATGCCGCAACTTTTCGAAGTAGTGCTCAAAGCGAAGCTGGAAGACGACGAGAGGATTGCGACTCTGTTTCTTCCGTTCGGCCTCTTCGTCGTCGTGCTCGTGGAGCAGGTACTTCGCCATGGTCGGCACGACTGTGCGCGACAGCACATAAGAGGCGAGCATGGCGAACACGACGGCCTCACCGAGCGGTACGAACAGATATCGCGCCACGCCGGTCAGGAAAAACATCGGCACAAAGACGATGCAGATGGAGATCGTGGAAACAAAGGCCGGAATCGCGATCTGAGCCGCGCCGTCGAGGATCGCCTGCTCGATCGCCTTCCCTTCTTCCAGGTTGCGATTGATATTTTCAATCTCGACCGTCGCGTCGTCGACAAGAATACCCACAGCGAGCGCCAGGCCGCCGAGGGTCATGATGTTAATCGTCTCGCCTAAGGCAGCCAGCACCATCAAGGAAGTAAGAATGGACAGCGGTATCGAAACCGCGATGATGATCGTGCTTCGCCAGCTTCCCAGGAAGAGCAGAATCATCAAGCCGGTGAGGCAGGCTGCGATGATCGCCTCGCGAACGACACCATTGATCGACGCACGGACGAAGATGGATTGATCCGCAAGCGGGGTGATCCGCAACTGCGGCGGCAACTGCGCCTTGATCTGTGGCAGCTTGCTCAGTACCCCGCCAACAATATCCAGGGTCGAGGCGTCGCCAGTCTTGATGATGCTCATCAGGGTGGCTCGCTGCCCATCCACCCTGACAATATTTGTCTGCGGTGGAAAGCCATCGCGAACATGAGCGACATCGTGCATGTAGACCATCGCGCCGTTGACCGACCGTACAGGAAGGTCATTCAGCCCCTTGATCGTGGTGGGTGCGCTGTTGGTCTCTAGTTGATATTCGAAAGTGCCGATCTTCGCTGTACCCGACGGCAGGATGAGATTCTGTGCCGCAATGGCATTCACAACATCGGCCGGAGAAAGCCCCTTGGCCTGCAAAGCGCGCACGTTAAGGTCAGCCTGGACCTGGCGCTGCTTGCCGCCATAAGGGAAAGGAATGCCCGCACCGGGGATGGTCACAAGCTGCGTGCGGATAAAGTTCAATCCCATGTCATTGAGCTGTTGCTCGCTGAGCCCCTGCCCTGAGAGAGCCAGCTGCAGAATGGGAACGCTGGATGCGCTGTACTGAATGATGAGCGGAGGAGTTGTACCGAGCGGCATCTGGCGCAGCTCGGTCTGCGCAATGGCCGTTACCTGGGCAACCGCGGTGCCGATATTGGCGCGCGGCTGGAAGTAGATCTTGATAACCGATACGCCGTAGAGCGAGTTCGACTCGATATGCTCGATATCGTTGACCGTCGTAGTGAGCGCACGCTCGCTGAGATAGACGATCCGGTTCGCCATATCCTCAGCAGAGAAGCCCTGATACTGCCAGACAATCGAAACTACGGGGATGTTGATATTCGGAAAAATATCAACCGGGGTACGCAGGATTGAAATCGGCCCGAGAATGAGCAGCAACAATGCAAGGACAGCAAATGTGTAGGGCCTTCGCAGTGCGAGGCGAACAATCCACATGGCTCGTTGATTTCTCCTGCTACAGCCGGGCGGATTGAGCACGGCCTGAATAGCGTGGCGACGCCTCGAGAGCGCCCGGGTGTGCCGTCTTCCCGACCGGCACTGTTTCAATGGACGAATCTACAATTTCAGATGTTTCAAATCACAAAGTGATTCAGCGCAATAATTTGGCTGGAGCAAGCCTACATATTCATTTTCTTGAAAATGCTGCCTGGCACACTCCGGACCACGAACATGATCAGCCCCCAGAAGGCCGGGACGTAGACCACGTCCTTACGCTTCGCAATGGCTTTCAGGATGCCGTCGGCAATCGCATTCGGGTGAGCGAACAAGGCGTTCTGCGGTAGGTGCGCGGTCATCGGCGTGGAGACAAAGCCCGGCTTGATAGTGAGCACCTGGACGCCGCTGCGGTCGATGCGGTTGCGAACCCCATCCAGAAACACATTCAACCCGCCCTTGGAGGCCCCATAAACATAGTTGCTCTTGCGCCCGCGATCTCCTGCCACCGAGGAGATGACAGCAAGGGTTCCCTTGTGCGCCGCCTCAAAGTAGTTCGCAAGCCACGTGATCAGAGAGACAGGCGAGAGCAGATTGGTCCGCAGCACTGCCTCAGCGTGAGAATAATCCGTTTGCGCATCCGCCTGCTCCCCCAGAACTCCGTGAGCGATGAGCGCCAGATCGATTGTGCCGAGCGCCGCTGCAGAGTCGGCCAGCATCTGCGGATGGAGGGCGGTATTATCGAGGTCCAGCACCCGCGTATGGACGGCGCTTGCTCCGCGAACCCGCAGGTCCGCGGCCACGGTATCGATCTTTTCGCCATTGCGCGCGACGAGGTAGAAGCTGGCGCCCTTGACGGCCAGCTGCCGCAGGACCGCAATCGCGATGGCCGAGGTCGCTCCAAGAGCGAGTACGCGGCTGGGTAGATCACTCTGCGACTTAGCCATTCGTAACCCTTTTCCAAAAAGCCGAGCCGAAGGCTGGATCGATATAGCGGGAAAACTCACGCCACTGTGGATAGAAAGCCTGAAACTGTGCAGCGGTCATCCGTGCGTCCTTGGCCGGGTACATGCGGCCTCCGTGATCGAGCGTGATATTGGCGAGCCGGTCGAGCAGGTCGAAACTGACCTCCTCGCGGATTGGAAAATCGAGCGCAAGCGTTATCCCGGGCTTTGGAAACGACATCAACCCCGGAGATGGAACATCGCCGAAGACCTTGATGACAGCCAGGAACGAGGCGAGACCCGACGAGGTGATCGCTTTGAGGATCTGCGTAATCCCCTGCTGATCGCCCTCCCATGGAATCACGCACTGGAACTGCAGCAGTCCGCTCTTTCCATACATGCGGTTCCAGTGCAGGACCTGATCGAGCGGATAGAAAAACGGCTCGTAGTCCACCAGGGCGCGCTTCTGCTTCGCCTGCTGCTTGCTGTAGTAGAGGGTGTTGAAGGCAGCGATTGAAAGGCGGTTGAGAGCAAACTCCGGCAGGTCGATTGGCAAGGTAAGCCATGGCTCAGAACTCGGAACCAGGGGCTCGGCAATCTCCGAGTGATCGCCGGCCATGAAAATACCGCGCGCGAAGTTCTTCCCGGTGGCTACACAGTCGATCCACGCAACCGTGTATTCGGAGTTGGCGCTGGAACGCGAGAGCGCGACAAACTCTTCAATGCCGACAAATTTATCTCCCTGGTACTTGATCTTCCGCGACACGATGGGGCGCAACCGGATCTCCGCCCAGGTGATGAGGCCAGTCAGTCCCATGCCCCCAATGGTGGCCGAGAACCAGTCGGAGTTGCGTTCGGCGCTGCAAAGCAGGTGGTGGCCATCTGAGCGCACAAGCTCAAACTGGATCACATGATTGCCAAACGTTCCGGCAACGTGGTGGTTCTTGCCATGAATATCATTGGCAATCGCCCCGCCCACGGTCACGTACTTGGTGCCGGGAGTCACCGGCAGGAAAAAGCCTCGGGGCACGGCAAAGTCGAGAATCTCCGCCAGCGTAACGCCGGCCTCGCATCGCAGCACACCCGTCAGCGGGTCGAACTGCAGCAGGCGGTCTAATCCGCGGGTGGCGAGGAGCGTACCGCCATCCAGCAGGCAGACGTCTCCATAGCTGCGTCCCGCACCCACAGGCAGCAGGGGGGCTGGCGTGGGTCGCTTCAGCGGGAAGTCACTCGCCCAGCTGAGGGGAACCACATCGGCATAGAGTTTCGGGTATCTGCCCCAGGATTCGAACCGGGGGCGGGGATTGCGTGCCATATTCCTCTAATGTTAGCGGTAAATCTTAAAGCGCGAGCAGCGCAATGACCAGAACTGCAGCTCCGATCAACAGGCTCATCTTATCTGTGAGGGCAAAGATGACCGGATCTTCGTCGAGTTCGCCGCGCGACGCCAGCAGCCAGACGCGGCTGATCCACAGAATCATCAGGGGGGTTATCAGCCACATGCGCTGGGCATGCGAATAAAGTCCCGCAACGTCCTTGCCGCTGATGTAGAGGGAGAACACCACGACCGAGGCATAGGCGCTGGCGGTTCCAAAACTGCGCATCTGCTCGATATCCACCAGCAGATAGCCTCGCCCGTTGGAAGGCGTGTGCCCGCGGTCACGGGTGTTCTGCAGCTCGCTGAAGCGCTTGACCATGGCCAGGCTGAGGAACAGAAACAGAGAAAAGGCCGCCAGCCAGGGTGAAATGACAACCTTGGTTGCCGCTCCTCCCGCCAGCATACGGAGGGTATAGAGGCCGGAAAGAAGAATCACATCGACCAGCACGACCCGTTTGAGCACCAGCGAATAGCTCAGCGTGGTGACCAGATAAAGCAGAAGCCAGCCGAGAAAGGCGTGCGCGAGGAATTGCGCGCCGAAAAAAGACACCGCCATAAACACGGCAATGATCCCCGCTCCGGCCTGCGGAGAAAGGTCTCCAGAGGCAAACGGGCGATGGCGCTTCTTCGGATGCCTGCGATCCGCTTCAATGTCCAGCAGGTCGTTAACAATATATGTAGCCGATGCACAAAGGCTGAAACAGAAGAATGCCAGGATCGCATTGAAAATCACCCCGGCTCGAAGGGTGTGGGCCAGAAGCAGCGGAACGAAGATCAATACATTTTTCGCCCACTGGTGAAGGCGAACCGCCTTCAGAAAAACCTTTGCGGCAGGCCGGCGGTCTTCAAAGGTCCGGCTGATGCGTAACTTGCGCGAGCGAACCAGCCCTCGCAAACTCCTGTCGGGGTTCGCCAGCATCGCCTCGCCGGCCTTTTCAAGCAGAGGAAGATCGGGCCTGGCATTACCGACATAATCAAAGCCCAGGCCCTCGAAACGGGCTTCCAGGCGATTCAGCTTGTTGTGGCTCGTCAGGTTGGTGCTTCCATCGCTGGCCAGCACCTCTTCAAAAATCCCCAGATGGGCAGCAACGCGAACAGCTAAATTGCTATCCGCCCCTGTCGCCAGATACAGTTTGCGACCATTGCCGCGCTGCTCCTCCAGAAACTCGAGCAGAGGGCGGTTATAGGGCAAATGCGCAACGTCCAGCGCGACCTCGCGGGTTACCCGGTCTTTAAACGCTGCCTTGCCACCCCGCAGCCAGCCTGGCAGCTTCGCCAGGGCTGCCGGCCGCTTCCTGATCATCAGCAACAGAGAGTCGATCAGCGTGTCGCTCTTGACCAGCGTGCCATCAAGGTCGACACAAATGGGTCTGGAAGCTGCCACCGGCGTGACTTCTTGGAGGTAGGTCTGACTCATCTGGCCTGCTCCTCAGCAGTTTGGCTTGGTGTGGATAAAAGAGGCTAACGTTGCTGAAATAGCGTATCATCCCGTTTACGGGTCACCAATTCAATTCTGGCGCAATCAGACGGTGCCCGGAATCCCGAAATTAAGAAACCTTTAGTCAAGCTGATCCGTCACATCAGGGTAGCCGGCTGAAGTTATCTTCCGCCCTGTCCCGATCCACTCCTCCAAGGAATGCAAAAGGGTTTATGTCATCGACTCAGATACCACCGCCTGCTTATAAAGTCTCCGAGAGCAACGATGCTCCGCCGAAGAGACACAAGGGCCTCACTTTCATCATTCTGCTGCTTCTGGCAGCGGTCGTAGGCTATTTCATCTGGCGCATTGCTACGGCCAACAATAAGGTGAAGCAGGAAGCGGCGCAGAAGCAGGAAGCCCTTGTCAACATGGCCATGCCGGTGCAGGTGGCGGCCGTACAGCAGCAATCCATTCCGATTTATGTCACTGCCCTTGGAACTGTTACCCCGTACTATACGGTCACAGTTAAGGCGCGAGTCACCGGTGAGCTTCTGAAGGTCAATTTCAAAGAAGGCCAGGATGTGACAAAGGGTGATGAGCTGATGGTTATCGACCCACGTCCCTATGAGGCGGCTCTCGCCCAGGCAAAGGGACAACTCGCGCGGGATCAGGCCCAGCTGCGCAACAATCAGGCAGAGTACAACCGCTACAAAGCTCTTTATTCCGAGGGTGTCGTCTCGAAGGAGCAGCTCGACCTTTACGAGTCCAATCTAGGTCAATACCAGGGTGCGATCCAGGCAGATAAGGCCACGATCGACACGGCTGCTCTGAACGTCGCCTACTGCCACGTAACCTCACCTATCAGCGGACGGGTTGGTCTGCGTCTCGTCGATCCCGGCAACGTCATCACGGCGAACACCACTAACCTGATCATCATCAATCAGTTCAAGCCCATAGCGGTCGTGTTCACTCTGCCCGAGGACCAGCTTCCCAGGGTGCTCAACAAAATGCGTGGCCGGCAGGCGCTTGAGGCTGAGGCCTATGACCGCAACGACATTGAACACATCGCGTCCGGTGAACTCCTCACTGCGGATAATCAGATCGACACCACCACCGGCACCGCCAAGCTCAAAGCTGTCTTCGCTAACAAGACCGAGTTGCTCTTTCCCAATCAGTTTGTAAACGTGCATCTGATCCTTGAGACGCAGCCCAAAGCGATCACCATGCCGGCGGCAGCCCTGCAGCACGGCACCAATGGCGATTATGTCTGGGTAGTAAACTCCGGCAACACGGTTGCCATGCGACAGGTGACGGTTGACCTGACAGAAGGCGCAACCACCATCCTCGCCAGCGGACTCAAGCCCGGCGATCAGGTTGTGACGGATGGAGCAGATAAACTGCGGGACGCCATGAAGGTGATCCCGCGCCAGATGGACATGAAGCGACAGACCCGCCCAAGGATCAGCTCGGGCAGTGATTCCGGCATGATGGGCTCCTGAGGTCCCCGACAGAGTATGAGCCCTTCGCGACCATTTATTCTTCGGCCCGTAGCCACCTCTCTCTTGATGGCGGCCATCCTGCTCGCGGGCTTCGTGGCTTATCGACAGCTTCCGGTTTCGGCGCTTCCTGAGGTCGATTACCCGACGATCCAGGTCGTCACCTTCTACCCCGGCGCAAGCCCGCAGGTCATGGCATCCTCTGTCACCGCTCCTCTGGAGCGCCAGTTCGGGCAGATGCCGGGCCTCAACCAGATGACCTCGACCAGCTCAAACGGCGGGTCAGTCATCACGCTGGAGTTCAGTCTCGACGAAAACATCGATGTATCCGAACAGGAAGTACAGGCTGGCATCAATGCCGCACAGAGCTTCCTGCCGGCGGACCTGCCTAACCCTCCGGTCTACAGCAAGGTCAACCCCGCCGATCAGCCCATTCTCACTCTGGCCCTCACCTCCGACACGATGCCGCTCACCAAGGTTGAGGATCTGGCCGACACCAATCTTGCCCAGAAGATCTCCCAGGTCACCGGCGTAGGCCTTGTTTCGATCGCTGGCGGCCAGAAGCCGGCTGTCCGGGTACAGGCGAACCCAACTCAGCTCGCCTCCTACGGCCTGAGCCTTGAAGACATCCGCAATACCCTGGCGGCCGCAAATGTCGATCAGGCAAAGGGCAACCTCAACGGAACCCGCCAGTCCTATACCATCGGCGCAAACGATCAGCTGCTGACCAGCAGCGCCTATAAGCCCATCGTCATCGCCTATCGCAATGGTGCGGCAGTCCGGGTCCAGGATGTAGCCAATGTTGTCGACGGCCCTGAGAATACGCTGCAAGCCGCATGGATGAACGAAGTCCCGGCCGTCATCGTCAACATTCAGCGACAGCCGGGCGCAAATATCATCGGCGTTGTCGACCGCATCCAGAAGCTGATGCCTGCCCTCAAGGCAAGCCTTCCGGCCTCCATCAATGTAGTTACGCTGACCGACCGGACCATCACCATCCGCTCCTCGGTTAAGGATGTTCAGTTCGAGCTGATGCTGACCATTGCGCTCGTCGTGATGGTGATCTTCGTCTTCCTCCGTAACCTGGCGGCGACGATTATCCCCAGCGTGGCCGTTCCGCTCTCGCTCGTCGGCACCTTTGGCATCATGTACCTGCTCGGGTACAGCCTGAACAACCTCACCCTGATGGCCCTGACCATCTCGACCGGCTTCGTTGTCGATGACGCCATCGTGATGATCGAAAACATCAGCCGCTACCTGGAAGAGGGCGATTCGCCGCTGGAAGCAGCGCTGAAGGGCTCCGAGCAGATCGGCTTCACCATTCTCTCGCTCACCGTTTCGTTGATCGCGGTGCTCATTCCGCTGCTCTTCATGGGCGACGTGGTAGGCAGACTCTTCCGCCAGTTCGCCATCACCCTGGCCGTCACCATCCTCGTTTCCGCCGTCGTTTCCCTTACGCTCACCCCGATGATGTGCGCCAAGATCCTGCGCCACAAGCCGGAGCACGAGCGGGGCAGGTTATATCGCTGGTCAGAGAGAATCTTCGAGCGCATCATTGCCGCCTATGGCCGCACCCTTCAGGTCGTCCTTCGCTTCCGGCTAACCACGCTGCTCGTCACCATTGCCACGCTCGCTCTCACCATCTTCCTTTACGTCATCGTGCCGAAAGGCTTTTTCCCCGTCGAGGACACTGGCGTGCTGCTCGGCATCTCGGAAGCGCCCCAGACCATTTCCTTCTCTGAGATGGGACGCCGTCAGCAGGAACTCGCCCATGTGATCTTGCAGGATCCGGATGTCGAAAGCCTCTCCTCGTTCATCGGAGTGGATGGAGTCAACACCACGATGAACAGCGGGCGCATCCAGATCAACCTCAAACCGCTAGAAGATCGCAAGAGCCGCGCGCCCGAAATCATCCATCGCCTGCGGGACAAACTGGCGCACGTTGAGGGCATAACGCTCTACATGCAGGCGCTGCAGGATCTTACCGTTGCAGACAGCGTCAGCAGGACCCAATACCAGTACGTCGTAGAAGATGCGAATGGCGCAGAACTCAACGACTGGGTTCCGCGCCTCGTCACCGAACTGCAGAAGCTGCCCCAGCTCCGCGATGTAGCAAGCGACCTGCAGGATAACGGGCTGGAAACAGACGTGGTCATCGATCGGGACACAGCATCGAGACTGGGTGTATCCATCCAGACGATCGACAATACCCTCTATGACGCCTTCGGCCAGCGTCAGGTCTCGACCATGTTCACCCAGCTGAACCAGTACCATGTCGTGCTTGAAGTTCCGCCCAGCTTTGAACGAACCCCTGACGACCTGAAGAATATCTACGTTGCCTCATCGACCGGAGCACAGGTTCCGCTCAGCACCTTTGTAAGAATCCGCTCAACTCACACACCGCTCGCCGTCAATCACCTCGGCCAGTTCCCCGCCGCGACCATTTCCTTCAACCTCGCCTCCGGCGTTTCGCTGGGCGATGCGGTGCAGGTGATCAACCAGGTCGAGCAGCAGATGGGAATGCCGGCCAGCATCAACGCCAGCTTCCAGGGTACGGCCGCCGCCTTTGAGTCTTCGCTTTCGAATGAGCCCATCCTCATTCTCGCCGCGCTTATCACCGTCTACATCGTGCTCGGCGTCCTTTACGAGAGCTACATCCACCCCATCACGATTCTCTCCACGCTGCCTTCTGCCGGTGTCGGGGCTATCCTCGCGTTGATCCTTTTCAAGATGGATCTCAACGTGATCGGCATTATCGGCATCATCCTGCTGATTGGCATCGTTAAGAAAAACGCCATCATGATGATCGACTTTGCCCTGGAGGCAGAACGCGGTCAGGGTAAGCCCGCCGAAGAGGCGATCTATCAGGCGTGTCTGCTGCGCTTCCGGCCGATCATGATGACCACCATGGCCGCCCTGCTGGGAGGATTGCCTCTCGCTCTCGGCACGGGAATGGGCGCAGAGCTGCGCCGTCCACTGGGCATCACGATTGTCGGCGGCTTGATCTTCTCGCAGGTGCTCACGCTCTACACCACACCTGTCGTTTATCTCTATTTCGATAAGCTGGCGCGGCGCTTCTCCCGGAGCGACCGCCTGCGTATCCATGATGAACACGTGGTTTCGGCGGACTAGCGCATGCACCTTTCCGCCCCATTTATTCGCCGGCCCGTCGCAACCACGCTACTGAGCTTTGCGCTGCTGCTCGCCGGAGCCGTCGCCTACGGGCTGCTCCCCGTAGCCTCGCTGCCGGAAGTCGATTTTCCGACTATCAACGTGAACGCTAATCTCCCCGGCGCCAGCCCGGAGACCATGGCCTCCTCCGTTGCCACGCCTCTGGAACGCCAGTTTGGCAGAATCGCCGGCGTCACGCAGATGACCTCTGCCAGCTCCCTCGGCGGCACCTCGGTGACTCTGCAGTTTGACCTGGACCGCGATATCAATGCCGCCGCACGCGACGTGCAGGCCTCCATCAATGCGGCCCGCGGGCAGCTCCCCACC
Organism: Acidipila rosea; assembly: GCF_004339725.1. GTDB lineage: Bacteria > Acidobacteriota > Terriglobia > Terriglobales > Acidobacteriaceae > Acidipila > Acidipila rosea. The sequence goes on along the minus strand of NZ_SMGK01000006.1, from coordinate 171,758 downwards.
AACCTTCCCCAGAATCCGCACTACTGGAAGGTCAACCCGGCGGATGCGCCCATCATGATCCTGGCGCTCACCTCCGATGAACTTCCCAAGGGAAGGATCTACGATGCCGCAGATTCGATCCTTGCCCAGAAGATCGCGCAGATCCCAGGGGTCGGAGAAGACTTTGTCGGTGGAAGCTCGCAGCCAGCGGTAAGGGTAGAGCTCAACCCGCTACAGCTGAGCTCCTACAACATCGGGCTCGAAGCCATCCGCACCATGCTCGGCGCGGTCAACATGGATTCGGCCAAGGGCTATCTGAAGTCCGGCGGTCAGATGTCTACCATCGCCGCCAACGATCAGCTCATGAAGGCCAGCCTCTACGGCCCTCTAATCGCCGGCTACAACAGCGCAACCGGCGCGCCGGTACGTCTCGACCAGCTCGGCGAGGTGACCGACGGCATCGCCGACATCCACACCGCAGGCCTGGCGAACGGCAAGCCCGCTGTCCTCATCATTGTCTTCAAGGCGCCCGGCGCAAACGTGATCGCCACCGTCGAGCGCCTCTACGCAGCGCTCCCGGCGCTCAAGGCCTCCATCTCACCGCTCATCAACCTGCAGGTGACACTGGATCGCACCGTAACCATCCGTGCGGCGGTGCACGATGTAGAGATCACCCTCATCATTTCGATTCTCCTCGTGGTGATGGTCGTCTTCCTCTTCCTCCGCAACTTCTGGGCGACGATCATTCCCAGCGTAGCCGTCCCGCTATCGCTCGTCGGCACCTTCGGCGTCATGTACCTGCTGGGCTACTCGCTCGACAACCTGTCGCTGATGGCGCTGACCATTTCGACCGGCTTTGTCGTGGATGACGCCATCGTCGTCATTGAGAACATCAGCCGCTATCTCGAGATGGGGATGAGTCCGCGCGAGGCAGCGCTCAAGGGCTCGCGCGAAATCGGCTTCACCGTGCTCTCCATGAGCACCTCGCTGATCGCCGTTTTCATCCCGATTCTGCTCATGGGAGGCATCGTCGGCCGGCTCTTCCGCGAGTTTGCCGTAACTCTCAGCGTGGCCATCGCCGTCTCCATGTTCGTCTCGCTGACGACCACGCCCATGATGTGCGCCGAGTTTTTGAAGCCTCACGATCAGGAGAAGCATGGCCGCTTCTATCTTGCCGGCGAGCGATTCTTCAACTGGCTGCTTCGCGGGTACGATCACGGCCTCCGCTGGGTGATTGCGCATAAGGGGCCGGTTCTGCTCATCACCGTCGCCACCTTCTTTCTGAATGTCTATCTCTTCATCCTCGTGCCGAAGGGCTTCTTTCCCCAACAGGATACGGGCCGCATCATGGGCTCCATTCGCGCCTCGCAGGACATCTCCTTCGACGCAATGCATGTGAAGCAAACCGCTCTCGCCAATATCGTGCGGCAGGATCCCGGCGTTCAGGCGGTCATCGCCTTCGCCGGCAGTGGCGGCGGCGCAACGGTGAACGTAGGCCGCATGTTCATCACCCTCAAGCCGCTCAACGAGCGCGGCGGCGTCACTTCAGATCAGATCATCGACCGCCTGCGGCCAAAGCTGGCGCAGATTCCCGGCGTCGCACTGTTTCTTCAGTCTGCCCAGGACATCAGTGTCGGCGCACGTGCCAGCGACGCCCAGTATCAGTACACGCTCGAAGGCGAAGATCTGAAACTGCTGAACGAGTGGGCGCCCCGGCTGCTCGCCAAGATGCGCACCATGCCCGAGTTGCGGGACGCTTCCACCGACCAGCAGGACCAGGGTCTCGCAGCAAACCTGACCATCGACCGCGACACCGCTTCGCGCCTGGGCATCAGTGCAGCGATGATCGACAACGTGCTCTATGACGCCTTTGGCCAGCGCGAGGTCTCCACCATGCTGACCCCGCTCAACCAGTACCACGTTGTCATGGAGGTCGCGCCGCAGTATCAGCGCAATCCGGATTCTCTCGCTAACATCTACATCAAATCGCAGACCGGGCAATCCGTTCCCCTGTCAGCCGTTACGAAGTTTGCTTCCGCGCGAACCGCCCTCGCCGTCAATCACCAGGGCCAGTTCCCCGCCGTCACGCTCACCTTTAACCTCGCGCCTGGCGTTTCCCTCGGGCAGGCGGTTACGGCACTCAATATCGCGCAGGAAGATATTGGAATGCCCAGCGCCGTTCACGCCAGCTTTCAGGGAACGGCACAGGCTTTTCAGTCCTCGCTTTCGAGCGAACCCTTCCTGATTCTCACCGCGCTGGCGACCGTCTACATCGTGCTGGGCATCCTCTACGAGAGCTATATTCACCCCATCACCATCCTGTCGACGCTCCCCTCGGCTGGCGTCGGCGCCATTCTCGCCTTGCTCATCACCCATACAGACTTGAGCGTGATCGCGATCATCGGCATCATCCTGCTCATCGGCATTGTGAAGAAAAACGCCATCATGATGATCGACTTCGCGCTCGTCGCCGAGCGGGAACAGGGCAAGACGCCGGAGCAAGCCATCTATCAAGCCTGCCTGCTCCGCTTCCGTCCCATCATGATGACCACCGCAGCCGCGCTGCTTGGAGGACTGCCGCTGGCGCTTGGCACCGGCACAGGCTCCGAGCTGCGACGCCCTCTGGGCATCACCATCGTCGGCGGCCTCCTGGTCTCCCAGATGCTCACGCTCTTCACCACTCCCGTGGTCTATCTCTTCTTCGATAAGCTGCAGGTTCGGGTCCAGCGCTTCGGCAAGCGTTTCGAATCGGGAGAGCGCGTCCCAACTCATAAATCGCCGAATGCTGTCCCCGGCGACTAAATTCCATGCTGCCCTTTTCCTGTAATCTGCTTCATAATGCGGATGGTTAAGACGCGAAAGGGAATCATGCCAGGAACGAAACCGGTACTTGCCGCTGGACTGCTGCTGGTTGCTGCACTTGGCTGCAACTCAAAGACAAAGCCGACGCCCGCCAACTTTCAGGCAGCGCTGAACGCACACTTTACCGAACGGAATGAGTGTCTCTTCCCTACTATGCTTCATTTTCCCTACGAGGTTGGCTCCACTGCGGCCTCCCGGAAAGAGGCGCAGCAGATGGAAGCTCTGATGAAATCCGGCCTGTTGACTCGCCAGGAAGATCTGACGATTCACGTCAATCGCTATTCGCTCACCCCCGCGGGTCAGCGTGCCACAGCCCGCTTCTGCTATGGGCATCGGCACATAACCGGCATTGACAGCTCCACCCCTCCCGTCAAAAAGGATGGGTTCCCCGAAACACAGGTCACCTACAAGTACGTCCTCGAAGATGTACCCGTATGGGCCCGGACTCCCCAGGTCATCCAGGCGTTTCCTCAGCTTAAGGAGCAGCTCTCGGGTGATGCGACGGACAAGGCTACCCTTGCCCAGACTCTGGCAGGCTGGCAGGTTCCGGAATAAAAAAGGCCCGCCGCAGAGAAGCGACGGGCCGGTTGTTTTCTAAGTCTTTATTCGCTGACGTTATCGACGAAGGCCTTGAGCTTCCGGGACCGCGACGGATGCCGCAGCTTGCGGAGGGCCTTCGCCTCGATCTGGCGGATACGCTCGCGCGTTACCTGGAAGCTCTGACCAACCTCTTCCAGCGTGTGTTCGGAGCCGTCTTCGAGCCCGAAGCGCATCTTGATGACGCGTTCCTCTCGCGGAGTGAGCGTTCGCAGGACCTGCGAGGTGTACTCCTTAAGATTCACGCTGATGACGGCCTCAGAAGGAGACACAGCCTGGCGGTCTTCAATAAAGTCGCCAAGGTGCGAGTCTTCTTCTTCGCCAATCGGCGTCTCGAGCGAAATCGGCTCCTGCGCGATCTTGAGGACCTTCCGGACCTTCGCTACAGGAATATCCATGCGACGGGCAATCTCTTCGGAAGTAGGTTCGCGTCCCAGTTCCTGCACAAGCTGCCGCGAGGTGCGGATCAACTTGTTGATCGTTTCGATCATGTGGACAGGGATGCGGATCGTCCTCGCCTGGTCGGCAATGGCGCGGGTAATAGCCTGTCGTATCCACCACGTCGCGTAGGTCGAGAACTTGTAACCGCGACGGTACTCGAACTTATCGACCGCCTTCATCAGGCCGATATTGCCTTCCTGAATCAGGTCGAGGAACTGCAGTCCGCGATTGGTGTATTTCTTCGCAATGGAGACCACGAGGCGCAGGTTAGCTTCAATCAGCTCACGCTTGGCCTGCTCGGCGTCCATGTCGCCCTGGATAATCTCCCGCTGCGTGCGCTTGAGATCGGCGATCGAGAGTCCGGCTTCAACTTCGAGCTTCTCAAGATCCGTCTTGCAGTTCTTCTGCTGCCGGCGGTATTCCTTCCGGAGTTCTTCGCTCTTCGACTGCTCGAACTTGTGATCGAGCGTCCTGATCTGCCGCTCCAGCGTACGCATGGCATCGACAGTCTTGTTGACCTTGTCGAGCAGGCGCTTGCGCTCCTGATTCGTGTACTTCAGCTCCCGGACAACGCGGTTGACCAGAACCTTCTCGCGCCCGATGGCCCAGCGCGTCTTGCGATGCTCCTTGGCCTTGCTCTTGGGGTTGATCTCGGCCAGCTTCTCTTCAAGAGCCAGGGCTTTCTTCTGGTGCTTGCCGAGCGTGTCGATCTTGGCGGTCGTCTGCCGGATGCGCGCCTGCAGGATCTCTTCCGTGATCTCTTCTTCATCGAAGATCACGACTTCCTTCACATTGCGCACACCGCGCTTGAGGTCTTCGCCCAGGGCCAGGATCTCGCGGATCACGATCGGCGAACGAGAAATCGCCTTCATCACGCGAAGCTGGCCGCGCTCGATGCGCTTCGCGATCTCGACCTCGCCTTCGCGAGTGAGCAGCGGAACGGTGCCCATCTCGCGCAGGTACATGCGGACGGGGTCATTGGTTTTTTCGAGTGTTCCGGGCGTCAAATCCAGCTCGACATCTTCGCCCTCTTCACCCTCATCAAACTGGTCGCCGCCGAGCTTGGGTCCGCCTTCCAGTATGTCGATGCCCTGTGTCCCGATGGTTGTCATCAGGTCATCAAGATCATCGGGAGACTGGAGCTCGCCAGGAATCAGGTCATTGACCTCACCGTAGGTCAGGTAGCCTTTTTCCTTGCCCGCATCAATCAGTTTCTGTATATCTTCTTCGTACTTGTCTTCTATCGCCAAGCGCGTTACTCCCGCGGATGATTCGGATTTTTATGGCTTGGGTAGGACACAGTGCGGTCAAGGCCATTCAGGCATTCCCGGAGCGAAAATCTAAATGTATCGCTGGGCGAAGGGCGCACGTCCACCAAAGAATCTCAGGATATCATATGCGACGTCCTGAATCCCGTAAGGAATCCATCCTAGTTATTAGATGTAAATAAAATGAATTCGTTTCAATCCGCTTTCTCAATCGCGTGGCCAACCTGGAAGACCGTCGCCTCGTCAAAGTGCCGGCCAAGGATCTGAACTCCAATGGGCAGGCCCTCCGACGACTGGCCACAGGGAATAGAGATGCCGCAAATGCCTGCAAGATTGGCAGTTACGGTATAAATATCAGCCAGGTACATGGCCAGCGGATCGTCGGTTTTCTCCCCCAGTTTGAAAGCAGGCGTGGGGGCAGTGGGGGTCACAATGGCATCCACATCGGCAAATGCCGCAATAAAGTCATTCGTCAGCAGGCGGCGCACCTGCTGGGCCTTCTTATAGTAGGCATCGTAGTAGCCGGCGCTTAGTACGTAAGTTCCGAGCATGATGCGGCGCTTGACCTCCGCGCCAAAGCCTTCTTCCCGCGAGCGGCGGTACATGGCGGACAAGGTATTCGCCTCAGCCGAGCGATGACCGTAGCGAACGCCATCAAAGCGCGCCAGGTTGGCACTGGCCTCAGCCGTCGCCAGCACGTAATAGGTTGGTACCGCATACCGGGTGTGCGGCAGAGAGATAGGCCGAATCTCGGCGCCATGCGTCTTGAGTCGGTCAATCACCGCTTCTACAGCAGCCCTGACCTCCTGATCGAGTCCCTCCGCAAAATACTCCGCCGGCACTCCGATCTTCATCCCATTGACTCCCCGATCCAGGTCCGCAGTGTAATCGGGAACGGGAAGAGGAGAAGAGGTAGCGTCGAGAGGATCATGCCCGGCAATCACACCCAGCACGGTCGCTGCGTCGCGGACGGTATTCGTAAAAGGGCCCACCCGATCCAGGGAGGAGGCAAAGGCAATCAACCCGTACCGGGAGACGCGGCCATAGGTTGGCAGCATCCCGACCACCCCGCAGAATGAAGCAGGCTGCCTGATCGAGCCACCCGTATCGGTACCCAGCGTAGCGACCGACATGCCGGCAGCTACGGCAGCCGCCGAACCGCCACTGGAGCCTCCCGGCACGCGATCGAGCGCCCGCGGATTCTTCACCGGCCCATAGGCGGAGTTTTCATTCGACGAGCCCATCGCGAACTCATCGCAGTTGAGCTTGCCCAGAACTACCGCGCCAGCCTCCTCCAGCTTCCGCACCGAAGTCGCCGTATAGGGCGGCAGATAGCCTTCGAGGATCTTCGACCCGGCGGTTGCGGGCAGCCCCTCAATGGTGAGCACGTCCTTGATACCCACGGGAACACCGGCAAGAGGCGGCAAATCGTTTCCAGACCTTGCCGCGGCGTCAATCTTTTCCGCGCTGGCCATGGCCCGTTCCCTGCTTACCGACAGAAAAGAATGAATGACACCATCCTCTGCATCAATCCGCGCCAGTGCAGCCTCTGCAATTCCAGAAGCCGTAGCCCGGCCGGATTCGATTGCCTGGCGGACTTCGCCAATCGTAGCGTAGGTGCTTTTTGCCGTATCTACCGTCATTTGTTCAATATTCCATTTCCCGTTTGCAAGCCTGTCATTCGGGCCCTGTACATCCAGGCCAAGGTTGAGCCGGTCCGGTTACTATCGCTCGATCACCTTCGGCACCTTGAAAAACACCCCGTCCGTCTCAGGGGCTCCTGCCATGACTGCATCCCGCCGGAGCGACGTGGCGACATCATCCGGTCGCAAGGCCTCATGGCCGGCCAATTCGCCCACCTGCGCCATCGGCTCGATGTTCGCCGTATTCAGCTCGTTCATATGCTGGACATAGCCAAGGATGGCATTCAGGTCACGCACCATCCGTGTCTCTTCTTCACTGGTCAGCTCCAGACTGGCCAACTCCGCCACCCGCTGCACATCTTCCGTCGTCACTGTTTGCGTCATCCGCCAAGCTCCACTTCTGATGAGTATATCCGCTGTCAAATAGAAGATGCGGCATACTGGACGGTCATAACTTTGATAGCCTAAGGTAACGAAAACATGAGGATATTGGTCACAGGGGTCAACGGGCAGCTCGGCAGGGAGCTATGCCCCATGCTCAGCAGGCTGGGGAAGGTCGTAGCACTCGGCCGGGACGGGTGTGATCTTGGCAATGCCGATGAAATTCGGGCATCCGTCCAGCAGTTGCAGCCTGATGTAATCGTCAACCCCGCTGCCTATACCAACGTCAATGGCGCAGAAACTGACCGCGAACGCGCCATGGCGATCAACGGCGTTGCGCCGGGCATCTTTGCAGAGGAAGCGGCAAAGATGAACGCCCTCTTCCTGCACTACTCGACAGATTATGTTTTCGACGGGGAAAAAGCCGGCGAGTATCTCGAAAGCGATGCCACAAACCCCCTCAACGTCTACGGCGCAACCAAGCTGGCTGGAGAGCACGCCGTGATGGCAGCCGGGGGACGCTCCCTGATCCTGCGAACCAGCTGGGTTTACAGCGCGCATGGAGCCAACTTCGTCCGCAGCATCCTGCGCCTGGCGGCCGAGCGCGAGGAGCTCTCTATCGTTGACGACCAGGTCGGAGCGCCAACCTCGACCCCTGATCTTGCCCGCGCAACCGTCCGGCTCATCGAACAATGCGCCGGCGTGAGCCCGGCTGATTTTCCATCCGGGATCTATCACGCAACCGCCGCAGGCCATGTCTCATGGTGTGGCTTCGCGACAGAGATCGTGAAGCTGGCCGGGAAGAGCGCACCGGTGAAGACGCAACAGGTGAAGCCTATCCCCAGCGCAAGCTATCCCACTCCGGCTCAGCGGCCGATGAACTCAAGATTGAGCAATCAGAAACTGCATGACGTCTTCGGCTTCAACCTGCCACAGTGGCAGAGCAGCCTCGAAGAGGTCATGCACCAGATTGGTGCGACGGTGGCACGATGATTAAACTTCAAGAGGTTCACGCAAGTTATGAATGAGACCATTCTGGTAACAGGCGGATGCGGCTTCATCGGTTCCAATTTTGTCCTTGATTGGTTTGGGACAACCCAAACTCCGCTTATCAATCTCGACAAGCTCACCTACGCCGCCAATCCTCTGACGCTTGCGCCTCTTCAAAGTAAGCCCGGATACAGCTTCGTCCACGGAGACATCTGCGACCGCGAGCAGGTCACGCGCCTCCTTTATGACAAGCAGCCGCGCGCGATTCTGCACTTCGCTGCCGAGAGCCATGTGGATCGCTCGATCGTTGGTCCGGAAGACTTCATTCAAACCAACATTAACGGAACCTTTACTCTGCTCGAGGCCACGCGCTCCTACCTTAAGACGATGAGCGCAGCCGAGCACGCCCGCTTCCGCTTTCTGCATGTTTCCACTGACGAGGTCTACGGCACTTTGCGTCCCGAGGATCCGGCTTTCCGTGAAGACACAGCCTACGCCCCGAACAGCCCTTACGCCGCATCGAAGGCGGCCTCCGACCATCTCGTTCGCGCCTACGTCCACACCTACAAGGTGCCCGCGATCATCACCAACTGCTCCAACAATTACGGGCCTTACCAGTTCCCTGAGAAGCTGATTCCGCTGATGATCGAGTCGGCTCTCGCAGGCAAGCCGCTGCCGGTCTACGGCGATGGCCAGCAGGTGCGCGACTGGCTGTATGTGAACGATCACTGTGCCGCACTGCGTCTCGTGCTCGAAAAGGGTGCACCGGGAGAAACCTACAACGTTGGCGGCTCCAATGAGCGTGCGAATCTGACCATTGTTCGCACCATCTGTGCCTTGCTCGACGAGCTCTCGCCACAGGGCGCTCCCCATGCCCGTCTCATTTCGTTTGTCCAGGACCGGGCCGGACACGATCGGCGCTACGCAATCAACGCTGAAAAGATCAAGCGCGAGCTCGGATGGCAGCCCAGCGTCAGCGTCGAACAGGGATTGAGAAAGACCGTCGAGTGGTATCTCGCGAATCGCGAATGGGTCCGGGGAGTAACGAGCGGCGACTATCTCAAGTGGTTAGAGACGAACTACGCTACACGAGGAGCAGTATGCGCGGAATAATATTGGCCGGCGGTTCCGGCACACGGCTCTATCCAAGTACACATTGCGTCTCCAAGCAACTGCTGCCGGTCTACGATAAGCCCCTGATCTACTATCCGCTCTGCGCTTTAATGATGGCAGGGATACGCGACTTCCTCGTCATCTCGACGCCCGTCGATCTCCCACGTTTCGAACAGTTGCTGGGCTCCGGGCAGCAATGGGGTCTGAATATCAGCTACGCCGCACAACCTGAGCCGAAAGGGCTCGCGCAGGCACTTACGATCGGCGAGCATTTTTTAAACCATGAGCCGGGAGCGCTGGTCCTTGGCGACAACATTTTCTACGGGCACGATTTCGTAAAGTCTGTTCGCAATGCCGCCAGCCTGCGCGATGGCGCCGTCGTATTCGCCTATCCGGTTCACGACCCCGAACGCTATGGAGTAGTGGAGTTTGACGCCCAGGGCAAGGCGCTTTCCATTGAAGAAAAGCCAAAGCAGCCGAAGTCTCGCTACGCCGTTACAGGATTGTATTTTTACGATGGACAAGCCTCCGACGTTGCGAAGTCGATCAAGCCATCTGCACGCGGAGAACTGGAAATCACAGACGTAAACCGTTGGTACCTCGAACGCGAGCAGCTTCGCACAGAGATCCTGGGCCGCGGAATCGCCTGGCTCGACACAGGAACGCACGACTCCCTCCTGGAGGCCGCGCTCTTCATTCAAACCATTGAGAAGCGCCAGGGGCTGAAGGTATGCTGTCCTGAAGAAATCGCCTACAGGCTCGGCTACATCGACGACGGCCAGGTCGAAGTCCTCGCCCACAAAATCGCCAAAAGCGGCTACGGCGAATACCTGCGCAGTATCCTGCTCGATAGGGTATTTTGAATCAGGGCTTTTATATCCCAGACATTAGGCCGGAGCATCGATAGCGTACCGCGCACCTATTTCGAGATCGAATAATGACGCCATTAGAGTTGTCCTCATCCTCGCCCATGCAGGAGAGAGACTTTATCGCAAACGTTCCTGTCTTTATTAACGTACGAGATCGCCTGGGATGCCTTCTTCGTCTGCTTGCCTGGCTGGAGCAGGCAGGGCATCGAAACATAACCTTAATCGACAATGCATCCAGCTACCCGCCGCTGATCAGTTTTCTTCAATCGACAAATCACCGCGTCATACGTCTCAAGAAAAACGCGGGCCATACTTCTCTATGGCAGATGTCCGAGTTGAAAGAGACCCTCGCCCGGAGCTGGTTTATCTATACAGACCCGGATGTGGTGCCCATTGAGCCATGCCCCCTCAACATGGCATGGTCCCTGTTCGAACTCCTCCGCGCCTTCCCTGCTTACATCAAGGCTGGTCCCGCCCTTCATCTCGATGATCTCCCAGCTCACTACCACCTTCGCGAGCAGGTAATCGCACTGGAGAACTCCTTATATGGGAGGGAAATATTGCCTGGCGTATTCCAGGCTGATATCGATACGACCTTTGCCCTCTATCGCCCACACTCCCCATATACGCTAGGCCCTGCCATGCGGGTGCGCGGGGACTGCGAGCTTCGCCATCTCCCCTGGTATGTAGACAGTTCCAACGTTGACGAAGAAGAGCGCTACTATCGTGAACACGCGTCGCAGAACGTGACCAACTGGAATACTGGTGGCGACGTCAAGCTCAACCACGCGCCCGTCCCGGGAGGATTGGCTGCTCGCATGGAAAGCGATCCCACGGGGCTTCTGAATGACCTTCGCGGGTCCAAAACCGGCAAGACAGCATTGGCGATTCGAGCGATCAGGCACGCTATACGCGGCAACTTCTCCCCGCTGATAAGTTCCACGGCTTCCCCCACTGAGACACAAAACGCCATAATGAACTTCCTCCTCTCCGATGAGTGGCGGATGAGCTTTAACCTTCTCGCACCCATGCGTAAGCTGAGAGCAGCACTGAGCTAAGGCAGACTCTGCCGCACTTTACGCGAGCATACATACATGTTGAACAGGCTATGGGCAAGCAAAAATAGAAGGTCGATATCGGGCCTGGTATCGGTAAGCCTGGTGGCTGCAGCTATTTCGCTTCTCAGCAGCATCGTTCTTGCCCGCGTCCTCGGAATTTCGCAGTACGGGGTCTATGTCTATCTTTTATCGGCCGCTGGGCTCACGGGTTCGATAGCTACTCTGGGCCTGCCCACCCTCGTCTTGCGACAGGTTTCTGCCTGGAGAGAAACCTCGCAGTGGGGGCTTTTTCGCGGAATTATAAAGTTTAGTATTACCGCCGGGATATTCAGCTCATTATTCTTAGGAGCTCTGCTTCTGGCCTCCGGCCCCTTTTTAGGGAAGATACGCCAATCTGAGGATTTTATGCCGGCCTTGTTCCTGTCCGTAGGAATTATGCTGTGCACCTCTCTTGATCAGATCATCGAAGGCGCGCTTCAAGGAATGCACATTATTGCTAGAAGCCAGATTCCTCGAACGATCATCGTCCCTTCCTGCGTACTCCTCTTCGCGATCATCGCCAGAAATACTCTGTTGATCACCACGAAGCGGATCCTCATCGTGCAATGCATAGTAGGCTTGATGGCCCTGTTCTACCTGCTTAATCAATTGCGCGCGGCCATACCAGATGCAGCCAGACTGGAAGCACCGGTGATGCAGCCAAGGCAGTGGCTGCTGGAAGCCTTTCCATTCCTCGGCAACGGAATCATGTTCTTGATCAACACGCAGGTTGACACCCTCCTCATCGGCTATTTCAAAGGCGAGCGGAGCGCAGCCGTCTACACAGTAGGCACCCGTGGAGCCCAGATGCTCATCCTCGTTCTGGGCGCAATCGTCACGGCCATGCAGCCGCGAATGGCTGCCCTCTCTGCAAGTGGCGATAATACTGCACTCGCCCGACTGGTTACCCGCACATCCCGTGCCGGCTTTGGGGTTGCATTCGCCGGAGCTGCATTTTTCGTTGCATTCGGCGCGCCCCTCATCTCCATTCTTTATGGAAAGAGCTACGTGACAGCTTCGGCCGTTCTTTCCATTCTGGCTATCTGTCGGCTGGCGCATGCGAGCACCGGCTCGTTAGGGGCTTATATGAGCATGACAGGAAAGCAGCACTTATTACTGCAGGCGCTTACTGGCGAGGCACTGGCAAATGTTCTTTTGAATTTTCTATTGATTCCGCGGTGGGGCATCTACGGAGCAGCATTCGCAACCGGCATCAGCATGGCATCGATGAATATAGGACTGACTATCTATGTGCGCTGGCGCTGGGGTATGGATGCCTCCATCTTCGGCAGACATTCAGCCCCGCGGCATGCCCCTCAACCTCTCTAATCCGACGGAGTGCCTACGCCCTGTAGCTGGAAAAAACAGCTAATCTCAGCGATCATTGAAGATCATGACATGAAAGCGAGTGACGGGAACGGCCTGCCCCTGCTCTGGCATCAATAATCGCGCCACGGTAGTGCTTGTATTCCCCAGCGATGGGCGGTTCTAGGACTTTGAGGTATGTTGCCGTACCGGCCAGCACAGATATACCCTGAACTTCGGAAACAAATCATTCCGCCTATTCATGAATACATCTCACACTCCCGCAATCACTTCATCTTCGAACAGTGATTCCGCCTTCCCTAAAATAGGCATCGTTACCGTAACCTATAACAGCTCCGAGGTCTTGGATGATTTTTTGCGATCGCTGGACCATCAGACATACCGCAACTTCATACTGATTGCGATAGATAACGCCTCTACTGACGATACGTTACAAAAACTGCGTGCGCGTCAAATTCCCAGCGACATTGTAATCTCCAACATCGATAACGTAGGAATCGCAACTGGAAATAACCAGGGCATACAGTTAGCCCTCGAAGCCGGTTGCGACTATGTGTTGCTACTCAATAATGATGTCACTTTTGGGCCTGAACTTATCACGAGGCTGTTACAGGGACTAATCGAGCAGCGGTGCGATATGGTATCGCCACTCATGTATTATCACGATCGTCCCGATGTATTTTGGGCAGCGGGAGGATACTTTCAGCCGTGGCTGGGTTATCGCTGCCTGCATTACGGACTAGATCAAAAGGATACAGGTCAGTTCAACTCGGTAAGGCGTGTACAGCATGCGCCAGCCTGCTGCATCTTAATCCATAAAACTGTTTTCGATATTGTCGGGCTTATGGATGACCGCTACTTTGTCTATAACGACGATACAGATTTTACTCTTCGTGCATGGAAGCATGGTGTTTCACTTGTTTGCTTGCCCGATGCCAAACTCTGGCACAAAGTAAGCAGTCTTACACGTAAAGGTTCAACTTTTTTCGTGAGGTATGGGACGCGAAATCGGGCCTTTTTCATGGGTAAGTATCTTGGGCGAGGCGCCCTCTTTGCTATCGGTCTCACTTACAAAGCATATTTCTTGCTAAGACTACTACTCCGCAAAGATGATGTGGCCCTCTTTAAACTCAAGCTCAGCAGCTGGAAAGAGGGCGCATCTATCAGCAAAAACTGGCTACCTCAATCCGCGGCAAAGGTCAGCTCATAGATGACCACCGGCTATACCAGGATCGCTTCAATGAATGCCGTCGATAAGAGCAGGCTCTAGATGAGTTCAATCGGGATAATTGTAGTCACCCACAATAGCAGCAAGTTTCTTGGCAGATGCATTGGCGGAATCGACAGCCAGACCTTACCCCCGGATGCGGTCGTTATCGTTGACTCCGGTTCAACTGACCCAGGATACCTGCGTGCATTAAGCCATCGGCCCAACTACTCCCTGCTATTACGGAAAAATATCGGCTTCTGTGCGGCGAACAATCTGGGCTGGCGCGAATGTCAGACGCTCGACTACATCCTGCTCCTCAACCCCGATGCATTTCTGCCTCCCGACTTTCTCGCAAACGCTCTCGATTTCATGGATCGATCAGCAAATCTCGACGTGGGCGCAATCTCGGGTGTTCTCCTCGGCTACGATATCGATAAAGATCAGCCTACGGGATTGATTGACTCCACCGGAATCGATCAGAGATGGTACGGGAGACTTCATGACAGGGATCAACGTTCCCCTGTCGCAAACCTTGCCCGCTATCACTTACCTGAACCAGCCAATGCCCTCTGTGGCGCACTCATGCTCTGTCGAAATAAAGCACTCCGTGAAGTCTGTACATCGGGAGAGCTCTTTGATCCCACATTTTTCATGTACAAAGAGGACATCGATTTGTCTTGGCGGCTTAAAGCCTCAGGATGGAAGATACTTTTTCATCCTGATCTATGGGCTTACCACTGCCGCGGATGGAAAGGCCGGCATAACGTGTCGAAAGCAGCACGCGTGATGTCTTCCCGCAATGAGCTCCGGTTGTTCAAGAAACACCGCTCCCCTTATCTGCTGTACGCTCTATTTAAATATCCGATCGTTCAACTGTTAGGAATTTAACGCTACGAGGAGCCCCCAGTAGAAGAATGCGAGTTTCGCTCAAAATCTATCATTGCTTCTTCTGGCTGACGGTATTCTGCGTTGCAGTGCCGGGATTCGCTCCTCTTAAGGCAATGGCTATTTTTTCTGTATGGCTCTACATCGTAATCAAAGGCAGAATGCGTATCAGTTCCACCATATGGTTTCTCGCGGTTTGCGCGATGATAACGGTGTGGAGCGGCATTTCAATCCTCAAAGGCTTTGAACTCAATCAAGTACTGGATCACGGCTCGCGCATACTGCTGTTCTTCCTGGTCTTGGCCATAGGTGCCTTCGCAGCTCAGAAGTCAGCATTGTCAAGAGACCAACTGGATTCGCTGTTACTCGTCATTACAACCGGCGCAATGCTGCTGAAGATATTAATTCTTATCGGCGTGCTTACCGGTTTTTTTACTTTAGAGACAGCAGAAAAAACGATAGGATTTGAGACTGTTACCGACAGTATTGGTTTAGGGCTGCTACGCTTGCAGTTTCCCTCGGACATCATCATTCTCTTCCTGCTCCCTTGCTACTTAGGGGGACGCCGAAGGTGGAAAGACATCCTGTTTCTGATTGGCATCTCAGGGGTCGTCCTCTTGAGTTTTTCCAGATTTCTCTTCGCAGCCTATCTCATCTGCATATTTCTCCGAGCTTTTTGGATAAAACGATCAGATTTTGTTTCGCGGACAGGAATCGTTGTTACGACAATTCTGGTCTTAATATTCTCGGCGAGTCTTCTGACACGGTTTGCAGGAGAAGGTTCAAGCGCCTCCGATGAAACGCGTACCGAGCAGATAGCGCAAATGGATCGAGTAATTCTGTCTAATCCATTCTTCGGGACAGGAATCGGGTCACACGTTCCCAACTATAAAAGAAGTGATTCATTCCCCTTTTTCTATGAAGTGCAGTGGTATGCAATGACGATGCAAATGGGAGCCATTGGCATTTCCCTCTTTGTAGCTTTGCTCGGATTGATTATTTTTAGCCAGATTGATGGGCGCAGAAATATGTTTTATTCCTCTTGCATTTTCATGCTTTGGTTTATAGCTGGATTCACGAATCCCTATATCACTTCTTTAGGTAGCGGATTTGGTTTTGCCATTCTATTGATTAACTGCAGACTGCACACTAATTCTCCAGTCGTTCGCCAGCGGCATTCAGGCCACAGATTTAGATCGCTTCTGCGACTGCCCTTCAACACAGAAGCGGCTCACGAATTTGGTCTAATCTCGTAATGACTGCCTCCATCATCGTCCCCACCCTCAACGCCGCTCCGGACTGGCCGCGCTTCGCGCCAGCATTGTTGGCTTGCGCGCGCCCGCAGGATGTACTCGTCATCGACTCTTCTTCCACCGATGGAACCGCTGACCTCGCGCGGGCGGCAGGCTTTCGAGTTCACACCATTGCCCGGGAGGATTTCAGCCATGGGCGCACCCGCCAGCTCGCTGCGGAGCTGCTTCCCGAGGCCGAGATCCTTGTCTATCTCACTCAGGACGCCATCCTCACCTCTCCCGATGCGATCCATAAATTAATCGCCTCGTTTGATGACCCCTCCGTGGCTGCAGCGTATGGGCGGCAGTTGCCACGGCCCGGGGCAGGGCCCATCGAGGCGCATGCGCGGCTATTCAACTATCCAGCCCATTCCCAGGTGCGCACGCTCGCAAGCCGGAGCGAACTCGGCTTTAAGGCCATCTTCATCTCCAACTCCTTTGCCGCTTACCGGCGTTCCGCGCTCATGACGACCGGCGGTTTCCCCGTGGACACCATATTCGGCGAAGATACCGTCACTGCAGCGCGCATGCTGCTCACAGGCTGGAAAATTGCCTATGTTTCCGACGCAGCCGTATACCATTCCCACAGCTACACGGCCGCGCAGGATTTTCGCCGCTACTTCGACATTGGAGTTCTGCACGCCCGCGAGCCTTGGCTCTTGAAGGAGTTCGGCACCACCGGCGGTGAGGGCAAGCGCTTCGTCTTCTCAGAGATTGCTTCCCTCTGGCCTGCCCATTTCTGGCTCATTCCCTCGGCACTTCTGCGAACAGTTGCCAAGCTGGCTGGCTACCAGATTGGACGGCGCGAAGCGCGCCTCCCTCTCGGCGCTAAACGGCGTCTCAGCATGCATCGCGGTTTCTGGAAATAATCATCATCGTAGAAGCAGGGCTTGAGACAGCCTGAAGCTGACAACGGATTCAGCTGGCAGGTTGATGTCGCGATTCCCGGTAAAAGCTGCGCCTGCCGTACCTGCGCCCGCACCAGCCAGGCCACCGACCAGCAAGCCCACTCCACCCGTGGCTACGCCACCGATCAGCATACCCAGCCCCGATCCGCCGCCGATAAACGCAGCTGTCCGCCGACCTTTGCCCTTCTTGGTACGGGTCAAGCTACGCGTGTCGATCTGGTAATGACGATTGTTGACTTCGAGTCCCGTAAGCCTCAACTGCAGAATGGAAGCTCCCTTGAACCGGCCCCGGCGATGAGCCCGCAGCACAATCCCCTCGGCCGTAGAGCCGGCAGGGATCAGCATTTCTCCATTGGCGCTGATCGGATTGACGATAGTTCCAGTGAAGCTCTCACCCGTAGACGCCGTCTTCACATTGATGCCCTGGTTCAGTCGCACGCTCAACACCGTTCCGGCTGGAACCGAGAGAGGCGCGGCGGCTGGCTTCGACTGTGCCGATGCATTCGCCGTCGGAACCGAGGGCCCTGCTATCGCCTGACCGTTAGCCGCAGAAGCCAGGCCACTGTCGGATGCCGCGGAGGGCTGCCCTGTCGTCGACGCTGCCGGGCCGTTGTTGGAAGCATTCGGCTGTTGAGCTCCCTGCTGGGGATTGGAATAAACCTTTGCTCCGTCGCTGTTGCCGTTTTTCGCAGTCCGGCTGCAGCCCGCCACAAGCAGGACTGCGACCACCACCAGGAGACTCTGAGACTTCATACGGGATTTCGTAAACGTTCGCTTCATTCTTCTGCTTTCTTTCTCAGAATGGAAAGCGCACACGCTGTATAGAAACAGCCGCCGCGCGCTACCATAACAGGTTACGCGAAGCCGAACCCCCATATCGTTCGTCAACATCCGCGGAACAAATTTCAATCGCTAGGAGTAACTCCATGCCGGGCACTCTTTCTGAACGTCCGCAACTTCAGCACCTGACTGCACAGCTCGATGAGCTGAAGCAGAAGGGCACCTATTTTCGCCTTCGTGTGCTGGATGACGTACAGGCGCCGGTCTGCACCTATGACGGCAAGCGCGTCATCAACCTCGCCTCGAACAATTACCTGGGGCTGACCGCACACCCCAAGCTGCGCGAAGCCGCGATCGAGGCGATCAAGATGTACGGCGTGGGTTCAGGCGCGGTGCGCACCATCGCCGGAACCATGAAGATACACATGGAGCTCGAAGAAAAGATTGCGCGCTTCAAGAATGTCGAGGCCTGCGTTGTCTTCCAGAGCGGATTCACGGCGAACGCCGGCACAGTATCCTCGATCCTCGGCAAAGAAGACTTCATCATCTCCGATGAGTTGAACCACGCCTCCATCATTGACGGTGCACGGCTTTCCCGCGCCAAAATCAAGGTGTTCCGCCACAAGGATGTCTCTCACGCCGAGGAGATCCTCAAGGAAATCGCCAGTGAGCCGGGCAGAAAGCTCATCATTACCGACGGCGTCTTCTCCATGGACGGCGATATCGGGCCGGTCGATCAACTCTGCGACCTGGCCGAAAAATACGGCGCAATCATGATGGTGGATGACGCTCACGCTTCAGGCGTTCTGGGGCGCAATGGGCGCGGCAGTGTCGATCACTTCGGCTGCCATGGCCGGGTCGATATCCAGGTCGGCACACTCTCTAAAGCCATCGGCGCCCTCGGCGGCTATGTCTGCGGGTCGAGAGATCTCATTGATTTTCTCTACCACCGCGCTCGTCCCTTTCTTTTCTCGACCTCGCATCCCCCCTCAGTCACAGCCACCTGCATCGCGGCCTTTGACTTACTTGAGTCGGAACCGGAGCGCATCGAGCGCCTCTGGGACAATACGCGCTATTTCAAGGCTGAACTTGGCGGCATGGGCTTCGATATCGGGGGTCTTACTACGCCCGCCAGTGAAACGCCCATCACTCCCATCCTCGTCGGCGATGGCAAGAGGACCATGGAGTTTTCCCGCGCCCTGTTTGACGCCGGTGTCATGGCTACCGGAATCGCCTTCCCCACCGTCCCCGAGGGCAAAGCACGCATTCGCACCATCATGACCAGCGAGCATACGCGGGAACAGTTGGATCAGGCTCTCGAAACTCTGGAGCGGATCGCCCGCAAAATGGGGATTCTGGGCTGAGGGGGAATGGCTCTTCCCAATCGAAGCAGCTGGCCAGATGATCCGCGCTGGCCAGCTGCCTCATGAATGAGCCCGAATGCGTAGAGGCGCCCTTAGGGCCGAGCCGCCGAAGCGCTCTCCGCAGCCCGGTCATTCTTGATCGCTGGGGGATGGCCACCCTGCAGATACGTCTTGTACTGCGTATCGATAATGCCGAGGCTGCGAGCAAACCCTAGCTTCGTCTGATTGAACCTGTAAACGTCAGAGACGTACTGAGCCTGCGCCCGGGCCAGCGTCGATTGCGCCTGGGTTACTGGCAGATTATCGTCTATCCCGGCGCGGAAGCGTTCCGTCGCCTGCTCGAGCGCCACCGTGGAAAGCTCGACATTGCTTCTCGCCACACGAACCATCTCCGCATCGGTCTTCAGGTCGAGCAGGCTGTCCCGCAGTTGCTGCTCAATCTTCAACCTGAGATCCGCAAACTGCGCACGCAGCGAGTCCAGCTGGGCCTCGGCCACATCCCTGTCACCCCGGAACTTCGCTTCCTGAAACAGCGGGATCTCCAGCGTTCCCATCGCCGCAAACGTTCCGTGATAAATCCCCCCGGAAACGCCTGTCACGCCGTAGTTGCCACCGAATTTGAGAGTCGGCAGCCGCTCATGCACGGCGGCGCTATGCTCCAGGCGCGCAACCTCCATCTTCTGCTTGAGCGACTGGTAATCCTGCCGATTGGCGTACGCTTGCGCCCGCGCCTCATCCAGGCTTACCGCGGCAATATCCGCGTAAGGAGCAGTTTCCGTCAGCTTCACCCGCTGCCCCGGAGGAACTCCGATCTGCCTGCTGAGCGAAATAATATCCTTCTGTAGCCTTGCCTCATCCGCAATCACCACCTGCTGCTGCTGCTGATCCTGCACCCGTGCGCGCAGCTCATCCACATTCGGAACCACTCCGGCCCGGTGCTTCTCCACCGCCTGATAGAGCAGCTGATCATCCGTCCTCAACAGCGAGCGGGCGTAGTCCAGCTGCGCCTGGTCGGCCAGCGCCTGCAGATACGAATTCCCGACATTCAGCACCACAAGCCCCCGCGACGATTCCGCATCGTAGTAGGCAGCCCTCGTGTTCGACCGCAGCGCACGATAGAGATCGAAGCCAGCCCAGTTAAAGAGCGTCTGGTCGAGGTTGATCTGGCCCTGCTGGGTCGTAACCTTCACGACAAAGGGAAAATTGATCGATCCGCCCGCAGGCAGCAGCCCTGCAAACTCCGGCAACAACCCAGGCCGGAAACCCTGCGCCGCAAGGTTCAACTGGTGAAAGGCAAGCTGGCCCTGAAGGCTGACTTCGGGCAGAAACAGGTTCAAGGTCTGCAGCTTCTGTGCCTCAGCCTGCTTCTGATTCTGGCGAGCGAGCGTCAGGGCGAGATTATTCTGGATGCCCAGGCGGATAGCCTCGTCCAGAGAAAGAGGCATCACTTCCGCGGTGGGCGATAAAGTCTGCACGCTTCCTGAATAGGCGTTCGCGGCCGAATTATCCGGATTGCTCTGCGCACCTGCCTGCAAAATCCCGCAGGCCGCCAGGCAGAATCCGACTGCGAGATGTCTGAAGCGCGATGATTTCTTCATATCTGTCAATGCTTTAGATTGCGAAGCTGCAGCGAGGTTGCCAAAAACTATCGGAAGGTTCGATATGCACTCTAAATGGTGCATTTCCAGAATCTCATCCTTGGTGGATTTTGGCCGATCTGGTAGTCAGAGGCCGGCATCGGGACTGATTGGCGAAAAAGTAACTCCTGGGCGCATATCTATTTAATGCAAAGCAACAGCCAACAGGCCATAGCCATCGTAGAGGCATGACAGAACCACTCTTAGGATAGCAATGAGAGCGGGATGGTTTGAAGTAGTTGCAATTTCAGGAATTCACTTATGGCGCGCACCATGATTCCAACCATACTGCTACTGCCGGGGCTTGATATTCCCGCGCATTCGCTTCGCGTATCGGCGCGGCGAGCGCGGATGACGCTTACTTTTCACCACGTTGCAACAGCCGCCGAGTTGAAGAGCAGAATTCAGTCTCATCGACCGGAGACCATTGTCACCAGCCCTGAGGGGCTGCCGAATCTGCCGGTCAGCGCCATCAGGAAACTGGCAATGGAGAGCGAGGTTCCGCTGTTGTGCGTCGACAGGGCGGCCAGCAGCGAGCTACGCCCCACGGGCGACAGCATGCGGCGGATCACGCCTGAAAATCTGCCCCGGGCATTGAATGAACTCCTCCACACGCGCAAGGCATTGGTTGCGGAAGGTCCTGCTTACGATGAAATCTGGGCCCGGAGCCTGCGTGAAAATCAGAAGCTGATCATCCTGGGCAGGGTGACCGCATCGATCGTCCATGAAATCAATAACCCGTTGGAATCCATCACGAACCTGCTTTTCCTGCTGCAGGAAGAACCGGGGCTTCCCGAAAAGGCCCATCTTTATCTCACCATGGCCCAGCAGGAACTGAACCGTGTGGCGCAGATCAGCAGGCAGACCTTGAACTTCTCCCGCGAGACCTCCACG
Source organism: Acidipila rosea (assembly GCF_004339725.1). Lineage (GTDB taxonomy): Bacteria > Acidobacteriota > Terriglobia > Terriglobales > Acidobacteriaceae > Acidipila > Acidipila rosea. Next base: position 150,222 of record NZ_SMGK01000006.1, on the reverse strand, counting down.
CCGATCAAGTCCCAGCTGGATGATCTCCTGGAAGAGGTGCTGTCGCTCTATTCCCGCAGGATCACCGAAAAGAAGCTCACGATTGTTCGCCGCTTCGAGACCCACGGCAGCACGAATGTTTATCCCGGTGAAATGCGGCAGGTCTTCTCCAACCTCGTCGCCAATGCTATTGAAGCAACCGCCGCCGAGGGCAGGATCGAGGTACGCATCCGTGCCGCGCGCAAGTGGTCTGATCCCAAGGTCTCAGGACTGCGGATCACCGTCGCTGACACCGGCACCGGTATTCCGTTGACCGTCCGCCGTCGGCTGGGGGAGCCTTTTTTCACCACCAAGGGACAGCAGGGAACCGGTCTTGGCCTCTGGGTCAGCCAGTCCATCGTCGAGCGCTACGGAGGCAGCGTGCAACTACGTTCGTCCATCGTGCCCGAGCACCACGGCACAGTATTCAGCATCTTTCTGCCTACCAACCTTCGGCCCAGCGCCGTCTCCCACCAGGGAGAGTTCGAACAAGCGCGGAGGGTAAACTCCTTCAAGCGTCCCGCCTAGAGCAGCAGCCATCCTGCGTGCCCCGCCGCGCCTCTTCCCTGCTCGCACGCTTGCGCCCGGCACGCCGCTGCCCATGGCCTTCCGGTGAGCCTGGGGTACACAACCTGCCATTCCGGCGAGCACAAACACCAGCTAAATTAGAGAGAGACCGCACCCAGGGAGCAGCTTCCAGTCAGCATGGCAAAACTTCGCGTAGGGATTCTCTTTGGCGGACGCAGCGGCGAGCATGAAGTCTCGCTCCTCTCCGCCGCGTCCGTCCTCAAGGCTATCGATCGCCGCAAGTATGAAGTCATCCCCATCGGCATCACCAAGGATGGCCGCTGGGTCGCCTCAGCCGATGCAGAACGCTTGCTGGCTGGCGAAGCTGCAGCGGAGCCGCGTCCTCTACGCGCCGGTGATCCCGCCACAACGGCTCCTGCCGCCGTACTCCGCCGCGGTGAAGCCGTGCTGGTTCCACCCGTGCCGGCAGCTGGCAAACGAGGCGCGCTCGTCCCGTTCGAAACCCACAACCCTGCCCAGCAGGCACTCAGTGTGGACGTGATTCTGCCCGTCCTCCACGGAACCTTCGGCGAGGACGGCACGATTCAGGGCCTCTTCGAGCTTGCCGGAATTGCCTATGCCGGCTCCGGCGTACTCGGCTCGGCAACGGGCATGGACAAGGATGTCATGAAGCGGCTCTTCGCCTCGGCCCGGCTGCCTATCGTGAAGCACATCACCCTCCTGCGCTCCGAGTGGAAGGCCAGCCCCAGAAAAATGACCACGAAGATCGAAGCCGCCCTCAAGTACCCGCTCTTCGTCAAACCGGCCAATCTCGGCTCTTCGGTTGGAATTTCCAAGGTGCACGACCGCAAGGAACTGGGTCCGGCCATCGAGCTGGCTGCCGGCTTCGACCGCAAGATCGTGATCGAGCAGGGCGTCGGCGGCAAGAGGAAGAAGGCCCGCGAGCTAGAGGTAGCCATTCTCGGCAATGACGCGCCGCAGGCCTCCGTCGTCGGCGAGATTGTGCCCGGCAAAGAGTTTTACGACTATGAGGCCAAATACCTCAGCGAGGGCTCGGCCGCCATCATCCCCGCCCGTCTGACCAGGGCGCAGACCAGGCAGATCCAGCAGATGGCTATCGAAGCCTTCAGGTCCTGTGACTGTGCCGGGCTGGCCCGGGTCGATTTCCTCATGGAGCCGGACTCCCCATCAGGCAAGCCGGGCCGCATTTATCTGAACGAGATCAACACGCTGCCCGGCTTCACTGCCATCAGCATGTATCCCAAGCTCTGGGCAGCCTCTGGCCTTCCCTATCCGGCGCTGATCGATAGGCTCATCGAGCTGGCCCTCGAGCGCCATGCAGAAAAAGAGGGCACCAGCTACAGCCGCTAGGAACCTGAAACCACTTAATGGTGTCAGAATGAATGGGGATTGTTTTCCCCGAGGAAATGGTGCCGCTGCTATGACTTTGCTCGATGCTCCTGCCTATAACGCGCACAAGGCGCGAGTTGTTCGCAACTCCATCATCGGCGGCCTGATCGCCGTAGTCGTTCTCGCGATCGCCACCTTTGTGCTTTGGGACTGGCCGCAGCAGCACAGGGTCAACCGCTTCTTTGCCGCAGTCGAATCCCGCGACATGAACAAGGCATACGGCATCTGGAACAACGATCCCGACTGGCAGCAGCACGCCGCCCGCTATAAGGACTACGATTTCACCCAGTTCCAGAAAGACTGGGGTTCGGCAAGTGATTACGGCGTCATCCATGCGCACAAGATCGTGATCACCAAAACCGTCGGAAACGGAGTCGTGATGGGCGTGGATATTAACGGCGGCAAGACGCCGCTCTTCCTGCGTGTAGATCAAAAAACCAGGCAGATCGGCTTCTCACCCGTCGAGCTCTACGTAGGCCCGTAAAGGCGCTGAAATTAAGTAGGCCGCTCTTCTTGTGTAGTACACTTGCGCGGAATCGAAAACCCGGATGCCTTTGGAGATTTCGCCGATGCAAGTTCTGCCTTGCGCCCATTCCTGCCGCTGCAGGATTAAGCTGCTCACTCCCTTCGCATTCGCCGCGCCAGTTGCAGCAGCACTTCTAACATTGGTGCTTTCTGGCTGCGCAGGAAACAGCAGTCCCATGTCGACAGCGCCGGGAACCCCGGTTACCGGCCAGAACTCAGCCCTCACGCTCTCTGCCTCCAGCCGATCCAATGGGCAACTCACCGTCCTCACGATGGATGTTGTGAGTGTGACACTCAAGGATCAGAGTGGCCACTCTGTGAGTCTGCTCAGTTCGCCCCAGACGGTGGAGTTTATCCATACAAATGGCGATCCGGAGCCGATTGCACAAGGGCTTATCCCCCAGGGGACATACACCTCGGCAGCCATCACCTACAACACGCTGAATGCATCCTATCTGGGATTTACTCAACCCAACACAATCACTAGCTACACCGGCACAGGCGGAAGCACGGCAACCACCACAGTGAATTTCACCACACCTCTGACGATAAGCGGCAAGGCAATGGTGATTCCCCTTGATTTGCTGACCTCACAGTCAGCCAGTCTCCCACCTGCCGGGGGACCAGATATCAAATTCAGTCCAGCGTTCAGTCTGGAATCGCAACCTGTTGCGTCTACCAGTGAGCCAGCGTCCTCCTTGCTGGTCGGGCGCGTCTCCGCAGTCAACGCTGCATCGAGCACACTCCAACTGAACACCATCGACGATGCTCAGTTGACGTTCCGGACGAATGGATCTACGAGCTTCCAGGGGATAGCTGATATTTCAGCAGTTCAGCCCGGCATGTTCGCAATGGTGGGAACCAGCGTCCAGGATGACGGTGGCCTGCTGGCAAACAATATTCAGATAATAGATCCAACGGTCAAGGACATCGCAGTCGGAATTATTTCAAGCGTCTACACAAGTGGCAGGGATATGTTTCTCCAGATTGGCCAGAGGGAGGGTGACGACCTCGCGATGATTCCCTCTTTCGGTGAGGCACCGATCCATTTTGCAAGTAATGCCACCTTTGCAGTCTCCCGGCAGGTGAGCACCGCGCTTCCCTTCTCTCCAGGCTTCAACCTCATGAGCCTCATGCCTGGGCAGAGACTCAGTATTGGCTCTCCAAACCTGGCATCATCAAATGGCTCCTATCCTGTTGCTGGCACAGTGACGCTGCTTCCCCAGACCATCAACGGGACGGTCGCCAATGTCACCACCAGCGGCAGCTATACCGTCTACACCCTGGCACTTGCGCCATACGATCCGATTTCCCTGCTAAATGGCGGCGCAGAGGTCTCCGTCTACGTCGACGCTGCCACGCAGAATCTTGCCTCCTCCGCCCTGAGCAGTGGCAGCCTTCTCCGTATGCATGGCCTGCTCTTCAGCGACCACGGCGTACCGCGGCTGGTCTGCGACTGGATCAAGGACGGCGTTGCCGAGTAGTTAGCTGACCCGGCAGATGAGGCACTTCAGATACTCCGTCTCAGGAAGCGTCAGCACAAAAGGATGATCGGCAGCAGCACCCCTGCGCTCAAGCAGAGTCACGCGCCGCCCCGCATCCGCAGCAGCAGCCGCCACCACCGCCTGAAAGTCGGCCAGCGAAACATGATGCGAGCAGGAGCAGGTCACCAGCACCCCCTCCGGACGCAGCATCTTGATGGCCCGGAGATTCAGCTCCTTGTATCCGCGGAGCGCCCCCTCGGTTGCCCGCTTGGATTTCGCAAACGCAGGCGGGTCCAGCACAATCGTGTCGTACGTCGAGCCCGCATCGCTCCAGTCGCGCAGCAGGTCAAAGGCATTCGCCTCCAGCCAGTCGACGCCGGCCACCAGCTTGTCGCGATTCAGTGCCAGGTTCTGCTCTGCAACTTCCAGCGCGGCACGGGACACATCGACGCCGGTAACGCGAGAACAGACCGTCGCCAGGTGCAGCGCAAAGCCGCCCTGGTAGGTACAGACATCGAGTGACTCTCCGTGCGCGTAGCGGGCAGCAGCGGCATAGTTTTCCCGCTGGTCAAGAAAGGCGCCCGTCTTCTGCCCAGCCGTCACGTCGAAGTGGAAGCTCAGGTCATTGAGCCGAAAGATAGTCTTGAGCAGAGGCTCTGCTGCATCGCGGGCATACAGCGGCCCGTCAGCGGGCGTGCTCAGCTGCTCCAGTTCGCGGATACGCGGATCAGGCCGCTCGACAATGGTGGCGGGCAGCAGTTCGTCCCGCAGCACAGCCATCACTGCGTCCCTCGTGGGCTGGTTATCCAGGCCTTTGGCGAGCAGCTGCAGCACAACGATCTCGCCATACTTGTCGGCGACGAGCCCCGGCAGTTCATCCGCCTCACTGAAGGCCAGCCTGCAGGCATCGTTCTCCACATCGAGCATGGACCGCCTGCGCCGAATGGCGAGACGGAGCCGCTCCTGCAGCATCGCAAGCCACTGAGCCTCGTCCAGTGCCTCCCGCGAGACCACCCGGAGTGCGATCTGGGAGCTGGCGCTGTAAAGCCCAACCCCCAGGAAAATGCCACGCTGATCCGTTACGGAAACCAGCGAGGGAGCATTCTCCTGCTCAAAATTGAGCCCAACTACGTCAGACTGGTAAACCCACACATGGCCAGCCCTTAGGCGATCGGCGGCACGGCGCGAGATAACTGCTGCGACCGGGTCGCCATTTTCTCGCCTGGCAGGCGCTTCTACTTCTTCGTTTTGGTTTGCTTTGCGCATCAGACTCGTTTAAGTTTCATCTTCGCACAGCTGACCATAAGGAGGAGCCCCAAGAGTGCCGGGACGACGTACCGCGAGAGCTTTGCTCTCCCTCTGCCTTCTGCTTTCGCTTCTTCCGTCACACGCGCAGGTCGCGAGCCCCACCGGCCAATCCAACAGCAAGCCGCGGAACGCCGCGCCCCCGGTCAGCACTCGGGCTCCGCGCCTGGGTTCCAAGTCCCCCAGCGTCACCCCTGAGCCGCCGCCAGTCCCGGTGAAAACCGAGATCGGGACACTCAACGGCGCATCCTTTCGCATCGATACGCCGCAGAACTGGAATCATGGCCTCGTCGTCTACTACCACGGCTATGAACAGAAAGCGCGTGTCTTTCAGCCGCATACCCCCAGCCGGGTACTGCAGCAGATCCTCAATCGCGGCTACGCAGTCATTGAATCCGGCTACTCCGCCGGCGGCTGGGCCGTTCCCAACGCAATCAAGGACACGGCAGCCCTGCTTCGCTACTATCGGAAGAAATACGGCTCACCGCACGAAACCCTTGTCATGGGTCACTCCATGGGTGGCCTGCTCACCGTGATGACCCTTGAGCAGCGGCCAAACGACTATCAGGGTGGCCTCGCCCTCTGCGGCGTACTCGCTCCTGCAGATCTCGTCATGCAACGGGCTTTTGCCAATCGCGTTGCCTTCGACGCATTCTTCCCCGGCATTCTGCCCGATGTCGAACATATCCCCGACAACTTCACCATGAACGATCTGCCGACCATCTCCACCGTGCAGAAGGCCCTCGACGCCCACCCCGCCGAGGCCGGGCTTGTGCGCTCCCTCGCCGACATCCACACCAATCGAGGACTCGCCGACGTACTCGTCTTCAACACCTTCGTCATCAAGGATCTTCGCCAGAAGACCGGCGGCAACCCCTTTGACAACCGCAACCTGATCTACACGGGCACCACCGATGACTACACCCTCAACGAGAAGGTACGACGCTATGCAGCCGACCCCAGGGCGCTCCGGTTTCTTGCCGATTACTACTCCCCCACCGGCGAGCTGAAACGCAAACTCCTCGCCGTTCACACCACCTACGATCCGCTTGTGCCTGCGGCCACCGCTGCCTACTACGATGAGTTGACCCGCAGGCTGGGAAACGACGACATGTTTGTCCAGCAATACGTCAACCGCGACGGCCACTGCAACATCACCGCGGATCAAACCGGCCTGGCCTTCGATGAACTTCTTGCCTGGGTCCATCACGGCGCCCGGCCTATCCCGGGAGAACTCCCCGGCGAGCGCCAGCGATCACCCACCGCGCCCCTGCAGAAGCAGCCACCTCCCAGGCAGATTGGCAAGCCGCAATAGCAATTCGACAGGGCTGCAATACAGATTCACTCCAGTAAATTCGTCTTTCATCGGCCCGGCCTATAATCAGATATGGCGACTGCGCAAAGCGCCTCACCCGAATCCGGCTCCGTGGTAACAGACTTAATAGCTCCTCGCTTTGAGAAGCTGTTGAAGACCGTCCGTGCCAATCGCCCGACGGACGACCCCGAGATTGTCCGGCGCGCCTGGGAATTCTGCCTTGAGCACCATAAAGGCCAGTTGCGCGCTTCCGGCGAGCCCTACGTACTCCATCCCCTTGAAGTAGCCCTCGTGCTGGCCGAAATGAAGCTCGACTCAACCGCCATCGCCGCCGGCCTGCTGCACGACGCAGTGGAAGATACGCCGGTCACAACCGAGGACATCACCGCCAGGTTTGGCGAGCAGGTCGCTCACATCGTCGAGGGCGTCACCAAGATCGATAAGATCCAGTTCGCCAACCGCGAGGACCGCCAGGCTGAAAATGTCCGCAAGATGCTGCTCGCCATGGTCAGCGATGTGCGCGTGGTCATCATCAAGCTCGCCGACCGCCTGCACAACATGCGAACCCTCGAGCACCTGCAGCCGGAGAGACAGCAGGCCATCGCGCGCGAGACCTTGGATATCTACGCACCCCTCGCCCACAGGCTCGGCATGGGCAAGGTGCGCGGCGAGCTTGAAGATCTGGCTTTCCGCTACGTCGATCCGTTCAGCTACGAACAGGTCCACGATGCAGTAGAGTCGCGCCGCAAAGAGGGTGAGCAGTTTCTGGCAGGCGTCGAGGCGCTGCTAAACGAAAAGCTGCGCGAAAACAACATCAAAGCGCGGGTGGAATGGCGCATCAAGCGCCTCTACAGCATCAATCAGAAGCTCGTAAAGTCCCGGACCACCGTCGATCAGGTCTACGACCTCCTCGCACTTCGCGTCATTACCGGCAGCGTTCAGGACTGTTATGCCGTCTTCGGCCTGATTCACAGCATCTGGCGCCCGGTGCCCGGGCGTATCAAGGACTTCATCGCCATGCCGCGCCCCAACCTCTATCAGTCGCTGCACACGACCGTCATGGGTGAGGGCGGCCACCAGTTTGAGGTACAGATTCGCACGGAGGAGATGCACCGCATCGCGGAAGAAGGCATCGCCGCGCACTGGAAATACAAGGCCAATGGCTCCCCGATCTCTGCACGCGACGAGCAGCGCCTCGCCTGGGTTCGGCAGTTGGTCGAGTGGCAGCGCGAGATGTCGGACCCGAATGAGTTCCTCTCGACGCTGAAGATCGACCTCTACCCGGAGGAGGTCTACACCTTCACGCCCAAGGGAAAAGTAGTGGTGCTGCCCAAGGATGCCAGTCCCCTGGACTTCGCCTACAGCATCCATACTGAAGTCGGCAACACCTGCATCGGCGCAAAAGTAAATGGGCGGATGGTGCCCTTAAGGTCGAAGCTGCGCAATGGCGATATCGTCGAAGTCGTTACGCAGAACGGCCACACGCCCAGCCGCGACTGGCTTACCTTCGTTAAGAGTTCGCGTGCCCGCAACAAGATCAAGCACTGGCTTAACGAGCATCAACGCGAGCGGGCGATTGAGATCGGACGCAAACTGCTTGAGCGCGAGGCGCGCAAATACAAGGTAGCCTTGAGCAAGGTCGAGGAGTCGGACTTCGCGCGCGTAGCCACCAGCGACTATAGCCTGGCCACACCCGCTGACCTGATGGCCGCCATCGGCTTTGGCAAATATTCGGCGCGGCAGGTGCTCAATCGGCTTGCCCCCGGGATTCTTTCGCCCCCGGCAAGTGAAGCGGAAGCAGCCCCCGGGGTCTCGGACGCCGTCAAGCGCGTATCCCTGGCAAGCGGCACTGACTCGCTCGTCGTAGAGGGTCAGGACGAGCTGCTTGTCTATCGAGCCCGCTGCTGCAATCCGATTCGCGGCGAGGAGATCATCGGCTACGTCACCCGCGGCAAGGGTGTCGCCGTTCACGCGCGGAACTGCCCTAACGTACAGAATCTCCTCTATGAATCGGATCGCCGCATCTCCGTCGAGTGGGCGCGGGCAGCAGAGAATGTACCCGGCCGCCGGATGACCTACCCCGTCAGGCTCACCGTTTACTGCGATGACCGCACAGGAATGTTAAAGGAGCTGACCGCCGTTATCAGCGACGAGGGCACGAATATTCGTACCGTGGATTCACGCTCAGGCCCGAATGAGAGCGCCATCGTCGAGTTTGTTGTAGAGGCGGAAGATGTCAGGCATCTCAACAGGATCGTAGGCGGCATGCGCCGGGTTCCAGGAGTACGAGAAGTCCAGCGCTCGCAGAAGCTATAAAGCTGTTCAGGAATTACCTGTCAGCAGCAGCGACGATTCAGGCGAAGCGTGCCTCCCCCTCATCCCGAAAATAAAAAGGCCCCAGCTGAGCTGGGGCCTTTTTTTTATCCATTTCGCTACAGTCTAGAGAACCTCAGCAAGCGCCGGATAGAGACCAGCATGGCTCGACTGATAAAGCGAGAGCAGGCGCTGGGTCATGAGGTAATAAGAGGTCGCAGCCTGATGTAAGTTGAAAGGCAGCCCGATCACCCTCTTGGTGAGAATTTCCAGTCGAATACGGAAAATCGCGCTACGCAGTTGGGCCGCATCGCGGCGCATACGCTCTGCAACGATAATCGCTTCTTCATAATTCCACTGGTGTACATGAGCGGCGAGCGCAATCAGGACATTTGCATTTCTGCTCATCCGTCGCAGCCCCTCGACGCCACCAACCAGGTCCCACATCTCTGCCGGGTCAAAGCGAAGCTGGTTTTGTCCAGGTTGAAGGTTATCGAGTGCTACCAGCTCGAGCCCTTTGCGATGAAGCGGCTCCAGCCGGGCAACGAGATCGGCCCAGGATGCCGCTCGAGCACTGCGTGCCTTGAGCGTGAGGTAGAGAAAAGCCGAAAGCAGAATCCCGGCAAAACATCCGATTAAAACGATAGAGACCATAGTCAGCCTTCAACGCGAGTTGCGAGCACTTCTGACAGTTGACAAATCGTAGCTGACCTTCTCGTGGAGCGCAAGCAAATAATCACGCATTTCTGGAGAAAGTGGCTTACGTTCAGGCTCTGGTAACCAGAAGGTGATCGTCCAGTAAACAAGGGCACCAAGGTAGGCAAACGTACGAGCATAATCAATTTTATAAATTTGAGCCCAGCCAAAGTAACTGTCCGCAATTCCTACAAAGAGCGAGACTAGTGCCCACATTCCGAGGCCCTGCCCCAAGCCCATAACATGATTTCTCCACACGAGGCCCAGTCGATGAGCGGAAAACATCATCGCAACGAAAAGTTCAGCGATAAGTAGGCTGGTGAACAGATTAGCTCGGATTATCCAAGCTTGTACCGCACTTGATGCAGAAGGACTGATGGCGAAAGATAATGCAACCGCAACCAGTGCTCCTGCTAGCCCCCAAGAAAGGAAGGCCTTGCTCGCGTCACGAACCCATGTCCCAGTAGGCCTCAATACCGCTCGGGCTATTTCATACATAATGCCTAGCTGGAACAACAGATCGAGAACGGACGAAAGCCAGAAAATCCAGAAATATAGAGCTTTATAATTTTGGCGATAGCTTACAAATAAGCCAGCAGTAAGCAAAACTTGGAAAACCGCTGAACTGGTAAAAATTGGGAATTGGCGCCAGCGGCCTTTCGAGACGAGAACAGTTGCTAAAAGGGCATGGCCAATGAAGCCCGCCACCCACAAAAGATCGTCTAGCCGAGATAGATTCACGCTACCCTCACACAGATGCAGCGAGAATAGTGTCGCCTAAAACATCCGAGAAAAGATAGTAGCTAACATACTATATTTGAGGCCTAACTCACGCGCGGTAGCGGGTTTGTACCCATCGGGAAAGCGGCTTCATTCACGCGCGGCAGCGGGTTCGTACCCATCGGGAAAGCGGCTTCATTCACGCGCGGCAGCGGGTTGGTGCCCATCGGGAAGGCGGCTTCATTCACGCGCGGCAGCGGGTTGGTGCCCATCGGGAAGGCGGCTTCATTCACGCGCGGCAGCGGGTTGGTACCCATCGGGAAAGCGGCTTCATTCACGCGCGGCAGCGGGTTGGTGCCCATCGGGAAAGCGGCTTCATTCACGCGCGGCAGCGGGTTGGTGCCCATCGGGAAGGCAAACATTGGCGTTGCGGAGAAAGCTACTGCAAAGGCGGCGACAGCGAACTTCTGAGCGGAAAGCTTCATAACGGTGATTCTCCTGTGTGTTGAGCCCAAGTGCTCTATAGAGACATTAAGGTCGATGGAATTCTATGCAGCAACTATCTGTCCTCTTACATGGCAGTTTCGTTACCAATTACCACCCATCGGTACTCGAATCCCCGGATTTCTCATTGTCTGTATCTGCTTGATTCAATTTGATTTCCTTTTGTTTATTACCTGACAACTAGCGCCCATTGCGGGATCCGGTAACCAGGTTGAGAATGGACTTCATGACGAACCGCGAAAAAATTGCAGTCTCTACCGCCCACGCGCCGGCTGCTATCGGCCCATATTCACAGGCTGTTTGTGCTGCCGGACTGGTATACACGTCTGGACAAATCGGGCTCGATCCGGCTACCGGAAACCTCGTCGAGGGCGGCATCGAAGCCCAGACAGAACGTGTTTTTCTCAATTTGAAAGCCGTGCTCGCCGCCGCCAAAAGTGATCTCTCGAAAATCATCAAGGCGACAGTTTTCCTCAACAATATGAATGACTTCGCGGCGATGAATCAGATCTATGCGAAATACCTTGCAGAGAATAGTAACGTTACTCCCTCTCGCTCGACAGTCGAGGTGGCGCGGCTGCCCAAAGACGCCCTTGTCGAAATAGAAGTAATTGCACTTCTCTAGAGCGAAGAGAGAGCTTCGCTTCCAATGTTCTTGAATCTAACCAAATAGAGGAAAGGGACAGATATGTCAGAGATTGAAACAGATCGGATCGAGAAGACAGATCAGGAGTGGAGGCAGCAGCTGAGCCCGGAGCAGTATCACGTACTGCGACAGAAAGGCACCGAGCCGGCCTTTACCGGAGCGCTCTACCAGAACCATGACGATGGTGTGTACCACTGTGGAGCCTGCGGGGCAGCACTCTTCACTTCGGAGACGAAGTACGAATCCGGCAGCGGGTGGCCCAGCTTCTGGACGCCGGTGAGCCCCGGGGCAGTAGCCACGCACGAGGACACCAGTCACGGAATGCGCCGCGTCGAGGCGACCTGCTCACGTTGCGGGTCACACCTCGGCCACGTCTTTCCGGATGGCCCCAACCCCACCGGCTTACGCTATTGCATCAACTCTGCCGCGCTGAGCTTTCAAGGCCAGAAGTGAAAAAGACCCACTCGTTCGCATCCAGTCACGATGAGAACGAGTGGGTCTTTTGAAATTGCCTGAACGAACCTAAGCCTTTGTGATCTTGCCGCTCTTGATGCAGCTCGTGCACACGCGCACACGCTTCGAACCACCATCGACCTTTGCCTTCACGGGACGCAGATTTACGTTCCAGCGACGACGGGAGATGTTGTGTGCATGCGAGATGTTATTACCGAACTGAGGACCTTTGCCGCAGATTCCACAAACCTGTGCCATGACTTACTCCAAAATTTGATTGAACTCTTCGCGCCGGTCGGACCACTGCAACTTGGGCACTGTCAGGCAGGAAAATTACACCTGCTAGGGCGAAATCTCAGTGTATCCCAAACAGGCGCGTAGAGCAATAAAAAGGGCTTCCGGCATCGCAGGTAACAAGCGATGCCAGAAGCCCGGTTTCAACTAAAACTACGCTGGTCCCAGGTTTCTAGGTGCCAGGCGCAGACTGTACATGCTCGAAAGCATGGTTCCCGTGCGGAACAGCTGCAGCACAAGTAGGCTGACCGGCCGCCAGGTAGGGTGAGTTCTGGTTGAGAATCAACGTACCGGTATTCGGGTTCAACTGGAAGCCGGTGACGGTGTTATCGAGGAAGTTGGCCGTGTAGACAAAACGTGCCAGGCCAGGCTCCACAATAACGCAGATTGGACCAGTTCCCGTTCCGTAGGTTGCTGCGCCCGCCAGTGCAGACGGCGAGCCGGTCTGCTGGTTGATGGCATAAGCGCTCACGTCATTCGACGTGTAGTTTGACACGTAGATATACTGACCGCGCGGATCGACCACGATACCGTCAGGAAACACGTCAGTGTTCGATGGACCGCTCGGGAAGGTAACTAGTTGACCAGTTGACAGAATGGTATAGCCGATCAGCTGGTTCTGCCTGCTGTCTGTCACGTAGAGGAAGCGGCTGGTCGGATCGCTGGCAATCGCTGAAGGAGTCGTGCCCGCGCAATAAGGAGTGCCGGGGGCTGGCGTCAGCACACCCGCCGAGCTCACCTGCAGACCATCGATTCCGCCCTGTCCAACGCTGCATCCAGCGCCATTGACGGCCAAAGTATCGGAGACGTAGACAAATCCGTTATTAGCCAGAGCGCTTACGCCTGAAGGCCCAACGCCCAGCGGATAGTACGGCGCTGAAACCTGTGTGCCGTTCTGCGTAAAGGTCTGGGTGACCGGACCGCCAAGGCTGCCGTCGGAGTTGATCGTATAAACCACGAGATCGCCAGGCCCAGGATTCGTCGGGCTATAGGGAGCTGCGCCCGTTGACACCGGCTGGTAGAAGTCGGCCACAAACAGCAATGTCCCTGCCTGGTTAATGGCAATGGCATTCGGCTCGGAGCCAGGGGTGTTGTAGGTGTTCAAAGGATAAAGCTTACCGTCGCTACCAATCGCAAACTGAACGATGTTGTTGTCATCGCGATTGATCACGTAGAGGTTCTTACCGTTGGGGCTCGTGACTTCGCCCACCGGATTGCGGCCTCCGGACTGGTACGGCGAGTCCGGAATCTGAGTCAGCGCGCCAGACAGTGAGTCCGCGTAGTAGACGTTAATTTGCCCCGGGTTTGCCTTCGTGTTCGTGATGTAAACGTAGTCGATCGTGTTACTGGGACTGCACGATGTAAGCCCGAGGCCGACACCGAGTGATACGACGGTGGCCAGCAGGATCTGGCCCGATTTCCTCAACTTCATGCGCTTCCTTCGGCGTGCCCGGGGTCAGGCACGGCATCTGTATAAGGGATTGCTCCCGCTTGCATTGTAAAAGCTGACCCGGCTTTCGGCTAGCAAAGCCAGGCCGGAAGTTTGGCCGGGGCTTTCAAACCCCGGCCAGCCTTCCCTAGAAAATTGCCGCCGTCGTCGCACAGAACGTCGGATTTCCAATCGTTGAAAAGTCCGTCTGATGCTGCATCGGCACCATAAATCCAGTCGAAGGGTTATATACCTTGCCCGTCACCGTATTCGCATTGAAATTCGCCGTGTAGAAGTACTGCTTGGACGTATCTTCAATGATGCACTGCGGACCGGAACCCGTCGAATATGGCTCGCCTGAGATCGTCGACAGGGTGCCGCTGCTGTCGATGAAATAGGCCGTAATATCACTATTCGGATTCGTCAGGTTGCTGGACGGAGGCCCGGCATTCGCTACGTACAGGAACTTGCCCTGCGTATCGACAACCAGCTGAGTAGGATTACCGGCCAGAGAGGTGCTGTTCGACATCGGGCCGTTCGTCTGGCTCTGCAGAGCGCCGTTGGCTCCCACCGTAAACGGCCTGATCATGTTTGCCGTCGGATCCAGGATGTACAGGTACTTGTTCGCAGTATCTCCGTTGATCGCCGAGATCGACATGGCGCCTGTCTGCAGCGGGGCATTCTGCGTCAGGGTCAGCTGACCATTCGTAGTGTTGATCGCGTAGGCGAAGACCGTGTTTACGTCTGCGGTAGCGTTGGTGCCGGCGTCTGCCGTATAGAGATAACCGGACGTAGGATGGAAGTCGATCGGAAAGCAGCCAACCGGGAAATACGTGAGCTGCGTGCCGTTGGAGCTCTGCTGCTGCTGGTTCGTGACCAGCGTCAGACGGCCCGTGTTCCCATCAATGCTATAGACCGAGACATCGCCATACGGATGGAACTTGCCATCGCTGCTCTGGCATGGAAAGCTCGTGCCCTTGCCGCCGGTCGGCGAAACATTTGTGCCAACAGGCGAGTACTCGTCGAGGACGAAAATATATTTCCCTGATGCGTCAGTAGCGATGCGCTGGGAATCGCTACCCTGGCTTTCGTAGTTAGCCTGGAAAGCCAGTGTTCCGTTGCCGCCGATGGCAAACAGCGAGATATGGGCGCCGGAGTAAGGGATATTGCCCGTTGCCGGATCCGCTGTACCGGGGGTGCCCTGGTTCAGGACATAAAGATAGCGGCCGCCCGGAAGGACAACGACGCGAATCGGGTTGGTGCCGCCCGAACCATAAGGTGAGCCGATCGACTGGAACAGATTGCCGGTCGAGTTCTGCTCTTCAAAAGAAGCGATCTGATTGTACTGCGAGCCTGTCACGAAGACGTAGCCGACTGTGTAGTTCTGCTGGCAGGAGGTAAGTCCCAGAGCGAAACCGAGTGACGCGACCACGGCCAAAGCGGCCCGGCCCAACTTTGTAAACTTCATGCGCTTCCTTCGGCCCGTCGCCGGAGCGGCGTACAGGCAAACTGATTCGGGACGAGTCCCGTATGCATTGTAAAAGCTAGCAGCGGTTTAGGGAACTGTGATGAGCAGTAAACAATAAACAGGCATCAGGGAGCATTCTCCGTCTGCTCCCTGATATCCCTTTCTACCATACCCGACAGGCGTCCTTCGGCATCATCGGCTGACCAAGGTGGCAGCCGAAGGCTTTGCCAAACTCTTCCGAGTTCTGGACCGTCCCATTGGTGCGGAACATACCCGGGGAGTGAGGATCAACCCGCGCAGCAACCCGCGCAGACTGGTCGGTCTTGTTTTCGCACCATACCTGCGCAAACGAGATAAAGAAACGCTGCGCAGCTGTATACCCGTCTATCTTCTTGTTCGGGTCGATATGATCCTGTGCAAGGGTTGAGAGGAGCGCCTGGTAGGCAATGTGGATGCCCCCGTTATCTGCCGTGTTCTCGCCGAGTGTCAGCTTGCCGTTCAGCTTTTGTCCCGGAACCGGCTCGAAGCTGCCATATTCTTTGACTTCGCAATCCGTCTTGGCATCGAAGGCAGTGCGATCGGCAGGTGTCCACCAGTTTTTGACATTTCCCTGCGCGTCATACTTGCTGCCTTCGTCGTCAAAACCGTGGGTCATCTCATGGCCAATCACAACGCCGATTGCCCCGAAGTTGACCGCAGGATCCTTGGTGTAGTCATAGAACGGAGGCTGCAGAATGCCCGCCGGAAAGTTGATGTCGTTCATGCTCGGGTCGTAATAGGCATTGACGGTAGGCGGAGTCATGCCCCACTCCTTCTCATTGACCGGCTTGCCGATATGCCCCAGATCCCACTGAAACTCGAAGGCGTCGGAGCGGCGGATATTACCCAGAAGATCATCCCTCTTCACCTCGAGAGCGGAATAATCGCGCCACTTCTCCGGATAGCCGATCTTCTGCCGGAAGGCATCCAGCTTCAATTCGGCCTGCTTCTTCGTTGCCTCCGTCATCCACGGCAACTGCTGGATATCCTCGGCAAGCGCCTTCCTGAGAGCTGCAACCAGCTTCTCCATGTTGGCCTTGGCGTCCGGCGGAAAGTTCTGCTTGACCCAGTCCTGGCCCACGGCTTCTCCTAGAGCGCCATCGGTAAGCGCTGTACAGCGCTTCCAGCGGGCGGTCTGCTCTGCCTGCCCTTGCAGCGTCTTCTGGAAAAACCCGAAGTGAGCGTCGGCGAACGGCGTCGACATCCACGGTGCGGCACTATTAATCACATGGAAACGGAGGTAGCTCTTCAGTCCGTCCATGCTCTGCTCGGCGATCACACCGTTCATCGCCTTGAAGAAGTCAGGCGTAGCCACATTCAGCGTCGCCAGCGAAGGAGCGTGGATGCCGGAAAGGTAAGAGTTCCAGTCAAAATCAGGAGCAAGCGTCTTGAGACCGGACACTGGCATCGGGTGATACCGCTTGTCCGGATCGCGAAGGTCAACCCGTGGCGTCGATCCTTTGGCGAGCGCTGTTTCAATCGTCAGAACGCTCTCCGCCTCGGCCTTCGCTTTGGCATCATCATCCCCGACCAGCTTGAACACGCTCACGACATAGTCTTTGTATTCCGCACGGATCTTTGTCATGCGGGCGTCGTCCAGCAGATAGTAATCGCGATCGGGAAGCGTCAGTCCGCCCTGGAAAGCACCGGCAATCTGCTTGGTAGAGTCCTTTTCATCCTGCTCGCTCCCGAAATTAAAGAACGCCCGTGTGCCGTCCTGCGCCTGCAGTTGAGCAACCAGCGCAGCCAGCTTGCCCTTACCACTCAAACCATCCACCTGCTCCAGCAGGGGAAGGACAGGCTTATCCCCTAACTTGTCCACCTCGTCGGTATTCATGCAGGAGGCAAAAAAATCGCCATACTGCTTCTGCAGAGGCGTCTTGGGGCTGTCAGCCGCTTGTTTCAGGTCAACATACAGCAGGTAGCGGTTACGCTCGCCAAGTTCATTGAATCTTCCCCAGCGCGACTGGTCTCCGGGAATCGGATGATCCTTGCGCCAGTTGCCGCAGGCGTATTGGTAGAAGTCCGTGCAGGGGTCTGCACTCTTGTCGATCGCCGTCAGGTCAAAGCTCTGGGGGGCCGCCGGCGCTTTCGGCGCGGCCGAGGATGACGTGTCGGCAGGGGCAAAGCTGCTCTGTGCAGCTGCTATTCCGGTACATAACAGCAGCATCGAGGCAATTCGGGTAAGTTGCATATACTCCTCAGGATTGGGCCCACGCGTCGCATTGATTTAAGCGTGGCTCGCCCTCAAGGCGCAGTTTCTCTACGAACTGCGTCACGCTTCAAAAATTAACACGAGCGTCGCAGAACGCGTGCAACTCAATCCACCCGCCGACTACCAGATGAAAAAATTCGCGATCTGCGCTTAGAAGATTTTGACGTGGAAGCTTAGATACTTCTTGGGATTCTCTCGAATCGTATTCACCAGCCGATTCGTATTCGAAATCATTTCATCCGAATGATTGTAGAGCGCCGGATCGCGCATCAGCTTGCCGATCGTGCCCTCCCCGCTGTCCATGCGGCTCAACAGCGAGTCCAGCTTCGTCACCGAATCGTTAAGCTTCGCCGCGAACCGGGGATCTTTCGCCAGCATGCCCAGGGAACCCTTTCCGGCATTGATGTTCGCCAGCAACTGGTTGGCATTCTGGGTCGTCTCGCGAAGATTATTGTAGAGTGCATCATCCTTCAGCAGCTTGCCCAGTGTGCCCTGGCCGTTATCCAACTCATCGGAGATGTGCTGCAGGCGGCCTACCGTAGCATTGGCGCGATCATAGAGGGTATCGTCGGCGATCAGCTTGCCAATCGAACCCTTCCCATTGCCTATCTCCTCAACAATCTGCTGCAGCTGGTTCAGCGTGGAATTGGCCTTGTTATAGAGGGTCGGGTCATTGATCAGCGAGCCGATCGAGCCTTTATTGCCGTTCAGCGAGTCAGCCAGCTGATCGACTTTGCCCAGAATAGTATTGACCTGCTCGATCGTGCCCTGGCTGGATTTAATCACGTCGCTTAGGTTGGGCGTCTCCGTAGTCGGCAGCTCGTCGCCATCCTTCACTTGGCCGCCCTTGGAGCTCTTGCTGCTGATATCTACCACCGTATCGCCGAGTACGCCCACCGTTTCCAGGCTCGCTCTTGAATCAGGGTGCAGGGCACTGATGAACTTGCGGCTGATCTTCATCGTGACCTCGACAGGCGCGGGACTGCGCTGCGTCACGATCTTGACCGACTTCACATTCCCGATGCTCACGCCCTCGAGATTGACGGGCGCACCCACCTTCAGGCCCGAGGAGTTTTCAAAGTAGGAGCGCACGGTCAGCTTCTTCGTAAAGAGCCCACCCGTGCTGCCGGACATCAGGAAGATCAGCGCAGTCAGAATAAGGAGCGCCGCGACGACCAGAATGCCAACCTTCAGCTGTGACCACTGTACTTCCTGCTGGCTAGCCACATGCCTCCTTCAAAAGAAACCTGCTGCTGGGGTAGCATACCAAATGCTTTTGCCTATCAAGGTTCTACTTTGGATGATGCTGACCTGCATCGCGTTGCGCAAGCTTGCGTCTATCTTACTGGTTTATGCTTCGAATCCATCTCTGCGCCGGGCGTTCTATCAAAACCATCGTCAGCACCGCGCCCGTAATCAGCAACAGGTAGCTTATCCATGGATCAAGCTGAATCAGTCCTGTCTTCTCCAGCAGCCCGGAGCTGTGGATCAGGTTCCATAGATTGAAATGCAGAATATACAGGCAGTAGCTGGCCTGCCCCAAAGCGACAAAAGGTGCAAAGCCGAAGAAGCGGGAGATCAGGTTCCTGCCCGCCAGCCCCAGGATAGCCAGCGCAAACAGCGGCATAAGAAGACCATCATGCATCATCGGATACGGCATGTGGTCGCCGAAATACAGGATCGTGTAGAGTCCCGCCACTCCTCCAAGGCCCAGCAGCAGGCGCTTGTAGCCGTCCCGAGCCAGCTTGGCATCTACATCCGCCAGCACTATCCCGAACAGAAATGACGGCAGATGAGGAGGAGGCGTGAACTTCAGCGCCCGCATCCAGAACCCGTCTGTATAGCGGTCCGGGTGCAGCACGCCGTCAGGATGCAGCCAGAGATACAGCACCGGCAGCACCATCCCCAGCAGCCACAGCAGGAACAGATTGACCGTGAGTCCGCCAAGATGCTTCGGCCGCCGCCAGCGTACGACCATGGGAAAAATCAGGTAGAAGAAAGCCTCGGTGCACATCGTCCAGGCAGGCGTATTCCAGAAGGTCGCCAGCGATGGGCTCCACCCCTGCAACAGCAGCGGAGTCATCACAAACCCTGCGGCAAACTGCAGGTGCGTCCTCACATGCCATTCCTGCACCAGCATTCCCAGCGAGACAATCAGCGCGAAAAAATAAACCGGATACAGCCGTGAGAGGCGCGCTACCCAGAACGTCGGTGCCCGCAGTTCACCGCTTTTTGCCCGGTCGCTGTAGTTGTAGGCAAGAATGTAGCCCGACATCAGCAGAAAAAAACTGACCGACGTGTAGCCGTTGTCGACGATTGGCGCAAACGGCCCAAACCATTTGGGGTTTGAAAAATGGAAGAAGACGATATTCAGAGCTGCAAAGGCTCGAAGCCCGGTCAGGGCCGGGAGACGGCCCTTCTTCGCGACAGCCGGCGCAGATAAAACAGCAGGAGGCATGGAGACTGCTTGCGGCAATTCGCTCAGGCCGTGACCAGCGAGCCGACTTTCTCGCCCGAGATCACGCGGCGAATATTGCCGGATTCGTTCATGTTGAAAATAATCATCGGCAGGTTATTGTCTTTGCACAGGCTCACCGCAGTCGCGTCCATCACCTTCAGTCCAAGCCTCAGAATCTCCATATAGGTGATCTCCTCAAACTTGACTGCGTCCTTGGTGATAACTGGGTCGGCATCGTAGATGCCTTCCACTTTGGTGGCCTTCAGAAGTACGTCTGCCCTGATTTCCATAGCGCGCAGAGAAGCAGCCGTATCCGTCGAAAAATAAGGATTACCCGTGCCCGCTGCGAAGATCACGACCCGACCTTTTTCAAGATGCCGAACGGCCCGGCGGCGGATGTATGGCTCGCAAACTTGATTCATTTCAATGGCTGACATCACCCGGCAATGCAGCCCCTGCTTTTCAATGGCATCCTGGACAGCCAGCGCATTGATTACGGTTGCCAGCATCCCCATGTTGTCTGCCGAGACGCGATCCATCTCCTTGGCCTGCTCTGCGACGCCACGGAAGAAGTTGCCTCCGCCCACCACGATGGCCACCTCGACCCCCATCCTCGAGACCTCAGCTATTTCGGCTGCAACCTCGTGAACGCGGATCACGTCTACGCCGAAACCACGCCCGGCGGCCAACGCTTCCCCTGAAAGCTTGAGAACGACACGCTTGTACATGCTTTGAAAAGTATCGCATGGCCAGCCCCGAATTCATGCAACCCCTTCGTCAAACCCGGAAGGGGCGAGGGACTCAGCTTTCAGTTCATCAACCGCAGCTCCCTATGCAGCTGCTTTCTCGGGAACAGCGGCCTCCGTGCGCGCAGCCACCTGGAGTGTCCCCCACAGCGCAAGAAGATAAACCGCCGGGATCACATAGCTGATCAGGAACCACGGCCCCCCGCCAAATCCTGTGAGGATGCCTGCCAGGATGCCCGGAATCCCGAGAACAACAACGAGCGAAATGCCTGCCAACAGCAGAATTCGTTCCGTCGTAAGTCGCACCAGAAAGCCGACAACTACAGGGACGAGCGCGGCCAGCAGCAGCAACCTCTGGACGAGTGCCCTTGAAGCAACAGGGAGGAAGTCCAATTTGTGCTCGATATGAAGCGGCGCAAAATGCGCCGGATCATAGAAGTAGAAAGGCAGGGCCAGTGCGGCAGCCACCAGCAGGGGCACCGTAACCGCGCGCGCCGCAATCCAGAACTTGCGCTGTTGCAGAAGATAGGCGAAAAGCAGGGGTAGAAACACCAGATAGACAGCACGAGAACAAAGCGCAATCCCCAGGAATATCTCGCTGAGAACCTGCTGCCACACGGGAGTGACCCGCTCGTGAGTCTTTATGAAAACAAGTACCGCGATCAACACATAATAGAAGTTCGCTGAAAAGTCTCCACCCACCACGAAGTCGTCAAGCGTCCCCAGCGCAAGAATCGCCATGATGGCCACGGCAATCAGCACTGCGGCGCGATTCCGGAAGAAGCGATCGACGACATACAGGAAAAGACCCAGCCAGAACAGGTTCTCGATTCCGACATACTTCAATGCCAGAAAAGGGGCGGACAACAGAAGTGCTCCTGGAAGCGGAGAAATCGGATTTCCAAGAAAGGTGTGGACGTAGTAGGGAAAATGTCCATGCACGAGTTGGAGTGAGGCAGCGCGCAGCGCGTCTTCACGATCCGATCCCCCGCCATAGATGCGCCTCTCCGCCAGCGGATAAAGGGCGACGAACATCAGCGTCAGGGCGCCCCAGCAGGCCCACAACCATTTCGCTGATACAGGACGCTCTCTGTCGCGGGATCGAAGCCACAGCAGCAGCGCTGCAATCACAACGCCCGCAGCCAGATCGAGCATCCATGCAACGTGTGTCGAAAAATGTTTCAGCAGCTGCGTCTCTGCACCCAGCAACCAACAAAAATAGATCAGAAGGAAGAGTCCTGCATCCTTCCATTGAAGGCTCGGAGATTTTCTATTTGCGTGCAAGGATGCCTCGTCAGAGCGGTAAATGCCCTTCCAGCATACAGGTCAAGCGCGTCATACCATGTTTAATTTCACGCCGGAAAGTCACTTCTCCTGGCGCTCGCAGGCATCTGCCCGGCTCCCGCCTGCAGCTACCGAACGTGCTTACCGGAATCGTGCTGAAATTGCTGATTCAGAATAGGATATTGCCAAATGCCCGACTCTAAACTTCCGCGGGCTCTGGTCGCTGTCAGCGAGGAGAAAGCACGCCTGACGCTATCCGCGCACTTGCGCTATCACGGGTGGCTCGTCGAGCGCTTCGATGGTGTCTCGGCCGACGTTTGCGACCTTGTCCGCGTCCACTGCCCCTCGTTACTCATGCTGAGCGTCGAGAAGGACTCACATACACTCGCACGACTGCTGCACGAGTTCCCGTCCCTGAAGGTCGTGGTCATCGCTCCCCCTTCCGCAGAGACTGCCTTCGAGGCTGCCCGGCTCGGCGCGCAGCGAATGCTCACGCTGCCGCTCGATGAAAAGCAGCTTTCGCAGGATATTTTCTCCATCCCGGCTGCTGACAACGGTGCCGGCAAGCAGACTGGAGCAGAACTCGCCAGCTTCAGTTCCTCCGCCCGCATGCAGGAGATTCTCGAAACGGTTGGAAAAGTGGCTACGACCTCCGCGACGGTGTTGATCCGCGGCGAGAGCGGCGTGGGCAAAGAGCTTGTCGCACGAATGATCTACTCCCAGTCTGCGCGCCGCGATCGACCGTTCGTAAAGGTAAACTGCGCGGCTATCCCCCACGAGCTTCTTGAGAGTGAACTCTTTGGCTACGAAGCCGGAGCCTTCACGGGCGCTCAACAGCCTAAACCGGGCAAATTCGAGCTGGCCGATGGTGGAACACTCTTTCTGGATGAGATTGGAGAGATGCATCCGGCCCTTCAGGCCAAGCTGCTGCACGTCCTACAAGACGGACAATTTGCCCGCCTCGGCGCCAAGCGTGACACCAACGTAGATGTACGTCTGCTGTGCGCCACAAACAAGCCGCTCGAGCAACGCGTCACGGAGGGACTTTTTCGCGAGGACCTCTTTTACCGAATCAATGTCGTCACCGTACACGTTCCGCCCCTGCGTGAAAGGCGAGATGAAATCCGCGGGCTGATTGAACACTTTCTCGCCCGATACTCCAAGGTTTACGAACGCCATGCCCCTCCGTTCACCGACGAAGTTCTCAGCTTTCTAGTGAACTACTCCTGGCCGGGAAATATTCGAGAGCTCGAAAACCTGGTCAAACGCTACGTGATCGTAGGGGGCGCCACCCAGATCGTCCGGGAGCTGACCCTCCACATGCTCGAGCAGGCTGAATCCAAAACCGGGGGAATCAACCGCCAGAGCACCTCTGAAAGTCAGCCCCCCTTAGCCGCCGAGCCAACCCTTCTCGAAATCGGCAGGCGAGCAGCCTGGGATGCAGAACAGAAGGCAATACGAGCGATGCTGCTGGAGACCAAATGGAATCGTCGGGAGGCAGCACGACGCCTAAAGGTAAGCTACAAAGCTCTCCTGAACAAAATTCAACTGATGAATAAGGAAGAAGGCGGCAGGGATGCCTTAAAGCCTAGAAGTGGTATTTAGATGCCACATGTAGGTACCGGCATACACTCCTCCAAAGGGATAATGATTCTCCAAAAATTGATCAGCCGCGCCGCCAGAAGCGCATTTAACAGCCAGAAGGCGAATCTACAAACTTGCAATCTTTTTAACTTACCCGTGCAACTTTGGATATGAATTTGCAATCTACATCAATAACACTAAGAGGCATCTTCATCTGTTGTTCACCGTTGTGTCTATCAGCTTTACGTCCATTTATGGACCCTCTTCCACTTCTACCCTTGGCTTCCCACCTATGATTGCCTCTTGAGCGGGCCCGCTGGAAAGCGGGCCCCTTCGCTCTTTTAGGGGCAAGCAACCCCTCCACTGCACTAAACTAGTGGATGAATGCCTTCTGCAAAAAAGAATATCCATACTGATCTGAAAGCCGTAGATGAGTTGCTGGCGGGCGTAGGCCTGAAGCATGGCAGACGTCTCCTCATGAGTGCCGGGTTTGAACGGCAGCCAAAGCACCCGATGCAGCAAGCAAAGCCGAAAGGCTCGCGCGCTGCCGTCAAGGAAGCGGGACCGGCCATTGTGCAATCGCCGCTGTTCCAGCAGATTCCATGGCTACTTCACGGCTTTTCGACCCGGGTGGGGGGAGCGAGCACCGCTTACAGTTCCGATCGCCACACGGGTGAGCTGAATCTTGGATTTACGTCCGCTGACACGGTCAGGAATGTCACCGCTAACCGGAAAACCCTGGTGCGCATGGTGGCCGGCGCACGAAGAGGCAGCGCCCCTAAACTGCTTACTATCAATCAAATACACTCCTCGATGACTCGGCTGGTCCGTCCCGAAGATGCGGCCAGGACGCTGAAGGGAGACGGAATGATGACGGGCGAGGCGAGGCTATTGCTGGGCATTCAGACCGCAGACTGCATCCCTGTACTGGTTGCAGACCGCCGCACGCGCGCCGTAGCGGCATTCCACGCCGGCTGGAGAGGTACGCTCAAGCGCATCGTAGAAGGCGGAATCGGGCGCATGCGCCTTGAATTCGGCAGCCGCCCTGAAGACCTGATCGCGGCAATTGGCCCGGGAATTGGCCAGTGCTGCTACAGCGTAGGGGAGGAAGTACGGAGCGAATTCGAATCGCAATTCGAGTACGCGTCGAAGCTGTTCCGGGACGTCTACGACTCCGATCCCATCAAGGAAAAGTACCCGCTGCTATTCCTGACCGCGCGGGCGCCTGGCCACAGCAACATTGGACCCAGCCTTCATCTGGATCTTGTGGAAGCGAATCGGCGGCAGCTACTCGACGCTGGAGTCGCAGAGGACGCCATCTTTGTCAGCGGGGAATGTACAAGCTGCCAGACCGGACGGTATTTTTCCCACCGGGCAGAACATGGATTTACAGGGCGAATGATGTCGGTGATTGGCGTGAGAGGTTAAAAGTGGCGGCAAGTGCAGCGGTACCTAGTGGCATATAAGCTGCACCTGCTTGCACAAGTTCAACCTCAGGCCGCAGAAGTATCAGCCGGCGAAGCCTGCCCACCATCCTCAGGAGCGCTCCCGTGCGGGTTTACAAGGTCGCGAAGCTCCTTGCTCGGCTTGAAGTAAGGGACCCGCTTGGCAGGAACATCGACTTTTGCCCCGGTTTTAGGGTTGCGGCCAATGCGAGGCTTACGCTGCCGGATGCGAAAGCTGCCAAAACCTCGAATTTCGATCTTGTCCCCCGACCGCAACGCGCCAATCACGGAGTCAAAGATCGTATCCACGATCACCTCCCCGTCCCTGCGGGTAAGATCTCCGAGTTGTGTAATTTCTTCAACCAGATCTGCTTTGGTCATATTGGTCGTGCTCCAGAATACAAGGCTAAGCCCTGTTATCCATAGTAGATGCAGCCAGATACTATCTTAGCGCCAAAGAAAATAGAAACCGGCATGTTTTTCAAGCAGTTGCTCGGGTGCGCTGAAGAGACTATCCGTGTCAGTTGTCAACATATCGAGGATAGTCTTGTGGTGGCGAGCCGGTTTTATGACATTTGGCTCTCCTGAAATACCGGCTCTATGAGCAGTGTCAAGCAGTGCGACCCGGAAGCCGCCTGCCTGATCAATAAGATGCAGCGGGAGAGCTTCTTCCCCAGTCCAGACTTGCCCCGTGGCCAGTGGTTTCAGCTGATCCGGCTTAATCCCGCGTCCGGCGGCAACGTCGCGAATGAATTGCGCGTGCATATTGTCGACAAGCCCCTGAAAGTAGGCCCGCTCCTCCGGAGTCATGGGGCGGTCGGCAGAGCCCGCATCCTTAAGTCTGCCACCTTTGATGACCTCAGGCTGCAGTTTTGCCCACTTAAGCAGATCTCCGTAGTTCGTCCACTCCATGATGACGCCTATCGATCCTACGATGCTGGCATCGTTTGCGTAGATCCTGTTGGCGCCCGAGGCGATGTAGTAAGCGCCGCTCGCCCCTACACTTTCGATGGAAGCGACAATCGGCTTCTTATGCTCCTTACGTATACGGATGACCTCGTTGTATATCTCCTGCGAGGGCGCAGCAGCGCCGCCCGGAGAATCGATGTGCATCACAATCGCTTTAATGGAGTCGTCGTCATTGAACTTGCGAAGCTGGTCGACGGTGCTATCTGCGCTCATGATGACGCCGTCGATATCAATGACGCCCACGTTGCCACCGCCGATCGAAGCAAAGCTACCCCCGGAATCGAACGAGTGTAGAGCCAGTAAACCCAACACGGAGGCGACCACAATGAGGCCAAAAAGCAACCCAGCGCCAATCAGCAGCCAGAACCAGCCTGAATGCCGCTTCATTTCATTCATAGCCGCGAGTTTAGCACCGATGGCGCCTTTGTGGCTCCCGACGGAGGAGGCGTAAAACCCTTGGCACGGTGAGCGGCAGCTTGCATCAATCGTCCTTAACTGGGTGGGCTTTCACCACCTGGCTCGATCTGCCTGTTCCTCTATTGGCTGACACCGTGGACACCAATAAGTCGATCGCGCTTGAGCGCCCTGCTTGCGCATGAGGACACTCTCGCCGCAACGGCGACAGGGGCGTCCCTGCCTGCCATAAACCCAGAGTCTCGCCCCCGGATCGGCGGCGCCGGTCGTGCGACGAGCGCCTGTATACGTGATCATCCCATCCCCGGACGTCTCGGTGACATTCAACGCCAGCAGTTGACGCGCCTTATCGATAAGACAATCGACTTCGGTCCGGGTCAGCGCATCGACGCGGCGAAAAGGATGCACACCACAGACGAAGCATATCTCCGACTTAAAGACGTTTCCGATCCCGGCCATTACCTGCTGATTGAGCAGGGCCACCGCTACTTCCTCATCTCCCCGGGCTCGCAGCCGAATTGCGGCTTCACCCTCTGAAAATCCGCTGCCGAGCAGATCCGGACCTAGCCTTGGAATCGCCGATTGGCGTTCAAGAGAGCGGGCGGTATGGAAGCGAGCAATCGGAACATCGAATGCAACTGCTTCAAACTCCTCTGTGGCAATAACCAGGCGCATGTGCTGGCGCGACCGTCGCCAGCGCTCGCCGCGACGGTAGATGTGCCAGCTTCCCTTCATCAGCATGTGAGTCACGAGGATGAGATCGCCGGAAAAATAAATGAGCAGCCACTTTCCGCGCGACTCCACCTGCTCAATCGTGCGTCCTGCAACCGGGGTGTTATCGTTGACGCTCGCGAGAGGCGCATAGGCGGTATCAAACGCCACCACCCGGTGGCCTGTAAGAGCTCGGCCCAGAGCGCGCGCCGAACGGAAGATGGTATCTCCTTCAGGCATAACTACTGCACGTCCCGCGAAGCTGCCTGCACTGGCGGCAGCATGCGCCGCAGGTTAAAGCCCAGTGGAGCGGCCTGGAAGCCTGCATCCTGCAGAAACCGCGCCATCCAATGTTGGTGCGCCGGCCGCCCGTTGATTGTCGAGATCAGCATTCCTCCGCGCTGACGTGCTTCCCCTTCACTCTCTCGCATCAGCGCCTGCACGTGCTCGCCCAGGAATCGAGCCAGGTCGCGCGCGGCGTTGGTACGTTCCGGATCTTCCGGCGGTAGAAATATCTGCACATTTGGATTATTGCGGCGCAAATAAGCGAGGAGTTCCCCGTTGCGCAGGACGACGCTCGCCCCGACGCTGCGGGTTAGCACCCTGGGCACGTCGGAATCCTCTTCGGTCACCTCGACGGCGGGCCACCGCAGCACCGCACCATAGGGATTTGCAGGATCGGTTGCTGCGATAGCAACAATCTCGGACTTTTCCGGCGGGCCGCCGGAGCGCAAGGAGCGTAGCAGATCGACAGCTGCAGGCATGGCAAACTGTGTCGCACCCAGTCCTGCTACGAAATATCCGCGACGAATGCGGCCGGCCTCTTCAAGCGCCTTCAACACATCGTAAATAGCGCTGAACCCGCCGGGGAGATCTTCCTGCGCAACAGATTCCCGGGTAAGGATGCCATAGCGATTGAGAAGCTGCTGCGCGATTGCATGGCTCCACTCCGTTGGCGATGCCAGTTTTGTCGCACTGGCAGGTAAGAGAGTCCAGCGACCCTGCGCGCTGGGGGGCGTGGTTCGACGCGATCGAAAGGCTGAAAGGTTATGCTGTCGCTTTGCGGGCCGCGCTGCAGCAGGTCTGGCGATATAAGCGCGCAGCGCGTGAAAGGTATCGTTGGTGACGAGGCCGCGCCAAACGAGACTCCATAGCGCGTCCAATGTCTCGCCCGGATAACCTCCCCCCACTGCATCGTGAAGCTGTGCGAAGAAAGCAGCTCCGCCCTGGGAAAGCTGGTCGACTAGAGCCTGCTCCCGTGCTGGGAGCGGAGTACGCGAGGCGCCGCGGGGCGGGAGCAGCGTTGGCATCGCATCCGCGAGGTAGAGAGCGATGCGGCCATCGCGCTCACCAAGAGAGTCAAGCCCGCTCCATATCACTTCGCCTGCGGCAATCAACGTGTCGAGATCTCCCGGCTGATAATTCATCAGACGTGCGGGCAGGATCGAGCTCTCCACCAGTGATGCTGCCATCGGGGCCCCCTGCAAGTGCTCAATCGTATCGAGCAGCGCATCCAGGCCACGCCTGCGCTGCAGAACACCCTGCCAATGAGTGTTCAACCGCGCGAGCATCTGCTGTTCGACAGGTTCGATCTCTTTCCGCAGACGTGCAAGCGACTTTCTCCGGATGAGCCGGAGTGACTCTACATCGCACCACTCGCGATGCATGCCCTCGGGACGAAATCCTCCCTCAATAATGCGCCCATCGAGCATCAGCTTGCGTAAGGACGCCTCTACCTGCACAGGATCAAGGGCGAACCGCTGGGACGCTTCACTCAACGTGAAGGGTCCGTGAGTTCGAGCAAAGCGCCGCACAATCTCGAGAACCGGCGCAGCAACCGGCTCCAGCAGAGGCCCGGCAATTCCCGGCGGCAGAGGAATCCCCAGGGCATCGCGGTAGCGCGCTGCGTCTTCTACAGCAAGCAGGCGCTTCTCGCCGGCTATCCTTACCTCGAGCAGGCGGCGCGCACGGAGCAGGCGCTCGATAGAAGACATCAGGTCAGGCGATGCGAGACGACGCGCGAGCTCTTCCCGTGAAAGATCTCCAATACGCAGCAGCAGATCATGAATTCCGTCAGCGGATCGCACACGCTGTGTTTCACCCACGCCCTGCAGCTGCTCCTCCACCTCCGCGATTGCATCGGCGTTCAGCAGTTCACGCAGGTCAGCATCCCCGAGCAGATCACGCAACTGATCCTGATCGATCGAGAGCGCCTGGGCTCGACGTTCAGCCAGCGGAGCGTCGCCATCATAGATATAGTTCGCGACATAGCTGAAGAGCAGTGAGGAGGCAAAGGGCGAGGGCGTGCGCGAATCGACGACATGCACACGAATTTCACGCTTCTGCACGGCACGGAGAATTTCAAGAAAGGCCGGCATGTCGAAGATATCGCGCATACACTCGCGGTACGCCTCCAGCAGCATGGGGAACGATGGATATCGCGCTGCCACTGAAAGCAGATCGTAGGCACGCTTTCTCTGCTGCCACAGCGGAGCCCGTCCTTGCGCGCGGCGGCGCGGAAGAAGTAGAGCGCGCGCCGAAGCCTCGCGAAATTTCGCGGCGAACAATGCCGTCGAGCCAAGTTGCCTCAAAACCAGCTCCGTCGCCTCGGCCGCTTCGAGCAGCAGCATGTCTGCGTCCGGCGGCGTATCCGTGTCCGGAAAGCGTAGAACGAAGCCATCATCGGCCCACATGGTCTCAACATCGGGGCCACCGGCAGCTCGAATGCGTCCGTTGACTGCCATCGCCCATGGCGCGTGTACACGGCTGCCAAAAGGTGTGAGCACGCAAACGCGCCAGTCTCCCAATTCGTCGCGGCTGCGCTCGATGATGATGGTGCGGTCATCTGGAACAACGGTGGTTACGATTTCCTGATCGGCAAGATAACGCAGCAGATTCTCAGCCGCCACCGGCGCAAGGTCGTGCTCTCTCGTGAGCCTGCTCAAAGCTGCGTTGCGCGGCAGCTCTCGCAGTTCACGGACCAACTGCCCAATGCGGCGGCCAAACTCCAACGGACGTCCCGCTGCATCGCCATGCCAGAACGGCATCTTGCCTGGTTCTCCGGGGGCAGGAGACACAAGCACGCGATCATGGGTAATCTCATCGATTCTCCAGGTAGAAGCGCCAAGGATAAATGTGTCACCCGTGTGGGTCTCGAAGACCATCTCTTCGTCGAGTTCGCCAACCCGTACGGCTTTGCCTTCTGCACCTGAAAGAAACACACCATACAGGCCACGATCGGGAATCGTGCCCCCATTGAGGATGGCGAGTATCTTAGCGCCCTGTCGTGGAGTAATGAGGTTATTCACGCGGTCCCACGTCACACGGGGGCGCAACTCGGCAAATTCGTCCGAAGGATAACGGCCCGCCAGCAGGTCAAGCACCCCCTCAAAAGCCGCGCGTGTGAGACCGGCAAATGGCGCCGCCCCCTGCACGAGGCTATAGAGTGCATCGGCAGAAATCTGGGCTTCCGGCGGGGGCTGCCCACGCTTCCGAGGCAACGCACTTGATGGCGGCTGTGCAACAATGGCGACCATCTGCTGCGCCAGTACGTCCAGCGGGTTGCGCAGAAAGCGGGTGGACTCAACCATCCCCTCGTGCATCGCCCGGGTCACTGCGGCGCAGGCAACAAGATCTGCGCGATATTTTGGGAAGATAATACCTTCGCTCGCCGCGCCAACGTGGTGCCCGGCGCGGCCGATGCGCTGCATGCCGCTCGCAACAGACGGAGGCGCTTCAATCTGAATGACCAGGTCCACGGCGCCCATGTCTATGCCGAGTTCCAGTGACGAGGTCGCAACCAGAGCTTTGATCGCACCGGCTTTCAACAGCTCTTCAATTTCTGAACGCTGTGCGGCCGCCAGGGAGCCATGATGGGCACGTGCAATCTGTTCATCTGCCAGTTCATTGAGCGCGCCGGCCAGTCGCTCCGCAATGCGGCGGCTGTTTACAAAAATGATCGTCGATTGCCGATCGCGGACAATTTCCAGCAGGCGGGGATGGATGGCGCTCCAGATAGAAGTCCGCTTTGGTCCCTGCGAAGCTGCCCCGCTGGGCAACTCCTCCTGCTGCCCGAGCCGCGCCATATCCTCGACCGGCACTTCAATCTTTAATTCCAAGCGTTTCGGCTCACTCGCATTGATGATGGTCACTGGCCGATAGACAGGCGCCCTGTCTTCCGTCGTTCCTGTCCAGGCATCTTCGGGAGGAGATACAGCTGCGTCCGACTGGTTAGTGCGCGCCTCTGCGCCAGCCAGAAAATGCGCGACCTCTTCCAGCGGCCGTTGCGTTGCGGAGAGGCCGATACGCTGCAGACGTCCCTCTACGATTGCCTGCAACCGCTCCAGACTCAGCGCCAGATGCGCGCCACGCTTGGTGGGTACGAGGGCGTGAATCTCATCGAGAATGACAGTATCGACCATGCGCAGAGAGGCAGCTGCCTCTGAAGTGAGCAGCAGGTAGAGCGACTCCGGCGTAGTAATGAGAATCTCAGCCGGATGACGGCGGAAGCGATTGCGATCCTTCTGCGATGTATCGCCGGTACGGATACTGATTTCCGGCTGGTGAAATGGGATACCCGCCTGGCGAGCCATGTTTGCGATCCCGGCGAGCGGAGAGCGTAGATTACGTTCAACATCGACCGCAAGCGCTTTGAGGGGGCTGATATAAATGACCCGGCATCCGCTCGGCTCAGCCTGCTTGCGGTGCAGCATCAAACGATCAAGGCACCAGAGAAAAGCGGTGAGGGTCTTGCCCGTGCCAGTCGGGGCGAGGATGAGCGTGTTCTCTCCGCGCGCAATTGCCGGCCATCCCAGCCGCTGGGGCGCGGTTGGCTGGTCAAAGACTGCACTGAACCATGCCGCAGTTATGGGATGGAAAAGAGCAAGCGCGGTATCCGAATTCTTCTTTTTGGACTTAGCTCCCATGCGGGCACTCATCTGAGCATACTTCGCATAAGCTTGAGATGCGCCCGGAGCTTTGACGGGAACAAAAACAGATCAGCGCTGTGGAACAGGGACGTGATAGCACGCCCGATCACTGAGTACCGGCTTCCAGAGCTCCGGCAGGCTGGCCTGCTCGCTGGCGCCGAGAAAGAGAAAGCCATCCGGGGCCAGCATTTGATGTACGCGCGTCAGCAAGCGGCGGCGGGTCTCATCGGAGAAGTAGAAAAGCACATTGCGTAACAGGATGCCATCGTAGCGCTCAAAGAGCCAGGGAGCGGCGCAGAGGTTTCGCTGCTGAAAGGAACAGAGCCGCCTCACGTGCGGTTTGATCGTCCAGTCATCCTCGCCCTTGTCAAAGTAGGACAGCAGATATCGTGCAGGCAGTCCGCGATTTACTTCGATGCGAAGATATTTGCCCGCATTGGCACGCTCGACCATCTCTGCGCTGAGATCGGTGCCAACGATCTCAACCCGCCATGTTGTGAGTTCAGGAAACTTGTCCAGCAGGAGCATGGCAAGCGAATACGCCTCCTGTCCGCTGGAGCAGGCAGCGCTCCAGAAGCGCAAATGACGCTCCCTGCGACGGTTCGCTATCAACCGGGGCAACAGTTCGCTTTCCATTAAGCAGAAGGGGCGAAGATCGCGAAAGAAGCTGGTCTCATTAATGGTCATCGCTTCGGCAATCGACCGCTCCATGTGAGGGCTGGAACGCATACGGAGAGACTGCACAAGCTGGCCAAGAGTGCCCAGATTTTCAGAACGCATCAGGTGATAAAGCTTGGTCTCGAAAAGGTGATCGCGCGAAGGATCGAGGACCATTGCTGAATGATTACGTACTATGTCCCGAAGATAGCTGAGGTCCTGCTCGGTCGAAGACATCAAACGGCAGCTCCATTGAAAGCGGGATGGGAAAAGCGAGAAGCAGGGAGCGCAAGCCGAACCAACTCTGCGGCAATGGCGTCAAGCGCGAGCACCCGGTCTGCAAGGCCAGCCTCGACTATCACGCCGGGCATGCCCCAGACAGCGCTGGTAGCACGATCCTGCGCGATGACGCAGCCGCCGCGGCTACGTACTACCTGAACCCCCTCAAGCCCATCGGAGCCCATGCCGGTGAGCATCACGGCGATCACACCGGCACCATAGGCCGCTGCGGCAGACCGGAAGAGCACATCGACGGACGGGCGGCAGAAGTCGTTCCCTGCAACCTGCGATAGCTGCAGGCGGGGCGCGCGCGAGGCTACGCCTTCCAGGACCTCCAGGTGCCAGTCACCGCGCGCAATGTAGACATGCCCAGGCTCGGGAATGATTCCTGCCGAGGCCTCGCATACACGCAAGGCACACAGTCCGTTGAGCCGCTCCGCGAGCAGAGAAGTAAAGACCTGCGGCATGTGCTGCGCAATCAAAACAGGAAGCGGGAATAGCGAAGGCAGGCCCGGAAGCAGTTTTTCCAAAGCCGCCGGCCCTCCGGTTGAGACACCGATTACAACGGCGCGAAGTCTGTTGATCCGAACCGCAGCGGGAGGGATGGAAACCTGTCGAATGGTTGTCGGCCAGGCAGTGCGGCCGGAAAGCGCGTGAATCTTCGGCAGTAGATCTTCACGCAGCGTTCGAAGCGCACTCTCGGGGCCGTTCGCCGCTGTAGGCTTGGCCACATAGTCGGTCGCACCGCGTGCCAGTGCCTCGAGCGTTATACCTGCGCCGCGCCGGGTTAAAGTACTGCACATGATGATCCTGGCTTGTGATCCCTGCGCCCGCAATGCCTCGAGAGCCTCAAGTCCATTCATGCGCGGCATTTCAATATCGAGCAGAATAATGTCCGGCTTCAGAGCAGCCGCCTGAGCAACTGCTTCGACGCCATCGGCAGCTACTCCTACAAGTGTGATGGAGGGATCGCCAGCCAGCACCCTTCGGAGCAGGGTCCGCATGACCGCGGAATCATCGACAAGCAGAACGCGAATTGGCATGCCCGCTAGTCTCCGATCGCGCCAATCATTTCAAGCTTGTCCATCAATCCCATCTCGTCAAATGGCTTCATCAGATATTCATTCGCCCCGGCATCAAGCGCCGCTTCGAGAAACTGATTGTCCGCCTCTGTCGTGACCATCACGATTTTCATCGTGTCGTAACCGTGATCAGCGCGGACGGCACGGACAAAATCCAAGCCACCCATGATGGGCATATTCCAGTCCACCAAAGCCAGGTCATAAGGCCCGGATCGCCTCATGCAGTCCAGCCCTTCCTGTCCGTTGATGGTGCCGGTGCACTCGATTCCCTGCTCTTCCAGCAGTGACGCGAGATAGTCGCGAATAAATCGGGAATCATCAACAATGAGCGCGCGCATGAAGATCCTCTGGGTACCGCTGATTTTTATCCTTCTACCTCGGCCAGCTGATCGGGGGCGAAGTGATCCGGATCGAGCATCACGAGAAGCGAGCCGTCGAGCTTATAGGTGCCTGCGAAAAGTGCCTTGTGGCGATCTTCAAGAGTCGAAGGATTTGCCTCGAACTTTTCTGATGAAACGGTGCTTACTTCGCCCACGGCATCTACCATCAGCCCGAAGTAGCCGTCCCAGCCCTCAAAGACCAGTACATCGGAGAGCCCGTCCTGGAGGCTCAGGCCAAGCAGTTGACGCAAGGACACCGCCGTCAATACCTCGCCGCGATAGTGGACGAGGCCCCCGATATAAGCGGGAGCGAGCGGCACCGTCTGTACCGTCTGCTTGCCCAGAATCTCGAGCACGCGCATAATCGGCACTCCAAAGAGCGCATCGCCCGCACGCACCGAACATACCTCAAGTACCCCCGACGCTGTTACTGCTGTGGTGGAGCTGTCTTTTGTTGTCATTGCCATGCCTCAGCAAACTCCTGTTCCGGAAATTGCGATGGCAGCAGTTCCATCGGCGGGAGCGCGGGCACACGCGCGAGGTTGACAACTCCGGTGACTCGCTCCTTGAGCAGTGTGACGCCGGCAGCGAACGCCTCAGTCCCCGCCTCGGCGAGTGTGCTTCCCGCGGCCACATCGAGCACCTGCGTGACGGCAATTCCGACGTGCCTTTCTCCATCGCGGCACACCACAACCGTCATCTCGCCATCGACATCTCCATTCGCCAAACCTGCCGAGTCCTCGACCGGCAGCAGCGTGCCCTCGAAGCGAAGCACTGGCCGCCCGCGCAGCCGCTCCATCTTTGAACGCGGAAGGCGCTCGATGCGGAGTACATCTGAAAGAGGAAGAGCCGCCTGTTCAACGCCGACCTCAATGAGCAGATACTCGTCCGAAGTGCCCGTGGTCAGTTCCCTGCGCTCCTCTACATCTTCAGTTTCCTCGGCCAGGCGGATGCCTGCGCGGGCCGCGATCGCTCCGGGGTCGAGGATGAGCGCCATCTCTCCATTGCCAAGAACCGTCGCACCTGAGAAGAGTGCAATCTGCTTGAGCACAGAGGACAACGGCTTCACTACTATCTCTTCAGGATCTGCAAGGCCATCGACGACCAATCCGTAGTGGCGACCATCGGCATTGAGTACGGCGATATAGGTTTCGCCGCTACGGCCGGCATGTGCAGGAGTGCCCTCGCCGTGGCCTAGCAGGCTATCGAGAAAAACCAGCGGCAGCAGTTTGCCTCGCAGCCGATAGAGCGCGGCGTTTTCGATCCACTCGATCGCCGTTGAGGCCTCATCCGCCGAAAGGTGTACAAGCTCATGCAACGCTCCCTGAGGCAACGCAAAACTCTGCTGCAGACAACCGGAGCTGCTATTGCTCTTGCACCTGACAATCAGTGCAGGAATGATCGCGAGCGTCAGCGGAATACGCAGCCGCAGCGTGGTTCCTTTGCCTGGGCGACTCTCAATCTCAACCTTGCCGCCGATTTTTTCGACATTGGTGCGAACCACATCCATGCCGACACCACGGCCTGAAACGTTTGTGATGGCTTCGGCAGTGGAGAAGCCCGGCAGGAAAATCAGCTGCATCAGTTCGCGCTCGGAGAGCTGTGCCGCCTTTTCGCGACTGATGAGCTTGCGCTCGATGGCTTTGTCACGGATGCGCTCGACGGGCATGCCGCCACCATCATCGGACACCTCGATCAGCACATGGCTGCCTTCCTGATAGGCTCGCAGGCGCAGCGTGCCCTCGGGGCTCTTTCCTGACTGCTCACGCACCTCCGGCATTTCGATGCCGTGGTCGATTGCATTACGCACCGAATGGGTCAGAGGGTCCTTGATCGCCTCGAGCAGCCCCTTATCGAGCTCCGTCTCCTGCCCTTCCATTTCGAGAACCACCCGCTTGTTGAGCATCTGCGAGAGATCCCGCACCATCCGCGGAAACTTGGCGAAGACGTGGCTCACGGGCTGCATGCGCGCCTTCATCACCGACTCGCGAAGGTCCGCAGTGACCATATCGAGACGGCGCGAGAGCAGCGCAAAGCCGGCGTCGGTAGCTGTAGCCTGGAGAATCTGGTTGCGCGTCAGCACCAACTCACCCACCAGATTCATCATGCGGTTGAGCAGGTCAATATCTACCCTGAGGGTGGAGTCCGCGGTAGCGCTCCTGGCCGCGGTTCCACCCGACGCAGAGTCCTGGGCTCCATTTGCGGGTAAATCAATTGTTGTTTCAAGCGACTGTAATACTGCGAGCGCTGCTGTTGTTTCAGCTGCCTGCGCGGGCGGCTGCTTGGCGCGACTCTTCCGGGTACTCTTCTTCCGCTTCTGGGGTGGTGATGCTTGGACTGAGGTATTGCTTGGCTCAGTCTGCTGCAGCACGACAAGCCGCTCGATCATTGCATCATCGCCGCCCCCGCCTTCGTTCCCGTCCGACTCGATTGAGTCCAGGATCGAGCGCAGCCCATCGAGCAGTGCCAGTAGTCCGCTGATGATTTCCTGCGTCGCGCGCAACCTACCATCACGCAGCAGTCCCAAAAGGTTTTCGCCTGCATGGGCCAGCTTTTCAAGGCGCACAAAGCCGAGGAAGCCGGTGGTGCCTTTAATCGTGTGAACCGACCGGAAAATATCGGCAATCAGCTCGCGGTCATCCGGGCGGTCTTCAAGCTCGGTCAGGCACCGCTCCATGCGGTCAAGGCCTTCCTGGCTTTCAATCAGAAATTCGCGTGTAAGGTCGTCCACGGATAGGTTATCGGGAAAGATGATGAGGAACTTGAGAAGGATGACCCGCGAGGCTTGCATCCTGTGTCCGCAGCCATTAGCCTCAGGGTCGATGGTTACCCTGCGATTGGCGCCGGAAATGATCGCTCGGCTGCGGTCCGCCGCCGAGGAGGCAGCGTCGCGGGCCTACGCCCCTTATTCAAATTTTCATGTGGGGGCAGCCCTGCTTTTCGACGATGGAGCCGTGATTACCGGCTGCAATGTCGAAAATGTTTCGTACGGGCTGACCAGTTGCGCCGAACGCAATGCCCTTTTCCGCGCCATTAGCGAAAGTGGCGCAGGCCGGAAGATAATGGCGGTGGCAGTGGCCAATCAAAACCACGCGCCCAGCCCACCGTGCGGGGCATGCCGTCAGGTGCTGGCGGAGTTTGCCCAGCCAGACGCCATGGTTTTCTTCCAGGATGGAGAGGGGATGACGGCGATCTCCTTCGCCGAGCTCTTTCCGCTGCGCTTTACTCTTGAAGGACGATAGGCGATGCACCCGGTCGATCTCATTCGCAAGACTCGCGACGGCGAACCACTGTCTCATGCAGAGATCGAATTTCTGGTTGAGGGAGCCGCCCGCGAAACGATTCCTGTAGAGCAGCTCGCCGCATGGTTGATGGCTGTCTTTCACCGTGGGCTTGCGCCCAATGAACTGGCTACGCTCACTGCTGCTATGCGTGATTCCGGCAGTAAATTTGATCCCTCGAGACTCGGGGGCGTCTCCGTAGACAAGCATTCCACGGGAGGCGTTGGAGATAAGACGTCATTCATGGTGGCGCCCATCGTAGCCGCTGCAGGCCTGGTTGATCCGATGATCAGTGGACGGGCCCTCGGGCATACAGGCGGCACTCTCGACAAGCTGGAGAGTATCCCCGGCTACCGGACCAGCCTTTCTCCCGAGGAGATGAAGCGCGTG
This sequence comes from Acidipila rosea, assembly GCF_004339725.1. Classification (GTDB taxonomy): domain Bacteria; phylum Acidobacteriota; class Terriglobia; order Terriglobales; family Acidobacteriaceae; genus Acidipila; species Acidipila rosea. Next base: position 112,252 of record NZ_SMGK01000006.1, on the reverse strand, counting down.
CTTGCGCATTGCGGAGCCTGCATCGTCGGGCAGACCGCCAATCTGGTTCCGGCCGACCGTATCCTCTATGCACTGCGGGACCGGACGGCTACCGTCGAGAGTCCTTACCTGATTTGCGCTTCGATCATGAGTAAAAAGCTCGCTGCCGGGCTCGATGCTCTGGTGCTTGACGTGAAAACCGGCACCGGCGCTTTCCTTCAAGATCAGGAGCAGGCTCTCTTTCTGGCCGCTTTGATGGTCGATACAGGAGAGCGGGCCGGAACCCGCACCGCCGCCCTGCTGACAGACATGAATCAGCCCCTCGGCTGCTTTGCGGGTAACTGGGTGGAGATTGCAGAAGCCGTTGCAATGCTCCGCAATGAGCGCCACCCACTCAATGAAGACCTGCGCGAACTGTCGCTGACTCTGGCCGGCTGGATGCTCCACCTTGGCGGCCAAGCCGACGGCCCGGAGACGGGCTATGCGGTGGCGGAGACGCTTCTGGTTGGCGGCAAGGCGCATTCTATTTTTCTTGAAATGGTTCGCGCGCAGGGTGGCGACGTGAGAGTGTTCGATCATGTCGCCTCCTTCCACGCGCCAAAGGCAAGACGCGAATATATAGCGAATAGAGAGGGTTATCTTTCTTACGTGGACTGCACGGCCGTAGGATGGGCAGTCCAACGCCTCGGAGCAGGGCGCGAGCGAGTCGGTGAACCGGTGGATCCACACGCGGGCATCGAGATGCATGCAAAGCTCGGCAGCCATCTGGGGGCAGGTCAGCCGCTACTCACGCTCTTCGGCAGCAGCGAAGATCATATCGAGGAGGCCGTGAGTATCCTCAGCCGGGCATTCGTAATTGAAGATATGCCGCGGGCATCACAGCCGCTTATCAAACAGATCATCACAGCCGAAAACAGAATTCAATTTCTCGAAAAGCCGCTTCGCCCTTAGGATTGTCTTTTACCGGAGAAAACCTTGGGACGTTTTACTGGCGTGCTTGGACTGCTCACCATGCTTCTGCTGGCGTGGCTCTTCTCGACGAACCGCCGCGCCATACGCTGGCGTACGGTTTTTTGGGGGCTTGGGCTCCAGCTTTTGTTCGCCTTTCTTGTGCTCGATTTCAGCTGGGGACAGCGCATTCTTGCCGCCGCCGGCGCGGGTATCAACCGCCTACTGTCTTACTCCTATGTAGGATCCTCCCTCGTCTTTGGCAAGCTGGGGGAGCAGCACTCCTCCTTCGGAGCCATCTTTGCCTTTCAGGTGCTGCCCACGGTTATCTTCATTTCCGCTCTCTTCGCCGTGCTCTATTACCTGCGGATCATGCAGTTCATCATCCGCATTTTTGCCAGGCTGATGCTGATAACAATGCGGGTAAGCGGAGCGGAGTGCCTCAACGTAGCGGCGAGCATCTTCATGGGGCAGACAGAAGCGCCTCTGACCATCCGGCCATTTCTGCCAGGCGCCACCCGGTCAGAGCTGATGACTATCATGACCAGCGGGATGGCCCATGTCTCCGGCGGCATCATGGCCGCATATATTCTCTACGGCATCTCTGCGCAACACCTGCTTGCCGCGGTCATCATGACCGCGCCCGGCACGATCCTGATATCAAAGATGCTGGTGCCTGAAACCGAAGTTCCGGCCACGGAGGGCACCGTCCATATGCCCGAAGAGGCAGAGCACAGGGGAGAAAACCTCCTCGGCGCGATCGCCCGCGGGACCATCGACGGCGGCCAGCTGGCTTTCAATATCGCCATCATGCTTATCTCCTTTCTGGCGCTCATAGCGCTGCTAAACGGCATTCTTGGTGGCATACACAACATACTGGGGGCACACCACATTCCCTTTCCCGCCAAGCTCGATACGATCCTCGGGGTTCTTTTCGCGCCGATTGCGTGGCTGATCGGAATTCCGTGGCACTCGGCACGGGTTGTCGGCAACCTGCTGGGCACGCGGATGGTGGTCAACGAACTGGTTGCCTATTCCCTTCTCGGCGCGCAGAAAGCGGCTCTTGACGTGCGGTCCTTCACAATTGCAACCTTCGCCCTCTGTGGCTTTGCCAACCTCAGTTCCATCGGCATCCAGATTGGCGGCATCGGCGCGCTGGCTCCGACGCGCCGCAATGAACTCGCACGTCTTGGCCTGCGCGCCATGCTGGCGGGAACGATGGCGAACCTGATGTCGGCCTCCATAGTCGGCATCCTGATGAGATGAATACCGTCGATTGAAATTGTGCGATAAATGATTAGCAGATGAATCTCTACGAAAAGGCCAGTGCAGCAGCGGACTTCCTCCGCGAGCGAATCCCGACCATCCCGCAGATCGCAGTCGTGCTCGGCTCGGGGCTGGGCGGCTTTGCCACCCAGCTTGAGAACAGCGTGGCGATTCCGTTTGCGGAGGTACCCTATTTCCCCAAACCCACCGCGCCGGGCCATAGCGGACGCATCCTTTGCGGAAGCTGCGGCAAGACTCCCGTTGCGGTCATGCAGGGTCGGGTCCACGCCTATGAAGGCTATTCGCCTGAGGAGGTCAGCTTTCCCGTTCGGGTACTCGGACGGCTGGGCGTGAAGACGCTCATCCTCACGAATGCCGCTGGCGGCATCCGTATGGACTTGCAGCAGGGGCAGCTGGTGCTGATCTCGGACCACATCAACTTTCCTCAACTGAACCCGGTTGCCGGACCCAATGACGAAAGGCTCGGCCCCCGGTTTTTCGACATGACGGAAGCCTACTCCGGACGGCTGCGAAAGCTCGCCCAGGCGGCTGCCCAGCATGAGGGCTTTATGCTCGAGGAGGGTGTCTACCTCAACGTGCTTGGCCCCAGTTTTGAAACGCCAGCCGAAATCAGGGCCTTCCGCGGCATGGGCGCAGACCTTGTCGGTATGTCTACCGTGATGGAGACGATCGCCGCGCGCCACATGGACATTGAAGTCCTCGGCATCTCCTGCGTGACGAATATGGCTGCCGGCATCCAGGCCGAGCCCCTGAATCACGAAGAAGTTCTTGCAACTGGGCGGCAGGTGGAAGAACAACTTGGACGCCTGCTCACCCGCATCGTGCAGGCACTGCAGGAACAGCAGGGATGAGCAGACCAGTTATTCTCGGTATCGCGGGCTGCTCGGGATCTGGCAAGACAACGCTCGCACAGGAACTTGCGCGAGAGCTTGAAGGCACTCATCTTCACCTCGATCACTACTACCGCGATCTAAGCCATCTGACTTACGAACAGCGATGCCAGCAGAACTTTGACCATCCGGATGCGCTTGAGTTGCCGCTGCTCCTCAGCCATCTGCGAGAGCTCGCCGCTGGCCGCAGCGTCGAGCTGCCGCAATATGATTTCACTACCCATACCCGCAAGCCCGGAATTACAGAGCACATTTTCGAACGGCATCTACTGCTGGTGGATGGCATCTTCGCGCTGCATTACGACAATCTGCGCCCTCTCTACGACCTCAGCATTTATGTCGATACCCCGGACGAGGTCTGCTACGGACGCCGCCTGGCGCGCGATGTACGAGAACGCGGCCGCTCCCCGGAGGTAGTCGCTGCGCACTACGCTGACACGGTCCGCCCGATGGCCGAGAAATATGTGCGCCCCTCGGCTCAATATGCTGATGTCATTGCCGATGGCACCTCTTCGCTTGACTGGTCGATTGAGCAGGTGCTCTCAGCACTGCGCAAGCGCGGGCTTCTCAAGCTGCTCGAGGCTGGCATGAACAGCTATCTTGGGCACATGTAAGCGTGCATTTGGATAGCATCCTGAAAGGAGACAAGTTTAATGGTCCGCGTTGGAGTTCCCCCCGAAACCTCGCCAGAACTATTTGAGAATTTTCCTCCGGAAGTATCTGTGCACGTGCTGCCGCCGAAGCCGGAATCTCCAATCGAAATTGACTTCTGGGTTGCCTCTGTCTACGCTGCTGCAGCGAAGCAGATCGTGCCGCAACTGCGCGGGGTAAAGGTGGTGCAGTCTCTGCAGGCCGGGGTTGACTGGCTGAAGCCTCTTGTCCCAGAGGGCGCACAGCTCTGCGATGCCCAGGGGGTGCATAATGTCGCCACGGCTGAGTGGGCAGTTGCAGCGCTACTCGCTATGCTCAAGTTTCTCCCCCGGTACGTTGACCTGCAACACGAGGGAAAGTGGGCTAATCGGCCTGCAGCCAATGCGTACTACAAGTCACTCTATAAAACCGATCACGATCCATTTCCGCCAGTGCTGCTCGAGGAACTGGACCGCAAGACGGTCCTCATCGTCGGCTACGGGTCCATCGGTAAGTCCATTGAAGACCGACTTATCCCTTTTGGCTGCAACATCCAGCGGATCGCGCGGAATGCCCGGCCCGGCGTCGAACCCATCGGAAGCCTGCATGCACTGCTACCGCAAGCTGATGCGGTTGTACTCATCACTCCACTTACGGCAGAGACACGCGGCCTAATCGGTGCGAAGGAGCTTGCATTGATGAAACAAGGCGCCGTGCTGGTTAACGCTGCAAGAGGTCCCGTTGTCGACACTGGCGCACTTCTTGACGCGCTGAACAACGGACAGATTCGGGCAGCTCTCGACGTCACGGATCCCGAACCGCTGCCCGATGGACATCCGTTGTGGCATGCGCCAAATGTTCTGATCACCCCGCATGTTGCCGGCTCAAGCCCGATGTTCATGAGGCGCGCCTTTGAATTTATCGCCTCTCAGGTGCGGCGATTTGCGAACGGTGAGCCGCTCGAAAATGTGGTTCACGGAGAGTATTGACCGACCTTTCCTTTGCTAGCGCGGGGCAATAATCTCTGCGAAGTGAACTGCGCGACGCGATGAGTTCTGCGCAATCTGCTCGCGACAGCTGAAACCGTCCGTCACGATAAGAGTCTCCGCTGAGGCTGAGCGGACGGCAGGCAGCAGTACCCGCTCGGCCAGCGTCTGCGAAACCGCGAACTTTTCTTTCTCGAAACCGAAGGGGCCCGCCATGCCGCAGCAGCCGGAGTCTAACACCTCTACCTCCGCTCCTGTGGCACGGAGCAGGTCAACTTCAGCGTTCATTTTCAACACAGACTTGTGGTGGCAGTGACCATGAAGAAGGATGCGGGCGCCCTCGCGCTGAGGTGGGCGATAGTGCGGCGCGCGCTCCACAAGGAAATCGCTGAGCAACCTTGTTGATCGGCTCAGGCGTTGCGCGCGCTCGTCCGCAGGAAAGAAGTTGAGCAACTCATCGCGAAAAACGCTCGCGCAACTCGGTTCGAGGAAAATAATCGGCATGCCGCTGTCGATCTGGGGCGCCAGGGTCCGCATCACCCGCTCTAGGTAGGAGCGCGCCTGCTTGAGGAAACCAAAATCGTAGAGCGGACGCCCGCAGCAGAGGTGTTGACGCGGGGTTTCTACAGAAAAACCTGCAGAGGCCAGCACGCTATGGGCAGCGGAGAGCGCCGGCGGATGAAAATAATTGTTCCAGGTATCAGGCCATAGCAGCACGCGCTCGCCAGCGCCTGTTGTGCGACTACGTGCTATTCCCTTCTGATAACTCTTCGATGCGAAGCGCGGCAACGTGCGTGCGGGGGCGATGCCAAGGGTAGCCTTAACGAGAGACGCAGCGGGAGGCAGCCTCATGGGCAGGTTCGCAAGCGCAGGAGCGTAAGATGCCGCATGCGCCCAGCGATCCATAAAGCCGAAGGCGTAGTCACGCAGACGGTGACCATGCCGCTCGTGATAATGCGCAAGAAACTCCGCTTTGTAAGTGGCCATGTCGACATTTACAGGGCATTCACTCTTACATGCTTTGCAGGAGAGGCAAAGGTCGAGAGCCTCATGCACATGCTCGTCCTGCCATTCGTCTTTGAGCACGCCGCCTTCGAGCATCTCCCATAGCAGGTGCGCACGGCCGCGCGTGGAGTGCTGCTCCTCCTGCGTAGCCATGTAGCTTGGGCACATGGTGCCGCTGCCGGCCTTTCTACATGCTCCGACGCCGACGCAGCGCAGGGTCGCCTCGGCGAACGACCCATGGTCCCCAGAAAAGCTGAAATAGGTATCTGTCTTGCGTGCATGGTAGCCGGCGCCCAGGCGAAGATTCTCCTCTGGCTGGTACACCTCGATCGGGTCAATGAGTTTACCGGGGTTCATGCGATTGAGCGGGTCCCACACGGCCTTAAACTCACGGAAGGCCTGCATCAGCTCAGAGCCAAACATCTTGGGCAGCAGAGCCGCCCGGGCCTGGCCGTCGCCATGCTCGCCCGACAAGGAGCCGCCATAGGCGAGCACGATGTCAGCCGCATGATCGATGAAGTCCCGATACTTCCGGATACCCTCCTCGCTCTCCAGATCGAAGTTGATGCGCATGTGCACGCATCCCTGCCCGAAATGTCCGTACATGGGGCTGCGATAGTTGTAATCGCGCATGAGCTCCGCCAGATCGCGCAGATAACTTCCCAATCGCGCGGGTGGCACGGCAGCATCTTCCCAGCCCTCCCAGCCGTGCGGTTCGCCAGGTACAAAAACGGTCGCCCCGAGAGCTGATTCGCGGACCTTCCAGACCCGCGCAGCATCGGCCGGAGAGTAGAGCTGCGCATGCGGTTGAGGCGCAAGAGACTGTGACGCCAGGACAAACTCCGCAGCCTGCAAGTCGGCCTCCTCCGCGGACCACGCCCCGAACTCGACCAGCAGGTGTCCCCGGCCTTCAGGCAGGAGCTTCACGTCTTCGACTGCAAGCTGCTTACGCAGCATGAAGTCGACCAGCATCCCGTCAAAACCCTCAAGCCCTATGGGCTTATATTCCAGCACGAACGGGACATGGTCTGCTGCGAGAAATGGATCAGCAAACCCAAGCGCGACCAGCCGGCGGTAGGGTGGACTTGGCTTGAGGTCAAGCTGTGCGCCCACAATCGTGACGCACGTTCCTTCGCTGCCGACGAGAGAGCGTGCAACATGGAAGCCGTGCTCCGGCAGCAGTTCGTCCAGGTTATAGCCGGAGACACGCCGTGGAATTCGCGGAAAGCGCTGGCGGACGAGATCTGCATAACGGTCTCGTATATTCAACAGCGATTGATAGATTTGCCCACGGCGTCCGCCCGATGCAACGATGGCGCGCAACTCTTCATCACTCGTGGCACCGACGGTCATTCGAGTTCCGTCGTAGAGCACTACATCCAGCGCACGGATATTTGAGACAGTCTTGCCACCCATCAGCGCATGCACGCCGCAGGAGTTGTTGCCTATCATGCCGCCGATGGTGCAGCGGCTATGAGTAGCGGGATCAGGTGCAAAGGTGAGCCGATGTAGTTCGGCGGCCTCTCGGACACGGTCAAGCACAATGCCTGGCTCAACCTGCGCTACACGCGCATCTGGATCGAGAGACTGAATCGATCGCATGTATTTTGAAAAGTCGAGCACCACCGCGACGTTGCAGCACTGACCAGCAAGGCTTGTGCCGCCGCCACGAGCGAGCACAGGCGCCCCCACTGAGCGGCAGGCGCGGAGCGCAGCTTCAACATCCGCTGCATCGCGCGGCACAACCACAGCAATCGGCACCTGCCGGTAATTGGAAGCATCGGTCGAGTACAGAGCGCGCGAACCGGCATCGAAGCGCACCTCGCCGCGCATCTCAGCGCGCAAGACACGTTCGAGCTCCTCGACGGCTCCAAAACGTTCATGAGAATGAGGATGATTATTGAGAACCGGAAGCAAGGAAGAAGCGCCCACGGCTGTCATGGTAGCAGTTCAGCAACTGGCATTGCGCGCTGAATCTCGGGTGTCCCTTGAACTAGGCCGCGATGAGCGCTACAGCCGCCAGCGCCAGTCCCATGCCCACAGTTTGCCGCCGCGTGGTGCGCTCTCGCAACAGGAGCGCCGCGAGGAGAATGGTGCCCGCAGGATAAAGTGAAGCCAACACGGCCGCGATATCGAGCCGCCCCATTAGAGAGGCGAACGTATAGCAGACGTTCCCGCCAGTATCGAAGATGCCGGCAACAACGGCGAGTGCAACAACAGCTGCCAATCCCCTGCTGCTACCCCTAACTGCCCGTTTAGCAAAGGGTAAGGCCGCGCCGGCTACAAGCGCCCCCGCAATACGCGACCACGTCATGGCCCAGACGACCCCGCCTCGTCCGGCAATATGCAGCAAGGTCAGTTGAATTCCGAAGCCTATGCCGGCGAGCACGGCCAACCCCAGGCCCCGCGGATGCGGTTTGCCTCCTGGAGTGACTGCAATCAGCCATATAGCGACGACAGCGAGCGCAAAGCCAGACATCTGCCCCAGCGTGGGCCGCCCCTCCTGAACCATGGAAACCAGTACGGGAAGAACAGCCGTCAGCACCCCAGCCACGGCTGCCGGGAGGCCCATCGTGTCAAGCGCCAGCGCCTCATAGAAACAGAGCAGCGCAAGACCGTTGGCAGCCCCACTCAACAGGGCTATAGAGGCCAGGTGTTCTGACGGCAGAGGAATATGCCAGAGAAAAACTGCGAGCAGCAGGAGAAAGATACTCGAGCCATGAGCCAACAGCACAACCAGCGAAGGGCCTGCACGACGAGCCGCCAGCCCCCCGGCGAAGTCGGCTGCTCCCCAGATGGCCGCTGCTGCAAGCCCAAGGCCTGCAGCATGCGCGGCTCCTGCGGTCATCAAGCTACGATCGTCACTGCTCGATATCGGCGGACGACGGATAGTATCCGTCGCGGGCCTGTACATCGAGGCCGGTAATTCCCTCAACCCGAACATCGATTGTGTGGAATTTGCTGCTCATGATCGGCGCGTGGCTTATGTAGCCAAGGGTGTACTGAGTACGAACAGATTGAGTGATTTTTGCAAAGCTGCGCTGGATGCCATTTTCAGAAAACTCGGAATCGAGTACACCTCCCGTGGCAAACGCATACTTCGGCAGGATGTTATCGCGCATCGTCGGAATAAGCGGTAGATGCATCTTGTCCAGATACCCCATTCCCCACATCGCCGATTCCCCTACCAGAGTGCCGTAGAGGGAGATGTTGTTGGTCAGCATGTAGCGAACAACTTCCTTATAGGTGGCCTTGCTGCCGGCCTCCTTGCCGTCGCTGATGACGTAGAGAATGCGCCGACGGCCTTTGGGCTGGCTAGCCAGGGCCTTGGCAGCGGCCAGGATCGCATCGTTGAGGGGATGATTCTCCTTCGGAATCTTGATAAAGCCCACACTGCCCCGCTGGGGGGCCATATTAGGGTCAACCTGCTTATTGTTGATCATCGGCCCGTTATCAAGCGGGCCTCCGAGGGCAGGTACGCCCATGTCGCGACCCGGGCGCTTTGCGCTCTGAAAAGCAGCCACGAGTCGGTTTCCCTCGGCGGCGGTGAAGGTCGTGACCTCGGTTGGGGAGGTGTTGTACGTAAAGATGGCGACCGAATCCGCCGGTGAAAACGCTCCTGGAACCGCGGCGAGGCTTTCATTCACTTTGTGCATCACGTCGGCTGGAACGCTGGCATCGATAACAAACGCGACGGAGAGCGGGAAGGGATCAACGGTAAAGAAGGAGATGCGCTGCGGCTGGCCATCCTCGTAGACGCGGAACTGTCTCCAGGTAAGACCCGGGACCAGATTCCCCTTCTTATCCCGGACCGTGACGGGCACAAGGATTTCGTTTACCGGAACGTGAATGGTGTAGCTCGGGCCCTGTCCGGCGACCGGAAGTTCGGGCGCCGTCTGCTGTACTGGCGCTTGTTCAGGAGGGGGAGCGGGCTGCTGGTCAGCCTGAGACTGCGGAGAATCAGGGGTCGCATCTTTCGCGGTACCTTCGCCCGGAGTGACACTATTCTTCAAGTTCGACAAATTCGCAGGCGAAGAAGCAGCCGGCTGCGGAGCCGGTGCATCCGGAATACTCTGCTGCTGTTGCTGCAGCCCACCCATTAAGAACAATGCCAGTGTGGCTGCTAAAGCGCCTTGCATCACGAAACGACCCCCAGAAACACTTACCGCAATCGCTCAGTCCGAACGGAGCGGAATTATTTGCACTCGTTGGATGCGTCCTACCAGTCATCTGGAATGCCTGAAAGGGAGCATCGCCTGAAACGATTGCCAAGCAGTTAGACTAACAGATGACCCATGCGTCATCCCTGCGGGTTGTGATGCAGGTAGACTGACCTTTAATGCTGATCTTCGTCTAACGCACCGTATGCGACCATTTTGTGTCCCGGCCCTGCTGGCCACTGCCCTCTGCTCGATAGCCCTCTGCAGCCCTGCGCAGCTCTGGGCGCAGGAAGCGCCATCGCCGGACGCTCCGCCGGTCAGCACTGCGCCGGACACCAGTAATCTGGATCAACAGCCGCCCACGACAACACTTAAAGTCAACGTGAACCTTGTCAGCCTGTTTTTCACGGCCCGGGACAAACGGGGAGCACTGATCCCTAACCTGACCCAGAATGAGTGCCAGGTTTTCGAAGATAAGCAACTCCAGAAGGTCAAGAACTTCTCTCCTGAAACCGATCTGCCGTTGACTCTAGGGATAATGCTCGACACCAGCGGCAGTCAGCAAAATGTCCTGCAGATGGAGCAGCAGACCGGCGACTCCTTCGTAAAGCGCATTCTGCGAGACAAGGATCAAGCCTTCCTGATCTCGTTTGATGTACAGGTGAGCCTGCTGCAGGACTTCACGAGCAACCCGCGGCTTATCGCCAAAGCGATGGACCAGGCGGAGATCAATACCGCTGGGGGCAATGGGTCCGCCGGCATTCCCGGCATCGGGCAAGGCCCCATGCCGACGCAGGGGGCACCGAAAGGAACCCTGCTCTACGATGCGGTTTACCAGGTGTCGAATGATAAGCTCCGGAGCGAGACAGGCCGCAAAGCACTCATCATCCTCACCGACGGCGAGGATGAGGGCAGCCGCGAAAAGCTTGCCGATGCCGTTGAGGCTGCGCAGAAGGCCAACGCTATCATTTATGTTCTGCTCATCGCTGATCGCGGCTTCTATAGCGGTGGCGGAATGATCAACCTCGGAGGATTCACCGGCGATTCGGCAATGCGCAAGATGGCTGAAGATACCGGAGGCAGGATGATCGACGTCGGCAATAACGGCAAAAAGATGGAAGCAGCCTTCGCCCAGATCGAGGAGGAACTGCGCACGCAATACCTTGCCAGCTATACGCCGACGAATACCAGGCTCGACGGCAGCTACCGCAAGGTGGATGTTTTCTGTAAGCACAACAACGAAAATCTCAAGATTCAGGCTCGCAAAGGCTACTATGCGATAGCCCCGGACGATAGCGGGCAATAGAGACCTCTGCGCGACGTTATAAACATTGATTTTGCATCCCGCCCTCGGGATGTTAACCTGTCGGGCAACACGAGGCCGTAACCGCTCTCTAAGTAGAGGAGGAACGTGTCCCAATGAACCCGACCCCTGTTTCCCTGCCGTACAGCGCAACGGCCAGCTTATTTGCCAGCGTCCGGCGGCAGTCGGAAACTTTGTGCTCTCCCCTTACCCCTGAAGACATGATGGTGCAGTCGTGCCCCGAGGCGAGCCCTGCCAAGTGGCATCTGGCGCACACCGCATGGTTTTTTGAAACATTTGTGTTGCGCGAGTTTTTGCACGGCTACCGCCCCCTCAATGAGGACTACCTCTGGCTCTTCAACAGCTACTACAACGCAATTTCAGCACAGCCGGAGAAGAAGCTGCGTGCCTGCTTTTCCCGCCCTTCGCTCGCCGAAGTGCTCCGCTATCGCAGCCATGTGGATTCCGCCATCCTGGAACTATTGGAAATGGGCGCTCCGGAAGAGGCTGAGAGACGCATCGTTCTCGGCCTGAACCATGAGCAACAGCACCAGGAACTGCTGCTGACTGACATCAAGCATTCCTTCTGGATGAATCCGTTAAAGCCTGTGTACAAGCTTGAAGGGCCCGCGATCACAGGACGCGGCGCGCCAGTGCGGGAATTCCTTGTCTATGAGAGCGGGGTGTACGCAACAGGCCACAGCGGTGAAGGCTTCGCGTTCGACAACGAACTCCCGAGGCATAGGGTCTGGCTGGACAGCTTTGCAATTGCTTCGCAGCCTGTCACCTGCGCCGAGTACCTGGAATTCATGCAGGACGGGGGATACGAACAGCCGGAACTGTGGCTGGCCGAGGGCTGGACCGCGGTCCAGGAAGAAAAGTGGCGCGCGCCTCTTTATTGGTTTCAAGAGGACGGCGAGTGGCAGCTCTTCACCCTGCGCGGAACGTTTTCTGTGAGCGACCTTGGGAACTCCCCCGTCTGTCATCTCAGCGGTTATGAAGCGGAAGCCTTTGCGCGATGGGCCGGCAAGCGCCTGCCGACAGAAGCTGAATGGGAAACTGCAGCGGCGACCCAGCCCACCCATGGCAACCTCCTGGAATCGGGCGCTCTTCATCCAGTTGCCAATGCGGGCACCTTCTTTGGCAACACATGGGAATGGACGGCAAGCGCCTATCTCGGATATCCCGGCTATCGCGCACTGCCCGGGGCGCTCGGCGAGTACAACGGCAAATTCATGTCCAACCAGACGGTTCTACGCGGCGGCTCCTGTGTAACGCCCGCCAGCCATATTCGCCCAACCTATCGAAACTTTTTCCCCTCACGGACGCGCTGGCAGTTCTCAGGCCTGCGCCTGTGCCTAACGCAAGAATGACCCCTGGAGTTGTTGCTTATGCATGTTGCCTCAGCACGATCTTCGCTGAATACCGCCATTCAGACGCCGCTCGGCGAAGAGGTCTATCGCGGCCTCACCGGACATCCGAAATCCCTCTGCCCCTGGCTCTTCTATGACGAGAAGGGTTCGGCGCTATTTGAACAGATCACGGCATTGCCGGAGTATTATGTGACGCGCACCGAACGCGCGATTCTAGCCGACTACGCTGATGAAATTATCTCTACTGCCGCCGACCGCAGGCTCACCCTTGTCGAACTGGGAGCAGGAACAGCTACCAAAACCGGGCTGCTTCTCGAGGCTGCCTTGCGGCACCAGCAGAGGGTAACCTACCACCCCATCGATGTCTCAGAGAGCGCCCTCAATGAGGCGAAACTGCGCATTGAGACCAGACTACCGGGCGTTACCGTCAAGCCGCGCGTCGCCGACTACACGGAAGGACTGGGAGCAATCGATGCAGCTGGACAGCGCCGCCTCGTGCTCTTCATCGGATCGAGCATCGGCAACTTCGAGCCGACAGATGCTGTTCAGTTGCTGCGAGGCCTGCGTCAACAGCTGCATGCAGGAGACCGGCTCCTGCTTGGGGTTGACAGGATCAAGGAGCGCAAGCTGCTGCTCGCCGCCTATGACGATAAGGCTGGCGTCACAGCCGCTTTCAACCTGAACGTGCTCGAGCGGCTGAACCGTGAGCTGGGTGCGAATTTTAATCTGCGCCTCTTCCGCCACTGCGCGCGGTGGAGTGAGGAACATTCTCGCATTGAGATGCACCTCGAGAGCCTGGTTTCTCAACAGATCTTTATCCCCGCGCTGGAGCTTGAAGTGAAGCTCAACCGAGGAGAAACGATCCATACGGAGAACAGCTACAAATTCACACCCGAGGGGCTTTCCTCTCTGCTGGAGCGTTCGGGATTCAAACCGTCGCGCCAATGGACGGATGAGCGCAATTGGTTCAGCGTATTCCTGGCTACAGCCTGGTGATCTATGGAGCTGACGGCCGGCGCTGCACCTGTCGAGTGCCGGCCAACTTCACCCCTGGCGAAGCTCCGCTGGCGGAGGTTGCACCATTGGCCTGTCGGGAACAGCTCGGAAGCGAGTCACGGGCAGGCTGTCCGGATAATTCTTCTGGATGTAGGTGATCATCGCTTCGCGCACAAGACAGCGCAGATTGAACTGATCACTGGAGTTGGACGCGCTTAGGAGAAAGCGCAGCTCCATAGTGTGGGCATCAAGGTTCGTCACCTGCACAATTCCCACTTTACGATCCCAGATGGGAGACGCCTCGAGCACCCGGTTGAACTCTGCGCGCAACGGCTCGATGGGGATGCTGTAATCAACGTAAACGAATGCAGTTCCCAGCAGATCGGCACTGTGGCGGGTCCAGTTCTGGAATGAGTTCTCGATGAAAAAACTAAGCGGTACAATCAGGCGCCGCAGATCCCAGATAGCAACGACCACGTAAGCGGTGGTAATTTCCTCAATACGTCCCCACTCGCCATCGATCACCACCACATCATCAATTCGGATTGGCTCAGTGAGGGCGATCTGAATACCTGCCAACAGGTTTGAGGCAGTGGATTTAGCCGCGGTAGCGAGTACCAGGCTGGCCAATCCTGCGGATGCCAACAACCCTGCGCCATAGTGCCATATCTGCGAATCGCGGAAGATCGACAGCACCAGCCCAAGATCAATCAGGATGATGATGCCGATTGCGAGCCGGCGGAGCACCTGAAGCTGGGTACGGACGCGGCGAGCACGGAGATTATCGCTGACATGGATGTCGTACCGCAGCACCATGATGTCTTCCACCATGTACACCGCGGAAACGGCCAACCAGCCCAGCACGATCAGCCAGAGAATGCCTACCGTGCGCCCCACTATAAGGCGATACGGGCCAAGCACACTCAGGAACGGAAGTGCGGCCCCGACGCCAGTGAGAACGACCATCCACCGCGCGGGACGCTTGAGCCGCTGTACGACGACCAGCATCCTGGAGTGTTCTATCGTCTTCGCCAGTTTGAAGCGGCCAAGCACGCGAAAGACAATGTCGTGCAAGGTGAGGCCAACCACAATTACCAAACTAAAGATGACTACGCTCAGCACCCACTCATGCCCATGTGAGTGAAACATCCGCTGGACCTCCAAAATGGCTGTTCGAGAAGCTTTCCTCGCTAGGAAGATGCCCACAAACGCAGCAGAGGTTTGTCAAAGGAGTAAATGAGGGAGACGAGAGGAACACTATCCTCGGCTTCAGGATTTGGAGCGAAGATATTTCCCGCTCTTGCCGCCTGATTTCCGCTCAAGTTTTATTTCGCGGATGACAATCCCTTTATCCAAGGCCTTGCACATGTCATAAACCGTGAGGGCTGCAACGGAGGCCGCAGTGAGCGCCTCCATCTCAACGCCCGTCGGGCCGGTGGTGGCTGCCTGCGCGCGAATCGCTACACCGTCCTCGACGATAGTCGCCGAAACATCAATGAAGCTCAACGGCAACGGGTGACACATTGGCACCAGCTCGGATGTCCGCTTCGCAGCCTGGATGCCGGCGAAACGGGCAACTTCAAGTGGATTTCCTTTGGGGTTAGACGGCAGGGCGGCTAACACGGCAGCCGAAAGAGCTACGAAAGCCGAAGCCTCGGCTTCACGCCGAGTCTCCGGCTTACCGCTCACATCAACCATCGCAGCGCGCCCTGCATCATCATAGTGGGAGAGTCTGCTCATGCAATCAGACTAAACCGCAGAAGCAGCCAATGACTCCGCAAGTGAATTTTCACGCTCCACTTGACCGATACACTCTTCGAAAATATCGAGAGCAACAGAGGCTTCCTGCTCATTGACGATAAGCGGAGGAGCAAGCCGGATGGATGTTTCGCCGCATCCCAGGATCAACAAGCCGCGTTCAAAAGCCAGTTCTACGATCCGATCACGCCATGCACCTGCAACCTCTCTCGTCGCCTGATCCTTGACGATCTCGATGCCGATCATCAACCCGCGTCCGCGCACATCGCCAACCACCGGATGCCTGGAAGGCCATGTTTTCAGGCGAGTCATCATCTTCTCGCCGATGACGCCCGCATTGGCGACTCCCTCACGCTCCAGAACATCCATTGTCGCAAGCGCCGCGGCAATCGAAACCGGGTTGCCGCCAAAGGTCGAGGCATGCGAGCCGGGTTTCCAGTCCATGATCTCTGCGCGAGTCATGCAAATACCGAGCGGCATTCCTGACGCGATTCCCTTCGCCATACAGACGATATCGGGCTCGACGCCCGTGTGCTCGATGGCCCACCACTTGCCCGTCCGTCCTGCGCCAGACTGCACCTCGTCGGCCACCAGCAGAATGCCGTATTTGTCACAAATCCGGCGCAACTCCTGCATGAAAATCGTCGGCGCAACCACATAGCCGCCTTCGCCTTGAATTGGTTCGACAAAGATCGCGGCAACCTCTTCCGGCGCAAGCGTCGTCTTGAAAAGCTTCTCTTCGATGTAGCGGGCGCAACCAAGCGCGAAGGCTTCTTCGCTCTGCGGGCCACCGCTGCAGCCGCGATACGCATAGGGATAGCGGACATGCGTTACGCCGGGAACCAGCGGCGAAAAGCGCCTCCGCTGCTGGGGCTTCGAGGCGGTAAGCGAAAGGGCTCCCATGGTGCGTCCATGAAATGCCCCGAAGAAAGCGATGATATTCTGGCGGCCCGTATGATAGCGCGCAATCTTCAGCGCGCACTCCACGGCCTCTGCGCCCGAGTTGCCGTAGTAGAAGCGGTGCGGCCCCTTCATGGGGGCAACTTTCGATAACCGCTCTGCAAACGTAACCAGCGACTCGTAGTAGAAGTCCGTACCCGACATGTGGATCAGTTCGGCTGCCTGCTCCTGAATTGCCTTCACTACCTCGGGGTGGCAATGACCGGTGGATGTAACGGCGATGCCGGCAGCGAAATCAAGGAACTCATTTCCATCAACATCCTCAACCCGCACACCGCGGCCGCGTTTCGCAACCATTGGATAGGAGCGCGTATAACTGGGCGAAATCAGCCGGTCATCTGCTTCAACAATCGATTTGGCCTTCGGGCCAGGAATGGGGCCCTTCAACTTCGGGCCAAACTTCTCAAATAATTCAGTCGTGCTTTGCATAGACGTCTCCTGTCTGGGGCCACATAGGCCGGTGGTGTGTGCACTTCTCAGGATTGATCAGATGGGTCTTCTTCCGACGAGGACACAGCGACGGGGCGTGCCTCGGGCAGCGGCGACTAATCGCTGCCGAAGAGACTAGGTCGCGTACGTGTAGGCAGCACGCGGAGATGCTTTCTGGGAGAAATCATGCGCGCGAAGGACCTGCTCCAGCGCTTCTGGCTGGGGGTACTCTCCGGTATCTGACAACTTGCACGCATGGGAGCCTTTGCCGATGAGCTTAGCACGTCAAAATGCGAATCGGAAGTGAATTACGCATCTTCCCGCCGGCGACCCACGTCCGCGCCAGTTTCAGCCGCTCAATGGATGGTACGCATCTTGCGCTGCATGTAGTCCATAAGCAAATATTCTCCCAGCCGGTCGGGGGTCGTGAAATAAGCCTTGCCGCGACACATCGCCGTCACCTTCTGAACAAACTGCATCAGCCCGAAATCGGAGGCGAGCATGAACGTATTGATCATGATGTTCGACCGCTTGCAACGCGAAACCTCCTCCAGCGTCTCAGAGACCACCAGGGGATCAAGCCCAAAGGCATTCTTATAAATACGCCCGTCGGGCAGGGTCAACGCAGACGGCTTGCCGTCGGTAATCATGACGATCTGCTTCATGTCCTTACGCTGCCGGTCGAGAATGCGCTGCGAGACTCGCAGTCCCTCGCGCGTATTCGTATAGTACGGACCCACCTTTACCCGCGCCAACTGAGAAATCGGCAACTCTTCCGCTGAGTCGTGAAAGAGCACCAGAGAAAGAGTATCGCCGGGGTATTGCGTTCGGATCAGGTGCGACAGGGCCATGGCCACCCTCTTCGCCGGGGTAAAGCGATCCTCGCCATACAGGATCATTGAATGCGAGCAATCGAGCATTACCACTGTCGCGCACGAACTCTGGTACTCGGACTGATGCACATGCAGATCGCTGTATTCGATATTGAGAGGGAGTCCGATGCCCTCGCGCGCGATAGCCGAACTCAGCGTAGCCGTGGTGTCGAGGTTCAGCACATCGCCGAACTCATAGGGCCGTGAGGCTCCATTCGATTCAATTCCGGTGGCAAAGTGCCGCGTGTCATGGCGTCCATAATTCGACTTTCCGAGTGAGCCAAGCAGGTCTCGCAGCGTCTTGAAACCGAGAAAGTCGAGACTCTTATCGGTGACTTCGAAACGAACCTCTCCTTCGCCAACTCCTGCCTGCCCCGGCGATTGCGCCGCGCGCGAAGGATCGTCGGACTGCTGGACATTGATGTAATTTTCCTGCTCCATACGGTCCATCAACTGCTCGATCAACTCATCCAGCTTGCCATCGGCCGACATGTCGTCGATCTTCTGCTGCATCTGCTGGTCGAAGACTTCGCCGGACTCCAGCGCTCGCCGAAGCGCCTCCCGCAGATCTTCCATGGTGTGGTCGAGGTCCTGGAACTCCATGAGCGGATTTTGAAAGCCTGAATCGAGCAGATAGTCGGAGAGCTTCTGGAGCAGGTCGTCCATGCTCATCTCCGAGGCCAGATCGCCGTTGTATTTGGTATAGCGGACGCGTTTCATGGCTCGACTCTCCTGTGGCTATGGTAACGCGCAGCAGCAAATCGGCGGACAACAGGAGGGAAGCCGTTTCATCCCAACACAAATTTCAGAAAAGAGGTGTCTGCCGACGCGGGAGTGGCAGACCGAAGTGCTCATAGGCGAGCCGGGTCGCCACGCGCCCGCGCGGCGTGCGATCGAGAAATCCAATCTGGATCAGGAAAGGCTCGTAAACCTCTTCGAGCGCATCCTGCTCCTCGGCCAGCGTCGCAGCCAGAGTGTTCAGCCCCACTGGGCCCCCGTCATACTTTTCGATGATTGTCAGCAGCAGGCGTCGGTCGAGTTCGTCGAAGCCATGGGCATCCACTTCGAGCATCTTCAGAGCCTGCTCCGCCGTTTTACGGTCGATGACGCCCGTTCCTCGCACTTGCGCATAATCCCGCACGCGCCGCAGCAGGCGATTGGCGATACGCGGTGTTCCGCGGGAACGCATGGCGATCTCCGCTGCGCCATCCTCGTCGATCGGCACGTTCATTACCTCCGCGGAGCGGCTGACAACGAACCGCAGATCGTCATCCGAATAGAACTCCAACCTCAGCAGGATGCCGAATCGGGAGCGCAGGGGCGAAGACAGCAGACCCGGCCGCGTGGTTGCCGCAACAAAGGTAAACGGTTTGATATCCATTACATGGGTGCGCGCTGCGGGGCCCTGGCCGATGATGATGTCGAGCTTGTAGTCCTCGAGCGCCGTATAGAGTTTCTCTTCGAGCACCGGCTGAAGACGGTGAATCTCATCGAGGAACAGCACCTGCCGCTCGCGCAGATTCGTCAGTATCGCCGTCAGGTCGCCCTGAATCTGCAGCGCTGGTCCGGATGTCTGTTGAAAGCCGACGTCCAGTTCATTGGCGATGATGGTGGCCAGCGTCGTCTTACCCAGGCCCGGCGGTCCGAAGAGAAGGACATGATCGAGCGCCTCACCGCGAGACTTCGCCGCTTCAAGGGCGATGGCGAGCTGCTCCTTTGCCTTATTCTGGCCGATAAATTCGGACAGCTTGCGGGGGCGCAGCTTCAGCTCAAAACCGCTCTCGTCTTCATCGCGAGCCGCGGAGACGAGCCGTTCAGGATTGTTGGGACCGGATGGCATTTTCTTCTTCGGAGTGTAGCGGGTACGGGTGGACCGAGGCAAAGGGTACACTTTGCTTGATGGCAAAGAAGCATGAACACATCTACGGTAAGGGGCACCTGCACCTGATTACCTGCACCAGCTTTGAGCGCCAGCCCCGGCTAGGGCTGGAAAAACATCGCGATGTCTTCGCCCGGCTGCTTGAAGAAGTACGAGTAAAGTTTCGCTTTGGTATTGTCGGCTACGTCGTCATGCCGGACCACTTCCGGCTGCTTATGCGTGAACCGGAGATCGATACTGCTGCGAACTCTGTCGAAATGATCGAACAGCGCTACCGGCGCCGCTACAACAACTCCGCCCGCAGCGTGGAACAGGTGTGGGAGAAGCGCCACTCCGACGAACATGTTTTCGGGGCTGAGATGATCGCTGCCCGTCTGGCATCCATGCATCAGGAGCCGGTCAGAGCCGGGCTGGTGGAAACTGCCACGGACTGGAAGTGGAGCAGCGCCCGCTTCTACGCCGGGCTGCCTGAGGGAGTAATAACGGTCGAAGCAACAATCGAGGTCCCTGTCCAGGGAACCGCCCCGATACCGGGCCAATGAAGATAGAATGGCGGAAAGCAATGTACACCGCCCAATCGACCACCTTCTGGCGCTCGGCAGTCCTGGCCGCAGCTATTGGCTTCTCCTTATGCGCTTCTGCGCAGACACCTGCACAAGCAGCTCCTCCGCAGACTGCGCCTGCGTCTAAGCCGGCACCACAGGCCATGCCTGGGGCTACACCGCAGCAGGGCCAACTGCCACCTCAGAGCCAGAATCAGGCGAACGATCAGCAGTTCACCATCACTGCGCAGGCCAACGAAGTCGATCTCATCTTTACGGTAACCGATAAGCACGGTCGCTTTGTCAAAGACCTGAAGCAGAGCGACTTTGCCCTGCTCGATGACCAGAAGGCGCCAGCGCAGGTTTTCAGCTTCACCCAGCAGACAAATCTGCCTCTGCGTGTCGGCATACTGATCGACACCAGTACATCGATCCGCCAGCGCTTTCAGTTTGAACAGCAGGCTTCGAGCGAATTCCTGCTGCAGATCCTCAAGCCGCAGTTCGATAAGGCTTTCGTGATGGGATTTGACGTAACGCCGGACTACAAGCAGGGCTGGACCAACAATCTCGACCTGCTCGATACCGGCATTAATGCCCTGCGACCTGGCGGCGGCACCGCCCTCTATGACGCACTCTACAGTGCCTGCAGGGACAAAATGCTCGACGTCGCACGCGGCCAGGAACCGGTGCGCAAGGCAATCGTCCTGGTCTCCGATGGAGATGACAACCAGAGCCACGCCTATCTCGATGACGCAATCAAGGAGTGCCAGCGCGCTGCGACGATCGTCTATGCAATTTCAACGAATGTAAGCCCCAGCCGCGACCGAGGCGACGATACACTGCAGAAGATCGCCGACGCCACTGGCGGACGCGCCTTCTTCCCGAAGCGCATTGAAGACATGCCCATCAGCTTCCAGAACATCCAGGATGAGCTGCGCAGCCAATATGCGCTCGTGTACAAGCCCGCCGACTTCGTTGCAAACGGCGCTTTCCGCTCTATCTATCTTTTCTGCCTTGATCGCAGATTTCAGGTTCGAGCTACAAAGGGCTATTTCGCGACAAAGCAGTAGGACTTCCTAGGGCTTTCAACCGGCTACTGGCTCCATGACCCGCTTCTATGGTGGATGACCACTAGCCGTACGGAAAGGGCAATCGCGCCGCCCAGAAACGTACAGAATGCCCGACGTTCTGCCGTCAAGTTGGCCGGCATATTAGCCAGCGAGAGCAGGAAGACAACATAGGCGGTCAGGAACAGCGTAAACAATCCATAATTTACGTTGATCATTCCATAGGAAAGCCACGCGAACAGGACGATGAAGAAGGCAATCTCTACCGTCCCAGGCTGCAGTTGCCGGATGAAAAGACTTACCAACACCGCACCGGTGATCGTCCCCAGGGTGCGGGCAAGTGCCCGGCTGACTGTATCCACAAGGCCGGGCTTGAGCACCAGCAGGGCAGTCATTGGGATCCAGTAGCCGCTCGAGAAATGGACTCTCTGGTAAATCTCCGTACAAATGCCTAGGGTTGCTGCCAGTCGCAGCGAGTAGGGCAGGGCCGCGTCCTGCATTTCTCCACGTCCCAGCGAGCGGAAGGCTTCAGCCAGCATCGCACGCATCTCTGTCTCTTCCGAACGGATATATCCCCCCAGCGCTACGAGATCAGATTTAAGTTGGCCGAAGATGCGCAGCAACAGGCTTGAACAGATGATCTGGACTGCGCCACCGGCAAGCTCCAACAGCGAACGGACCGCTGCGGCCTTCACTGAGAAGGGAAAGGCCGAGGCAACGAGCAGGGTGACGACACATTGCTGGCCAACCCAGCTATATCCTGCCTGTCGTTTTGATAGCATCCCGTAGCCGAATCCCCAGAGCGCCGCAAGAATGACCAGCACAAAGCTCTCATGGCTGGCGATCATTCCAAAGAAAGTCGAGAGGCTCATCCCTAAGGAGACGAAAATCATAGGCAGCAGGCGAGAATCATCGATACTCTGCTTGGCGCCAAGACCAACGGTCATCGCGCCACTTCCAGCAATCAGCGCCGCTCCGGGGTGACCGGCAGCCAATCCAGCCCCCAGGCAAATCGCGGTCGCAACTGAAAAAATCCAGTCGGATCGAAAGGAAGATTTGCGCCAATCGAAAACAAGACTATCCGCCAGGTAAGGGGCAGCATGGGGCATAACTGCGGTGGCTGTTGATCTTTCTTCGGGAGGCATACGTTTTAGGATGGCACAAAGGCCCACCAGATCGCTTCCAGAGACAGCTCTTTGAGCGGGGAAAATGCATCCATTTAAGGTGACGGATGCGAGCAGACTCCTTCAATCTCGACCGCTTTGTGCAGGCCCAGCTGCCTGTCATCCGTCAGGTGCGTGAGGAGTTGCGCGAGGGCCGCAAGAGAAGCCACTGGATGTGGTTTGTCTTTCCTCAAATTAAGGGACTGGGAGAGAGCTCGATGTCAGCCCGGTTTGCCCTTCAATCCCTGGGGGAAGCAACGGCTTATCTACAACATCCCACCCTGGGCCCCAGGCTTGAAGAATGTACCCAGCTTGTTCTTGATTTGGAGGGGCGCAAGGTGGAAGAAATTTTCGGCTATCCCGATCATCTGAAGTTCTGGTCTTGCATGACAATCTTCGCGCTGGCAAGCCCCGAAGATTCTCTCTTCAGGGCTGCCTTGAGGAAGTACTTCAACGGCCAAATGGACCCTGAGACCGTCGAGCGCATGTAGATCCCGGCCTGCGGGGACAGGCCGGGACGGAATTTACTTTGTATCGAGCCCGCGATATTTAAGCATGGGCTCTATACCCGGCGTCGAACCGAGCCACGCTGCATACATCTTCGCCAGGTCCTCCGTATTTCCGCGTGAGAGAACCATCTGCCGGAAGCGGTCACCATTGGCGCGCGTCAGGCCGCCATGATCCTCAAACCACTGGTAGGCATCATCGTCCAGCATCTCGCTCCACAGGTAAGCGTAGTAGCCAGCTGCGTAACCGTTACCCCAGATGTGCATAAAGTAGCTGGAACGATAGCGCGGCGGTACATAGCTGACATCGATATGGCTGCGCTTCAGCGCTTCTGTCTCGAACTTATCAGGCTCCTGAAGCGGTGCGTCTGCTGAGAGCGTGTGCCACTTCATATCCAGTTGGGCGGATGCCAATAACTCCGTGAGTTTGTAGCCCTCATTGAAGGTTTCCGCCCTCTTGATCTTCGCAGCCAGTTCAGCGGGCATCAACATACCCGTTTTGTAGTTGCGGGCATAATGGTTGAAAACGGCTGGATAAGTTGCCCAGTGCTCATTGAACTGCGACGGGAACTCCACAAAATCGCGCGGTACAGCTGTTCCTGACAGACTCGGGTATTCGGTATTTGCGAACATGCCATGAAGAGCGTGACCGAACTCGTGGAACATCGTGGTCACATCGGTAAAGCTGATAAGGGCAGGTTGGCCCGGCGCAGGCTTGGTGAAGTTGGCTACGTTGAAAACGACGGGGAGTGTACCGAGCAGCTTCGACTGAGGAACGAAGCTGTCCATCCACGCGCCACCGTTCTTGTTATCGCGTTTGAAGTAGTCACAGTACCAGAGAGCCAGAGGCTTGCCGTCGGCGTCATAGACTTCGAAAACACGTACATCCGGGTTGTATGTAGGGATGTCCTTATGCTCTTTGAAGGTTAACCCGTAAAGCTGATGGGCAGCATAGAAGACACCATTCTCCAACACATTGTCCAGTTCGAAGTAAGGCTTTATCTGTTCCTCGTCTAAATCGTATTTCGCCTTCCGCACCTGCTCGGGGTAGAACTCCCAGTCCCACGGCTCTAACTGGAAACCTCCCCGCTGCTGGTCGATAAGCGCCTGAATATCTCTGGCTTCGTCCTCGGCCTTGGCGGTGGAAGCGGGAACCAGCGCGTCCATGAACTTCAGCGCCGCTTCAGGGTTCTTCGCCATCTGATCTTCAAGCTTCCAAGCAGCGTAGCTTGGGAACCCCAACAGCTTTCCCTTTTCTGCGCGGAGTTGGGCCAGCCGCGCAATGATGGCCCGGGTATCGTCGGGCCCGCCGCGTTCGGCACGATTCCAGGAGGCCTCGAACAGTGCCTTTCGAGTCGTCCGATCGCTCAAGGCTGCCAGGTCTGGCTGCTGAGTCGTGTTCTGCAGCGGCAGGAGCCAACCCTGCAGCTTACGATCCTTGGCTGCTTCAGCAGCAGCGGCGAGCTGCGTCTCAGACAAGCCGGCGAGGCGCGACTTGTCTGTTGTGGCGTATGCGGCATCCTTGGTTGCAGCCAGCAGCTTGTTGATGAAGTCGTTCGAAAGCGTGGACTCTTCTTCGTTGAGCCTCTTCAGCTTCGCCTTGTCAGCGTCTGAGAGATTAGCCCCGGCATGTACGAACTGCTGGTGGTAGAACTCCACCAGACGCAGTGATTCGGGATCCAGCTTTAGCGAATCGCGGGCCGTATAGATCGCCTCAACCCTGGCAAAAAGATTTGTATTGAGGAAGATAGCGTCATTATGAGCGGCCAGCTTCGGGGCCTCGACATCCTGCACCTTTTGCAGTGCAGGGTTCGTGTTCGCGCCCGTGACAGCGCCAAAGACAGCCATGACCCGGCTTAAGAGCTGACCGCTCTTTTCGAGCGCGACCAGGGTGTTATCGAAGGTTGGCGGGGCCGGATTGTCTGCGATTGCCTGCACCTCCCGGATCTGCTCGACCATGCCCGCTTCAATAGCTGGCTGGTAATCACTATCTTTGATCCTGTCGAAGGGTGGAGCATGAAAGGGTAGCGTACTCGGCGCATAGAAGGGGTTATCAGGGCCGAAAGCTGAATTGGAGGCGGCCGCGGGTATCCCGCTGACTCCAAGCGCAATGGCTCCGGCTAGAATCGAAGTGCTCATTCGGGAAAGTCTCTTCCTTGTTCCTGGCTGTGAAATCCTGCACATCTTTGAGTTCCATCCTGAGTAATGCTCTCATTGTATGAGAGACAGCCACTGCCCCAACTCTTTGGCCATCGCCCTTTTCCTCTGCCACAGATACAATAGTGGCTTGGTGGCTGCTCCGCAGCCTCCGTCGAGTTTTCAGGAAGAGAGCAGAGAAGCGAGCGGATGAATTACGAGAAGTTCAGAACCACAGCAACACCCATGGGCAGCACTCGATCGAAGACCTGCAGCAAGTTCCTGATAGCTGCTCTCTGCCTGGCAGCGCCTTTAGCTATTTCGGCCCAGACTCCAAGTTCGATCTCCGATACCGCCCAAAGCCAGGCCCGCGTGGCAACCCGGACAGAACTGAGGGTTTCGACCAGCAAGAATGGCTCGAGCACTGAGGGCGTCTTCACGGTGAAAGTGCTTGATGCAACCGGGGAGCCGGTAACGGATGGATCGGTAAGCATCCTGAGCGGTAGCCAGTCGCTGGGCTCTGCACTGGTCAGCGCCGACGGGACAGCCACGGTAAACGTCAGCAATCTACCCGACGGGAACCAAAAGATTACTGCAGCTTACGATGGCGGCAGCAGTCACACAGCCTCGCAGTCTTCCTTTTCCCAAGTAAGCGCCGATGCGAGTGGAGCACCGACCTTCACGATTACCGCAAATCCAACCTCGGCCACGGTCACTGCCGGCCAATACGCCAGCTACGTGGTGACAGTCACGCCGCAGAATGGCTTCAACGAATCGATCACCCTCACCTGTGGTGCAAATCCGCCTTCGACAACCTGCACTTTCTCGCCGACCTCTGTAGTGTTCGCAGCCCCGCCTGCTGGCAGCACGACCCCCGCTCCGGTGAGCAGCACCCTACAGATTCAGACTTTGGCTCCTTCAGGAAAATCGCTGAGCGGAAGCCTCGTGCCTACGGGCGGCAACGGCACGATGCTCGCGATCCTGCTCCCAGGT
Source organism: Acidipila rosea (assembly GCF_004339725.1). Taxonomy (GTDB): domain Bacteria; phylum Acidobacteriota; class Terriglobia; order Terriglobales; family Acidobacteriaceae; genus Acidipila; species Acidipila rosea. Next base: position 86,390 of record NZ_SMGK01000006.1, on the reverse strand, counting down.
GGCCTGCTGCTGGCAGGTCTGGGTCTTCTGAGGCGTAAGGATACGGCAGCTCTTCGCTACTTCGGGTTTGTGCTGCTCTTTGCCGCGAGTTGCACGGGGCTCACGGCTTGTAATCAACGCTGGGGCTACCTGCACCAGGGTCCGTTCCCCAATACAGGCACCCCCACGGGCAACTACTCGTTTTCGCTGACCGGCTACGGCAATAACGGCAGCGCCGTTACCACGCAGACGATCGGCCTTACGCTGATCGTGAAGTAGACTTCAGGCCCCGGGAGTCAGCAGAATCTTGCTGGCCTCCCCGGCCCTGAGCAGTTCCATCCCCCGCGCAAATTCGTGCATCGGCAGCCTATGGGTGATAACCGGGGATAAATCCAGCTTCCCTGCTTTCAACAGCGCTTCCATCTGATACCACGTCTCATACATCTTGCGGCCATTGATGCCCTGCACCACCGCGCCCTTGAAGATGATGTCTCGCGCAAAATCAATCTCAACCGGTTGAGACGGGATGCCCAGCAGCGACACGCGCCCCCCACTGCGCAGGATCTCAAACCCCAAGCGCATGCCCTCCGCATGGCCCGACATCTCCAGGACGACATCCACTCCCAGTCCGGCGGTGCGCTCGTGAATAAAGCCAACCACATCATCTCCCGCAGGATTGAGCACGGCATCGGCAGACATCTTCCGGGCAAGCTCGCGGCGGTGCTCGTTGACCTCTATGGCATAGACGGCGGCAGCGCCACAGGCCCGCGCTACTGCTATGGAAAACAGACCAATGGGCCCGCAACCTGTAACGGCCACTGTCTTTGCCGCAATGTCACCCGCCAGCACTGTATGCACAGCATTGCCCAGCGGATCGAGAATGGAAGCATATTCGCGCGGAAGGGCCGGATCGAGCTTCCAGATATTCGTCTCCGGAATGGTTACATACTCCGCAAAGGCCCCATCGGAATCCACCCCGATGATCTTCACGAACTGGCAGATGTGCGCCTGTCCTGTGCGGCATTGCAGGCATTTCCCGCAGGCCACATGCATCTCGGCAGAAACAAAATCGCCCTCGCGTACAGCGGTGACCTCGTTGCCGACTGCGGTAACCACGCCACAGAACTCGTGGCCCGGGACCAGCGGCGGCTTGATTCTACCCTGCGCCCATTGATCCCAGTTATAGATGTGCAGGTCTGTTCCGCACACCGACGCACTTTCCACTTTCACGAGCACATCCCGAGGTCCGAAGGCTGGAATCGGCACCTCGCGAATCTCCACGCCAGCCCGAGCTTCGGCCTTTACCACCGCCTGCATCATCTCCGCCATACTTCTCCTTACGGCATATAGACCGCAAAACAGCTCAGTTTATCAGCATGGTGCTGCCTGCCGAGAGGCGAGCGCGCATCTTCGGCTCATACTCCCATGTTTCTGGCGCGCAGGGGTGGGAGAGCGCACCCGCCCGCTGCTAGAATCACCCTTGTCATGTCAACCACTGCAAGCGTAGCGCCAGAGCTGCTGGCGAAGTACGAGCCGGTCATCGGGCTTGAAGTCCACGTCCAGCTCCTCACCCAGACCAAGGCCTTCTGCGGCTGCTCCAATAAGTTTGGAGCGCCACCCAATACCCTCGTCTGCCCGGTGTGCCTTGGGCTGCCTGGAGCGCTCCCCGTGCTCAACAAGCGAGCCGTTGAGTTCGCCGTGCTTGCAGCCAGAGCGCTCAATTGCGAGATACGGGAGCGCTCTATCTTCGCGCGCAAGAACTACTTCTACCCTGACCTGCCCAAGGGCTATCAGATCTCGCAATTCGACAAACCCATCGCCGAACACGGATGGATTGATGTCGACACCCCCAATGGGGAGAAGCGTATCGGCATCACGCGCCTGCACATGGAAGAGGACGCCGGCAAAAGCATCCACGATGGCTTTCCCGACTCGGCTACGCGCACCTACGTTGATCTGAACCGCTGCGGCACACCCTTGATTGAGATTGTGAGCGAGCCAGACATTCGCACCCCTGACGAGGCATATGAGTATCTCACCAAGCTCAAGGAAATCCTGCTCTACACGGGCGTGAGCGACTGCAATATGGAAGAAGGCTCCCTCCGCTGCGATGCAAATGTGAGCGTACGTCCGCGCGGGCAGGAAAAGTTTGGAACGAAGGCCGAGGTCAAAAACGTCAACAGCTTCCGGTTCATTCGTGCCGCTCTCGAGTACGAAATTGAGCGCCAGGTGGAAGTAATTGAAGGCGGTGGCCGCGTCGTCCAGGAAACCCGGCTCTGGAATGCCAATGAAGGCCGCACCTATTCCATGCGCTCCAAGGAGCAGGCCCACGACTATCGCTACTTTCCTGAGCCCGACCTGCCGCCCCTTATCGTCACTGCCGATAAGCAGGCCGCAATCCTCCAGGACATGCCTGAGCTGCCTGAAGCGCGGCGCAAGCGCATGATTTCCGAGTACGAGATTACCGCACAGGATGCGCAGACGCTGACCGCGACGCGAGCCTTTGCCGATCAATTTGAAGCTGCAGCCAAAGCGGCAAAGAGCCCCAAACGGGTTGCTAATCTCGTGCAGAGCGAACTGACAATGCGCCTCAAGGCCGCAAATCTTGAGCTCGAACAGTCGCCTATCACCATGAAGGGCATTGCCCAGGCAGCGGATCTTGCTGAAGAGGGCAAGCTCTCCAGCAAGCAGCTCAAGCAACTCTTCGACACGGCGTTTGAAAGGAACGAAGACTTCGGCATCGTGTACGAACGCGAAAAGCCGCAGCAGATCAGTGATCCTGCAGCCATCGAAAAATTGATAGACGAAGTGATTGCCGGAAACCCGAAGCAGGTGGAACAGTACCGAGCCGGCAAGAAGACTGTTGCCGCGTTTTTTGTTGGCCAGGTGATGAAGCTTTCAAAGGGGCAGGCAAACCCGTCGCTACTGAATGAACTAGTAGCTAAAAAGCTCGACGCGTAGGCAGCACGAGTAGGAATGAATGCATGCTCCTGGGCAAAGAAGCCAGCGAGGAATCCAAATGGGCGAACCAATACGCATCATGGTGGTCGATGACCACCATATAGTCCGGCAGGGGCTGGTCGCTCTCCTCAAGACCACTCATGAGATCAATGTAGTAGCTGAAGCGTCGGATGGACTACAGGCCATCGAACTCTACCGGCGCTTCAGGCCTGACGTGACCCTGATGGACCTTCGGCTACCGAAGATGAGTGGAGTCGAGGCGATCGGTCTCATCCGCCAGGAAAATTCAGCTGCGCGGGTGATCGTGCTCACGACTTTCGACGGGGACGAGGATATCTATCGCGCGCTACAGGCCGGTGCGCGAGGTTACCTGCTTAAGGGCGTAGACACTGACGAGTTGATGGAGGCGATCCGATCTGTACACGCCGGCAAGTCCCGCATTCCGGCCTTTGTTGCAGAGCGACTGGCCGAGCGCATGGGTGGTCCGGAACTGACGGCCCGCGAACTGGATGTATTGCGACACATCGTCTCCGGCGGCAGCAACAAGGAAATTGCTAATACTCTCCACATCTCAGAGGCTACGGTCAAAACCCACATCAATAACATCCTGAGCAAACTGGGGGTAGCTGATCGCACCCAGGCAGCCACCACAGCGCTACAACGAGGAATTGTCCACCTCGACCCTAAGGTGAATCGTTGAGGCGAGCATTTGCACTGCTCCTGCTGCTCTGCTCAATGGGTAGCATCGCTGCTCAGGAGACCAAACCCTCGGCCTGGCGCGCCGCCACGGAACCGGAACTGGCAGCGATCATTCCAGCCCGAGCTCCGGTCGTGCAGGAGCGAATCGAAACCGAACTGCGAACCGCTTCCGGAATCACCAACGGGAATGGGCGTTTTGTAGCAGGAGTTGTGCTCATCACTGCCGGGTACTCAGCTGAAGGCAAATACTCTCACTATCTGCTGGCGCAGGTGCCTCTTAAGATAGCGAACTTCCATTTGCCCGCAGGACAATACATTCTCGGCTGGACCCATAAAGATGAAGACACGCTTACGGTGAAGTTCTATGAAGCCATCTCCGGCAAGCCACTCGGCAGTGTCGATGCTGTGCGCAATAGTTCCATCACTCGCATCGAATCCTTCCGTATCTGGCCCCCCTCAGATCGCAGCCTCATTCAGATCGGACGCTTTACGTTTGCTTATCAACTTGGTGGCTGATCGCCTTTACCGGGCCTATGCTTCAGACTCGGTGTAGTTCCCTTCCTGACCGGCAAAGTCGTCAGATCTTCTACATCTGCAGTTCCAATCAGCCCGGAGCCTTCATCCTCCACCGCAAAGCGCAACCGTCCGCCAGAGAAGCTGTAGGGCAGCTGTACGGGCACTCCAAGTACGTGACCTTTCTGGCGCAGCCCAAGCCCGGTGGATAAAGTGATCGCGCGCCGCATCTGTATCGCGTGCATCCTCTTTCCTACTTTAGAAAAGTCAGCCGCCGCGAAATCAAGAGTGGCGGTCAGTTTGCCGTTCGGCTGAGGAACCCACACGAGCTGTGAACTGGCAATTAGCAGATTTACCCTGGCCGTGTCTGGATCTCTGGTTAAGGAAGCATCCTTCACTTCAACATGAAGCTGGTTGTATGGAAGCGGATTCCCGACAGCGAGATCGACTCTTTGCAAATTTTCCGCGGGCGTCCTTATTGCCGGCGATGGCAAGGCATAGTATCCCGTGCGTGTCAGCACCGCCGTTCCGGGCTGATCTACTGCGACTCTGATCCTGCGATATCTGCTATTGAAGTTTTTATTGGTCGGATAGTAGAGCAGGGTGTAATAGACATCAGCATCTGCCAGTGAAGCTGCTACCGCGTGATCAATATCGTTATCGCCAAAGAGTGCCTTGCCACCGGTCTGTACCGCAATGGTCTGGAGCCCCACATCACCAATGGCTGCATCGCCCATATTGATCGCGCCGCCTGTGTAGGCATTGAAGAAGCGATTGTTGTTGGCCAAAGCGCCCCTCGTTCCCCGAGGATCAACGGTGTAGAGCGTTACCCGTGACTGCATCAGCTGATCTGACAACCTCATGATCGTGCGGAAGAGATTGTCCTGATCCTGAGGCGGAAGCATCAGCTCTGATAAAAGGGGCAGTCCTGAACTAACCCACACGATCGTTTTATGGGTTGGGGTTCCCTGGGTCGAAGATGCTATCTGCCCCAGTGCATTGAGTGTTTGGCTAATCCTATCCAGTGCTCCGTAGAATCCCTGGCTAAGCATGTATGGCAAAGCCGATTGGTGCTTGCGCAGTGATTCGGCCAGCGTATGCCCATCGCGCGTATATCCACAGATCGTGATCAAGCCCTGATTCGTCAATGCTAGAAGTGTCGTGGGCTGATAAAGTTGGGCATTGTTTACTGCAAAGAGCCTCTTGAGTGCATCCCTTGCATAAACAACGTCCGTGAAGCGGGTATTCATTTCATCGAGTACCAGCACGGTAGCCGGCGCTTCACCTGAATCCGTTTTTACGCCGTGTACATCCACCGCCTCAAATGAAGCGATCTTCTGCGGTATGCCATCTTCGAAGATGCTGAAATCCTTGGCCGTCAGGCCATTGACAGGCACTCCACCTTTGCTCGTCACGACTACATCAAGAGTTACGGCACGCGCGGAAGCCTCGACTACGGGAAGGGTTTGAGGCGATGACTGCGGCGGCTGCGCCCGGCTGATTCCCAACAGTGCCACAACTGCAGAGATCAGCCATGCACCAATCCTGCCCCGGCGTCTTCTTGCCAACTGCTCTCCGGTTTTCAATCCGCATCCTTTCGGAGCGATTTCACTCCGTCACTTCACCGAAGAAGTCATCTTACGCCCCTGGGCATTCTCCAGGCCGGTGGTCCCGCGGGCTATACTCGTGGACTCACGCACAATCAGCTTTGGCATCACAGAGACCTCTGCCGGCACTTCCGCTGTTCCGCCAATCCGCTTCAGCAATATCTCCGCCGCCATTCTGCCCATCTCCTGCAAGGGCTGTTGGATGGTCGTGAGGCTCGGCATCTGGAAGGCGGCTGCTGAGATATCGTCAAACCCCACTACCGAAACATCATCAGGAACTCGCAATTGGGCATCGTGCAGTGCGCGGATTGCGCCGATCGCTGCCATATCATTAAACGCCAAAAGAGCCGTAAAACGCCGGTGATTTGCCAGCAGTTGCTGCACTACCGGATACCCGAGCTCTGGGGATGTGAGATCGCGGTCTAGTTGAATCGTCAGTTCAGGGCGTATTTCTAGCCCCAGTTCGGCTGCTACCTTCACCGTACTCTTCCATCGGTCGGCCGAATCAGAACTATAAGGTTGCCCCCGCATGAAGGCTATCCGCCGATGGCCAAGCTTGTACAGGTGGCGCAGCGCCAACTCAGCTGCACGGCAGTGGTCCAGCACCACGTTTGTCACACCACTCACATGCTTGTGCCCCGCCACTGCCACGGCCGGGACCGGAGGCCGATGGTCAAGCAGAGTATCGATCGCGATCAGTCCTTCGGCACCCCGGCTTACCAGCATTTTCGGATACTCATTAATCAGGTCCTGACGATGTTTATGGTGAGCGATGAAGTAAAAGTAGTTTTGCTCCAGCAAGTAGTCCCCTATTCCGCTCATGACTTCGGAGTGATATCCATCGGCAAGAACTGGCACCAGGATGCCGATAGCCATCGTTCGGCGATTCCTCAGCGAGCGCGCTACAAAGCTGGGCTGGTAATCAAACTTCAACGCGGCGGCACGTATCCGCTCACGCGTCGATTCCGGGATGGAACGTCCGGGCACATTATTCAGCACGACCGACACCGTAGCTGGATCAAGCTTGAGGTGTGCAGCCAGAGTCTTCAGCGTGACGGGCGCATCGGAATTCAAATCGGCTCGCTTCTTGTCGGTCATGCTACTTCCCTCTCTTCAGGAACGTCCCGATATTTGTAGGCACGGCTGGTAGCCGACAGTATACGTGCATGGGCTACTTACGGGATCCTGACTTTATTCAGCTTTAAAGAATAGGCAATCGATCACGCGAACTCCATCTTTTGGATAATGGTTATCTCTCAACCACAAGCCCGGCGCCCTCTTTTACCACGAAGATATGATCGGCCTTTAGGCCGGGGAAGACTTCCCGCTTTCCAGAGGGCCATAGCACCTCCACCTTGTCCACTGTCGTGTGGCTTCCCAGCCCAAAATGCAAACGCAAGTCATTCTGGGAAAGATAGCTTCCACCGCTGCGCATCTCGTCGGTCTGGACAAGGTCTCCCGCCGTCACCTTCACCTTTGCGTTCAATGCCAGCCGATTCGACTTCGCACCTTCCAGTGAGAATCCTATCCAGTGGTTCTTCGCTCCGTCCTCCGTCCGCAGGATCATCGGTCCACCTTCAAGGTTCTCTACCACCAGCTCAAGGTGCCCATCGTTGAATAGGTCTCCTACTGCCAGCCCGCGGCTCACCTGCGGAATCTGAATCGCGGGGCCTGCTTGTTTGCTGATATCCCTAAACCTGCCATTATGCTCGTTCAGAAAGAGCAGCTTTGGCTCACGATATTTCGTTCCTATCTCTTTGGTATCCACTTGTGGATAGACATGCCCGTTCACAAGCACCAGATCCGGCCATCCATCGTTATCCACGTCGAAAAATGCGTCGCCCCAGCCAACGTAAGGCTCTGTCGCACGCGCCACGCCTGCTGCATAAGAGACATCCGTAAAGTTCAGGCCTCCCTCATTGCGGAACAATGTCGCATATTCCTCGCTGAAATGAGAAATGAAGATTGAGAAGTGTCCCGTATGAAGATAGTCTCCGAGCGCAATTCCCATATTCGCCTGCTCATTCCCATCCTGGCTTACTGCAGCCCCCGCGTCATAAGCAACATCGGTGAAGTGCCCATCGCCATCGTTGCGATAAAGAAAATTTGGCTCACCATCGTTCGCAACAAAGAGATCAAGCTTCCCATCGCCGTTGAGATCGGACCACACAGCTGTAAGCCCGAAATACTTGTTCGGGTCATCGACGCCAGCCTTGTGCGAAACATCTGTGAATGTACCGTCGCCGTTATTGCGGTACAGATTGTCGGGAGAACCCTTCAACCCCCGCGGACCGCACTGCACAGATATACCGTGATACTGACATGTTTTCGTGGAGCCAAAGCTGGGTAGATCCTTCAGATCAAGCGCTACATAATGCGATACAAACAGATCTGTCCATCCGTCACCGTCATAATCGCCAAATGCCGCGCCTGTTGCCCAGCCTGAATCGGACGCCAAACCTGCGACCTTGGTTACATCAGTGAATGTGCCGTCGCCGTTATTGCGGTAGAGAACTACACCCCCAAAACAGGTAATCAGGAGATCCGGTAGTCCATCATTGTTATAGTCGCCAACGACAGCGCCCATCGCCCAGCACGGCGTTCCAACGCCAGCCCTTTCCGTCACGTCAGTAAACGTACCGTCATGATTGTTGTGGAAGAGTGCACCGCGTGCCTTTTTGCCAGCAAGCGACATCTGTACACTGGGCGCATTTGTGAAATAAATATCGGGCCAGCCATCGTTATCGTAGTCAATCAGCGCCACTCCGCCGCTCATCGATTCGACAATATACTTCTTTTCAGGCGCGGAAAGATGCTCGAAATGAATGCCCGTCTTCGCTGTAATATCCACGAGACGAGGACCTTCGACGCCTTCTTTCGTTTGTGCCCTTACCACCGCCGCCAGCAGTAGAACCAGGCAAACCACCCATCTCCTGGAAGCCCGGTTCACCTATTTCATCCCACCCTCGGACTGCGCTTTGACATCTTCAGCCGTCCGCATCTGCTGGAAAATCTTGCCCAACTTGTCCTTCAACTGCTTGTAGTGCTGGAACTCCTCGATCTGCTTTCTCGCATCCGCCGTCCTGCCCATCTGCCGATAAAGCGTACTCAAGCGGTAGTGAGCTGTGTAATTGGTCGGATCAAGCGCTATTGCGCTCTCCAGCAGTGCCATCGCCTGCTGCTTCTGGTTAAGCGCGATCAGCACCTTCGCCAAATCTGTTTTTGCTTCAGAGTCATTGGGCTCCAGAGCTACAGCACGCCGCTCTTGTATCTCTGCGGTCTTCAAGTCACCCTGCTCCATCGCCAGCTCACCCAAGCCACGTAGAGCTTTTTCGTCGAAGGGATTCACCTCCAACGCAAGCTTGTATTCGCCTTCGGCCTGCGCCTGCAGCTTCGGCTCAGGCGAGTTGTGCAGCATCTCCGCGTATTCATAGTGCAGACCGGGCAGGTTTGGATTGATCTTCAATGCCTCCTGGTACTGCAAAATTGCCGCTGCATTATTTCCCTGCTGCACCAATTCATGTGCCATCATCATGTGCATCTGCGCCGATTCCGGAGCTACGACTGACAAGCTCAGGAGCGCCTCATCCGCAAGCTGGGAATAGATTTGGTACACCGTCGCCAATACCGCTGGATCCTCGGGGGCCATGTTTCGCAACTCCCCCGCTATAGACCCTGCTTTATCCAGCCTCCCCATCGCTGCATAAGTCTCGATCAACGATAACCCTGTCTCGATCCGCACCTTAGGCTCGTCAATCTTCTCGAAGGCTCCACTCAAGTTCTCAGCGGCCCCCTGCAGATCGCCAATTCGCTCCTCGCTTGTTCCCAGCAGTGATCGTATCTTTGCTAGATTCGGATCAAGCTTCAGCGCCGCCTCGAACTGAGGTATCGCATCTTTGTAATTTCCGGAGAAATACAAAAGGACACCCAGATTTGCGCGGGCGTTCAGATTAGAGGGATCGAGCGCGACGACTGCCTTGAATTCGGGTATCGCCTGGGCAGGCTGCTTCTGGCGCAGGTATTCCAGAGCCCTGGCCATATGATCCGCGACCTGCTGCTGAGCTTTCGCTTGTGCCCACGCGGGGTACGTGCCTGTAGATACAAGCAAAACCACAAAATATAGAACCATTCTTTTCATAACAACTCAATCATAGCTATGCGCCCAAAAATTATGGGACGGCAACCTGCACCGTCCCGCCAAGGGCTAACTACCATATTCGCTGCATAGCCGCTCTTTTTCACTGTATCGCCGCGAGGCATGGAACCATCGCGGCGATACAGCGCATAAATACTGCAAGCAACCGTTAGAACGAAATACGTCCGTAGAGCTGCATGGTACGTCCACCAACCGAGACTGAAGTGATCTGTGCCGTGTGTCCGGGACCGATGTTCGTATCCGGCAGACCAAAGCTCGGATGGTTGATGAAGTTATTGGCCTCTCCGCGGAGCTCAAAGTTTACGCGCTCCCACACATGGAACGTTTTTCCAAGAGCTAGATTAGCCAGTAAATAATGGGGCCCGTACAAGCTGTTTCTATGGAGGTCGCCGAAAGCGCCAGCTCCTGGTGAAGCGAAGGCGTTCACATTGAACCATTCATTGACGCCAGCTTGCTGCAGTGTCGGGTTACCTACAAGATTTGGATACTGGTCGCCCGCCTGCGAAAACGACTGATTGGTCTGCATCACAGGGGTAAAGGGCTGCCCGGAACTCCAGATGAGGGTAGGCGCCAACTGCCAACCGCCGATAACTTCATCGAGCAAAGTATTGCTGTTAAGAAAGCGGCGATTTCTGCCGAAGGGAAGATCGTATAGCGCTGATTCCTTGAAGGAGTTACGGATGTCAAAGTTCGACGATCCATAGTTCGCTCCGGGGCTGTACGAATTTTGATATCCCTGCGTGCCGGAGCTGCTGCCCCAACCCGAAGAGTCAATGGTGTCGAGCATATGCGACCAGGTGTAGTTAGTGTTGAACTGCAGCCCGGAGGACAGCCGCTTCGTCAATGACACCTGCAGCGAGTTATAGTTCGACACTGCATTATTGGTGCCGCCCGAACCACCTCCACCGATGCCCTGGAACAGGGGATAAGGACGCGCGTTAGTTGCACCGGAAGCATCGTTCGCAGCCAGCTTATTCTCCGGAACCTGATTGATATCTACAGGGAAAAGGAGGTTATATCCATGGCTTGCGACATAAGCAATTTCAGCCACCATGTTGTGCCCGAATTGCTGCTGCAGAGACAAGTTCCACTGCAGAATCTTCGGCACGGGAGTGTGGTATGCCTGATAGGAAACGCCCTGCCCATTATAGGCATCGGCTCCAAGCGGCGCTTTTTGGAACGCTGAGTTGATGCTCTTGCCTGCTGCACCTTGATAGTTGGTATTTCCGTCTGAGCTGAGCAGGACAACCGGATCAATACCATTCGTATTGTCGGATACGCTCCCACTGGAGCCAAAGGCTCCGCCCATTCCTGGACCATATGTATCAAGACTCCAGGTATAGGCATACAGACCGATTCCGCCGCGTATTACTGAATCCGGACGGAAGCCATAGGAGAAGCCAGCTCGCGGCAGGAATGTGCTCCACACAGGAGCCTCCAACCGGTTTCTGCCGTTTGCGTGGGTTACCCCGTACCACATGGCGCCATTGGTGTTGTTGGCCGGGTTGGCCACTGAGGGATCAAAGGACTTCATGTTTCCCTTGACTTCAGTCCAGCCGGTCATCCCCTGCCAGCGCAGTCCGAGGTTAACGGTGAGGTTTGGACGCACCTTAAAATCATCCTGCACAAACAACTGCGGTGATTTCATCCGGCCGCCAAATTCAGGGGTTACGTTGGCATTCCATCCGTTGGCATAACCCAGCAGGAAGTCTGCATAAGGAACACCTGTGCTGGATGCTGTGCCCTGTGTCGACGCAGTGTAGACGCCACTGAACTGCATCTGGCCGGCATTCTCGTTCCCCCATGCCGTTGAGTCCGCACGCGTAATCAGGAACTCCCCACCGAAGTGCAGCACATGCCGTCCGCGGGTCAAAGTGATAACGTCGGAGGGATCGAAAACAAACTCCTTATAAACTGCATTGCTCTGAGGCTGCAGTTCAAAACAGCAGGAGCCGTTCACTTGAATATCAGGGAAAACGTCTGCCTTGGCAAAGTTCCAGCCCAGCTTGGCGGGGAAACCCTCGTTAATCGAAAACGGGGTAAAAAAGTTCAGCTGGTCTGTAAAACCAAACCGGGCTTCATTGATGGTGCGAGGGCTGATTGTCGAAACGACTGAGACTTGGGCATTGTCATTGCTCACATCGCCGTGCTGGCAATTAATAGGGCAGATTCCCTGGTTAAGATACTCTGCCGGATTGTCAGTGTTGGTCTCCGAGACAATCATGTGATTGTTTGCGTTGATGTTGTAATCCAGGCGACCGAAATACTTTGTATAAGGATTGCTGCTGGGGACGTTATAGAAGTAGTTGTTTGTGACCTGTCCATTGACCAGGGTGCCTGCGGTGTTCGCCTGGGGATAATACGCCTGAATTGCTTTGGCGACCGGATCCATCAGGTTCGTGGGAATCTTATTACCCTGCCCATATTCCTGCGCAAACGATGTGCGATGCAGAACGCCATTGGCATCAACATGCTGAGTCGTAGGATCGTAGATTGTAGGCTGGCCGGAGAAATCACCATTCAGCATGGCAGCCGTTGGCACTGTAATGAAGCCATTTGACGCTCCGCCGTAGTCGAGCGTCCGATCATAATTAAAGTAAAAAAACATCTTATCTTTAATGATGGGACCACTCACCGAGCCGCCAAAGTTGTTGTAGCGCAGCACAGGTACCGTAGACTTCTGGCCGAACGCATACGGTGCAGCATTCAGGGCGTTATTCTGGAAAAACTCATAGCCAGAGCCATGCCACGTATTGGAGCCACCCTTGCTGATCTGATTGAAGGTCACACCACCGATGCCATATTGAGCAGAGAAGGCAGAGTCATCGACTTTAACCTCTGAGACCGTCTCCAGCACCATGACATTGGAGTTTTCACTCATGGGCAGCGTGGTAGTTGCTCCATCTCCCAGCACCGTATTGTAAGGAAGATTGCCGTTAATCGATGCTGCCTGTCCGTTACGGTTGTTGAAGATCGTGCTTGATGCGCCGGGCAGCAGGGTAATGAAATTCTCCCAGTCTGCGCCAACTTGAGGCAGATTCAGCAACTGCTTGGATTCGAGCGTCTGTGACTGCGATCCCGTCTCTGTCTGCAGGAGTGGAACATCCGTATTCACCACTACTTCCTGCGTAGACGCTCCCACTTTCATTTCCGCATTCACACCAACGACCGCTACCTGCAGTGTGATCGGGCCCCGGACATACTTCTCAAAACCGTCTTTTGTAAAAGTAATTAGATAGTGGTCCGGAACAATGGAGCCGGTGTCGTACACACCAGAGCCGTCCGTTGTGTAGGTGTGAGTCACACCTTTATCTATATCCTTTACCGTAACGGTCACACCAGGAATGACTGCTCCCGTTGGATCGGTGACCGTGCCACGAATGTCTCCTGAATTGGTGTTCTGTGCAAAGGCCACGACACCTGACAGGATGAATGTTCCCGCCAGCGCCAGACCGTTGCGAATTACCTTATGCATCTGCTGTCTCCTCAAAAAAATCCCTTCTCTTACTCGATCCCGCCTGTGGGTGGCAGCGGGTATCGCTTTCGAATTCCCGAACAAGACAAACGATTGTTTCGGGAAAACAGAGAAAGGCCCCGCGTTGGGGGCCGTTGTTGATATAAACAACCCTGAATAACCCTTGTCAAGCTAAATATTTCCAGGCACCTTACAACACAAAGCGTTTGTCTTATGCCCGCTGTGACTTTCAGTGAGCTTACCAAATGGACAAGGATTAGCTATGTCTTTCCCAAGACCACCGCCCCAACTCCCCCGGGAACGCTGCCAGCCCTCCGTTCCGCACGATTGAGAGAATCAGTCACCTGATCTTTTCAGACAAATGCCCAACCCAAGACTTAAGCACGGTCTCGAGCGGAACTCTCCCGCGAATTGAGTGCTGCTGGGGTGAGGTGAGTTCGCAGATGGAGTTCCTTCGCCAAACGTGCACTCCCATTGGCGAAGGCAAGCTGTGTGCACGTCATCGAACAGGCATATTACGGGGCGGTGTAGATTTATTACGCAGATGGCGGGAGTACGGTAGAAGGCGCGCAGACACTCAGCGCGTTTCCTGCCATACACTATGCGCTCTCGCGGCAAACCGCTGCAGAGTGGAGCGCATGGTAAACTCTGCTGCGTCCGGATCTCCGTCAAGGATGAGATCAACGATTCGCTTATGCCTATCCAGATCCGACTCCCACGCTTTTACTGTTTGATTCACTTGAATGGCCCGCATCGAAACGAACGCAAAGAGTGGCACAAGCAATGTACGCATTTGCGTATAAAGAAGGTGATTACCGCTTAGTTCGCAGAGACACAGGTGAAAACGCAGGTCTGCTTCAATAAGCAACCGTATCTGTCCCTGTCTTGTAGCCCTGCGCATTTCCTTCAAAGCATCCTTAAGGGGAGCCAGATCAGCGTGACGCTGTGCAGCAAGACGTGCTGCGAGGCCCTCGAGGGCTACACGCAGTTCATAGATCTGCGCAATGTCCGCCTCGGTATAGGATGTGACCCGCGCACTGCGTCCGGATGCCTTGGTGACAAAACCTTCACTGATAAGGATGTTTATCGCTTCTCGCACCGATGTCTGCGCAACCCCGAATTTGCGGGCCCAATAGCCTTCAACAATCCGTTGTCCAGGAATGAGATGTCCATGGATAATCTCTTCGCGCAGCTTTGTGGCGAGGCTCTGCTTGGCTAGAAGGGCTGCTTCTCCGCGAACCGCATTGGGGACATAAACCATGAATCAATTAAATAACGTAATCAATTCAAGATATACAGGGTAGTGACACTTCCTGAAAGGGCCGACCTCAACGTGTCGAAAGTGCCGTGGTCACAGTAGCGAGAATCAGCACCGCTACGCCGGAAGTGAGTACAACGAAGGAGGTCCTTGAGGCTCGCCGCCATTCGCCTGTCGCAAGACCAGCTAGATTAGCGGTCACCACCATCGTGATCTGGTAGATTGCCCATCCAGCCTAGTCACCCAGTCGCCCCAGATAGCGAGTAGAGATGCCGTAAATCGCAACGGCCCCAATCCATAACAGCCCCATAAGCAGACTAGAGGCTGTTATGAAGTTCATGCGAGTTGTTTGAAGATGTTGGCGATCATGAGGCAGGCAAAGACGACGTAATGGAACCCTTTGAGGGTAGTGTCGAGCCGTTCGTAGTCGCGCACGAGTCTGCGGAAGCGGGCGGCCCAGGCGAAGCTTCTCTCGACCACCCATCGGCGCGGCAGCAGCACGAAGCCGCGTTTGGCCATGGGGTATTTGACCACTTCGAGCCGGATGCCGTGGCTCTGGGCGGCCTCCACCGCGTTTGGCCCAGTGTAGCCCTGATCGACGTAGGCCATCTCGATCGTGCCGCCGGTGTCCGTCTGCATCTCTTTGGCCAGCGACTCGACCTGGGTGCGGTCGGGGTGACCGACAGCGCAAGCAGGTGGCCCAGCGTATCGACGGCGATATGGACCTTCGAGCCCTTGCGCCGTTTCGTGCCGTCGTAGGCTGCCCGCGCTCCGCTCTCGGGCGTGGATTGCAGCGTGCGGCTGTCGATACACGCTGCCGTTGGCTGGCCCTTGCGTCCGGCAAACTCGCGCAGCAGAATGCGCGTGTCTTCGACCAGCCGGTCGAAGCATCCCGCCCGCATCCAACGCTGCATCCGCTGATAAATCGCAGGCCAGGGAGGGTAATCGTGCGGCATGAACCGCCATTGGTTTCCCGTCCGCGCAATGTAGCGAACGCCGTTGAAAACAGACCGCAGATCATGCTCCCGATGCGCGCTGTCCTCGCGGCTCAACAGCAGATAAGGCAACACAAACGCCCACTCCTCATCCGAAACATCGCTCGGATAACCGACTTTCTCCTTGCTTGCCATCCATCCATCCATAATGAACAGAACGGGCCGACAACGTAAGCACCTATCTTGGTGCAAACTTCATAACAGCCACTAGAGCCCTATGCCATTAACGCTGGACGACTACGCAGTCTGCAGCACCAGCACCGTCGCAATGGGATCGAGCGGCTGCTCTGGTAGTGCAACATCCAGCCCATTGCCAGTCTTTGTCACCTTCAACGGCGTCCGGGCTTTGTCGGCAAGCAGATAAGCACCTGTTACGTGGCGCGGCATCTTATCCAAGTGAAACACTGGGGCTGGCCATTCAAAGAGCTGGATATATACCTTGTCGACGCCGGTCGTCGACCGCCACTTCCAGCTCGGGATAAATTTAGGCTTGCCATTCTTATCCATTTCCGTGGTTGAAAATGATCCGGCCTCAGCGCCAAATAGCGTTGGCTGCGTTGCATAGATCGACTCCCCGTTCACCGCGAGCCATTTGCCCATCTGCTGCAACCGGTCGACCTCAGGCGCAGGCACCTCACCCGTCGCCATAGGGCCGATATTCAGCAAGTAGTTGCCTCCTTTACTCGCGATATCAATCAGGTTTCGCAACAGCGTCTCGGTGCTCTTGAAGTTTGTATCGTCCTGCTTGTATCCCCACGTATCGTTCATCGTCATGCATGACTCCCAGTCACGTCCGGGATAGCCTTGCGCGGGAATGTATTGCTCCGGCGTCTCCGTATCGCCCTTGTATCCACCACCTAACCGGTTATTCCATATCAGCTTGGGATGCTCGTTCAGAACCTTCACAATTTCACCCGCTAGCTCCGGGGTCATATCCTTGGTTGGCGTATCAAACCAGACAATGACCGGATAATCACCGTAGTTGGCCAGCAACTCTTTCATCTGCGGGATGGCTTTTGTGCGGAGGTATTCAGGGAAGCTTCCATTCTGGGCTGGATCCCAGTGATAGGTGGGAGGCTGATGATCACCCGTCTTGTATGCTGCACCACCGGGTGCCGTCCAATCCTGATCCTGGGAGTAGTAGAAGCCAAGCTTCATGTTCTGCTTCCGGCATTCTTCAGCGATTTCCTTCAGCGGATCGCGCTTGAACGGCGTTGCCTGGACAATGTTGAATGGATTCGCCTTTGAATCGAACATTGCAAATCCATCATGGTGCTTTGCGGTAATCACGATGTACTTCATACCCGCGGACTTCGCGAGCCCAACGATCTCGGCCGCACTGAAGCTCGTCGGATTGAACTTCGGCGCAAGTGCCTTATAGTCTGCCACTGGAATCGATGCGCGATTCATAATCCACTCTCCGATTCCTGGCACCTCCTTTCCATCCCAACGTCCCGCGGGAATAGCGTAAAGGCCCCAATGGATAAACATGCCGAACCGCGCTTCTCGGAACCACTGCATGCGCTCGTTCTTCTGCGCCGCCGTTTCGGTGTCTTGGATTGCAGGAACGGGATGCGCATCGCTTGCCTGAATATGCTCGCCCTGCACCTGCGCCCAAACTTGCATCTTCTCGCCGATCGCGAGCCCAGATGCAGCCAGAACACAGCCCTTCGAAAATGCCCGTCTTGATACCTTCATGGACTCTCTCCTTTTCTGAAAGCTGCCCGGGCCATCTGCGAGCGCACCGCAGAAGTTCGTTGCGCCTGGGTCCGAAAGAAACAGCTTGGCAAACAATGTATCATCGGCGATAAACATTGTTCATACACGGAACTGAATGCCGGGAATTACGTGCAGACTTTGTAGCGGCCAGCCCGAGCTAGGCACGTTGGGAAAGCTCGGCTATTTTCCGATGCAGAAGGTTGAAAATATCAGGTTTAGCACGTCGTCGGGAGTCGTCTCACCAGTCAATGAATCGAGATGGCGCAGCGCAGAGTAGAGATCAAGCAGGACCATCTCATGCGGGATATTCGTCGCGGCCGCGGCCCGAGCCGCCAGCAGGCCCTTCAATGCGCCAGAAACTTCTTCATGCTGCCGGAGGCTCGTCAGCACTGCATCCGTCTCGACCGCACCAGATGAACTGACCAGCGCCAGCAGCGCGTCTTGCAACTCGGCCATGCCTTCACCCGTCAGTGCTGAGGTCTGGACGGTTGGCAACTCGGAAATAGCGGGAGTGTGTCCTCCAATGTCCGACTTGTTAAACACCAGCAAGGCTTTGCGCTCCGCAAGCGTAGCGATGAGCACCCTTTCTTCTTCCGCGAGCGAAAGGGTGCTATCCACCACAAGCATCACCAGGTCGGCATCCGCCATAGTTTCCCGCGACTTCCGGATACCAATTGACTCCGCCTCATCGGTGGCCTCGCGCAGCCCCGCCGTGTCAACCAGGTGCAGGGGGATTCCGCCGATTGCAACGGTCTCGGTCACTAAATCTCGAGTAGTGCCGGGACTGGCTGTAACAATGGCACGCTCGCGCTTGAGCAGCGCGTTGAACAGGGAAGACTTGCCCGCGTTAGGCCGGCCAACAATGGCCAGCGTAAGTCCAGAGTGGATGATCCTGCCGTGTTCGAACGACGCTGCAAGCGTATTGAGGGGCTGTATCAGCGTATCCACTGCAGTTAGGATTTCAGGATTACCGGCAACCTCGATATCATCTTCAGCGAAATCTATGCCAGCCTCTAATCTCGCGATCAGCCCGACAAGGGCTTCTTTTATCGGGTGAACGCGTCGGGAGAGAGCGCCGCCCATCTGACCTGCTGCCACACGTGCCTGATATAGCGTCTGCGAGCCGATAAGGTCCTTCACCGCTTCAGCTTGCGTCAGATCGATGCGACCCGAAAGAAAAGCTCGCTCCGTAAACTCACCCGGACGCGCCAGGCGTGCACCGCGATTGAGGCACTGTCGAACCAGCATTTCAAGAATGACCGGCGAACCATGCGCGGCAATCTCAACAATGTCATCACCGGTGTACGAATTCGGGGCAGCAAAAAACGTTACGACCGACTCGTCCAGTTTGGCAGCGGTCTCAGGATCGATCACCTCGGCAAACCGCGCGGTGGCGTGTGCGAGAGGATTGCGTAATCGGAGCAGCTGCCCTGCTATTGCCACCGCCAGCGGACCTGCAAGGCGCACCACGCCTATACCGCCCCGGCCGGGCGGGGTGGAGATCGCGACAATAGTCTCCTGAGACCAACTGGAGAAATCGGATTTCACTGGCTTCACCCCGAAAGCAATCAGCGGTCGCGCAGAGCAGAAGGCCTCTTGCCCTTGGGGTAGACAACGACGAATCTGCGCATACCCTCGCCGCTCGATGAAGTTTCAAGATCCTGATATTCGCGAAACGCCAGATGAAGCATGCGCCTTTCACGTGAACTCATCGGGGCAAAGCTGAACGGCTGACCATTGTGCCGAACCTTCTCAGCCGCCGTCTCCGCCGCCAGTCTGATCTCCTGCGCGCGCAGCGCCTTGAAGTTGCCGGCGTCTAAAGATAGCTTGTCATGCTCCTCATTTTCGAGACGGATAACTTTTGCCGCAACATGTTCGAGTGCTCTCAGCAACTCACCTCCCCGTTGCGTCAAAAGCGGAACATCAGGACCGGAGAGTTCGATATAGATCTCGCGCGCCTCCAGCCCGTCGGGGTCAGCGGCGCCAGCGCCAGCCGTGATACGAAACTTGAGACGGAGCCCCCCCGTACTGATAAGCATCTTCAGAAAGGAGGCTAATTTTTGGGCAGAGCCTGCGTGGTCGTCAATAGGCATTGTTTCAGTATCGCACTCCGATTAACGAGGAATGAGCTCAAACAACATGAACCCACACCCTATTGCAGCCACAAAAAACTGCGGAGGCTGAGGATCGCAATGCTTGCGCATTTCGAATCGGCAACTTCCGCAGAATCTATTGGAAGGTCGGACAGTAGCCAGCGAGTTTAGCCCGCAACCCTCGCGTAAATCTTGCCTCCGGCGCCCCTCTCCCTGAAGGGCCCGAGTATGCGGGCTCTACGCTAGCTGTAGTCCATCCTTCTAACTGCCAATCAATATGTTGTGCAGCATAGGCAGATATGTCAAGCACAATGCCCTAGCTGAAAAGAACTTTCGTAATACTCTACTGCATCGTCAGTTCGCGTGAGGATTCAGGAAGATGCTGCCGTGGCTTCTGCCCTAGCTGCTTGAATGCCGACCGGACAAAACTCCCCAGATACCAGGCATCGATGAACTTGTAGGGAGTCTCGCCTGTCGTGTAATGACCACAGGGAAGCACCTTGGAGACAAAATCAATGCCCAGCTCACGAAAACTCTTCAGCACTTCAAGCGAATACTTCTCAATAAACGTGAGGTCGTATGTCGCGTGCACTACGAGGACGCGCTTAGGGGTGGCTGCAAACCGCTGCATGTAATTTATCGGGCTAATTGCGCTCCACAGCGCGGTGAGCTGATTCTGGGTCATGCCAGCATCTTCCAACGCCGCACGGATATGGCGCGTGCTCTGCCCGGTCCATACCACGTCGCCGAAAGACGTCGAGGCATGATTGAAGGCGCAGACCTGCAAACGCGCATCATGCGCCGCCGCAATAAAGGCATAGCAGGAACCCAGACTTGTGCCGAGAACGCCAAACTGCTCATAACCCTGCGCCTCCAGCCAGTCCAGGCAGCAACGGATGTCAACTACCGCCTGACGGCAGGCTGCCAGTGTGCGCCCAATGTTTGAGCTGACTGCATAATCGGAGCGCTCAAGTTCGGCCGGACGCCGTATGTCGTGGTAAGGCTTGCTCAATCTGAGCGCCGAGATGCCGAAACGATTGAAAAGTGAGCAAAGTGCATTGTGGCTGAAGGCATCCGCATTCCATTGAGGCATGACGATGATGGCCTGCTTTGGCTTACCTGGCCGCTGCTTATCAGCAGGTGCCGGATACCACCGCGCGTTAACCATGTCGTTTTCCGGATAGGGTGTCCGCACAGGCGAAGTAAAGCGAAGAAATTCAGCTGGCTCCAGTCGGCCTGCAGCAGCTTCTTCTTTGAGCTTGGCATCCTGCGCCAGCGTCTCCGGACGAACGTTCGTGGGAAACAGCTGAGGGTGCCTCTTCTCCAGGCGATAATCACGTGGTGACGCATAGCTGTAAAACTCGGCGCTATTACGGATAATCGCCTCGTTCAGACGCAGCATCAACTGCTCAGGATCAGGTTCAACCTCTTCGCTGAGATTGTGCGCCTGCATGAAGTCCTCAAGCCATTCGAAGCCCCACTCTACCGGCCGCACGATCCGGTTCTCGTCGCGTGTGGTCAGGGCAGTTTCCCAGGCAAACATCCATCGTGCATAAAGCTTGCGAAGCATTCCTTCAGTTTAACGGAGATGACGGTCGCACAAGCATCCGGACATTTGCGATTGACCTCGGGTTCGCCTACAGAATATTCACCGCCCGCGCCGCCAGCAGCGCCACTGTTGCGAATGAGATGAGCGCCTGAACCATCATCAGCATCTTCGCCCATCGCGAAAGGACCGGGGAGTCAGTCGGAGAAAATGCCGTGCTGGTATTGAACGCGAGAAACAGATAGTCAATGAAGCCGGGGCTCCAGTATTGCTCGCCCATCTCTCGCTTGGCCGCTTGATCAAGCGTCATCTGGGGAAAAAGAAATGCCCCATCCGTATGAACGCCGCGCACTTCACGAGCGTGCGGTCCTCCGGCATCAAGCCTCCAATACCACGAGGCAAAAACAAGGATATTAGCAATCCATAGCGCCCCCGCCGACTGCAGTAGCTCCTTTGGGGTTTCCCGGTGGCCAGGGAGCGCCGCCAGAAGCAGCCAGAGCGACCACGCCATATCGAGCGTGACAACGGACGTCAGCACATAACCCAGCACCCGGTTAACCCCGTAACTGCCTCGACGACGCGCCCACTCCGTCGGGACCAGCAGGACTCCGACAACAACCAGCAACAGCCAGCGTGGGCCGATCTTCAGGCCATCTGGCAGAGCAAAGCGCAGACTGCCGATCGCAAAGAGCGCTAGAACCGCAGGCCAGCGCGGCTCCCGATTGGCAGACGGGCGCGTTGAAGGGGGCGGGGTAAAATCTGGAGGCAGGTTCATCAAAAATTAGCTTATGCGCACCGCGGGAGGACAGCTATCATTGAATCGCTGACATCCGTCAAAGAATCAAATGTAAGGTCACAACCTGGCCACCCGAAGTGCTATGAAGAAATACAAATTGCTGCTTGCAAGCCTCTTTATCGCCGGCGCTGCTCCGGTGTATGCCCAGATTTCTCCCGCCCCGGAGACGGCCCAGACTGCTGAAGTACAGCAGTTTCAAAAGCTTGAGGACCAATGGAGCATCGCGGAAGTAAAGCGCGATCAGTACACGATGGAGCTATTGCTCTCCCCGGTCTACGTCGGCATTTCATCCAAGGGCGATATCTCCACGCGCAACCAGCAGATTGCAGCACTTTTCGACCGCACGAGTGCAGAACTCACCTCCATGGAACAAAAAGTGGTCAGCGTGCGCACCTTCGGCGATCTTGCTGTAGTGGAGGGCACCTACATCCTCAAGCACCACGAGAACGGTAATACCATCGAAGACCGCGGAATTTTTACTCATGTGTTTCAAAAGATTCGTAGCAACTGGCTCTGTGTTAACGCCCAGCGAACTCTCGTAGTGCAGCAATCCGACGAAAAACCCGCGAAGATATCGAAGAAGAGTGACGCTCCTCTGCCATTCCATATCCCCTTGCTGCATAAGGGGTCAACTTCAAATACCCAAGCCAACACCAATGTAGAGCAACAACCGCAGTAGGAGATTTATCTGCGCCTAAGCGGGTGTTTCGGCTTGCCTTCGCCCCTGAATCTCTATATACACATTCACCAGCGTCAACGCTGCTGGAGTGACCCCAGGGATGCGACTTGCCTGCCCTATCGTGTGGGGCCGGATGTGCGCCAGCTTCTCCTGCATCTCCCGCGAGAGCCCGCTGACGGCCTTGTAATCAAACCACTCTGGTATAGCGCGGCCTTCGGCCTTTTTCAGCTTTTCAATTGCCTTTCGCTGCTGGTCGAGGTAGCCTGCATACTTTATTTCCGTCTCGACAGATTTCAGCTCATTGCGAACCTGGGCACTCAACACCTCGGCATGCCGCCATGTCGCGAAGACAGGCTCATCGCCGAAATCGTCGCGGAGCAGAGAATAGAGAGCCTCGATCGTGATCTCAGGCCGTTTCAGCAGTTGCGCATAGGTCTGTCCCGCCACGCTGCCGAGGCCCGGAATTGCGGCTTCCACTCCTGTCGCATTGACCTTCTTCGTGGCCAGCAGTTTTTCCAGAGCCACCGCCCGGGACTGCTTCGCTTCGTAATCTTCCCATGCTGCATTGCCAATTAGTCCCAACCTGCGACCATGCGGCGTCAGCCTGCGATCTGCATTGTCTATCCTGAGGTGCAGCCGGAACTCCGCCCGCGAGGTAAACATCCTGTACGGTTCGTTCGTACCCTTGCTGATAAGGTCATCGATAAGGATACCCGTGTAGGCCTCTGTGCGATCGAGAGTAAATGGCGCGTCTTCGCGCACCTTGAGCGCTGCGTTTATGCCCGCCATAAGCCCCTGGCAGGCCGCCTCCTCGTACCCTGATGTTCCGTTGATCTGCCCAGCAAGATAGAGCCCACTAAACTTTTTCACCTTGAGGGAACGGTCGAGTTCCGTCGGGTCTATGGCGTCATATTCAATCGCATAGCCAGGGCGCAGCATCTCGGCATTCTCGAGGCCGGGAATGGAGCGCACGATCTGCCACTGCACCTCCATCGGCAGTGAAGTAGACATGCCGTTCACATAGACTTCATGAGTATTCAACCCCTCCGGTTCAAGGAAGAACTGGTGCTGCTCCTTATCGGGGAAGCGCACAACCTTATCTTCAATCGACGGGCAGTAGCGAGGTCCGGTCGCGGTAATCTGCCCCGAATACATCGGCGAACGCGAGACGTTTTCGCGGATTATGCGTAATGTCTCTGGCGTCGTATAAGCGATGTGGCAGGAGACCTGCCGTTGTGGCAGTGTTTTCGTGCGAAAGCTGAAGGGTGTAGGATCGGCATCGCCCGGCTGCTCCTCAAAACGTGCCCAATCGATCGTCCTGCCGTCAAGACGCGGCGGAGTCCCCGTTTTCAGACGGCAGCCACGCAGTCCCAATGCTTTGAGCGCCTCGCCTAGCAGGACAGCAGCCGGCTCGCCCGATCGACCTGCCGGGTAGTTCTCCTCTCCGCAGTGAATCAGCCCATTCAGAAAAGTTCCCGTAGTGATGACCGTTGCTCCGGCCAGAATGGTCCTGCCATCGCGGAGCTTGAGACCCAGCACGCGGTCCTCTTCCAGCATGAGCCCGATAACCTCAGCCTGCTTGATGAACAGTCCACGCTGCGACTCAAGCACCTCGCGCATCTTCACGCGATACTGCTGCTTGTCGCATTGCGCCCGCGGTGACCAGACCGCCGGCCCGCGCGATGTATTGAGCAGTCGAAACTGAATACCTACAGCATCGGCAACCTCCCCCATGATGCCGCCCAGCGCATCCACTTCACGGACAAGATGCCCCTTGGCAATGCCACCAATCGCAGGGTTGCAGGACATCTGCGCAATCAGGTCAAGGTTCAGAGTAAAGAGCGCCGTCCGCAGCCCCATCCGGGCCGCCGCCATCGCCGCCTCGCAGCCGGCATGCCCAGCGCCAACCACAGCGATGTCGTATTGTTCCGTAAATGCCATACAGTTCCATTTTAGCTGGGTGAAGAACGCGAGATAAGCGCCACTCGCAAAAAGCGACTTCTCTCTACCGCTTCAGCCGATGCCATCCAAAGGCAAGCGGGAATGCAATCCCTATTGCCCAGTGGCCGATGGATAGCATTGGCCTTATCCGTTCATCGCCAACGTAGTAGAGCAGGAAGCCACTAAGAGTGAGCCATGCGAATACGGCCGTCAGCATGGCTCCTGACGAACGCCGTCGCTTGTAGGGCCAGGCCTTCGTCACATGGACTCCCCACATCAGGCCGAAGATCCAGGTGGCCGCGAAGGCAAATGCACCATGAATCTTAAGCCACCAAGGCTCCAGCGGATTTACCTGTGGCCCGAACTCACCCTGCTCCACAAAAAAATAGTGGAACAGCAGCCAAAGACCGCCGGATAGCCACGCGCCAATCCCGATGATGTACAAGCCCCAGCGTCTTGAGCGGCCAAGACCGCCTGAGTTTCCGACTGAAGCGCTCATCCTGCATCCTCTCTGGCCGGAAGATGCATCCATCCGCCACCTGGATCAAAGACATGAGCCGTTGCCCCAAACTGCCGCAACAGATTGGCACTCTGTGCTCCCTGCGCCATCACTACTTTGGTAAGCGCGTCTGCTACAACACAGTGATCTGCCACAACACAGACAAAGCGGTCGGTCCACGAGGTGGTGCGATCCGCCCCGTCCAGATGCGGGCCGCGTAACTTCCCACCTATGCACCTCTTTCGCTGCCAGCCGCAACTGCTGGCTACACTCCCATTCGTCAACTCCACGACAGCTGCAGTACCGGGACTTTCAACCTGTAGACGGATGAGTTCAGTTCGGTTGCCCTGGACACGGATATCCCCTCCTGCGTTCACGACACAGTGCTCCGCACCGCGCTCCAGCAGGCATTCGATAGCCTTATCCACCGCGTAACCTTTTGCGATGCCGCCGAGATCAATCCAGAGAGGGCGGTGAAAGAGCACCTGCCCTTTGGGCAGCAGTTCAATATCCCGCCAGGAGCCCGAGGGTGAGGTCACCGAGCCGCAGGGAGACGGCAGCAGCCCCCACTCGACCAGTTCTGCCCCCACCGAAATATCGAAGCAGCCATGCGACAGGCTCGCAAATCGCTGCGCCCACTGCAGCACGGCAAAGGTGGAAGGATGCACAGTCACAGCCCTTAGTGTGCCCTCGCGATTGAGCCGGGTTACGTCGCTGTCTGCCTCATGAAAACTCATCAACCGATGGACAATCGCAGTGTGCTCGAACGCTGCAGTGATAGCGCTGTTTGCCTCTACGGCGTCCAATCCCTCGACCCGGATACTTACATAGGTGCCGAGCCACGGCTGTGTGCGTTCAACGATCATTTTGCTTGAGCGCAATTTCATAGGTGACCAGCAGGCGCTGCACTCCATCAGTGATGTGTTTGCACGAGAGCGTCGCGCCTGAGATGTTGCGGATATTCCGGCCTAATTGGAGCCGAGTACCTGAATCTTTCCCCTGGAACTGTGCCCGCCATGCCGGCTCGCGAATCTGTCCTCCGTAGGCTTCCCGGTATTCGAGAATCTCCACACTCCTCACCCGCCCCTTGTCATCGAGAGCAAGCGCAAAGGGGATGTATTCGTGCTTGCCTACCACCTCATCGACAAGGAACCATCCGCCTGTGGAGACGCGCCACGCCTTCACCTCTCTATTCCTCACATCCACCCCTGAGGCATGTTGAATAGCTTTAACCTGAGCCTCGCTCAGTGTCTTGAAGTCAGGCTGAAACGATGCCCCCGGAAACATCAGAGCCTGCGCCTGCTCCACCGAAAGATAAGTAGCAGCGTAAGCTGCGCCACCCTGAATTGCGATTGCAGCGAGCGGCAACAAGAAGAATGTTGATTTCATATTCACCCTAGAAGTACCAGCCGAATTTCACCCGCACGCGATATTTTTCAAAGTCGTTATCGATGATTCGCCCACCGACCAATGCACCTGGAACAGTGTCTACATGCCTGCCAGCCCAGGGCATCTGCTCGTCAAAGTTGGTCGTGACGAAGAAATTTTTGCCCGCATAGTGAAGCGTGGGGCCAAGGTAATATCCACTGTTCGATTCGTGCGTGAAGTTGTAGCTGTTGAATTCCCGCTCGTTGAAGATCTCAAAAGCTGCCGACCAGTTGCGGATGAACCGATACGACGCGCCGAGATCAATGTTGGCGTCGGTTTCCTCCTGTATCTCTTTTCGGGAGGGGTTCTCATCCTCCCGCAACCGCCGCCACTCAGGCGCATACGTCATGTTGGCAGCCAATACCAGCCTATCGTCGCGGTAGTTCTTCTGGAAGATCAACTTGCTTTCCGATTCTATGAATCCAGCGCCAAATGTAGGCTCTTCATAGATCGCAAAACCAAGAGGGTGGGTGTAAGGACTCACCAGGCGGTAGATCGCTTCGCCCGAGACGCCGATAAACTTCGTCGCGTTGAATCGATCGTTCGGTCCGGGCGTGTAATAGGAAAACTGCTCCGCCGGTGTAGTCTCTCCAAATGGACCGTTATGGTAGGCCGCAGTTGAGTCATAAGTTTCGTAGATTGCGAGCTGCAGCCGGTCGCTGAATCCATACTCTTGCTCTGTTCTGTTTTCCTGCAGCCAGAACTGGCCGCCTGGCGCCTTATGAAACCGCGTCGTAGACCACTGCTCCAACTCAACCTTGCCCTTCGGGAGCAAGTCGGTCGTATACGAGAAGCCGAAAAGCGGTTCATCTGCATGAAGCGCTGCAGGCGAAAGGCAGAGGAGGAGCATACCCACAAGCAGTTTTGCAAGGAGCGGACACCGGGGCTTGTCGCGTCTCTTCCTGGAAGAAACAGATGTCTTGGGCAGAGGCGCACGGGTGCGCACGGGAACACGAGGTTGATCAGTCATGAGACCTTTCTTGAACGTTAAGGCCGAATGACTGTACTCTGGGTCCAGTCGTCAGCCATCAGGTTGTCGATTTCAGACCCTCGCGGAGCTTCGCCAAAAGTCAGCCGCGGGGGTCTCCTCTATATTTCTTGAAAAACTTTCATCCGGCTCTTATCCCAACAGGATGAATGGGTTGCAGTCATCTGCC
This sequence comes from Acidipila rosea, assembly GCF_004339725.1. Lineage (GTDB taxonomy): Bacteria > Acidobacteriota > Terriglobia > Terriglobales > Acidobacteriaceae > Acidipila > Acidipila rosea. Next base: position 58,889 of record NZ_SMGK01000006.1, on the reverse strand, counting down.
AGCTTTCCTAATATGCAACCGGGCGCTGTTTACAACCGTTATCTGAACACGAGATTAAAAATACGACATAATCGGTCGGATATCAAGCCTCTGATAATAGCTCATCGGGAAATAGTGCATGCATCAGGTTCGCATCTGCCAGACACTGGAACCCTCGTGCACGTGATGCTTATTTTCTTCAGCGGCAACTTCAGGTATCTTGACTGCTTGCACTAGAGGTGAACCTTGGACCGTCGTGAATTTGTGAAGACCAGTGGAAGTCTCCTTGCCGCTGCTGCCGTAAACAAGTCTGCCTTTGCTAAGAAAGCACCTGCGGAAGCGCCGCAAGCAAACGGCCGCACCATCCTGCCGATGAATCGCAATTGGCGCTACCACCCGTCGGTTGTTGCAGGCGGTCATGAGGTTGGCTTTGATGACTCCTCATTTACTGAAGTGATTGTGCCGCATACGAATATCGCACTCCCGTGGCACGCCTTCGATGACAAAGATTACGAATTCATTTCACTCTATCGGCGACATTTTAAGGTTCCGGAAAGTGCCCAGGGGAAACGAGTCTTTGTAGATTTTGAAGGCGCTATGACGGCCTCCACCGTCTGGATCAACGGCACCAAGGTCGGCGAATACAAGGGTGGCTATACGCCGTTTTCCTTTGAACTTACGCCGCACCTGAATGCAAACGGTGACAATGTACTTGCCGTCGATCTGGACTCCACCGAGCGGGCAGACATTCCGCCATTTGGCTACCAGATCGACTACATGACCTTTGGCGGTATCTATCGCGAAGTTACGCTGCGCATCGTGCCGCAGACCTTTATCGAAAACATCTTTGCTCGCCCAGCGAATGTAATGAGCGGCGCTCCGTCTCTCGATGTCGATTGTTTTCTTTCCACTGCGGAGGGTACGCACGAACCGCTGATTCTCGAAGCGACACTTCTCGACACCGATCGTGAGATTGCCCACGCAACTCAGAAACTGCCAAAGCTCGCCCCATCTGCCGATGTAGTCAAACATACCGTCTCCATGTCGAACCTGAGCGGCATCAAACGCTGGGATCTCGACACGCCAAATCTCTACACCGTACGCGTGCGTCTTCTCCGCGGAGCGACTGTGGTGGATGAGGACACGCGCCGTACAGGCTTCCGCGAAGCCACCTTCACGGATCATGGCTTCCAGCTGAACGGAAGGATCATCAAGCTGCGTGGACTGGACCGCCACCAGACCTTTCCCTTTGTGGGGCAGGCAATGCCCGCTCGTGTGCAGCGGCGCGACGCCTACATCCTGCGCAAGGAGCTGCACTGCAACATCGTCCGCACCTCTCACTATCCTCAATCGCGCCACTTCCTGGACGCCTGCGACGAGTATGGCCTGCTAGTTCTGGAGGAGATTCCGGGTTGGCAACATATCGGCGACAAATCCTGGCAGGACGTCTCAGTGGATAACGTACACCGCATGATCACGCGCGACTGGAACCATCCTTCGATCATTCTTTGGGGAGTGCGCATCAACGAGTCTCGCGATGACCACGACTTCTATACGCGCACAAATGCGATGGCTCACTCGCTTGACACCACGCGACAGACGGGCGGCATTCGAAACTTCCAGGAGTCCGAATTCCTCGAAGACGTCTTCACAGTGAACGACTTTGGCTGGCCGTTGAAGGCTCCTAACCACTCCCGCTATCTAAACACGGAATTTGTCGGCCACACTTATCCGGTCAAGCAATTCGACGATGACGAGAGGCATCGCGAGCATACTCTCCGCCACGCGCGGATTCATGACCAGCTCGCCTCTAATCCGCAATACGCGGGTGGCATCGGCTGGTGCGCCTTCGACTACAACACACATGATGACTTCGGCGCGGGCGACCGTATCTGCTATCACGGAGTCGCGGACATTTTCCGCGAGCCAAAGCCTGCAGCCGGCTTCTACAAATCGCAGTGTGACCCTTCAGAAGAGATTGTGCTTGAACCGGCCTTTCACTGGGCCTCGAGCGATGAGGCAGTAGGATTTCACATTGCGATGGTCTGCTCTAACTGCGATCAGTTGAAACTCTATGTAAAGAACGATGGAGTTTGGCAGTACGTAATGGATGCAGAGCCTGACCGTAAGCAGTTTCCACACCTCAAGTACGCACCCTACACCATTGACATCAACACTAATCATCACGAGGCGAAATGGGGGGACTTGCGCATCGACGGATACATTGCCGGCAAGCAGGTGATCTCAAAGAGCTACTCCGGCCGGGGCGTTGACCAGAAGTTTGTGCTGCTCGCGGACGATACCGAACTTAACGCCGATGGCGCGGATACGACGCGCGTAGTCTTTCGCGTTACCGATGAGTACGGCGCGATCCGTCCCTATGCAAATGATCCGATTATTCTTACACTCGATGGGCCAGTCTCCATGATTGGAGATAACCCCTTTGCCCTGGTAGGCGGGCGGGGGGCCGTCTGGATACGAGCGAAGCAGCAGGCAGGCACCGTGACTTTGACAGCGAAGCATCCACGGCTCGGAACTCAAAAGGTAACGATAAAGGTAAACGAAGCACCCAGCGAAACAATTTGACCCCCTGGAAAACAAGGAGGAGACGTTGTAGCGCCTCCTCCCTGTTTTGTATCAACCAAAGCTCTGCGTTCGCTTAACTCTTCAAAGCTGTACGGATGTGCAGTTCGCGAAGTTGCATATCGCTGACTGGGGTAGGTGCATCCACCATCAGGTCAATAGCCTTGGCGGTCTTGGGGAAGGCAATCACCTCACGCAGGCTCGATGCCCCGGCGAGAATCATAACTAGCCTGTCTAGGCCAAGGGCGATTCCTCCATGAGGAGGCGTTCCATACTCCAATGCTTCCAGAAAGAAGCCAAATCGCGACTTTGCCTCTTCGTCAGACATTCCGAGAGCTCGGAAGATCTCCTGCTGCACAGCTTTTTGATGAATACGAATCGAGCCTGAACCTAGTTCCAGGCCGTTCATGGCAAGGTCATAGTAGCGGGCCCGCACACTGGCGGGGTCTGACACCAGACGATCCATATCTTCCTCGTGTGGAGAGGTGAATGGATGATGGGACGGCATCCAGCGGCCTGTCTCCTCGTCAAGTTCAAACATCGGAAAGTCTGTGACCCAGATGGGCCGGAAGGCTGCCGAGCCATCTACCTGCCCTGCGTCGCGTTCCGGTGAACCGACTACTTGCTCCGTCACCGCAAACGCTCCGTGCCGCACTGCATACTTTCTGGCCAGCTCCACGCGGAAGTTGCCAGCGGCAGAATAGACGGCGATCTCCCGTTCAGAGAGTCGCCCGGCGCTTTTCGTATCACTCATGCGCAACTGCGCGGTCGCATCCCCGGCTACCAGCACCACCAGATCATCTGACTGGGCGCCTGTTACCTCCCGGATCTTGTTAACAGCGTCGGGGAAGGACTTTTCAAGGCGCTTGAGGTCATCGATCAGCTTCGCGCCCTTACGAGAGTCGAAGAGCGGCCGATTGTCATCGCGTTCCTTGCGGGAGAGCTCGCCTACCTTCGGAATGCGCACAGCCACGATTGGCAATCCTGGCGAAATCGCCAGTGTTTCAAGGTCATTCGCGGCGAAGGCGAACTTCACGTCAGTCAGACCAGGAAGGCGAAGGTCCGGCTTGTCAATGCCGAACTGGCGCATAGCCTCGTCGTAGGTGATCTGCGGAAACGGCGTCGGCAACTTAATACCAACTGCCGCAAAAGCTGCCGCGAGAAATCCTTCAACCACTCGGAAAACCGTCTGCTGCTGCGGGAAGGTCATCTCCAGATCAATCTGGGTAAATTCAGGCTGACGATCGGCGCGGAGGTCCTCATCGCGGAAGCAGCGCGCGATCTGGAAGTAGCGATCAAAGCCGGAGATCATGAGTATCTGCTTGAAAAGCTGGGGCGACTGCGGTAACGCGTAGAACTCGCCTGCATGCACCCGGCTGGGCACGAGATAATCACGTGCACCCTCGGGCGTAGAGCGCGTCATAAAAGGCGTCTCTATCTCATAAAAGCCCTGGGATGACAGATACTGCCGCACAGCAAGCGCGACCTTGTGGCGGACGGCAAAGTTATGTTGCATCTCCGGACGGCGCAGGTCGAGGTACCGATACTTCAGGCGAACCTCTTCGTTCCCTATCGCATCTTCGGCTGGAGAAAACGGGGGAACCTTCGAGTCATTCAACAGCCGGATTTCACTCGCAACAATCTCGACTTCTCCCGTCGGCATCTTGGGGTTGATGACGTCCTTGCCACGCAGCCTGACCTTGCCAATGGCAGCGATAACATACTCCGGGCGTGCCTGCTCAGCCTTAAGGTGAGCCTCCGCTCCCAAGTCTTTATCGAGTACAACCTGGGCGATCCCCGTGCGATCCCGCAGATCCAGAAAAATGAGATTGCCATGGTCGCGGCGTCGGTTAACCCAGCCCAGCAGCACAACTTCTTTTCCTGCGTCTGCTGCGCGTAATTCGCCGCAGGTATGAGTGCGTTCCAGCGTTCCTAATAAGTCCAGCAATGTTTAATCCTTACTCTTTCGATGGCTTGACCAGCTCAGCGCGTGCGATCTTGGACTGCTCGCCCGAGGCGAAGTCCTTCACCGTCAGAATACCGGACTGCTGCTCGTCCTCGCCGAGAAGAATGATTTTCCGCGCAAGCTTGTTCCCGGTCTCGAACGACTTCTTCAACCGGAAGCTGCCGTCGCCTACTTCGATACGCAACCCGGCCTGGCGCAATGCGCGGGCCAGTTCAAGAGCCGGTGCATTCAGCGATTCGCCCAGAGGAGCAATGAAGTAGTCGGCGAGTTCAGCCTCGCGTGCAGATAGCGCCGCAAGAGTTAAAACCAGCCGGTCTTCTCCCATCGCGAAGCCAATTCCCGGAGCCTTCGGCCCTCCCAGCATCTCAGAGAGTCCGTCGTAACGCCCCCCCCCAAGCAGCGCATTCTGGGCGCCAAGCCCATCATGCGTAAACTCGAAGGTCGTCCGCGTGTAGTAGTCCAGACCTCGAACAAGCCGGGGGTTGATCTCATACTTGACCCCGCAGGCGGCGAGCGCCTCACAGACGGCGGTGAAGTGTGCGCGGGAAGCATCGTCGAGAAAATCGGCAATCTGTGGCAGCGTGTCGATAATCGGCTGGTCCTCGGGCACCTTACAGTCGAGCACGCGCAGAGGGTTCGTCTCCGCACGGCGCTGGCAATCGCCGCACATCTGCGCAACCTTGTCCTTGAGCGCCTCGCGCAGTGCAGCGATGTAACGCGGCCGGTCGCTGGCAGACCCTACGGAGTTGAGAGCGAGCGTCCAGCCGGTGATGCCAAGTTCATCCAGCAGTGTGGCCAACATCTCCAGCACCTCTGCATCCCGCAGCGGCGATTCTGATCCGGCGCTGTGCGGGCCGATCACTTCGGCCCCTATCTGATAGAACTGGCGATAGCGGCCCTTCTGCGGACGCTCGCGTCGGAATTGCGGCCCAATGTAGTAGAGCTTCTGCAGCATTCCCGTCTCACCTAGCTTGTGCTCAATGTAGGCGCGGACAACCCCCGCCGTATTTTCCGGCCGAAGCGTGAGGGATTGTGCTTTTTCAGACTGCGCTCGAGCGCGGTCCTCCCACGTGTACATTTCCTTTGAGACGATGTCGGTTTCCTCCCCGACTCCGCGCGCAAAGAGCTGAGTGTCTTCAAAAATGGGTGTGCGAATCTCTCCGAAGTTATAACGCGCAAAGACGCGGCGCGCTGTAGCTTCGATGTGATTCCAGAGTGCAGTTTCGGGCGGCAGCAGGTCGCGGGTGCCGCGCACCGCTTTCAGAGTGCTCATTGCTTTCAGTTAGCCTTGACTTCCAGAGTAACAAAGCCCGGCGCCAACCGAGCGATCTTGGCACAGTCGACGTAAAAAAGCCCCGTGCGGCGAACTAGCTGCGAACGCCGAACGGGGCCGATTCACTATCCTGCGCGATCAGAAGCTGTATCGCAGTGAAAACTGCATCTTCCTGGGCTGAGATAATGTTGCGCTATAAACGCCCAGCGTGCCACTTCCATACTGAGTATTCAGATAGCTTGGATTGGTATCGAATCGAACAGAGTTGGTCACGTTGAAAACTTCCCAATCGAAGCGGATGCTTTGGCTCTCTTTGATCGGCCAGGTCTTTGCGAGACCTGAATCTATAGAAAAATAGCCGTCGCCACGGAAGGGATTGCGCTGACCTGCTTCACCAGGATACGGCAGGCGCAGATTCAGCTGGCTCACCGATGGATCCTGCTGGAAGACCTGCGGGTTGCCATTCGCATCCCGATGCCGATGCGTCAGGACCGGGCCTGTTTCCACCATCGCACTTTCCTGCTGGTAGTTGGTAGCCCATCCTGGCGCGAAGACACTGAACGGCAGACCGCTTGTCCAGCGGTAAAGACCTGACCATTGCCAATTGCCGAGGATGCCATTTTCCAGCCGATCTAAGCCGCCCCCGTAGCGCATGCCCTTACCTACAGGAAGCAGGTAGACCCAGTTGGCAGTTACATTATTGGCAGTATCAAAGTCAGAAACTCCCTTGTTAAGCTTCGGCTGAAAACTGTTGATAATTTCGCTGAACCCTCCCATGCCGTTACCTGCGATTTCGCTCATACGCTCTGCATCCGACCCCAGATCGAGCGATTTCGAAAACGTGTAACTGAGGTTCAGTTCGAGGCCATGGGTACTCGGGTGATTCAGGATGAACTGTACAGCGTTGTAACTGCTTGTTCCTATGCTTGACCACGCATACAGCGATGAGAACTGCTGCTGGTAGTAGCGGAAGGACTGGGGTCCGCACCCTATGCCACCATTTGCAGGCAGGCAGTTGGGATACACGTCCAGAAGCTGTAGAGCTGTAGTTTCATTGCCGCGGTAATATTGCCAGATATTCGAATAGATATTCTGCGTTGCACTCTGGCCGCCCCCTGCCAGGTACGGGAACAAATGTTCGAAATAAGGAATTGTGGGCACATTTGTCAGACCCTGATCGACATCTTTGGAAAGCTGCGTGGCAGCCCTGAAATAGTCGACACCGCTGCCATCCGTCAGATCAACGGGCTCGGCAAGGTCAAGTTGCTGCAGAAGATGCTTGCCAAAACGACCCACATAAGCGGTCTCGAAAGTGAAACCGCCTCCTACTTCCTTTTGGATCGAGAAGTCGATCGCCTCTGAGTAGGGCGTCTTGATGTGGTCATCTATTCCCCACGTGATCGCAAATGCGGAAGTCGGCGGCATGTAGGGATATGCAATCGACGATGGCTGCGCGAGGCCAGGGGGCAGCGCGGGAATGTTGCTGTATCCGCTGTAGCGTGGCGAGTTGTCAATCGAATAGTAGCTTGCCGGGGTGCTCACGCTGGTCGTCAGACCAAACGATCCATACTGGTCAAATGAATCTACAATCCCCTGTCCGAAGTGGTCGTAGTAGATGCCAAATCCCCCTCGGATCGAAGTGGTCGCATTCGCAGCATAGGCAAATGCAACTCTAGGAGCTACATTGCCCCACTGCATCGGCCAGTAGGGCTTTCCTCCACGGGACTGCCCACCAGGTGCAAATACAAGATTTGGTTCATACGGCACACCGGCAACAGCATTCTCAGCGCGCTGCTTAAACCAGTTATGCACATCGATCGTTGGCGCCACCTGCTGGCCATTGACCTCATAAGGAGTCTGCAAGAAGCTGTGGCGAATGCCATAGGTCAATGTTAGTTTCGGGCTGACACGCCAGGAATCCTGAAGGTAGTACTCCATTTCATTCGCTTTGTAGTCGTGCTTAATAAAAGCGCCATCAGGATAAAGGGTTCCGTTTTGACCCGACCCGCTTACGTTGTAGTTGTACTGACCGTTGGTCTGCGGCACCAGTCCAACCATCATGGCAGCAGCTATGTTGTATGAATTACTGAAACCGCTGTATGGACCGCAACAAACAGCTGGATAGCCGAAGGCTGACGGGTCAAGGCTACCGCCTGTATTGGCAATCGCGCCACCCCCTTGAATCCAGTATTCGTTTGTAGTTGCACCGGAAAAAGAGTTCTGATTTGTATTGCGACTGTTATGAATAATTCGCCAGTTAGCGCCAAAGCCGAACGTATGTTTGTTCTTATTCCAGGAAAGATTGTCTACAAAATTATGAACGGGCACATGAACAATAAGACCGCGATTCTGGGCGACCGGCTGAGAAATAAACCGGAAATATACAACATCAGAGTTGAGCGTTCCGAGGTTGGAGTACCCCTGCCGAATATATCCGTAGCGAACATCGTTGACCATAGTTGGAGTGATAGTCCACGTGTCGCCCGCCGCAATACCCTTAGTGTTATCCACGAGGAAGTAGGATGGTGGCTGCCCAGGAAATTGAAGCGGTCCATCTGTCGTGTCCTTCTGCAGATTGCCGCGCACAAAAAGAAGATGTGCCTGAGTCGGCCGATAATCGAGTCGCACGATAGACGTATTCAAGCTAGCAGGACTTGGCGAGGAAAAGCTGTAGGAGCCGAAATTCAACCCATCGCCGAGTGCGGTGCCATTCGCGGTGGGATAATTTGCGAATTCCGAAAGAATATTAGGATTGTCACCACCGCCCCACGGGCAAGTTCCATTCCCCGCACAATTAGGATCCATAGTTGCAATCTGCGAGGGCGTTAACGTAACGTTGGGTCCTGCATTTACGCCATCAGGGCTCGATTGGTAAATAAGCTCGCCAGCCTTGAACGACGCGGTTGGGACCGTCTGCGTCTGTTGCACATTCTCTGCCGTGCGCTGTCCTTCATAGTTGCCAAAGAAGAAGAGTTTGTCCTTGATGATGTAGCCGCCAACATCCGCTCCAAAGGTGTTACGGATCAGCTTGCCAGGAATATTAGGCTGCCCACTGACGAACTGTGCCTGCTTATTGAACCAGTCATTCGCGACCGTAAAGGTAGGCCGGTGATATTCATAGAGCGTGCCGTGATAATTGTTTGTGCCGCTTTTAGTAACCAGGGTGACCTGCGCACCAGACGAGCGGCCTTCGGTAGCATTCGAGTTGCTCGTTGTTACACGGAATTCCTCGACTGAATCAAGCGTCTCACGAAGTACTCCTGTGAATGCATACCCCTGAGTCTGATCGTTGTCATCTAGACCATCCATGGTCACGTCGCCCTGATCCGAACGTCCTCCATTTACTGAGCCACTGCGACTATCAACGGCCTGATTGTTGTCATGACCTAGATAAACAACGCCGGGCTGGAGCGCGAGCAACTCAGGCACATTGCGACCTTCGCTTGGTAGCGCCTGAATCGTTACGTTATTGAAGGCATTTCCAAGGGTCGCATCAGTCGTATTCAGCGTTTCCGTCTCCGCGCTCACGTTTACCGTTTCCGAACTGGCATTCACCGAGAGCGTAAAGTTTACCGTTGCCGGCTGATTCACCAGCAGCTCAGCAATTTTCGACTGATCCGCAAAGCCGCTCGACGAGACGGTAATCGTAAACCGAGCCGGGTCGAGCTGTAAAAACTGATAGCCACCCTCGCCATCCGAGATAGTACTCTTCGTTAGACCTGTGCGCGCGCTGAGAATCGTCACCTTCGCGCCTGGTACAAGGGCTCCAGTAGAGTCTTTCACTGTACCGCGCAGAGATGTGGTAGCTGTTTGTGCATACAGCAGGCCCGGAACAGCCAGTAAAAACACGAATGCGAGTGCGAGAAACTTCTTCGTCACAATTCCCTCCGAAAAAAGTGCAAACAATGGACGACTGCTCCAGTGCGGTCGACCACTCCATCAATTGCGTTTCGTTTTAGGAGCCTAGTTCAGTGCGGGTGAGTGTTTATTGTGTAGCAGGACGTGAATTGTTACAAGAAGTTTTTGCAGGGGGGCTTGACAAAATGGTAATCGCAGCGGTCTGGCGGCTGCCACTCTACCCGTCGCGATGAGGCGGCCTATGGGCGGACTCAATCGTCCGCACCCTAGTGCGATTCGCCCGGCCCATGTATGCCCGGAGCCCAATCGGTCATGTTGGGCCCGGGAGCTGGCGCCCCGGGAGCATCTACGGGAAGCGCTCTAATATGGATAAGCCAGTTCCGTAACAACGTCGGCCAGGTGGCAAGTTCGGGAATCTCACCGCATAAGCCGCATCCGTGATTGGAGTAGTCAAAAAGGTGTAACTCTGCCGGAACATGTGCCCTCTCGAGGGCGCGGTAAAAGTCCAGGCTGTTTTCCACAGGAACAACAGGATCGTTGGTCGTAGCAAAAATAAATGTCGGCGGTGTCTTGGTATCGACATTCAATTCATTGGAATACTTGGTGACCAACTCCGTGGTCGGGTTTAAACCCAGCAGGTTGTCCCGCGAGCCTTTGTGAGTACCCGGCTCCTTCATCGTGACAACCGGATAAGCCAGCACCATGAAGTCTGGCCGGCAATCGAAATGGTTGATTGCATCGGGGCTCGCCGCATCTCCAGCAGTGCATTGCGTGCCCAGGGTGCTTGCCAGGTGTCCGCCAGCCGACGAACCCCAGACACCCAGCCGATCAGGGTCAATCTTATATTCGCTCGCATGTGCGCGAACATAACGCATGGCCCGCATGCCATCTTCAATCTCAACCGGGTTCTTGTAGGGCGCTACGCGATAGTCGAGCACGAAGGCAGCCATCCCCTGCGCATTCAACCACTGCGCCAACTGAAACCCCTCATGGCCCAGAGCGACATGCTGGTATCCTCCACCAGGAATGACCAGGACAGCGGCATTTGTCGAGCGATTTGCGGGAAGAAACGGGTAAAGCCTGGGGCGATCGGCCTCTGCATGCCCCTTGGCGCCAGGCGCACCGTCTGGCCACAGCATCACAGGCTGCGGGATCTGCGCAACAGGCGCGGCTGAGACGGTCTGAGCACTAACTGGGACGATCATGGCAAGGGCAAGGAGAGCTGTAGCGACGATCACACGCGGCATACACAGCAGTATATCCAGCGGCGACGCCGCTGTAATCTCAAGCCAGGGCTGAGCTACCCATCATGAAAACCTTGGAGGACAACCTCATGCGCTCTACCACTCAATGGATGGGGCTAAACAGAATCAGGGTTTCGTGCGGGATGCAGCCACAGCACTCCACCAGCCAGTACCGCTACCCCGGCGAAAGCCTGCATCATGGCGATCGCCTCTGCGCTCCCGGCGGTGAACATGTTTAGAAGAGCACTGCCCGACCCCACCAGAAACAGAGCAGCGCCTGCTGCTTCTCCCGCACGGAGCCTGCGCAACGGGGCAGACATCAGAAGTGCAAACACTATCAGGTAGAAGAACGAACGATAGAGTTGCACGGGATGCAGCGGAACATCCATGGGCGTTCGATACCACAACCCGGCAAGCCGGTCGCGGTAGACCACAGCCCATGGCTGGCGTGCCATCGTACCGTAATCGCAGCCCGCAATAAAACAGCCAAGAGACTGGATCGCCAACCCCAGCACAACTGCCGGAGCTACGCAGTCAAGCACGCGGCGCAACGGGAGCCGCGATGCCAGCACATAAGCAATAGCAGCACTGATGCCCAGCGCCATCCCTCCGAGCATAAAGCCCTCGCCACGGAGTGAGATCAGCCCGAGCATCCATAGTGGATAGGCCAGAAAATCGCGAAAATGGAAGGCGATGAGCAGCATTCTCGCCCCCACTAGAGACGTAAACACCGCAATCAGCCCGGCGCTCCAAATCCTTTCAGAATCAAGCGCTAGCCGGGGCGCGAGACGGGAGGCCAGCGCCAGCCCTACAACGAGCGCCAGAGCGACCGTCACACCGTAGGTAGGCAGAGCAATCGGTCCGAGCTGGAATAGGCGAGGGTACACGGGTGGCTAAAAAACAGAAAAGAAAACCGACCCACTGGGCCGTGCAGCAATGCGCCGGTGAACCCGTCCTAAGACGGTGGGAACTCTCCGCGGCCCTTTAGGCATTCCGAACTGGCGGACGCTGCACACCGGGCCGATTTATCGAGTCGAGCTCCCTGTTCAATGAATGTAGGTTCAACCAGCGTTAATCACCACACCTGCTTTGCAGGCCGGTCTCTGAATGGATGCTAGCGGGGAGCGGATGGGAATGCAAGCCTGTGGTTGAAGAGGATGATCCGTAATAGCGAATAGCAAGCTCCTCTTGGCGGGTCGGCTGCCTGGTCGATTCCCATTGGCGCCATTATTAAAGCGAATTGCCACGCCCGTTCCTGTCATTTACCGCTGGCGGAAGTCCCCTCAGGTAGCCCCCACCTGGTTCCTGGAAAATTTCATACCCGCCCTACTAAACGGTTTTGGTACTTCCCGTCTATGATGGTGCGTGAAGTTTTCACATGATCGGATGACCGGGACAAAATGAATCTAACTAACCACCCTTGCCGCTCTCTGGCAATCGCAACACTGGTTTTCAGCACACTCCTCCCAGCCTTCGCACAGCCCCGCCCTCACAAGCAGTCTGAGGACCAGACAAAGAACCTGCCGTGGATGAACAAGTCTCTCTCGCCTGACGAGCGAGCAGACATGGTTCTAAAGCAGATGACCCTCAATGAAAAGATCGGCCTTGTACATGGCGAAGGCATGCCCGGATGGGGACCACCGCGCCCTAATGCGTGGATGGGCAATGGTGGCGCCGGCTTCGTGCTCGGCGTACCGCGGCTCGGCATCCCCATTATCCAGATGAGCGACGCTGCTTACGGTGTGCGGGGAAGCGCAGAGAATGGCCGCTACTCCACCGCTCTTCCTGCCAATGTAGCCTCGGCTGCGAGCTGGGACCCGCAGGCCGCCTGCGAATACGGCGCGCTTATCGGGCGCGAGCTGCGTGCACAGGGCTATAACATGACCCTTGGCGGTGGCGTGAACCTGACCCGTGAGCCGCGCAATGGCCGTACCTTTGAATACCTTGGCGAAGATCCAATCCTGGCCGGCACCATGGTGGGCAACCGCATTAAGTGCGAACAGGCGCAGCACGTGATTGGCGACATCAAACATTACGCCATTAACGATCAGGAGAGCGGGCGCAATGAAGTCAACGCCATCATCGGCAAGCGCGCCATGCGCGAGAGCGATCTCTTCGCCTTTCAGATCGGAATAGAGATCGGCAATCCCGGCGCCGTCATGTGCTCCTACAACGCAGTGAATGGGGACTTCGCCTGTGAGAATAAGTATCTACTTACGGAAGTTCTGAAGACCGCCTGGAAATTTCCCGGCTTCGTGCTCTCCGACTGGGGGGGCACACACAGCACGGTTAAGGCATCGGCAGCAGGACTCGATAATGAAGAGCCTCTCGACGAGTTTTATGGTGACAAGTTGAAGCAGGCCGTTCAGGCGGGAACGGTGCCCATGTCCCAACTCGATGACCATGTCCGCCGCATCCTGCGGTCGGAGTTCCTTAGCGGCATTGTCGACTTTCCCACCCAGAAAAGCGTCGTCGATGTTGACGGTGGCTTCGCGATCTCACGCCACATTGCAGAGCAAAGCATAGTGCTTCTGAAGAACCAGGCTAATATTCTTCCGCTTGATCCTGCGAAGGTACACTCCATTGCTATCATCGGGCCGCACGCAGATATGGGAATGATCTCAGGCGGAGGATCGGCACAGGTAGCTCCCGAAGGCGGCGTTTCCCCCAAGTGGCAGGAGCATGTCTGGTTCCCGACATCGCCAATGAAAGCCATCCAGGCACTCGCCCCTGAAGCCACTGTCAAGTTCGACTCCGGCGCCGACCCGGCATCCGCAGCAGCGCTGGCTAAGCAGTCTGACATTGCCATTGTCTTTGCCTCTCAGTGGATGAGCGAAGGCATGGACCTGCCGAACCTCTCCTTGCCGGAGAATCAGGACGCCATGATCGAGCAGGTTTCAGCCGCAAACCCGCATACCATCGTCGTGCTTGAAACCGGCACTGCTGTTCTCATGCCGTGGCTCGATAAGGTCGATGGCGTGGTTGAAGCATGGTTTGCAGGCAGCAAAGGCGCAGATGCCGTCGCAAACATCCTCTTCGGTAAAGTCAACCCAAGCGCCAAGCTTCCGATGACCTTCCCGCTCCACATTGCGGACCTGCCCCATCCTGAACTAATACAGCCGCCTGCGCACTCCACGGGTTCCGCAGCAGTCCAGCATCGGGTTCTCACCCAGCCCACCTTCAACGTCAACTATGACGAGGGGCTGCTGGTCGGCTACAAGTGGTACGACGCCAAACATAAGCCAGTTCTGTTTCCGTTCGGCTATGGCCTCTCCTATACCACGTACAGCTATGCCGACATCAAGGTTGAGCCCGGCTCAGATACAACCACTGTCAGCTTCACCCTTAAGAACACAGGCAGCCGTGATGGCGAAGAGATCGCAGAGGTTTACGCCGCACTCCCCAGCAGCGCAAACGAGCCACCCAAGCGACTGGTAGGCTTCACAAAAGTGGCGCTTAAGGCGGGGGAAAGCAAGGACGTCACTGTAACGGTTCCACGCCAGTACCTGTCTATCTACGACGAGAAGTCTGACCAGTGGAAGCTTGTGCCCGGCAATTACACCTTCATGGCGGGCGGCTCCTCACAGGAGCTTCCGCTTACCTCAAAAGTAACCCTGCAGTAGTCAACCACCCTCGGGCCCGCAGCTCTTTTGCCAGAGTTGCGGGCCCGAATCTATTTCAATACCAGACTTCTTTCGATTTGATATCTTGAGACGGTCGAGTGTTCCCGCCACAAGCGAAGGACGTACTGCTCATGGAAAATTTCGAAGAACTCCGGATCGGCCTCTTCGGTATCGGACTTGAAGCGTACTGGAGTCAATTTCCTGGCCTCGAAGCCCGCCTCCGAGGTTATCTTGGGGTGGTAGCGCGACGACTGGCTGGACACGGCCAACGGCGGCGCGTGATCGATCTCGGGCTCGTAGATTCTCCTGCCAAGGCTCTCGCCACGGCTCATGCTGCGCGCCGCGAAGACCTCGACATCCTGGTCCTCCACGTCACTACCTACGCGCTCTCCTCGACCGTACTGCCTATTGTGCGCCGCGCGGGAATTCCGGTCCTTCTGCTCAATCTGCAGCCGGATTCAGCCCTTGATTACGGCAGCTTCAATGCCCTCAAGGACCGTACGGCCATGACCGGGGAATGGCTGGCCTATTGCTCCGCCTGTCCCGTTCCGGAAATTGCAAATGTCTTCGCCCGCGCCGGAATCCCCTTCCATCAGGTCACCGGCATGCTCGAAGGCGACCGGGAATGCTGGCTCGAAATTGAGGCATGGATTGCAGCCGCGCAGGTTCGCCACACTCTCGAACACTGCCGTCTCGGCCTCATGGGCCACTACTACAGCGGCATGCTCGACATCGCCACAGATCTCACCCGTTTCTGCGCCATCTTCGGCGTCCAGATCGAGATGCTGGAGGTGGATGAACTGAGCGCCATCCGCCTCGCTCTCGACGAGTTTTCCATTGCCCAAAAACGGGATCAGATACTGGCGGCCTTTGACGTGCAGCCGGATTGCACTACGGAAGAATTGTTGCGCGCCGCCAGAACCGCAGCAGCGCTCGACAGGTTTACAGCCATGCATCAACTCGGGGCAATGGCCTATTACTACAAAGGCTCCGGCATCGCTGCAAATGAAGACACCATGAGTTCCATCATCCTCGGAGCCTCCATCCTTACAGACCGCGGCATACCGGTAGCAGGGGAGTATGAGGTCAAGAATGCGCTTGCGATGAAGATAATGGATGCCTTCGGAGCCGGCGGGGCGTTTACCGAGTACTACGCGATCGACTTCACGGACGATGTAATTCTGATGGGCCACGACGGCCCCGGTCACTCCGCCATCGCCGAAGGCCGCACCAAAGTGCGGCCACTCGACGTCTACCATGGCAAGGTTGGCCAAGGTCTCTCTGTCGAAATGACAGTCAAGCATGGCCCGGTAACGCTGCTCTCTGTTGTCGAAGATCAGATCCACGGCTATAAATTTGTCTGCGCCCACGGCGAGAGCGTTCATGGCCCAATCCTCGAAATAGGCAACACCAACAGCCGATATAGCTTTGCGCCCGGGGCTCGCCGCTTCGTTGAAAGCTGGACAAGTCAAGGCCCGGCCCACCATTGTGCAATTGGACTCGGACACATCGGCAGCAAGATCGAGAAGCTGGCAAAACTTCTTGAGATCGGATTCGTACAGATCTGCTGAGCAGCGTTGGACTCTTCCTGCTCACCTGCTACGCGGCCAGCCGTCTGACACTGAGAGAGAATCGGGCGATTTCTGCGTCTAACCTCTGAACCACCCTCACGGCCTTCATATTTCTCCCGAAAGGGTTTTTTATTTTGCCAGTTATCCGTCTCTCTGCTGTGTGCTGCTTCTTCGTGTGCAGCGCTATCCTTCTTCAACCGTCGCGCGCCTTGTGTGCGCAACGGTCTGCCGATGCCGCCCCGCCCGCACCTGACGCCGCCGTGGCCCTTCCCTCCGCGCCCACGCCTTCGTCAGGCGTGCAGCAGCCACAACAGCAGCAGCCCGCGCCCTCCCCGGATGTCCCAGGAGACAAGGGCGACCGAGTACATTACGGAGATCGCCAGCAGCGTGCTGACCAGCCGCCCCCGCCGAGTTATGGTCAGCAGCCCAAACGAATCATGGGTTGGATTCCCAACTATCGCGCAGTAAGTGTCGGCGCTATCCCCCCTCCCCCGACACTTAAAGAAAAGTTCATCGTGGGGACAGAAAACACCTTCGACTACTCGGCCATCATCTTCAACGCGGTGGACGTTGAGATTCCGTACGTCTCGAAGAGCTATCCGGAGTTCGGCAACGGAATGTCGGGCTACTGGCAATACTTCTGGCACGGGTTTGCCGACAAGGGCATCGGCAATTACATGACGGATTTCGTCGTGCCCACGCTTACGCATCAGGACGCCCGCTACTACGCAATGGGTCGCGGTCATTGGTACGTCCGGGCGCTTTACTCCTACACGCGTGTGCTGATTACCCCCAATGACGCTGGGCGTAATACGTTCAACTACTCCGAGATCGTCGGCAAGGGCGCAGCTGCCGGCATCGGCAATCTCTACTACCCCTCTCGCTACACCAGCTGGACAAAAACAGGCCAGCGGTGGCTAGTGCAGGTCGCGATTCGGGATGGAGGTTTCAATGTGTTCCGCGAATTCTGGCCGGATATCGCTACCCATGTCCTGCATCAACATCCACAACAGTAACGCTATTTAAGTTTGGCTTCGAGCTCTGTCCAGCGCAGGTAGAGCGTATCCACCGTTGCCTCAGCCTCAGCGACGGCGGTGATAGCCGCCTGCAGCCGGGCGGAGTCAGTCGCGATCACCGGGTCCTCAAGAGCGTTGCGACGGAGCTGCAACTGCTCCTCTGCCGCCGCAATGTCCTCTTCAATGGTCGCGTATTCGCGGTTCTCAAGATAGGACAGCTTCTTCTTCGGAGCAGCCGGCACGTTTGCCCCGGCTGCAGAGCGCGGAGTAAGCTTTGCCTCCGTCCTGGCGCTTCGCTCGTTCTTCCACTCATTCCACTGGGAGTAGTCCGCGAAGCGCTCCACTCCGCCACGCCCATCGAGCCCCAGCACCAGGGTCGAGACCCGATCGAGCATGAAGCGGTCATGGGTCACAAGCACCAGCGCACCACGGAACTCAAGCAGGCTTTCTTCGAGAATTTCGAGCGTAGCGATATCAAGATCGTTGGTGGGTTCGTCCAGCAAAAGTACATCAGCCGGCTGCAGCATCAGCTTGGCAATCAGCACTCTTGCCCGCTCGCCTCCCGACAGCCGCTCCACTGGCTGGTTCAACTGTTCGCTGGTAAAGAGAAACCTCTCCGCCCACGAAGCGACATGCTGGACACGGTCCTGGTAGACAACCGAATCACTATCCGGAGCTAGAGCACGGCGCAGCGTCAAGTCTTTGTCGAGGGGCCGGTTCTGATCGAAATAAACAATGCGTAGCGCCGGGGCACGCCGAATCTGCCCGGCGTTAGGTTCCAGCTCTCCCCGCAATAACCGCAGCAGCGTCGTCTTGCCGCTGCCATTCGGACCGACCAGTCCCAACCGCATCCCCGCCGTCAGTACGAAGTCGAGCTTGTCCAGCAGCAACCGTCCACCGATCTCGCACGATACCCCTTCGAGTTCGATCAGCCGCTTGGTTTGCCGATCAGTTGCAGAGAAGTCGATAGCCGCAGTCGCCGTGCGTGTGCGCGATTTTACATCGGCAAGTTCCCCGATCATACTGTTCGCGTTGTCTATGCGCGCTTTGGACTTTCGCGTCCGCGCCTTTGCCCCGCGCCGCAGCCACTCGATCTCCGAGCGCACCCGGTTAGCCAGCGCGTCCTGACGCTTGGTTTGCGCCTCGAGATATTCATCCTTCTTTTCGAGAAACGCGCTGTAGTTGCCTTGAACGCGAAGCAGCCCGTCGGCATACATGCGATTCAGTTCGACCATTGTCTGAGCCACATTCTCGAGGAAATAACGGTCATGACTGATTACGACATATGCAAAGGGTGCGGAGGCGAGCAGCCGCTCAAGCCATTCAATCCCCGCCAGATCAAGGTGGTTTGTCGGCTCATCGAGCAGCATCACATCAGGCTGCTGGACAAGCGCCTCGGCAATCGCCAGACGCTTGCGCCATCCCCCGGAAAGGGTAGCCGCCGGCACATCGAAGTCGTCGAAGCCTGTGCGTCCCAGCGTCTCGGCAAGTCGCGCGTCGCGCTGCGCCTCGGGGATCCCAAACCGAACCATGGCGTTCTGGATGACGGACCGCACGGTGTCGTTCGCTCCGAACTCAGAGGTTTGCGCGATGTATCCGACCCTGCTCAGCTTCCGGCGCGAGACTTCACCACCGTCAGGCTCTATCTCTCCCGCGAGAATCCCCAGCAGAGTAGACTTTCCTGAGCCATTCGGCCCAACTACGCCGATTTTGTCTCCTTCAGAGATGGTGAACGAGATGCCGTCAAAGAGCGGTGTAGCTCCGAACTGCTTACGGAGTGATTGTGCATTAAGAATGGGAGGCAAAAGTCGGGTGGGTCCTTAATGGCGTAGATAGTTGGTGTCTTTTAAGAGGATAGCAGCGCGGCCGGACGGTAAAGAGGTAAACGTCGCAGGCTCCACAACTCCTTGCGTGCTTTGCTTCAGTTCCGTCTGGCTCTGAAGCAGGGCCTGGCGGCCCACGCTACAATAGAAGGTTCCCTATGGCCACCGCTGCAGAACTCATCCAGATCGACCTCGCTCCCCGGCAACCCAAGCCGAAGCCGGAATGGCTGAAGGCGCGCGCGCCTGTCGGCGACAACTACCACAACCTCAAGAAGCTGGCCCGAAGCCTCAACCTCCATACCGTCTGCGAATCCGCGCATTGCCCCAACATCGGCGAGTGCTGGAACCACAAGACAGCCACCTTCATGATGCTGGGCAATCTCTGTACCCGACGCTGCGGCTTCTGCGCTGTGCCGAAGGGCCGCCCTGAGTCTATTGACTTTGATGAGCCGCGCCGCGTCGCTGAGGCTGTCGCCCAGCTAGGCCTCAAGTTTGCCGTCATCACCAGCGTCAACCGCGATGATGATATTCAGGGCGGCGCTCGCGCCTTTGCCATGGTGATCGAGGAGATCCGCCGTCAGGCTCCCGGCTGCCAGGTCGAGGTGCTCATACCCGATTTTCAGGGCAACGAGGAGGCCATTCGGACTGTTGTTGATGCGAAGCCGGAGATCCTCAATCACAACACTGAATCTGTCCCTCGCCTCTATCGCGCGGTGCGTTCCGGCGCGCGTTATGAGCGGACCCTCCGGCTCCTTGAATTTTCGAAGCAGGTTAACCCCGCCGTCACCACAAAGACCGGCGTCATGGTCGGCCTGGGCGAGGAGATGCACGAATTGCTCAATGTCTTTCGCGATCTCGCAGCTGTAGGAACCGACGTGCTCACCATCGGCCAATATCTGCGCCCCTCAAAAGATCATCTTCCGATGACACGCTATTACACCCCCGAGGAGTTCGCTTTCATGAAGGAAGAGGCCTTGGCAATGGGCTTCCGGCACGTCGAATCGGGCCCCTTGGTGCGTTCTTCTTACCATGCTCACGAACAAGCCGATGCGGCCAGTGGCGTGCGGCTTGTCTGATTTGAATGTGCGGGGATCCAGTTCGAAAGCTGCCTGGCTGGGCGCCGCGCTTTTGCTCTTTACCGGATGCGGACCTTCGCTTCCTCCATCCAAGCCGCTCAGCCAGCTCACCCCTGCAGAGGCACAGGGACATCAGATTTTTGTCTCGAAGTGCGTTCGCTGCCACTCAGCAACCGGCGTGAATGGACTTCACGGACCTGGCCTCTTTGGTCTCTATCGGCAGAAATATTTGCCCAGCGGCGCACCGGCAAATGATGAGCGCGTCACTGCAACCATCCTGCATGGCCGCACCATGATGCCTGCATTTGGCAACGAACTCGACGAGCAGCAACTCCAGGACCTGCTCGCCTACCTGCACACACTATGAACAGCCAGCCCGCTCCCGCAGAAAACACCTCCGGCCCGCTACCCGGTATGGCGGTCATCGCCATCTGGATGGCCGCGCTCTGCTTTCTTGGACTTTATGGCGTGATTACCCATCACCTGCCAATGATTGCGACTATCGTTTGCGCGCTCTTCGCTGCTGCGGCTCATGGGTTGGTGCGGCAGATGCGCTGGGGATGGGCACTGACCCTTGCAGCCGCCTTTCTCTCCATGACCTATGCCGTCTGGCTCATGGTGCGCTGGCATCAGAGCCCAGCGATTGTGATGGCAGTCGTCAACCTCATCTTCTTTCTTTATCTCGTGCGTCCTGAAGTAATCGAGCGCCTGAAGTAGCTTACTTAAGCCAGGCTTAACTTCAGGGCGGTAGCATATTTCCTATGCGCGTTCTTATTGTCGAGGACGAAACGCGGTTAGCCCAGAATATTGCAGCCGCCATCCGCGAGGCTGCTGGCTATGCGGTTGATCTGGCTGCCGACGGGGAAACCGGGTTGGATCTCGCTTCCAATGGAGTCTACGACCTGATGGTGCTCGACCTGATGCTCCCGCGCATGAATGGCCTCGATGTGCTTCGGCGCCTTCGATCGTCCCGGAACATAACGCCTGTACTGATCCTTACAGCGCAGACCGGCAAAGAATCCGTAGTCGAGTTATTGAACGCAGGAGCGGACGACTATCTGGCCAAGCCATTCGATCTGGGAGAGTTGCTCGCCCGCGTCAAGGCGCTCATCCGTCGCGGTAAAGGCATGGCACACCCCGTCATCCGTTTTCGCGATCTGGAACTCGACACCCTCGCCCAGACTGTCCACCGGGCTGGCCGGGAAATCGAACTCTCGCCCTCGGAATATCGCATCCTCGAATATCTAATCCACCAGACACGCACCATCGTCTCTAAGGAGGCGCTCCTCGAACACCTCTACGACTACAACTGGCAGCGGCATTCAAATGTGATCGAAGCGCACATATCCAACCTCCGCCGCAAACTCGACAGCGGCTTCGATACCCCGATGATTGAGACGCTCCGTGGGCGCGGCTATCGCCTGGTACGCGAGCCATGAAGGTGCACTCCATAACGCGGCGGCTCTCAGCCTTTGTGCTCCTGGCGGAGCTTCTACTGGCTGGCTGCACGACGGGCGCAGACCTTCTCTATCAGCGGCGACAGGCGCTACGCAGCTTCGATGTGATGCTGCATGGACGCGCCGACTCCGTTTTCGGCGCGGTGCAGGACGCAGAGGACAATGCCGACGACATCAAGCTCGACGCCCTCGCTTTACACCTGCCAGCCTCCGACCTTTACGAAGTGCGGGAGGACACCGGCAAGCTGCTCGGTCGGTCGCCCGGCTGGCAAGGAGCTGCCACCTCTGGAATCGGACCCGGCTCCGCGACATGGAGTATCAAGCTTGACCATCATCGCTATCGCGGGATCACCCTCCATGGCATCCGAGGGATCGATCTCGACGAGCCGGGTGGAGGCTCGCACCATGGGGTGCAGGTTTACTACGCAGCTTCGACTCATCCCATCACCCACGCGTTGTGGGAGGCGGCCCGATTTCTGCTTCTGACCAACTCCATCCTCCTCCTGGGCACCGGACTTATTATCGTGCTCGTGCTTCGGCGCGGAATGGCCCCACTCAAGCTTCTGGCTGCTGAGGCGGCCCAGGTCTCAGCCTCATCCTGGGCCTTTCAGGCACCTGTCGACGCTTATGCTGTGGAAGAGCTGGCCCCTCTCGCGTCAGCGCTCGATGCCGCCCTCAAGCGGCTTGAGCTCTCCTTCCGCCAGCAGAAAGACTTCGTCAGCGATGCCGCACACGAGCTCAAGACCGCAGTGACAATTGTCAAATCCTCATTGCAACTTCTCTCCTACCGTCCACGCTCCCCCGAACACTATCAAGCGGGACTGGAGGGCTGCCTCGCCGACTGCGCCCGCATGGAAGAGCTGGTACAAAAGATGCTGGCCCTGGCGCGCGCCGAGCAGATTTCCTCGACGCTCTCGCTCCCAACAGCCAGAACTTCCACCGAGCTCGCCGGCTGCCTTGCAGACGCAGTCGCGCAGATGAATACACTTGCTGCCTTACGCCAGGTCAGGACAGAGCTGCACATCGAAGTGAGTGACGCCTCCCTGCATGTGGCGATGCCATCGGACGATTTAACAACGCTCTCGACAAATCTCGTCCTGAATGCGATCCAACACAGTCATCCAGGCGGACACGTAAAGATCCGAGTCCAGCAGAATGCCGACGGCTCGGCTTCTGTAGAGATCAGGGATCAGGGCGAGGGCATCCCTTCGGATGATCTGCCTTTCGTGTTTGATCGATTCCGGAGAGGTGACCCGTCACGCTCGCGCGAAACCGGCGGTACAGGTCTGGGCCTAGCAATATGCAAAGCTATCGTTGAGGCCTATCGGGGATACATTACGATTGAGAGCACTGTCGGCGCAGGAACAACCGTAATCTTCGGTGTTCCAACTATCCACTCTGCATCCAGCGACAGTCGAAAGATGATCAAAAGCTCAGCTTAAAGGCAATCTGAATCTGACGCTGACTATAAAGCGTGTTGCTGTTTGCATTCGTGATCGTATTGAATTCCGAAGTTCCGTGCGCGCCGCTCTCGTAAGTCATATGCGCGTTCCCGCCGGGAGTTGTGCCTCCATCGATGACATAGCCGATAGTGTCAATATGAGTCACATTGGGATGGTTGAGCACGTTGAAAACCTCCGCCAGCATCTGGAGCGTGACGCGCTCATTCAGCTTCGTATTCTTGGCAAAGCGCGCAGCCACGTTATAAACACGCGGATAGCGGAAGGTATTGCGGCCCACCTCTGCAATGCGATTGTCGCCCCCGGACCCGTTAATGCTCGGACCAAGGCCCTCCAGCTTTTGAATTCTGTTTACCGAGTCGACATATTCGAGAGAGGGAATGGAGCCAAGCGTACGCATGGAGAAAGGCAACCCTGTGCGCAGCTCAACGGTGGAGGAAAGCAGGTATCCATTCAGCGCCGCACCCCACGGCCCGTGCAGGTGCCAGGGGACTCGCGCCACTCCCCCTCCTGAGACTCGATGCCTGATATCAAAGTTCGAATTGCCGTATTCGAGACGAAAATTTGCAGGATCGAGGAGATCGTTGCGATCCGCGAAGGTACTCTCATTCTGGTTATAGTCGAGCGCTCGCGCAAAGGTATACGCGCCCTGTAGATCGAGAAAGCGAGCCATCCGGTGGCTTAGCTTCATTACTCCTGCGTGATAGACCGAATTAGTCTCGCTAAAAATATCCGTGACCTGCTGATAGTTGGGGTTAATGCGCGTCGTGTAGAACCTGGTCGTGTAGCTGTTGTGCAGCGGCCCTTTTCCTGTAGCGTCCGAGATGTTGTAGGTGATGGTGCCTACATTCGTCAGGGAAATATTAGTGTCCACAAAATTAGGCAGCTCATGGCCGAAGCTTCCCATATAGGTAAAGCTGAGTACTGTACCGCGTCCAAGCTCCTGTTCAAAGCTAAGCTCCGTCTGAGTTATTTGGGGGTTCTGAAAGTGGTTATCAAAGTAGACGGCATCCGGCTGAATACTCAACACCGGCGTCCCATTGAAAACGTAAGGAAACGGCGGGGCGCCAAGATCGGTTGGACGGTAAAAAAATAGGCGCTGCGAATTAGGCATTCCCGTCGAAGTAAGGGCAGTGAATGCAGTCGAGTTGACGATGCGTCCGTAATATATGCCTACGCCGGCTCGAAGCACCGACTGACCGCTGCCAAAGATGTCCCACGCGAGCCCGAGGCGTGGGCCGAAGTTATTCTTATCGTGCGGCAACTTAGCCGTCTGTGCGATGTCTGGATTGACAAGGTTCTTATTGGTATTTGGCAGCCGCTCGTACTCATAACGCACCCCATAGGAAAATGTCAGATTGGGGCGCAGCTTCCATTCATCCGCCAGGAAGGCTGCATAATCCGCACTTTGGAATTGAAAGATTGTCGGCCCGATACCCTGTTGAAAATAGGAATAGCAAGGGAGATTCCCTACCCCGCCCGTAGTCCCGTTGCAGTGATTTGGCGAGAGCAGATCCGCTACAAAGTTTTCGATATTGGCATAGTCATACGTTCCATTCTGGTCATAGATCGCATTGCTGTAGTCATTCACGTAGTCATAGTCATATCCGGCTTTGACAGTGTGAGCGCCGTGAATCCAGGTAAGCGTATCGATGAATTGGTTCCGTGTCTCGTTGGGATAGGCGATGCGATCCAGCAGCGCAGGCTTGCCAAAGCGAAATCCATAGCTTGAGGGCACCAGGGAAACCTGTGGCGGCTTACCATAGACATTGTTCGAAAAAGCCTGTTCAAAGGGAGCAGGCGGTCCACTCAATTCCGATTCGTCATCGCGGCCGTATTGATATCGCGCCTCATTGAGCAGGTTTTCTGAGAGGAAGTGCTCCCATCGCACGATCCCCCAATCTTCCTTCACGTAGTCATTGCCAAAGCTGGCTGCGCCATAATTCAGCGAGGTCTCCGTCTGCACTCCGTTCAGGGAGGTCCACCGCATACGGTTGTACTGGAAAGTGAAGTGGTCGCGCTCGCCAGCCTGCCAGTCGACCTTAGGGAAATAAATTGTCTGATCGCCGGTACGCGGCACAATACCCAGCAGGCTGTTCAACCCATGCAGCACCGCGTTGTAGTTGGCAAGCGCAACGGCTGGAGTTGTACTGGTGCGGGCTGCAAGCGTCTGGATCGTCTGCGCACTCGGTGCGCTATAGAGCTTGGCTGGCTGATAAGGCTGGGCAATGCCAGGGAAGTCACGCTTGAACTGATCATAGGTGAAGAACCAGAACAGTTTATCTTTGCGTATTGGACCACCCGCACCCAGGCCCCATTGCTGGCGGATATCTTTCGCCTGGTAGGGATTCGTAATGTAAATTCCCTGCGCATTTCGGGTTGTCAGCGTGGTGTAGGGGTTTGTCGCACCCCAGGCCGCATCGCGGTCGTAAAAAAAGAGCTGTCCATGCAGCTTATTGCCGCCGGATTTAGTCACCGTATTCACGACGCCGCCCGCCGCGCGGCCGTATTCTGACGAATAGTTGGAGGTGTTCACCTGGAATTCCTCAACCGATGCCTGGCTGGTCGAGTAGCCGATTCGCGTCCGCCCACGCTCCTCTGAAAAGAACGCCTGATTGTTGTCAGCGCCATCGATTGTGTTGTTGTTGAGCAACACGCTGATTCCCCTGAAGCTCAACAGGCCAAACCCATTCAAATCAGGAGTTACGCCCGGCGCAAGCAGCGCAAAATTAGACCACCTCCGGCCATTGCTCGGCAGATTCTCGATCGCAGTCTGATCCACGTTATTGGTGACGGCGGCCGTCGTTGTATCCAGATAAGGCGCTTCGCTACGGACGCTGACCGACTGCTGCGCGCTGCCTATAGCAAGCACCGCATTCAGCATCGTCAACCGCCCCACCTCGACCGTCACGCCCTCGGCACGCCACGGCGCGAAGCCTGCTGCGGATGCCTCAATCCAGTACCTGCCAGGAGGAACCTCGGCAAAGCGATAGCTGCCAGCAGCATCAGCGCTCGCCTCCCGTTCGAACGCGGTTGCCAAGCTGTGCAGCACAACGTGGGCGCCTGCAAGCCGCTTTCCCTGCTGATCGGATAGGCTGCCTGCGATTGCGCCAGCTGTGCTCGACTGGGCGTATATCGGGCGTTGCAGCACCAAAAGCCCCAGTAACCCTAAAACCAGACAGAAACTGCGCACGGGCAGAAATTGCGCTCTCAAACGCCAACTCCTCAGCAGAAGGCGACAACGCGCAAGCTACACCGTTCGGCCAAAATAACCGCTGCGGCAGATAGTCATGTCGATCGGGGGCGAAGGGCTATGGGCGTTAGTGCGAGTGCGCTCCATGGGCGCACACGCTTATCTTCGAGTTAGATAAATCCGGAAAGTGCTCAGAGAATAACCGATTCGCTACACTAGTTAAAAGAAATGTTTATTGACGAAGCAAAAATCAAGGTCAAAGCGGGAGACGGTGGTAACGGCTGTATGGCCTTCCGCCGCGAAAAATTCGTCCCCCGTGGCGGCCCTTCAGGCGGAGATGGGGGCCATGGCGGCGACGTCATCATGGAATCCAGCGAGCGGCACAACACCCTCGTCCATTTTCGCTTTAACCCCGAGCATAAATCCGGCCGTGGAGAACACGGCATGGGTTCAAACTGTACTGGTCAGGATGGCGACGATCTCATCCTGAAGGTTCCCGTGGGAACAGCTCTCTACGATCAGGAAACGGGCGAACTCGTCCACGACTTCCAGCATCCTGACGAGCGCATCGTTATCGCCAAAGGCGGGCGCGGCGGACGCGGTAATCAGCACTTTGCCACCTCCACCCACCAGGCTCCCCGGGAACACGAGATGGGCCGTCCCGGCGAAGAGCGGGTTTACCGCCTCGAGTTGAAGCTGCTGGCGGATGTAGGTCTTGTCGGCTATCCCAATGCCGGCAAATCCACCCTGATTTCGCGCATCTCCGCAGCCAAACCCAAGATCGCCGACTATCCGTTCACCACCCTGGAACCCAATCTTGGAGTCGTGACTATTGGCGAGGCACCCCATGAAGAGAGCTTTGTAGTCGCTGATATTCCGGGCCTCATCGAAGGCGCACATCTGGGAGCAGGACTTGGTGTGCAATTCCTGCGGCACATCGAGCGCACTCGAATCCTGGTCCACCTCGTGGATGTCTCGGATGGCAGCGGCAGACCGGACCCGGTTGAGGATTTCAAGGTCATCATGGGCGAACTGAAAAGCTTCGGCCACGGCCTGGCAGAGAAGGAAATGATCGTTGTCGCGTCGAAGTCCGACGTCGCCAATCCGGACAAACTCAAGAAGCTGCAATCCATGGCGAAACGACGCAAGCTGCCTTTCTATACCATCTCCGCGGTTACGGGCCAGGGCGTCGATGCTCTGCGCTACGCCATTGGCGAACGTGTCAGAACCTCGCGGCAGGCAGAGTCTGCTGCTGTAAGTCCTGTGAGACTATAGTCCTGTGAATGTTAAGCTCAACCGCCGCGGCTTCCTGAAGACCGCCGCTCTCGCATCGTTTGCCGCGCGCCCGTTGTGGGCTGACTATGTTGCCTCTGAGACGAGCACCCTGATGTTTGCCGGCACACAGACAGGGCCACAGAGCAAAGGCATCTATGCCTACCACTGGGACGCGGTAGAGGGCGACCTGAAGCTGATGGGTCTGGCCGTCGAGTCGGATAATCCGACGTTTCTGGCTGTAGCTCCGGACGCCAGTCACCTCTACGCGGCAAATGAGATCGAGCACTTCAGTGGCGCCGGCAGCGGTGCGGTCAGCGCATTCAGCATTGATCGCGCAAAGGGACGTCTTACCCTGATCAACGAAGTATCGGCCACGGGCTCCGGGACCTGCAACGTCGCCGTAGACCATACCGGCCATGCAGTGTTCTGTGCGAACTACACAGGCGGTAGCGCCGCTTCGTTTCATGCTGATGCTTCAGGGGCTCTCAGCCAGGCTGTCTCACACTTCCAATATCACGGTCATGGCCCTGACGCCGCCCGGCAGGAGGGTCCACACGCTCATCGCGTAACGGTGTCTCCAGATAATCGCTTTTTACTGGTCAACGACCTGGGGCTGGACTGTATCCACGTCTACCAGCTCAATGCAGCCACCGCCGCGCTGACTCCAAACAATCCCCCGCAGTGGAATGCTACCCCCGGGTCGGGCCCTCGCGCTCTGCGCTTTCACCCTAACGGCAAGTGGGCCTATTGCGTTCATGAGATGGGTTCGGCCGTGGAGGTGCTCCACTGGAACACTGAGAAGGGGGTCTTGACCTCTGTCCAGCGCCTGAGCCTCGTTCCAGTTGACTACACTGGCCAGAAAGCAGCATCTGAGGTTGTCCTTGATCGCAAGGGAACATTCGTCTATGTTGCGAATCGCTTTTACGATGGGATAACCAGCTTTCAGGTCAACCCTGAAGATGGAACGCTAACCAAGATAGCCCGCACAACCTGCGGCGGTAAAGTGCCGCGCCACATAGCTTTAGATCCCACGGAGCGTTGGCTGCTGGTTGCCAACCAGGAGTCTGACAACATTGCGGTCATCCGTCGCGATGTGCGGACAGGCCATCTGGCCGACACAGCCAGATCGTTCGCCCGTATCAAGCCTCAGTGTCTGGTCTTTGTTTAACCCGGCTTCGCCTAAAGATCACCAGGCAGGTTGCCGATAGAGTTCCCAACGGCGTTCCACGGATAACGAAGCGAATGAATGGCTAAATTTAACTTCTCAATCCGCCATTTTCATGCAAAGATGAAGACGTCTTCAGAATTCTTCTGCCTGCGCTAGAACAAAGAAAACCCGCGCGACAGATTTAGGCTCTATACAGAGAGATCGAGTGGCATTTTTATGTGGCTCACAAGGATTCATTCCCTTTTTACCCATCTCTCAAACTGGAGTGATTACGCTCCGGCTCTCATCATCACAGCGGGAATAGCCCTGTTGATCGGGTGCGCTGTTGGCTGCATCTGCTCTCCTTGCGAAGAGAAGGATGACATCTTCCATCGCGAACTACTTTAGGCTCGCTGTGGTTATGGAAAGCTGAGCTCCAGGTCGCGTCATTAATTTGTCACTGCTCCTTACCTTCTAGACCTACTGTTCAACCCTGAACAGCAACTCCCGAAAAGGAAAGAATCGCCTGACCGCGAACCGGCTCGCCAAAAATCCTGGCAGGTTCAAAGACACTGAAAACAAGCATGTTCTCGACCGCCTCCTTCGTCTTGGCATCAGTGGGCCCGGAAACGATACGGTAGTCATATACCTTGCCGTCTCCGTTCACATACGCCTTAACGACCACAGGATTGCTGGCTGCTGAAGAACTAATATCGTCAAAGGTGGAATAGAGAAAACGCGGGCTAGTTGCCATCCCTAAAGGCTCGTCCCGAGCCGAAAGTGGCTCTGGAGCCGCAAAGGTTCCGATCAGCAGCAGTAAGGTTCCAATCAGCAGAACTGTGCTCGCCAGTCCCGCAGAGGCCTGTAACATCAGTGGGCGTACGGTGTTTTCCCATCGAACCTGCCAGCGGGCGGCCCGCTGCCGGAACGTACTCGCCTGCTCCCGGGAGATGGCAATTCTCAGCCGCAGGGAGAGATCTGCCGGCGGCTTTGCCGGTCCCAGCTGACCTACAAAGTGCTGGATGCTCCGCCACCCCTCGAATTCTTCATTGCAGCCGGGGCAGCACGCTAAATGCGCTGCGAGCTCCTGCATGGCCTTTCCAGTCAGATCTCCGTCAAGATAACCGGAAAACTGCGCTCGGGCATGTTCACATTCGCTCCTAGGGTTCACTGTGCCTCCCGAACGCCGGAAGAGCCGATCATGGCCTCCCGCGAGGAACCAACTGGACGCTTCTGGGCAGCTTGCGCAAATGGGGCGAGCAGGGCTTTCAAGTGTGCGCGTCCGCGCATCAGCCGCGACTTCACCGTACCGAGATTTAGGTTGAGGATCTCGGCAATCTCCTCGTAGGCAAATCCTTCAATATCGCGAAGCACTATCACGGCTCGAAAAGGCTCCGGCACAAGCCGTATTGCCGATTCCACCCGCTCACGTACCTCTTGCTGAGCCGCAGCGTCAAAAGGAGACTCGTGAAGATCGACCAATGTGTCTTTCAGACAGGTGGAATATCCATCGATGGCATCCGCAGTCTCAGCCTCGATCGTCACTTCCTGCTTCCGGTGACGGGACCACCAGCGCCTTTGATTCGAGGCCTCGTGCAGGGCAATGCGATAGATCCAGGTTCGCAGGCTGGCATCACCATGGAAGCCGGAAATACCGCGATAGACCTTGACAAAGATTTCCTGGGTTAAGTCAGCAGCATCTGTAGGATTCTGGATGGTGCGTGCAACAAGGCTGTAAATCGGCTGATGATATTGTGCGATAAGCCACGAAAAGGCCTCTTCTGAACCAGCCTTGAGTTGCTCAATGATCGCAGCCTCTTCGGCCCGGATTCCCAGCGCGCTAACCAGATTTCCCAATGCACTTCCCGCTTGCATGTAGATTTTCCCTCCTACACTAACAGGAACACTAGCCTCTTTGCACGCGCGCGGAAAGCCTCACATCCTCTTAGACACCACTCGAACTGGGCTTGTTCCCGTGCAACTTACTGGGGCTGCTGAGGCTGCACAGTCGGGTGGACCACTTTTTTATGCTTTCGTTTTGCTTTCACAGCAGCAGGCGCAGGGCCGTCATTCACAACTGTAGTTACTGGCGGCTTCGCCGGCTGTGCCGCGGCCCTGAGGGCGGCCTGCAGTTTGACTAACTGAGCTTCATGCTCCTGCGAAGCATTCATGATCCCGTCGCCCAGCGTTTTCCGTGCTGCCTCGAGGCGGCTCAGTGCAAAGTCAAGCTCACCTGATTCAGCTCGGGGAGCGCCAACGTGTGCCGTCTCAGTCACCCGCAACAACACGTCGTAGAGGGCATCCACGTTACGATAGACGGCGAACGACCCTGCCACTGAACTAGGGGACGAGTCCGCCTGAGAAATCAGCCCGGGTAGCGTTCCATCAAGATCACGCTGGATCGAAGCCGCGTCCTGCCGGGCCGAGTTCCGCATCGAACCCGAAGTCTTCCACTTCTCAATATTGAGGGTAGAGAGTGCATGGGTCACGGTTGCGAGGGCCGGCCCAAGCAAATCACCTGTCTTGGGCAGTGACGCCTGCTGCCCTGCCGACTCATTTGGTTGTGCCTGCATGGATACTTGCCCATAGGACCTCCCTACTGAGGCAACTAACGGCATGATCAGGAAAAGAATAACCTTCGAGAAGCATTTAAAATCCTTGAAATTCTTCATAAACCTATCTTCCACGATGCTTCCGCGCATCGCCGGGTTGCGTTCAGCGGAGAACTGGTCTGAGTCGGTTTGACGAATCAGCCAGCGTGCACGACAATAAGGATACCCCTGAGTGGGCCTGTGGCGCAGCTGGGAGCGCGCTTCCATGGCATGGAAGAGGTCATCGGTTCGATCCCGATCAGGTCCACCAATAATTCAACAACTTGCAAGCTCCCTCCTTTCCCGCTTGGTGTCATTTGGTGTCAAATTTCCAAACACCTTCACAGACACAGCGCCGTGCTTGAGCACCTTCCCTCCCAAAGTCACCGCATCCGGCAATGGCTTCACCGTCTTTCGGTGATTCTTTTCCGACGATTTCCTCAGCTCCCGGTTAATGGAGTTGACCGTCGCCTGCACGCTCTCGGGAATCTCCTGCATGTAGACATCGGTTGTCGTCGCGGTCCGTGAGTGGCGCATCACGCCCTGCACGTCCTTGACTGTACCCTTCTTCTGAGCCAGAGTTGCAATCGTGCGCCGGATGACCTGAAACGTCAGCTTCGGCAGTCCCAGGTTGCGGGCCAGCTTGTGAAGCACTCGTTTCCGAAAGTTGTCGGTATCGAGGAACCCTCCAACTTCGTTGGCGAAGATGAAGTCGTCCGGCGACAGCTCCGGCGACTTCTTCTTATCTTTCGACGCCGCTTCCCGGGCTCGCTCCTCACACTCCACACGCCATGTCTCCAGATCGTCCGCGAGCTTCTGCGGAATATGGATGACCGTGAGACTCTTTTTTGTCTTTCCCCAGGGACGAATCTTGCCCTTGTAGACGGTCTCTATGATCTTCAACGTGCAGGCATCGTAGTCGAAGCACTTCCACCGGAAAGCCAGCAACTCGCTCGGACGGAGAGCATTCGTCATATCCAACTCAAGCAGGATGCGATCCCGCAGAGTCAGTTCTGCAAGAGCAAGGCCGAGCTGATCCCAGGTAAGCGTTGTTGTGTCAGTCTCACGCAGTTGCGTGGGCACCTTCACTTTGCGCGCAGGGTCTTTGGTAAGGAAGTCCTGATCGACCGCCTCAGCGAAGATGTCTCGAAGGTACGCGCGCATCTGCAACACTGTGTCCTTGGATCGGGTTATAGCCAGCTTGTTCAAATGAAGCTGCAAGCTGAACTTGTCGAAGTTTGCCAGCGGAATCTCCCCGAGCGGATCGACGAGATCAGACTGAATCAGAATCGTTTTTGTTTTAGCCGTCTCTTCTTTCCAGACGGCCTCTTTCAACGGAAGGAAACGATTCTTGACGAACCAGGCAAAGGTGACAGAGCCGTCGTTCATGACTCTGGTAGGGGAACCCGGCTTCCCTATCTGTTTTGTGATTTCGCGTTGCAGTGCTTCGCGGGCCTCGAACTTGGACATCTTTGACTTCAGCCCGAGAATGACCGGAACGCGAACGGTCTTTTGTTCGTCAGTGGTCGGGTCATTCACCACTTTGCGGAAATACCCGTACCACTGCTTACCGCGAAGGGTAACGTACCCCCGTTGGTGCGATGTACCCATTCAATCCCTCAGTTCTGTGGCGGGAACAATTGGGCCTGCCTCCATTTTACCGGCGTTTCCTTCGCAAAATGGAGAGGCGCTCACGTTCGTTGACAAACTCTTCGATCTGGCTTGAGCGGTAGCGAAGTGTCCCATCACCCACGCGAATCACGGGAAGATATGGGGCTTTTCTTGATGAGTGATCCCATACCCAATCTTTGGTTACATTGAGCCGTTCCGCGACATCTTCGACCGTAAGGAGAGGATCGATTTGGGTTACGCGCTGAACTGGAAATGGCCGCTGCAATTCTTCAAATGAGGGCATCTGTTGATGAGACTCGCGAGATGCAATGGACCTGTCCAGTAGCCGAAGGTCTCGAAGCCCGTGTGACTGTGACATTTGTCCTCCTGGTAATCGGGCGCTTTTAGATAATCGATACGTTCCCGTGCTCGGCATTCGCTTGAAAGCAATTTCGGAAGAGTACCCAACCCGTTTGATGTCGGGCATCGCGCGCCTCTGGACCAAGTGTGATGCGACCAACCTGGATCGTCCAATACTTCCTATCTATGGCAACCAAGATTTCATCTATGGCGAAAGTTGTGACAAGAGCGCTCAGGGTACTCAAAAGTACCCGATTGACATTAGCTGTTTTCTCAATCGACTCTTAATTTTGAGATTGATTTTCCACAGAAGCATATAGCGAAGGGCTTCTGCGCACGACCGAAAGAGGGATCACGGGCTATGTCAGTCCTCATAGAGTTCAGGCATCTGAAATACATTCTGGCGGTTGCAGAGACCGGGAACTTCACGCGGGCAGCGGAACGTCTATTCCTGGCCCAACCTTCGCTCAGTGCTCAGATCAAAGACCTTGAGGATACCCTCGGATTCCCAATTTTCCTTCGTGATCGTACGGGCGTGTACTGTACACCCGCAGGAGAGATGATCGTTTCCTATGCTGAGTCGGCATTGGCAGAACAAACGGAGACCGTCAAAGCAGCTCGTGCCATTTATCGAGGAGAAATACCCATTCTGAGGCTCGGCTTCTCCTGCTTCGTCCAGCCAGAACTCCTTCAATCCTTCCGCGATGCCTATGCCCGCTTATTTCCCGACTGCCAAATGCAATTGTCGAGCGGCAATCACTCGCATATTCTTCATCGATTGGAAGAAAAATCATTGGATGGGGCATTGCTTCCTATGCCGATTACCGGTGACGATTGGGTATTTGAACAAATCGCGTGCAGTCCACTCGTTGTCTGTATGCGAACTGACGATCCCCTAGCTGAGGAAATTGAAATCCAGCCAGCAGAGCTCACAGAGAGATTGACAATTTTTCGAGATCCGGAAATGCATCCCGCGGCCCATGCTCGTTTAATGAACATGTTATCTGAAGTCAAAATTCTTCCGAAGGTGTCCTCCCTGGCAGCAACACCAGCCGACATACAATTCATGGTTCAGGCAGGATGCGGTCTAGCTCTGATGGATCAGAGGACCGTGCTTTATCCAGGCCTCACAGGTAGGCCAATTGCGGGGATACGTTGGACAGTCGATACCGCATTCGTACATCACAATAATGCGGAGCACTTAGCGCTTCCAATTTTGGTCCGGTATTTGCGAAAGTTGGGGAACGGCAAGCCTCTAAAGCGGCCTGCACGCCGAAAACATGTGAAGGGACTTCAGCTGGAGTTGCTTGCATAATCGAAAATTGGCAATACAAGCACTCTTCCATTTCAGTGAATGAACTGCCTTGTTATTGTCAACTGATGTGTTTCCGTCTAATGGTCCGTCGCCAAAATCAAAGACTGCATTTTTCGGCTAGTGATAATCGTGGCCCGAGGAATGGCCATAGACGCGACCTATTGCACCATAGATAAGAAGTCTTGGACGAATTGCATTAGCGACGCTACCTTCTGACACATGACGGCAAGAACCTGGCCGTTGGAGGTACTGATGATCGCTCAGTTCAAACTCACTATTCGACGGAGGATTGCCCACCTCCGGATTCTTCCAACCCTCACTCTATTTACTATGCTTGTTGTCTTCCCGGCACTCGCTTTTGCGCAAGTTGGCGGGTCGCCATTCGATACTGGGTTTACCGCACTACAAAACCTCTTTACCGGAACAATTGCCAAGGTCGCCAGCCTGATCGCGATTGTGATGGGGGGCTACAGCTTTGCGCACGGCGAGCCAGGCGCGAAAAAAGCGCTGGCTGGCGTCGCTGCTGGAACTGGTATTGCCGTCCTCGCTGTGAACGTCCTGAGTTGGCTTTGGGGTGTGTAAGCACATCTCACCTATCCACTCTCAACCTTCCATTGCAGCGAGCACAACGAGGGGTTTATGCCAGACGTGAAGCCACAATCCAGACGTACAAATCGGGTCTTCAAAAGCCTGCATAAACCTCTCACTTACCTGGGTGTAGAGCGTACTCTGTTTTACTTTGTCTGCGTCGGTGCAGTCGGCACATTCAATCTCTTTGATTCGATTCTGGCGGGCATCGCTGTTTTCATGGGAGGATTTGTCTTCGGCCATTGGGTGACGAACAGCGATCCAGCTTTTCTCCGTATTCTCGCCAAATCGGAGAGGTACAAACTCCGCTATGACGCCGCCAAGCAGCAGATTCCGCGCGTGGAGGTTCGCTGATGCTGCGACTCGATAAAGCAATCAAGCCGTGGAAGAACTCGGCATCATTGAATGACCATATTAACCTGTATGGCTTCTGGAACGAAACGGCATTCCTCACCAAGAGCGGCGATTTGGGTATGGTGTTGCGCGTCCCCGGCGTTGACTACGAAAGCCTGGATTTTGCGGAGCAGGAGTATGCCGTCAATCGGTTGGAAGCGGCACTGAAGTCCTTCGGGCCAGGCTTCCATATCTATCAATATCTCTTCAAATCCAATCGGCCTGACATTCCTTTTGCCAAGTACGACGACCCCATTGTGGAAGCTGCCATCGAGCAGCGGCGTCAGTTCTTTATGTCGAAGTGCGACCGCCTTTACCAAATTGAAATCTTCTACTGCATTATGCTCGAAGGCGCACGATCAAAAACCGGCCTTGGCACCGCATTCGCTCGTCTCGTGCGTGATCCCGCTGGAGCAATCGGTGAACTTAAGGCGCAATTTATCAGCGGCAGTATGAAAACCTTGCTGCGTTCACAGATTGAACACGATCTGGCAAAACTGGAGCAGCGTGCTCAGGGATTCACACGGCAACTCGCTGACTTTATGCACATTGAGGTGCTAGGACAGCAAGGCCAACTGCGCTTCTTTCGTCGGCTGCTGAACTACGACGATTGGCGCATTGCGGGCAAGCCACATTCTACGCAGTTTCTCGATTACCAAGTTGTCAACTCCGATATCGAAGCGGAACGTGATCATCTGCGCGTGGGAGATCACTTCGTTCGTGTGCTTACGATGAAAGAGGCCATTACCGAAACGCGGCCTCTGGTATTGGACACTCTGCTGAAGATTCCTGCCAACTTCTATGTTGTGACTGAATGGACGGCGCTTTCGGCAGACAAGGCCCGCAAGGAAGTAAACAAACGACGTCGCCACTTCAATATGTCTAAGACTGGCTTCGTCTCACAAATTGGCAACGACGCGACCCAGACAAATCCTCGTGATGTACTGGTGGATGAATCCAAGCAAGCCGACATTGAAAATCTGGGTGACTGCCTTCGCGCTCTGGGCGATGGTCAATCATTAGGCGATTTCTCGCTCACAATTGTTCTCTATAGCCGCGTGAAGTCGGAATTGGAACAACTTGTGGGCGAGTTCACAGGCATCTTTACCAACGCGGATGGCAACCTGTTTGCCGAGACATACAACCAGCTCAATGCGTACTTTGCCACTGTGCCCGGCAATTATGCGCTGAATCTCCGCAGGTTATATCTGCTAAATGCCAATTACGCCGATCTCAGTTTTCTGTTCACGGTATTGCCGGGCGAAAAGACGAACGCATACCTCGGCACGGAGTACCTGGCTGTGCTCGAAACCGACAATAGTACGCCGTACTTCCTGAATCTGCACAACGGCGAGGTGGCCCACACACTCATTCTTGGAATGACGGGGAGTGGAAAGAGCTATCTTTGCAGTTTCCTATTGCAGAATGCGCAAAAGTACGCGCCGCTCACGTTCATCTTCGATATCGGCAGCGGCTTCCAATCGCTTACGGCAATCTTTCGCGGCAGCTACTTGAATGTCGGCCAGGAAATGCGAGATTTCACCATCAATCCCTTTTCGCTAGCGCTCACCAAGGAGAACCTGCAATTTCTTTTCAGCTTCTTCCGTGTGCTCATTGAGGGAAATGACCAACGCTATCGGCTGGATTTCAAGGAAGAGCGCAAGCTGTGGGATGCTATCGAACGAACGTACATGCTGGAGCCGGAGCAGCGCACCTTATCGAGTTTCGCCAACATCATTGGAGAACTGAAAGAACGCCTGCATCGCTGGACCCGCTCTGGTCAGTATGGTTTTGTCTTTGACAACGTCGAGGATACGCTTTCTTTTAGTCGTTTCCAGACTTTCAATTTTCACGGCTGGAACGAC
Source organism: Acidipila rosea (assembly GCF_004339725.1). Lineage (GTDB taxonomy): Bacteria > Acidobacteriota > Terriglobia > Terriglobales > Acidobacteriaceae > Acidipila > Acidipila rosea. The sequence goes on along the minus strand of NZ_SMGK01000006.1, from coordinate 21,622 downwards.
ACACCGGAGGTTCTCGAACCGTTGCTGTTCTATGTGCTACACCGGGCCAGCAATGAGATAGCCGATCCGCAGAAACTAGCTACCTTTAAGACATTCCTGATGGATGAGGCGTGGCTGTTTATCAAGAATGAGACGATCCGCAACTATGTCGTCCAGGCGCAGAAGACCTGGCGCAAACACAATGCTGCCATGATTTTGGCCACGCAATCGATTAAAGAATTGCAGGAATCTGGCATGTTGCAGATCGTGTCTGAGAGTTGTCCGACGAAAATCTTCCTTGCGAACCCGGAGATGGACCGCGATGTATACCGCGAAGCCTTTCACCTGAACGATATGGAACTCGACCTGATTGCCGGGCTTATTCCACCCGGCCAGATGCTCATTCGCAAGGCTCAGTCTTCCAAGAGAGTCCAGTTAAACGTCGATTCGATTTCGCACTGGATGGCAACCAACAACGCCCGCGACAATCTCAAGAAGCGCGAGTATTTCGAGCGCTTCGGTATTGCCGACGGCTTACGTCGCCTTGCGTATGAGTTTCCTTTCCGGCCCCGGTCCGAGTCCGAAGCCATTCACACTAATCATCAAGGAGCTGCCGTATGAACCGCCCATTCGCCGCCATTGCCGGGGCTACCCTGGCTCTTACCTCCGCTGTGGCCGTTACGCAGGATACTTCGGCCCGCACCGTGCAGTATCACTCACAAGACATCGTGCCGATACACGCGAAGCTGAAGTACACCACCCTGATTGAGGTGCCGCCCACCGAGAAGATAATGGAAGCGGCTACCGGCGATAAGGACTTCTGGGTTGTCGATGTAGTGGGAAACTTCTGCTTCGTGCATCCGGCTAAGGCGGGCATCAGTTCGAACTTAAATCTCATTACTGACAAGGGCAATATCTACAGTTTCACCTTGCAGGATGTGTCTGGAACCTCTTCTATACCGGATCTCAAAGTGCTCGTTGAACCTGCCGACCGTTCCTCTATCGTCGCGTCGTCAGGGCCTCCGCAGTATGTTCCTGCCGCTCAACTGGCGCAGTCGAAGCAGGAACTCGCCGCCGTGCAGTCTCACATTACCCAAGCGGTCGATGAGTATAAGAGCGCTTATCCGTTGCAACTGAAATTCGACTACGACTACAAGGTGAATGAAGCTCCTTTCGATATTCAGTCGATCTACCATGACGGAAAGTTCACGTATATCAAGACCAATGCGCCAGAAAAGTTCAGTGTGTACGAAATGAAGGATGGAAAACCGAATCTTATCAATTACGAACTTCGCGACGGCACCTACATCATCCCGAAAATCATGGATTCAGGTTATGTGGAGTTGGGCAAGAAGCGCATGGAATTTTCTCGCAAAGGCTAAAGCAAATGGATGACCAGAACACAAAATCATCGGCAGCCCCGGATATCTTTGAGCTACCCGAACTGCGTCGCAGCCTCGTGGAACCGAAGGGCGTACTCCGAAAAAACCTGAAGGTGTTCCTTTATCTTGGAGCGGCATTGCTTGTAATTGTTGCCGCAATCTTCAGTTCGGGCGGAAAGAAGCCCTCGGCTCAGCAGGACGCGACGAAGGGACAGCCTCCGCAACCTGCCGTGCAGGACAACACGGATAATAATGTTGCTGACTTAAGGAATCAACTTCAAGCAGAAAAGCTAAAGGAACAAGAACAGGCGGCTGCCGCTACGAATGCGGCTATGATTGCGCGTGCGACGCCCGCCCAGCAATCTGCCGCTGCTGCGTATGACCCTACAGGTCAGGCTCTTCCTTGTGCTCCCGGCCAAACTTGCCCACCAGCTACTTATGGGCAGCAGAATAGTAGTGAACCTCAACTTAGCCCTGAGCAACAGCAGGCCCAGCAACTCGCTGCCAAAGAGCGCGAGCTTGCCTACAATGCACGGTTCGCATCGAACCTCGCCTATTCGCGTGGAGCCGAAGCTCAGCCGCCGCAGCTGACAACCCATAAAGCTGTATCTTCAAACGAATACGTTTCCCAGCAGAATCCTTATACGACTGCAGCGCAGCCGGACAGCAGCTTGACTATGCCGCGAGCGGCCGGAAGCCCTACTCCGGTTCCAGTCGGTCAGTCTTCGATTAAGCATGGCCCCGAAGTCAATATCGACTCGGCTGCGGGACAGCCTTATGTGATTTATGAGGGGCTGACGATGGACACTGTTCTGATGAATCGGTTGGACGGCGATGCTGTCGGCCCGGTCAAGGTACTGGTCTCCAATCCCGTTTACTCTCACGATCACCAGCATGTGCTCATCCCAGATGGGACGATTGTGTTGGGGGAGGCCCGCAAGATCGGTTCCTCTGGATTTGGCCAACAGCGCCGCATGGCCGTTGTCTTCCACCGGATGATTATGCCGGACGGCTACTCCGTTGACCTGAACCAATTTCATGGCCTTGACCAGATTGGCGAAGAGGGCTTGAAAGATAAAGTGAACAATCACTATCTCCAAATATTCGGAACCTCGATTGCATTAGGAATCGTTGCCGGAGCGGGCGAAATTGCTCAGGGTGGCGGCACCTTTGCGGGATCTGGTTCTCAGCAGTTCACAAATGGAGCGTCTGCATCTATCTCCCAGTCCGCAACAACAATACTTGACCGATTTATTCAGATACCGCCAAATATCACTATCCGGGAGGGACATCGTGTGAAGGTCTATTTCACACAGGATATGTTGCTCCCGGCATATGAGAATCACACTATTCCACAGACGTTATAGGAGGCTTGCATGAAAAACACTGCCACATGGGTTTCGATAGGGCTGATCCTCGGAAACCTTGCTTTGACTGGATGCGAAAGCAAGCAGGATAAACTCCAACGCTTACAGGCCGAATATGCCGCAGCTTATAAGCAATATCAACTCGACTGCGTTGATCCAATGACGAGCGGCGCAGCGGATGCCCTTAACTATGTTCCTGGAACTGCGGCTAAAAGTGCTGCTGCGAAGCCGAATGTCGATCCAGCCGAGGAGGCGAAGCGCACGGCAAAGTGCCAGGCCGATGATGCAAAAACCAAACAACTTCAACAGGAAGTTCTCGATGCCACAAGCAAATGAACCTTACTTTGCGATTTAAGGAGAACCGGACATGAAATGTTTTGCCATTACTACTGCAACGTTGCTTCTCAGCGGGGTGGCTGCCCAAGCCCAGTTTGGAGGGGTTGTCTTCGATCCCACGCAATCCGGCCATGCCGTCCAGCAGATCATGCAGGCCAGGCAACTCTATACCACTACTGCTCAAACGACTCAGAACGTTATAGCAGCCTACAATTTTGCTAAACAAATGGCCAGGTCGCCCGCGAACCTCTATCGGCCCTATGTTTCACCATCCACGTATTGGACGGCGCTTAACCGTACCGCGAATACCTACGGCAACTCCCAAGCTGTCATCAATACTGCCAATACCGGAACTAACGCTCAGGCTGCCTATCAATATGCCAGTGTGCCGCGCACAAGAGAACTGTCCGACTATGGTTCCCTCAGCCCCTCTGCGCAGCAGCAAATTGCGGCGGAAGGGGCCACAACAGACCTGAGCGATTCGATTACGGAAAGCAATCTCCAAACCCTTGGCACCATGCGATCGAATGAAATACGGCGCGAACAGGACATTACCGCACTCGAACAGGCGAGCCATTCTATGGACCCAGCTCAACATACCGATATGGCCACGATGCAGCGTATCAATCAAGCAATGGTTCTCCAACTCCGGCAGCAGCAGGAAGGCAATCAGCTTCGGCAAGCAATCGCGCTACAACAGATTGTTACGCAGAAACAGCAACAGGATGCGATGAAGGCTGGGTTTCAGGACGCCGCTGCTTATGAGCGTGATTACAACACTGTTATTGCACCTATGACGAACCATGCAGCCGACGCTCTGAGCTACTAAACAATGTTTCCAGGAGTTTGCTATGGACCTGCTGAGATTAATTACGACGGGCTGCGATTCGCTGACTGCCACGGCAGCGCCATCCGTCACCGCGCTCGGTCTGCATATGTGCGTCGCTCTGGCCACCATCATGCTCGTATGGTTTGGGGTACAGGAAGCATTGGCTTCCGCACAGGGTGGCCCCGGCTTCAACATGGGTAAATTCCTGAGCTTCTTTATGCTCATCACATTTGCATACGTGATGGTGAAGTTCTACGACAATAGCATTCCCGGCATCGGCTACTCCCTTAAGGGCTTCATTAACGGAGGCGCACAGAGCCTTGTTACCGTTATAGGCAAAGACAGTGTAACTACCATCTTCAATACGCTCCATCAAGCCGAAAAGCCGCTCGGAGGGGCCATCCCAAAAGCGTTATTGTCACCTTATTACGCGCTTGTTTACTTCGTGGTGCAGCTCATTATTTCGCTACTGAGTGCTTCCATCGTTGCGATACTCGCCTATGCTGCCATTGGAATGACGGTCATTGGCCTCGTCGGGCCAGTATTTATACCTTTTCTTGTTTTCGACAAGCTCGACTTCCTGTTTTGGGGCTGGCTCAAGGCATTCGTGGGTTTCGCATTTTTCAAAGTCATTGCGGCGGCGACGCTTAGCGTTCTGAGCCATCTTTATACATCTTATTTATCGACATTGTTTTCGCTCGATCCAGTCACGATGGTGACACACCTGCCAGGACTTATCATTCTCGTTCTCGTCAACGTTTACATCTTGTTCAAAATACCCGCCATGACCATGACGTTATTTTCAGGAAGTCACGGAGGACATGATGGAGGCGTGGGCATTGCTACAGTGGCGCTTCTGCGCAGTATATAGAGCGCGTAAATGCTTCGGAGAAACTCATGAACATTACGACGAAAGCATCTCCCGAAATCACCCGTGCTGCGGAACGATATCTGGAGCAGTACGGCGACCCTCTGGTAATAAATACGTATTTGAAAGTGACCATCCTTGCGCTCACGGTAATTTCGCTCATGCTGGCTGCGCTAGTTTTCAAGAGCCAGAAAGCGCTCGCCAATATGCATCCATTGATTGTTCGGATCAATGATGTTGGCCGCGCCGAGGCTATCGATTACCGCAACTTCCAATACCGTCCCCAGGAAGCCGAAAACAAATATTACCTCTCCCGCTGGGCGGAGTTGTATTTCTCGCGCAACCGTTTCACGGTCGAGCGGGACCAAACGAACTCGCTCTATTTCCTCAATAGCGATGTGCAGCGGGCCGTAATCGCGCAGGAACGCCAGAACAATGTCATCCTGACATACCGGAATGACTCCACGCTTCCGTATGTTGACGTGGAGATCAAGAACGTCATTCTTGACGACCTGCGGCAGTCTCCTTATTCGGCGCGAATCGAGTTCGAGAAGGTGTACACAAATCCGGCGGACCATACTGAACTCAAGCGGGAGCGATGGGTCGCCAGCGTCACCTATGTCTTCCGCGAGAACGTCAAGAACAATGAGCTGGCCGTGAACCCTCTGGGATTAATGATCGTGCGTTTCCGAGCCGACCAGGCCTTCAGTTAGAGAACCAGAATCCGAGGTCATTCCGATGTTGAATCATGCTGCCAATCCGGTTGCACAGCCCAACTCGTCTCTGCAAGCGCCCAGCACGGCACCTCTGAGCTGGCGAAAGAGCAACGGGGCGTGCTCGATGCCTTCCTTCTGGGGAGTCTTTGCCGCTCGAAAGAAGGCTACGGTGTGGGCGACCTTACCCACCGAGATAGAGAGGATGACTTCGGTGCATTCGGGGTTCATCCGCCTCGTATCCCGTCCTCTGCTCGGGGTCACGCTTCGGGCCTGTCCGGCGCCCTGCGGCAGGCTTGCTCTTCTGCTTTGGCTGCGCCACCCTGCGGGTTACGGTTTCCGTCTATGACGGACCCTCCGTAAATGCAGAGCTTCGGCCTTGGGAGCCGGGGCCACTCGCTTGGCTTCGCCTGTGTGACCCGAGCAGGATACGGGAAATTCAACGAAACGGAGATCACCACCATGTACCAGAACAAAGTCACCCTCATCGGATTCCTCGGCGCAGATGCAGAGGTTCGCACCAACAACAACCGCGGCCTGACCACTCTCTCGCTGGCAACCAAATCTTCCTACAAGAAGAACGGCAAGTACATCGAGCACACCGAATGGCACCGTTGCATCGCCTTCGGCAAGCTCGGAGAGTTCGCCGCTACGCTGAAAAAGGGCGCTCATGTCCAGGTCGAGGGCGAGCTGCGCAGCCGGAAGTACGACAGCAAGAAGACGAACTCGGAGCAGACCATCTGGGAAATCCGGGTCAGCTCGATTCTGAAGCTGGATCGGGCAGCCAAGGCATCGCCGGAAGACGACGATGTTTCCACAGAGGAAGAGGCCGCATAGGCCCTTTCCTCTTCACCTTCGGAAGCCCGGGTTGCCGGGCTTCCACCGCTGGAGATTGCCGCTATGAGTTTTGAGTTGATCCTCCCGTTCCTTCGCCCGATTGAGCCGCTGTTGCTGGATGACAGCATCAGCGAAATTATGGGCAATCCCGATGCTTCATGGTGGTATGAACGGGAGGGTATTATCAGCCGCGATACGGCTATTTCCTTCGACGCCGGCAAGCTCCGCACCGGCCTCGAAGTGATCGCCAACCAGCTTGGCAAACGGCTCGATGAAGACAATCCGGTTCTGCACGTTCAGCTTCCGGATGGGAGCCGCCTGGCGGCTGTCATCCCGCCCGTTGTGCGTCCGGCTCCGGCCATTACGATTCGCAAGTTCACCAGCCGCCACTATACGGTTAATGACCTCATCGCTCGCGGCACGCTGACGCGGCCGCTTGCGGAGTTCTTATCGCAGCAGATTCGCAGCGGAAAGACGCTGCTTATCAGCGGCGGAACCGGGACGGGAAAAACGACACTTTTACGAATCCTGGCGGATGCCATTCCGGAGCAAGAACGCATCGTTGTTATTGAGGATACATCGGAACTTCACATCCAGAAACCGAATATTCTGGCTGTCGAATGCCAGACAGATACGTTCAAGGCCAATATCTCTTTCGATGATCTTTTGAAGTCCGCTCTCCGCTGGAGACCGGACCGGATCATCCTTGGCGAAGTGCGCGGAATCGAGGCGCGTACGCTACTCGATTCCTTTAATACCGGCCATGCCGGTTCGCTTGCCACGATCCACGCGAACTCGGCAGAAAAGGCCCTGCATCGTTTTGCCAATCTGGTCATGCGAAACCATGCCCAATCGACCTTCACCGACACCGAAGCCGAAATTGCAGAAGCGGTCGATTTCGTTGTCCACATCGAGCGCCAACCAGGCTGTCGCATGGTTCGCGAAGTGATAGCGCTTCGCGGGTACGATCGTGACGCCAAAGCATTCTATATTGACCCGGTCTTCGCCATACAAAACACCTACGGTTCCGGCGCATAAAGCTCATTTGATTTCATCCAAAGGAGATCCAGATGCCACTACTTGAAGTCATCCAAACCCGCCAACTCAGCGCCTCTATCCGGCTCACGGACACGACTGCAACCCTGGTCGATCAGTACGCTTCTTTCATCCATGCGTCGGCTGATGATGTTGTGGAACAGGCGCTTGCTTACGTCTTCAGTAAGGACCGTGACTTTCAGGAATTCCTGAAGACACCACACGCGCAGAAGGTGACGCCCACTCTTCGTATCCGTAGGACCACGACTGCCCCCTATGCGGTTGAGCAGGCCAATAAGAAGCCTGCTGCCGGGGTGGAGTCCAGCGATTCCGTGCAGGTATTGAAGGCATGATTCATACCTAATATCCGTGGTGGAGTATAGACGGTGCTTCGCACCGGGTTATTTCGACACTCCACCCCTTACAGGTTGGCGTTTGCTACCGATTGATAGCGAATGCTACTGCCAATGAAATGAATAGATTGAGAAATACGCGATAACGAACGGTAACGATGGATACCGTTTGTTACCGCAAAGTGGAGGTCAGTTATGACGACAAAAACTCTGACTGTGGAGGTTGCAAGAGATGTGCAACGCCCTGCCACACGCAACCGGCAGATTGGAGTTCGCCTCACCGAATCGGAGTACGTCACCCTTGAAACTGTGGCGTGGAAGGCTGGCCGGACAATTGGCGATTGGGCGCGAGAACAGCTACTCGCATGGATAAACATCGCCTGTGCCGCTGATTCTTCTACTCGGCTATTGACGGAAATTGTTGGCCTTCAGCTCTTCCTTACGAACGTACTTTCTCCCATGGCACAGGGCGAAAAGATCAGCGCCGAACAATACCAGGAGATCATGCGGCAGGTGAAAGCCAACAAGCATAAAGCCGCACAGGAAGTGCTTGCCCAGAGAGCGACAGAGAGGAAGGAGTAACTGTATGGCAGAGACGAAATGGGGCAGAAAAGAGACGATCTTCTGGCCGCCGAAGCAGCCCATCTATACCTACGGGGCGATCTTTCTGGCATTGATCGCAACCGGCTTCTTCGTCTATCTTCGGTTCGCGTACGGAATGACGCCATTGCAGCAGTATTATCTTCCGCTCTACCTGAAGACAGAGATTACCGGTTCTATCCATAAAGCCGGCAAGTATCAATTGCTCTTCGTTTCGGATGGAAAGCGCCGCTCGTTTTTGGTAACGGAGCAGGATGTAGAGGCTGGCAACACACCGCAGAGAGCGGGCAGACCGCTGCCCTTAAAGGTGTCTACCGCCGCCACCAAAGCAGGCTTTGCCTATTTGTATCGCGGTCCGCTGACGGTATATCAAAACAAACCGCTCCACGCCTATCTAAAGCACGCGATCTACGACGATGTGGGACTGTTTACCCGCTTTTCACTGCCGTTGAGCTTTGGGTTGGCCGCACTGGTTCTCCAGCTTCCATTCTCCATTCCCAGGGACATCCGCCGTCGCAAGGAACTCAAATATGGCCGCCGCTTGAAAGGGCCGGTAATGGTCACGCCCAGGGAGTTCAACCGCGCTGTGCATGGCACAGGTATTGGAATCAAGACCGATGATTGCAAGGAGATGTTAAGGATTCCGCAGGCAGCGGAGGACCAGCACATCGAGATCATCGGCGACACCGGCACAGGCAAGACCACGATCATCATGCAACTCCTCCGGCAGATACAAGCGCGGGGACATTCCGCCATCATTTACGATCCGGCCTGCGAGTTTATCCAGCGTTTCTATGATGAAAACCGAGGCGATATTGTTCTTAACCCACTGGACAAACGTTGCCCATATTGGGGACCGTCGGAGGAACTGGTGCGCTGGGCGGAGGCGAAGACCATTGCGGCATCGCTCTTTCAGCCGACGACCGATCGCAAGGGCGAGTTCTTTATTGAAAGCCCGCAAAAGATCTTTGCTCATCTGTTACTGGACCAGCCGTCGCCTCAGGAGCTTGTGGCTTGGATGTCCAAGCCGGATGAGATCGATCACCGGGTCAAAGGAACCGAACTGGCGGCGTTGATCGATCCGCGAGCGCCACAACAACGGTCGGGGGTTCTTGGCTCTCTGGGCTTGGTTGCGGACAGCTTTCGCCTCCTGCCAAAAAAGTCGGAAACTGAGGCCAGGTGGACGGCCCGCGAATGGTCCGAAGAGCGGAAAGGATGGATCTTCATTACCTCCCAGCCAGCGGAACGGGAGGCGCTTCGTCCCTTGCACAGCCTATGGATTGACATGCTTGTGCTCCGACTCTTGACCGCTCCCAAGGAGAACCAGAGGCCGGCATGGTTCGTACTGGATGAATTGGCGTCCTTGCAGAAGCTTCCCCAGCTCCATACAGCTATTACTGAGAACCGTAAATCAAAGAATCCAATTGTGCTGGGGTTCCAGGGCAAGGCCCAGCTTGAGGTGATCTATGGCCATTTGGCCGAGGTCATGCTCTCTCAGCCAGCCACCAAAATCTTTCTGAAGACAACCGAACCAAACGCCGCCGAGTGGGTCAGTAAAGCCATCGGCAAGGTTGAAATCGAACGGATGCGCGAGACCCATTTTGACGGCTCCCGCGATGGCCGCAATTTTTCCATCGATCGGCAGGTCGAGCCGCTGGTTCTCGATTCCGAGATCAGTGGATTGGAGAATTTGCGGGCTTTTCTTAAATATGGAAACCATGTTGCCCGCTTTTCCTTTCCCTATATAGATGTGCCTGCGTCGCAGCCGAAATTTGTAGAGCGCCTGGTCAACGACTATATCCACCGGAAGCCGAAACAGGAGGCTAGTGAGGGCGAAAGGCCACCTGTAATCCAGCCTCCTTTACCTCTGGGTAAAGTTGATGCGCCATTGCCCACAGAGCCAGAAAAAGTGGAGCAGAGCGTAGGCCGCCAAGGCGAACTCTGGCACAGTCCGCAGATTTGAGGTCATGTATGCTGACCATCTCGAAACCGTTGAATGCCGGGCAGGCCCAAACCTACCACGCCAAAGAATTCACCGCCAGAGAACAGAACTACTGGAGCCAAAAAGGCGCTGCGGTTGGCGAATGGCAGGGTAGATTGGCGGACCAGTTTGGCTTGGCCGGAGCGGTGTCCGCGCAGGATTTCGCACGGCTCAGCCAGGGCCAGCATCCCAATACCGAAGAGCAGTTGGTCCGGCACCGCCCAGCGAAGGAATACCACACCGCGGACGGCAAGAGCGTTTCTCCGATGGAGCACCGCGCCGGTTGGGATGCGACTTTCTCCGCGCCCAAATCGGTGTCGCTGACGGCTCTTGTCGGCGGCGATGACCGGGTGCGGGAGGCCCACCGAGAAGCTGTCAATGTCGCGCTTACGGAACTGGAGAAGTACACGCAGGCCCGGATCGGCGGTAACAACCCGGCAGAACCAACAGGAAGATTCGTTGCCGCAAAATTCGAGCACGATACTGCCCGTCCTGTGGACGGTTATGCTGCGCCACAGCTCCATACCCATGCCGTTATCTTTAATATGACAGAGCGGGAGAACGGCCAATATCGCGCCGTGCAACCGCAGAGTCTCTTCCAGTCCCAGCAGTTTGCGACTGCCGTTTATCAATCTGAGCTGATGTACCGGCTATCGCAACTTGGATATGAGATAACACCGGGAAGAAGCGGCGCGCCCGAGATCAAGGGATATACCCAGGAGTATCTCGACGCTTCCAGTCCACGTAGCCAACAGATTCGTGAGCATCTCGAACGCAATGGCTTCGTTGGTCCGGAAGCGGCACAGATCGCCGCTCATGCCACCCGCGATAAGAAAGCAATCGCCTCCGACCGGGATGTACTCATGGCGCACCGTGCTCTCGCCGCGCAGTTCGGCGATCAGGCAGACCGGGTATTCGCAGCCGCGCAGGAACGGGCTCTGCAGCACATCAGATCACAACCCAATCGTGACCGCCGCGCGCAGGAGGCCGTGACCTTCGCCCGCGATAGAAACTTCGAGCGCGAAGCCGTCACCGATGAACGGTTGCTTTACCGTGATGCGCTTCGGCGGGGCATGGGCGAGATCACATATCCCGACGTGCGGAGGAACTTTGAAGCCAGGCATCACGCCGGAGAATTTCAGTTAATGCTGCCAAATCAGCATGACTCCAGCCGCCATTTCACAACGCGGCAGACCATTGCTCAGGAACACCAGATTGTTTGTTTGATGCGGGAGGGGCAAAACCAGCTTGCGCCGATTATGCCCATCGGCGAAGCGATCCATGCCGCAGACGCGAATGCTCACCTTAATAAGGCCCAGCGAACTGTCATGGAGGACGTGCTCATTTCTCCCGATAAGGTTCAGGGGCTGCAGGGACTTGCCGGAACGGGAAAAACGACAGCCCTGTCCGCGATCCGTGAAGCCGCCCAGACAAAGGGATATGAAGTTGCGGGCGTGGCCCCCACTTCACGCGCCGCTCAGCAGCTACACGACACAGGTGTGGCCGCCGGTACATTACAAGGGTTTCTTGCACGCGTTCCACAGCAAGATGCGGGACAAAAGACCTTATATTTCGTCGATGAGTCGAGTCTTGCCAGCACTCGGCAGATGCAGGACTTCCTCGATCGAATGGGACCGCAGGATCGCGTCCTGCTCATTGGCGACACGCGCCAGCATCAGGGCGTGGAGGCAGGACGCCCTTTCGAGCAATTGCAGGAAGCCGGAATGCACACCGCTCGACTCGATCACATCGTCAGACAAAAAGATCCTGAGTTGAAGCAGGTCGTCGAATATTTCGCTCGTGACGAAACCGCCCTTGGAATCGCCATGCTTCAGCAGCAAGGGCGTATTAGCGAAATTGCAAATCCTGTCGAGCGCGTTAATGCAATTGCGAGGGCATATGCGGCAGACCCGGCCAATACCCTTATCGTTTCACCCGACAATGCGTCCCGCAGGGAGTTGAATCAGGCAGTACGGCAGGACCTCAAATCCAAAGGCGTGTTGAATTATGATGACGTAATCATCCGCGTGTTGGTGCCGCGACAGGACATGACCGGGGCGGACCGAAACTGGGCATCCAGGTATGAGGCAGGCGACGTTCTGCGATATTCCGTGGGAAGCAAAGCATTAGGCATTGAGGCTGGCAGCTATGCCCGCGTCATCGCAACCGACCCTACTGAAAACCTTCTAACGGTCGAGAAAAACAGCGGTGAACAGATTATCTACAATCCGCATCGCCTCAAAGGCATCAATGCGTACCGGGAGTTGGAACTTGGATTTGCCCTCGGCGACCGCCTCCAGTTCACCGCGGTGAACCGTGAGCTTGGTGTCGCCAACCGTCATCTCGGTACCGTGGAACAGATTGGAAAAGACGGGTTGATCGCCGTCCGCATGGATAGCGACAAGATTGTTTCCTTCGATGCGAACCGGATGCGCCATTTCGACCACGGCTATGCCGTGACTTCGCACAGTTCACAAGGACTGACTGCCGAGCGGGTGATTGTCAACATCGACACAAACGTCCACCCTGATCTGATAAACAGCCGCTTTGCCTATGTTTCCATATCCCGCGCGTCGCATGACGCGCAGATCTATACCAATGATATGGCGTCGCTTATCCCTGGTCTTAGCCATGACGTGAATAAGACCTCAGCGGTCGAAATCGGAAAGGCACATAATATTCCACTGAGCATCGAACATGGCGTTGGTAAGTCGCAAGCCAACGATATGGCGGTCGGATATTCTCTCTGAAGTTGTCAGGTCAAGGAGCGTCCTCGATTGGATGGACTTCAAAGGCTTTACTGGCAGAGGCAAAGTAACGCTTCTGTATCCAGAAGGCAACGTTGACAAGTCCGATGAGTGCCGGAACTTCTATCAACGGTCCCACCACGCCGACGAACGCCTCACCAGAGTTCAGGCCGAAAACCGCGACCGACACCGCAATCGCTAACTCAAAATTGTTACCCGCCGCAGTGAAGGAGAGCGTTGCCGATTGCGCGTAGTTCGCACCCAGCCGCTTCCCCATCCAGAAGCTCACCAGGAACATGATGAGGAAGTAGACAACCAGCGGGATGGCGATGCGAACGACATCTAAAGGCAATCGAACAATGAGATCACCCTTGAGAGAGAACATCACCAGGATTGTAAACAGCAGCGCAATTAGAGTCAGCGGACTCACACGCGGGATAAAACGTGTCCGATACCATTTCTCTCCCTTCAACCGAATGAGAACGAAGCGCGTGAGGAAGCCAGCAACAAACGGAACCCCGAGATAGAGACCGACGCTCTTCGCAATCTGGCCAATGCCAATCTGGACGACACTCCCCTCAAGGCCAAACCACTTCGGAAGCACCGTCAGGAATGCCCAGGCATAGAGGCTGTAGAAGAGGACTTGAAATACGCTATTGATAGCGACAAGGCCGGCAACATAATCTGTGTCTCCCTCCGCCAGTTCATTCCAGACCAGGACCATCGCGATGCACCGCGCAATGCCAATCAGGATCAGGCCGCGCATGTAGGCGGGCTCGCCGTGAAGAAACACGATAGCGAGCAGGAACATCAGAACTGGCCCGATGATCCAGTTCTGTACCAGTGATAGGCCGAGGACACGCTTGTTGCGGAAGACCTCTCCCAACTTCTCGTAACGGACTTTCGCCAACGGCGGAAACATCATGATGATGAGCCCGATTGCAATGGGGATATTGGTAGTTCCGGTTTGGAAGCGATTAACGAAGCCAGCGGACGCCGGAATGAAGTGGCCGATTCCGACTCCGATTGCCATCGCGAGGAAAATCCATAGAGTAAGAAAGCGATCGAGGAAAGAGAGCTTCTTCCGTGGAAGTGGAGCGCAAATCTGGCCCTGCGTATAAGGTGTAGTGGACATAGCTATTTGGCTTCTGGTGCGATGGGGAGATCGATGGGGACGGGGAGAGGCGCGCCTTGAAGAGCAGCAAACTTTGCAGGACTACAGCAAGCCTTCGAGAGGCGTGCCCGGTCAGCCTGCATCGCACGCTCCTCTTTCATCCATGCAAGCGTTTGCCGGAGAACCTGGGCGGCGCCGATGTTCGGTGGCATGACGATGCGATAGTGCATCCACTTGCCTTCGCGTCGAGCTTCGACGATGCCTGCACGGCGAAGATATGCCAGATGCCGAGATATTTTGGGCTGGAACTGCTCCAGAATCTCTACGAAGTAGCAAACGCAAACTTCCTGGTCACCCATGAGATTGAGCAGACGAAGTCGGGTGCTGTCGCCCAAAGCCTGAAAGAACCGTTCCATATTGAACTGCGGAGATTTCGCTGCCATGAGTTAACTTATACGCATTGACGAATGTGTTGGCAAGGGATATAGTCGTCTTTGCAAATATGTTTGCGGAGGCGAAAATGGCAGAGCAAATACTTGAGTCGGTCCGATCGAAATACGGAGCTGTCGCGGAAAGCACTTTATCGAGCGATCATGCAGGGGTAAAAGCAGTAGCGGAGGCATTCGGCTATACCGCCGAGGAGTTGACCTCCATTCCGGCGGAAGCCAATATGGGTTTGTCCTGCGGCAATCCCACGGCGACAGCTCATATCAAGCGTGGAGAGGTGGTAGTGGACCTGGGCTCGGGCGGTGGACTCGATGTATTTCTTGCATCGAAGATGGTTGGGCTGGAAGGTCGCGCCATCGGCATTGACATGACCCCAGGCATGATCGAAAGGGCACGGGTAAACGCAAAGGCCGGCGGCTATACTAACGTTGAGTTTTACCAATCCACCATCGACCAGATTCCACTTCCCGATGCTTCGGTCGATTGCATCATCTCAAACTGCGTCCTCAACCTTGCTCCTGACAAGCCTGCTGTCTTTCGTGAGATCGCCCGCGTTCTCAAGCCAGGTGGCCGTGTTGCTGTAAGCGATATCGCGCTGAAGTATGAACTTCCGGAAGCTGTCGCTCAAAGTATGGCCGCCTATGTTGGATGTATAGCTGGCGCGATCAAGATTGAGGACTATCGAAACGGTTTGCTTGCGGCTGGCTTTGAGCATGTTCAGATTGTGGATAGTGGCGCTGACCTCAACGCTTACGCCAAGGTAGAGAATCAAACGGGCTGCTGCTCACCCGGCATGGATTCTGCCAATTCGCTGCAAGTCATTGAGGGATCGTGCTGCGCTCCGCTACCGGACGCATCCGTTTCGCTGCACCAGGAACTGAAGACACTCCTTTCAGATTACGACGTCAACGCCGCGGCGGCGAGCGTGAAGGTATATGCCATCAAGCCGGGTGTCGCTGCCTCTCCTGCCTGCTGCTCGTAAAGAGCTCCAGCGCTGTAAATGCCGCTTCAAAGGACGTTCTTACGCCGCACTAGAATTAAGGAGACAAATGTATAAGGTAATTTTTGCCTGTGTTCATAATGCCGGTCGTTCACAGATGGCAGCGGCTTTCTTCAACCACTTTGCCGATCCCGATAAAGCGCAAGCAATTTCCGCAGGAACCGAACCCGGCCTCCGAATACATCCTGAAGTAATGGAGGTCATGCAGGAAATCGACATCGACCTCAGCAACGCCAGACCTCAGAAGCTCACAGAAGAGTTGGCGCGAGAAGCCAAGCTTCTTGTGACGATGGGTTGCGGCGATAAATGCCCCTATGTGCCAGGATTGCGCCGAGATGATTGGCCTCTTGCTGATCCGAAGGGACGACCATTGGATGAGGTCCGAACCATTCGCGATGACATTCGTAGACGTGTTGCTGAGTTGATCCTCGCTGAAGCTGTTGGACGAAGTAACGCGACGATGGTCAACTAATGCACGGAGCAGTTGGGCGAGTGCGATATATCGTATTACAAACTACAATTAGCGATGACGATTCAAATCTAGGTGAGCGCAATGTCGCGCCACCAATCAAATCATAGAAAATGTTAGATGGAGACTATATGAAGTGGATGGAGTGGATGCGCCGCGGAACATGGGTTGGGCTAGTGGGAATACTGACGGCGGCATCTGTCCATGCGTCGGATCTCGACGTTGCTAAAAAACAAATTCGCCATATCGTCGTGATCTATCAAGAGAATGTCTCATTTGACCACTACTTCGGTACCTATCCCCATGCGCTCAACCCGAAGGGCGATCCCAAATTTACGGCACTACCGGGAACACCGAAGATAGATGGGTACACAGAGAAGCTGCTGAAACAGAATCCGAACTTTCTAAATGCCGGGAATGAATTGGGACGCACGAACCCATTTCGTTTGGACCGGAATCAGGCTGGAACTGCGGATCAGAGCCATAACTATGGAGCGGAGCAGCAAGCCTTCAACGGCGGAAAAATGGATCTCTTTCCCAAATCCGTGGGACGCCCCGATGGTCCCCGCATTCCCGGACAGCATGTCGGCATCCTTGCAACAAGCGGCCTTACCATGGGCTACTTCGACGGCAATACGGTTACTGCCTATTGGAATTACGCGCAACACTTCGCAATCAGCGACCGCTTCTTCGGCACGAACTTCGGGCCGTCAACTCCGGGTGCCATCAACTTGGCTTCCGGCCAAACCAACGGTGTAGTCAACGACCAAAATGCCGAAGGCGGTATTGTGGCGGATGGCAATGGTGGATTTACCATGATTGCGGACCCGCAACCTGCCGGGGATCTTTGTACGAGTACCTCAGATGCACTCGTCCATATGACAGGACGAAACATCGGCGACCTGCTCACAGAGGGAGACGTGTCGTGGGGTTTTTTCCAGGGCGGTTTTGATCTCAGTGTTGTGAATCCGAATGGAACAACTGGGTGCCGACGTTCTTCCATGTCGAAGTGGACGGCGGTCAACAAGCGCGACTATATCGCCTTTCATCAGCCATTTCAGTATTACAAGTCAACGGCCAACCTGAAGCATGTTCGTCCTTCATCGCCAAAAGTGGTCGGAATGAACAAGGATGGTGGTGCGAATCATCAGTACGATGCGCACGATTTCTTCGACGCCGTAAAGGCAGGCAATTTCCCGACAGTGAGCTATCTCAAAGCCCCGGGCTTTGAGGATGGGCACTCAGGCTACTCCAGCCCACTCGATGAACAGCGCTGGGTTGTCGGCATCCTCAACTTCGTGCAAAAGCAACCAGAGTGGGAGCACACGGCGGTCATCATTGCCTATGATGATTCGGATGGATGGTATGACCACCGAATGGGGCCACTAGTGAATGGCTCATCGACAACTCAGGATGCGCTTAATGGCGTCGGGAAATGTGGCGATGGAACGAATGCACTCCCCGGCGTGAATCCTGCGACCGAACATGCGCAAGGCCGTTGCGGCTTCGGTCCGCGTCTACCTTTGATTGTCATCTCTCCATGGGCGAAAGCAAATTACGTCGATCACAATGTCACGGATCAGACTTCGATCATCCGCCTAATAGAAGACCTTTATCTCGACGGTAAGCGCATCAGTGGAGGCTCATTCGATGCCCAATCTGGGTCGCTGTTGAGCATGTTTGATTTCAGCAAGGGCAAGCCGCAGAACACCGGAAAGCTCATCCTTGATCCTGATAAAGGAACGGTGGAAGCCGGGAAGTAGAGAGCACATTGAAGCAATGGACACGCAGAAGGCTCATGCAGAAGGGCAGCCTGGCTATGACCGGGCTACTCAGCTTTCCGAGCATCGCCCAAAGTACGCGCAACACTTTGGGACGTGGTATGGAGATGCCTCATCTGGCATCCGGTCGCGCAAAAACACTGGATGCGATGAAGCTGGCCTCATTCGTAGATCCATTGCCGCTGCCGGAATTACAGAAAACAAAAGGGCGGCGTTCTTCAGAATTGCATGGTGCAACGGATGCACCTTATTACTCCATCCGCGTTCATGAAATCTCTTGCAAAATGCACCGCGATTTACCTTCGTCAAGAATGTGGGCATATGGAAGCACGTCAGCACCTGTACTGTTCGACGTGCAGAGCAATGAAGGTGTCCTGATCGATTGGATCAACGATCTGCCCGCAAAGCACATTCTTTCGCTTGATCCTCCGATGCACGGAATGCTGAATGCTCCCGAAACGCGAACTGTCGCGCACATGCACGGCGCGCGCGTTCCTAGCATCAGCGACGGCTATCCAGAGGACTGGTTCGGCACGGGAAAAAGCAAGCTATGCTTCTATCCCAATCGGCAGGATGCAACCGGACTCTGGGTACATGACCACGCGATGGGAGTTAGCCGCTTTAATGTCTTTGCCGGTCTCATGGGCTGGTATCTGATTCGTGATGAAGTTGAGAAGGCATTGAATCTGCCATCTGGAAAGTACGAGTTACCGCTTCTCATCTATGACCGGAGCTTCGATCCCCAAGGCCAGCTTTACTATCCCAATCCGCCAGATGAAGGCGCTTGGGCGCAGGAATTTCTAGGCGATGCCATGGTGGTTAACGGCAAAATTAAGCCATATCACGAGGTTGAAGCCCGGAAATACCGCCTGCGAATTGCAAACACCGCAAACTCGCGCTTCTTCTCCCTTTCGTTATCAAACGGACAGAGCTTTTATGTCATCGGTTCGGACCAAGGACTGCTCTCTGCAGCTGTCGCTATGAAGCGCCTCGTCCTATCTCCCGCCGAGCGGACTGACTGGATTGTCGACTTTAGCAGCGCACGTGGCGAGAACATCGTTCTGGAGAGCGACGGCCTGGAACTCATGCAATTCCGTGTTGGCAAAGATGCGGTAACGGACAACAGTCAATTACCGAAAGTGCTGCATCCGGTCGAACGAATTGACGAGACGCGGGCTGCCTCCACACGTCTTATGACTTTGAATGAATTCGACGGAGATAATGGCGAACCAATGGTGATGCTCCTTAACCGGAAGCATTGGGTAGATCCAGTGACAGAGCGCGTAAAACTGAATTCGGTGGAGATATGGAGCCTCGCAAACCTGACGCAGGATACGCATCCGATCCATCTTCACATGGTCCGCTTCCAAATATTGGATCGAAGGAACTTCTCCGTTGATGACTACCTCGCGAACGAAACTTTGCGCTACACGGATGTTGCGAGACTGCCAGGTGAACATGAAATGGGATGGAAGGACGTCTTACAATGTCCGCCCGAAACGGTTACCCGCATCATTGTTCCATTCCAGGGATATACGGGCCGTTATCTATGGCATTGCCACATTCTTGAACATGAGGCCAATGACATGATGCGCCCCTATGATGTGATCGCGTGAGTACCATTCTGAGATCTTCGCCGCGGAGATTTTTGATTTTCTGGCCGTAGTTTCCGCCCTTTAACTCTCCAAGACTACTGCCGCTTTTCAACTGAGGAATATACCTTCTATTGTATTCCCCCACTACGCGATAATCTTTACTCTGCGCTCAGGGGGAGGAAGTCTCCTCCCTGCTTCAGCCGCATGGCGTCTTGCGCTTCCCACCACAGCGGGCCTGTTCCTGCCCGCAACGCCGACCCTAATTCCCTGAAAAGCAAAAACAACAGCAAAAGCCGCTAAGGGGCTCTGCCCCGATCGCGCGGCGCAAGGGGTATCCCCAGGCTTCCGCGCTTCGCTTGTGCAGCCCTCCGCTGCGCTTCGCCCTTTCCATTCTCGCTTCGCTTCATTGCAAGGGTGGGTGATCCCCCTCCCCATTGCGCCTTGCTACCCCCGCCTTCGCCAGGAGGCGTTCGGCATGTAGGTACATGCCGCGACGGCATGAAAAGCAAAGGCAAATGCCAAGGAGGAAGCACCCATGAACACCACAGCCACTAAGCGCGATCACCAGTCCACTCAAAAACCCAAACAGCCGCAGCAACGGCAGACAGCGAAAGAGATTATTGCCTCCAATGTAAAGAGCCTGATTGAACAGCTTGAGGCGGGACACAGTGATGCATTAACAGCGTACCTCGACGCTATGAGCCGCTTTCACAATTACAGCTTCGGAAACATCCTCGAAATTGCACGTCAAAAGCCGGACGCGACCCGCGTAGCTGGGATGTATGCGTGGAACCAGCTAGGCCGCCGTGTCAAAAAGGGCGAAAAGGGCATCCGCATTCTTGCTCCCATTATTGGCATCAAGCGCAAACCGAAGGAAGAGGCCGAGAAGGACATCACTAAACAGAACCGCGCTGTTTTGGTTGGTTTCCGTGCTGCGTATGTCTTCGATGTCAGCCAGACCGACGGCGCGGAGCTTCCCGCCATGCACGAAGTCAGCGGCGATGTGGGCGAGAACCGCGACCGCTTGCTTCTGTTTATCGAGAAGCAGGGCATCGAGCTTGTCTTTACCGAGAAGATCGCGCCCGCGCTTGGCATGAGCTACGGCGGCAGGATTGCCGTGCTTCCCGGACAGTCAAAGGCCGAGGAGTTTTCCACGCTTGTGCATGAATTGGCGCATGAGATGTTGCACAAGGCCGAGCGGCGCACGACCACCACTAAGGTTGTGCGGGAGACCGAGGCCGAGGCCATCGCGTTTGTTATCGGCAAAGCTGTAGGGCTAGAGGCCGGAACCGCATCCGCTGACTACATCCACCTGTACCACGGCAATGCTTCACTGCTCGCCGAGAGCTTGGAAGTTATCCAGCAAACCTCTGCCGTCATTCTTGCCGCACTGGAGCCGTCCCGCACTGAGACGATGCCCGATGCAGAACTGGCGAAGGTGGCGTGATGCAAACCATCCTTCGCATTCTCGAAAAGGCCGGAGGCTTCCGGCCTAGCCTCTACCTCAAGATTGAGAATCCGCCTTACATGGCACTCGTTATCGAAGCCACACCGGAACCGGGACCGCTGGGACTCCCTGCAATTTCCATCGCGCATTACGGCAAGCAAAACGGCGACCCCATGCGCGACCCGGAGATGTGCTTCGAGTTGTCGAAACCCATTGCAGGCAAGCTCACGCTCGACCCCTATTACTGGCGCAACGATTACGCGGCAGTGGAGCAATTTTCCCGCGCTATCGTGCGCGGCCACTATGTCGCACTTCTCGACCTGCACAGGCAACACGAAGGCTTCGCCGCCGAGTGGAACAAAAACCTCAGCTTGCAAGGCTTCGCCGAAGCCTTCACGGACGCCGCCATTCGTGGCTAGTCCGCTCCCTTGGAGCGGATACAGCCAGTGCGTCTCCGCTCTATTCATTCAACTCTTAACCATGCTCGAAAGGAGCAATCATCATGGAAACCACCATCACCAATGCCACCGAGTACCGCAACCTGCCTCTCGCGCTGCTCACCGAATCCACCACTAACCCCCGCCACATCTTCGAGAACGATGCTTTGAAGGAGCTTGCCGATTATGTGCCCGGGCACATAATCGGCCTTATGTTCCGCTGGTCGTTATGTGGCCGCTGCGGCGGGAAGCCGCATGGCTTAGGGTGGCGCGCGTTCTGGAGGGCACATAACGGTCACAGCGAA
>NZ_SMGK01000005.1 GCF_004339725.1 Acidipila rosea | reverse complement strand
GTCCAATCGTTCCCACATTCACGTGCGGCTTCGACCGGTCAAATTTCTCCTTCGCCATTTCCCTGTTCCTCTCTCCCTACTGCTTCATTCCCCGTACAGGCAACTGCAACCCTGAGCCAAACCGCCTCAGTAGTACGCGTAGACCTTCAAAAACTTCGCCCGAACCCTGGGCGCAACCTTTTCAACCATGCTCAGGTACTGCTCGCGAATCTGCCCGCGGTCGGCATCGCCCAGAGCGCCGTAGAGTGCAGGCGTCTTCTCTCCAAGCAGCCCGCTTGCCAGAATCGCTTCAAACTGCCTGATGCGCAACTTGCCCCGCTCCACCCGGCGCAACAGATCTTCCACATTGCCCGGCGCAAACCGGGACTCAATCGCCGCATGAACCTCGGCAAAGGTCTTCGCATCCTGAATCGGAAGCACTGCCTGCTCGAACATGCCCATCCTCAACAAACGTCTGCCGCAGCGGCAAACAAATGCCGTGCGGCTGCCCCTCAAATAAATTAAATGGAGCGGGAGACGGGAATCGAACCCGCGACCAACAGCTTGGAAGGCTGTGACTCTACCACTGAGTTACTCCCGCAACTGCCCGCCCGACTGAATTCTGGAGCTGATGACCGGGATTGAACCGGTGACCTCTCCCTTACCAAGGGAGTGCTCTACCAACTGAGCTACATCAGCCCTGCTACAACCTTATTTCACCTGACCCTCTTCATCGTACCGCGAAGGAGGACCAGTCAAAAGCACCCGCACAGCGAACCCGCCCAACAGCACCATCACCAGCCATCGTACGCGGCCCGGATCAACGGTGAACCATGCCATGCAGGCCAGCCCTGCCAGGAGAGCCAGCGCGATCCCCTTGCGCTTCATCCCTGCTGGCCGCATTGCACGTTCCCTCTGCAAAACTGGTGCACAGGGGAGGATTCGAACCTCCGTAGCTCCAAGGAGCGGCAGATTTACAGTCTGCTGCCATTAACCGCTCGGCCACCTGTGCACATCTTAAAACTCTTCCACCCGCCAGCGCACCACGTCCCCTTGCCGGAATCCATCACGTTCTCCGACTCGGATGAAACGCATGCCTGACACGGGTTACACGCTGGACGGCGGACCAACTCTAGTCCGGCGCTGGATTTCCTTCTTTTGGAGCTGGCGAAGGGATTTGAACCCCCGACCGTCTGATTACAAATCAGATGCTCTACCAGCTGAGCTACGCCAGCCCGAACACTTCCGGGAGCTCTCGCCCGGCCTGCAGGCCGAAAGAAAAACACCCATACAAATCGAAAGGTTAGCACATGCGGAGCAGGGGTGCAATCGGCCCATCCCAGCCACGCGTGCGGCCTTCAAAACTGCGGCCTCGGCGGTGCACCATGCCGGAAACTTTCACCCCTCGTAAACGAAAGAATTATCTCCATACCGCCCTATTGTTTCACTCCCTGGGGCTTCGGCCCAGCCGGCGCCGTCGCTGCTTGCGGTGCGGTCGCTGCTTGCGGCGCCGTCACCGCGGGCGGAGCCGTCGCACCGGAGGCAGCACCGGAGGCAGATGGAACAGCGGCAGCCGGCGCAGCCACGGCAGAAGGCTGAGCTGAGCTGGCTGCCGCTGCCTGCTTCGCTGCTTCCTTGGCCGCGGCACGGCCCTTGGGAGCGGGAATAATCTCCGGCGGCATATTGATGATGTTCACAATCGAGGGATTGTCGCGCAGCTTGAGATAGAGCTGCCCCGCAACCGGACGCGGCACCTCAAAGGTGGTTCCGGCAAAGCCATCAGGCACAGACACGCTGGAGGTAAATGCTGCATCGGCGGCAATCGAGTCCACCAGAAAGAGGTTCTCGCCTCCCAGCGTACAGAGCTTCTCACGGGAGGCTGGGCAGCGCAGCGTCTCCAACTGGGGCAGACGGACCAGCGACGCGAGCGGCTGCCAGTCGCCTTTCCCTCCAGCTGCGTCGACCGGCCGAAAGCTGATCTTGCCGAAGGCTGCCATGCCAAAGGCCTTGGAGGGGTCGAGGGTTGCGAGCGCGGTCGAGCTGTCCTGCAGCACGAGCGCGCCATCGGCCAGCCCCAGCAGCACGGAGAAGTTGCCGTCCTCAGCGCCGACCTCAATCTGTTCACCGCGCGAGAAGGTCGCCGGGCGAAGGGCCTTCAGCGAGAAGACGAGCCGGCTCGCAGGTGGCACCTCGTCCGGGCTGGTCAGCTGGATCTTCGCACCGGTAGCCAGCTCCGGCGGCAACTGCACGCTCTTGGTGATCAGAGAAACCCGCGGACGGGCGATCCGTACTGTGGCAGGCACGTCTACTGTGCGGCCATCCTTGAGGACTACGCTGGCAGTGACGCTTGTATCCGGAGAAAGGCCGGACGACGAGGCGCCGGCTGCAAGCTGCATCTGCAGGCGGTCCCCATCCCCGGCCCGCTGCAGTTTGCCAGGCGTGAACTTCACCCCGCTCAGCTCGAGCGTGGCCACTTCATCAAGCCGCGCACCCTCCAGGACGCCAGCGGGATCTCCGGAGTGGATGGTGAAGCCGGTAAGGTGAGAGGCCTGAGCAAAGCTCGATAGCGTGATCTTCTCCGGCTTGATCAAGCCAGATTGCGTGATGGCCAGCGTGATCTTGCCCGGCTGCGCATCCTGGAGCGGGACCTTGACCTCAATGGCATCCGGCCGAGTGAGTTTCCAGTCCGCCGTGACCGTCCCGACCGCGTCCTCGATCGCTACGCTGGAAACGCAGGCAGCACCATCGCCGGTGAGATGCAGCGAGTCTTCGCGCCCTATCACCAGCGCATTCCGGTCAGCCGAGGCGACTTCCCAGCTCACCGGATGCGCGTTTTGCAGGTGAAAAGATGGCCCCTCGTAAGGCGAAAAGCCCCACATGCCACGCAGAATTCCTGTACTGTCCGAAGGCAGCAAGGCTGGATCGAGGCCGGTGGTATCTACGACCAGGCCGCCCAGGCTTGCATCCGCCTTTACGGGCAGTTCGATATTCTTGCCTGCCGTGGATTTGAGACTGAGCTTCAGCTCGTGTGCATATTCTGTCGCAAAGATTACAGGCGCACCCTCAACGGGAAGCAAAAGCTTCGAGGCCTCAAGGCAATACACCTTTTTCGGTTCAACAGGGCGAAGCGGCGGAGGCGGCTCCTGCCCAATCGCCGGCAGAGACACGACCAGCACTGATTTGGGATTGTGAAACGAAGGCGGCGTATTCAGCTTCAGGTTCAGCGAGTCCAGGGATTCGACCGTCTCCATGTGCATGCTGGTCAACGCCGGGATGTATTGATATTCGGCGGTATGGAGGTTATCCAGCAGCCGGGCCAGGTCCATCACTGCTCCGACATAAGACGCATAGAAGCCATAGCTCGCCTGCGGGGAGTAGCTGGCCTGCATGGCCAGGTCGCTCGCCGGGCCGGAGGTCAGGGCAGCTACCCGCGTCATCCCGTGTCCATCGTCAAGGACGAGGTTGTTCTGGTTGCGCATCAGGCAGGCTCCCTGCAGTTCCACCGCCCGCTCGAAGCAGTCAGGATCCACCTTGACGGTCAGACTGCGAGCCAGCATGGATGAAACATCCTTGAGCTGTTCCGGAGCCTTCCTGTCAGTCAATTTCACGGCATTCAGGTAGGTATCGAGCCGGGCACGATCGAGACTCGCCTGGTTCAGATCCTGCGAGGCACGGACAAAAGCTCCGGGCCGACCGCGCACGGCGCTCCGGAGCGTGCTGAAGTCGCCCCCCGTAACTGGCGCAAAAAAGACGAGCGCCTGCTGTGCATCCTTGGGAACGACGATATACGTCCCCTCCTGCTGCACCTTTTTCGACCACGTCTCCGTCTTGGTGAACCAGTCGTCGGGCGGGGGATTGGTTGAGCCGCGCAGAAAAACCGTCACCATCAGGTAGCGCACGGACTGGGACTTATCGAGCACTGGATGTAGCCAGAGACGGTCTCCGGCCTGCAGGTTGGGCACCTGTCCGATAGGCAGCGTTTTGCCGGCTCGCTGCACCCGCACCTCAATCTGCGGCCCGGCGAGATCAAACGGAGCTGGATCGGCGAATGCCGGCAGCACCACAGCAGAAAGAAGCAATGCAGAAATCAAACCAAGACTGCGGCAATGAAAACGCAACCAGAACGCCATAGAATCTATATTAGGGTGGCAAATGAGCCCACGCACGCCTTTAGACGCTTGAAGTTGCGGAATGCTCCCAGCCCGATAATGGCATCATCTCTCTTGGACGGATTTTGGATAATTATTTCAATTACTTCACTGAAATTGAGGAGCACTTTCAACGACGGCGCGGCTCTCTGCTGCTCTTGTCGACCCTGGACTGGGCCCTGATTGAAACATGGCGCGAAGCCGGGATACCGCTTGAGGCTGTCCTGCGCGGAATCGATGCAGCCTTTGACAAGCATGACGCCCGAAAGGCCGGCACCCGCACCCGCCGCGTGAACGGACTGGCCTGGTGCGCGCAGGCCGTGATGCAGGCCGTCGAAGAGCTGCAGGAGGCAGCTGTGGGAATAGCAACCGAGCGAGCCGCCGGCGATGCTCCTCCCGGATTTGAGGCGGAGCGGATCGCCGCCCACCTGGAAATCTGCGCCCGTGAGATCAGTATCGCCGCGCTGCCCGGCATCGCCGGCGAAACGGCGGCGACCGTGGCGCAAAGGCTCACCGAGCTGGCCGCCTCCGCACGTGCCGCCAGTCCAAACCTTGAGGAGCTCGACCGGACACTGACCGTTCTCGAGGAGAAGCTCCTTACGACTTTGCTCGCCACCGCAGCAGAGGCGGAGATGGTCGAGTTGAAGGAAATCGCTGCCCGCGAGCTCGCACCCTATCGCAGCCGCATGCAGGCCGCACAGATTCGCCAGGTAGAGCAGCAGTTCCTGCACAAGCGGATGATGGAAAAGCGCGGCCTGCCGCGCCTGAGCCTTTTCTATATGAGCCAGTCATGAAGCTGCGCATCGAAAAAGCCATCTACGGCGGGGCTGGCCTTGCGCGGGCAACCGAGGGCCCACTCGCAGGCAAAACCATCTTCGTTCCGCTCGCCCTGCCGGGGGAGCTGGTGGAAGCGCAGATTGTGGACGACCGCCGCAGCTTTGCCAACGCACGGCTGGAGACGGTGATCGAAGCGTCACCCGCCCGGATCAAGGCTGCATGCCCCTACTTTGGCGCATGCGGTGGCTGCGACTATCAGCAGGCAAGTTACGAACAGCAGCTGGCGATGAAGCGCGACATCCTGCGCGAATCCCTGGAGCGGGCGCACCTTTCCCTGTTGCCGGAGATGCAGACGCTCAGTGGGCCCGCATGGGGCTATCGCAACCGCATTCGGCTCCATGTGCAGCGCAAACCCTTTTCTCTGGGCTATAAAAAGCGCGCCTCAAACGAAAGTCTCGCCGTTGGCGAGTGCCCTATCGCGGCGCCTTCCCTCGTAAACGCGCTGCAGGTGCTGAACCAGGAGGGAGCACGGCTTGGGCTCGGCGAGTGGTGCGACGAGGTCGAACTCTTTACCAGCCACGACGAAAGCGAGCTCCGCCTCTCCTTCTGGGAGCGCTCTGGCGCCAGAATTTCTGCAGGCGCATTCCGCACGATGGGCGACGCGCTAAGGCAGCATATCGCTCCGCTGAGTGGCGCGACGCTTTTTGAAGCAGCCGGGGCAAAGCAGCACAGCAGCCCCCTCGAATGGGGCGAACAGGCCCTGCGCTATCGCGTCGACCGGCAGGAATACCGGGTGAGCCGCGGCTCCTTTTTTCAAGGCAATCGCTTCCTCGTCGGCCCCCTGCTGCAGACCGTAGCGCGAGGTCGCCGGGGCGTCGTTGCGTGGGATCTCTATGCTGGAGTCGGCCTCTTTGCACGAGCACTGGCCGAAAGCTTCGACAAAGTGATTGCCGTCGAGGACGCGCCCTCCTCTTCGCACGACCTGGTTCACAATCTGCAGGAAACCTCGGCTCGTGCGGTGAAGTCATCGACGCTCGACTTTCTGCGCCGGCAGCAATCCGCCCCGGATCTCGTGGTTGTCGATCCACCGCGTACCGGCCTCGGTACTGAGGTAACGGAGCTGCTCGGTAGGCTGGCTGCAGCGCAGATTGTCTACGTTTCCTGTGACCCTGCGACCCTCTCGCGCGACCTCCGCTCGCTGCTACAATCTGGCTACCAACTCCAAAGTCTCACCATGGTCGATCTGTTTCCCCAGACCTACCACATGGAAACTGTCGCGGTGCTCACCCGTTAGCAGACACCGCGCGAGGTGGTGCTCGATGTGCTTGAAGACGGCTGCATTCTCGCGCGCCCCGATGCTGGCCGCGGCCTGCTGCTTTGCCATGGGGATCGCGCTGGCGCGGCAGCACTGGGTTACCCCTGCCGCGCTTCTTCTGGCATTGGCCGCCATGGCAGCCTTGACGCTGTGGGCTCGCCGCTATGCTCTGCGCGTCGCGCTGCTGCCGCTCGGATGCCTCTTCCTGCTGCTAGGCGCCCTCTGCTGCGAAGTTGCGCCGCAGCCCGATCCGCAGCAGGCACTCGCCCTGCTTGCCAACCATGCGCCGCGCACCCTTGAGGCAGAGATCGTAAGACTGGGCCCGCTCAAGCACACCCAGAGCGCCGCTCCGTTCACAGGCAAGCTCCGCGACGAGCACACCCAGCAGATCGACCTGAGGGTGCTGGCAGTGGGCGACAACCCCACCCACATGAAGCCGGTGACCGGCGGTCTGCGGCTTC
Source organism: Acidipila rosea (assembly GCF_004339725.1). Taxonomy (GTDB): domain Bacteria; phylum Acidobacteriota; class Terriglobia; order Terriglobales; family Acidobacteriaceae; genus Acidipila; species Acidipila rosea. The sequence goes on along the minus strand of NZ_SMGK01000005.1, from coordinate 333,036 downwards.
ATCTCTATGCGCCGGCTTCTGCGATGTTCCCGCATCTGGCCTGCGGCGCCTTGCTCCAGGTGACGACCGCGATGCATGAAGAGGAGCGCTACCTCGACCCCGGCGTATGGGACTCCGGCGCATGGTTGCGCGCGCAGGGCATTGGCGCGCTTGCCAGCTCCCCTGCATCTGCTGTGGTCGTCAAAAGCGCCGGACACACCAGCGAAGGCTGCTGGCTACGCTCGATGCAGCAGTCGGCCAGCGACCGGCTCATCTCCTATGCCGACCAACCGCACAGGCTCCCGAAGCTGCTGAGGCTCGATCACGACGACGCATCCATGCTGACGGCGATGCTCACCGGCGACCGCTCCTGGCTTGAGCGGCGCGTGCGCACCGGCTTCGAACGCACCGGCTCCTTTCATCTGCTGGTGGTCTCGGGTATGCACCTCGCCATCTTCGCCGGCTTTGTCTTTCTGATCGCAGGATGGCTGCGGATGCCGCGCACGCTGGCAACTGTCGTGACCATTGCGCTTTCGTTCGGCTACGCGCTCTTCACCGGCTTCGGCCAGCCGGTCGAGCGGTCGTTCTGGATGGTCACACTCTACCTGCTCGGACGGCTCCTCTGGCGGGAACGCCAGGCGATGAACGCGGTCGGCTTCGCGGCCCTCTTTCTGCTGGCCGCAAGTCCGGATGCGCTCTTTCAGACCAGCTTCCAGATGACGCTGCTCTCCGTCATCGCCATCGCAGGTATCGCAACTCCGATGGCAGAACGAACCTTCGCACCCTATCTCCGCGCCATGCGCAGCCTGTGGCAGCGCGAGATCGATCCGTCGCTGCCGCCAAAAGTGGCGCAGTTCCGCGTGATGCTACGGATGATTGCCGACCACCTGACACCATTCATCGGCAGATGGCTCGCACGTTCTGTTTTGCCTTTCGCCATACGCATGGCGCTTCGCATCCTCGAACTGCTGCTCGTCTCCGTCACCATCGAACTGGTCATGTCGTTGCCCATGGCGCTCTCCTTCCATCGCATCACGGCGCTTGCTTTGCCGGTCAACTTCCTCATCGTGCCATTCGTTGCCGTGCTGCTGCCTGCGGCGATCCTCACCTTCGCCGTACTGCTGCTCGCGCATCAGGCCGCATTTGTGCCCGCGGCCTTCACAGCCCTGGTGCTGCATGGCGTCCTCTGGATCGTGCAGGGCTTCGCGCACCTGCGCGCAGGCGATGTGCGCGTGCCCGATCCGCGCCCGATACAGATTGCGGCATGGATGCTCCTGCTGGTCGCCTCCATCTGGGCGGCGCGACGGCAGCGCTTTGCCGTTCCACTCGCCGCATGCGCCCTGCTTGCAGCAGCAGGCTGCGTGCTGTGGCCCATGCGGATGCTTCACCGCCGTGATGCGCTCTCCATCACGGCCATCGATGTCGGCCAGGGCGACTCGCTTCTCGTCATCACGCCCGATGGAAAGACGCTGCTCATCGATGCAGGCGGGATTGTAGGCGCATCACCGGAATCGAAATTCGACATCGGCGAGGACGTTGTCTCGCCGTTGCTTTGGTCCCTCGGCATTCGCCGTCTGGATGCAGTCGCCATTACGCACGCCCATGAAGACCATATCGGCGGCATGGCCTCTGTGCTTGCCAACTTTCGTCCGCGTGAGCTCTGGACCGGCAGCAACCCCAACAGCCCCGCCTACGATGCGCTCATCGCTGAAGCTGCGCAGGAGGGGGCCGGCATGCACCACTACCGTGCAGGCGACCGCTTTCGCTTCGGGATGGCAGACGTCGCAGTCCTCTCACCCGCCGTGGGATATAAACCCGGCGCGACCGCGCAGAATGACGACTCCCTGGTGCTGCGTCTGAGCTATGGCCACACCTCGGCGCTGCTTGAGGGGGATGCAGAGATGCAAAGCGAGCGTGCCATGGTCGCTCTCGGCGGCCTCCGCTCCGACCTGCTCAAGGTGGGCCACCACGGCAGCAAGACCTCCACAAACGCCTGGTTTCTGAGCGCTGTCTCGCCGTCCTATGCGGTCATCTCCGTCGGGCAGCATAACTTTTATGGTCATCCCAAGCGCGCCGTACTCCAGGAGCTGGAATCGACCCACGTGAAGACCTTCCGTACCGATACCGTGGGCGCCACCACCTTTTACCTTGACGGAGCGCACGTTACAGCCGCGCCATAAGGGCGCATCCTTTTTTCTGTTTCCGTGCGTCATAAAAGTTATAAGCTCTGACATCATAAAGCTCGCACCGGAGGAAGGATCGATGGATCAAGGCGAAGCTGAGCGCAGCGGAGATACCCCGCAGCGGGTTCCCCAGACAGCGGAGGAGCTGCAAGAAGAGGCGCGCAAGATCCGCCGCTTGCAGATGATGATGAACATGGTGATGTCGGTGATCGGCCAGGATGAATCGCTCACCGTCGATGAGGCTGCGGAGCTGGTTGCAGAAAGCCGCCGCGCAGCGCTCAACATGTTCCCGGATAAGGAACTGGCCTACAACATAATCTACAAGCCGCGCCTGCAGCGGCTTATGCGCGAGCGCTTTCGCATCCAATAGCCTACTTCTGCTCGGCAGATGTCAGGCGAAAGGTAATCGTGCCCCAGAAGAGGCGGGCACGCATCTGCACCGGCATGTGACGCTCGTCGTCCGTGTACCAGATCCAGATATCGCCGCGGTTCTTGACCACACCTGCCGCTGCCGTGGGCTGCACGCGCAGTGTCTGAAAGGTTCCAGCGGGCACGCGAACCTCTTCACGCCCCTCCACTTTCATGGTGACGGCAACGGTACGCATGGCGTCGGAAACCGGCATGGAAAAACTCTGTCCCACGACCAGCGGCTGTGAGGCCGCGTAGAACGTCGCCGAAAGCAGATCGCTGACGCAGCCCGGTATCCCCCACTCCTGATGCCTGCTGATATTCGACACGAGGTTGTGATCTTCAAAGAGCGCCTTGCCATGCGCATAGTCGAACTTCAGACTGGAGTTGACCTGGCGTCGCCCTTCGATAAGCTGCTTGGAAAACCCCGTGGAGCAGCCGGTCGTGCGGTCGAACGACGACTGAAAGCGGTCGCTGACGCGGTAGAGCAGATTCACCGCGCCGATGGAATCCGCGCTGGCGGTGATGCGCTCAAGCTGCCCGTCCTGCTCGACGTGCAGGGTGGTCGTGCCCGCCGGAAAGACGCGCCAGTCCACCGTGTAGTTCAGGGTCTGCCTCTGCGGAAAGCTATAACCACTTCGCGGCGGCGTGAGCTGCGGAAGCTTCTGCGGGGTCTGCGCGGGCACGGCCGCAATGAGTGCGCTGCCCAGGGCTATCGAGAGCCATCTACCATTCAGAATCAACGTCCGCCCACCACCCACGCAAAAGATGTATATCGCAAAAGGAGCTTGGCAACGAGCAACAGGTAAATGACCGACGCGCCTATCAGTGCATTGTACTCGCGATGTTTGCGATAAAGTTCCGGCGCAAAACGTCCGGCGGCGGCTGAGTCTTCACGCGCGGCTCGCAGCCTCGGCAGCAAACGCGGCACGCGCGCGGCATAGGCGTCGAACCCGGCGAAGACAGAACGCAGAAATGCTTCCTCTCCCCGAATCACCGGCACATAGATCACGGTAAACAACAGCGCGAGCGCCAGCGCGATCCACCAGCTGCGGGCGGCAGATGCAAAGCCGAAGGCGATCATCATCGAGCCGAGGTATAGCGGATTTCGCGTGTATGCGTAAGGGCCGGTCGTGGTCAGCTCAGAATTCTTCTTCACATAGCCGGAGGCATAGCCACGCAGCCAGAGGCCGGGGACGACCAGCAATAGGCTGAGCGCCAATGCCGTTCCCGACGGCCGGGCAAACCATAGAAAAAATATCGCGAAGACAAAGCCCATCGGCACGCGGATACGCTTCGCCACCCTTCCCCAGCCGCCGGCCATCAGGCATTCTCCTTCAGCAGTTCGTCCGCAGCGGCCAGCACCGCAGCGGGCGTGATCGTTAATAAGCCAGTCTCCGGCTCCGCGCGGCGTGTATGGTCGCGGCGGCTTTCCGGGTGGCGCAGCACTCGATTCGCGCAGCCAAACGGCCCGTTTCTGGCCGGGTCTGTAGGCCCGAAGATGCCAACGACGGGCTTTCCAACAGCGCATGCTAGGTGCAGCGGGCCTGTATCCCCGGCGATCACCAGCGCCGAGCGGCGGACGAGCGCAATCAATTCATTGAGCGTCGGGGTCAGCGGCAGAGCCGCGCCTCCGCTGCTCGACGCCACCTCCTGAGCCAGCCCTTCTTCGCCCGGCCCGGCATTCGCGACCACCACCATTCCCCTTGCCGCCAACTCCCGCGCCACCTCGGCATATCGCGCCGAGGGCCATCGCTTCGCGCCCCAGCCTGCGCCGGGGTTGAGCACCACCAGGCGGCCCGGAGGAAGACTCCGCTCGCACCATCTCTCTGCTGCCGCGTCATGCGGCAGCCACGGCTGCACCGGTTCCAGCCTCACCCCGGCGGCTGCGCTCGCTACTTCTGCGGCCTGCTCGATCACATGCACTCCGTGGGTCGCAACCCGCTCACCAAAGAGATACTTCGCCGCCCACTCTCGCGGCGCTGCCTCTCCGATCAGGCGCTTCGGGCTGGCTGCCCGCGCGATCAGCGCCGAGCGCACAGCTCCCTGGAGGTCAATGCAGACGTCGTACTCCGCTGCGCGCAGCTCGCGCCGCATCGCGCTGATTTCCGCGAGCGTTGTCCCAGCAAAAGGATTGCGCGCCCAGCGCTTGGCCGGGACAACGTGCAGGCAATCGACCAGCGGCATCTCCGGTCCACGCACCGCATTTTCGTGGGCCGCGAGCAGCGAGCGCCATTGCGGCTCGACCGCCCACCCCAGATACCACTCGGGCTGCGCGCGCCGCAGCGCCGTGATCGCCGGCAGGGCGTGGAGAATGTCGCCCATCGCGCCCAGCCGGACGATGAGCACACGATGCTGCTCTGATCTCTTTGGCAAGTTTCGATTTTCTCACAATGGATTTCAGAGCCGCAGTCGAGCGAGCAACTGGTCCAGAGCTTCCTGTTCGTCTTCGAGAGTCGCAGTCAGCCGCGCGACCCGCAGCGGCATTACCGACTCGAGCTGCTGCCGCTGTGCAGCCGTCAGCCTCACTGCGTCCTTCTCTGTCGTCACGAAAGCCTCAGCGCCCGAGCCGCTCGCGACAGACACAAGTTCGGCCATCTTCTTCGCTGTCCAGGGCTGATGATCCCGATACGCGATGGCCTTCGCAAGCTTCAGTCCGCCTGCTTCAAGCCCCGCAAAAAACTCCTGGGGTCTCGCTATGCCGGCGAAGGCGATCACGCCGCCGCCGATTCCGCGCGGCGCCTCCAGCTCCCGCCTTATGCACCAGACCGGCGCATGGACACTTCGCCAGCGAAGCTGTTCCAGCACCTCATCGTCCTCACTGCGCACCACGACAAACGAGGCGCGCCGCAGCGCATAGACCGGCTCGCGCAGACGGCCTGCAGGCAGCAGCGACGAGCGAAAATCACTGCGATGCAGCAGCACGATGTCCGCATCACGCGCCAGCTTGCGATGCTGAAAACCATCATCGAGCAGGTGAACCCTCGGAGCGCTTGCCCCGGCCTCGGCAAGCAGACCCGTCTCATAACGATCTGTGCCTACAAACACAGGCGTCTCCGCGCGCCGCGCAATCAGCAGCGGCTCGTCGCCGTAGCGCTCCGCATCGCCTGCCGGATCCACGCGCTCGGTCTCTTTGGAGTGGCGGCCATAGCCTCGGGATAGCACATCGACCGCGATGCCGCGGGCCTGCAGCAGCGCTGCCAAAGCAATGACCAGGGGCGTTTTCCCTGCACCGCCGACGGAGAGATTGCCGATGCTCACCACCGGCCATGCCAGCCTTTTCGCCTGGAAGCGGCCAGAGTCGTAGGCCATGTTCTTCAGGTCGACGGCGCCGCCATACAGCGGCACCAGGGGTGCAAAGAGCCTGTTCATCGAGCACTCTCCAGCAACTGCATCACGGCATCGACTGCCCGCGCCGTCGCCCCCGCCTCACGCTCAAAGACGCTGCGGGCTCGCGCACCCATAGCCGTTGCCGCAGAGCTGTCGCTCAGCAGCTGCACAATCGCCCCCTGAAGCTGAGGTCGCTCAACGATGCCAATTGCGTCATGGGTGCGCAGCGTGCCGACAATGCTGCGAAAATTCTCATAGTGCGGCCCCATCAGCACCGGCACGCCAAACTGGGCCGGCTCCAGGGGATTGTGGCCGCCCGCAGGCACCAGGCTTCCGCCTACGAAGGCGACATCGGCGACCGAGTAAAGCGAGGCCAGCTCGCCGATCGAGTCCAGTAGAAAAACCATGCCGGGCAGCAGAGGCGCACGCGCCGCTGTCCACTGAGAGCGGCGGACAACCTTCCTGCCGCTGCGGGTCAACAGGTCTGCAACCGCGTCAAAACGCTCCGGATGGCGCGGAGCGATCACCAGCAGCGCCTCAGGCGGAGCAGCATCGAGCAGCATCTGCTCTTCGCCCTCAAGGGTGCTGCCGCCCACGATAATCTTCATTCCGGGAGAACGCCTGGCGTCGATCGCAGCGGTTAAAGCTGAAACTCCTGCGACGCGAACATCGAACTTCAGGTTTCCGCCCAGAACCACGTTCCCCGCCCCCAACTCGATCAGCCGCTCGCGGTCCGTGCTGCTCTGCGCGAGCACCAGGGAAAGCCGCCCCAGCAGCCGCTTCCACAGCAGCCGCAACGCGCGGTAGCGCGGCCAGGAACGATCCGAAACACGCGCATTGATGACTGCTACAGGAATCCCGCAACGATAGCACTCGGCCAACATACGCGGCCAGAATTCCGACTCGACCAGCACCAGCATCCTCGGCTTAAGCGACCGCAGGTAGGCGCGCACGGCAAAGGCGAAATCCAGCGGAAAATAGAAGACGTTCGCTGCCCCAAAGCGCTCGCGCGCAAGCTGCTGCCCGGTGCGCGTGGTCGTCGAGACAACGATGGATACACCGCGCGCCCGCAGTTCCTCCACGAAGCGGCTCGCCGCCATCACCTCGCCCACCGACACCGCATGCACCCACACCACACCCTTACCCTGCAACCGTGAGGGCACCTGCCCCAGGCGTTCCGCAAGCCCTTCACGATAGCGGCCATCGGCCATCATCCGCCAGATCCACCACGGCGCCGCCGCTACCAGCGCCAGCAGCAATGCAAAGCTGTAAACTACGCTCACTAAGCTCTCTATACTCGGGTCTTAAGCGAAGATGATATCCCTCCGCCAGATTCTGCGTTCCAGTGTACTTGCCCTTGGCGTCCTGCTGCTGCCGGCGCCCATTATCGCCGGCAGCCACAAGCCGCCTGCGCCGAAGGACGCGACCACCTATCCCGCGGTGGATATTCACCCGCAGGAGTTAGTGGCCGTTGCCGCTGAGCCTTTTGAGACGAAGGATAAGACCACCTTCTTCCGCGTGGATTATCTGAAGTACGGCTTCATGCCTATACGCATCATCGTCACCAATAACGGAGAGCGCCCCATCTCGCTCAAGGACGCGCGCATCGACTTCATCAGCGCCAATGGAGACAAGATTCCTGCAGCGGAGCCTGAAGACATCGAGCGCCGAACCACCAACATTGGCAACACCGGCAGGACCATTCCCTTGCCGTTCCCGCTGCCTCCCATCCACGAGAAACCGAAATCGGACGAGAAGAAGATCAATCAGGATTTCGACGAATTTGAGTATGGAGCGCTGGCCGTCGAGCCGCACACCACGCGCGCCGGATTCCTCTTTTACGATGTGAGGGGACTCGGCAGCGACCCGCTCAAGGGCGCGAAGCTTGAACTGCGCGAGTTGCGCAACTCTGACGGCAAGGAGCTCTTCTACTTCGAAATTCCCTTCGACAAATATCTCGGCGCCAGTACCGCCCAATAGCAGATCACCCGCAGCTAGTGCGGCGCTGGCGCGCGATGCTGGGCCTTGAGCTCCCGATAGACAGCCAGCTCGCGATCCGCGTCTCCTGTACGGCCTGCGCGGCGATAGGCTGTCTGCAGCTGATAGTGCATGTAGTCCGCCTCGGGGTCGAGCCGCACCGCAGCCTCCAGGTGCATAATCGCACCGCTGGCGTCTCCGTCTTCGAGCATCGTCTTGCCGAGCTGATATTGCGCCTGCGCGTGGCCGGGCGCTTCGCTGACCACCTGCCGCAGCAGCGCCTCGGCCTCCTGGCGATGCGAGGTTTCAAGCAGCGCATAGGCGAGATAGTATTCCGCATCAGGATTGCCGGGAGCGATCTTCAACTCCTCCCGCAGCTCGGGGATGGCATCGTTCGGCCGGTCCAGCCGGAGCAGCGCCGCTCCGACGAGGTAGTGTGTGTGCGGGATCGAGGGATCTTCCGCGCCCACCTTGCGAAAGCACTGGGCGGCCTGCTCGTAGTCTTCGGTGACGTTGTATATCTGGCAGACCAGCATCAGCTCCTTCGGCTGCAGACTCTCCGCCGTCAGCTTGTCTGCGATGCGGTTAGCCTGCTCCTGGTGTTTGGTACGCGCGAGGGAATAAGCCCATGCCGAAGCCGCGCGCGGATCCTGCATCGCGAGCGTGCCCACCGGCTCAAACGCGCTGGCTGCAGCATCATAGTTGCCCAGGGAAAACTGGGAGACGCCGAGCAGCAGTTGCGATGTCTGGTCCTTCGGGTTCGCCAGCACTTCCAGCTCAAGGGCGCGGGCGCTCTCGGCATAGTCCCCCATCCGAAAGGCGGCGTTGCCAAGATCGCTCATAAGCCCCGGCGTGCCCGCATCCCACTTCTCAGCCTCATGAAAGCGCTCCACCGCCTGCGGGTAGAGCTGCTGGCGCGCCTCAGCCGTGCCCCAGTCAGTGAAGGCGGATGCGAGGATTGCGCGCAGCTTCTGCTCGCGCGCCTGCAGACTGGCCTTTTCGGCGGCAGCTACAGGAATATCGCCCGCGGGCTCAGTGGGGTCGATACTTGCCAGATCAGTCCCGCCCGGCAGATGGCTCTGCGCCTCTGTCAGACCAGCCCCTGCTTCAGTGGAGCTGTCCAGCGCAAGGGAATGCTGATACAGCACGGCAGCCTGTGGCCATGCGCGTTCGGCCTGGCGCAGCTGCGCCATGTGGAGTAATGCCACTGCGGCGAGCTTGCGCGCGCTGTCAGCAACTTCTTCGGGATTCGAAGCCTGCCTCGCGGCCTGCTCGGCCGCAAGCTGCTTCTGGAGGGTTGCTTCCTGCGCCGCGACAGGAAGCGCTGCAAGCATCGCCGTTAAAAACAATGCGCGGGTGAGAGAAAGTACCACGTAATTATCCTGCCATACCGGGCTGCGAAAAAATTGCGGCAGGCCCGAAGGGTAGGGCCTGCCGCTGGGAGGACTGCCAACACAATGAGCTGGTTAGAACTCGATGTGTATTCCGTACTGGATCTGTCGCTGCGCGTTCCCCACAAGGGCTGTCGAGGTGCCGAAGCCCGGAGTAGCGGTTTGCGCGGTGACGACGTTGTTGGTGGGGCTGCAGGCTGCATACTTGCCTGTCGTCCCGTTGATCGGTCCGCAGTTCACATTCTCAAACGGCGAGAAGGTACCGCCCGAGCTAAGGAAGTTGGCATGGTTGAAGAGATCGAAGAAGTCCATGCGGAACTGGATGGTTGCGCGATCGCGTACTTTCCAGTTCTTGTCGATGGAGAAGTCCGTGTTCACCATGTTCGGGCCGTGGCAGTAGCCGCGGGGCTCATAGTTCGACGGAATCGTCCCGATCTGGTAGCCAATCAGGGTGAATGCATTGGGGTTGACGATCGTGTTGTTGTGGCTGCCGCTGGTGCATCCCTGGTTTCCATTGATCAATGGACGCGCCATAGAGGTAAAGCCCGTCTGGAATTGCGAGTTGAGTTGACCTGCGCCGGCCCCGTCTACCAGGCTCGTATTTTCGGACATGCCCTGGTAAATGGTGAAGGAGTTTCCGTTCTCGGCAGTGGTGATGCCAGTCAGTTCCCACCCGCCGAGCGTGCTCTTGACCAGAGTGTCGCGACCCGTGAACTGGGGGAGGAGATAGGTCGCGTTGGCCACGAAGATATTCGGACGGTTGGTCGTTGCGTTGCCACGATCAAGGCCCGGATTCGGATAGTAGGTGAAGCTCTGTTGTCCGAGGCTACCGCTCGAGTCATCCAGCAGGATATCGGAGATGGAGTGCGACCACGTGTAGGCAGCCTGCAGTTGCAGATTGCGGAAGCGTGAGTTCAACGACACTTCAAGGGCGCTGAAAACAGAGTCGCCATTGTGTGCCCACCAGGTGAGCGTGCTGTAGTTCGAGAAGGGACGCAGAGCCGTCTGGGCAGCGCCGTTCGTGAACGAAGCCTGCAGCCAGTTCTGCTGCGGAATCGTGTTGATGTCGTAGCTCGAAGTTAGATGGATGCCGCGATTGCCGACATACGCCATCTGCAGAATGGTGTTCGGGGCAAGCTGCTGCTGGACCGAAGCGTTCCACTGCCAGGAATTTGGCACGATCGCCCTCGGATCAGCGCCGCCCGCCGGGCTCGCCGTTCCGCCCGTCAGGCTGGTGGGTGTAGCGCCACCGACTGTACGGGGATAGTTGGACTGGTTAACCGCGAAGGGAGCATTTGAAACCAGGGTGTAACGCGATACGCGCTCACGCTGGAAGAACTCGCCTCCGCCCGCGCTTACCACCGTCTTGCCATCGCCCATAACATCCCAGTTGAAGCCGACGCGCGGCGCAAACATGTGATAGTTCGTGTCTACGAGCGCGCGGTTCGGACCCTGTACGCCGCTTGAGAAGTTCGTGCCGAACTTCTTATTGGCTGCGCCGCAGGGGTCAGTACCAGGAGCCACCCAGAGGCCGTTGCAGGCATCGCTGGCTGGCTTGCTCGGATCGTAAAGCGAGGGCTGGAAGCTGGTGATCTGGTTATTCGGTTGATACGTCGGCGGAAACAGCGAGTAGCGCACGCCGTAGCTGAGCGTCAGACGCGGGGTAAGCTTGAACGCGTCCGTTGCGTAGATTTCATAATCGCGCCAGCGAAGCTGCGCACGAACGTTGGTCGAGGTTTCACCAAAGTACAGCGTGTTGTTAGGCAGCAGGAAGTTAGCCAGGTTGTTGCCGGTGGCAAATCCTCCTGGAGCGACACTCGAATCGCTGGTGCCGATCGACGGGCGCTCTGAGGTTGCCGGACCCGTATCTTCATTCTTGCTGTCAATTGCGAGGAGTCCGCCAAACTTGAAGGTGTGGCGTCCTTTGACCCAGGTCATGTCGTCCTGAATCGTATAGAGGTCAAGCTCATTTTCCCAGGGAGCAATGAGAGACGTGGAGTTGCCGCTGCCATAGCTGCCCAGGTTGACGGAAGGAATGCCCTGTGGCGATGTCTTGTCAGCAATGGGGTAGAGAGTCGGAATCGCAGCCGTGATCTGCGGCAGCAGGCCCGGGTTGGTGCCCCCCGGCGTAATGTTGATCCGGTTGTTGGAATACTGGAAAGCCACGTCATTGACAAGGTTGCTGCTGATGGTTGATGTCCAGCGCGCCACCATTGACTTTGAAGGCTGCGCCCAGCTGCTGTTCAAGGCCGGGAACGGATCGTCGCCCCAGTACCCTGCGTTATAAGCCGGGTTGGACCACGTGTCCTGCGTGTAGCGAATCATTAAGGCGTTGCGCGGTGTCAGGTTAAAGTCCACGCGTGCATTTTCTTCGCGCCAGAAGAGGCCCGTCGGCAGTGAAACATCCCAGTTCTGGCCATTGCTGTTGAGCGAGGCAAGGTTGGGATTCGGGTAGACCTTCATCAGCGTGGACGCTGCAGCGTCAGTGGAATTCAAGGCATAAGGATTGCCCGGAGCCTGGAACTGCGCAGGAATGTTCGGAAGCGGCTCACCGCATGAAGGATTCGCGAAATTGCCGCTTAACTCCGCCGCTGTTGGAACGCAGGCAGAGACCGTCCGCCCGCGGATTTCGTGGTTCCACTCCTGGCTCCAGAAGAAGAAGAGCTTGTCGCGCTTGATAGGACCGCCTACCGAGTAGCCCCAGTCGTTACGACGCAGCTTGTCTTTGCCATTCAGGGGGAGAGTCTGGCCCTGCGCCTGCGCGGCCAGGAAGTTTTGCTTGGCGAGATAGGTGTAAGGGTTCAGAGCATCGTTGCGGCCGTCGTAAAAGACGCTGCCGTGAAAGTCATTGGTGCCGGCTCGCGTCACAATGCTGATAATCGCGCCCGAGGCCTGCCCGTACTGGGCGCCGTAGTCGTTCATCAGCATCCTGAACTCGGCAATCGCCTCGTTCGACGGATAGATCAGAATCGTGCGGTTGGAACCTACGTCGTTGTTGTTTACACCGTCGATCAGAAACAGGTTATTCGTCGTGGGGTTGCCGTTGACCGACATATCCACGCCGCCCTGCAGGCCCTTGTTCTTGGTGTCGAAGTTGTTGGCCCCCGATACGCCCGGCTGCAGCTGCGTCAACTCGACAAAGCTGCGTCCGTTGAGGGGCAGTTGCTTTACCTGCCTGCCGTCGACGACCGCGCCAAGCTCAGGGCTCTCGGTCTGCGTTTGTATCGCATCCGCCTGGACCGTCACCTGCTCGCTTACCTGTCCGAGGGTGAGCTGCGCGTTTACGGTGGTTACCGTCGAGGTGTGAACCACGACGCCGGTGGAGGTGAACTTCTTGAAGCCCGGCGCCGTTACCGTCACTTCATAGTTTCCGCCATAGATATCGGGCACCTGATATTCGCCCTGGCCGTTCGTGGTGGTCGTCCTGACCTGCTTGGTGCCCGTATTCGTAACGGTCACTGTCGCATTGGGGAGCGCTGCTCCTGACGTGTCCGTTACATTTCCCGTGATATTGCCGCTGGTCTGCTGCGCATATCCCGCAGCGAGCGTGATGGCCACCAAACCAAGTAAAGCGAACCATGTTCGGATTCGTCTCATATTTCTACTTGCCTCCTGAAAAGGTGTTGCTGAGTCAAACAATTCGAACTGCAGCTTCTACGCAGTTCACTTCCGTACCCAGCAAAGGAATGTCTTGTCTAGACATATCTCCCTTGCTACCCACAAAAGCATCTTTGCACCTGCGAACAGTGCTTCTATATCGCCAAAGCGTTGCATTAAACAGTTTAAGTAGAGATGGGCAGTGAAGCATTTTTAGCCGCGGCCCTATTTAGCATCGACGCAAAGACAGTTGTCAAGCCACGAATCTTGGGCATGGTTACGCTATCACGCGGCTGGAAGCATGCAGAGAAAATGTAAAGGTTTTCTTCAGAAAGGCACTATTCAACTGTTTGTCTCGCTTTTCAGCCAAAAAGCGATTTAGCCGCGGAGCCGCACCTTGGCGAGGCCAAGGAATACTCTTGTGCTACGTACCTCGAAAGTAACGCTTTTATTTTTTGGTGGGGGCAATCTTTGTTGGAGGAACCACGCCCTGGCCCTCGAGGACTGAATAGAAGTGATCGGCTGCAAGTCCTGCCATCTCTTCGGTTCTCCCCGAGGGCCAGTGCACTTCGACCTTATCGATCGTCGTCGTCTTCCCCAACCCGAAGTGCACCCGGAGATCGTTCTGCGACAGGTAGCTGCCACCGCTCCGGACCTCGTCCGTCTGGGTTACGCCGCCCGCGGTGAGGGTGATGCGGGCGCCGAGTGCGAGCCGGTTACTCTTCGTGCCGGCCAGTTCAAAGCTGACCCAGTGGTTGCCGGGGCTTCCCTGGTTGTGCAGCAGCATAGGCGCGCCATCCAGGTCCTCGACCACCACATCGACATTGCCGTCGTTATCGAAATCGGCGACGGCAAGACCGCGACTGACGCGGGGCTCAGTCAACGGCGCACCGGCCTGCCGGTCCGCATTGCAGAAGGTGCCGTTGCGCTCGTTCATGAAGAGGTTCTTGGGCTGGCGGTACCGTGCCCCGGAGGGCAGCGAATCCACCTGGGGATAGACCTGCCCATTCACTGAGATCAGGTCGGCCCAGCCATCGTTATCGAGATCGACAAACGCGGTTCCCCACTTCACCCACGGCAGAGAAGGCAGCGCGGTGCCCGACTCGTAGGAGACATCGCGAAAATCCCACTTGCCGTCATTCTCATAGAGGGTGTTGTGTTCGTCGGCGAAGTTGGTCACAAACAGCGAGAAGCGGCCCGTATGGTTGTAGTCGGCCACGGCGATGCCCATCGAGCCCTGCTCGGAGCCGTCTGCATCGACGGCAGTGCCCGACTCGAAGCCGATATCGGTGAATTTGCCGTTGCCGTCGTTGCGGTAGAGATAGTTGGGCGTCGAGTCATCGGCGACGTAGATATCCGGCCGCCCGGTATTGCCCAGATCCGACCAGACCACGCCGAGACCATAGTAGCCGGGCGCGTCATCGACGCCGGCGCTCTTCGAGACGTCGGTAAAGGTCCCGTCGCCGTTGTTGTGATACAGCGCGTCTCCTGCGCCCTTCAGTCCTCGCGGGCCGCACTGCACATCGATCCCGCGGTAATTGCACGTCGGACTTTTGCCGAAACCGGGCAGGTCGTTCAGTTTGAAGTCGACATAGTCCGTCACCATCAGGTCGACATACCCATCGCCGTCATAATCGCCAAATGCCGCCCCCGTGGACCAGCGTCCGTTGGCGACTCCCGCCTTCTTCGTCACATCGGTGAAGGTGCCGTCGCCATTGTTGCGATAGAGGACGTTCCCTCCCAGACAGGTCACGTAGATATCGGGCCAGCCATCGTTGTTGTAGTCACCGACTGCGCCGCCCATCGCGTAGCAGGGTGTGGCGATACCGGCCTTCGCTGTAACGTCGGTAAAGGTTCCGTCGTGGTTGTTGTGATACAGCGCCCCCGACGCCTTTTCGCCCTTCAGGGCCATATCCACCGTCGGGGAATTAGTAAAGTAGATGTCAGGCCAGCCGTCGCGGTCATAGTCAACCACGATCACGCCTCCACTCATTGACTCGACGATGTACTTTTTATCCGGCGCGGCAAGGTGGCGAAAGGTAATCCCGCTCTTCGCCGTCACATCGACGAGTTGGGGGATAACACGATCCTTGCAGACTTGCGACCTGGCGCCTGAGGGTGGAGGCGAGGCCACGCTGTGAGCCTGGGCTGCCGCGGCCTGGGCCATAAATAACGGCAGGAGTGCGGCTGTAACAATGACCTGATAGCGAGAAAAAACCATGAGGAAGCAGTCTGCCAGCCAATTGTACATGCGCATGAAAGCGCGAAGTACGCATCGGCACGCAACCTGCTCCCGGCCTTGCAGCAACACAACTCACAACAACGCAAAACTTCTTCACATAAAAGCGAGATGGAATGAAATCTTTGGTATTGCTGGTTGTACTTTTTCTTCCCCTTTGTTGGCTGCCTCAAGCCGGAGCGCAACCGCGTTCGGCAGGATCAAGGCATAACCTCTCCGTGTTCGGAGAATTCAGCGCTTCGCGTCCCGGCCAGGGATCAGGCTTCGTCTACGGTCCGACAGCGGGCGCCTACATGCAGACCAGCCGCCACCTCGGCCTGACGGCGCGCGGCTCTATTCTCCGCGAGGGTTCAGCCATTCACGTCTATGAGGGGCTGCTCGGTCCGCGCATCTCAGCCCATCTGCCGCGCTTCACACTCTATGGAGAGGGCCTCGGCGGCCTAGGACATGCGGGCTACCAGGTGCCTACGCCCACCGGCAATGGCATTGCATCAGGCTGGGGACTGGCGTGGCAGCTCGACGCCGGCCTCGATCACCACATCCTGCCGCATACGGATTGGCGTGTGGTTGAGCTGGCCTACGGCAAGGTTTACACCGGCCGAACCGTTACCTCCACCACCATCAGCACCGGCCTGGTCATCCACCTCTTCTAGCCGGCTGCCAGGGCGACAAGCGCCTGCACATTCCGCGCGTCATCGTTGGGCTCGTCGACCGGCGTTTCGGCGATGAACGCGCTGTGTGCGAAGCGAACGTCATGGAGCAGCCTCGCGAAGGGCTGCGCCCCGATGGTTCCCTCGCCGATGTTCTCGTGGCGGTCGAGCCTGGACCCTCGCGCCGCCTTGGCATCGTTCATGTGCCAGACGTGGACGTTCGCCGCTCCGATCGTCGCCTCGATCTGGCGGATCGTCTCCTCATAGCCCGCCTCACTGACAATGTCGTAGCCCGCGACATGGGTATGGCAGGTGTCGAGGCATGCGCCGACGGGCGCAACCGGCGTCAGACGCTCGATCAGCTCAGCGACCTGATCAAAGCTGCCGCCCAGCGAAAACTCTGCGCCTGCCGTGTTCTCAATGAGTATCCGGAAGTCGCAGCTGTCGAGCTTGATGCCCTCCACCGCGCTCGCAATGGACGCCGCCGCCAGCGATAGCCCCTGCTCCCGCGTGAGCCCGCGCCACGAGCCCGGATGCAGCACCAGGTACTCCGCGCCCAGGGCCAGTGCGCGCTCAACCTCGCCACGAAAGGCGTCGATGGACTTCGCGCGAACCTCCTCCGACTGGCTGCAGAGATTGACCAGGTAGCTCGTGTGGATAACCAGCGGCGCAATGCCGTACTCCTCCCGCAGCTGGCGCATCTTCTCGCAGTGGGCTGGATCGACGGGCGCGGAACGCCACATGCGCGGGCTGGAGGAAAATATCTGGAATGTATTTGCGCCGATTGCCTGCGCGCGTTCTGCGGCGCGGTAAACCCCGCCGGAGGTCGAGAGATGAACCCCTATACGTTTCGCTTTCACTAAAACCTGACTATACAATTAGACCGGCTATGCGAACCATCCTCACCGCGGAAAAGCTTTGCACTGAAACCGAAACGCTGGCGCGTCCCGTTGTCATCCTGGAAGACGGCGTCATCCTCAGCATAGAGTCGCAGCAGGCAGCGGAGCTGCCGCCGGGCGAGCGCCTCGACTTCCCCGGCGCAACCCTGGCGCCTGCGTTCTTTGACGTGCATATCCACGGCAGCGCGGGCCGCGATGTGATGGATGCCAGCGAGGATGCCCTCACCGTGATTGGCAGGTTCCTTGCGCAGCGCGGGGTAGGCGCCTATCTGGCGACCACCGTCTCTGCGCCACTCGACAAGCTGCTGCATTCGCTTGAAGGGCTCGCGAAGCTCATGCAGCAGGATATTCCCGGAGCGAAGCCCCTCGGTATTCATCTTGAGGGTCCGTTCCTGTCGCACGCCCGGCGCGGGGCCCATGCCACCGCCGATCTGCTCACCCCCACCGCCGCTCTTTTTGACCGGATGTGGCAGGCTTCCAACGGGACGCTTCGTCTGATGACAATTGCCCCGGAGCTGCCCGGCGCAGAGGAGGTTATCAGCCGCGCCGTTGCTGTTGGCGTGCGCGTAAGCCTCGGCCACAGCGACGCAGATACCGCCGCCGCCCGACGCGGCGTCAAGCTCGGCGCGGCTTCCGCCACCCACACCTTTAACGCCATGCGCAAACTCGATCAGCGCGACCCGGGCATTCTGGGTGTGGCGCTCACTGAGGATAATCTTTTCGCTGAGATCATCTGCGACGGTCTGCACGTCGACCCCGCTATGGTGAAGCTCTTTCTGCGAGCCAAGAGCGCCGACCGGGGCATCCTCGTCACCGACGCCATGTCCGCAACCGGCATGCCCGACGGCAGCTACAAACTGGGCGAACTTGAGGTGCGCGTCGTCAACGGCCGCTGCATCATCGGCGAAGACACCCTGGCTGGTAGCACCCTGACGCTCGACCGCGCCGTCCGCAACTTTACTGCCTTCACCGGCGCGCCCCTTGAGACCGCGTTGCTGCTGGCCAGCCGCAACCCTGCGCGCATGACGGGTTTTGAGGGCCAGGTGGGATCGCTGGCCCCGGGGCGCATCGCCGATATCGCAGTGCTCTCCCCTTCCGGCGAGGTGATTACAACGCTGCTGCGTGGGCGGCCTGTGGCTGCGTAAACGCCTGCCGGGCGCGCCATAGCGCCCCTGCAATCGGGTCTGCCGCTTCGCCATGCACCACCGCGTTCGGAAGCTCGCGGCGAATCTCCGCCATCATGCTCTCGCGCACAAAGGTGACGCCGCTGAGAATGCCCCCGGTAAAGGCGATGCCGGGCATCGCTGCATCCGGCTCCAGCCGTCGCAGCTTGCGAAAGGCATGCGAGGCGCACTCACCCAGCACGCGGCCGCCAAGCTCCAGTATCTCGCGGGAGACTGCATCGCCGGCCTCCGCGCATTCCACCACCAGCGGCGCAAGCTGTGAGAAATCCGGGGACGGGGTCTGATTGGCTATGTTCACCACGTCGCCGAGCGTAGTCGCTTTCCAGAACTCGCGCGCCCGCTCCAGCAGCATCGACGGCTGATCGAAGTCATACGCTCGAAAGGCCAGCCGCAGCGCCTGATGCCCGATCCAGTAGCCCGAGCCTTCATCGCCCAGCGCAGGGCCCCAGCCACCCACGTTGAAAGTGCTGCCATCTGTCGCGCGAGCCAGGATATTCGATCCCGTTCCGGCCATCACCAGCACTCCGGCCGCTCCCGGAAAAACCGCGTCCAGCGCAATCACCTCATCGCCGCAGACGACGATCTCCCCTCCGGCGTACTGCGAAAGGATCTTCTTCATCCAGGCCTGTGTCTGGGGCAGGCGCACTCCTGCGGTTCCAATGCAGGAGGCGGCTACCTCGCGAAGCTCCGCGCCGCTCTTCCGCTGGATCTCGCCGAGCAGCAGCCGCATGTTCTCCTGGGCCTGCTCCTCGCTGACGCGCAACGGCTTGATACTGCCGCCACGCGCTCTCGCCACAATATGACCATCATTGGCCAGCGCACACTCGGTCTTGGTGCCTCCGGCGTCGAAGCCAAGAAACAATGCCACTCTGCTACTCCTTTGGCTGCGGGGCGAGCACGCCCGACAGAACATTGATACTGCCATCCACCGGCGGCGCCTGCAACTGAAGGATCCTCGCAATCAGCGGATAGAGGTTCACATTTTCGAAGGGCTTCACCGTCACCCCTCGTCCGATGTCCGGACCTTCAGCATAGAAGATCGCCTTCATTTCCGGCATCTCGCGAGGGTCGTACCCATGGCCGCCCGTGTTCGGCGCGCGATCTTCTCTGCCCGCCGCAGGAGCCTTCGCGCGAATGGCATATGGCCCGGTCGGCACCACAATCGGGTCGCCGGAGCGAGGATTCGTATCGTAGTGCAGCCACGCCGGCACATGCTCTCTGCGATAGACCCGGTAGCTGCCGTCGGCAATCTTCAACTGCTGGTAAGCCCGCTCTGTGGCAGCCTCGGAATCCCCATAGAGCAGCGAACCCGCGGTTACGAAAGACGCGAGGTCGGCATGCGTGTCCAGATCGATCCAGGGGCCCTGTTCGCGTATCATGCCGTGGTCGCTGACCACAATCAGATCGACCGGCAGATGCAGTGCAGCCAGCCGCATCTCAAGCCTGCCCACAAGCCCATCAACACGCTTCACCGCTGCGGCTGTCTGCGGCGCATCCGGCCCAAATTCGTGCCCGGCGTGATCGACATTCGAGTAGTAGAGCGTAATGAAATGCGGGCGCTGCTCCGGGGGCAGCCTGAGCCATTCGACAACCTGGTCGATGCGTTGCTCTTCCGGAAACTTATCGTCGAAATGCAGATAATAACTCGGCCGTACTCCCTGGATAGCTGCCTCGGAGCCCGGCCAGAAGAAGCACGCCGAACGCATCCCCTGCTGCTCCGCCAGCACCCACAACGGCGTCCCGCCATACCAGCTGCCGTCACTGTTCGTCTTCGGATCGTTGTAGGCGTACCGCTCCTTGCGCGCCGGGTCGTAGAAGCTCATCGCCACGATCCCATGGTGTTCCGGATAAAGCCCCGTCACCAGCGTGTAGTGGTTAGGAAAGGTAAGCGACGGGTAAGACGGGATCATGCCCTCCGGCGCGCTCGCCCCATGGGCTGCCATCGACAGCAGGTGGCCGGCTCCATATTTCCTCGCGTAATCGTAGCGAAAGCCGTCCAGCGAAACCAGCACCACGTAGTGCTTCTGCTGCTGCGCCGGGGTATTTGCAGGATTATTTGCCGTGAGGACCGGCGCAGCCGTCTGCCCGCGGACGGTCGCGAGCGCCGGGCAACAGAGCGCCAGCGCCAGCAGCAACCGCATCGTGAACTTGGGCATGCCGTGTCTCAAACAACCAGATTACTTCAACGCACCAGATATCCGGTAAACGCGACCACCAGTCCCACCGCGCCGAAGCCCATGCCCAGAAACCAGTACGCCCGCTGCCGGGTGAGCAGCGTAATCGACGTAACCACCAGCCCTATCTCCAGCAGCGCTTCACCAAGATCAAATCGGCTCGCCCGACGCTCTGCCCTGCGCACGCCGTGTTCGTACTCCCGCGCCTGTTGCTGCTCCTGCTCCAGATCGCCCGCCCACTTTTTCAGGTGAGCCTTATAGCCCTCCACCATCTTCTGAGCCCCTGCCATGTCCCGCAGCGACAGAGCCGACAGATAATCGACTGCCAGCGAGGTATCGGCCTGCCGGATCTTCTTCGCCTGGTAGAGGTTCCACTGGTCACTCGCTCTGGCCTGTTCGAGTACCGCTTCCGTATGCATGCGATGGCCCAAGACCGTCGTGATCGCAACAAGGACGGCCAGCACGCTCATCGTGAAGCTCACGGGCTTCAGCGTCGGGTGCTCATTGGCCTGCTCATGCGTCTCCTGCAACTCCTGTGCTTCGTTCGGTTCCATGTTCTCCATTCTGCGCAAGGACACACAACGCTCGTTCAGCCGCTCAATCTCCGGCCCAGCGTCCATCCTTCACATTTGCAATATACCGTTTCGAATTGAATTTCTTACCCGTCGATGCGCCCGACATATAACGAATCGTCCCGAAGATGGGCCGCTCGAACCATGGACGGTCATGCACTCCTGCCATTGCCCAGGCGACGCCCGCATAGCCGTTCGGGTCGCGGCCGTCGAGGAAGTACTTGTCGTTCATCGTCACGGCCCATTCATAGCCTGTCGCCGGATTCGGCGACCACTCCAGTATCTTTTTCGCCCAGTACATCCGCAGGTAGTTGTGCATCCAGCCGTACTTCGTCATCTGCAGCTGCGCTGCGTTCCACATCTCATCGTACGTCTCCCCGCGCTCCAGCTGTTCCAGCGTATAAAGGGGATCGCGCTTGTCTCTCGCATGTTCCCGCAGGGTCTTTTGCGCCCAGTCCGGCGCCCCCTCGATCGTGTCGTAATTCGGCACGTACTTCACAAAGTTGACTGAGAGCTCCCGCCAGCCCACCAGCTCGCTGACAAAAACATCCCGCGCCGCATGGGTCGCATGCCCTGCCTTTACGGCTTCATCCGCCGCCAGCACAATCGTGACCGGGCTGATATGCCCGAAGTGCAGGTACGGCGACAGCCTGCTCGTGCCTGCGGATTCGGGATGATTTCGCTGAGTATCGTAGCGGGCGAGATCGGACGTGACAAAGTCCTTCAGCCGCTCCATCGCAGCATGCGTACCGCCCTTGAAGCTTTCGACCGGCTCCACGCTGCGATCGAAGTTGCGCCAGCCGTGGGTGACATCCTCGCGGACATCGAAGGACTCGAAGTTTGCCGGCCGCTTCCACTCATGCAGAGCCCGGTGGTTCGCAAAGGGCACGAGATACTTCTGCATCTCCGCATAGAGCTTAGGCTTCATGATGTGCAGCGCATACTGGTGCTTGGGAAAGAAGTTGGAGGGCACAACCAGGTCCGCATCGACCGTCCAGTAAGGAAGCTGCAGCCGATGCGCAAGCACCTTGCGCCAGCGTTCTGGTTCGCGGCACGGGTTCTCGTCTCCAATCACCATCGCTGCGCCTACCTCGTTGAGAAACTTCTCCAGCGAATTCAGCGGAGGGCGGCGGACAACAAAACTTATATTGCGTCCGGCCAGGTCTTCTTCTATATCCGGCAGCCCCTCATTGAGGAAGGCATAGTGCCGCAGGTTCGCATGGGGAAAGTTTGATATGGCCGAAAAGAATGCCACCACCGGCAGCCCTAGCGCGTTGCCAAGCTCAATCGCTAGATCGACTGCAGGGTTATCGCGCCCGCGCTCAGCACGCTGCATCCAGTAAACAACACATTTGCCGTCCTTCAGCGGCGCTCCGGCGCGTCGAACGGTGACACGAGGGTTGTCGGCAAGGGCTTCGAGGGAGGGAGGTGTCTGCGTGGAACTCATGGTCAAACTGATGTTACTTGGCCACCATCAGTCATGGCGTTCCGATGGAAAAGTTATTGTGGCCTTATAACGAAGGGCGTCCCCAATGGAAAGGGGCAGCCGATGGCTGCCCCTTTTGATGCAACGGCCGCCAGCCTACCAGAGGCCCCACGCGCGGCTGATGTAATCGGTCATGACCATCGAGATCAGCACCAGGAAAGTAAAAAATCCCGCGGCAACCGTCAATTTGAGAAGCTTTGAGCTGTACCGGATGTGCATGAAGAACAGCACTACCAGCATCGCCTTGATTACTGCAATCGCAAGTGCGACAACAGCATTGAAGACGCCCAGCTCGACAAAGGAGATCGCCGTCGTTGCCCCGGTGAGCAGCAGAAGCGTGCCACCGATGGCGAGGTACACCTTGGGTCCGACGACGTGGTGCGGATTGGCAGTTGGTTCAGACATTCTTAATCAAGTCCTCTCTCGCGTCGTGCGCTCACTGGTGCCTGCTGAT
Organism: Acidipila rosea; assembly: GCF_004339725.1. Taxonomy (GTDB): domain Bacteria; phylum Acidobacteriota; class Terriglobia; order Terriglobales; family Acidobacteriaceae; genus Acidipila; species Acidipila rosea. The sequence continues at coordinate 310,513 of NZ_SMGK01000005.1, read as the reverse complement.
GAGATAGAGCAAAGGAAACAGGAATATCCACACAATATCGACAAAGTGCCAATAGAGCCCGAAGTTCTCTATTGTTGATACATGCCCGTCGGTATAGGAACCCCCATAGGCCTTAATAACAAGGATGATGAGGATGGATATGCCGATGATCATGTGCAGTGCGTGCATGCCCGTCATGGCGAAGTAAAGCGAGAAGTAAACCTGGGTCTTCTCGGCCATGTCGAGCGGCAGCGGTTTGTCATCGGGATACGCAGGGTTCACGTTCACGAAGTCGTGCACACTGAAGTTGAGCCCCGGGACGTGGTGCTTCTCCCACTTCTCGTGGTACTCATCGCTCTTGATGCCGAGGAAGACGAGTCCCAGAGTGATGGTCAACAGCAGATAGGTGATCAGCGCCTTCCGATTACGTGTCTCCGCACTGTAAACAGCCATCGCCATCGTAAAGCTCGAGCCGATCAGCACGGCCGTATTGATCGTGCCAAGAACAATCGACAACTGGTGGCTGCCCGCGACGAACGCCGGATAATACCAGTTGCGGTAGATCAGGTATGCCGCAAACATACCGCCGAAGAACATGATTTCGGTGAGCAGGAAAAGCCACATACCGAAGCTTGACGCCTCACGCTGCTGCTCCACCGTTTCAAAGTGGTGACGCAGATAGGGAGGATGAGCGTGCTCTACGGAAGGAGTGTGCTCCGGACTGGTTGCGATCGCTTGGCTATCCAACGGTCTGGACCTCGTGTTGAGTCTTATTTGCAAGCCATTCGTAGTCGTAGGCCTCGTGGTCCACGATAGGAGTTTCTAGAAAGTTCTCAGTCAACGGCGGAGACTGGATCTGCCATTCAAGACCAGTCGCCTGCCATGGGTTGGCCCCGGCAATCTTGCCGTATTTGAGCGACCACGTCATGTACAGCATCGGCAACAGATAGCCGATGCCAAGCACCGTCGCACCCGCTGTCGACAACACATTCAGCACCTGAAACTCCGGCGGATAGGCTGCATAGCGACGCGGCATACCCAGATAGCCCAGGATGAACTGCGGGAAGAAGGTGAGGATGAACCCGATGAAGGTAGTTAGAGCCGCCAGCTTGGACACTTGCTCCGGATACATGCGGCCGGTCATCTTAGGCCACCAGAAGTGAATCCCGGAGAGGTAGGCCATGAGCATGCCGCCGACCATCACAAAGTGGAAGTGAGCCACGATGAAATAGGTTTCGGTGAGATGGATATCCATGCCCATCGAACCGAGGAAAACACCGGTCATACCGCCGATGGTTACAAGGCCCAGGAAGCCGAACGCGTAGAGCATCGGCGTTTCAAAGGTGATCGATCCCTTATAAAGGGTTGCCGACCAGTTGAATATCTTGATGGCTGTCGGGACGGCGACCAGCATGGTCAGGAGCGAGAACACGAGTGCCGAGTAGTTTGAAACACCCATGATGAACATGTGATGTTCCCAAACAAAGAAGCCGAACACCGCAATAGCAACAGAGGAGAATGCGACCGCTGTATAGCCAAAGACTCGCTTGCGGGAGAAGGTCGAGATAACCTCGGAAATCACACCCATACCCGGGAGGATCATGATGTACACGGCCGGATGAGAGTAGAACCAGAAGAGATGCTGGAAGAGAAGCGGATCGCCACCCTTGGTCGGGTCAAAGATTCCAATGCCGATCGTGCGCTCAAGAATGACCAGCACCAGCGAGATAGCCAGTACCGGGGTTCCCAGCACCATGAGAATGGAGGCTGCATAGTGCGACCAGATAAAGAGCGGCAGCCGGAACCAGGTCATGCCCGGGGCGCGCATGCGATGAATGGTCACGATAAAATTGAGACCGGTAAAGATGGACGAGAAGCCTGCAATGAAAATGCCGAGGCCTGCGGTCACCACATGTGTATTCAGATAGTGAGTACTGAGTGGAGTCGTAAATGTCCAGCCGGTATCGACGCCGCCAAGAACCATCGCCGCAATAGTAAAGGCTGCTCCCGCAAGATAGAGATACCAACTCAGCAGGTTGATCTTGGGGAAGGCGAGGTCCTTGGCCCCGATCATGATTGGAATGAGGAAGTTCCCTATCGTGGCTGGCACTGACGGCACCAGGAACAGGAAGACCATCACTATCCCGTGCATGCTGAATACCTTGTTATAGGTATCCGTAGCCATCAGATCTGATTGTGGCGTCAGCAGTTCCAGCCGGATAAGGCCAGCCATCGCGCCACCGACGAAAAACATGAATGTGATCGAGATCAGATAGAGGATGGCAATCCTCTTGTGATCTCCTGTCAACAGCCAGCTTTTCAGCCCGTACTCGCTGTTGAGATAGGACTTTTTCGGTAGAGTGGCGCCCTCTTGCGGAGGGAGCTTGACGATTGTACTCGCTGTGCTCATTGCTTCACCATCCCCTGCCCGGCATTTGCTGAACCAGAAGTCCCCGGCATGGCAGGCGACGGGGTCTGGACCTGACTCGTATTCAACGTCTGCTGAACACGATAATTGGAATTGAGGTTCTTGATGTACTCGACCAGATCAATCAGGCCATCCTCGCTGACTTGTCCCTGGTACGTTGGCATGATCGGGGCATAACCCGCAACCTGGTTCATCGTCGGATTCAGGATGGCGTTACGGAGAAAGGCATCGTCCACCGTGACATAGCTGCCGTTCGACATCTGAATCTTGCTTCCATAGGCTGCCGCCAGGTTCGGCCCGCGCGCCGTGGCCGCGCCGGAGTGGCAGGAGTTGCAGCCGAGGCTGGCAAAGAGCCGCTCCCCGTTCTGGGCCAGCGACGTTCCGCTGGTCGAGCCGGCGGTCCATGCCTGGTAGTCATCCGGCGTCATGGCGTAAATCGTCCCGATCATGGCCGAGTGCAACGTGCCGCAGTACTGCGTACAGAAAAGATGATACTCGCCGGTCTTTGTCGCCTCAAACCAGACCGTCGTGTAACGTCCTGGAATCGCCTCGCGCTTCACGCGAAACGCCGGGATCGAGAAGCTATGGAAGACGTCCTGTGAAATCAGGGTGAGCTGCACCGGCTTGTTGATCGGGATATGGAGGGCATTGATTTCATGCTGCCCGCCCGGATGCTCAGCCTTCCACATCCACTGCTTGCCGACCACATAGATATTCATGGCATTGGTCGGAGGCGTATAGATACGGAAGTACAGCAAGGCGCCCCAGACAAAGGCGATCATGAACAGGGCAAGAGGAATAATCGTCCATGTTGCCTCGAGGAGCGTCGATCCTTCGATCTGGACCGCTTCAGGATGCTTTTCCTTCCGGTACTTGACCGAAAAGAGGCCAACCAGCAGCCCCACGATCACCAGGCCTGTCAGCGAGATCCCTACGAGAAAGAAATAGAGCGCATCTGTATAAGGCGCAATTCCGGAGGCCTCGGGCGGAAACAGCGCGAAGTGCGTTAGCCAATTAACGAGAAATTCCCAAAGTACTGGACTGATTATGTGCATCGTTGCCTTTTATCCGTTCGCTCTAGTCCCGCTATGCCCGCCTGCGCGTATGTCGCGGCGGAAGTTCACTACCATAAAACTGCCCAGTGCAAGCATGGTCATCAGACAACCGGCCTGTACGATCCTCGCCACGACCAGGCTGCGGCGGTTCCGCTGCGGATCATACCGGTAGCAATAGGTCAGAATGTCATCAACCGGCGTACCGATTTTGTTGTGCGACGCCTCGACCAGTCCAAGCTGAATGTCTCGTGGAGAATACTCCACGCCGAGGTAATACTGAGATATCTTTCCTTCAGGAGTCAGCAATTCAATCGAGCTGGCGTGCGCGAACTGGTTGAGCTTGCCGTCCGGTCCCTGCACTCTGGTGTATCCGAAGCCTGTCGCCGCAGCCAGTGCCCTGATTGCAGGTTCCTGGCCGGTAAGAAAATGGAAGCCATCTCCCGTTCCCGGCCTGCCGTAACGCTGCAGGTAATAGGCCTTCTTTTTTGCCGCCAGCTCCGGAGTCTCGCTTGGATCAATGCTCACCACGACGACATTAAAATCCTTGCCTGGGTCGAACTTGACCATCTCCAGCGCCCCGACCAGTCCTTCCAGCTCTTCCGAACAGAGGATGGGGCAGCTGTAATACACGAGAGCCAGGATGACAGGTCGCCTACCGAAGTAGTCGCCCAGCTTGACCGTCTTGCCGGTTTCATCCCGAAAGGTCTCATCGAGCGGAACCTGGGTATTCAGCTTCTGCGTGATGGAAACCTTCCCGAGCACGCTGGGCAGATGATCGCGCGCCGGATCTCCCATCTGCTTCTGGCCATAATCCGAGACCTGTGCAGGCGCGGCGCTGCAAATTGCGAACAGGAGCAGGCCCAGACATGCTGCTATTCGAGTCCGGATTGGTGTGAAAGCCTGCATTCTGTCCCTGTATCTCATGTATTCATGCTAACGCGCGCGTGGTTTTCTGCCACGGGCGGCTTTTGGCCGCTCAACAAATGTGCTCAGTGGTTATTAGCCTTGGTGGAAGCCTGTTCTCCCGGCTCCCTGGACGGCCCCTGCTCCTGCTGCTCATAAGCCGTTCGGGCAAATCCGTCCGTTAGAGGCATCGGCACGACAGGCTTGGCATCTCCCGTCATCAGCGGCTCGGAGGGCTGTGCTGCCGGCGCAACCGGCAATCCTCGCTCCACGATTAACTGCATGGCCCGCTCTATTGGAATACGGACCGTGCCCTTGGACTGGTCAATCCAGCTATAGTGCTCAAGCAGCAGATCTTCCCGGGCATGCAGATCGGCTACATCCTGGTTTCCGTCGTCCAGTTGCAGGCGCGGAGTGGGAAAGCGCTGCGTCAGGGCGTGGAGCTGCTGCTGCTGGAGAGCTGGGTTGGATTCCATGTTCCGCGGAGCTGCACCCGGCATATTGAATTGGTTCCACTTGTTAGGCGGACCATCTCGCTTGATCAGCGCATTGTTGATAACCTTCCCCATGCCGTAGCAGAAGACAAAAAACACTCCTACCGACACGGCCATGGCAATCAGGAAGACGACGACGCCAGGCGTGTTGACATCGGTGACTTCAAAGCCTTCCCGGACCGACCCCGGCTTATTATGCGACTCATGCTCGTTATGCGTGGGCATGTTCAGGCTCCAGTATCTCCGCCAGGTGCGGATCGTTGGTGGCCACCAGCGGCCGCTGCTTCAACTGGGTAAAGTAATAAGCCATCCAGAAGGCGATCAGCGCGACGGGGACGACGCAGTACTCCAGAATTCCGATGCTCATGTGCAGGTTCCGGCGGGCATCGGCAAAGTTGGGCTCGATCAGCCAGAACATATCCCAGCAGCGGGCGAAGATCATGATGTAGCAGACCACCTTCAGCCGGCTCTTGATACGCTTCAAATCGCGTGAAAGCAGCAGGGTGAAGGGAAGCAGCCAATGAAACATCACGTCGAGCGTAGCAATCACGCCCCAGCCACCACGGATGCGATCGAGGAACCAGGGAATCTCTTCCGGCGAGTTACCTGACCAGATAATCAGGAAAGCCGCGAAGGCAAGATAGATGTTCAGCATCGTGAAGGCGAAGCAGAGCTTGCCGAGATCGTGCTGCTCGGTGATGCGGAAGACCGTCTTCATCGGCTCCGCCTTTGAAAGCCCGATCAGCGTCAGAATCACCAGTGCGAGCACCCCGTAACCCTGGCCGACAAGAAACTGCAGACCATATACGGTTGAGTACCAGGTCGGGTCCAGCGACATTACCCAGTAGATAGCTCCGGCCGTGAGCAGGATGGAGTAGAGCAGAACTCCGAAGCCGCTGATGTTCTCGAACTTGGTCTGCCAGTAGGGCACATTAGGTGCGGTATCAGCATCCCGCTGCAGCGACCAGCGATTCAGGAAGAAGGTGTAGACCGCCCAGATCGCGAAGCAAAGAAGCGATACCCACCAGAAGCTGACCACATTCAGCATGGGCTTCTTGAAGGCAATGGCATGAGCCTGCTCTGCGTTGATCAGGTGATGACGCAAAGCATCTTCAGTATTGGGGTACCTCGCCCAGATATAGAGCTTCTTGAGGCTCGCACCGAAGATACCCACCGGCAGGAACATCAGGAACACCAGCGGCAACGTCCGGGTCATCGCCTCGAGCGATCGGCGGATCAGAAGACCCCACTTGCCCCCCGACAGGTACTGCACCATCAGCATCGCCATACCGCCGATGCAGAAGCCGAAGCAGATGATGAAGCCAAGCAGCCAGGAGCGGAAAAAGTGTTCCCAGTCATCATGGGCCAGGAAGCCCATGGCTATACCCAGAACGGAGGCAATTGCACCCGTAATAAGTGCGCGCGTCCGCCACGCGTCTACAAAAGCCGGAGCATCGAGTTCATGAGGCAGGGTGTTTGCGTGATGTGCCATCTTACCTTGCTCCGCTCGGCGGCATCGTTTCGCCTTTGGTAGTTTTCGTCATGGGCATGTTCTTCGTCGCCGGAGGATTTGGACTGTGGACCGGGGCTCCGGCCGCCAGCCCGCTGCGCGGATTGGCCTCCACATAGGTGGTCTCGGGCAGAGGCCACGGACCCGCATAGCTCGCCGGATATCCTTCGCTCTCTGCAATATTCGTGAGATCGCCGACCTGAGCACCCGCTGGAACGTCCTTGGTCGTAGCGGCCTGGCTCAACTGCAGCGCGCGAATATAGGCTGCCACTGCCCAACGGTCTGCCGGGGTCAGCTGTGCCGAGTAGTCAGGCATAGCACCGTAGCCATTCGTCATAACATAGAAGAAATGGCTCAGAGGCTTCGCCATCAGCCGCGCGCCATGATAATTGCCCGCCGGCTTATAGCCGCGCTGAACAATCATTCCGTCCCCGTTTCCCACGCGGGAGTGGCACGGGGTGCAGTAGATGTTGAAGCGTTCCTGTCCGCGCTCCATAACCTGCATGGTCACCGGAAACGGCATCAGGTTCTGCTCTTTGCCATCTTTCAGACCGGTATAGAAATACTGATCTTCGTCAAGCTGGCCCCGGGCGACAGTCTCGGTCACCTGGGGGCGTACCGAGCGCCCATCTGCGAAGAAGGTAGTCCCGCGCTGGGGAATGAATTTCGGCTGGTTATGCATGTCCTGCCTGCAACCGGCAAGCAGAGAGATGGCTGCTAACGCTGCCAGCGCCACGCCGTGGCGCGCAGCTTCCGAGCGGATTCGGTTCATCGGATTAATACTCCACCTCCACTACGGAAACAGGGCTTTGATCTTCGAGGAACTTGCGCGCCTCGTCCAGAACAAACTTCGGATCATCGGCCTCAAGGCAGAGGAAGAACTTGTCATTCGTCGCGCCGTTGCGGAAATTCGGCGCATTGAAGAGCGGGTGATAGAGCGACGGCAAACCACACATGGCCAGCATGCCGAAGGCCGCCGACAGCCCGGCATAGAGAATCGTCCACTCGTAGGCGGGGATCATAAAGGCTACCCATGAGTAGTAGGGCCTTCCACCGATATTCAAGGGATAACCCCAGACCGAGATCCAGGTTTCCAGGCCATACATGGCCGCCAATCCCAGCAGCCCCCCGAGGAGGCAGACAAGCGAAACTTCATCGCGGTGAAAACCGATGGCTTCAGCTGCCTCTTCAAGTGGATAAGGCGTGTAGCAGTCCAGGCGACGCCAGCCGGAGCCGTAAGCAGCCTTCGCGGCTCTCACCAGTTCTCCAGGAGTATCGAACTCCGCCAGTAATCCGTATGTTCCTTCACGTACAGGCATTAGTCACCTGCCTCCGGCAGTGGTTCCGCTTCTTCCCGCACCTTGGATTGCGGCAGCAGGACTTTGATTTCCTGCATCGGAATCATAGGTACGAAGCGGATAAATAAGAAGAACAGAACAGTGAAAAGCCCCAGGGTGCCGACAAACGTTCCGTAGTCCCAACGGGTTGCCTTGTAGGTTCCCCACGAGGATGGAAGGTAGTCGCGCGTAAGGCTGGTAACGACAATCACGAAACGCTCAAACCACATACCCGTGTTCACGATCAGCGACATCAGGAACATCAGGGACGGGCTTCTGCGCCAGGCTCGCAGCCACAGCAACTGCGGAAGAGCGATATTGCAGGTGATGAGAACCCAGTAAGACCATCCCATCGGCCCGAACATGCGGTTCCACATCATGAAGTATTCCCAGTGGCTTGCCGAGTACCACGCCATGAAGACTTCCATCGAATAGCCATAGGCCACGATGAGTCCGGTGGTCAGCATCACCTTGCCCATATTCTCTATGTGGCGAATGGTGATCATGTCTTCGAGGTGATAAAACTTGCGGATCGGAACCGCCAGCGTGATCACCATGGCGAAGCCGGAGTAGATGGCGCCTGCTACGAAGTATGGCGGGAAAATCGTGGTGTGCCACCCGGGCAACAGGGCCACCGCGAAATCGAAGCTGATGACCGTATGCACTGAGAGCACCAGCGGCGTGGCCAGTCCGGCCAGCAGCAGGGACGCCGTTTCATAGCGAACCCAGTGACGCACCGAGCCGCGCCATCCGAGGGAAACCATGCCGTAGATATACTGACCCACCTTCGACTTCGCCCGGTCGCGCATCGTGCCAAAGTCCGGAACCAGGCCGATGTACCAGAAAACCACCGAAATGGTCGCGTACGTCGAGACGGCAAAGACGTCCCACAGCAGCGGCGAACGGAACTGCGGCCAGACGTTCATCGTATTCGGATAAGGGAAAAGCCAGTATCCAAGCCACGGACGTCCGACGTGAATCAAGGGGAACATTCCGGCGCAGACCACCGCAAAGAGGGTCATTGCCTCGGCAAAGCGATTGATCGAGTTACGCCAGGTCTGCTTGAAGAGCAGCAGAATGGCGGAGATCAGGGTTCCCGCGTGGCCGATACCGATCCACCAGACAAAATTGATGATGGCAAAGCCCCACGCCACCGGCTGGGTGATGCCCCAGATTCCGACGCCGCGCAGGAAGAGCCAGGTCACGCAGATAGCCAGCAGCGTCGCAACGCCGCTCGCCACCATGATGCCGCCGAACCACCCCAGCGGAGTGTGACTGGTGAGCACGATCCGCGAGATCTTCTCCGTGACCGATCTGAGCGTATGTCCCGGCGCGATAACCCGGTTTTCGCCGGTTACCGGGTCGCGCATCGGATCGTTAATCTTGACGTCCTTGGTTGCCATACTCGCCTCTTGAGCTTCGTTACCCGTTCTGCTGCGGTGAGCCTTCGCCGAGTGCCGCGGCGAGTTCCTGGTTTACGTTGAGCACTTCCGCAACATACGTCGTCCGAGGACGGGTGTTGTTGCCTTCGAGCACCCCATAGCTGCGGGTCTGCGCTTTGAGCTTTGCCACCTTGCTGCTGCGGTCGTTGATATTGCCGAAGGTGATCGCGCTGGTCGGGCAGGCCTGCTGGCATGCGGTGACAATCTCCCCGTCCCGCACCTGCCGGTTGCCCTTGTCCGCGGCTATTTTCGCCGCCGAGATGCGCTGCACACAGTAGCTGCACTTCTCCATCACGCCGCGGCTACGCACCGTCACGTCCGGGTTGCGCATCAGCTTCAGGCTCTCCGTCTCATAGTCGGAGTAGAGCAGGAAGTTGAATCGCCGCACCTTATAGGGGCAGTTGTTCGAGCAGTAGCGAGTGCCCACGCAACGGTTGTAAACCATCGTGTTCAGCCCCTCGGGAGTGTGCACGGTAGCGCCTACCGGGCATACCTGCTCGCACGGCGCATTTTCGCAGTGCTGACAGGCCATCGGCTGGAAGTGTGCCCGCGGCGCCGCCAGATCGCCTTCAAAGTAGGTGTCGATGCGCAGCCATTGCATGTTGCGGCCTACCTTGACCTGGTGCCGTCCGACCACCGCAATGTTGTTCTCCGCGTAACAGCTCACGATGCAGGCATTGCAGCCTACGCAGGAGTTCATGTCAATCGACATGCCCCATGCGTTCTTGTCGTAGCGGTAGGAGGCAAACATGCTCGTATCCGGCTCGGGTGCATCGTGGCCTTCGCCCTGGTGAGCGAAGTCCGGATCCTTCCTGAACTCATCGAGAGTGGCGTAACGGATGATCCCGCGGGTCAGCGTCTCGTTGCCTTCCAGGGAGTGCGTGCCGCTGCCATCGCCGCCGGCGTACATCGCCCGATGGTCAATATAGTGGCTCTTCGTAACCGCGAACTCGAACTTGTTGCCGGTCTTCTTCACCTGCGCATTCGCCGCAATCAGCGGAGCAGACGAGGTGCGCGCGTCGTAGGCATTGAATCCCATGCCGCTGCCGACCCGTCCGGCATTTCTCCGGCCCTGGCCCAGCGTCAGGGTGATGACATTGTCCGCGTGTCCCGGAACCGCCAGTACCGGAGCGAGTACCTTGCTCCCGTTGACACTGATTTCGATAACATCGCTCTCTTCGACCTTCAGCTTGTCGAGGGTCCCGTAGCTCATCATCGCGGCGTTATCCCACGAGAGATTCGTGACCGGGCGGGGCAGCTCCTGGAGCCAGCCCACGTTCGCATAGCGGCCGTCATACAGATTCAGATCAGGCCTGAAGATCACCTCGATCGAATCCGCCGCAGCCGGTGCAGATACATTGACGGCAATATTCTTTGCCGCAACACTCTTTGCCGGGAAGGCCGTATCTGCCAGGAAGCCGTCATGCAGGGCCTTCCGCCAGTTGAACTCGTAATCTCCCTTGGCCGAGAGCTGCTGCTTCCATGTCGCGCGGACTGCCCCGTACGCCGACGTATCCGGGTCGTCGAGCATCTGCTGCAGAATGTCGTGCTCGCTTTTGCCGCCGTAGAGCGGATCGATCATCGGCTGGATGATCGATACCGTGCCGTCATAGCTACGCGCATCCGACCACGATTCCAGATAATGCGCACCATTGATATGCCATTCGGCGACGTTGCCTGTCTCGTCCAGGTACTGCCCAAGGTGCACCGTGTGCTTAGCCTTCGACATCGCCGTGATGAAGTCGAGATCGACGGGCGCCCCATAGACGGGATTGGTGTTCATGATCACCAGCCAGTCGACCTTGCCCGCATTCAGATCGGCGATCAGGGTCTTGAGATCATCGCCCTGGATCGACGGCATCGGGTTGACCGTCTCGGTGTAGACCACCGTCTTGCCTGCATTGCCAAGCGCCTGGTTGATCGCGATAGCCGCCAGATGGACCTCGGGAGTCTGCTGCTCGCCCGGAATCACCACCGACTTGCCTGCGTTCGCCTTCAGATCCTTAACCAGCGCAGCGAGATACTTCTGCTGCTCGTCGGTCCAGCTGTAACCGGCCGGAGCCGCGCCGCCATTGAGCTGCGCGAGAATCGCCGCCGCAAACGGACCAACTTCGCTCGCCCGCAGGGCAAGCCTGTGCTCCGCCTTCAGGCCGGTGGTTGTGGTCCAGCTCTCCACCGCATACAGGCGGTTCATCTCATCCGTGCCGTCCAGCTTGCGCTTCGCAGCCCAGTCGCCTGCCAGCTTATTGAAGCCGGGGTGCACGATGCCTGAAAGAAATTCCGCGTCGAGGGCGAGGATAACGTTGGCCTGGTCGAGCTTGTACTGCGCGTCCAGATAATCGCCGAAAGCCTGCTTCGATGCCGCATAAGCGGAATCGCGGTTGACCGGCTCATACTGGAGAAACTTCGCGTTCGGATAAGAAGCCTGCGCCTTCTTCCACTGCGCTGCCAGCGTGGGCGAGGTTACGGTTGCACTCAGGAAGTAGAGCCCCTGTCCGCCGCCGGAGGCCTTCTTGTCCGCCAGCATTCCGCGAAAGGCTGCCTGAAAGACTGGCCAGTTGCGCGTCTCCCCACGATAGAGGATGTGCTGCGAGCGATCAGGATCATAGAGCGCGAGCAGCGTGCCCTGGGTCATCGCATCCGAGGAGCCGTGCGCCATCGGGTGCTCCGGGTTGCCGTCGAGCTTGATGGGGCGATAAGCATCGCTCTTGACCAGCAGCGGCAGCGCGCCCATGGGAAAAGGATGAGCGGTAGCGAAATAGACCGGCCTGCCAAGCACCAGATCTTCCGGCTGCTTGATGTAAGGATAGATTGGCTCGTCCGGCTGCTTGGTGCAGCCAACCACTCCGGCAAGGGCCATCGAGGCGCCTGCCAGCTTGAGAAATCCACGCCGTGTGACCGGATCGATCCACTCTGACGCCTGCTGCGGAAATTCCCGGCTGAGCATCTCGCCAAATTCAGGCTTATCCGCCAGCTCATCGAGGCTCCGCCAGTACTTCTTGCCGGTCTGCCCCTTCAGCTTGGCCCGCACTTCTTCGAGGGTCAGCCGCTGCCCTGGTTCGCTTGCACTCATCTGATTTTGGTTTTCCTTCTCTGGCAGCATGCTCATCGGTGACATACCTCGCAGCTGGAAAGCTCGCGCGGCGTACGGATGTGGTACTGGGCTACCAGGAACTTACCCAGCGCTTCCTGACTCGTATATTTCGTATACACAGCAGACACCGGCATAGGAGGTCCACCCGCGTCGCTTACCATCTGGGCGTGCAGTCCGACCGGAGCGCCGCTCAGCGAAGCAAGCTGCCCACCGGCTGCCGGCTCCTGCATCGTGCAGTTCACCGACTGCGCCGTAGGAACTCCGTCCTTGTCCGGCGTAGAAGCACACCAGACGGGCTTTAGCTCAGACGGCTCAGTCCATGCCATGTTGTAGATCTGCGAGGTCGGACGCAGGTTCTTCCCCGGATTACGGTGACAGTTCAGGCACCATTCCATCTGCAGCGTGTTCTGCTGGTACATGATGGGCATCTCGTCCACCCGCCCGTGACAGCTCGAACAGCCTATGCCTTTGTTCACGTGAATCTCGTGATTGAAGTACACGTAGTCCGGAAGATCGTGAACCTTGGTCCAGACGATCGACTTGCCCGTAGCCCAACTGTCGCGCACCGGCTCCAGCAGGTCCGCATTGGTCCAGATCTGCGCGTGGCAGTTGATGCATGTCTTCGTCGGCGGGATCCCCGCGTAGCTCGACTTCTCGACTGAGGTGTGGCAGTACTGGCACTGCAGTCCAAGTCCCTGGACATGGTGCTTGTGGCTGAATGGTACCGGCTGTTCAGCTCGCTGCCCCTGACGTGTGACCCACGGAGATCGCTGCAACTGGTCCAGCGTAACGCCCAGGGCAATCACGATGAGTCCCGTTAATACGAGGCTCATTCGGGCCAGCGCGTTCGAGCTGCGGTCAAAAATCTGCGCCATCGATCGATTCCTGCTTCCTGGTAATTCCGTTGATGAAAGTTACGACAGTTTTGCCTGTTGTCTGCTTTTTCCAATCGCAATTCATCGCGCTATTTGGGTGAAGGACAACTATAGCGGTGAGGAGCGAAGTCCGGCAAGTGACACACGTGCCTACATGAAAAAAAACCGCAACTGCGCGTGCAATTTTAGGAATGAACCATAAAGTGCCTGCAAGGAGCCCTGCAATCCCCGTCGTTTTTTCCAGGAAATACGGACGCTTCAGTCCAGCTTTACCACCAGCAGCTTCGGCTCCGTCATCTCTTCGATCGCATAACGCAGGCCTTCGCGACCCAGCCCGGAATCCTTGATGCCGCCATACGGCATAGGATCGAGCCGCCACGTCGGGGTATCGCCTACGATCACCCCTCCGACCTCAAGTTGACCGTATGCGGCAAAAATCTCCTTGGCGTCGCAGCTGAACAGGCCCGCCTGCAGCCCATAACGGGAGCTGTTCACCGCCGCGATTGCCTCCTGAAAGGTGTCATATGGCTCCACCACCATCAGCGGCGCGAAGACTTCCTCGTCGAGCACCCTCATTGGGCTCTGCGTGCCTGTCAACAGCGTGGGCTCCACCAGCGAACCGTTGCAGTTGCCGCCGGCCAGCACTGTCGCGCCGCCCTCACGCGCCTCTGCGATCCATTCACTGATCCGCACAGCATCCACAGGACGAATCACCGGGCCCACATCCGTCGCCTCATCCATCGGATCGCCGACGCACAGGGACTGTAGATGTTCAACCGCGTAGTGAACGAAGTCATCGTAGGCCTCGCGCCCCACATAGACCCGCTGCACGGAGATACAGCTCTGCCCCGCATAGCTCATTGCTGCGGTCACCGCCTTCTGCGCCGCTCCGCGCAGGTCTTCCCATTCGGCACAAACAATGAGGGCCGCATTGCCGCCGAGTTCCAGCAGGACGCGCTTCTTCGCTGCCTTCGCCTTCAGCGCCCAGCCCACCCTGGCACTCCCGGTAAAGCTCAACAGCTTCAGACGGTCTTCATGTTCCAGCAGCCACTCCGCATCTTCGTTGGCCAGCGGCAACACCGCCAGCGCCTCCTGCGGCCAGCCTGCATCCAGCAGAAAGCGCGCCAGCTCCATAGACGAGAAGGGCGTCTGTGGCGCAGGTTTCAGCAGCACCGGGCATCCCGCCGCCACCGCCGGCGCCAGCTTGTGCGCCACCAGGTTCAGCGGAAAGTTGAACGGAGTAATGGCAAAAACGGGCCCTGCCGGGAAGCGGCGCACCATTCCCCATCGTCCTTCCGCGCCCGGCAGCAGATCGAGTGGCAGCACCTCCCCTCCCTGCCTCGTGGCCTCTTCCGCGGCTACGCGAAAGGTGAAGGCAGCGCGATCCACCTCGCCGCGCGCAGTGCGGACAGGTTTGCCTGCCTCCGCAACGATCAGCCTGGCAAGCCGTTCCTTTTCGGCCGCGATACGCCCCGCTACCTCGCCGAGGATCCTCTGCCGCTCATAGGCAGGCATGACGCGCGTCGTCGCAAAAGCCTTGTCCAGGCCCGCCACCGCCTCCACCGCGCGTTCGCGTGAGGCCTGCCGGATGGTTCCGACAACGCTCTGGTCCCACGGGGAGCGCACCTCGACGGCGTCCCCCTCAAAAACCTCTGTGCCCTTCAGCAAGAATCCCTGTTCTCTCATCGCCTGCTCCCTCATCCCGTCTTTACGATTTCTTTTTTAGCTGTACACGCTTCGATGCCACTCCGCATTCGCTCTGCAAGCAAGCGCAGAATACACGTGTAGTAGTCTTCCTCTACACCAGACTGCATCCTCAAGGACGCCGCCATGCACCTTCCGCTCCGGATGTTTACCGCGGCCCTGCTTCTGCAGAGCCTGCTTCCCTTCGCAGGGCTTCATGCCCAGGAGTTCACCCTGCAGCAGGCCATGAGCGCGCCCTTCAACTCGGAGCTCTCCGCCGCTCCCGCCGGGAGGCGCTTTGCCTGGGTGATGGATGAAGAGGGCCGCCGCAACCTCTGGATCGCCGAGCCATCCGCCGGCGGCTACCACTCGCGCCCGCTCACCCACTACGACGCCGACGATGGGCAGCAGATCGACGAACTCGCCTGGACGCCGGACGGCGAGAGCATCGCCTTCACGCGCGGCGGTGATTTCGAATTTCCCGAGAAGCCCTTTCCCAACCCCGCCTTGCTGCCGCAGGGCGTCGAGCAGCAGATCTGGCTCATCTCCATCAAAGACGGCAGCCAGCGACTGATCGCCGACGGACGCTCCCCAGCCTTCTCTCCTGGCGGTGGCACCCTTGCCTATCTGTCCAAAGGCCAGGTCTGGACCGTGAAGTGGGATGATCCGGCAGCGAAGCCCGCGCAGATGTTTTTCGCCCGGGGCGAACTCGGCTCACTGCGCTGGTCGCCTGATGGCAGGCGCCTTGCCTTTGTGAGCGGGAGAGGGGATCACGGATTCATCGGCGTTTATGACATTGCGGCAAAACACCTCAGCTATCTCGACCCCAGTACCCAATCCGACAGCGAGCCTGTCTGGTCGCCTGACAGCCGGAGAGTCGCCTTCATCCGCATTCCACCGGATGAGTCAGGCATTACCTTCAAGCCTCGCCGCACGGCCCAGCCATGGTCGATTCATGCAGTCGATGTGAGCACCGGCACGGCCACGACAATCTGGCGCGCGACACCAGGACAAGGCAGCGCCTTCCATGAACTCGAAGGCACAAATCAGTTGCTATGGATGGCGGACGGGCGCATTGTCTTCCCCTGGGAGGGCGATGGCTGGATTCATCTCTATGCAGTCTCCTCGGAGGGCGGCAGCGCATCGGCCCTGACGCCGGGAGCATTTGAGGTGGAGGATGTAACCTCTTCGCCCGATCACCGGCGCATAGTCTACGCATCCAACCAGGCCACCACGGACCCGCTTGATCAGGACCGAAGGCACCTGTGGAGCCTCGACGAGGCCGGAGGCACACCACGGCAGCTGACCACTGGCGCCGGTATTGAAAAGAACCCCATCCTCGCTAGCGATGGCTCTACTCTCGCCACGCTCCACGCCGATGCACGCCTGCCTGTCCGTCCGGCGATCGTGGCCTCAGGCGAGTTGCATGACCTGGCTCCGCAAACCATCCCGGCAACTTTTCCCGCGGCGAAGTTTGCCGTCCCCCAGCAGGTCATCTTCTCTGCAGCCGATGGCACGAAGATTCACGGCCAGCTTTTCCTGCCTCCCGCAAACCAGGGAAGACATGCAGCCGTAGTCTTCTTTCACGGTGGCTCGCGCCGCCAGATGCTGCTCGGGTGGAACTCCATGCAGTACTACTCCAACGCCTACGCGATGAACCAGTACCTCGCCAGCCTCGGCTACATCGTCCTCTCAGTGAATTACCGCAGCGGCATCGGCTACGGACTGGACTTTCGTGAAGCCCTGAACTACGGCGCCGCCGGCGCAAGCGAGTTCAATGATGTGCTGGGTGCGGGGCTCTACCTGCGCAATCGCGCAGATGTGGATCCGGCGCGAATCGGCGTATGGGGCGGCAGCTACGGCGGCTACCTCACTGCCCTCGCCCTGGCCCGCGCTTCCGATCTTTTTGCCGCAGGCGTCGATATGCACGGCGTTCACGACTGGAACATTGAACTCGGAAACTGGCAGCCATCCTACAATCCAAATGCGGATCAAAAGGCGGCTCGTCTCGCCTGGGAATCGTCGCCTCTCGCCTACGTGAGCACCTGGCGCTCACCCGTGCTGCTCATGCAGGGAGACGACGACCGCAACGTGCAGTTCTCTCAGACCGTCAAGCTTGCCGCAGCGCTCCGCGCCCAGGGCATCCCTTTTGAGGAGCACATTTTCCCGGACGAAATTCACGACTTTCTGCTGCACCGCACCTGGGTGACCGCCTATCAACTGGAGGCGGATTTCTTCAATCGCAAACTTGGCAATCAGCCTAGGAAATAGCAGCCTGGATCGCGAGCAGACTCTCGAGCACTGCTCGCAGATTCTTCAGATCGAGCGCATTCGCGCCATCTGACTTTGCATTTGCCGGGTCGTCATGCACCTCGAGGAAAACGCCATCGACACCGGCCGCAACCGCAGCCCGCGCCAGCAGCGGAATGAACTCCGGCTGACCGCCTGAAACGCCGTTCGCGGCCGACGGCGTCTGCACCGAGTGCGTACCGTCAAAGACCACAGGAGCCATCTGCCGCATGATCGCCAGCGAGCGCATGTCCACCACAAGGTTGTTGTAGCCAAAGGTCGTGCCGCGCTCCGTCAGAAAGACGCGCTGATTGCCCGTCGAAGTAATCTTCTCGACCGCGTAGCGCATATCCGCGGGAGCAACGAACTGGCCCTTCTTCACATTGATCGCGCGGCCGGTTTCTGCAGCAGCGACCAGCAGGTTCGTCTGCCTGCACAGAAACGCCGGAATCTGCAGAATATCCGCACCCTCGGCAGCCACGGCGCAGTGCGACGGCTCATGAACGTCAGTAAGCACTGGCAGCCCGGTAGCCTCGCCAATGCGGCGCAGAATCGCCGTGCCCTCCTGCAGCCCCGGCCCGCGAAAACTGCTGACTGCAGTACGATTCGCCTTATCGTAGGAGGCCTTGAAGACATAAGGCACCCCAAGATCGGAGGTGATGCGCTGAATGGCGTCCGCCATCCGCCGCGCATGAGCTTCACTCTCGATCACACAAGGTCCGGCAATCAGAAATAGCCCGCCCGACCCAATCGACACATCGCCTACTGAAAACGCTGAGATCACTTACCTATAAAACCACAATCTCTACGGATTGATCCGCGTTCATGCAGTCAGATTGACGATTTAAGCACCTTGGCGAGTACACGATTTCCCAGGTCCTGCAGCTTCTTATGAGTCCCGAAAGCAGGAATACCCAGCATCACGCCAATCCTGGCTCGCCACCTGTCCGCAGCGGGCATCTTCCAGAACCATGAATCTCTCTTCCGAATAACGCGGTAAAGCCGCTTGAACCCATAGCGCTTTTCCGCAGGCACATGCCATATCGCAAGCTCATAATCCTGAGGCTCAACATTGCGATAACTAAATTGTGTCCATAGACGCTTAATAAAGCGATTGGCCGTGTCATGCTCAAATCCAAGCCGGAAATAGAGATAGCTCAGAAAGTGTGCTTCTTCATTGAACTTCGCCTTTCCCAGCTCAAATCTATCCATACACTCTCGCCAGATGGCTTCCGACAACTCGGCCATTGCGCGAATAGCTTCTGATGTAGCCGCAAAAAACTCCCCTCCACAATAGCGAGGAATCTCCGTCAGAGGCTCACCGCTGATTTCCTCATAGAGGGCCTTCATTTCAACCCTAGTTAACCCATTGATGGAGTGTTCTTCGCTATAGGACATCGAGTACAGAAGCGCACCCTTCTGGGTAAGCTCCTGATAGAGAGGATCCAGACTTTTGTTGATCACGCAGTCCGAATCAAGAATGACATAGGATTCGTTCTCCGCAGTCTTCGCAAGATACTGAATCAGGTCGAGGATGTAGAACTGATTTCGCCATGAGCCGTGATAACCAACAGGGGGAAGATGAGCAAGAGGCACAACGATAACTTCTACACCCAATGAAACCAGAAAGTTCTTAATATCAGGTGCAGCGATTGGCCGGTTCGTGAAGAGTACAAGCCTGCAACTATCGCCACAAGTGCGACTCGCGCACGCAAAGAAGTCGGCCACGCACCGCCAGTACATAAAATGAACCTGCGGATTATCGGACTGGATCTTACCAGCCTGCGGAAACCAGCTCTGCTCGACCTTAGTATCGTTGACAATCCACGTAGCAAGTACTTTCTGCTTCACCGGAACTACTCCGTTCTTAGTTGCTGGCGTGCACTGTCGGAAGTACTGCCACAGAGGCGCTCTTTTCGCGCTTCCCATAACTAGCCATCACAAAAGCCTCGAACAAAGGATGCGGCTCCAGCGGCTTGGACTTGAATTCAGGATGGAACTGGCAGCCCAGGAAGAATGGATGGTCGGGGATCTCCACGATTTCGACGTAAGTGGAATCCGGCGTGGTGCCGGTAATGCGCAGGCCGGCGCCGGTGAGTGCCGCTTCATACTCGCGATTGAACTCATAGCGATGGCGATGGCGTTCGCTGATCTCCGTCTTGCCGTAGGCCTTGGCCGCCAGCGATCCGTCCTGCAGCACGCACGGCCACGCGCCCAGCCGCATCGTTCCGCCCATCTCTTCCACGCCCGTCAGCTCGCGCAGCTTGTAGATAACCCGATGCGGCGTCGCTGGGTCGAACTCGCTTGAGTTCGCGCCCTCCAGTCCGCACACGTTCCGCGCGTATTCGATGCACGCCGTCTGCATGCCCAGGCAGATGCCGAAATAGGGCACCCGGTTCTCGCGCGCATAGCGGATCGCATTCAGCATTCCTTCAATGCCGCGCTTGCCGAAGCCGCCCGGCACCAGAATCCCATCGAAGCCCGCAAGCTGCTCCTGGTAGTTCTCTACCTGCAGCCCCTCGGCCTCGATCCACGTCACCCGCAGCTTCAGGCTATGCGCGAGCGCGCCGTGCACCAGCGCTTCCTTGAGTGACTTGTAGCTGTCTTCATATTCGACATACTTGCCCACGATCGCGATCGACACTTCATCCTGCGGGTGGTAGCAGCGCTCGACCAGAGCGCTCCAGCGGCTCAGGTCCGGCTGGCGCGTCTCCAGGTGCAGATACTTCAGCGCCAGGGCATCCACGCCCTCCTGCGCAAACGTCAGCGGCACCTCATAGATAGACTCCACGTCGCGCGCCGCGATGACTGCCTTCTCTTCGAGATTGCAGAAGAGCGCAATCTTGCTCTTGATCTCCGGCGAAAGGAACCGATCCGTGCGGCACAGCAGAATATCCGGCTGGATACCGATCGAGAGCATCTCCTTGACCGAGTGCTGCGTCGGCTTGGTCTTCAACTCCTGCGCAGCCGATATCCACGGCACCAGTGTCACGTGAACAAATACCGTGTTCTCGCGGCCAAGCTCCTGCCGCATCTGCCGGATCGCCTCCAGAAACGGCAGCGATTCGATATCGCCCACCGTGCCGCCGATTTCGACAATCGCCACATCGCAATCCGCGGCGACCTTGCGCATCGCCGCCTTGATCTCGTTGGTCACATGCGGAATCACCTGGACGGTCTTGCCGAGGTAGTCTCCGCGCCGCTCCTTGGTGATGATCTGCTCGTAAATGCGGCCGGTCGTCAGGTTGTTATCCCGCGTAAGCCGCGCATGGGTAAAGCGCTCATAGTGACCAAGATCGAGGTCCGTCTCCGCGCCATCGTCCGTCACAAAGACTTCGCCGTGCTGGAAGGGCGACATCGTTCCCGGATCAACATTGAGATAGGGATCGAACTTCATCAGATTGACGCGGAGACCGCGGCTCTCAAGTAGACAGCCGATAGAAGCTGCGGCCAATCCCTTGCCTAGACTGGATACAACCCCGCCAGTCACAAAGATGTACTTTGCGGACATTCCTGCGTCACCTTTTTAATGTGGTTTTGATGGACGTACCGGGTGGGCACAATCAAGTATCGCAGAATTGCGGCACTGAGAAAAGCTCAAACCCTCCGCCCTTCGCCGGGGCGCTTTGCATCTCTGTTTCCGCCCCTGCATCTGCCGCGCTAGAATCTTCCTTGTCAGGCATGAGCACCGTCCTCCATTCGCCGATTCTCAAACGTTTCCGCCACGGTCGCCCTGACCGTGGACGATTCCCCCGCGACTGACTAAGCTCGAATCGATCGATTTTCCGCAGCGCCGCCGGGTTCGGTTTCCTGCTGGCAGCCTGCGAGCACGCACGCGAACTCCCAGAACAGAAAGGCACAGCATTATGAACAGCTTCGACAGCCAGTCCGAATTGAAATCGGGCCAGCACAGCTACAGGATCTTCCGCCTCAGTGCACTAGAAAAGAAGGGCGTGAACCTCGGCCGCCTGCCCTACAGCCTGCGCATCCTGCTTGAAAACCTGCTCCGCCAGGAAGACGGCAAGACCGTCACCGCGGAGGATATTGAGTTCCTGGCGAAATGGCAGCCTCAGGCCGAGCCATCGCGCGAGATCGCCTTCATGCCTGCCCGCGTGCTCATGCAGGACTTCACCGGCGTGCCCGCCATCGTCGATCTCGCCGCCATGCGCGACGCCATGAAGCTCCTCGGCGGCGACCCGGAAAAGATCAACCCGCTGCAGCCCGCCGAGCTGGTCATCGACCACTCCGTGCAGGTAGATGAGTACGGCACCGGCAATGCCTACGAGCAGAACGCCATCCTTGAGTTCCAGCGCAATCGTGAGCGCTACGCCTTCCTCAAGTGGGGCCAGTCCGCCTTCCACAACTTCTCCGCTGTACCCCCCGGCATGGGCATCTGCCACCAGGTCAACCTCGAATACCTCGCCCGCGTCGTCTTCACCAGGGAGCAGAACGGCCAGTCCGTCGCCTACCCTGACACCCTCGTCGGCACCGATTCGCACACCACGATGATCAATGGTCTCGGGGTGCTCGGCTGGGGCGTCGGCGGCATTGAGGCCGAGGCCGCCATGCTGGGCCAGCCCGTCTCGATGCTCGTGCCGCAGGTCGTCGGATTCAAGCTCATCGGCAAGCTCCGTGAGGGCGCCACCGCCACCGATCTCGTCCTCACCGTCACCGAGATGCTGCGCAAGCTGGGCGTCGTCGGCAAGTTCGTCGAGTTTTACGGCGCCGGCATCAGCGAACTCTCGCTCGCTGACCGGGCCACCATCGCCAACATGGCGCCCGAGTACGGCGCCACCTGCGGCATCTTCCCCGTCGATGCGGAGACGCTTCGCTACCTCAAGCTCACCGGCCGCCCCGCCGAGCAGATCGCCCTCGTCGAGGCGTATTACAAGGAGCAGGGCCTCTTCCACACGCCCGCGTCGCCCGAGGCCGAATACACCCAGACCATCGCCCTCGATCTTGCGACCGTCCAGCCCAGTGTCGCCGGCCCCAAGCGTCCGCAGGACCGCGTCCTGCTGAGCGAGACTGGCGCCAGCTTCAGGAAACAGCTCCCCAACCTCCTTGGGCCCAACGCCGGCAAGCTTGGCGAGCGCCAGGCAGTTCGCTGGGAGGGCGAGGGCGGCCATGCCTCCGTCAATGGAAACGTCCAGTCCACTCACGGCACGCCGGAACCCGGCTCCGCGCACGGGCTGCAACCTATCCCCGAGCACGCCACCGTCAAGGAGCGCTTCGGCGTTGAAGTTGATCCCTACCTCGATCACGGCTCGATCGTCATTGCCGCCATCACCAGCTGTACCAATACGTCAAACCCGTCCGTAATGATGGCCGCAGGACTCCTCGCAAAGAAGGCTGTCGAAAAGGGACTCAGCGTGCCGCCGTGGGTCAAGACCTCCCTCGCGCCCGGCTCGCGCGTCG
Source organism: Acidipila rosea (assembly GCF_004339725.1). GTDB lineage: Bacteria > Acidobacteriota > Terriglobia > Terriglobales > Acidobacteriaceae > Acidipila > Acidipila rosea. The sequence goes on along the minus strand of NZ_SMGK01000005.1, from coordinate 288,009 downwards.
TCAGCGACTACTACAACAAGGCTGGCCTCATGTCCTACCTTGACCAGCTGCGCTTTAACGTAGTCGGCTACGGCTGCACCACCTGCATCGGCAACTCCGGCCCGCTGCCCGGCGATGTCTCCAAGGCCATTGAGGATCACGGCCTCGTCGCCGTCTCCGTCCTCAGCGGCAATCGCAACTTTGAGGGCCGCATCAACTCCGATGTCCGCGCCAACTACCTCATGTCGCCGCCGCTGGTGGTCGCCTACGCGCTCGCCGGCCGAATCGATCACGACTTCGACAACGAGCCGCTCGGCAAGGACAAGGCAGGCCAGCCCGTCTACCTCAAGGACATCTGGCCCACCCAGCAGGAGGTGGCCGACACCGTCGCCTCAGCGCTCACCTCGGAGAGCTTCCGCAAGGAATACTCCACCGTCACCCTTGGCGATACCAACTGGCAGGGACTCCGCTTCCCCACCGGCGACGTCTATCAGTGGGAGCCGGATTCCACCTACATCCGCAAGGCGCCCTACTTCGACGGCATGGCCGCCACGCCTGCGCCGGTCACTGACATTACCAGCGCCCGCGTGCTGGCTGTCCTCGGCGACTCCGTAACCACTGACCACATCTCCCCGGCTGGGTCCATCAAGCAGAACGGCCCGGCAGGCAAGTACCTCACCGACCACGGCGTCAAGCCCGCGGATTTCAACTCCTACGGCTCGCGGCGCGGCAACCATGAAGTCATGGTCCGCGGCACTTTCGCCAACGTTCGCCTGCGCAACAAGCTTGCGCCGGGAACCGAAGGCGGCGTCACGCGCCTGCTGCCTGAGGGCGAACAGATGAGCATCTTCGACGCTTCGGTCAAGTACGCCGAGCGCGGAGTTCCGCTGGTCATTCTCGCCGGCAAGGAATACGGCTCCGGCTCCTCGCGCGACTGGGCGGCAAAGGGGCCGAAGCTTCTCGGCGTCCGCGCCGTCATTGCTGAGAGCTACGAGCGCATCCACCGGTCAAACCTCGTCGGCATGGGCATTCTGCCCCTGCAGTTTGCTGAGGGACAGGACGTTGCAAGCCTCGGCCTCACCGGCGAAGAGGTCTTCGACTTCCCCGGCCTCAAGGCGCTGCTTGACACCAAGCTGGCCAACGGCAGAACGCTGAAAGTCAAGGCAACAGCCCCTGATGGCAAGACGAAGGAGTTCGAGGCCAAGGTGCGAATCGACACTCCGCAGGAGATTCTCTACTACGAGAATGGTGGCATTCTCCAGTACGTCCTCCGGCAGCTCGCAGCCAGGGCCTGACCCTCAAACCGAAGCCCCGCGCTCTCCCATGGGCGCGGGGCTTCACTGTCTCTGGCGATTGCCTTTCCAGTAAACTGGTTCCATGAAGCGAATCATCCTCTACAGCCAGCCCGGCTGCCCGCCCTGTTTTGCGGCGAAGCACTTCCTCAAGGAGCACGGCGCCGGCTTCGAATACAAAGACGTCTCGACCGACCCCGTCGCGATGCGCGAACTTATGGATCTGGGCAGCCGCTCAACTCCGACCATCGTCGTCGACAGTGAAGTCATGATTGGCTTCGATCCCGAGCGCCTCGAACAACTCCTCAACGCCTGACGCGACGCCCAGGGCATATATTTTCGTATCTGCAACGCTTCGCCCCATCCCCGCCGAAGCGCATTCTCGCCCCGCAGATGCAGCAGCTCGCCGCGAGAGACGAGCACCGTCTTCACCAGCGAATCCCCATCTGGTAGAGCCGCAGCAGACCACCGCAAAGCACCGCCACCGGAGGCAGGGCGGTCAGCGCCAGCAGGTAGGAGAGCGGCTGCCTGCCCCGCAGCTGCAGCGCAGAGAAGGCGCCCAGCAGCAGGATCGCCAGGGCCAGCATCAGCGCATGGATGATTGGATTGGCCAGCCCTGCGGCCAGCGCCGTCACATATCCGCCCGCCACGCCGCACACCAGCGCAATGCCGATATTCACGCTCATCGCAAAGAGATCCGCCGGCACATCCTCCCGGCTCAGCTGCGGGGCATATCGCCGCAGCAGCAGCGTAGCCAGGGCGATCAGCACCACCACGGTGACGAAACCCGCCAGGATGGCCAGAAATGAATGAAGCGTGCCGCCTGCGCTCTGCATATCGTGTGTCTACCTCGCCGCCCGCCCTTGCTCTGTCCGGGACCAAGCCCATGCGGATGAAGAACAAAAGAAAATAAGCATGCTGAAACGTCTGTCTCTTGCTGGCAGTCTAAATCCCTGCATCCAAACGTATAGAAATTCAGAGAACGAGAGAATAAGCAATGCACAAATTCCAAGTTTGGGCGCCGGGGAAGAACACTGTCAGCGTGGTCATCGCCGACCGGCAATACCCGCTGCAGGCCGGTCCCAATGGCTGGTGGAGCGCCTCTGTCCCCGAAGCAGGCCCCGGCACGGACTATGCCTTCACCATCGACGGGGGCGACCTCGCCGTTCCGGATCCCCGCTCGCAGTGGCAGCCCCAGGGCGTCCACGGCCCATCGCGCCTCGTCGATCACAAATCCTTCACCTGGCACGACCAGGACTGGCAGCCGCCCGCATTCCCCAGCGCCATCGTCTATGAGCTTCACCCCGGCACATTCACGTCGGAGGGCACCCTCGACGCCGCCCGGGCCAGGCTGCCTTTCCTCAAAGACCTCGGCACCACTCACGTCGAGCTGCTGCCGGTTGCGGCCTTTCCCGGCAGGCACGGCTGGGGCTACGACGGCGTCTCGCTCTTCGCCGTCCATGAACCCTACGGCGGCCCGGAGGCACTCAAGCGCTTCGTCGACGCCTGCCACTCCCACGGCCTCGCCGTCATTCTCGATGTTGTCTACAACCACCTCGGGCCTTCGGGAAATTACCTGGCCATGTTCGCGCCCTACTTCACCCATCTCCACAACACGCCATGGGGCGATGCGGTCAATCTTGAAGACGCAGGCAGCCACGAGGTCCGCCGCTTCTTCTGCGACAACGCGCTCATGTGGCTGCGCGAGTATCACTTCGACGGCCTCCGTCTCGACGCCGTGCATGCCTATATGGACCGCTCCGCCATCAACTTCATGGAGCAGCTCTCGCACGAGGTACGCTCCCTGGAGGCCCAGACCGGCCGCCACTACACCGTCATCGCCGAGAGCGACCTCAATGACCCGCGCCTCGTCACCTCGCCCGAGTCCGGCGGCTACGGCATGGACGCGCAGTGGAGCGACGACTTCCACCATGCGCTGGTCACCGTCCTCACCGGCAATCGTGAAGGTTACTACTCCGACTTCGGCAGCCTAGCCGATCTTGCCAAGTCGCTCCGCTCCGTCTTCGTCTACGATGGCATCTTCTCGCCCTATCGCGACCGTGTGCATGGCCGGCCGGTGAAGGGCCTTCCCGGCTGGCGCTTCCTCGGCTACTCGCAGAACCACGATCAGGTCGGCAACCGCGCCCGGGGCGAGCGGCTGGTGCACCTCGCCGGCGCCGCACGGGCAAAGATTGCCGCCGCCCTCGAACTCACCTCGCCCTTCATCCCCATGCTCTTCCAGGGCGAGGAATGGGGCGCATCCTCACCCTTCCAGTACTTCACCGATCATGAAGACAAGGAACTGGGCCGCCTCGTCTCCGAAGGCCGCAAAAAGGAATTCGCCGCCTTCGGCTGGGATCCCGACATCATCCCGGACCCCCAGGCCCCTGAGACTTTTCAGAGCTCCATCCTGCACTGGGACGAAATCAGCAAAGCTCCCCACGCCGAGATGCTCGCCTGGTACAAACAGCTCATCCAGCTGCGCCGCAGCCGGCCCGAGCTCACCAGCGGCGCGCTTGAGGAGGTCCACGTCCGCTTCAACGAAGAGCAGCAATGGATCGCCATGCAGCGCGGCAGGCTGCTGGTCATCGCCAATCTCGGCAAAGGCAGCTACACCCCGGCTATCGACCCAGGAGCCGCTCTTCTGCTCGCCTCCAGCCCTGAGGTGCAGTTTCAAAATGGAGAACTGACCCTGCCGAAAGATACAATTGCCATGCTGGAACTGGCACAGGAGCCGCACGCGTCTTAAGCTGATAAGCACATGAATGCAACGGAGTTTTCAGGAATCCTCTTTAGCAGTTCGCTGCTCGCAGGGCTGCTGGGCGCCATGACCGGGCTCGGTGGCGGCGTGGTGATCGTTCCGCTGTTGACTCTGGCCTTCCATGTCGATATCCGTTACGCCATCGGAGCATCGCTGGTCTCCGTCATCGCCACCTCCTCGGGCGCGGCAGCAGCCTACGTGCGCGAGGGTTTTTCCAATGTACGCATCGGCATGTTCCTGGAGATAGCTACCACCCTCGGCGCCCTGCTGGGCGCCTATCTCACCGCCAAGGTCTCCACCCAGGCCATCGGCATCATCTTTGGCGTCGTCCTGCTCTACTCCGCTTACGCATCGATCAAGAAAAAGGCCGAGGAGCACACCTCCGCACCCGATCCCCTGGCCCTCAAGCTTAATCTGCAGGGCACCTTCCCTACCGCCAGTGGCCCTGAGGAGTATGTAGCGCAGCGAGTGCCCGCGGGCTTCGGGCTCATGTTCACTGCCGGCACGCTCTCCGGGCTGCTGGGCATCGGTTCCGGCGCAGTCAAGGTGCTTGCCATGGATCAGGCCATGCGCCTGCCCTTCAAGGTCTCGACCACCACCAGCAACTTCATGATCGGCGTAACCGCTGCCGCCAGCGCCGGCGTCTACCTCAGCCGGGGCTATATCGCCCCAGCCCTGGCCATGCCGGTCATGCTGGGCGTTCTGGGCGGCTCCCTCATCGGGTCCCGGCTGCTGGTGAAGGTTCACGTGAAGACCCTCCGCTGGGTCTTCGCAGCCGTCATTGTCGCCCTTGGCGTGGAGATGATCTACAACAGCATCGCGGGGAAGCTGTAAATCATGAGCAAAATGACCGATTTAAAGATGGAGATTGCCATCGGCTACATGCTGCGCATCGGCGTGCTGACCGCGGCTGCCGTCGTCTTCACCGGTGGCGTTCTCTACCTCGCTCACGCGCACGGCCCCATGCCTGACTACAAGGTGTTTCACGGCGTCGCCGCCCAGCTCAAATCCCCCAAGGGGATCATCGAGGGGCTGGCCTCCGGTGACAGTCACAGCATCATCCAGTTCGGGCTGCTCCTGCTCATCGCCACCCCCATTGGCCGTGTCCTGTTTGCCGCTGTCGCCTTCGCTATGGAAAAGGACAAGATGTACACCATCGTCAGCCTCATCGTCTTTGCCGTGCTGATGTACAGCCTTTTCCACGGTCAATGAAGCAAGAAAAAAGCCCCACCCTCAGGGTGGAGCTTTTCAGCCTTAGCCATGTTGAATCTCAGGCAAGCGCTGACGTCGTAATCGTCACGCCCTGCCGTATCTGGATCACAGGCTTAGCAATAATCTGAATGCCAGTCTCACCGGCTTGCACCAATGACATGGTCTGGCTACACGTTCCACACAACCAGTAGTGTTCAAGCCGCCGTTTCATCTTGCCGTCGGGCCCGGCAGCCACCCGTCCATCCATTACATCGAACACGAATATCCGCCCCTCGCGCAGATAGTGCAGAGGCTTGGAGCATTTCGGATTTGCGCAGTTATTCACCATAGGGGTCTCTCCGTGGCAGACCTGCTTCCGATCTCTCAGGCATTGCCACTTCGTTGTCTTTTGCTATGCCTTGCGCCGGTCATAAGGGGAACCCGATCAGAGTTCTCTATTTCCCGGTATCTGACGTTTACCGTGATGAGATGCACTGGGAGAATCCAAAAGTTTTCTCCGTTATTACTTAAAGACGCCTGAATTTGGTGTCCGCTGAAGTATTTTTTCGTTGATCGCACATAAGCAGTCCGCCTTCCATTCCGCGTCTGATCGGGACCGTGCGACAATAGGGAGTTTCCCTCAATTCGAGATCGCTCATCCACTTATGCCCGTACTCCGCTCCGCCTTCATCGCCCTGTCCCGCAACGCCGGCCTGAGACGCTTTTCCGAGCGCTCGTCCCTCGGCCGCCGCATGTCTTCTCGCTTTGTTGCCGGCATGGAGCCAGCCGAGGTCATCGCCGCCTGCGAGGCGCTCAACCGGCAGGGCATCGCCGCCACCCTCGACAGCCTGGGCGAAAACGTCACCACCCCCGCCGAGGCGCAGACCTCCGCGGCAATCTATCACCGCCTTCTTGATGAGATCGAGCGCCGGAAACTCAACGCCAATGTCAGCGTCAAGCTGACCCAGATGGGCATGGACCTCGGCTCCGGCCTGGCCGAAGAAATCGTCGCCGGCCTGGTCGATCACGCCATCGCCGCAAACAGCTTTGTCCGGGTCGATATGGAGGGCACGGAATACACCGACGCCACCATCGAGCTCGTCCGCCGCATTCACGCCCGGCCCGGCAGCCGGGGCCACGTCGGCATCGTCATCCAGGCCTATCTCTACCGCAGCGAGCAGGACATTCAGACCCTGCTCGGCGACGGCATCCGCATCCGGCTCTGCAAGGGCGCCTACAAGGAACCGCCCGACAAGGCCTTTCCCGCGAAGGCCGACGTCGATGCCAATTTCGTCAAGCTGGCCGGCCTGCTACTCAGGAGCGGCATTTATCACGGCATCGCCACCCATGACGAAAAGATGATCTCCGCCACCAGGCAATTCGTTCGCGAGCATGGCATTGACCCGGCCAGTTTCGAATTCCAGATGCTCTACGGAGTGCGCCGTGATCTGCAGACGGCGCTGGTGAAGGAGGGTTTCGGGATGCGGGTCTATGTCCCCTTCGGCCATGAATGGTACCCCTATTTCATGCGTCGCCTCGCCGAGCGCCCCGCCAACGTACTCTTCATCGCGAGAAACATGCTGCGGAAGTAGGGGCCAGCGCCTCGATCCGCAGCCTTCACACCGCGCGCGACCGGATAAACATGAAGCGCTCCTTCACTTTCAGAAATGGCGTCTCCAGGTAGCGGTAGGAGAAGCTGGCGAACACAATCGTGAAGAGCAGGGCAAGCACCGCCCGGACCCCAATGGCCGTGTAGTGCATTGTCTGCAACGGAGTAATGCGCTCCACCAGCGCGGCGGCAAGGCCATTTCCCAGCAGCTGCAACACGTAGAGCCCAAACGAGATTTTCCCCAGGTAAACCAGCGGGGTCGCCCATCCCGGCAGCTCCGCGCCCAGAAATGCCAGGAAGATCCCGACGCATCCGAGATTGGCACACAGGTAGCCGGGAATCAGCATCGTGGCCAGCGCAGGCGCATTGAGGGTGTGGATATGAAAGATGAGGTCCGCCGACCAGCAGAGAAGTCCCCCGCTCAGGAGCAAGGACAGGCGAATATACCGCTTCATCTTCGGCACTGAGCCTCGCAGGGCGAGAGCCAGCAGCCCACCCATCGCAAACGACTGAAACTGAACGAAGGTGTTCGTCCAGATGACAGTAGTGATGTCCACACCCGGCCGGCAAAGAACAGCAATAGCAACCGCCGATCCAGCCATGACGAGAAGACTCGTCCCTAGAACCGCTCTGCGGCCTCCCAGCAGTACGAGCAGCGGCCAGAGCAGGTAGAACTGCTCCTCGACTGAAATGCTCCACAGCGGCGTCGTAAAGTTATGCGGGTAGCCGTGCCATCCGGCATACCAGTTCCCCCACATGGTCAGGTAAGCGATTACGTTTCCCTTGCTGATGGCGAACAGCGGGCCTGCCCAGCTAAAGCTGACCGCCAGCAGAATCGCTGCCAGGTAGAGCGGCCATATCCGCAGGATTCGGCGCACATAAAAAGCGCGCAGGTGAATATTGCCGGTCTTTTCCCTCTCTCGAAACAGCAGCTCGGTGATCAGGTAGGAACTCAACATGAAGAACAGGCACACACCCAGCGCACCGGCATCGTGCATCGTGTCCATCATGGTAGTGAGGGTTGAGCGGCAAGCCATTCCCGGCACAACATGCAGGCAGAAGACTCCCAGGAACGCCATGAACCGCAGCGCATCCAGCTCCGGCCGATAAAAGCCCCGAGCCTTGGGAGCAGCAGCGGCGGCGATCCTTTCCCGATTGATCGCTGCGGGAGTGCTTTGGGCAACTGACACGTCGTTTTCCCTTGGGTGAGGATTGGTTACGCCGAAGCGGGCCCAGTTCTTCCTCGAAAACGATCCGGAGAAAGTAATTCAGTCAGGCAGATGCCGGAGGGTATGAGTATCTGTTCTTCCATCAAAGTACCATGGGCTTCTTGGTATGACAGGCGCAGGTGACGTGAGCCGCAGCGGCCTGCGCCTGGTTCGGCAGCCGGGGATTTAGAATGGGTATCTAACTTCAGCTTCAAGGCAGCGAGCCCCTGAAAAATGCGGGACGCTCCGGAAAAGAATCCAGATAGACATGCACCGCTGGTCAAAACTCTTCGTACCCACGCTTCGCGAAGTTCCCTCCGACGCCGAAGTCGCAAGCCACAAGTTCCTGCTCCGCGCCGGCTATGTCCGCCAGCTCGGCGCAGGCATCTACTCCTACCTCTTTCTCGGCCAGCGTTCGGTCAATAAGATCATCGCCATCGTCCGTGAAGAGATGGACCTCATCGGTCAGGAGTTTCTGCTGCCCGCCCTCAATCCCGCGGAGATATGGCAGGAGAGCGGCCGCTGGACCGGCATGGGTCAGAATATGTTCCGCCTGCAGGACCGCAAAGGCGCATGGCTGGCCCTCGGTATGACCCACGAAGAGGTCATGACCGACATCGCCCGCAAGGAGCTGCGCAGCTATAAGCAGCTGCCCCAGATCTGGTACCAGATTCAGACCAAGTTCCGCGACGAACCGCGCCCCAAATCCGGCCTCCTGCGCGTGCGCCAGTTCCTCATGAAGGACAGCTACAGCTTCGACATCGACGCTGCCGGCCTCGACCGGAGCTTCGACCTGCACGACCAGGTGTACCGGAAGATCTTCACCCGCTGCGGTCTCAGTTTTGTCGCCGTCGAGGCAGACTCAGGCGCCATGGGCGGCTCGCAGTCCCAGGAGTTCATGGTCTACACCGAAGCAGGCGAGGACCTCATCGCCAGCTGCGCCTGCTGCGGCTACGCGGCCAACATGGAGAAGGCTGTCTCGCGCCTAGCGCCTCTTCAAGACCTTGCACCCACCGGCGACGGCCAGCCCGAGCTGGTTTTCACCCCCGGCAAAGGCGCCATCGCCGACGTTGCCGAGTTCTTCCATATCTCCCCGGCGCAGGACGTCAAGACCGTCGCCTACATGGTCGAGACCAAGTCCGCCAAGGGCGAATCCGTATGGCATCCCGTCGCGGCCTTCCTGCGCGGCGACCACTTCGTAAACGAGACGAAGCTGCTCGGCCTGCTCGGCGGCAGCGATCTGCGCACCATGCAGGCCGAGGAACTGGAAACCTGGTTCCGCGGACCCGCTGGTTATCTCGGACCCATCGGACTTGCCCCTGCAGCCTCCCTGCTCGACGGCAAGCTTAACGTCATCGTCGATGCCGCCCTTGAGGGCCGCACGAACATGGTCTGCGGCGCCAACAAGCTTGACTACCACTTCCGCAACGTAACCCCGGGCCGCGACTTCAGCTGGACCATCGCCGCCGACATCCGCAACGTCGCGGAGGGCGAGGGCTGCCCCACCTGCGGCGCTCCGCTCAAGGTCGCCAAAGCGGTTGAGGTCGGCCACATCTTCAAGCTCGGCTACAAATACACCGAGAGCATGGGCGCGCGCGTTCTTGACCCCAACGGCAAGGAAGTTACGCCCATCATGGGCAGCTACGGCATCGGCATCGAGCGCATCCTCACCGCAGCCATTGAGCAGGGCAACGATCCCAACGGCTTCTGGCTGCCGCCCTCGATTGCCCCCTTCGACGTCGTCGTCACCATCACCAACGTCTCTGACGCGGCGCTGCTCGCCGCCGGGGAAAAGGTGGCTGCCGATCTCGAAGCAGCCGGCTTTGACGTTCTGCTCGACGACCGCAACGAGCGCGCCGGCGTTAAGTTCAAGGACGCCGACCTCATCGGCATCCCCTACCGCGTCAACATCGGCAAGAAGGTCGCCGAGGGCAAGGTGGAGCTCGTGCGCCGCGCCTCTGCCGCCAGCGAAGATGTCGAAATGGCAGGGATAGCCCTCGCCCTCAGCAACGCCGCGCTCCCGGCCTGAGCACATGCGGATTGTGGTTCCTGAGCAGGGGCAGCGGTGCCGGACAAGCCCGCTGCCTCCGCCCTCAAAGGGCTAAAATATAGGAGATGCAGCCCAATGAAACCATTTCCGCATCAGAGCGTCAGCAACGATAAGAGCCGCGCCCCTGGCTGGGCCAAGGCCCAAGAACAATGAAAAAGGTGGTGTTCCCCGCGTGGCTCTAAAAATCAAGCTACCCCGTCCCCGTTCTGCATCCGGCAAAAGGCAGCCTGTCAGTCGTAAAGTCTGGCAGATCGCGGGGATCGCAGCCGCCTTCGTCCTGCTGTTCTTTTTCGCAATCTTCGGCTTCTATTACCACCGCTACAAGAACATCGTCGATGAGCGCATGAACAAGCCGCTCTTCGAGAACACGGCCAAGATTTATGCCGCCCCCCGCGAGGTGCGCCCCGGCCAGAAGCTGACCGTCGCCTTCCTCGCCGAGGAGCTGCACGAGGCTGGATACAGCGTAGAGGGCCGCAGCCCCGCCAGCCCCATGGGCACCTATTCGCTTACCGATAACAGCATCACCGTCCACCCCGGCCCCCAGTCTTACCATGAGGAGAACGGCGACAGCGCCACCATCCTCGTGAGCCGCGGCTCCGTCAAGGAGATTGACGGCGACAACAAGCAGCAGCTCGACGCCTATGAGATGGAGCCGCTGCTCATCACCGCGCTCTCCGATCAGAACCGCGCCAAACGCCGTCTCGTCACCTACGGCGAGCTCCCTAAATATCTCGTCCCCGCGGTCACTTCCATTGAGGATCGCCGCTTCTTCCAGCACGGCGGCGTCGATTATGTGCGCCTCGCCGGGGCCATGCTTGCCGACCTGCGTTCACGCCGCTATCGTGAAGGCGGCTCCACGCTCACCATGCAGCTCGCGCGCGGCTTTTTCCTCACGCCGCAGAAGCACGTCAAGCGGAAGCTGATCGAAGTTCTCATCACCTTTCAGCTCGAACACCGCTTCACCAAGCAGCAGATCTTCCAGATGTACGCCAACGAGATCCCGCTCGGCCAGCGCGGCAGCTTTGCCATCAACGGCTTCGGCGAGGCAGCCCGCGCCTACTTCGACAAGGACATCAGCCAGCTCAATCTCCCCGAGTGCGCGCTGCTCGCAGGCATGATCCAGAGCCCGAGCCGCCTGAATCCCTACCGTCATCCCACCCGCGCCATCGAGCGCCGCAACCTCGTCCTCGACACCATGGTCGAGACCGGCGACATCACTCGCGCCCAGGCGGATATAGCCAAGGGCGCGCCCCTCAATCTTGCCTCCCAGAGCATCGACGCCAATCAGGCCCCCTACTTTGTCGATCTGGTCCGCGATCAGCTCAACCAGCGCCTCGGCGAAAATGACTGGAACCGCGAAGGTCTCCGCATCTACACCTCGCTTGATCCTCAACTGGAGAGCGCCGCCACTGAGGCCATTGACGAGAGCATCAAGAAGGTCGACGAGCTCATCCTCAAACGGCATACCCGCAAGCTCAAGAACGGAACCGTGGAGCAGATAGGCGGCCCCGTCACCTATCCGCAGGTCGCGCTCATTGCCCTCAACCCCCACACCGGCCAGGTGTTGGCGCTGGTGGGCGGCCGCAACTACGGCATGAGCCAGTACAACCACGCCGTCGCTCACCGGCCCACAGGCTCCATCTTCAAGCCCTTCGTCTTCGCCGCCGCCTTCAACTCCAGCATCGCGGGCGCACAACTCACTGGCGATGGCGGCCAGAGCGCCATCTTCACCCCGGTCACCATGCTCAACGACGAGCAGACCACCTTCAACTTCGGCAACGATCAGGAATACACGCCGAAGAACTTCAAGAATGAATATTCCGATCAGCTGACCGCGCGTGATGCGCTCATCCTGTCCAGAAACAATGCGACCATCTCCCTGGCCCAGATGGTCGGCTTCGACAATGTCGCCTCGCTCGCCCGCGACGCAGGCATCAAGTCGGCCCGCGCTACGCCCTCGGTTGCCATCGGCTCCTATGACGCCACCCCGCTCGAAATGGCCGGAGCCTACACCGTCTTTGCCAATGGCGGCGTCAGGATGGATCCGCAGATGCTCGCCTCGATCCGCACCTCGAAGGGTGATCCCCTTTACGACTATGCGCCCAACGCAAAACCGGTTCTCGATCCCCGCGCCGCCTTCCTGACCCTGAGCCTGATGGAAGACGTGATGAATACCAGGCATGGCACCGCCGCCGGCGTCCGTTCTCAGTATGATTTCCGTGCGCCCGCCGCCGGCAAGACCGGCACCTCGCACGATGCATGGTTCGCGGGCTTCACTTCCAACCTGCTCTGCATCGTATGGGTCGGCAACGATGACTACTCCGACATCAAGCTTCAAGGCGCACAGGCCGCGCTCCCCATCTGGGCTGAGTTCATGAAGCGCGCCGTCAAGCTCCCCCAGTACTCCGACACCAAGGACTTCGATCCTCCGGGCGGCGTCACCCTCGTCAATCTCGACCAGCAGACCAACCTGCTTGCCGACGCCAGTTGCCCCGACGATTACACCGCAGCCTTCCTCGACGGCACGCAGCCGACTGATACCTGCGACCACGCCAACGGCGATCAGCGGAATATCTTCCAGAAGATCTTCGGCATCGGCCAGAAGCCCGCAACCCCACCGGCTCAGACCACGCAGGCGGCTCCGCAGCAGTCCGCGCAGCCCGTCCAGACGGCTCCCGCACAGCAGCCCGCCAATGCGGCGAATAACAATGCGCAGGATCAGAACCAGCCTAAGAAGAAAAAGCGCGGCTTCTTCTCGAAGCTCTTTGGAGTCGGAAAAAACGACGACAAGAAGCAGCCCGATAACACGCAGCCACAGTAGCAATTGCCCCCGGATTCACCGCTGAAGCCGGGGGCAAACCCTCTGCCAGGGCATCCGGAGCCTTAGGCTTCGCGGAAAGCTCCATCGCGCGCCACCACGCCCTCCGCGCGCAGCACCCGCTCGTACACCTCCAGCAGCTTCCTGCGCTGCGTAAGTGGCGAATACTCCTCTGCCGTCATAGCGCCCCCTGACCGCAGCTTCTCCCGCAGCGATGGTGAGGCGGCCACCGTCTGCATGGCCTCGCCCAGCTGCTTCGCATCCGCCGGGGGCACCAGCAGACCGTTGCGGTTGTGGACAATCAGGTCCGGCACTCCACCCACCGCGGTCGCCACCACTGGCAGCTGCAGGCACAGCGCCTCCAGCACAGAGTTGGGCGTACCCTCGGTCAGGGAGGGCTGCACCATGCAGTCCATCAGCTTCATCCAGTCACTGCAATTGCCCTGGTATCCGGCAAAGTGAATCCGTTCGCGAAGCCCCAGCGAAGCAGCCTGCGCCTCCAGCGGCGCCTGCTCTCGCCCGTCTCCAACCACAATCAGAAACGGCTTGTCGCCCTCCGCGGTGCGCTCGCATACCCGGTAGAAGGCCTCCAGCATATAGCGGTGCCCTTTTTCCGCGCTCAGCCGTCCCACTGATCCATAAACGAAGGCGCCAGCCGGGATGCCGAGCTTCTCCCGAGAGACCGCGACTCCGCCCGCCCGCGAAAACGGAGGCAGCATCGCATTGCACACCACCATCGGAGCCCGGCTGCCCTTGCGCCGCCGCCCGACTTCAACGGCCTGCTTGTGCGAAACACATACCACCCACTGCGCACGCGCCAGCGCCTGCCGCTCCAGCATCTCGTAGAGGCGCACCCGCCACGTCTCCGCCGTCCACCCGCGCACAAACGCCACGTGCGGCGTCTTCGTCCTGCGGGTTGCGAGATAGCCAAGCACGTTCGCCTTGAAGCCATGCGTGCAGAGGATGACTCCCGGCCGCGCCCGCAGAATGCCCGCCAGTTCTGTAATGAGTCCAGCCTTCAGTCCTCCGCTCAGGCAGACCGTGCTGTGGCCGCGGCGCTCCGCCTCGACCAGAATCTCCGGCTTCTCGGCAAGGTCGTGAAACGAGCCCACCTCCACCTCAAACGGCGAATCCTGCAGATCGACCGCGTGATGGAGAATCTGTTTCTCCGGGCCGCCCACACTGTTGCTCCCAATCAAGTGCAGAATCTTCTGTGGCATCGTCGTCATTTCCTGCCTGCCGCCAGTCTTGGATCGCTCCGGTGCGGCTGGCCAGTCAAAAAGCGTAATCGTCGCCCGACAGAGAAGCGGTCCTCCGCCAGTCCTGCGCGTATCAATCCGGGCTCGCCTGCCGGCAGGTCAAAGTAAGCATCTCGCAGCGCTTCGCTGCCTGCATCGATCTGCCATGCCGGAGGAAAGAGCGCGATCGTCCGCCCTTTGCTGTCCCCGCGCTGGCGAAGGCTTCGCTGCTCAGCCTCCGTTCGTTCTGCTTGGATGCCGTCAGCCTGCTTCCGCATCCCGCCTCCAGTGATTTTCTCCACCAATTCACCGACCAGATCGCTTCCGGCCTCTGACACCAGATGGCAGGTCTGCGTCGCCCGCGCGTTGATCTCGATCAGCCACGGACGACCGGTCGCCCTTTCGATCATGAAGTCCATGCCGCAAAGCCCTGAGAGTCCCAGCCGCTTCACCACGCGCCGCGCTGCATCGAGCATTGCCTTACCTGCCTCCTCCTCGCCGATCAGCTGGATCACCGCCGCAGGCCCCTTGGGCCTTACCGCCTGTATCACCTTCGCGCTGATGCTCGCCAGCACCTCGCCCTGCCAGCAGGCCACCGCAATATTCGCATCGCGGCCGTCAATGAAGGATTGCGCGCTGACTCTCCGCTGCTTCCTCAGCAGCCAGGGCAAGACATGGTTCAAGTCCTTGTCGATGCCCGTGCGCTTGGCCACCACCGCCATCGACAGCGGAGCCCGCAGCTGTCGGTACGCTCGAAGCGCCTCGGCCTCGTTAGCGACAACCTTCACCCCTTCGCCACCCGACGTCCCATCCGCCTTAAGCACGGCAGGCAAGCCATGCGCGGCTACCCAGGCTGCCACATCGCCGTCGCTCTCGAGCGTCGCACTCTCCGGCGTCAAGACTCCCTCCTCTGCCGCCGCCTGCAGAAAGAGCTCCCGCGACTCCAGGATCGAATAGCTCTCCACCCGTCCCAGCGAAGCCTCAAGTAACGCCTTCACCTCCGCCGGTCCTTCCCCGGCCAGCCGATGCAGACAGATCGCCGCCAGATCATCGATCGGCACCACCAGGTCCGGGCTCGACTGGCGAAGCGCCCCCTGCACGGATCGCACCGGCTTAAGCCCCTGGAAGGGATATATCCGGGAGATTGCGCTCAGTCCGTGCAACGGGCTTGCCCCCGGGCCCATGGCCTCGACAGTACAACCCGCCTGCCGGAACGCAATGGCCAGGCGCGCCGCCGAGATCCATCGGCAGGTGGTTGCGATCAATATCTTCGCCATCTTCAAGCTTCCATGGCGCCGGACTATTTTGACTGGATTGCTGAGGTGCGGCGCGCTCAGATGATTGCATTTAAGAGGCCAGAACCGCCCGGCAGGAGCTCCCAAACCGACCCGCCCTATCCCTTGAAGTGGCCCTAGAAGTGCTCCCTCGTGTCGTCGAGAAAGAAAACGTATGGCTTCCCCTGAGATTGTTATTGTTGGCGCGGGCCCCTATGGATTATCGATTGCCGCGCACCTGACCGCGCACGGCATCCCTCATCGCATCTTCGGACAGCCCATGCAGAGCTGGCGGGAACACATGCCCACAGACATGATGCTCAAGTCCGACGGCTTTGCCTCCAGCCTCTTCAGTCCGGGGCCTGCATCCACCCTCCGGGACTTCTGTGCACAACAATGCATTCCCTACCACGACACCCGGATCCCCGTTTCCCTGCAGACCTTCGTCCACTATGGCCTGGACTTTCAGCAGCGCTTCGTCCCCCATCTTGAAACCGAGCAGGTCACTGCCATTGACCGCATCGGCAGCCAGTTTTCGCTCCGGCTCGACAACGGCGAGCAGCTGACCGCAACCAAGGTAATCCTGGCCGTCGGCATCAGCCATTTCGCCTATTTCCCGCCGGAGATTGCCACCCTTCCGCCGGAGCTGCTCTCGCACAGCTACGCCCACCGCGAGCCCGCCAACTTCAGCGGCAGGCACGTAACCATCCTCGGCGGTGGCGCCTCGGCAGCCAATCTTGCTGCCATGCTGCGGGAAGCAGGTGCACATGTTTGCATACTTGCCCGTCGTCGCACCATGGAATTTCATGACGCCCCCGGCCCCCGAACTCTCTGGCAGCGGCTGCGCTCACCCTCTTCCAGCCTCGGCCCAGGTATTAAGTCGTTTATCTTCAGTAAATTTCCCCAGATTTTCCGCCTGCTGCCCGAAGAAGCCCGGCTTCAGATCGTCCAGAACCACCTCGGGCCGGCCGCGGGCTGGACAGTGCGAGATCGGGTCGAGGGCAAGGTCCCCTTTCACGGCGGCATCAGCAATCTGCAGGCGCAGGAGCGCGACGGCTACGTGCGTCTCACCTATATGCAGGATGGCGCGCACCAGGAGCTCTATACGAGCCACCTCATCGCGGCCACCGGATACCGGGTAAGCCTTCACCGGCTCCCGTTTCTCAACCAGACCCTGCGCAACACCGTCCGCACCACCGGCGGCTCGCCGCTGCTCTCCTCACGCTTCGAATCCTCGGTGCGCGGTCTCTACTTCACCGGTCTCGCGGCGGCAAACTCTTTCGGGCCGCTGATGCGCTTCGCTTGCGGAGCCGAATACACCGCCAGCACCCTCTCCAAACATCTCCGGAAGCTCTGCCACGCCACCGGAGGCGAACGGCTCCCGCATTTCTCGCCTGCCGCGCAGCCCTGCCGCATAGGCCAGTCTCTGCCGGACAAGGGTTAGCTCTCTTAAAAAAAAATACTCACCTGCCACATGGCGTGACAGGTGAGGTTTTATAAGGAGGTATGGCTAAAGTTGTTGCCCGCAGCTGATCATGCGGTTGATCAAAAGAGCAGCTTCAGAGCAAATTCCAGAATGCGAGGGTCTCCCGCACTCGTCACTTGACTGAAGTTTCCCGAACCAAGCGAAGTGGATACGCCCTTGAAGTTAGGATGATTTGCCACGTTGAATGCCTCCGCCCGGAACTCCGTGTTCAGCCGCCCCTTAATCGGAAATGTCTTGTAGAGCGAGAGATTCACCGAGGTATAGCCCGGTCCACGAATCATGCCATTGCGTGCATCTCCGTAAAAGCCATACGCAGGCGCCTGAAAGGCTGCAGGATCAAACCACTGATCCAGCTTGCCCACCTGGTGGTAGGGTGCGACCACGTCGGGACGAGTCGCCAGACCTGCCGTGCTGGTCGCCATGCCGGGGCTTAGCGCAAATCCACTTTGATGAAGCGCCAGTCCTGCGAAGCTCCAGTTGCCCAGGGCCATCGTAACCGGCTTGCTGCTGTCCTTGAAGTAGGGAATGCTATAGACCCAGGTCGCCGTAATATCATTGGTGAAATCGTAATCCGGCGGCCCGTATTCCGCGTGGAAGTCCCTCATGTTCTGCGCGGCAGCGCCCTGTGAAGTTGTACCGCCGGTGCCATGACCGCCAATCGTTGCCAATGCCTTGCTGTACGTGTAAGCCAGGCTGAACTGCGAGGCGCCTGCACGATAGCTGAGCGATGACTGCAGCGAGTTATAGTTCGAGCTTCCGTGGTAGTACTCATCGTTCATCGCGCTATATCCCTTGTACGGGCGGGTATAGTCCCGTGATGCTACGCCTGAGTTAATGCACGGATCGAAGTTATACGAAGTGGACGGAGCCTGGCCGTTCGGGAGGCACCCCGCTGTGCTGGGAGCAGAAACAGGTAGCGGCGAGTTAGCGTCATACCCACCTTGGAACGTCTCGAGATTCCTTCCCAGGCTTCCCACGTAGGCCACAGACGCGATCAGATTGTTCTTGATCTGCTGTTCCACCGTTAGGCTGTAGGACTGAATACTTGCCGGCTTGAACTTCAAAGGCACGTCGGAAAGCGTCTGTGTAGTCGGAGCAGCCACCGCGCCCGCCGATGCGTTGGTCAGTGTGCTGTTCAGGATATTGGCGCTGTTGTTGAAGGGTGGATTCTGACCGAACGCGGCATAGATTACCTCGAGCGGTATTCTCGAAAAGCCGATTCCATAACCGCCCCGAATCGATGTTCTTCCATCTCCAAACACATCGTAGGCAAAGCCCACGCGCGGTCCGAAGTTTGTCTTCACTGGCGTAAAGAACCCGCTTGGAACGCCGTTTTTCCCCGCAAACAGAAGTCCGTTCAGCAGGTTGGCTGGTTGACCGGCACTGTTCACCGGCTGGTTCGCCCCATTGATCTGCAGGCTGCCGTCAATATTTACAACCGGAGCCGTGGCCGGGTCATAGGCTGCAGGGGAGAAGCTCGTCACCTGGTCGCCGCTAGCTGTGTCGTTCGAGAAGTAGACCCACCGCAGGCCAAGGTTCAGACTCAGCCGGCGAGTCGCCTTCCAGTCGTCCTGCAGATAGGCCTCACCCTCCCGGTAGTGGAAATTACCCAGCTTTTGCGAGCTGGCCTGCGAGTACGTTGCATCCAGTCCCAGCAGATAGTCGGCAGCAGGATCTCCCGTGTGTACGCCGCTGAACGTAAAGCTGCCCTGCGGATTGGTAAATACATTTTGCCGCTTGATGCCGAAGATATAGAGCGCCCCGGCCTGTATGACGTGACTTCCCTTGACCCAGCTGACGTCATCGGAGATCGTGCCTTCACCATCGGAAGCAGTGATCGGTTCCGACTGCACGCCGTTGCCGCTCCATCCGCCGCTGATGCTGATATTCGGAATTCTGTTGTAAATATCGGCGCCCGGGAATGCCTGCTTCACCGTCGCGCCGCTCGGCATGGTGCCTCCGCTCGTCGTGTTGATGCGCGGCTTGTCATACGTCTCAGCAATTCCGACCGTGTTGAGCACATTCGGAGTAATGCTGGACGTGACGCGAACCAGTCCGTTGAAGCTGGTCGTGTAGAAGCTGTCCGTAATCGTCGAATAAGGCAGACCGCCCCAGTTGTCAAAGGGGAATCCGTTCTTTACAGGCTCGTACATAATGCGGGCCATGACCTGGTTATTCGCGTTGATGTAGTGATCTACACGAAACTGATAGTCGAGTTGGCTCGTTGTGAGCGCACCCTGGTTGATGTAGTTAAGAAATCCACCGCTCGGATTGTTGGGGAGCGGGACATACGCGTTCATCACAGACACTGCAACCGGGTCGAAGCAAGCAGGATTGAGGGTAGTAGCGCTCGTGACGCAGTTTGCCTTTCCCTCGGAGGCCAGCAGCGCCTGGCTATGTGCGTCAAGCTTCAAGCCACCGCTGCCCAGCGTTGGGCTGGCGCTGAAATCTCCATTGCGAAGTGCCTGCGAAAAGACCGCCCCGCGCGATACCTGGCCGGAATTGATCACATACCACTGATTGGAGGCGAAGAAGAATGTCTTCTTCGATCGATCGGTGTTGTAGATCTTAGGAATGATGAGCGGCCCGCCCAGCGTATAGCCAAAGATGTTCTGGTGAAGCGCCTGCGTCGTGGTCGAATAATAGTTATTCGCGTCGAAAGCATTGTTGCGAAGATAGTCCCACGCGCTTCCGTGGAATGTATCCGTGCCGCTCTTGGTCTCGACAACGATCTGGCCCGAGCCTGCAAATCCATATCGTGCGCTGTAGTTGTCCTTCAAAACCCGAAATTCTGAGATGCCATCCACAATCGGCAGAATATTGACGTTGGCTAGATTCCCGGAATTCATGTTGTAAACGCCGTCGATGGTGTACGTGGTGTACTCAACCGATTGCCCGTTGACAATCAGCGTCGTTCCACCTTCAAGCCCACCGCCATTCAACGCATCCGCTCCGGATGTGCTGCTGACGCCGGGAACCGAAATCGCCAGGGTCTGAAAGTTTCTGCCATTCAGCATCAGGTTGCTTATCTGCTTGCTGGTGATCGTTCCGCCGCTTTCGGAGGTCTGCGTATTCACCTGCTGCGCATCGGCGGTGACAGTCACCTGCGATGTCGTATTCCCCACTTGCAACATTACTTTGTTTGAACGCCTCTGCCCAGGATCGATCTGAATCCCTTTCGTAACACTTTCTTTAAATCCTGGCCTCGAGACATCAATCGTGTACTGTCCGACAGAGAGACCCTCTGCGGAGTAGAAGCCACTGGCATCGGTGGCCAGCTTACGGGAGACCCCGGTGTCCTGGCTCGTGATCGTCACCGTCGCACCCTCTACAGCAGCACCTGTGGGATCAGTGACCGTCCCAGAGATGGCTCCCGTGCTGACCTGCGCCCACAGCGGACCCGCGGCTATGAGCAGGCAAATAATGGCTGCGGCCTGTAGCAGCCTCTGTCGTAAAACCCATTGCATTGCGTCGTCCTCCAAAAGTTTCGCGTGATTCCCATTTGAAATACTTTCAACGAGTGGACAACCTAAACTATGGCCATTACCTCTGTCAAGAATGAAATGTCAGGATTATCTGCCCCCGCGCGAGACCAACATTTTCACTGGCAAACAGCTCGCCCCCTGTTCAGCATTTCCGGCACAGCCCTGCTCCTCAGCCGCAAAGAACCAGTAGGAGCCCTCCACCAGCGAGGGAAAGATGCGCTACATTGAATCGTGCTCGAAGAGCGCCATCCGGGGGGAATGTGAATCAGATAGATCTGCAGCAACGCCATGCCGTCGTTACAGGCGGCGCACAAGGGATTGGCCTGTCCATAGCCGCTCGCCTGCTTGCCTCCGGAGCTTCCGTGTCCCTCTGGGATCGCGACGCAGCGATGCTGCAGGTAGCCCTGCAACAGCTTGGCGAACATGGCGTCGTCTCGACCGAAATTGTTGACGTGTCGGATGCGGCGTCCGTCAGCAATGCCACCGAATCCACCATCAGCAAACACGGCAGAATTGATATTCTCGTCGCCAGCGCTGGTATCGCCGGACCGAACCTCAAGTCGTGGAATTATCCGCTCGACAGCTGGCAGCAGGTGCTCGACATCAATCTGACCGGCGTCTTCCTCTGCTGCCGCGCCATCGTCCCGCACATGCTCCGCGCCAACTATGGACGCATCGTCAACATCGCATCCATCGCAGGCAAAGAGGGCAATCCAAACGCCGCGGCTTACAGTGCATCCAAGGCTGGCGTCATCGCCTTCACGAAGTCCCTCGGCAAGGAGACCGCCGGCAGCAACATCGCCGTAAACTGCATAACACCCGCAGCCGCCAAAACCCGCATCTTCGACCAGATGACGCAGGAACATATCGACTTCATGCTGTCCAGAATTCCACGCGGACGCTTCCTCGAAGTAGAGGAGGTAAGCAGCATGGTGGCATGGCTCGTCTCCGAGGAAAACTCATTTACCACCGCCGCAGTCTTCGATTTGAGCGGCGGCCGGGCCACCTACTAGACACGCTTCAACTGCATGTCGTCGTGTCGCCTCTCTGCAGCTTCGACACGTTTTCTTCCCGCAGCGTAATTCCCAGCCCCGGGGCGCTTCCCAGTGTTAGCGCTCCGTCCCTGGCCGAGGGCAATCCGGCAAACATCTTCCAAAAAAGTTCATTGCCTGTATCGGGCTCGACATCAGGAAAGTATTCGACCACCGGACAGACATTCGCCGCGCGGCTGAAGATGACATGCAGATTATGCGCCTCATTGGAGTGGGGAACCACGGGCAGCCCCGCCGCCTCGGCCATCGCGCATATCTTGATCGCCTCGGTGATGCCGCCTACGCGGTTTACATCCGGCTGCAGAATGTCTACTACCCGGCGTCGCATCAGTTCATAGAACTCCCACTTGCCGTACGAGTGCTCACCGCAGCTCCAGCGCTGCCAGGGACACCTGCGCTTCAGTTCCACATAGCCTTCCACGTCATGGGGCATCAGCGGCTCTTCCATCCAGGCAAGGTTGTACTCCCGCAGACGTTTCGCCATTTCGATGGCATACCCGAGATCCCAGCCCATGTAGGCATCGGCTGCCAGCTCCACCTGGTCCCCCACCGCTTCACGAACGGCTCGGATGAGGGCCACATTCCTGTCCATTCCTGACGGGCCATCTTTCGGCCCGAAGCCAAACCGCTGCTTCATCCTCACAAAGCCGCTGCCGAGCCAGGATCGCGCCTCGCTCTTCAACTCCTCCAGGTCGTCTAACGCATACAGCCTGCTCACGTAGCAGGGAACCTGCGACTGGGTTCGTCCTCCCAGCAGGTCATAGACAGGCTTATTCTCATATTTGCCGTGAAGATCCCACAGCGCGATATCCAGCGCGGAGATGGCGCACATCGCCGATCCTGAGCGACCAAAGCGTACCGTTGTCCGATACATCCGCTGCCACAGGTACTCATGCCTCCGCGCGTCCTGTCCAAGCAGCAGCGGCGCGTAGTACTCCTCGATAAGCCCCTTCGCGCCTCCGTGAAACGCGCCCGCGGTACCTACGCCCACCGCCCCATCCGCCGTCTCCACTTCAACCAGCGTGGACATTGAAGGGCCAAACCACCCATCGGCATTGCTCTCAAAATCGTCAAAGATCGAGGTATTCGTAACCAGGTGCTTTTTGAGTGTCACAGGAGAACGTGAAAAGCCAATATTGCGAGTTTTGATCCTTGTAATAATCACCGCTGGTCCTTCTGGTCTTCGGTCCGTTGCTTTTCCGCCCATTGCAGGTTTCGTGTAGAGTTCCGTCAGCCTGCCTACAGCACAGGCTGGTCAGTCTTCCTGCGATGCCACTTATACGCGGCGATTGAATTCTTCCAGAAAAACTTCTCCGAAGCCGCCTCTCCCTTCCCTGAGACATACTGCCGCACCAGCGAAAAGGTCTCGCCATAGGTAGCCAGGTGGTCGCTGTTGGGCCAGTCGCTGCCATACAGGATGTGATCCTCTCCAAAAACATCCCAGATAGCATCCAGATGCTCCTTGTAATAGGCCACATCCAGCGGAACCCGCTGCCCCACTCGAACAGGAATCTCGGAGAGCTTGATAAAGACGTGAGGGTTTTGACTCAGGTGGCGCAGGTGCGACCAGTAGCCGTCGCGCTCTGGGCCGGCAGCCGGAATCGGCGCCGACGGCAGGTGATCGATCACGATTCTCAACTCCGGCAGCCTGTCTGAGACGTCTGCGATGGCCCGCACCAGCGACGCATCCGGGTTGGCGCTGTCCAGTTCCAGCCCATAGTCTGCCAGCGCCTTCAGCCCCTCCATAAAGCCGGGCTTCTTCGCATCGACCGCCAGGTTTCGGTTCCAGAGATTGCCATAGCGAATTCCCACAAAGAGCGGATTCGCGTGCAGCCGCGCAAGCTCCTTCAGGTAGGTGGGGCTTCCGGGAACAAGATCGCCGACAACCCCAACGATCACGGGATTCTTCGCCGCCACCCCTAAAACCCAATCATTGTCGGCCGGCAGCGGGCTGGCTTCGATGGCAATGGCGCCCACCACTCCGAACTTCGAAGCGATCTTTTCATAGCGGCCGGGAAGCGAAGGTTTGTAGATGACCGTGTCGCTCTTCTCCGGCCACGGCACCCCGCCCGGCCGCTCAGGATCAAACAAGTGGATATGCGCGTCAATGATGGGCATAGTCTTGGGCAGCGCAGCAGCAAAGGGGCCTGCCGCCCAGGTCAACCCTGCTGCAGCCGCAAATTTGAGGACTTCCCGACGTCGCATTTCCTGATCTCCGTTTGTGTGTTCAACCCTTCAGCAAAGTCTGCGGCAGCCACGGCGTGGCCAGGCCCGTCGTCGCATCGCGACCCGCCAAAAGCGAGGTGGCGCAAGTACGGTTTTCCAACTGGAAAACAATTTCCGCCAAGTGGTAAACCTAATGACGCGCCGATTCTGCTGTCAAGCGACGATGCCGCCGGAAGCCCTCAAACCCGCAGGACAAACGGCGAGTGCGCTACCTGCAGGGCGGAGTGACGGCCTGCCCAGGGCGCCCAGGAGAGCGGATATTATCTAATGGTACATTTGCCCTATTGGTGTTGGCTGTGATATCAGAGTGTGAGTTTCCAGAGGGGTTTGCAGCCGCTTTGAGCAGTCGCTGCTGATTCCTGGTACCGGGAAAACCGACAGGCCACGGCCGGGAAGTTGAAAGGATTCGCTCCAATGATGAGACGCCAATCGACCGCAATCATGACCATGCTTCTCTGCTTCTGTTGTACCGGCGGAGTCAAAGCGCACTCGCAAAGTTCGCCGGACACGCTGAAGCAGGGCTTTGAGAACCCGCCCAGCGGCGCCCGGCCCCGTGTCTGGTGGCACTGGATGAATGGCAACATCACCAAAGAGGGCATCAACCTCGATCTCCACTGGATGAACAGCGTAGGAATCGCCGGCTTCCAGACCTTCGATGCCGCGCTCGCGACCCCTCAGGTCGTGCCCAACCGGCTGGTCTATATGACGCCGGAATGGAAGGACGCCTTCCGCTATGCCACCACCCTCGCCGGCCAGTTGAAGATGGAAGAGGCCATCGCAGGTTCGCCCGGTTGGAGCGAGACCGGCGGTCCCTGGGTCCCGGCCTCGCAGGGCATGAAGAAGTATGTCTGGAGCGAAACCTTCGTCGAGGGGGGCAAGCCCTTCAGCGGAACGCTGCCCCATCCGCCCTCCAACACCGGAGCCTTTCAGGATCTTGGCATCCATGATGCTCTTTCTGCACCCGAGGGTTCCAAGCCTATCCCACAGTTCTATGCCGATGCAGCAGTCATCGCCTACCGCAGGCCGTCTGACGACGTCTCCATTGCATCGCTTCACCCCACCATCACGTCAAGTGCAGGCGCGCCTGACATGAACGTGCTGACCGACGGAGATCTGCAGAAGACCACCAGCCTGCCCATTCCGCCGGCGGGCAGCGACGCATGGATTCAATACCAGTTCTCCACCCCGCAGACCATTCGCGCCGTCACCGTTGCCATGAAGAGTCTCGACAGGATGACCGCAATCGTCTCTGGCATCGGCAATCCGGAGAAGACGGTTGAGGCCAGCGACGACGGACAGAACTTCCGCACAATTGCGACAATTCCCGACGGAGCATCCCCGGAATACACCGTCTCCTTTCCTGAGGTAACGGCGAAGTATTTCCGCGTTTCCTTCAAACGGAATCCCCCGCCTCCAATCCCGGAGTGGGCCAAACATATGGATCTCAAGGCCCTCGGAATCAAGATCGGCGCGCCTCCGGCGGCATACGAGATCTCCGAGTTGCAGCTCTACACGGGAGCCCGCGTCAACAGATTTGAGGAGAAAGCCGCA
Organism: Acidipila rosea; assembly: GCF_004339725.1. Classification (GTDB taxonomy): domain Bacteria; phylum Acidobacteriota; class Terriglobia; order Terriglobales; family Acidobacteriaceae; genus Acidipila; species Acidipila rosea. Next base: position 262,789 of record NZ_SMGK01000005.1, on the reverse strand, counting down.
TTCATTCCCGTTCCTGATCTATATGGATACGCGACGCCTTCCGCACCCTCTGCGGCCGTTATCCAGAAGAGTGACGTTATCGACCTCACCAGCAAAATGCGCCCCGACGGCACACTCGACTGGACACCTCCGGCTGGAAACTGGGTCGTACTCCGGTTTGGTTACTCACTGCTGGGAATCACCAACCACCCAGCCACTGCCGAAGCCACTGGTCTTGAAGTCGACAAGCTCAACCGCAACTATGTCAAAAGCTACATGGATAACTATCTCGACAGTTACAAGCAGACAGTCGGCGCGGACTCCATGGGCAAGCGCGGCATCGAGTACGTCATCACTGACAGCTGGGAAGCAGGCGCGCAGAACTGGACCGACAACATGATCGCCGAGTTCACCAAGCGCCGCGGATACGATCCGATCCCGTGGATGCCTGTTCTCGCAGGCAACGTGGTGGAGAGCACAGCAGCGAGCGACCGCTTCCTCTGGGACTTCCGCAAGACCATCGCCGATCTCACGGCCGACGAACACTATGGCCAGGTGCAGGCCTCGCTGAAAGAGCGCGGCATGGGCCACTATGGCGAATCGCACGAGGCCGGACGCGCGTTCATCGCCGACGGCATGGAAGTGAAGAAACTGGATGACATCCCGATGGGCGCCATGTGGACGCAGACACCGGGCGTCAACAACATACAGTATGACTACAACGCCGATGATCGTGAGTCCGCTTCCGTAGCGCACATCTATGGCCAGAACATTGCCGCCGCAGAGTCGATGACCGCCGCAGCAGCGCCCTGGGCATGGTCGCCGGCGACACTCAAGCCAACAGCCGATCAGGAACTGCTCAACGGCATCAATCGCTTCGTCATTCATGAATCTGCGCATCAGCCGCTTGTAGGCAAGGCGCCCGGCTTGACGCTTGGGCCCTTCGGCCAGTGGTTCAACCGCAACGAAACCTGGGCCAATGAGGCCGGCCCCTGGATCAATTACCTCGCGCGCAGCAGCTACATGCTGCAGCAGGGGCACTTCGATGCCGACCTTGTTTACTTCTATGGTGAGGATTCCAACCTGACCGCGATCTTCAACAAATCAGCCCCGAATATACCCGCAGGCTATGGCTTCGACTACATCAACGCGGATGGATTGATCCATGAGTTGAGCGTCACCGACGGCCGCATCACCACCCGGAGCGGAATGAGCTATCGCGTGCTGGGTCTTGATCCCTTCTCGGAACACATGTCCCTGCCGGTGCTGCGCGCTCTCCACAAGCTGGTCGAGGACGGCGCAGTTGTGGCGGGCCCCAAACCCATCGACGATCCCAGCCTCGCCGATAACCAGTCTGAATTTCACACGCTCAACAATGAGCTCTTCGGTGACGGCACCGGCGTGCATCATGTTGGCAAAGGCACGGTCTACGCGGGTCAGAGCCTTCAGGACGTCTTCCAGGCGCTCAAGATAAGCCCCGACTTCGACTACAACAAACCAGAGCAGGACACCCAGATTCTCTTCGCCCATCGCAAGCTCGCCGACGGCGACATCTACTTTGTGGATAACCGCAACGACCGCGATGAAACCGTAAATGCCAGCTTCCGCGTAACCGACAAGACCCCGGAGCTTTGGCGCGCAGAGACCGGCAAGTCAGAGCCCGTGTCATACAGCATCGCAGATGGACGCACCACCGTCCCGCTGCACCTCGAGCCCTGGGGAACCGTATTCGTCGTCTTCCGCCAGCCTGCCACCACTAACTCACGCACGCTGCCCGCAAAGACGGAACAGGTCATAGCTACTCTGGACGGCCCCTGGCAACTGGCCTTCCAGCCAAACCGCGGCGCCCCATCCTCGATCACGATGGACCAGCTATCCTCGTGGAGCGACAACAGCAACACCGGAGTCAAATACTTCTCCGGAACGGGCACCTATACCAGGACCATCAATGCGCCTGCGGAGTGGTTCCACAAGAACAGCCGCCTGTACATCGACCTTGGAGATGTTAAGAACCTGGCAGATGTGACGGTCAACGGAAAGGACCTCGGCATCGTGTGGCACACGCCCTATCGTGTGGACGCCACGGGTGCGTTGAAGCCCGGAAGCAACCAAGTGACCATCAAGGTCACCAACGCATGGGTCAACCGCCTCATCGGGGACCAGCAGCCGAACGCAACCGTGAAATATACCTTCACGGATGTTAAGCCTTACAATGCGGACTCGCCGCTGCTGCCGTCAGGCTTGCTCGGTCCAGTTCGCATCTCATCCGTCACGCAGCAGCAATAGCGTGGCTAAGCAGGCTAACCCGGCAGACCAGGCGATCGCTTTAGCAAAGCGTCGCCTGGTCCCATTTCTGCTCCTGATGTATGTGGTCTCGTTCCTCGATCGAGCGAATATCGGCTTTGCAAAAGAGGCCCTCCACGCATCGGCCGGCATCTCCGATGCCAGTTTCGCTCTCGGCGCCGGACTCTTCTTTTTGACCTACGCCCTCTTTGAAATTCCCAGCAACCTCATCATGCACAGAGTAGGTGCTCGTGTATGGATGTGCCGCATCATGGTGAGCTGGGGACTTATCTCCATGGCCACGATGTTCGTCACCGGCCAGACGTCCTTCTACGTACTCCGCCTTCTGCTCGGAGCCGCCGAGGCCGGATTCTTCCCCGGCATCATTCTCTACCTTAGCTACTGGTTTCCAAATCGCACGAAAGGTCAGATCCTCGGCCTATTCTATTTCGGTGCGCCTCTCGCCTTTATCTTCGGCGGCCCCTTGTCCGGCTTGCTTCTCGAACTTCCCTCCGCGACCGGCCTCTTCGGCTGGCAGTGGATGTTCCTCGTAGAGGGTTTTCTCGCTGTTCTTGTCGGCGTGTGGGCCTATCGCTACCTGGGCAATCGCCCCGCTGAAGTTCTCTGGCTGACTGACGAACAGAAAATGGCTCTCCAGTCTGAACTCTCGGGCGAAGAGCAGCAGAGGCGCAGCCACGGAGCTGCAGCCTTTCCAGCCGCGCTGGCAGACACCCGCCTGCTTTACTTCATGCTCCTCTACTTCCTCATCCAGATGAGCGTCTACGGCGTAGTCTTCTATCTGCCAACAGAGGTCGGAGCAATCCTGGGCAGGAAGGTGGGCATTGAGGTAGGCTTCGTCTCCGCTATCCCCTGGCTCTGCGCGATGGCCGCAACCTACTGGATACCGCGCGCAGCAGACAGACATAAGAACCACCGGCTCCTTGCCATTCTCACGCTCTTCATCTCCGGGCTCGCCAGCCTTGCCTTTCCGGCAAGCACCCCAACGCTTGCGATGATCGCCCTATGTCTGGCAGCGTCAGGCTTCATCGCCGTTCAGCCGCTCTTCTGGACCTTCCCCATGACCTATCTTGCAGACAGCGCAGCCGCAGGCGGCCTGGCTTCTATCAATGCAATGGGTGCGGTTGGTGGCTTTGTCGCACCCAACGCCAAGGTCTGGGCCGATCGGCATTTCGGGTCGCCTCACGCTGGCGCTTACCTGCTGGCAGCCTTCACTCTTTTAACCGCAGTACTTCTAGTTGGCGTGCGTCAGCAAAAGCCTCCAGCGCAGCGGCAATCGCAAGGATAGCCGCTGCGCGTAACATCCCCTGGCTACTTACTGGCTACTTCATGGAGCGTTATCACTTTATCCATGTAAGGAATAAGTCGCACCGGCCCCTCCAGCCCGCATTTGTCAATTGCCTGCAGCAAGTGGTGGGATGTTCCTACGGCGCGCTGGTTCGCCTCGGTATTCGTAACTACAATCTTCAACTGGTTCTGCCCTTGCCGTAGCAGGTTCGTAATGTCCAGCCGATAAGGACTCCACACCAGGGTTCCGGCGCTCTTCCCATTCACATAGACATCCGCAACTGAACTGATCTGCCCAAGGTCGAGCACTACCCGCTGACCATGGAACGACGCCGGCAGCGTAAAGCTCTTACTGTAGATCGCGCTTCCGGAATAGTTAGCAAGACCCGTCTTTGTCCACGACGTTAGAGGAAACGGCGTATCGCCGGTTACGAACTGAACAGGCGAATCCAACCGATCCTTCTGGCTCGCAATAATTACCAGTGAATTGCGGTCGCCGTTCAGGAATTTGCGAATATCCACCGGCTCGTTGCCGCTCGGCGTGGCCGGGTGTCCATTCACCAGCATCCGGTAGTGACCCTGCAAAGCCGGAGGCACAACAGCTACACATCCCGGCGGGATCGCGATTCGATACCAGCGCATCGAGCTGCTTTCGACCGGTGATTCATTCCCCAGCTTCTGCTGAAAACTGGCAGTTACATCCCGCAGAGTATTTCCATTGTCATCGGCCACGCGAAATGAGAATCCATAGAAGCCGCTCGAGACTCCCCGTCCTTTTCCAACCTTGACCAGAACATCATTCCAGCCTGCCTTCAACTCTACCGGCACCTTATCTGCCCAGTGGTCATTGAGTTCGTACCAGAAGGGCGTTCGCAGCTGCCCATACACCGGCTTATTGTTCAGCCATATTCTGGCCCAGTTATCGGCGGCAACAATAAACTGCGCGTGCTGCTCCTTCGAAGAGTAGAGATAGGTATGGGCATAACTCACCACCCACTTATCCCCATTCGTCAGCAGTTCTGGATTGAACTGCGTAACGTATGCAGCATCCGAGTCTCTCCCTCCACTGGTGCTCATCCATATATCCCAGTTTTCCAGCGCAAGGTGAGGCTCATTGCCGTCATACTGCTTCCATCCCACGATTTGCGCATTCAGCCCCTCATACTTCTTGTGAGGGTCAAACTCCTTCTCCGGCGGAAAGACCTGATTGAAGCCATTGTTATCCGTATTCGGAAACGGCCCGATCATCTCCCACTTCCGAACAGTGCCTTGCTCCTCACTTAGCCACAGGGATGGCCAGTCCGTGTCATCCGCCCCTTCGCGCTCCCAGCCCCTGCGTTCGCCCTCCGCTTCGGGTGCATCCTTCACCTTTGCGTATGGCACAGAGATACGCTCTGGCTGAGGCCTGAACTGCCAGTCACCCACCAGCACAAGTGGCTTGATGCTTCCCGTGGATACTTCGCCCTCATAGTTATGCGTTTCTCCATGCAGGGTGACAAAGGTTGTGGCTTGATCAGCCGGACCGGAAAGATGGACCCGCATCAAGCTACCCTGTCGCGACACTGAATCAACGGTTTCCGCGTTGGTGCTCACGAGTTCAGCATCCTGACCAGATCCCGTCAGCGGCTTGAACACAATGTAGAAGGCATCCCAGGGAGCCAGGTTCAGGCGAACCTCTGTCCCATCGGGCCCATTCCTGTAGAAAAGTGGCTCCCGCGCTCCAGTAAGTGCATTCCATTTCTCCGGAATACCTTTTGCGGCAAAATGCACCTGGTTAATACGCGCACGATCCGTGTCATTCACCACCCAGTAGTAATCCTTCTGCAGCTTGCGACGATGCTCAAAGTAGAGATGCTGCTGCGAGGGTCCTTCGATGATCCGCACATCTTTTGGAACCTTCGCATCCAACGTCGCGATGAGTGAGTTAACGGAATCAGCGATATAGTAAGCACCCGCATTTCCGCTGGAGGAATCTTCTCCGCCGAAAAGAGAATCCATTCCCGTCTTGATAACTGCATCGTTCCCGCCGGCCTCGGGCGACGAACTGGGCAGCATGCGAATTGCGAGAACCACCCCGCCTGCCTTATCAAATTCTTCAATCTTGCGAAGCGTGTTCCTGCTGAGAGTCGTAAGCGGAGGAAGGATAATAGCCCGGAAGCGTTGCGGACCTATCACTAGTTCATTTCCTTCCACCCGCGCACTGTCCAGGTACTGATCATCGGCTATGTTGTAATCCCAATGATGGTCTGCCAGCTGCAGAATCATCCTGGTGTAGTAGTCGTTGATAAGAATGGTTTCGTTTTTCCACGCTGCAGGTCTTCCTATCTCCTGATAACTCGTACTTCCGGAGAAGAGCGGTGCAGTGTGAGCCCAGATAGATGTGATTGGATAGTAGAGAAGAACATTGGTTACATGGCTGCTATCCGCATTCATGTAGCTGATGCGCCGGGTGTAGTCCGCGTAGTAGTGAAAGTAAGGCCAGAATGGCTGATGCAACCAGTCCGGAGGATAGTTCGCGCGGCTGGCATCATAGTCAAACGCATGCGGCACAAAGAGATTCACACCCCATGCGCCGATCGCATTCGTTCCCTTGCGCATACCTTCCATGTCCAGGTACGAATTAGTTCCCTGGACACCCTGGTTTTCGCACATAAAGCGGCGCCCTTCAAAGTCAGCTACCGATTGAGCAACTTTAAAGTTCAACGGCTGGCGGCCAAAGTCCTCCAGTGAATCAACACCTACTGGATTCAATCCCCGCTCTACAGAGAACAGGCTTCCCTGGAGTGCAGCCGACCACTGCAGGCTTTCTTCCCACGCATGTCCCGTGCGCTCTATCCCAAGCTTCCGCGCGGATGTAGTTATGCCATCCCAGAAGGAAGCCGCGTACAACTGCGTCACCGTGGAGAGATAGTCCGTGCGCACCTTGGTGGTAGTATCGCCGCCGTCATAGATCAACAGCGGAAGCACCTTGCGCAGGTCATACCCGGTCCGCTTCTGGAATGCTTGAAAGAGTTCAGGAGTCCACGCAATACGATATCCATAGTCGCCTTCATGGTCTGCGAAGGAGTAGTGAATCGTATTCCCGAAGTAGGAAGCAAACCTGCGATAGTACTCACCATAGGAGAGCTTGAAGTAGAGCTTCATGGCATCCGGATTCATCAGGTCCACAAACCCGCCATCAAATCCCATTGCCGGCTGCAGATGAAACTGCAGGACAACCCAGTCGCCATCGGGAACAGACCATTGGACATGGCCGTTCTCTACGTTGAGAAGACGGAGACTCTCGCTATCGATACGATCTCTCCCCAGCCAGCGCGCCGCGACCACTGCCTCCGTGTCTCGATCTGCAGGCAGATTGATAGCCTGCGGGCCATGCACGACTTTCGAGTCATACGCTAAGGTCTGCATCCTGTATTCGGGATGCCTGGCCAGGACTTCGCTCTGATGATTGCCGGACATCTGCACATTCCGCACCTCACCACTGGGCCAGTCATACTCATCTACAAAATTGAACTCGAAGCCGTCTTTCTTTGACTCTTCCAGCCCGGAGCCTATTGCCTTCCACCACCCGTCGGATAGGTACGGCGTCTCCAGCCCGTCTCGCGCATGCAGAAAAGCGCCATAGACATGCTGATCGACCATGGCGTGAATCTCCTTCTGAATCTCCGGCCCCTCCATCCTTCCATTCCAGAACCAGAAGGGCATAGGCGAAAAGTCTCTTGGCGGATCGACAAAGCCTTCATGCAGTTGGTCACCAGAACCACTGCTGGCCTGCGCATGCACGACAGACAAGAACGAGACTGCCAAAATAGTTACAGCAAATAACCTGACAAGTAGCTTCATCCGTATTCCTCTTAGCCTGCAAATATTGCGGCAGCCAACTACATACCCCGCCGGCTTCAAATCTTGTTCACTCCTGCAACTGCTTCCGCAAAGTAGCTCTTTGCCAGTCGCACCAGCACCGTGGACTGCCTCCACCGATCGCTCTGCTCGACAACATCTCCGTACTCATTCGATGCCAGGTGGGCATACTGATACTCGCTCCCCAGCAGCTCCGGGCAAAACCATAAGTCTCTGCCGGAGTCATACGCCTTCAGGAAGCCGGTCATAGCTCTCACCCAGAAACTGCGAAAGTAGGGGATTGATGGATGTTCCAGTCCCTCCCCGATATCCACCTGCATGCAGCAGCGATTGCCGATGCGGCCATGCAGAAAGCGCACCCGCTCGAAGACAGGCTTCAGTCGATTCAGCCGCTCGTCGAAATCTCCATAGGGCATCTCCTGCCCGGTAAACCAGTGGGAGAAATCACCATTGAACCGTATCGATGGAACACGCTTGGTCAACTCGACCGTACGCCATGCATCCTGGGTGATGGAGCCTCGATGGGTCTCGATGTAAACCGGAAGGTTATAAGTGGCTGCAAGATGCGTTATCAATCCAGCCAGCGCATCTATCTCCCCGTCGGACTCATAGCCGTAGCCCGCGATGCACGTAGCCGCAATCGCTCCCTGCCTCTTCCAGTGCTCTACAAATGCCTCAGCATCGGCAGGTGCAGGCACCACGCCGCTCCCGATAATCTGCAGCCCATAGGCTTTGCACAATCGGGCTGAGCCACCCTGCATCGCCTCATAGCCCACCTTCGCAGCCGCAGAATAGATAGCTTCGCTATCTTTCTGATGACCCTCCGAATGAGCAGGAAGATCTGCCACGCTGTTATAGGTCAGGCCTATTCGCAGCCGCTTCTCTCGTAAGGAAGACTGCATGGCTAGCAGATGCGTCCACGCTTTCCTGCAGAGCTGTGCCCCGGCGGATTTTCCCCGATCCATCTCTCATCGGCCGGCTCGCTCGCAAGTTGATATCGCGAGTCAGAAGAGATCCTGAGCCGGGGAGAGCGGTTATCCATTCCGCCATGAACGATATCCATGCAGAAGATCACCACATCTCCCGCCGCATATTCCGCAGTCAGCCAGCGTCCTCCCAGACTTCTGCGTATCTTATTCGGGTCTTCAGAGAGCCACCCGTTCAGGCCTCTGGCCTCTTTCGCCGGGTCGTCCGGCCTGTTCGTGCAATACGCGTCGACATCTCGCTGGCCGTAGGTGTTCTGCAGCTGCTCGTTCCTGTGGCTTCCCTCCAGGATCATCAGCCCGCCCATCTGAAAGTCGATATCGCCCAGTGGCGTCCACGCGGTATAGAGCTTACGAGTGCCGCGACCCATGTAGACGATGTCGCAATGGCTGGGCGTACCCAGCCCCGGCGAGATACACCGCAACCAGGTGAAATCGAAGTGGAGCACATCGCCACCCAGAAACGACGAGAAGAACCTCATCAGTCTGCCTTCCGGGTGGTAGAGCAGATGCTGCAGCGGAGGATTATTCTTCTGCGCAAGCTCGGGATGAAAGAAGAGCTTCGTCCCGGGTTTTGGCACTCCCTCCATCAGCGGGGCGGCGGGATCGAGTTGCCCCTCCTTCGACAGCTGCTCCAGCACGTGCCGCCGTGCCGCAAGAACTTCGTCCCTGTCTAAGCACCCGCGAAGAAACAGGTAGCCATCCTCCGCCATGCGCGCCTGAAGCTGTTCGCGAGGAGCGCCCGCGTCATCCGTGGGCGCCAGCTGCCCCAGCTGCTCCTCCCCGTCATCCAATTTATGACCACACGAATACATCTCCGGTACCGCGCTGAGTGTTGCCATGGCGATTTTCCTCGCTTCACAGAATGCAAAAAATCTAGCGAGGAACACCTTACGCTTGCCGCGGCTCGTTAAGCCATCGACAATTTGACCGGCAATATATAACTTTTGATCAAAGCTTATGGCAAGCCAGGTCAGTCACTACATCACGCCGAGCAGCAGGGAAAAAGCCTGGGGGCTCTACGTCACCGGAGTCGGCCATGCCACCGTTCGAGCAAACGGACCGTATCCTCCGGTCGCACATCCTGCAGGTTATGACTTCCAGTGGGAGCGAGGAAGGATTCTCGAGGAGTTCGCCATCCTCTACATATTGAACGGCTCTGGAATCTTTGAGTCCGCACATCAGTCCGCGCGCGACATTCACGCCGGCGACTGCCTCATGCTCTTCCCCGGCGAGTGGCACCGCTACCGGCCAGAGAAGACGTCCGGATGGGAAGAATACTGGGTGACCTTCCAGGGGAGCCTCGCGGAGTCATGGAGAAAAGCCAACTTCATCCGCCCGCAAAAACCGCTCCTGCTCTCGGAGAATGAGCGCCTGGTTCTGCCGCTCTTTGAGGAAATGCTTCGCCTGGCTCGCCCGCAGACGCTCAGAAATCCGCTGGAGACCGCCGCGCTATGCCATTTGCTTCTTTCGCGGCTGCTCTCTGCTCCTGAAAATTCCGCCCACGCGAGCCTGAGCTCCAGCCGCGACAAGCGACTTCACGAAGCCGGCGACTATCTCCGCATGAATCCCGAGATAGACGTTGAACTGGCCCGGCTAGCCCGCCGCTTCGGAATGAGCTACAGCACCTTCCGCCGCGAATTTACAAAATATTTCGGCAACTCGCCCGACAGGTTTCACCAGAATGCCCGCACCGCACGGCTCAAGCGATTGCTGATCGAGACCGACCTGCCGCTCAAGGAGATTGCGGAGAGGCTGCATTTCTCGAGCGAGTTTTACATGATGCAGGTCTTCAAGCGCCACACCGGTCTCACGCCTACCCAGTGGCGCCGCCGCCGTGAGACTGATCCGGACCGCGCCAAAGCAGCCGCAGGCATGTGAGGGGCAGCACTACTGCCCAGGGTCAGAGCGTGAGCTCTTGATCGGCATCACCGAATTCTTGTTTTCCGGAGCCGTCGGATCGACGCCGAAGTCCCACACATCCATGTTTACCTCGCCCGGCGCCAGCAGCTCCATGAGTGCATACTCCCCGAAGCTGAGTGGCTGGCGCGGCGTCACCTTCATCCAGTGCTTGCCGGGCAGCACCTGGTCGCTCGTTTCCACCACATCCTCTGAGTTGCTGACCTTGCCCAGCATGCTGATCTTCACCGCGCCGATCACCCGCACGCCCTTCCGTGGCTGCACCCTCACAATCGCGTAGCGGCTGGCCGGCGAGCTGTAGGCGTTCTTCTCCTGCTTTGAGCTCGCGCCGTGGGTATCCACCGGCATCGCATTGTCCGGCGCCGCATTGCTGCCCCCGTCCAGGCTCACATAGATCTCCGGCAGGTTCACATGCAGCTGCACCTTTGACCGCGCTCCGTCGATCTGGATCGGCTCCTTCGCCCCGCCCAACGGGTTGATCGCCGACCGCAGCACATTGTGGCCCGTGTCGCGATTCACATCGCCGTTGCTCTGCTCCAGCCGAACCAGCTCCGGCGTGTTCTTGTAGGTATCCATCACCCACACGCCGCTCTCGTCCGGCAGCCGCAGGTTCGGCGCCACAAACGGCTGCCGTGCCAGCTCGTCTGCCCTTTCCTGCTGCTCTTGCTTGTCGATATCCGCAGCGCTCTCTGAGGCTGGGGCCTGCGGCTGCGCGTCTGAGGCCTGGTCGGCCCCGGGCTTGTGGGCCTTGTTCCATTTATCCGTCGCCATCCAGTCCACCAGATCGGTTGGAACTTCTTCCCAGTCCCCGCCCCTCTCGGCGCTGATATAGCGCACCCGCTCACCGACCACCTGGTAGCGCGTGACCACCTGGTAGGAGCCGTCCTTGAGGATCAGTCTCTGATTCGCGCTCTGCGCCCGACCGCTTACAGCCGCCGCCACCAGGGCGATAACAGCCAGAATCAGAACCAAACGTGTCCGTAGCATCATTGCGCTTCCTGTTCGACGATTCACCCTCAGCCGGGATTTGCCTAAGAGCACTGTTATATCCTATCTGTGGAGAGCCTCAGCATTGTCAAGCATCCTTAACTGGCCTGGCATGCCGCGACGCAGAATCATTCGCGTCCTTGCGTTCGGCTGTGTGCTGCTGCTGCTCTTCGCCTCCACGCTGCAGGTTGTCCACTCCCACGAGACGCCCACCCAGCAGGATCACTGCCAGCTCTGCATGGCCATCCACTCGGCCATGCCGGCGCGGTCATCGGCTGCCGTCGTCGCGATCGCTTATTCCACGCGCTTTGTCATCCCGCGCATCGCAACTGCTCCGGTTCGTTTCTGGGAGTGGTCACTCTCGAACCGCCCCCCACCCTCCCTGGCCTGAACGCAAGCCTTTTCCGCTTTCCGTTTCCATCCAGCCAGGAGTCTATTTTCATGAATCTTCAGCGCCACGTGAGCGCCATCGTCCTTTTTCTCACCTGCAGCCTGCTGCCGGCCTTCGCTATCAGCGGTGAGCCAGCCAGCACGGCAGGCACCTTCACCGGCACCATCACTGATTCCACGGGCGCAGTCGTTCCAGGAGCAGTCGTCGAGGTGCACAACCTCATGAGCGGCTTCGAGAAGACCTCCGTCAGCGACTCCAACGGAGCCTTCAGCTTTCTCAATCTTGGCTTCGGCCACTACCACCTCACCGTCAAGGCCACCGGCTTTGACCCGTTCTCTGACGACATCGACATCTCCTCGCCCGTCGCCATCAACCGCACCTATGCGCTCAAAATCGCGCAGGCGACCACCACCGTCACCGTCGAGGCAGACTCGAACGACATCGTCAACAAAAGCGCCATCAATGAGACGGACCTCGGCACCGCCATGAGCGACAAGCTGCCTATGATCTCCGGCAGCACCGGCGTCAGCTCGGCCATCACCCTGGGCAGCCCCGGCATCACCGCCGACTCGAACGGCATGTTCCATCCCCTCGGCGAACACTCCGACACCACCTACTCCATTGATGGCCAGCCCGTCAGCGACCAGCAGAGCAAGACCTTTTCCAACCAGATTTCGCTGAACTCCATCCAGTCCATGCAGGTCATCGTGGGCGTAATCCCCCCCGAGTACGGCGACAAGGCCAGCCTCGTCGCACGCACCACCACCAAATCCGGCCTCGGCAACACCCACCCCACCGGCGATGTCTCCGCCAGCTACGGCTCCTTCGGTTCCAGCACTCTGGATGCCTCCATGGGTATCGGCTCTTCGCGCATGGGCAACTTCACCGCCATCGACGGCGCCAACAGCGGCCGCTATCTTGACACGCCCGAGTTCGCCATCCTCCACTCCTACGGCAACAGTGAAGCCCTTTTCAACCGCTTCGACGTGGCCCCGACTGCCGCCGACAGCATTCACCTCAACCTGTCCCTCTCGCGCTCCTGGTTCGATGTTCCCAACCAGTACGACCAGCAGGCCGCCGGACAGGATCAGCGCTCCCAGATCTTCAGCTACAACGTCGCGCCCTTCTGGACGCACATCGTCGGCACCACAGGCGTACTCAGCGTCAACCCATACATGCGCCAGGACAACGCCCACTACTACCCTAGCCACGACATCTTCAGCGATACGCCTGCCACCCTCGCCCAGGACCGCATGCTGCGCAACGTCGGCATCAAGGTGGATTACTCCTACTCGAAGGGCATCAACAACGCCAAGTTCGGCGCGGACTTCAACCACACCTTCCTCAATGAGAACTTCTCCGTCGGCGTAACCAGCCCCACCTACAACGCCGTCTGCGTCGACTCGACCGGCACCCCCGTGGTCGCGCCCGGCGTCAGCTCGCCTGCCAACTGCGCCGCCAGCGGCTATGACCCCAATCCCAACTTTCAACCCGGCCTCCTCGCCTATGATCTGACCCGCGGCGGTCAGCTCTTCAGCTTCCAGGGCCACACCGACATCAAGGAAGAAGCCCTCTACGGTGAGGACACCATCACCGTCAAACAGTGGCAGTTCCTCCTCGGAGTACGCGGCGACAACTACAACGGCCTCAGCCGCAAATACATGCTCGAACCCCGCGTCGGCATCACTTATCAGGTCAAGAAAACCGGCACCGTCCTGCGCCTCGGCTACTCGCGCCTCATGCCCACGCCGTATAACGAGAACCTCGTCCTCTCCAGCTCCACCGGCAGCGGCGGCCTCGCGCAGAACGTAGGAGCCTTCGGCCAGCACGCCCTCAAGCCCGCAACCCGCAACCAGTACAACACCGGCTTTGAACAGGGCTTCGGCAAGTTCCTCATCCTCGATGCCGAATACTTCTGGAAGGAAACCAAGGGCGACTACGACTTCGACGTCCTGCTCAACACGCCTCTGACCTTCCCCATTCAGTGGCGCAAATCCAAGATCGACGGCTTCGACCTTCGTCTCACCATGCCCCAGACCCACGGCGTCTCCGCCTACTCGGTCATGGGCCATGCCCGCTCGCGCTTTTTCGGTCCTGAGGTCGGCGGCATCCTCTTCAACAACCCCAGCGGCATCACCTCCTACGAGCCTTTCCGCATCGACCACGACCAGAACTTCCAGCAGACCACCAACGTCCAGTACCAGCCCAAACCCGATTTGCCCTGGTACAGCTTCACCTGGAACTACGAGAGCGGCATGGTGGCCGGCAATGCGCCCTTTGCCACCGACACCACGACGCCGGTCAGTCTCGCTTACCTCACCCCCGACCAGCAGAATCAGATCAAGCTCACCTGCGGCGCCCAGCGCGCCACCCTTGATGCGCCACTCACCTCCTGCGCTCCCAATCTGCTCTCCTCGCCCCTGCTCAGCATCCCTGCACCGGGCACGGAGAACCCCGATCGCAATCCGCCGCGCATCGCTCCCCGCAACCTCTTTGACATGGCCGCCGGTTACGACAACCTCCTGCGCCACGATCGCTACAAGCTCAACGCGACCTTCACTGTGACCAACCTCACCAACAAGCTCGCGCTCTACAATTTCCTCTCAACCTTCAGCGGCACGCACTTCGTCGCTCCCCGCGGCTATGTCGCGCAACTCAAGCTGGAGTTTTAACCATCTAAGCAATAGCGGGAAACCTTGAAGAGACTGCTCCAGCTCGTAGCCTTCACCATCGCAGCTGCAGCAGTCTTGACTCCCCTCGTCGAAGCCTTCGATCGCTGGGACCCCTTCGTCATCCCTGTAAACGACACCGAGATGCGCGGCTTCTGCATCGTGCTCGGTGTTTGCTTCACGCTCGCCGTCGTCCAGTTCTTCGCGCGCACTCTTGTCTCGTCTTTGAACAGTCTGTGTTTCCTCGGCCTTGTCTCTGTGCTGCCCTGTGCAGCCGTCTTCTCTGCCGGCTTTGCATCGCCACCTGCCGCAGCAGCCAACTCTTCGCCGCCACCCCTCCGCATCTGATCTCAGCCCGATAGAACCCCATGCGCCACGCGTGCGCAGACCCGTCTTCACGTCTGCGCTCCCCTGCATCGCTCTTCCGGATCTGAGGTCGCTCCATGCTTCGTTGCTTCAAGGCTGCTCTCTGCCTGATACTCTGCCCTCCTGTCTTTGCCCAACTCTCCCGCGTCAACGGCGCGCTCAACATCACCGTCACTGATTCGACAGGCAGCGTGGTTCCCGGCGCCGAAGTTGCCGTCTCCATCGCCGCGCGCGCCTTCACCCACAGCACCAGAACCGACTCCGCCGGCGCGGCCTTCTTCAACAACCTGCCCGACGGCCTCTACACGATCAGTGTTTCCTCGCCCGGCTTTGCCGCCTACCGGGGCTCCGGCGTCAACGTCTCCGTCGGCAGCACCAGCCAGCTCGCGGTTCGGCTGCAGCCCGCAGGCGCCTCACAGCAGGTGGAGGTCAAAGCGCAGGCAGCCGCGCTTGACCCTTCCGATACCAGTCACTCCATCACCATCGATCGCGAGCGCATTGAGGAGCTACCCGTCGAGAGCCGCAACTACTTATCCTTCACCCTGCTCTCGCCCGCGGCTTCCGCCGCTAACCCGGCACTCGCCCAGCAGCAGCCCGGCGTCGAAGCCAGCGGCTTCAGCTTCGGCGGTCTTCGCCCTTCGAGCAATGCAGTCTTTATTGACGGCGTAGGCGACAACGACGAATTCACCGGCGAATCCCGCACCGAATTGTCCCCCGAAGCCATCAGCGAATTTCAGATCGTCAACCACGGCTACGCAGCAGAGTCAGGCGGCGCTGCAGGCGGCTCCATCGACGTGGAAACCCGCAGCGGAACCAATCTGCTCCACGGCGACGCCTTCATTTTTGAACAGAACGGCGCGCTCGACGCCACCCCGCCGCTCGAAGCCGCACCCTACAAGCCGGACCTCAATGCCATCCGCGCCGGTCTCTCCGCGGGCCGCGCACTCCGGCGCGACAAAACCTTCGGCTACTTCGCCGCTGAGCAGGAGTACGCTCGCGGCGAAGACGCCAGCGACCTCTCGCCGCAGGTCGTCTCCGCCGTCAACTCCGCCACAGCCGCCGCAGGCCCGTTGCACGGCCTCAGCCTCGCCACCGGCTTCTTCCCCACCATCAACCAGCAGACGGAGTTCACCGTGCGCGGAGACCACAACCTCACCCCGCGCAACCAGCTCATGCTCCGCTACGCCATGACCAACACCCGCGCGGTCAACGACGCCTTCGGCCTGCCTGAGTGGAACGACCTCAGCGCCCGCGGCACATCCTTCCTCAGCGACAACGCGCTCATCGGCGGCTGGACCAGCACTCTCAACGACATCACCGTCAACGAACTTCGTATCCAGGCCGCCACCCGCCGCGCCGATCTCCGCACCGGCAGCCGCTCCGGCCCGGGAGCATCCGTCGCTGGCCTGGTCCACTTCGGCACTCCCTTCGCCGGCAACAGCCTCCGGCATGAGAACCATTTCGAACTCTACGAATCCATCTCTCATCAGCATCATGCCCATCTGCTCAAGGCAGGCATCGGAATAGAAGATGTGCGCCTCCGCGCAGCCGTTCGCGACGGCTTCAACGGCTTCTATGCCTTCGCCGACCTGCCTGCCCTCGCCGCTGCTCAGCCGTCTTTCTTTGTGCAGTCCTACGGCAACCCCGACACCAGCTTCGCTGAGCTGCGCACCTCCGCCTATGCCCAGGACCATTGGACCGCTGCCCGCACTCTCGTGATCGATTACGGCGTACGCTACGATCGCAATGCCCTGCCGCAAACCTTCAACACCACCAGCGCAAATTTCAGCCCACGCATCGGCCTCGCCTGGACTCCCGCCACTCGCTGGGTCATCCGCTCCGGCTTTGGAACCTTCTTCGATCGCTATGAGTTGAGCGCCATCAACCGCGCCCTGGAATTCAGCGGTGCGCACGCCTATCAGCAGGTCGCCGATGGCGTGCTCGCAGCCGCCATCTATCGCGCCGGGGGAGCAGCCCGGCCTGTCGCCGCCCTCGCTCCCAGCGTCACCCGCCCGCATCCCGGCCTCGCCAATTCCTATAGCGAAGTAGCCTCAGCCGAGGTCCAGCACCAGATCTCCACCAACTGGACCGCCACCGCAAGTTATCACTTCGTCCGCGGCCTCAAACTGGCGCGCACCCTCAACGTGAACCTTGCGCCGCCACTGGTTGCGAACCTCTTCGGCAGCGCCCGTCTCGACCCCGCTTATGACGCCATCAACCAGTTCCAGAACCAGGCCAACTCCCTCTACAACGGCGCCAGCTTCACCGTCGATCGCCGCCTCGCCGACGAGTTTGAGCTCACCGCCGGATACACCTACTCGAAGACCATCGACGACGCGTCCTACGCCACGGAGCAGCCGCAGAACCCCTACAATTTGCCCGCTGAACGTGCCCCTTCGCTGCTCGATCAGCGTCACCGCTTCGCCCTCAGCGGGCTCTTCGATCTCCCCTTCGGCTACGACCCCGACGACGGCGACAACAACCCCACCAACAACTTCGTCGAGAGAGCACTGGCCAACGTCGAGGTTGCAGGCATCGCGCTCGCAGGCAGCGGTTACGCGGATAACCCGCTCACCGGCATTGATTCCAACGCCGAACACATCTACCCGTTTGCAGCGCGCCCTGCTGGGTATGGGCGCAACAGCCTGCGCACGCCTGCCAGCGTTTCGCTCGATCTGCGCATTCTCAAGACCATCCCCTTCTGGCGCGGCCATCTCGACATCGTTGCCGAATCCTTCAACCTCATCAACCACCAGAACATCGACCTCGTGAATCCGGTCTACGGCACAGCCTCCGCGCCTCTCCCCGGCTTCACCCAGCCGCTGCAGGCTGCCGATCCGCGTCGCGTGCAGTTCTCACTCGACTTTGAATACTGACTCCTCAACTGCTGGTCGTGTGGTCGAGAATAATCTTCCACCCTGCATCTTCCCGCTCGAACACCAGCGAGAAGACGCCTTTCGCCTCACCCCCTGCCGCTGCGTCCCGGTCCAGGTGAAAGCGTCCCGTCACCACCGCATGATCGCCACCCAGCATGCGCACCGAGAGATCTGAGAACTCCAGCGTCCCCATCGCCGCCTTGCCCGCATACACCCGCTTGTAGCGCGCGAGGATCTGCGCATACCCATGCTCTACGCTCTTGCCGATGAAGGTCGTCTCCGGCGAGTCCTCATACCCATGCATGAACTCCTCGACGTCGCCGCGATTCCACGCCGCCTCCTGCGCCGCGAGCACCTGCCTTATCGCCGTCTCCGCCGTCCGCGCCGCCATCAGCCGCACCGGCATCATCGCCAGGCAGACAATCACCAACCCTGTTTTCAAATTCCTCATGCCGCCTGTTCTACCAGAGGCGCGCACGCGAAGCGAGAAAATCCGGGCTGCAGGAATCCAGCAAATCCGGCCTACAATAGAAAGATGGCCAGCCGCACCGTCCATACCGTCTGCTCACATGACTGCCCGGACTCATGCGCCGTGCTCGTCACCATCGACGAAACCGGCCGCGCCACCCGCGTCGAGGGCGATCCCGCGCACCCCGTCACCCGCGGTTTCCTCTGTGGCAAGGTTGCGAAATATCTCGACCGCGTCTACTCGCCTGACCGCCTGCTCTACCCCATGCGCCGCCGCGCCGGAGTTCCCAAGGGTCCGCTCCCGCAAGGCGCAGAGGCCGCCGCCTTCGAGCGCATCTCCTGGGATGAAGCCCTCGACGCCGTAGCCGTGCGCCTCAAGCAGATCGCCGCCAAGCATGGCCCCGAATCCATCCTGCCCTACTCTTACGCCGGCACCATCGGCGCGCTCGGTTATGGCTCCATGGATCGCCGCTTCTTCCACCGCCTCGGTGCTTCGCAGCTCGACCGCACCATCTGCTCGACCGCCGGTGGCGATGCGCTCGTCTCCGTCTACGGACGCAAGCTCGGCACCGACACGGAACACTTCCGCCACGCCCGCACCATCCTCGCGTGGGGCGCCAACGTCCACGGCAACAACATCCACCTCTGGCCCTTCATCGAGGAGGCGCGTCGCAACGGCGCACGCCTCATCGTCATTGATCCCTACCAGACGCGCACCGCGCGGGTTGCCGACTGGCACCTCGCCATCAACCCCGGCACTGACGTCGCCCTCGCCCTCGGCATGATGCATGTCATCCTGCGTGACGGCCTTGAAGACAGCGACTACATCGCGCAGCACACCCACGGCATCGCACAGCTGCGCGAGCGCGCCGCCGAATACACTCCCGAGCGTGTCGCCGCCTGGACCGGCATCGCTGCCGCCGACATCGAGCGCCTCGCCCGCGAATACGCCACTGCCAGCCCCGCCGTCATCCGCATGAACTACGGCGTGCAACGCGCGGAGAACGGCGGCGCCGCCGCTCGCACCATTGCCATGCTGCCCTGCCTCACCGGCGCGTGGAAACACCTCGGCGGCGGTCTGCAGCTCTCGACCAGCGGCGGCTTCGCCTGGGACAGGGTAGCCCTCGAACGCCCCGACCTCATGCTGTCGAGCCCTCTCGGCCGCCATGCGCGCATCGTCAACATGTCCCAGCTCGGCCACGCGCTCAATGACCTCGACCAGCCCCGCGTGCACGCGCTCTTCGTCTACAACTCCAACCCCGCTGCCGTCGCGCCCAACCAGAATGCAGTTCTGCGCGGCATGCGGCGCGACGACCTCTTCACCATCGTTCACGAGCAGTTCTTCACCGACACCGCCGACTACGCCGACGTCCTGCTCCCCGCGACTACCTTCCTCGAACACAAGGACATCCAGGGCGCCTACGGCCACTACTACGCGCAGCTCTCCAGCCAGGCCATCGAGCCCCTCGGCGAATCGCGTTCCAATGTCTGGCTCTTCACCCGGCTCGCCGAGCGCATCGGCTTCACTGAGCCCTGCTTCCGCGACACCGTCGATGACCTCATTGCGCAGGCTCTCCGCGCAGGTGACGCGGCCCAGAGCGAGCTTCTCGCCGGCATCACGGCTGAGAGCCTCGAAGCCGCGGGTGGTCATCAGCGGCTGCGTTTCCCCGTAGAGGAGAACGGCAAGCCCTTCCTGATCTTCGCTGAAGGCGGCTTCACCACCCCCAGCGGCAAGGCCGAGTTCTACTCTGAAACTCTCGCCGCGCGCGGCCTGGATCCGCTGCCCGGCTTCGTGCCCCCCACCGAATCGCGCAACGCCGCCGCGCCTGCCTACCCGCTTGAGTTCCTGCCGCGCAAAGCCGATAACTACATGAACTCGACCTTCGCCAATCTCCCGGGACACCGCCGCATGGAGCGGGCGCACAACGGCCTGCTTGAAATGCACGCCACCGACGCCGCCCCCCGCGGCATCGCCGAGGGCGACCGGGTAGAGGTCTTCAACAGCCGCGGAGCCATCCGGCTCACCGCTCACCTCAACGGCAGCGTACGCCCCGGCGTCCTCGCCGCCTCACTCGACTGGAACAAGCTCTCGCCGGAGGGCCAGAACGTCAACGCCCTTACCTCCGAACGCATCACCGACATCGGCGGCGGCGCGACCTTCTACTCCACACTGGTGGACGTCCGCAAAGCCTGACCGTTTCAGCCGCGCTTCGGTCGAATCTGCGACCCTACGAAGCTGAAGTAGGCAATGAACGCGAACGCCGCAAATGGCACCGTGTACGCCAGCGCCATGCTCTTCGTCACCATGGAAACCCATCCCATGATCGGCGTCAGCACCGCGCCCCCGACGATCGACATCACCAGCACTGATCCGCCGATCTTCGAGTTCGCGCCCAGGTCCTTCAACCCCAGCGCAAAAATCGTCGGGAACATCAGCGACATGAAGAAGCTGGTGAGAAAGATCGCCCACAGCCCCAGCCATCCCGGCCTGAAGATTCCAATCGCCACCAGTCCAAGATTGATGACACTGTAGAGTCCCATCAGCCGGTTCGGCGCAAAGAAGCGCATCATCCACGCCGAGCTGAACCGGCCCGCGCCAAACGCCACCAGCGTCCCGGTCAGGAAGTATCCCGCCGTCCGCTCCGGCGCGCCGACATACTGCTGCACATACGAGATGAAGTAGCTCCACGTGCCCACCTGCGCGCCCACGTAGAGGAACTCCGAAATCACCGCCTGCACAAAGTGTGGCCTCCGCAGCAGCTCCCGCCAGTTGCCCTCGTCGCTCGCCGTGTGCGTGTCGCCCACCACCGGCGGAAACTCCGTCCGCGCGATCAGCACCACCCAGAAAAGCGCCAGCAGCCCCAGCACCACGTAGGGAACGATCACCCGCAGCGTCTCGCTGTGCAGATACGCTGCATAGGTCCCTGCTGCCTGCATCGCGCTCACCTGCGCAGGCGTCAGCTCCACGCCGGAAAAGATGAACCGCGTACCGATCAGCACGCCGGCAATCGCGCCCACCGGGTTAAAAGCCTGGGCAAAGTTCAACCGCTGCTCTGAACCCTCCGGTGGCCCGCATTGCGCAATGTAGGGGTTCGAAGCCGTCTCCAGAAAGGCCAGTCCGCTCGCAATCACAAACAGCGCCAGCAGAAAGAAGATGTAGCGCCCCGCCAGCGCCGCCGGCCAGAAGAGCAGCGCGCCTGTTCCGAAGAGCACCAGCCCGGTGATAAAACCGGCCTTGTACCCGCGCTTCCGCATCAGCAGCGCCGCCGGCATCGCCAGCAAAAAATAGCCCAGGTAGAACGCCGACTGCACCAGCCCCGCTTCCAGTCGTGAGATCGCAAATGACTTCATGAACTGCCGGATCAGCACGTCGTTGACGTTGTTCGGAATGCCCCAGAGAAAGAAGAGCGCCGTCACCAGGAAGAACGGAGTCTTGCTCCCTGCAGGAAAGATCGAGTGATCGGAGCGGCCGCGTGAAGCGGAGGGTAGCGAGCTGATGGCCATCGTTTTCTATCCGACCTCGATCATGATCTTTTGCCATCTGCTATTACCGTTGGCCGGTAGCTCCGACCGCGGCGATCGATGACTGTAATAAAGTATGTGCAGTCATCCGGAGCAAGCGAATAAATCCCGATCAGGATAAACCAAATGAGACATCGCCTCCTCATCTTTCTGCTATTGACCATCGCATCGCTGCATTGCGGAAGCTCTATCTTCTATTCCAATGTGGGCTTCATCAATATGCAGGCTTATGAAGGAGGACAGGAGCGCATGCCATTTCAGAGCCGCGCTCTTATGATGCCGGTGATGCGCTGGGCCAGGCAGAATGCCCTTCTAAAGAGGAGGGCAACTCATACGAATGATATTGATGTTGCGGGTGCTGCTCGTGAAAGGCAGACCCCGGAACGGCTACTTTCGAGCTTGATTGCCCGTATCTGTGTCCTGGGATTAGGAATACTGGCGACTCTCGAAGGAAAACGACTGGGAATCAAGCCATGGTGGCTGCCTTGGGCGGTCGTGCTCGAAATTCTGTTCGTCTGCTATGTGGCGCGATCAGCCGGACAAGACTATTGGTACCCTTACGACTTTCCTCAGTTTCTACTGTTCGGGGTGGGTTCTGTCCTTGTTCTCAGGCGAAAATGGGTTCCACTTTTACTGATGATGCCAGTCATGGCAGCAAATCGCGAAACTTCCATCTTCCTCGCACTGCTCTGGTTTGCCGCTGAATGGGGTGAGGCGAATCGGTGGCGGGTCATCACGCAGTCGGTCGCACTCGGGACCGCCTGGCTCCTGGTTCAGATCTATATTTATCACCTTTTCAAACATAATATGTCCGTTATTGGAAACAGGTTTCCTGCGAACCTAATGAGGCTGACTGTGCCTACAACATGGCCGCAGATTTTGAGCGCGTTTGGTTTCCTCTGGCCATTTCTCTGGCTTTACAGAAAGCTGCTCTCACCGCGCCATCTTCGAATCCTGTATGCGATGGTCCCGCGTTGTGCGGTTGTCCTCTGGTTTGGAATCTGGACTGAGACCCGGATTTTCGGCGAATTCACCCTGCTGTCCGCCATTTTTGCCGCCGAGATGTGGACCTGTTCTCAGGCCGTAATTACATCACCAGCGCACCTAAAATCATATGGCCGCCGAGAGCAGCAGGTGCAAGCGTTGCCATGAGCACCATCGCTATCCGACCTCGATCATGATCTTGGTAAAGCGCGCAGGCTCCGCGCTCCACGCGGCAAATATCTCCGGCGCGGCATCGAGCGGCGCCGTCACGCTAATCGCCTCTTCTACCGGAAAGCGCTTCTGCTCCAGCATGCGGATCACCTCGCGAAAATCTTCTGCCAGCGCGTTGCGCGAACCGAGCACGTCCAGCTCCTTCTGCACAAACAGTTTCGTCTCATACGCCACCGGCTCCTTTGCGTAGCCAATATAGACCACGCGGCCCGTGAACGCGACCTCTTCCACGGCCGCGCGAAACGTCGACGGCAGTCCGATCGCCTCGATCATCACATCCGGCCCGCGTCCGTCCGTCAGCTCCAGCAGCGTCTCGTGCAGCTGCTGCCGCCCCGTATGCAGTGTATGCGCCGCACCGGCTCTGCGTGCCGTTTCGAGCTTCTGGTCATCCAGATCGATGGCGATCGTCGTCGCCCCTCGAAATGCTGAAGCCGCAATCGCACCCAGGCCCACCCCTCCGCATCCGAACACCGCCACCGTGTCCGTCTTCTGCACGCGGCCCCGCGCCACTGCGTGGAAACCCACCGTCAGCGGCTCCACCAGGCAAAGCTCACGCAGCGTAAGTTTCGCCTTGAAAAGCTTCTCGACCGGCATCCGCAGCAGCTCCGCCAGTGCGCCGTCCCTCTGCACCCCCAGCGTCTCATTCCTCTGGCAGGCATTGGGCCTTCCCCGCAGGCATGCCGGGCATCGCCCGCAGTTCGAGTAGGGCGACATCGTTACCTCCGTCCCCGCCGGAAACTCAGCGCTGCCGCTCTCCACTACGGTGGCCGCGATCTCGTGCCCCAGAATCCGCGGATAGCTCACCAGCGGATTTCTTCCGCGATAGGAGTTCAGGTCGCTCCCGCACAGCCCCACCAGGCGCACCTTCAGCAGCGCGCTGCCCTCGGCCGCTCCCGGCTCCGGGCGCTCTTCCACCGCGAGCTGCTCCGGCCCGGGCATCACCAGTGCCTTCATAAGCGATAAACCTCCACGGCATTCCCACCCAGAATCTGCTCCTGCTCCTCCGCTGACAAGCCCCCCACCAGCGTCTCGACCGTCCCGAACCATCGCCCATAATCCGCTGCCAGCAGGCACACCGGCCAGTCCGACCCGTAGAGCAGCCGTCCCGGCCCAAAGGCCTCCAGCACCGTGTCGAAATAGGGCCGCAGCCCTTCCACCGACCACCTCTGCCAGTCCGCCTCCGTCACCATGCCTGAGAGCTTGCACCACACGTTCCCGCGCCGTGCCATCTCCCGGATCCCCGTCGCCCACGGCTCCATCAGCCCCTCGCCAATCCGCGGCTTGGCAAGATGGTCCAGCACAAACCGCTGCCCCGGATGCCGATCGACCAGCTCAATTGCCTGCGGCAGCTGCCGCTCATAAATAAGAATGTCGTAGACCAGCCGATCGCCGATCAACCCCACCCCGCGATTGAAATCCTCTCGCCGCATGAACCCGGCATCCGGCTCATCCTGGATCACGTGGCGCAACCCCTTGAGTTTCGGCCTCGCCAGCAGCCCTTCGAGCGTTTCCGTAAACCCGTCCCCGGCCAGCGGCGCCCACCCCACCACGCCGCGCATCACCGGCGAACTCTCCGCCAGCGCCAGCAGCCACTCGGTCTCTTCGAGCGTCTGCCTCGCCTGCACCGCGATAGCGCCGTCTATCCCGCACACTCGCAGCTCCGCCTCAAGGTCCCCAGGCAGAAAGTCGCGCCTGAGCGCGCCCATGCCTTCGCCGATCCACCCGTACTCCTCAGGGCTGTATTTCCAGAGATGATGATGCGCGTCAATGCGGAGGGCCATAACTGACAGTCAATCTACAGGACGCGATGTTTCATTGGCAAAAGCTGTTGCTCGTTTGCGAACACGCCTCCAGGCCGCCTCGCCCGCGACTTCCTCTTTCGGTTAGAATCCACTCTTGCCGTGGCTGAAAGTCGTTCTCCTATGAAGCGCATCTTCCGCAAGATTCTCATCGCCAACCGTGGCGAGATAGCGCTGCGCCTCATCCGCGGCTGCCGCGAGCTCGGCCTCACCACCGTGGCCGTTTACTCTGACGCCGACCGCGCCGCGCTCCACGTTCTTGAGGCAGATGAAGCCATCCGCCTCGGCCCTGCTCCTGCCGCAGAGTCCTATCTCCGCGGCGACCTGATTCTCGAGATCGCCCGCAGCACAGGCGCCGACGCCATTCATCCGGGCTACGGCTTTCTCTCCGAGAATGCCGACTTTGCCGAGGCCTGCGAGCGTTCCGGAATCAAGTTCATCGGCCCGCCGTCCGCTGCCATGCGCATGCTCGGCTCCAAGACCCGCGCCCGCCAGGCTGCAGACGCCGCCGGCATGCCCCGCACACCCGGCTCCGTTCAGGGGCTCGCCTCGCTGGCAGAGGCACACGAAGTTGCCGCTGGCATAGGCTACCCCGTCATGCTCAAGGCCGCCGCGGGCGGCGGAGGCAAAGGCATGCGCGCCGTCTCTTCTGAGAGCGAGCTCGCCTCCGCCTTTGCCTCCGCCCGCAGCGAGGCCGAGCGCGCCTTCGGTTCCGGCGAAGTCTACCTTGAGAAGCTCATCGAGCGCCCCCGCCACATCGAGATCCAGATCCTCGCCGACGAACACGGCAACTGCGTCTCCCTTGGCGAACGCGAGTGCTCCGTACAGCGCCGTCACCAGAAAGTCATCGAAGAGGCGCCCTCCGCCGCCGTCAGCGCAGACCTCCGCCGCCGCATGGGCGAGGCCGCCGTGCGCCTCGCGAAATCCGCAGGCTACACCAACGCCGGCACCGTCGAGTTTCTCCTCGACAGCGAAGAGAACTTCTACTTCCTTGAGGTCAATACCCGCCTGCAGGTCGAGCACCCCGTCACGGAACTCGTCACCGGCCTCGACCTCGTTCACCTGCAGCTCAGGATTGCCCAGGGTGAGCCCCTTCCCTTCGCGCAGGACGACATCACGCTCCGCGGCCACGCCATCGAGTGCCGCGTCTACGCAGAGGATCCCGACAACGGCTTCTTCCCCTCGCCCGGACGCATCACCCGCCTGCTCCAGCCCGGCGGTCCCGGCATCCGCGAAGACTGCGGCGTCTACGAGGGCTGGACCGTTCCCCTCGACTACGACCCCATGCTGTCTAAACTCATCGCCTACGCGCCCACTCGCGCCATGGCCATCGCCCGGCTCGAGCGCGCCCTCGGTGAATACGTCATCGGCGGCATCCGCACCAATCTCGGCCTCTTTCGCCGCATCCTCGCCGACGCCGATTTCCGCGCCGCCCGCATCGACACCGGCTACCTCGATCGCCTGCTCGCGCAGCAGCACCCCCCCCCGCCAGCCGCCCATGAAGATGCCCCGGCTATCGCCGCCGCCATCTTCGAGCACTCCACCAGCCGCGTCAGCGCCGCTTCCGCTGCGCCGTCTCCGCAGGTCTCCAATTGGAAAACAGCAGCAAGACGCGAAGGCCTGCGCTCATGAAAATTGAACTCGAAATCGACGGACGCCTCCGCAAGCTCGATCTCCATCCGCAGGACAACGGCAGCTACACCGTAGAGCTCGATGGCCGCTCCTTCGCCGTCGACGCCCATCTGCTGCGTCCCGGCATCCTGTCGCTGCTCATCGAGGGCCGCGCCTTCCGCTGCGTCCTGGAGCACGGTCCCGCCGAGCCCGCCATTCATCTCGAAACCACCCGCATCATCTATCGCATTGAAGATCCGCGCTCCCTCAAGTCGCGCCGCGCTCACCTCGGCGCCGCCGACGGGCCCCGCCCCATCAAGGCCCCCATGCCCGGCCGTGTCGTGCGCCTGCTGGCCGCCGCTGGCGATCAGGTCGAGGCCAACCAGGGCATCCTCGTCATTGAAGCGATGAAGATGCAGAACGAGCTCAAAGCGCCGAAAGCGGGCCGCGTCTCCGGGCTCCGCGTAGCCCCCGGCGACACCGTCTCCGCCGGCGATGTGCTCGCCGTCATCGAGTAACTCCTATGCCCGAGCTTCCTGAAGTCGAAACGGTCGCCAATGGCGTCCACGAGCGCATCCACGGCTCGCGCGTCGAACAGGCGTGGTTCGGCTCCAAGCCCGAGCCCTTCAAGACACCTCCCGCCGAGATGGCCGCCGCCATCACTGGCGCCACCATTGACCGGGTCCACCGCGTCGGCAAACACATCGTCTTCGACCTCACTCCGGCACCGCCCGCATCCGGCAGCCTCCAGTGGATCGTCCACCTCGGCATGACCGGCCGCCTTCTGGTCTCCACTCCTGACACGCCCGTCCCGGCGCACACCCACGCTCTGCTCACCCTCGACTCCGGGCGGGAGCTGCGTTTTGTTGACGCCCGGCGTTTCGGCAGGCTCGCCCTCCAGCGAACCGCCTTCACCGGCCCCGGCGCAGAGCCGCTGACCATCTCTGCTGATGACTTCGTCGCTCTCTTCCGCGGCCGCAAGCTCGCCATCAAGTCCGCGCTGCTCAACCAGCGGCTGCTCCACGGGGTCGGCAACATCTACGCCGACGAGAGCCTCTTCCGCGCGGGCATCCGCCCCACCCACATCGCAGGCCGGCTCTCCCGTCCACGACTGCAGCGTCTCCACACTGAGCTGCGCGCCGTCCTCCGCAATGCCATCGCTCTGGGCGGCTCCTCCGTCTCCGATTACGTTGACGCCGACGGAGTTCGCGGCTTCTTCCAGCTCGAGCACCGGGTTTACCAGCGCGGCGGCCAGCCCTGCCTCGTCTGCGGCACGGCCATCCGGCGAACCGTCCTCGGCGGCCGCAGCACCCACTGGTGCCCGCGCTGCCAGAGCTGATTTCTACGGAATTGCGAAGAATTGAGTCTCGTTTTCTTCCAGATTCTGAATTTGCGACTACTGTCAAGCCGCTAAGTGACTCATATCATTAAGTTGAATGCACGGCATAAGAATTGCTTATTAGTAGAGTGCCAGCGACGTGCAGTATCCGGTCTTTCGGATCTGCAACCAATAAGGGCCGGCCTGCAGAGAGCAGGAACTTTACGGAGTTCCGCCCGGGGCCGGACACCAAAGCCCACACATCCCACGAAGATTTGTCAGGGCTTTTTTCGGGAGGCCAGTGATTGGCCATTGTGAAGAGCCATCGACCCCCGGTCGATGGCTCTTCTCGTTTTGCGTTTTTATCGCTTTTCCTCTGTTGCGTGCTTGCCACGGTCGAGGTTTACGCGTAGTATCAGATTTGCCTATCGAGCGGCTGAAGCCTACCCAATAAAGCTGTGGGGGTGCTCGCTGCAACTCTCGAGAGTCAGAGTTGAACGGTTCCCAGGAATTGAACCGATAGCATGGAGACCCGCTGAATTAACAGGTCCCGGCAAGCGTCAAACTACTAGAGTGAGTAGAAAACAAAAATCACGCTCCATCGACTGCAGCCTCTTTAGGAAGGCCTCTCCCGCGCTCCTCGCAACCTTGGGGGATCAAGCGCACGGTGATTATTTATGCCTGAATCAACCAGGGTCGAGCCCCCGGCAAATGGCAGGGTTTTAGGTCGCGGCATCGCTAGAGGTTTCCATCGATTCGCAGCCCGCAAACTTCACTGATTTTGAATCGGATTACCACCCGTGGCGCAGCCCGCTCCTGGCGTTGCTCCACATACAGCTAAAGCACCAGGAAGTGCACGCATGACACAAGAGCAGAACGAGGGCTCACTGAACGCTCCCGAGAGCGCAGCGCCCCAGCAGCCAGGCCAGCCCCAGGGTCAACATCGCCGCCGCCGCCGTCGGCGAAAGGGCGGCAAGGGCCCTGCAACTCCCCAGGCCAACGCACAGCCAGCCGCACAGAACCAGCAGCCGCGGCCAAACAATCCCCCGCCACGCCAGAAGGCTCCTCAGCAAAACCGCTTCTATCAGAAAAATGGGAATGGCAATGGTCAGGGCCAGGGTCAGGGTCAGGGCGGCCCGCGCCGCAAAGGCAAGCAGCGCCGTCAGGCTCCTTCGTTTGTCGGTCCCATGGACCACAGTTATCGCGTGGCCAACGGCAACATCGCCGAGGGACATCCCTCCACCATCGAGTACCGCAATGGAAACGGGAACGGCAATATCAATCCGCAGAACGGCTTCCAGAATGAAGCGGCCTATGTTGAGCCACCCCCGGCGCCCATTCGCGAGGACGCGCCGATCCGCATCTTCTGCTTTATTGAGGATCTTTTTGTCCTGGCCAAGATTCAGGAAACTGCGCGCAAGCTCGGCATCAAGGTAGGTTTCGTCAAGGCTGACAAGGACATCGTCGCGAAGCTCGCCGGCACCTCGGAAGAGGACCGTCCCTCGCTGATCGTCTTCGATCTCAACAACGCCAACGCCAAGCCGCTCACGCTCATTCCCCGCATCAAGTCCAAGCTCAAGCGTGGAACCTCAGTCATCGGCTTTCTCTCGCACATCCAGGGCGATCTCAAGGCCAAGGCCATCGAGGCAGGCTGCGACATGGTCATGCCCCGCTCTGCCTTCTCGCAGAACCTGCCCAACCTGCTCCGCCGCCATGGACTTGAGGAAGAGCTGGAAGCAGTCGAGGCCTGATCTCTTCACCCGCGAGGCTCTGACCCTAACCCCACATCGTTCTATCGCGATGTGGGGTTTTCTTCGTCTAGCGGTTGCCGTACATGTTCAGCACAATACCCGCCTTGGCGTTGAAGTTGCTCTGCCAGTTCCCATTTGACAGATGTGTGGCTACATATTCGCCCGGCACCAGCTGGAACGCCAGCGCCCTCGTCAGCTTATAGTTCAGCCCTGCGCCGCCCACCACCGCCGGGCTCCAGTTCACGGTGCCCTGCATCGAATCGCGCACCGCGCCACCCTCGGCAAATACAAACGGCGTCATATGCTTCATCGGGAACATATACACCGGGCCGCCAGTGAATCCGTGGACGTTTTCTCCCGCGTGGGCATGCCAGTTGTAGAAGTTCGTGAAGTCCGCCAGCACCCCGATATGCTTCGTCAGGTTAAGCTGCGGAATTCCGTACCACCCCATCAGGTAGCCTGCCTTGCCCCCATTCACGTTCGTCAGGTCTGTTTGCAGATAGGTAAACCCAACCGTGGTTGAGACGATCGGCTCATCGTGCTTCGGATTGGGTAGAGTCACCTGCTGCCGTGGAGAAGGTGCACTCGGCATGGACTGGGTGGAGGACGAGGCAGATTGCATCTGCGCACTGACAGGCAAAGCCAGCAACAGTATCGCCAGTGCAGAAATTGGATGACGCATGAGAACTCCTCAAAGAATGAACTGCTCCACAGGAACTCTGGGAAGACTATTTATCTTTGAGTAACATCTCTACGCATAGGTTGGCCTCCCGGCGTGCATAGATTGGCCCCCCAAAAAGGATGCCCACATCCCCGGAAGGGATGTGGGCCGGTTGTGTATGCCGCTTGACTAGAAGGTGGTGCTGACCGTCAGGCGGAACGTCTTGGCTGGTTCGCGCAGCACATAGAGCGAGCCGTAGAGCTGCTGCGCCTGTGCGTAGCTGTAGTCGCCTGCCCCGCCCGCCGGGAACATGCTGCGGGTGATCAGGTTCTCGCCGAGGAAGCTGTGATTCAACCGCATCGGGTTATACGCGTAGTAAATACGGAACGGCGCATTGATGATCGGCATCATGACCGAGATCTGCGGGCCGATCGACATGCGGGGCACAACATTGGTTCCCGGAATCGTGCTCAGCGTGGTCGGGAACTTGATCTGCTGGCCGCCGACGCAAGCGCCGTTGACATAGTTGGGGCAGCCATAGAGCGGCGCGTTGAGTGAGTCGGCGCCTTCCGGGCTCTGCTGCAGCTGGCCATGGTTCAGCGACATCGACAAGCCGAAGTCGTCGAACAATTCCAGTGCCGCCGTGCGTCCGATCAGCGGAATGCGATATTCAACGTTGGCGTTGAACATCGTATCGCCGCCGGCTGAAACCGTTCCAAAGACCGGCAGCGGAACCTGCACGCACTGGTTGGTCTGCGGGTTGGTTGGATCGCGCTGCACGCAGCTTCCATCCGGATTGCTCAGGTTAAAGAGCACTCTCGTCGGAACAAAGGTATAAGGCGTGACCGACCGGATATCGAAACCGCGGACATCGCTGTCGCCGCCCATGTAGAAGCGCTGGAACGGCGGCGCCACATCGCCGCTGAAGCCCTGGATGTAGGCAGCCTGCACACGATAGCCGATGACGTTGCGGCCATTGTTGTCCAGGTGCAGTCCACGGACTGGATGGAACTGTTTGAATTCCACCAGCGGCTGCAGGTAGCGGACGCTGCCCCAGATACCGGCTACCTGCAGGTTCGAGGTGAACTCGGATCCAGAGGTCGGCTGGTAGCTGGCATTCAGCTTGTTCCATGAATAGGTCAGGCCGATCTGGCTGCTGACAATGCCTTCGAGCGCATTCTGCCCCTGGATGCCGCTGCGGAAAGCCAGCGTCTGGAACAGGGTCTGGGAAGCGCCGCTGAAAGTCGTTACCGTCGACCGGTTGAGCGAATAAGTTACGCCCACACGCTTGAACGAGTGCCGGATCGGATAGCTCGCCGAAACATTCACGCCCGTCTGCGACTGGTTGTAGTTCTGGATCAGCGAGTTCGTAGCGTTGTTCGCGTTCGTGTCGGAGGAGCCCGTCAGGTTATACGCCTTCGACGAGTTGTAATCCGTCTTGCTGGCGAAGACCTGGAAGCCGACCTGCAGCGGCTTGTTGTGCAGGTAGGGCTCGGTGAAGCCGAAGGTCAGGTTGCGCGCCAGATCGCCCGCCTGTGCCTGCAGCGTCAGCGTCTCGCCCAGTCCCAGGAAGTTGTTGGTCTGGTAGTTCAACCCGAGGAACGAGCCCGAGAGTCCGCTCACGCCGCCGTTCAAACCAATCGAGTTCTTGCCCTTCTCGTGCACCTTGAGCAACAGGTCGACAGTGCCGTTTTCGGCGTTCTGGTGGGTCTCCGAATCCTGGTCGACCTTGAGCGGATCGAAGTAGTCCAGCTGGTTCAGCCGCATGATGCTCAGCTCCCACAGGTGGGAGTTGTAGACCTGGCCTTCTTCGAGCGCCAGTTCGCGCCTGATGACGAAGTCGCGGGTGACAGTATTGCCCTGGAATTCGATGCGGGAAACATAGAACTGCTTGCCCTCATCGACGTTCACCACAAAGGAGATCGTGTGCTTCACATCATCGACCTTCGGCTCAGGCACCGGAGTGAAGTTGATGTAGCCCAGCTGCCCATAGGCCTTCTGCAGGTTCTGCAGCCCCTTGCCGAAGGCAGTCGCGTCGAACCACGAGCCGTCCTTCATGTTGAACTGCGCACGCAGCGCTCGCGGATTGCTGACCGCCTTGTTGCCAGTAAAGGTAATCGTGCCCAGGCGGTAACGCTCGCCCTCCTCGACCGGAATGCGAATGTCGATGCGCTTGCCCCGACGCGGGCGGAAGGTCAGGAAGGACAGGCCGCCTTCATTGCGGATACGGGTAACCGGATCGCCTGTCGAGGCGCGGAAGTAGCCCTTGTCACGATAGGCCTGGCGCACGCGCTCGGCATCTTCTTCCAGCTTCGAGGCGTCGTAGGTCTTCGCAAAGAGATTCTCAAAGATAAGCGAGTGCGGAATCCCGATAGGCCGCAGGTTCCTCATCGACTCGCGGAGTACCCGCGAGCTCAGATGCCGGTTTCCGGTAAAGGTGATGTTGCCCACCTTCACCTTGGGGCCTTCCTTGATGTTGAAGTTCACCTGCACTGAGGCCGGGGGAATCGTCTTCACGTCCGTCTTGATCGTGGCGAACTGGTGGCCATGCTCGGCCAGCAGCTCATGCAGCACGGTCACCGCACGGGCAATACGGGTCGGATCGTACTGGCTCTCGATCGAGAGTCCGACCTTTTCCTTCTTGTAGCGGTCGAGAACGTCGGACTGGGTAACCGAGTTCAGCCCCTTGTAGTTGATCTCGCGGATCGTGGGCTTCTCGCGAACATAAATATCCAGGATGACGCCCTTCGGGCTATCTTCCTTCTCGATGCGGACGTCTTCAAAGTAGCCGGTATTCCACAGCGAGTTGAAGTCGCGCTCCACCGTCTGAGGGTCATAGGTGTCGTTCTCGTGGCTGAAGAGCCGGGCGAGGATCGTCTCCTTCGGTATGCGGCGGTTGCCGATGACCCGAATGCTGGTAATGACCTGCTGAGGCTGCTGCTGTTGCGCCCGGGCCGGAAGCGACGCCGGAAGGAACGTGAAGCAGAGGAGCAGGAAGACAAAATACTTCAGCGCACGGCGGAGTAGACCACACGCAGGCTGCTGCTGTTCGGTTGGGGAACTTGCGCTCCCTTGCATCACGGGAAAGATAGGCACACCCTCACTGCTAAAGATCGATCCACTCGTAGGGAAAAGGCGATTATATGTGACCGGAGAATGAGTTCCAAGCTCGCGGCCGTGCTTCAGGTCCAGAACAGTCATCAGAACGCGTTCGCAGACCTCACCAATTCGTCAGCTTTCCAGTTCAGCGTGGATGGCAAATCCTTCGCCGTCCCAGCGAATCCCGAGAATATTTGGCTTGCAGCAGACCTGGCAGTCTTCAACATACTCCTGCCGTCTGCCCGCGGATTCATCCACGACAGTTTCATTCCACTCCCCACAGCCCGCGCATTGAAAACCTGCTGCGATCGGCATGGCAAATAACCCTCCCTAGTCTATAAGAAGGTTGCCTGTTTTAGCTGCTGGAGTTTTTCCCGTCCTTCTGTCCTGTCACATTTTGTACTTGCCGGACGATCACTCCGCTGCCCTATACTGCTGAGAGCGGTGCGCGACCGCATTTTTTACGCGCCGTCCTGAACCCCATCATGACCAGGCATGCAGCGCAACGCGGAGCAGACGGTCCTTCCATCCCGGACAAACTGTACTTTCGCATCGGTGAAGTCGCACGCCTTTGCGACGTCGAAACCTACGTCCTGCGCTTCTGGGAGACCGAATTCCCCCAGCTCAAGCCCAACAAAGGCGGCACCGGCCAGCGCCTCTATCGCAAACGCGACGTTGAAATGGCCCTTCGCATCAAGCGGCTGCTCCACGACGAGGGCTACACCATCGCCGGCGCGCGCCAGGTCTTCTCCAGCGAAACCCGCGACAGCGCCCCGCGCCCCCGCGAGCCCGAGCTCACTCCTTCCCGCGACGGCGCCGCCCGCGATGCCATGCCCCGCCTCGAGCGCGTCCGCCTGGAGCTCAGGGACATTCTGCAGATGCTCTCCAACGCGCCCGGCCACGCAGCCCGCCGCGAACACAAGACGCGCCGTGCCGGCGAAAGCACGAAAGACACCGGCCCCACCCTTTTCGGGATATAACTCCTGCCTACCCTCTTCGAATTGCAGTCCCAAGCCTCTCCAAGGAGAATGCCACCCATGACCACCGCCGAAATGCTGCTGCAGGACTTCGACAGCGAGATGTCCAACACGCGCCGCACCCTTGAGCGCGTCCCTGAAGGCAAAAACGACTATGCGCCCCATGAAAAATCCATGCCCATGGGCAAGCTCGCCATGCACTGCGCCACCCTCCCGCTCTTCGGCCAGTACCTGATCCTCGACGAGGGCATGGACATGGCCAACAGCAAGCGGCCGCATCCTGATTTCACCTTCAAGTCGCGCCAGGACTGCCTCGCGCAGTTCGACGCCAACGCCGCCGCCTGCCGCGCCGCCATCGCTTCCGCCTCTGACGAAGCCCTCGCCGCGCCCTGGCGCTTCACCTTCGGCGAGCAGCTCATCTCCAACGCATCTCGCTCCCTTTCCTTCAGGAGCATGTTCTTCAACCACCTCATTCATCACACCGCCCAGCTCGGCGTTTATCTCCGGCTCAACGACATCCCGGTGCCCGCGCTCTATGGCCCCTCCGCCGATGAGCAGTGGTCGCCCGGCAAGTAACAGCCTTGGCGGGGGCGCAAGCCTCCGCCTGCGGTTTCAGTAGGAGCGGACAGCTGCGACGTCTACAATAAGATTCGATCGTCAAAATAAACATAAGCATGGCTGTTTTCCGAGTTCTTACTGTCGCGGCTGTGACCGCGGCCACCCTCCTCCTGTCCGGCTGTCCGGGCGACCCGCCCGCCGCCTCGCCCGCGGCGAAGCAGCAGCAGGCCACCGCGCCTGCGCTCTCCGGCGCTCAGGGCGGCACGGCCTCTGCGGCTCCGGCCGCGCAGCAGCCAGCCTCGGAGGCTGCTCCAGCTCCGCCCATCAACGCGCAGCGCGACCAGTCTCTGATCGCCTCCGTTGAAAAGGCCTATCAGACCGGCGTCTCCAACTATCGCGACGGTCATCTTGAAGCCGCCCGCTCCAACTTCGATTACGCCGTCGATCTCATGCTCACCAGCGGTCTCGACCTCAGGAACGATCCCGCGCTCAGCGACGAGTTCGACCATGTCGTTGATGCCGTCAACACGCTTGAGATGGACGCCCTGCGCAGCGGCACCGCCCTCACCGCCCAGCAGCATCAGGACCAGGCGCCGGTCGACGTAGCCAATGACGTCACCTTCCCTGTCGATCCCGCCGTCAAGGCGCAGGCCCAGGCTGAACTCAAGACCACGCAGTCCGACCTTCCCCTCGTCATCAATGACTACGTCGCCAGCTACATCAATTTCTTCTCCAACACCCCCAAGGGACACAACACCATCGTCAACTCCCTCACCCGCGCCGGCCGCTACAAGGCGATGATCCAGCGCGTGCTGCGCGAAGAGGGCGTCCCGCAGGATCTCATCTATCAGGCTGTCGCGGAGTCAGGCTTCCGCCCCCAGGCCATCAATGCCCGTTCCGGCGCCGGCGGCATGTGGCAGTTCATGCCCTACGGCAGCTATGGCCTCGCGCGCAACGGCTGGTACGATGAGCGGCTCGATCCCGAGAAGGCCACCCACGCCTACGCTAACGAGATCAAGAAAATGTATGCCCAGTTCGGCGACTGGTATCTCGCCATGGCCGCCTACGACTGGGGCGCGGGCAACGTGCAGCGCGCCGTGCAGCGCACCGGCTATGCCGATTTCTGGGAGCTCTATCGCCGCAACAACCTGCCGCAGGAGACCAAGAACTACGTTCCGATCATTCTCGCCGTCACCATCATGGCAAAGAATCCTGCGCAGTATGGGCTCACCGGCCTCGTTCCCGACCCGCCTGAAGTCGTCGATACGGTGACCACCAACTACGCCGTCGACCTGCGCCTGGTCGCGGATACGGTCAACGCACCCGTTGAGGAGATCGCCGCGCTCAATCCCAGCCTGCTGCGCATGAGCACTCCGCCCGACGATTCCTTTGACCTTCATCTGCCTGTCGGGACCAGGGATCTGTACGAGAAGCGCATCGCCGAGATTCCGGAAGACAAGCGCCGCTCCTGGCGCTTCCACGTCCTCTCCCCTGGAGACACCCTCGCCAGCGTCGCCCACGAGTATCACGTCTCTGAGTCAGAGGTTGCCTTCGTCAATCAACTCGGCCACGATGGCGACCTTTCGAACACCGACTCGCTCGTCATTCCTCTGGCTCCCGCGGCTTCGCACTCACGCGTTAACTCCGCGGTCTATCGCGCACGCCGCGGCGACACTCTCGTCACCGTTGCCGATCGTTTCGGCGTCACGGTGGCGCAGTTGCGTCGCTGGAATCATCTCTCGTCGACCGTCATCACACCGGGTCGCAGACTTTATGTTGCCGAACCCGCACGCATCGTCACACATACTCGCAGAGCACACAGCAAGCGCACCTCCGCAACAGTGAAGAGCGCGGCGCCCGCGTCCAGCAAGCACAAACGCGCATCGCAGTGATCGGCACGCGACCGCATTCAGGAAAAATCTTTTGAGCAAAGATGCAGAGGATGTCATTAAACACTTGCGTTTAGTAGCTACCCGTTGCATGCTGTTGCTATAATCCGCGCGGCAGGGCATGAGCGCGCAGATAATAAAGCCGAAGCAAAGCCCCGGAGGCAATCGATGCAGGACGATCGCAAACTATACGCATTCAACGATGGCGAATTCGAACCGGAACTCGAAGACGATGATGCTGAAGAGCTCGAAGACGGCTTTGATGAAGACGAAGAAGAGGAAGAGATCATCATCGCGATCACTTCAGATGATGATGATGAAGACGATGCCGATATGAATGGTGACAGTGAAGAGTTTGCAGCAGCCCCTGTGCCTCAGGCAGTGAGTGCGCCTGCTCCGGCCAGGAAGGCTGCGAAGAAGGCCGCCCCCAGGGCGACCGCCGCAAAGAAAGCTGCCGCGAAAAAAGCGCCGGCCAAAAAGGCCCCCGCAAAGAAAGCAGCGGCAAAAAAGATGCCGGCCAAAAAGGCCGCAAAGAAGTCTGCAGCCAAGGCGCCCGCCAAGGGAGCCCGCAGCAGCGCAAAACCCGTGAAGAAGTCCACGGCAAGCAGTAAAAAATCTACTCAACGAGGTATTCCTTTGGCAGTGAAGAAGGTAGCAGCAAAGAAGACGGCGGCGAAGAAGACCGCGGTTAAGAAGACCGCAGCCAAGAAGACAGCGCCGGCCAAGAAGGCAGCAGCCAAGAAGGCCCCTGCCAAGAAGACCGCGGCAAAGAAGACCACCGCGAAAAAGGCAACCAAGGCAACAAAGGCAACGAAGACTGCAACAAAGGCCACCAAGAAGTAACACTGTAGTTTTCAGGCAAGCACAAAGGCCCGGCCAAGCGCCGGGCCTTTGTGCGTCTGCAGACAAATGCGACAATAAGCCTCAGCCATGCGCCGCATCTTTCCCGCTTCACTCCTCCTGTTCCCTGCCCTGCTTGCGGGCTGCGGCTACCATGCCGTCGAGAGCGCGGTGCATCTGCCTAAAACCGTTCACACCCTCGCCGTCGATCCCTTCGTCAACCACACGCAGTCCTACCACACTGAGGTTGACTTCACGCAGGCCGTCGTCCGCGAATTCAACAGCCGCACCAGCCTTCGCGTCGTGCCCGACAAGGCGCCCGCGGCGGTGGCCGACGCCACCCTCCACGGCGACATCAACACTTTTGAGATCATTCCTCTCACCTACAACGCGCAGACCGGCCAGTCGTCGAGTTACCTCATCTCCATCGGCGCCAGCGTGCGGCTCGTCGACCGGCACGGCAAGCTTCTTTATCAGAACAAGCGCTACCTCTTCCGCCAGCAGTATGAAACCACGCAGGACCCCGTCAGCTTCATTCAGGAAGACCCCGCCGCCGTCGAGCGCCTCGCCCGCGATTTCGCCCAGGCGCTCGTCTCCGATATTCTGGAGTCCTTCTGATGGGTGCAGGTTTCCAATCCGCGCAGCGCTTCATCGCCGAGGTCGAGAGCGGCAGGCTCAGGCCCGGCTACGTCTTCGCAGGCAACGAAATTTTTCTCTATGAACGCTGCCGCAAGGCCGTTCTCCGCCAGTTCGTGCCGCCCGACCTCCGCGACTTCTGCCTCTCCGAGTTCGATCTCGCGGAGACCAGCATCTTTGAGATACTCGACCTCGCGCGCACGCCCTCGCTCATGGCGCCTTTTCAGGTCCTCTTCGTCCGCAACCTCAAGCAGCTCTACACCCGCGGCGCCAAGAAGGACGAGTTCGCCGCCATCGACGCCTACTTCCGCTCCCCCAATCCGCAGGCGCTCGTCATCTTCGTCGCCGATCACATCCGCATCCCTTCCGATGTTCGCCGCATGGACATGGATGACAAGAACCGCTACGAGCGCATTCGCGAAACCCTCGCCGAGTGGTGCGGCATCGTCGAACTGGCACAGGCCGATGAGGCCGATGCCGTGCGCTGGATCGCTGCCGAGAGCGAGCGGCAGCAGCTTCGTTTCGATCCGGACGCGGCACGCGAGCTCGCCGACGCGCTCGGCGCTGACATGATGCTCATCGCCAACGAGTTTGAGAAGCTGTCCCTCTACGTCGGCATCAAGAAGCACGTCACCCTCGGCGACGTGGAGACGATGGTGCTCGCCGCCAAGCAGCGCTCCCTCTACGAGCTCACCGACGCCATCTCCTCCCGCGACCGCAAGCGCGCCCTCGAACTCCTCGAAGGCCTGCTCAACTCCTCCGACGGCGGCGAGGACTCGGCCATCGGCCACCTCTACATGCTCGCCCGCACCTTCCGCCAGATGCTCGTCATCCTCGAGAAGAATGTCCGCGACTCGCGCGCCATCTGGCAGGCCCTGTGGCAGGGCTTCCGCATGCCGCCCTTCGCCGCCGACGACCTCATCCGCCAGGCGCGCCGCTACAAGTCGCGCCGCGATCTCATGCGGGCGCTCCGTCTCATCGCCCGCGCTGACCTGGAGCTGCGCTCGCAGCCGCCTGACAAGCGCCTCGTCCTCGAGCGCCTCGTCATCGACCTCGCCAGCGAACCCAAAATCGCTCCGCCCTTTGAATCGCAGCAGTACGCGATGGATCTCTAGCGAGCCGCCGCCGGTACGCGCGCGCAATGGTAAACTCAAGATTCAGGCCGAACTCTTCGCTTAAGCGCCTCGCCCTGCATTCCAGATGGACAGCAAGCTCATACGCAATTTCGCCATCATCGCCCATATCGATCATGGCAAATCCACGCTCTCTGATCGGCTCCTGGAGCTGACCGGCTCACTTACCGCTCGCGAAATGCAGGCCCAGGTGCTCGACGCCATGGACCTCGAACGCGAACGCGGCA
Source organism: Acidipila rosea (assembly GCF_004339725.1). Classification (GTDB taxonomy): domain Bacteria; phylum Acidobacteriota; class Terriglobia; order Terriglobales; family Acidobacteriaceae; genus Acidipila; species Acidipila rosea. The sequence continues at coordinate 223,465 of NZ_SMGK01000005.1, read as the reverse complement.
TCACCATCAAGGCCCACGCCGTCCGCATGATGTATCCCGCGAAAGACGGCCAGATCTACCAGCTCAACCTCATCGACACCCCCGGCCACGTCGACTTCTCTTATGAAGTCTCGCGCTCCCTGGCATCCTGTGAAGGCGCGCTGCTTGTCGTCGATGCCTCGCAGGGTGTTGAGGCGCAGACCCTCGCCAACGCCTATCTCGCCATCAACAACGGGCTTGAGATCATCCCCGTCATCAACAAGATTGACCTGCCGTCGGCTGACATCGTGCGCACCCAGGAGATGATCGAGCAGGCCGTCGGCCTCGACGCCACCGATGCGCTGCCCGTCAGCGCCAAGACCGGCCTCGGCGTCCCCGATGTCCTCGAGGCCATCGTTCACCGCCTCCCTGCGCCGACCGGCGATATCGATGCCCCGTTGCAGGCCCTCATCTTCGACTCCTGGTTCGACGCCTATCGCGGCGTAGTCGTGCTCGTGCGTGTCATGCACGGCCGCCTCTCCAAGGGCATGAAGATCCGCCTCATGTCCAACGGCAAGACCTTCGACGTTGACTCCATGGGCGTGCTGACCCCCAAACCTGTCGAGATCAACGAGCTCTCCGCTGGGGAAGTAGGCTTCTTCGTCGCCACCATCAAGAACGTCGCCGACACCCGCATCGGCGACACCGTTACAGAAGAAGCTCGTCCCGCGCCCGCGCAGCTCCCCGGCTTTGAAGACATCAAGTCCATGGTCTTCGCCGGTCTCTACACCGTTGACTCCCACGAGCACACGCTGCTGCGCGACGCCCTTGAGAAGCTCCGCCTCAACGACTCTTCCTTCTTCTTTGAGCCGGAAAGCTCCGCGGCTCTCGGCTTTGGCTTCCGCTGCGGCTTCCTCGGCCTCCTCCACATGGAGATCATCCAGGAGCGGCTCGAGCGCGAGTACGACCTCGACCTCATCACCACCGCTCCCGGCGTCCGTTACAGGATCACCATGACCGATGGCTCGCTCCTTGAGGTCGACAACCCCTCCCGCTGGCCAGACCCCAGCGAAATCGAGTCCATCGAAGAGCCCATCATCACCGCCCGCATCCTCACCAATGAGGAATACGTCGGCGGCATCCTCAAGCTCGTCGAGGAGAAGCGCGGCCGCCAGAAGAACTTCGAGTACGTCACCCCCATCCGCGTCATGCTCACCTACGAGCTGCCGCTCAACGAAATCGTTCTCGACTTCTACGACCGTCTCAAGTCCGTCTCCCGCGGCTACGCCTCGCTCGACTATCAGCTTTCCGGCTCCTGGACTTCGCCCATGGTCAAGCTCGATATCCTCGTCTCCGGCGAGCCCGTCGACGCGCTCTCGATCATCGTCCACCGCGACTTCGCCTACGAACGCGGCAAGGCTCTGGTCGCCAAGATGCGCGAGCTCATCCCCCGCCAGCAGTTCGAGGTCGCCATCCAGGCCGCCATCGGCTCCAAGATCGTCGCCCGCGAAACCGTCTCCGCTCTGCGCAAAAACGTCATTGCCAAGTGCTACGGCGGTGATATCTCCCGCAAACGCAAGCTCCTCGAGAAGCAGAAAGAGGGCAAAAAGCGGATGAAGCGCATCGGCAAGGTCGAGATTCCCCAGGAAGCATTTCTGGCCGTTCTCAAAATCGGCGAAGATACCAGCGGTTAAGCAGATTTTGGCAGCCCTTGTCATCTCCCGTTCACACTGTTCTGTGGAAAGCTCACTTGGTTACTTTTGATTCCACGAAGAACGGCCTGCTAAGGCCCTTTAAACTTTGGTAACGGGATGCCTCTCATTCCGCACGAGTTATTCAGGGCCAGCCCGGTTACTTAATCTGCTCTATTGGCGCTTGCACCATGCCTTGTGCGAGGTGCGGCTTAAATTCCACAAAATTTTCCACATCCAGGCCGCAGTTTTGCAGCTCCCTCAAAAATCTCTCTTTTCGCATCTTTCCAACCCCTTTTGATGACCGCAGATACGCCGCTCTTCGCCCCGGCCCTGGCCGGCCATCGGCTCGTCCGCCCTCCGGATTCTCGTCAAATACTCCGTTTCTTTCCCATTAAAAGCCGGATTTGCCATTGACCGTGCTTCCGGCGCGAACCTATAATTTGCCCAGTTCCTGAGAACGTCCTCTGTCCGTGTTTCTGCTGTGCGTACCTGGGCCGTAGCCGGTCAGCAAGCCGCCTTTGACGAAGTACGAAGGAGGCAGGCCAGGAAGCGGAACCGCTCGCTTCCGCAGCATGTGCGGACGATCACCCTGAACTTTTAAGGAGTTTTTTATTTACATGAAGCGTTCGTTAACACTTGTTTGCCTGCTCGCGTCAGGCCTGACCACTGCCGCGCTGGCCCAGACTCCCGCTGCTGAACCCATGCCTAACGCCCCATCGACTGCGGGCGCCAGCGCTCCCACCGGAGCTACCAAAGTAGCCGTTATCATGTTCCAGCAGGTCGTGGCCCAGACGAACGAGGGCCAGCGTGACTTCTCTGAGCTCCGCCAGAAGTTCGAACCCAAGCAGGCCCAGCTCAAGAGCCAGAGCGACGAAATCGACTCCCTGAAGAAGGCCCTCCAGACCCAGGGCGCTAACCTCAGCGATGCCGAGCGTCAGCAGCGCCTCAAAACCATCGACGAGAAGGAAAAGTCCCTCCAGCGCTCCGCGCAGGATGCTCAGAGCGACTTCCAGACCGCTCTACAGGATACCTATAACCAGCTCGCGCAGAAGGTCTACGGCGTTCTCCAGGCCTATGTCCAGCAGAATGGCTATTCAATGGTGCTCGACGCCAGCCAGCAGCAGAGCCCCGTACTCTGGATGAACAACAGCTCCGACATCTCCAAGGCGATCGTCGACGCTTACAACACCAAATCTGGTGTACCAGCGCCTGCCAACCCGGCCCCAGCCGCTCCGGGCAGCTCGCCGGCACACGCGCCAACACACAGCACCACTCCGCGCACCACCCACCCCGCCAGCCACTAAAGCGATAGGTTGGTTGTACTTCCACAAGGCCCGCTATCGAGCGGGCCTTGTGTTTTGCTAGACGGTCGGCTGCACCAGCTCTGCCCGCAGCCCCGCCGCAGCCGCGCACATATTGCGGAGCGCAGCCATCACCTCCGGCCATCCCCTGGTCTTAAGGCCGCAGTCCGGGTTCACCCACAACTGCTCCGGCTTCAGCACCTTCACTGCCAGCCGCAGCAGGTTCGCCATCTCCTCGGCAGCAGGCACCCGCGGCGAGTGAATGTCATAGACGCCCGGCCCGATCTCATTCGGATAACCGAAATGCGAGAAGGCGTGCAGCAGCTCCATCCGCGACCGCGCTGATTCGATCGAGATCACATCGGCATCGAGCGCCGCAATCGACTCCAGCACATCCTCGAATTCGCAGTAGCACATGTGCGTATGGATCTGCGTCGCCGAAGCCGCTACCGAGGTCGCCAGCCTGAAGGCCTTCACCGCCCAGTCCAGATACTCCGCCCGTTCCCCAACGCGCAGTGGCAGTCCCTCGCGCAGGGCTGGTTCGTCGATCTGGAGGGCGCGCAGACCCGCAGCTTCCAGGTCCCGGACCTCTCCGCGCAGCGCCAGCGCAATCTGCCACGCGACCTCCCGCCGCGGCCGGTCGTCGCGCACAAAGGACCACTGGAGGATCGTGACCGGCCCCGTCAGCATGCCCTTTACCGGCTTCTCTGTCAGCGACTGGGCATAGCTGCTCCAACGCACCGTCATGGGCGCAGGCCGCGCCACATCGCCGTAGATCAGCGGCGGCTTCACGCAGCGCGAGCCATAACTCTGCACCCATCCATTCTGCGTAAAAGCGAAGCCCTGCAGCCGCTCTCCGAAATACTCCACCATGTCATTCCGCTCAAACTCGCCGTGCACCAGCATGTCGAGGCCAATCTCCTCCTGGGCGCGAATGCACTCTTCGGTCGCCGCCTTCAGGAAGACCTCGTAGTCCACCGTCGAGAGCGTGCCGCTGCGCCATCGGCTGCGCGCCTTGCGCACCTCCGCCGTTTGCGGAAACGACCCAATCGTCGTCGTAGGCAGCAGCGGAAGATCGAGTTCCCTTCTCTGCTCGTGGACGCGGACCGGGTAGCTTTCCGCCCGCGCGAACATGCTCTCGTCCAGACACCGCATCGCCTCACGCACCTTCGCGTCGAAGCTGCTCGGCGCAGCGGCCCGCTCTCGCTGCAGCTCCGCATTACGCGCGAACTCCTGCACAGCCGCCTCGGGACCTGCGGCAATCGCCGCCAGCTCATCCAGCTTCTCCGTTGCGAAGCTGAGCCACCTTCCCAGGCTGCCCGGCAGCGCTGCCTCGGTTGCCGCGCTATGCGGCACATGCAGCAGCGAGCAGCAGGGTGCGATCTGCACCCGCGCCGCCCCCAGTTCCCTCGTCGCTGTCTCTACCAGGGCATAGGCCTTCGCGAGGTCGGCAATCCAGATGTTGCGCCCGTCTACGCACCCCAGGCTCAGCACCTGCCCTGGCTGCACTGCACACAGCGCCTCCGGCAGCTGCTCCGGCCCTCGCACCAGGTCCAGGTGCACGCCCGCAACCGGCAGGGAAAATGTCAGCGGCAGGTTCTCGCCCAGTGAGCCGAAGTAGATCGTCAGCATCAGCTTCACCGGCGTCTCCGCGAGCCGCTCGTAGACGGTTCGGTAAGCTGTCCTGTACTCCTCAGGAAGGTCTGTAACCAGCGCTGGCTCGTCCATCTGCACCCATTCCGCACCCGCGGAGTGCAGCGCTTGAAGCAGCGCGGCATACGCCTCCACCATCCGCGGCAGCAGCGCCAGTGGATCGACGCCGTCTACTGATTTGCCCAGTCGCAGCAGCGTCACCGGACCCACCAGCACAGGCCGCGTCACGATGCTCAGCTCGCGCGCCTCCAGAAACTCGCCCACCGCCTTTGCCGCGCAAACCTCAAAGGGCAGATCAGCCGACCACTCCGGCGCCAGGTAGTGATAGTTTGTGTCGAACCACTTCGTCATCTCCATCGCCGTCTGCAGCTGGCTGTTGCGCGCCATGCTGAAGTAGCGTTCCGCGGTAACGGCTCCAGCGCCGAATCGCGCAGGGGTTGCCCCCAGCGCCACCAGCATATCGAGCACCTGGTCATAGAGTGAGAAATCGTTCGACGGCACAAGGTCGATGCCGTGTTCCTTCTGCAACTGCCAGTGACGGCGCCGCAGTTCTGCGCCGGTTGCGAGCAGCGCCTCTTCCGTGACGCGGCCCTTCCAGTAGTCTTCCAGGGCAAACTTCAGCTCCCGGTGAAGACCGATACGAGGAAAGCCAGGATTGGCGGTGGTGAAACGTGGTGCGTTCATTGGCGATGGGTCCCTTTCGTGAAATAGGAACCACCCGTGCGCTGTCATATCCGGTGCGCCAGCCCAGTCCACGAGGCCAGTTCCCACGCGCGCACGCCGCAGATTTTCTGCGGGGGTGGCGTCCAGGCCGGTCTTCGGACTCTGGGCTGCCTACTGGACGCCGCTTCCCATTTCTCGCGAAACAGTGCGTGGCCGCGGGGGCCGTGCGTCGTTCGTTCCCATTACCGCTGCGGGACAGTACCGGATTCTCACCGGTTTCCCGTTTAACAAAACCCGTGGGTTTTGCACCTTGACGTTGCCAGTGTACTTGAAGCGTTCCGCCGGCGCCGCCACGCCGCCGGTTACAATCAGACAGTGCAGCCAATTATTCGCGCTGAAAACTTAAGCAAGATCTATCGCGCCGGCAAGGTTGAAGTTCCGGCCCTCCGCAACGTTTCCTTCGAGATTGAACCCGGCGAATTCGTCTCCGTCGTCGGCCCATCCGGCAGCGGCAAATCGACGCTCTTCTACGTACTCGGCGGCCTCACGCGCGCGACCTCCGGCCGCATGACCATTGACGGCGTCGACTTCGCAACGCTCACCGACGCCGAGCGCACCAAGATGCGGCGCTCCAAGATCGGCTTCGTCTTCCAGAAGTTCAACCTGCTGCCGACGCTCTCCGCTATGGGCAATATTGAGATTGCCTACAGCATCTCAGGCCGACAGGAGCCGATGGACCACGCCTATCTCGAGCACCTCACCAGCCTGCTCGGCATCCGCGGGCGTCTCCATCATCGTCCTTCCGAGCTCTCGGGTGGGGAACAGCAGCGCGTCGCCATTGCGCGTGCCCTCATCACTCATCCAGCCATCGTGCTCGCCGATGAGCCGACCGGCAACCTCGATACCAAGAACTCCGACGCCGTCCTCGGCATGCTGCGGCGATCCAATCAGGAGTTCAAGCAGACCGTGCTGATGATCACGCATAATCCCGAGGCCGCAGCGATCGCCGACCGCATCCTCCACATGCGCGACGGGGAGATCGTAAGCGTCGAAAGCGGCCGCGGAAGGCAGCCTCGAGGAGAATCATTATCAAACGATAACAATTCTCCTTCGCGGGCTTTTCCCGCACCATAAGTGGTGCAAAATCGGGCGGAATTGACCAGAATTGCGCCGCCCCTTTATACTCAGCAAGTACTAAGCGGGAGTAGCTCAGTGGTAGAGCATCGCCTTGCCAAGGCGAGGGTCGCGGGTTCAAGTCCCGTCTCCCGCTCCAGTCAGCCCGGCCCACCCACGGGGCAGCAGTTAAAGGTTGACTTCCCACCGGCACGATGACGTAATCTATCCCGTTCCAGGGGCGCGGTACCCAAGTGGTAAGGGAGAGGTCTGCAAAACCTTTATGCGTCGGTTCGATCCCGACCCGCGCCTCCAGCCTTCTTAAATCCAAATCACAAAATCTGTCCCCAGCCGCCGCCGCCGGGCGTTTCAAGACGAATCACATCGCCCTTCGCTGCGGGAATGCTGCACTTGCCGGGCAACTGGGTCGTCTCGCCGTTATGCAGGTGCGATATCTTGCCGGGCATTCCGGGCTCTCCTCCGTTGAGTCCGTAGGGAGCGGTCTTCTGCCGATCGGCCAGCAGTGTAACCTGCGCATCGGCGAGCAGCTCGACTTCCTTGATGAGGCCGTTGCCGCCGCGATGCAATCCTCGTCCGCCTGAGCCAGGGCGATAGGAATACCGCAGCACCCGCAGCGGATACGCATACTCCAGAGCCTCAACCGGAGTGTTGAGAGAGTTGGTCATGTGGGTGTGCACTCCGGAGAGACCGTCCCACCCGCTCATCGCACCCATGCCGCCCGCAGTCGTCTCATAGTACGCAAAGGATGAACCGCTGCGCGGATCGACGCCGCCAATGGTGAGGTTAGACATCGTCCCGGAACTTGCGGCGGGAATGCGCTCGGGGATCGCCTTTGCCAATGCCCGCAGAAGAACATCGACGATACGCTGTGAGGTCTCGACATTGCCGCCGGCGACCGGGCCTGGCAGCTCGGCGTTGACGATGCTGCCCTTCGGCGCGGTGAGTGTGACAGGTCGCATCAGCCCCGCGGTGGCCGGAGCATCCACCGGCAGCAGACAACGAAAGACGTAGTAGACCGCCGAGTAGGTAATCGCCAGCACTGCGTTGAGGCTGCTCGCCACCTGTGGACTGGAGCCGGAAAAATCGATATGCGCCGTTGCAGTGGCAGGGTCCAGATCGATGCGGACGTGAATGGGAAGAGCGGCGCTGCCGGCGCCATCATCGTCAAGAACGTCCTCGGCCTCGAAGCTGCCTGCAGGCATGCGCGAAAGCTCCGCGCGGGTCAGCCGTTCGGAGTAGTTCAACAGCTCCCCGCACAGCAGGCGAATGGTTGCAGGCTGATATTTGGCAATGAGTTCCGCCAGGCGCAGCTCAGCCACATGGCAGGCTCCTATCTGCGCCTGCAGATCGCCCTCGCGCTCCAGGGGCGTGCGCACATTGTCGAGGATCATCCGCAGCAGATCGGAGTTGATTTCGCCGCGCCGGACAATTTTGACCGGAGGAATACGCAAACCCTCCTGATAGATCTCGCGGCACAGGCCCATGGAGCCGGGATATTGCCCGCCGACATCTGCATGATGCGCGCGTGCCGCCGCGTAAAACACCGGCGTCTCGCTCGTTGCAGAGAAAATGGCGACAACCATCGTGATGTCGGGAAGGTGCGTTCCTCCCTGATAGGGATCGTTGAGGATCGCGATATCGCCGCGCTCCAGCGTGAGAGCAGTGATCGCGGCCTTGACCGACATTGGCATCGACCCAAGGTGAACGGGCATGTGGTCGCCCATCGCAATGACCTGGCCATCGCCATCGAAGACGGCGCAGGAGTAGTCGCGACGCTCCTTGATGTTCGGAGAGAAGGCCGTGCGCCGCAGCGCCGCTCCCATCTCCTCGGCAATGGAGTGGGTTGCGCTCTTGAAGATAGAAACGTCAATCAGGCTGATCGGCTTCTGATACGGCATGGTGGACTCTGTTGGGCTCATTTCGCTGCGACCTCGATCAGCAGATTGCCGTAAGTATCGACGGAGACGACATCGCCTGCCGGCAGAACGGTCGTTGAACTGTATTCAGTAATCAGCGCAGGGCCCGGGAAAGAATCTCCCGGCCTCAGCTTTTCACGCGCATAGACGGGGGTCTCATGCCAGGAGCCGTTGAAATGAACACGCCTGTGCTTGAGAAGCGCCTGGCTGCCATCCCCTGCTTCAAGAGGCCTCCGGGGCAACTCCACTGGCTCCGCTTCCAGGATGAAGCGCACGCGCAGACTGACCACTTCGATGGTTCGCGATGGGTCGGAATAGCCATAGCGCGCCCGATGCGCCTCATGAAAATCTCTATCCATGTACGGTCCCGCCTGCACATTCAACTCATAGCCCTGCCCGTAGTAGCGCATATCTGCAGAGCGCACGACCCTGACCGTCGCGCCTTCGCCGCCAAGTTCTTGCCGCCCCCGCTCTTCGAGCCGCGCAAAGTATGGCTCCAGCGACTGCCCGCCAAAGGGCAGCATCACGGTTCGGGAAAAGTCGCGCACAGTATCCGAGAGCAGGATGCCCAATGCAGAAAGTGCTCCTGGCATGATGGGCACGAGCACGCGCGGAATTGACAACGCTCTCGCCAGCTCACATGCGTGCAGCGGGCCTGCTCCTCCAAAGGACAGCAGAGTGAACTCCCGTGGATCGTAGCCACGCTCGACGGAGATGACACGGATCGCCTTCTCCATCGCAACCTCCGCCAACAGAACTACACCGGAGGCGAACTGCTCGATGGTCTCTTCCGTAGCAAATCTGCCCGCACATGCGCGGGCGCGGTCTTCATCGAGGGTCATCGCGCCGCCCAGAAAGTTTTGCGGATCGAGCCGGCCAAGCAGCAGGTTAGCGTCCGTAACGGTCACTCCGTCGCCACGGCCGTAACATGCAGGGCCCGGATCGGCGCCTGCCGACAGCGGACCGACATGCAGAATGCCGCCTGCATCCATGTATGCAAGCGAACCTCCCCCGGCGCCAACCGTGTGTATATCCAGCATCGGCGAAGCCACGGGCATTCCTGAGACAGATGACTCCTTCGTGATCTGCGGACCACCGGCGCGGCCATCGATGAGAGAAACATCGGTGGATGTGCCGCCCATATCGAAGGCGATCACTTTATCGAAGCCAGCCAGTCCAGCGATGCGGTAAGCTCCGATGACTCCACCAGCCGGCCCTGACAGCACCGTGCGCACCGGCTCATCAATGGCGACAGGCGCGGCGATGATGCCACCGGACGACTGCATCACATGCAGATCTCCAGGCGGATAAGTGCCCGTCAACGAATTGGAGAGATTCCTGAGATACGCACCTACTTTGGGCGAAAGATAGGCGTTCACGACGATTGTCGAGGCGCGCTCATATTCGCGGAACTCCGGCAGGATGAGATGCGAGACGGAGAGCGGCAGCCCGAGCCGGGCCAGCGCTGCAGCCGCCTTGCGCTCGTTCTCAGGATTGGCGAATGAGAAGAGGAGTGAGAGAGCAATCGCCTGTGCGCCGCTGGCACGAACGGCGTCGCACAGCTCGTCAAGCTGCCCGGGAGTGGGCGAAAGCAGAATCTCACCCGTTGCACTCGTCCGCTCCCGGAGCCCGAAGCGCAGCTCGGGTGGAACAAGCGCAGGTGGCTGCGGCTGCGACCACTCATATAGCAACTGCCGAGTTTGTCTCCCGATGGCGATGGTGTCTTCAAAGCCGCTGGTGGTGACAAAGGCGACCCGCGCACCCTTTCGTTCCAGCATCGCGTTTGTGCCAACGGTCGTGCCATGGCGCACAGAGATGTCGGCGCCAGCGGGGACAAGCCTTCCAATGGCGTCGAGAATGGCCTGGGAAGGATCTGAGGGTGTCGAAAACACCTTGGTCAGCTGCAGCGAACCGGCTTCAAGAGAAACGCAATCCGTAAAGGTTCCGCCACTGTCGATGGCTAAGCGCATCAGGCCTCGCTCTCTGTCTGAATGTCCATCCCGATGTTCCTTCTTCTTCTCCAAATCAAAGGCGCCGCCTGCTTCTGGTCTGCATGGATTGCCTGGCTGATGGTTCAAGGCTGATGGAGTTGATTTCAGACGCAAGCTCGGAATTCTGCGATGCAAAATCAAGGCTCATGGTGCGCGCAATCGTCTTCAGAACATGTTCGGAGGATTTTTGTCGCGCCACCTCCGGTTTGCGCGCCTTGATGGCCCGGACAATTTCGCGATGCTCCTGGGCCAGATCCACGCCAAAGCTATCCATTGAGATCACCATGTAAAAGTAGCGGATCAGGCGTGCCTGCAGATTCGCCGTGATTTCGGCAAAGAGCTCATTTCCACTAGCTGCCGCGATCTCGACGTGGAGGTTCTGGTTCCACTCAAGAAAGGTGTGATAACTGGACTTCTGGCCGGTGTGGTACTCGTAGTTGGCCCAGCGCTCGATACTCCGGATCTGCTCAGCGCTTGCCCGCTCAGCAGCCAGGGCAGCTGCCGCCGGATCGATGACGAGTTGGACCTCGTGGAGGTTGCGAAACTCTGCAACGGTGAGCGGAGCAATGAAGTAGCCGCGGAAAGGAACGATGTGGATCAGGGATTCTTCCTGCAGGCGGCGGCAGGCCTCCCGCACTGGTGTCCGGCTCGCTCCGTAACGGGCGCAGAGCTCAGCCTCAGAGACAGAGGCTCCGGGAGCAAACTCTCCGCCAATGATGTCGTTTCGCAGTTCGAGATGAACGCGGACCGCTTCCGTCATAGGCCCACCTTGATGTACAACCTGTATACAATTGGCATCTAAAACCCACAATAAAGCAAAGAGCCTGCCACGACAAACGCAAATATTTGCGGATTGTCTCGGTATTTCCTTATTTCTAGAGCTAATAAATAGTTTTTATTAAGCATTGACATTCTGATTTTTAAATTCTATAAGCAGAACACACCGGTGTAGGCAACTCCCATATTTGGTCGGCCCGCTTGACTTGGTCGAGGCGACTTCAAGCCTCGTCAAGATGGAGGAGACATGCGAGTACCGGTAGCTTTCCGCGCATTCACGGTTGTATTGGTTCTGGCCCTCGCGCCAGTTAGCCGGTGCTTTGCTCAGGCCAGCGCGGCGGACATTCAGGGCACTATCACCGACCCGTCAGGTGCAGCAGTGGCCAACGCGACCGTCAGCTTGAGGAATGCGGACACGGGCGTCGTCGTGAAACTGGCAGCGCCGAGCGGCTCTTATCGCTTTCTCGATTTGAATCCGGGGCACTACACGTTAACGGTAGAGGCTCCTGACTTCTCTGCCGAGACGGTCGCCAACATCAATCTCCAACTCGGGTCGCATCTTCAGCAGAATTTGAGTCTGAAGCTGGGGAGCACGCAGCAGTCCGTCACCGTAGTCGCGGACAATGGCCAGGTGGATACCAGCACCAACGTCGTCGGCGGAGTTATCAGCAATCGCCAGATCAACACGCTGCCGCTCAATACCCGCCAGTATCTCAACCTCGCCCTGCTGATGCCCGGCACCAGCCAGGATGCTTCGCGCACCTTCTACAACAACGTACAGATCGGTGGCGGCGGCACCTTCTACGCGAATGGCTTCAGAGTAGACGGCGTATCAAACAACTGGGCAGAGCAGGGAGAGCCACGGCAGAATTTTCCGGAAGGCGCAGTGCAGGAGTTTAAGGTAGATATCACCCAGTACCCTGCCGAGTATGGACTCTCCGAGGGCGGACTGGTCACCATTGCCACCAAGAGCGGCACCAATGAATATCATGGCGAACTCTTTGAATACTTCCGCAATCAGGACCTGAATCACCTGAACAAGTTTCAGCAAGCGACAGAGAAGCAGCAGGGCACAGGCACGCCTCCATTCCTCCGCAACCAGTTTGGCGGGGATATGGGCGGCCCCATCATCCAAGACCGTACTCACTTCTACGCTGCCTATGAAAGAACGCAGACCGACGACTCTTACACTATCTTCACCTCTGAGCCGCAGTTCTATGGGGCGATGGCGGGAACCTTTGATGAGCCCAGCCATGACCAGATGCTGACGGGGCGCGTCGATCACCAGATCAGCAACTCACAGCAGATGTTTGTCCGCTATGCGCAGGAGTGGAATCTCTATACAGCCCAGGGTTGCGGCGGCAGTAACCTTCGCTTCTGCTACGACGGGCTTATTCCCCGATGGGCGATTGTAGGCGGCCACACCTGGACACTCTCGCCCACACTGCTCAATGATTTCCGATTCCAATACGGGCGCTCCGCGTATGAGCTTGGCCCCCACGGCTCACCAATCCCCACAAACGCCAAGAAGCTTTCCGATTCGACGCTCAATGAATTGCAGCGCGGCTATGTCTTTCCGAGCTTTAGCTATGGATACGGTTATGCCGAGGTTGGCGTGGAGCAGCGCTATGAGGCCCTGGATACCGTTTCGCTGGAGAAGGGCAAGCATTCCCTGAAGACAGGCTTTGACGTCAGTATCATCCCCTTCACTGACGTGACGGCGGTCAATTACAACGGCACATATTTCTTCAGCACGGACCAGGTATTCAATCCAAAGGATCCCGCGACTCTGGCTGCGCTGACTAATCCCGTAAGCTTCAGCTCTTCTACGCCGTCGCTTTCTAATACCGAAGACACGCGCCAGCTTGGTATCTTCGTTGAGGATTTCTGGAAGCCGACGGATCGGCTCACCCTCGAGATGGGGTTACGGTATGACCGCGAGTTTGGCTCCTTCAATGAACAACTGGCCAACACGACGCTGCCGAGCCGCGTGCCTTTCATGGGCGATCCAGGCAAGCGTGGCGATGAGAATAACTTTGCCCCTCGACTAGGATTTTCGTTTGATCCGGGCGGTAAGGGCCGAGATGTTCTAAGGGGCGGCTTCGGCATCTACTATGGGAACATTCAGACGCTTCAGAACTTCAATGAGCTTCGTGATCTTGCGCAATGCAACGTCTCACTGAATAACCCCTCATACCCAAACCCATACGGGTCGGGAACGGCGGCGCAGTTCTGCTCCACTGCTGCACCTATCGTGACTGTGCTTGCGCCGAATATTCAGAACCCATATTCGGAGCAGACATCACTCGGCTACTCGCGCCAGGTGTCACCTAACCTGTCGATCAATATCGATGGGCTCTACACACACACGCTCCGCGACTACCGGGTGTTTGACCTCAACTACCCCTACAGCGGAGCGCGTCCTCTTACAACATGGAATCAGATTCTGCAGCATGCGCCGGAAGGGGCAGCCAAGTATGGAGCGCTCTTTGTCCGTGTCGATAAGCGTTTCGCGAACCGATACATGTACACCGTCTCCTACACGTACTCCTCTTCACGCGACAACAACCCACAGGGGACGCTCGTAAACTACTCTCAGCCGCAGCTGGACTGGGGCCCGAGTGCGATCGATCGCCGGCACGCACTGGTGGCGAGCGGAACCTTTCTGATTCCCGGCAATGTAATGCTCGGCGCAATCTGGACCCTCCGCTCTTCTCTGCCCTTCAGTTCCTTTTCTGGAAGCGTCAACGCGGATGGCACCACCCAGTATGTTCCTGGCACTTCGCGCAACCAGGGCAACCGGAGCCTGAGCCTTGCCGCTGTGAACGCCTATCGGACAACGACCGGAGCGGCAACGGTAAACCATATTGACAGCAGCGCCTATGACAGCCTCGACCTGCGCGCGTCGCGCAGTTTCTTTACCCACGGCCAGAAGAGTCTGGAGATCCTTGGCCAGGTATTCAATGTAACTGGGCATGAAAACCTGTTGAACAGCGCGATGACAACCAGTGCACGCTCAGCTACCTTTGGAACGATTACGAACGCAAGTAATCTGCAACAGGTGGAGCTCGCGGCGCATTTCGTTTTCTAGATGGAAGCAGCGACTACTCTTCAGGAGAAAGACTAGAGGATCGACATTGACGTGGAGGTTCGGAACGATTGCAGGGACCGCTGTTCTTCTGGGTGGAAACATCTTCAGCTCGGCGGCCCCCGCGCAACAGAGAGAGCTTAGGAACTACATGAAACCTCTTCCTGCCAAATCCGCAGTTGTCATCGGTTCAGCGGAGGCCACGTCCATTGCCGCCTTTCCGCTGTCCTGCATCGATCACCCGCAGGCGGCTCCTGAGCATGCAGGAGCGTATCTCTGGGCGTTCGGATCCAAGCCGTTCATCCCGGAGGGATACGACAAGAGCCGCGCTTTCTATGGCTGCTATGACTGGCACTCCGCGGTAAACTCCTTGTGGACCATGGCCGTACTTACTCAGGCCTATCCTGATCTACCGCTTGCGCCGCTAATGCGCGAAAAGCTGAAGAAGCATCTCGGTAAATCAAATCTCGCAGGCGAACTCTCATTCTTCAAGCAGGCCAAGGACTTCGAGAAACCGTACGGCTATGCGTGGCTGATCAAGCTCCACGCGGAGATGGCGCGCTGGGATAACGCTGACGCCAAGGTGATGACCGCAGACCTGTCGCCACTCCGGGATTTCTTCAGCGGCAGGCTTGTTGACTACTTCAACGAACTACCCTACGCAACGCGGAGTGGCATTCACCAGAACACTGCCTTTTCGATGAATCTCGTTCTCGATGCCACAGAACTGGTGCCAGATCCTCCGCTGCATGATGCAGTGGTGCGCGCAGCAAAACGCATGTTCCAGAACGACCGGCACTGCCCCACGGCTTATGAGCCTGGAGGTGCAGACTTTCTCTCACCCTGCCTGACGGAAGCCAAGCTAATGGGGCGGGTACTGGGGCAGAAAGCATTTCTGCCCTGGCTGGATCAGTTTCTGCCGCCGACTGGCTCGGAAGAGTTCAAACCATTGACTACAGCGGTCGATGTGAAAGGAATCACCTCTGAAGATCTGCTGGCCGGCAAGTCACACCTCATCGGGCTGGCATGGCAGCGGGCCGAGGCCATGCTGGCGATTGCAGCCCTGCTGCCGCCAACCGATCCAAGAGTACCGATATTTCACCGCCTCGCCACAATTAATGCCGAGCAAGGACTCGCCTCGCTCACACAGGCTGGATATCTAGGTTCACACTGGCTGGGAACCTTCGTCGCCATGTACATGAAGACTGCAGCTCCGACCGACGCAATTCCGTCCGCAAGGAGTAGTGTTCCCGGCGCTTCCCATCCATAGATCACGACTATTGGAGTGCTCATGCTGACTGCACGTAACTACCTCGCCCTTGCCCTGCTAACAGCGACCGCATTCGGAGCGGCCACTTCTGCGCCTGCCCCTGTTGAAATTTCATCCTTCCTTGAGAATCCTTTTCAGACAGGCGCGATGCTGCAGGACACTAATGGAGACAAGGTTGCCGATGCCATCTGCGGCCACATCATCGTCTCGCCAGCGGCATCGGAAGCTGAAAATGCAGCGGCTGCAAATCTAGCTGCGAGGCTTGGCTATGGTACGAGCGCGTTAACACTTCCAGTGGTTGTGTCCGAGCCAGCCCCTGCGCCGCAAGCTGGGTGCAAGACCTCGAATAATATCTGGATAGGGTCATCCCTTCCCTCTGGCGAGCGGGCGAAGCTTGCTCCCTTACTCGAAGATCTCTCCCTGTCTGAGGGCGGCATCTATGCAGTTCCTGGTGGGATTACCGTACAGGCCCATGACGAGGTCGGCCTGCTGGTCGCTGCCAATGCGCTGGCGGCGCGGGCGCCTTATCTCTGGAGTCTGCCCGGCGCGAAGATCAATTCACTCGCGGCTGCGCTGAATACCGCCTTTGAGAAAGCAGGCCTGCAGGCACATGCAGACCTGCGAGGCCTCACCTATCTCAGCCGGACGCCAGGCGCCAGGCTTGCCGTCTTCTCCGTAAGCGGGTCGACCGATCTCGCCGGTATCGATAAGGCCTTGAAGCCGGAGGAACCTGGCACGCCGCTTCAACTGCATGGCATTCGGGAAGCGCGCCTTCTGATTGGAGAAACACCCCTAACGATTGCGGGGGTTCCGCAGCCGCTATCCGAGGGCCTCCCATCCACGCCGGAGGCATCCGCCGAGGCTGCACGCTCCCTCGATCTTGGGGAGCTCTATACGATCAAGGGACTCCTGAATGGAAGCCCGAAGAAGCCGATTCCATCAGCAGTCGCTACTCACCTCTATATAACGGCAGGTGCCCGAGGGACCGCGATGGCCAATCTAGCGGCGCGTATTGGCCTGGAGACGACGGGCATCATCCTACCCCTGGCAGAACCCGCTTCCGGCGTATCACCGGCGCAGGTCAAGACAAGCGCTGTGGTCGGTGGTGACTCGGCCCTTTCGCAGCGGCTCACGGACATCTTGAGCGCGCCCGGAAATGTCGACCTTGACAAGCTGGTCCGCGGCCAGTATCTCCATACCCCGAAGAGCCCGGAATTTGATGCTCTGGCCGCGAGCGAGGGTGAACTCAGGGTCGTGGATCGCGGCTTCGGTAAGCAGGATGCGCTGCTGGTGCGCGGGGATGACCAAGGCGCTGCAGCAGCAATTAGCTATGCGGCTGACCATCTGCCGTTCCTCTGGGAGCCCTCAAAGAGATATGCATCCGTTGAAGAGATGCGTGACGATGTCCGCCACTTCTTCACTTTGCGCTCGGGGGTGGGTCAGGCTAGCGCCTCGCTCTATCATCTCGATCGCTGGCTCGATGTGTTGAGCAAAAGCGAGCAGGGTAAGCATCTTTACTCCGTGACCGCGGAAGTATACGTTGACGAGGCGGACCCGCGACTCAGTGACTTTCTCCGCAAAGAGATTTCAAGTCGGATTCATGCTGATCACGTGGAGGTTAAGACCGGCAGCCTGCACGCAGGGCTGAAGTGCTGCGCAAGTGATCCTCCGCTACACCGCACCTCCAATGTTGTCCCTTTTATGCAGGCGAAACCTACGATCGCCGAAGACATCGTGATTCCGTGGGAAGGCAGGCGCCTGCTGGAGGCCGTGCAAAAGGCCTCTGTGGGGCTCCCGGTACAGGGCGATGTGAAGGTTGAGGCGCGCGTCAGCGAGAGTCCCGAAGAACGCGCGAAGCTGAGCCAGCAGATTGCCGCGATCCTGCAAAAGAATGGCGCGACGCCAGACCGCATTCAGGTGGAAGTCCTGAGCGCCTATAAGCAAGGCTACAGCTGGCTGCTGGATGGTGTCGCTCAGGAACTCGCGGGCAAAGCCGTGGATCACATCACGATTGAGTTCGCTCCGTATGGCGATCCTGCAAAACTATCTTCCATGAGATCGATTTCGCGATGGGTGCAGGAACTTTACCCTGCAGACGAAATGCTTGCGAAGAAGCTTGGCATATCGCTAACCAAGATCACCTTCTCCAAGATGACGGATGCGAGCGGCCCGACGTATCGGGTTCACGCCTATGCTGTTGACGGTCATGAGCTTCTTCAACAACCGTTCGCTGTCAAGATCGCGGAGCGAAGCTATAGCAGCGAATTTGCAAACTACGATCACGTAAATGTGGAGACCGGCTGGCTGCACATGACCGCAGGCGGAGAAGTCAAAGCAGATGAACGAATCGAGACAGATCCGGAATACTTTTGGGATCACTACCAGACAGAGACACTGCCAGCTATCTACAAATACATTCTCAGGCAAAACAACGGCAAGCCAAAGGTCGAGTACCAGCCGCTCTTTGACACGCTACGCGTCAGCTTTCACATGAGCGAGCCCGACTACAACATTGGCCTCGACCAGGAACGCATCTCTTCGCTCGAGGCCCTGCAGGAAGATACCCTTTTCTCCACGCAGAACTTCTTCTACATGCTCGGAAATCTGGAGTCGACTGGCATGATGGATTACCTCGGCCGCGTTATCCCGGTGGCCTATCCCTCAACAGAGGGGCAGGATGGGCACGTGCGCATCGAGTTCTATGCTAAGGACGCAGCGCATCCCATGGTGCGGCTTGCATGGAAAGAGCGCGCGGACAGCCCGGAGCAAGAGGAGAAGCGCGACCTGCCAGTACTGAAAGCAGGAGGAATTCGTCTAGTCGCTGCACGTGTGCTGGCTGGAAGAGATGGCGTCGAGTCGCTCACCTGGCGGGTGCCGGTAGATGCCAGGGAAGACAAGTTTGATGAGTGGGAAAGGTTGGTTCCCGAAGAACAGCTCGAACACACCGCAATGTTTGCCGAGCAGGGCGAGGGACAGCTTGCCTGGCTGGGGAAGCTGCATACGGCCGGCCTTTACAAAGATGAGCTGGCTTACCCTCATCTCGCTCATCTCGCCTTCGAGTTTCAGCTACCGCTGGGCTTTCACCCACCCGAACTGACGAAGCATGAGGTCGTTGCATCGACGCTCGAGGTTGCGCCTCCGGTGCATCCACGTCCGCAGATTACGGATATAACTCCAGCACCACTCAATGCACAGCAGCGCTTTGTGCAGTGGGAGAGGCCAATCGGCCCAGCAGAGAGCGCTCATCTGCTGGCGCGGCTCGCCACCTATCCAGGCGTGAATGTTTACTGGATGGGCAGAACTTATCTCGGGAACAACATCTGGGCTGCGGATGTGTTACTGCCGACCCCATCGGCTCACCGCTCGATGGCGAAGGAGACGACATACAAGGCTGCCATCATTTACTCTGGCCGCCAGCACGCCAATGAAGTGTCGAGTACCAGCCATCTCTTTCGACTCGCCGAGCAGCTTGTCACCGATCCTGCCACGCGGGCCTCGCTTAATAAGGTCAACGTAGTCATCCATCCAATCACTAACATCGACGGCGCACAGTTGGCGATGGACCTAGCGAAGATCACACCCAATAATATGCTTCACCCTGGCTACCATGCGTCGTTGACAGCGGACCTAGTCACCGACCAGTGGAAGAGCGACCCACTCTACCCTGAGTCGCGGACGCGCCGTCAACTATGGCAAACGTGGCTCCCGGACGCCTTCCTCAATCCGCACGGCTATCCCTCCCACGAGTGGGTGCAGCCCTTCTCCGAATATGCGGCCTGGGTCATTACGCGAACTGAGGCGGAATCAGGCAGAGCCTGGTGGATACCGCGTGGATGGTTCACCAGCTTGAACTACCTGAAGGATCCAGAGCACCCCGAGAGCGAGACTGTGACTATCGCCTTGCGCGACTATATTGCCAACAACATGGTGAAGACTCCAGGGGTGCTGGACATGAATGCAAAGATGAATGCCCGTTACTTCAGGTATGGTCAGCAGTGGGACAAGCGCGACTTCCAGCAACCAATTTATAAAGGCGTCCGCATCTACATGGCGCAGGTCGGCACAACACCTGATCCGCAGTCGCAGAGCTTCCTCGGCCGCTTTCCTGATGTCACCTACGACGATGGCTACACTGAGGCTCCAGATGAGACGGCCTACGGAGACTGGCTCAAGCTGGTCGCCTCCGCGGGCCTGGCATACGATCACGCTCACTTGCAGTACTTGTCTGACGCGAAGATGAAGATTAAGCACACACAGAAGGAGTTTTTCGACGGCGTCTCATGGAAGGTGGATAGGCAGCGGCCTATGCTGCCTGCAAACATCGATACACTCGATCATCAGAAGTAAACGCGCAGAGCAGGCAGCAAAAGGAGCAAATGGTGGGCACAACTTCATTTCGGCCGGAGCCAACGGGGACCATGTCGTGGCTGCGCGGAGCTACGACGGCGCAACGGCGCGTGCTGCTGGCCGCCTCCCTTGGCTGGATGCTCGACAGCATGGACGTGATGCTCTACGCGCTTGCCGTGCCTCGCATGAAGGCAGATCTGCACATGAGCTCCGCCACTGCGGGACTGATCATGTCGGGCACGCTGGTCGCAGCGGCCATCGGAGGAGTACTCTTCGGGCGCTTCGCCGACAGGCGTGGCCGGACCCGCGCCCTTACAGCGAGCATTCTCGTCTACTGCCTTTGCACCGGACTTTGCGGCCTGGTTCACACGGCGATGCAACTGGCCATCTGCCGCGTGCTGCTCGGCTTCGGGATGGGCGGGGAGTGGGCGGCCGGCGCTGCGCTGGTTGCAGAGACATGGCCAGACCAGCACCGTGCCAAGGCGCTCGCGCTGGTGCAAAGTTCGTGGGCGGTCGGTTACGCACTCGGGGCTGGAATCGTCGGGCTCATCATGCCGCATTTCGGCTGGCGCCCAGTCTTCTTTGCAGGAGTTCTTCCTGCTCTGTTTGCGGTGTGGATCAGGCGGCGCGTCGAGGAGCCCGAACGCTGGCAGGAGTCTGAGGCATCCGTCACCCCGCTGCGCGAGGTCTTCCGCAGCGGCACCCGTCGGCGGCTCACGCTCGTCACGCTGATGAATGGAGCGACGCTCTTTGCCTGGTGGGGACTTTTCTTCTGGGTTCCTTCGTTCCTCTCCCTGCCGGTGGCGCAGGGAGGGCGCGGACTCAGCATCCTGCAAACCTCCGGCTGGACGATCCTGATGCAGGTAGGGACCTTCGCGGGCTATGTGAGTTTCGGCTTCTTTGCGGATCGCTTTGGCCGCCGCCGGATGTATATCCTCTACCTTTTAATGGCGGCCATCGTAGTGCAGTTCTATGCGCGCGCCAGCAGCCCGGGCACGCTCCTGCTACTGGGACCGATTGTAGGATTCTGGGGATCGGGATACTTCAGCGGGTTTGCTGTCATCGCAAGTGAACTTTTCCCGACCATTATCCGCGCATCAGCAATGGGCTTCTCCTACAACATGGGAAGAATTGTCAGCGCCGCCGCTCCCTACGTGGTGGGGCGCGCCTCTGCCAACCACGGCATAGGCGCCGCACTGGGCATCACCTCCGTGGCTTTCCTGACGGCAGCAGCGCTGGCGACTACGCTGCCGGAGACCCGAGGGGCGCCGCTAAGCTAGGAACCTTTCCTGCAAGCCGTGGAGTGCCCGGCTTCTTCAATGCAGGAATTGCGCTCCACACAGAGCACAATTATGTAGACAAGATCGTACACATGCTAAACTTTCTGCGAGTCGCATCTGATCGTATCCCCTGGCTTCTCTATTCTGTTTCTCCCGTTCAGCATCTTCTCAGGAAGTCTCACGGAGGACTATGTCGACCCGCCAACGTCTTCGCGCTCTCAGCCTCGCACTCCCCTTGCTCATTACTGCTACCTTCTCCACACTGTCTTTGGGCCAGACAGTTACGCCAGAGCAGCAGTCGCCGTATAGCGCGTTGCACTACCGCTACATCGGGCCGCCGGGCAATCGGGTAACGTCAGTCGTCGGTGTTCCGGGTGATTTGAACATTTACTACGCAGGCGCAGCTTCGGGCGGCGTATGGAAGTCCTTTGACGCTGGTGAGCACTGGTATCCGATCTTCGACTCGCAGCCCGCACAATCCATCGGCTCGATAGCCATTGCTCCGTCCAACCACAATATTCTCTGGGTAGGCACGGGGGAAGCTTTTATCCGCAGCAATGTCTCGCTCGGCGACGGAATTTACAAGTCAATCGACGGCGGCAAAAGCTGGCAGCATATGGGGCTCGAGAAGACAGGCCGCATCGGGCGAATCCTGATCGATCCTGCGAATCCCGACATCGTCTACGCCGCCGCGCTGGGCACCTGCTACGGGCCGCAGCAGGAGCGTGGAGTCTACCGCACGACCGACGGCGGCAAGAACTGGAAGCGCGTTCTCTTTGTCGACCAGAATACTGGCGCCTACGACCTTACGATGGATCCGACGGACTCGAGCAGGATCATCGCCTCCACCTGGCAGATCGACATCAAGACATGGGGACGAAAGAGCGGAGGGCCGGGGAGCGGGTTATTCGTTACCAGCGATGGAGGCGATACCTGGAGCCGCATTAACGGGCATGGTCTGCCACCTTCCCCGCTAGGAAAGATTGCGGTGAGCTTCGCACCCAGCGACTCGCGGCGTGCATATGCGCTCATTGAAACCGGCCAGGGCGGTACGCTTTGGCGGTCAGACAACGGGGGCCTCGACTGGAAGGTCGTGAATTACAGCAGACTGCTCAACGAGCGGCCACACTACTACACCCGCATGCTGGTAATGCCGGATAACGAAAATGAGGTGTACTTTCCCTCGAACGGCATCAGCGCAACCTTTGACGGCGGATTCACCACCGACCACATGCATTGTCCGGGCGATAATCCCGATCCCGCGGCTGAAGAAAGCTCTGCCGAGCGCGAAGGCGGCTGCGGCGGAGATAATCACGACATGTGGGCCGATCCGACAAATCCCAGCCGCATGATGGTCGGCTCCGACATCGGAGTGATGATCAGCACCGAGCGCGGACGTTCATGGAAGATGATCCGGCTTCCGATCGCGCAGATGTACCACGTCACCACGGATAATCGCATTCCTTACATGGTGTATGGGCAAATGCAGGATGGCTCTCCGCTCCACGGGCCGAGCAATGCTCCGGGAGAGTCGAGCATCAGCGCGAGCCAGTGGACCACGACAGCCGGCTGCGAAACGGGGTGGAGCACGCCCGATCCGGTCGACAACAATATTGTCTGGGGCGGATGCTATGCAGGCGTAACGGAGCGCTTCGATGCGAGGTCCGGCTTTTCGCGCTCGGTGAGTGTGTGGCCCGACCGCACCATGGGTGCGAATGCAGGCGAGGTCAAGGTCCGCATGAACTGGACCTATCCCTTAATCATCTCTCCGCATGACCACAATACCGTTTATGTAGGCAGCCAATATGTGCATCGCACCCCCGACGGAGGGCAGACGTGGACACGCATCAGCCCTGATCTCACGTTGAACGATCCCTCGATGCACGGCGACTCGGGCGGCCTCACCGTCGACAATCTGAGCGTGGAATACGCCGGAGTGGTGTATGCGCTCGCGGAGTCTTCAGTTGCCAAGGGCCAGATTTGGGCAGGAACCAATGACGGCCAGCTGCAGATGACGCGCGACGGCGGCCAGCATTGGACAAACCTAACCGCGAACATAGCGGGACTGCCGCCGAAGATGACGGTCGACAGCATTGAGCCGTCGAAATATGCAGCCGGCACATGCTATGTGGCTTTCGATGGCCACCAGGTGGATATTCGCGATCCCTACCTCTACAAAACAACCGACTACGGCAAGACATGGACCCGGATCACGACTGGCATTCCCGCGTCACAGTTGAGCTACACACACGTGGTTCGCGAAGACCCGGTGCGGCAGGGACTGCTCTACGCAGGAACCGAAAACGGGCTATATATCTCCCTGGATGATGGGGCTCACTGGAAGCCGTTCCAGCAGAACCTTCCCCATGCGCCGGTGTACTGGCTAACCGTCCAGCCGCAGTTCAACGATTTGGTGGTCGGCACCTATGGCCGCGGATTCTGGATACTGGATGACATCACTCCGCTGCAGCACCTCAAGCCGGGAGCTGCAGAGAATGCTGACAACCTCTTACCAGTGCGGCACGCCTATCGCCTGCGTGCGCGCTCCAAGCGGGATATGGCTCCGGCGGGAGCCTCGGTAGGACAAAACCCTCCCTATGGCGTTCCAATTAACTTCACACTCAAATCCGCAGACGAAAAATTTACGCTGCAAATTTTCGACAGCCAGGGGAAGGCAGTTCGTCATCTGGATGCCAAGGCTCATGCCGGACTAAACCGCATCTGGTGGAATCTACGCTATGAGCCCACCGTCGAGGTAGCCCTGCGCACCATCCCGCCGGGCAATCCGCACATCTGGAGCGAGAAGCGCTTCAGTGGTAAACAGACGCGGCCCATCTTCTACTACGGCGTCGGCGGAGAGTCCACTGATGGCCCGCTGGTGGCTCCCGGCGCCTACACGGTCAAGCTCACAATCGGAGGGAGTACGCAGAGCCAGCAGGTCATTGTCCTGAAGGATCCGACGACTCCCGCTTCGCTACCGGATGCGATTGCTTCTTCCGAACTCTCTCACCAGATCTATGACGACACCAATCTCTCGGCCCAGCTGATCAACCAGATTGAGTGGAGCCGCAAACAGCTGGAGGATACGCGAAGCATGCTCACCGCGCGGGCCGCGGACAAGGCGCTCTTCGACGCCACTGACAACCTGAACAGAAAATACGTAGAACAGGAAAATCTGCTCATGCATCCGACGATCGCCGAAGGTGATGAGAAGTCCTTCCGCGGACCGCTGGGACTTTATCTCAAGTTCATCTGGCTTGGCGCCGAAGTAGGCACCGGTGGCGGAGACGTTGCCGGCAACTCCGACTATGCGCCCACGGAGCCTGAGAAGCAGGTCTTCTCTCTGCTCGACACGCAACTGCACACGGTGCAATCTGCTCTGAGCACAATAGATAAGGAAGCTGTGCCGGCTTATAATTCCATCTTGCAGAAAGCAGGATATTCGATCATCACGCCAGTTCCCAAAGGTGGGACTGTGCCAGGTGAGGCCAAGGCAGATAGTCGTGGTGAGGCAAACGATGCAGACTGAGCATGCTTAAAGAGATTGACTGGATCACACTTAGCGCCGATATCGGGCTGGGAGCTGTCGCATCGGCAACACTAAGCATCTGCCTTGGATTGCTTATCGCCGTGCGCTACAGCCCGCTGCGGCTGTGGCCTCATCGGCGGATCGACATATTTCGCATCCATCGGCTTCTTGCCTATCTGACACTGGTGGCAATCGCGGCCCATGTGCTGGTATTGCTGCTCGCGCGCCGCGTCATTTTTCGGTGGATCGATATTCTGCTGCCGATCCACTCACCCTTGCAGCCGCTCCAGAATACTTTAGGGGCTATTGCGCTTTATGTTTTGCTGGTGGTTCTCATCTCATCGCTCGTGCGCGTCGAGATCGGCCGCCGCCTCTGGAAGTCGTTGCACTATCTCGCGTATCCAGCCGGGCTATTGCTCTTTATTCACGGCATCTTTACTGACTCGGAATTGAAGACCGGCAAAGCTGATCTTCTCGATGGAGAAAAGGTGTTTGTAATGGGCTGCTTTCTGCTGGTGCTTGGCGCATCGCTTTTTGCGCTTCGCCTTCGACGGGTTCGTGCGCGCGAGAAGCTGTTGCGAACCGTAGCAGGCTGAACAGGATATTCAGCGGGCTCGATCGTTACCAGCTTCCTCGTTCTCCGAAGACGTCAATAATATGGCCGACTCGTTCGCAGCCTTTTTCCCAGTTTGTCTGAAGGCTTCGCTCCACCCGATCGGCATCGCCATCCGCCAAAGCACTGATGATGTCATTATGTTCGTTGATCGAAAGCTGCAGATTATGAACGATGGAGCTTGCATAGAGCCGCCAGTAGCGCTCCACCTGTGGTTCGATCGTCTGGTGCCATGCACGCAATCGAGGTCCAGCACCAGACTCAACAATGAGGCGATGAAAGTCCCGATCGATATCAAAAATGGTGCCGTGTTTGCTCGGGTTCGTTCGCACATCGCTCAACTGCTGATTCAACGACTTGAGCTGATGCACGATCACCATTCTTTTTGTTTTGGCCAACGCTGCGGTATTGCGTCCTGCCAGCCCCTCGAGACGACCGAGGAAGGAATATAACTCGCTTGCATCGTCTTTTGTGAGCGGGGAGACAATCATGCGGGATTTTGTAGCTGTCCGCTGCTCTCTGACGTAGCCTTCCTGCTGCAGCCACTGGAGCACTGCACGCACGGGCGTGCGACTTACCTTGAGACGTTTAGCCAGCTCTTCTTCAACGATCCACGTGCCCGGGGAAAGTTTGCCATGTACGATGAGCTCTCGAACCTGCTGCAATGCCTGGAGAACTGTGGTGTCTTGCTTTCGCTGGGAAGTGCCAGTTTTTGATGCTTTCTTTAACCCCACAGCCGTCATAATCACCCGTTCTCTAGTGTTAGATTGTACAACCCGCTCGTACCATGTCGCACAGAGTGAAGTCAGGGTGTAACTGGATATGCCGCATTCCACAGATCTCTGCATTTGCATGTGGCAGCAGCTATCACAGGCAGCGGCGATGATGGACGCAACAATCCTCAATGCTTCTGGATCGCAATACTTCTGGTTCAGCCGCTGAAGCCGGAAAGCTATTCTTTCGGCGTAGTACTCGAGCCGGCTTCCGGTTGCATAAGATAGCGGTAGAAGAATTCATCGGTTCGCCGCCACGCATCTCTTAGTACATAGGCCCTGCGGAAGAAGTGAATCTCTCCCGGATAAATAGCCATATCAAAAGGCTTGCCGAGCTTCTCCAGCGTGTCGATCACCTTCAGCGATTCCCAGAAAGGTACATTGGCATCATTGGTGCCTTGCAACAGCAGCAACGGGCGAACGAGTTTATCCAGATGCTTGACAGGTGCGGAGCGGTCATAAAGTTCAGGATCGGTCACAGGAGTTTCGCCGAGCCTTCCCAGGATGAGTCCTCCTGTTGTCCATGTCTCCCAGTCGCCTACGCCGGCCACATCGATTGCACAGCGGAAGAGAGTCGGATCAGTCACCATGGACTGCATCGTCATGAAGCCACCGTAGCTCAATCCCCAGATGGCGATGCGATTCGGGTCAACATAACTAAGCGTCTTCAGGTAGTCAGCGCCTGCGTTTACATCCTGAGTTTCGCCGCCTCCCAGGTCTCTGGATGCTCCAGTTGCCCAGTCTCTGCTATAGCCGGAGCTACCGCGGTAATCGGGCGTCAGCACTACATAGCCCTGCTGCGCGAGATATTCATCCATGGCGTAATACATGCGATAGGCGCCAGGATGCCATGCCAGATAGTTCTGATCGGCGCCCGAGCCGTGCACCCAGATGATGGCAGGGTGCTTCTTGGTGCGGTCCAGATGCTTATCGACGATGAGCGTAGCTGGAACAGGCTTTCCATCTTTCCTGCTCGGATAATGCACTGCTACGGGCGCGATGAGATCCTGTGGCAGCAAACCCGGAGGGAGTGAATTAGTGAGCCGAATGGGAACAGCTGCCGGCTTTGCCGCAACAGAGTAGACCTCGAGTGGATGCTCCACCGCACTTCGCTCATAAAGCAGAGTTGCGCCATCGGGAGAAAAGGCCGGGGCGCGATTCACACCATGCTCCGTAACTATAGGCTCGATACGTCCACTCTCTACGGAGGCTATGGAGATGAAGCGCTCCATCTGGTTGCCATCCGCGCTATGCGCGAAGGCAATTCGCTTGCTATCCGGCGACCATGCGATGTAGCCATCGCCGAAGTTTCCCTTGCCTATCTGCTTCGCCTGCGATTCAGAGGTAGCGTCCGTCTGTATCACGTAGAGATGCGGCCATCCGCTGCGGTCGCTGATAAACGCTACCCACTTACCATCAGGCGACGTAACATCCATCGCGCCATCAGCGGGTGAAATCCATGCGGGATCATGATCTTTCCACAGCGTGCGCGTTTCGCCGGTCATGGAAGTGATTTTCAACTCCATGGTTTTGTGATCAGGCGAGAACTCCTCATGCACGATGGACGGCCCCGCGGCCCATTGCATGTCAGTCGATCCGTAATTGCGTGCTGACACAGGTATCCACGTTGGCTCTGCTGCATAGCTGAAGACTGAAACGATGCCGATGCGATCATCCCAGTTCAAGCTGCGAAATACCTTCACCAGATTGCCGTTATAGGGCAGCGGCTCCGGTACAGATTCGTGGCGTGCAGCATTGAAGGCTACATATTGGCCATCCCCGGAAAAGGAAGGCTCGGAAGCGTGGAGGCCCTCCGGCATATGTGTAAGCCTGCGCCGCGCCTGAGACTCAAGCGAGGCTACCCATACATCGTCTTTCTGAATGAAGGCGATCTGCTTCTTATCCGCCGATAGGGAAAAGCTGCTCACTCCCTCAAAGCCCGCCAGCGACTCCGGCTTGCGTGTGGCGGTCGATACTCTCCAGAGCTGGTTTCCTTTGCTGAAGATGATTTCGTCTGAAGAGGACCACTCAAAGTGGCCTATGTCACAGACCAGCAGGTTCGGATCAACAGGAAAATCGGTCAGCGCAATCGGCGCTTCTCCTGCCCTGACCATGAATAATTCCTGCTTGCCTGCGGCATCCCACAGAAAAGCTATGGTCTTATTGTCTGGCGACCATTGTGCCTCAGTCGGATATTTGATATCTGCGATGCGATCGATGGTAATGCTGCCACGAGGTGCTTCTTGAGCATACGTCGCCTGCACAACGCCCACACCCATCCACAACAACATACAGACTGGAAGAACTTTTACATTCATCAGACAATCTCCGAGCTTTCGTAATTACCTACCGCGCCAGGTACTCCTGTTGGATAGCTTCAACTGCACAGGGCAGAATGATCCTGCCCCGTGCAGTTGCTAGATAGCTTCCTAGAAGCTGAAGCGCATTGCAAATCGAGCAATGAATGGGTTGAGTTGGTTCGTCGGCCGCCTGAAGCTGCTGCCGCCGGTCGGAACTTCACTGATTACAGTATTCGCATTCGCGATATTAAACAGATCCGCAATCGGTTCGAGTGTAAAGCGGTCGCCTAGATGTGTCGGCCGTGAAAGGCGGATATTAGCGATATCAACGTTCGGCAGACGAAGATGACCTATCGTGTCGCCAATCACCGATACCTGCCCCTGGTTGAGGTTCTCGAAGACAGCGGTGGGAGGCCCATTGTTAGGATCAAGCGGGTAACCGGTATAGTGCTGATAGTTCAACCCCAAAGCTATCGACTTAGGCAGCGTATAGTTCGACAGTATCTTGAACATCTGCGTGGCGTCGTAGTTCAGGATGGCACTCTTCCGGTTGATCTCGTTATTCGGATTATTGAAGTCATCCGTCAGTCCGCGTGTATAGGTTCCTTTCTGCTGCTGAAGAGTGTAGCCGGCCAGGACCTGCCAGCCTCGGCTCATCCTCTTGGTCATGGTGAACTCAATACCGTTGTAGTGATTCGTGTCCAGCTCGGGGATATTGGTGATTAGGTAGTTCGACAGGCCAACATCGGCGGGATTCAGGTTATAGAGCGTAATCTGTTGCCCGGTAATCGAATTGATCAGTGGATTCCCGAGGTTATCAACCTTTGTCGCAGTATAGTCAGTAGCAGGATTAGCCAGGTTGCGTTCCGCAAATTGATTCTTGATATTACGGTAGTAGTAGTTAACGCCGACCATGACAGAGGACAGTACCTGCTGTTCATACCCGACATTGAATTCACTCGTATATGGGCGCTTCAGATTCGGATCAACCTTAGTTACAACTCCACCTGAGGCAGAGACCAGATTGGCAGGAGAATCCCATTCATTCTGCTGTGGAACGCCATCTCCATTGAGATCGTTCCAGTTATAGACCTGAGTGCTCAGACCATTTGGATTGATCTGCTCAGCGAGCCCAGCGCCTTCAATGATGTCGAATTGCCCATAATAGGCGCGGATCACCGACCGTCCTTTTCCGGTTAGATCGTAGGCCATACCGAGACGCGGACGGAAGGTATTCCAGGTAGCGATGTCAGGTGACTTTGCGAAGGTCCTCTGGGGAAAAAGAGCGGGGAAGGTCGCAGCAGGACTGGTTTGTGCAGGATAAAAAGTGTTGAAGTGATCGTATCTGACGCCCAGGTTAAGCGTCAGCTTACGCTTGATGGTCACAGAGTCCTGCGCATAGGCGGCTGTCTCGTGATAAATGCTTCTCACATTGACAGGTGTGTTGTAGGCGATAACTTCAATAGGCTTGGTGTTGTTGTAGAGCGCGTTAATACCCTGGTCGACCGTGTAGTTATACCCGTTCCTGTTGACGGAACTATCCACACCGAACTTGAAGGTGTGAGAGCTGCCCCAAAGATGCCCGTTGTAGTAGGACACTCCCTCGGCAAAAGCGATTACGCTTGCAGGATTGACAAACGAGTAGGGCGGCGCACCGGACTCAGTCGAGAGAGTTACATCCTGCCGGTTAAGAGCATTGAGAGGAGTTCCTGGCTGGTTCTCAAGCGGAAAGACCTGGTGCAGATACCCGAAGCGGGTATCGAAGAGCATATTCTTGACCGTGCTCGTCCACTCCCCTTGCAGGATGTATGCAGGTTCGATCTGACGCCACGCTGCATCTGCACTTACAAAGGCATAGGATGTATCGCGGCGGAAGAACCTGTTCTGCTCGTTGTACCACCAGACAAAGTCGAGGTGATTATTCTTCGTAAGCTGGTAGTCACTGCGGAGCGTGACATTGCTTTGATGGTTCGGATCGGTCGTGGGCGTGCCATCGGGATTAGTGACCGAGAGGACGCTCTCCTTTAAGTCGTAGAGCCGCCATGACCCGAATATCCACCATTTATCTTTCAGGATTGGCCCGCCCAAATTAGTAGCTATATCTCGCGCCATGATGAATGGCGTGCCGGAGGGTACTGGAACGCCGCCGTAGATTGGATTGCTTATCGTGGCCTGGGTGCCAGCTGATTGGTAGTAGGCTGCTGCAAGACCATGCATCTGGTTGGCGCCTGACTTGGGAACCAGGTTCATATAGACGCCGCCTACTGCGACCTCAGCCGGAGCGCTATCGGTTACGACCTGAAGCTCAGAGAGAGAATCATCATCAACATAGAAGGACGTATAGCCGCCAGTTGAGCCGGGCCAGTTGAGACGCAGACCATTAAAGCTGTACACCTGGTCTCCGGGCAGGCTGCCGTGAACCTGCATGACCGATTGTTGAAAGCTCTGGCTGCCGGCAATATCAAAATCGCTGGTAGCCACGCCAGGAGCCTGCGCAACGGTAGAGAATGTATCCCGGCCACTGGGAACATTCTGCAACAACGCCTCATCAAAGGTAGTCGTGGAAGTGTTATCCGTCGTGTCGACCACAGGAGCCGCTGCCGATACAACTACCGATTGCTCGCTGGTACCAATTGCCAGCTCGGGGCTGACAGTAGCAGTAAATCCGGGAGTGATGGAGATGTTTGAGCGCACCTCTGTTTTGAATCCCGAGATAGTGTAAGTCAGCTCATAAATGCCAGACGGCAGGGAGTCAAAGAGATATCCCCCTGCCACATCGGTTGCAGTCGTACGAGACGTCATGAGCGCAGGACTCTTTACGGTAATTGATACGTTAGGCAGCGCACCACCTGAAGCATCTGTTACGACACCTCGTATCTGGCCGGTGATCGCGACCTGGCCAAACGCTAATGATGAGCCTAGACCCAGGATGAACAGAAGCAACAGAATTCTTTTTGTCATGACCTCTCCTTACACGCGTACTGTGGTGCTCGACAGCTGGTAACAGTGATAGACCTGCAGCCTCTCCTCAGCGCTGGAAGGTACGCGTCGGAAAGCCGCAGAGAAAAGATTTGAATGATTACAACGTGCTCCGAAAAGTAGTCTGGAACTCAGCAGCAGAAAGACTGATCGAGAAAAGGAGCTTTAATTTTGTGAGGCGAATGCGTATTCACAACAATGGTGAAGGCCCCGGCATTGGGTGTCCGCGAGTTAGAGCGCCGGGTGCTTCAGGTGCCAATCCGTGTGAAGCTGATATAACTTTGCTGCTCTTAAAACTGCAGCGTCGTTGCATGCTCGTCCCATGATCTGCATGCCATAAGGAAGACCAGCTGCACTGAAACCACTGGGGACGCTGATTGCGGGCAGCCCGCAAAGACTGGAAACTCCGTCGGGGGCGCGTCTATCCATGTGAAACTTCTTCGCGGCCTTAGCAGTTGCAGGATCATTTGGATCGTCAGGATCCTTTGCCCGCAGTGGCTGCGCCGCCGTCGGCTGCGCGGGAGAGATCAGCACCGAGTAGCGGTCGAACATGCTGTCAGCCGTGCGCTGCAACATAGGTCGAACGCGTTGAACATGAAGATAGTCCGTAACGGAAAACTGTTCGCTGGCGTAACCATTCACTTTGCCCACCGGATCGACAAGTTCCTTACAGTCTCCACTATGTATCAAATGTTCAAATGCGCTGGCAGCTTCCATGAGGATGGTCAGCTCGGCAGCCTCTTCAAACGGACCATCGGGAAACTCACATGACTCGACGGATGCACCTGCTTTCTCAAATACCGTGCAGGCTTCATCCACCGCCTTCTCCGTTCCCGGATCGCTCTTACCGTAGACATTCGTGAGACGGCCAATGCGAAGCGGAGCGCCATGGCCAGGATCCGTCTCCTGATAAACGAAGGGCTTCGCGCTGCTACTGAGCGAGTCGTGATCGAGCGGGTCATGCCCGGCCAGCACACTCAGCACCAGCGCGCAATCGTTTGCGGTTCGCGCCAGTGGGCCCAGCTTGTCCATGCTGTATGCAATGGCCATCGAACCATACCTGCTGACACGACCGAAGCTCGGGCGCATGCCTGAAACTCCGCACCAGGAAGATGGGCAGAGGATTGAGCCGCGCGTATCTGAGCCCAAGGCCCAAGGCGCCAGGCCTGCTGCGACGATTGCGCCGGAACCGCTCGATGATCCACAGGTCCAGCACTCTGGATTCCACGGATTCCGCGCTGGGCCTGTCAGCGAAGCTTCACCCGAGCTGTATCCCAGCCCGCCGGCCAGTTCAATCATGGCAGCTTTGCCCAGAAGGATCGCTCCAGCATTATTGAGCCGTTCCACGACTGTCGCATCAAAATCGAAGCTCTGATGCGCATAGGGCACCGCTCCCCAGGTGGTCGGATAGCCTTTCACTGCTACGAGATCTTTCACAGCATAGGGAATCCCGTGCAGAGGCCCGCGATACTTACCAGCTTTAATTTCCGCTTCAGCCTGCCTGGCCTGCCTGAGCGCCAGGTCGGCAGTGAGCGTTACAAACGCATTCAATCGCGCGCCTATCGTGCGGCAGCGTTCGAGATAGCCCTCGGTCAACTCCACAGGTGAGAGCCGGCCCTCTCGGATTGCGCCGCCGAGCGCTTCTACCGACATGAAATACGTTTCCCTGGGAACCATTGAGTCCTCTAGAAAGCCGTTGGATTGATCAGGTAAAGAGAGCCGGTGCCTACGAGCGATGAATCAGATGCTGCGTGTTGCGCTGTCGTGCTGATGAGAGCTATAGAGCCTTAAAGTACAAGCCGAGGGGTCGCCATTCTGCACGACGAAGGACCGGACCGAAACCAGCATGCGCTGGTTGGTGGTGAGAATGGCCGCCAGTCTGCGCTTTTCTTCTAACGAGAGCCGCTCTCCGTAGACCCGCAGCAAGTTCGAATACCGGGCGCGCACCTCATTCCAGTCTGCGTCGGAGAGGTCCTCCGGTCGTGGCCCCGGCTCGTCGGTGCTTTGGCTCTGAGCGGCGGATGCGACAGGGAGAAGAGCGACCGTGGCGGCTCCGAACAAGCTGCCCGCAAAGCCTCTTCGAGTGAGGGATCCAACGTCATCGGGAGCATTTCGAGCCTTCATTTGTGTCACCGAAGAGCATTCGCTCGCTTCAGATTGATGAAACTGGCTGCGGAGTAGCCGCATTTCCCTGCCAGAAGATGCAGGGCCGGAGTGCGATACCCGTTTTGTATACAATTATGAACGCGACGTCAATAAATATTTTTGAACCCTAACTTATTTTTGAGATTCACATGGAAGGCATGGACCTCCCCGGCTCTATGCCAAATCCGAAGTGGGGGATATGGGGAAAGGTTATAGTCGCCCAAAACGACTACACCGCCAGCCCACTTGTTAAGGGCTGGCGGTGTAGTTTGCGAGGTTCTGGAAAAGAGGGAGATCCCGGTAGTGCGGGCTCCTCAACTAGAAGTGGAAGGTTGCCCCACCGTAGATGGTAAACGGCGCAGCTGGGTAGGCCAGTGCATAGCCGCCCGTCGGCGTTCCGAAGTAGCCACCCGATGAGATGTACTCATATTCGTTGTACTGCTTGTTCAGTACATTCAGCGCCATCACATTCAGGTCGAAGTGATGGAATGGCGCCTTTGCTCCCATGTTCAATGTTTCATAGGAAGCCATGGTCAGCGGACTCGGCGCACCGAGGCTGTTATCAAAGATGTGCTGGCGCCCGATGAACTGGAACGAAGCAGTCGGCTGAATGGTCAGGTTATCCGTCGGCTTGAAGTTGTAGTAGGCGCCGATGTTCACTGTCGAAGCAGGCACATAAGGAACGGCGCTTCCGTTGTAGCTCGCACCCGGCGTGCCGTTAGGGTTATAGGCAATGACGTAGTAAGTGTAGGTTGCGCGTTCCAGACTTGCGTTGGCGAAGAGGTGAAGATTGGTGACCGGATCGTCATCCACGAACGCGTTCACGCCATGGTAAGACGAAGTTCCGTTGGTTGAGATGGTGTTGCCGTTGGCCAGACCGATATCAATTTCCTGGTTCGCGTAGTTCTGATGGAAGTATTCAGCACCGAGGATGAAGCTGTTCAGCAGCCCCGTTCCTTCTGCATGAGTCTTGAAGCCAGCCTGGTAGTAGCGCTGCCGGGCGAGGTGATAGCTTGACGGATCGACGGACTGGAAGAGCCCACCACCGCCGCCAACCTGCGGCGCCTTCAACGCTTCAAGATAGCCGCCATAGATCGTCAGCCATGGACGGGCCGTGATCGTGGCATTCGCAGAGGGCTCGATGCCGGTGCGGTTCTCCTGCGCCGCGGGGCATGCACCCTGGTTCGTGGCTGTATTCTTTTCTCCGACATTAGGAATATACCGGCAGACCGTGCTAAGAACAGCTCCGGGTCCGAGGGTAAAGTCCTGTGCGGCGTGATCGGCGAAGTTGGTCTGAAAACCGACGAAGCGGATGCCCGGCGTCACGTGAAGCCAGGAGATGGGATGCACATCGTCCTGCAGGGAAACAGCGAAATCATCCTGGTTGAAGTAGGTCGAGCGAATCTTGCCGCCGGCATTCACCACACGCTTCGAGCCGCCGTCTGCAGGATTGTAGAAGTTGTTCCGGCTGTTATACAGCGAGTGGATATAGTAGCCGCCGCCGCTGATGGTGTTCATCGGCAACCGCTTGGTAAAGAAGAGCCGGTCGCCAACTGTATCGGTGTGCGGATTGTTCCACTCCCGCAGTTGCGGGCCGCCACCATACACATCGTTGATGCGATAGTGGGTGCGGTCAATGCGCATGAACCATGCCAGGTTCTGAAGCGACATCGTGTCATCGAGCTTGATATTCTGGCGGCCATAGATGAGCGCCATATCGTTCGTGTCGTATTTGTTGTAGCTGTTATAGGGCAGCGTGCTGTAGTAGCCCGACGTCTTCTGGCTGTACTGCAGCGAGCCCGGCTGGCCGTCCACAGTCACGGCAGGATTGGGATCGGTGAGAATCACCTGCGAGCGATAGCCGCCCGCATGCGCATAGTAGCCACCGAACTCAAAGCTGTTGTCCTGAAAGTTTTTGACGGTCTTAACCAGCAGCGCCCAGTCCTTGCTTGGATTGGTGAAGCCATCCGGCGAAACCCGGAAGTCATCTCCACTGCCCGCGCCGAACGACAGCACCGACGACCAGCCATGATAGAGGCCGCTCGCTGCGTTGAGAGTCAGGTCCTTCTGGTTATAGCTGCCGTAGGTCAGGAAGAGATCGGCATGCGGCTTGGCGGTCGGCTGAATTGGAGTGAACTCCACAGCGCCGCCGATGTTGGTGTACCAGCGCTCCGCAGGATCGCCCGGGCCGTAGGTCACGTTAAGGTTCTGGATCATCTGCGTCTCAGGAATGCTCGGCGACTGCCAGAGTCCAGTCGCTGGATCGACGATCGGTACACCGTCAAACGTCACGCCCAGTGAGCCGCCGCCAGTGAAGCCGCCGTAGCCGCCCCAGCCCTGATTAATGCCATTCAGCGAGACCGTGTACTTGGTCGCGCCCGTGTTGCCGTAGCCGGTCACGTTTGCGCCCGGGGTTGTAGCAATGAGCTGAGCCGCGCCAGCCACCGGTCCGGCGATATCCATCTGTTTGCGATCGATGACGCGGATGGTCTGATCGGAGTTAAAGATCTGCTGCTGCGTCGGGGCCGGCGTCGCGCCCGAGACAACGTCTCCATGCACCACGACCGACTCAGAGGCTGACGAGACGGACATGGCGATATCTGAAGTTATGATCTGGCCTGGCTGAATCATCAGCGTCGTCGGCTTCGCGGCCGCGAAGCCATCTTTCACCACGACCAGCGTATAAGATCCGTTCGCCAGACCGCTGATGGCATAGGAACCATCTGCAGCGGTGGAAACATGGGTTGTGACGCCGGTGGCAACGCTGGTCAAAGTAATGTCGGCGCCCGGAATGGCAGCTCCGGAAGAATCAAGAACGTGCCCATTTATAGCGCTTGGGCTTGCAGCCCGGGCGAAGAGAACGCTGAAGAACATGACTGCACATACAACTGCTGCTTTGCGCACAGACGCAACTCCTAAAAAAGTTATTCAAAATGGCCGGAACTCTTAACGCTCTACGGATCAAAGCGAAGAGGTGTAGATGAATACTTAGTTAAGATTGGGGTGTGAACGTTGCAGAGGTGTTAAGGCAGAGTAAAGCTTCCGTTACAACCATCTCGATCATGGCAAAAAAAACAGACTGACCTATCGACAGCAGCACTTCGAGATTCTGTGATGAAAAATCACCTACGGAAAATACTTCGCCTGGGGTAACAACTTCTCGCGCTCGCGAGAGCACTTTCGCGACCCCGTCAGAGGAGGGTCGCGAAAGACAGTAGGCTATGTAGCATCAGCTGTTGAGCGACTCCTGCAGCTTGTTCAGGGTGCGATTGAGGTCTTTATCCGCCCTGCGCTGCTCATCGATCTTCGCTATGGAGTGCATAACGGTAGTGTGGTGCTTGCCGCCAAAGGCTCGGCCTATCTCCGGCAGCGATGCTTCAGTCATCTGCTTGGCAAGGTACATCGCAATCTGGCGCGGCACAACCACCGGTCGCGAGTTGTTCTTCTGCTTGAGTTCGACAACCCTCATACCGAACTGCTCGGCAACTACACGCTGAATTGCCTCAATGGTGATCTTGCGCACCTGCGTATCAATAAACTGCTTGAGGCACTGCTGTGCGGTCGGCAGGGTGATCTCGACTCCATTTAGTCCGCACCATGCAAAGAGACGCGTCAGGGCGCCTTCCAACTCGCGCACGTTGGTGCGGACGTTCGAGGCAATGAAGAGCGCGACATCAATGGGCAGCGCCATCTGCTCACTCTCTGCCTTCTTCTGCAGGATGGCGACCTTCGTTTCAAGGTCAGGCGGCTGGATGTCGGCAATCAGACCCCACTCGAAGCGCGAACGCAGACGGTCCTCAATTTCGGCCAGTTCCTTGGGAGGACGATCCGATGCGATGACAATCTGCTTCATGTTCTCGTGCAGCGCATTGAACGTATGGAAAAATTCTTCCTGCGTGCGTTCTTTCTGCGCGAGGAACTGGATGTCGTCGATGAGCAGCAGGTCAACTGTGCGGAACTTGTCGCGGAAGCTGGTCATCTTGTCATAGCGCAACGAGTTGATCATCTCGTTGGTGAACTTCTCACTGGAGACATAGCAGATGGATGCCGTGGGGATGGTGCGCTTCATCTCGTGGCCGATCGCCTGCATGAGATGAGTTTTGCCCATGCCAACGCCGCCATAAAGGAAGAGGGGGTTATAAGCCTTGGATGGGCGCTCGGCGACGGCCATCGCAGCGGCGCGCGCAAACTGGTTCCCTGCACCCGTCACAAAGCCATCGAACGTGTAGCGGGGGTTAAGCTGAGCGGCCGCACTCCAGTCAAAGCGGGCCTGCTGCGGCCCTCCTGCCTGCTGGGGGCGCGCTGCTGCGCCGTTGTTTTTCGACGGGGCTGCCTCCTGCGCCGGAGGCGCGCTGGGCGAGTGATCTGGTTGCGGCGCGAAGCCGCCATCCTCGCGCATGCGTGCCAGCGACGGATCCTTTTCGGCAGTGACAAAACTTACATCTTCAAACTCGAGCTCGAGCTTATCGATAGCTTCCTGGATAAGATCGCCGTAGCGGTCGCCGATATGCTCGAAATCGGCAGTGGGGATGCGCACGATGAGCAACTTGCCGCTGACATGACTGAACCGGGTTGGCTTGAGCCAGGTCTCGAAGGACTGGCGGTTGACCTTCTTTTCGAGCGCTCCGAGGATGCGCACCCAGGGGTTCAGGGTGGCCGGGGCCGTAGACATAAAAGACATCGTGTTTCCTCAGCTCATCATCCGCTGCCTGAAAAGAACTTGCAGTCCGCACACTCTCTGAAAAACAGCATTCCGCTGGGAGCCAATGCCCAGTCGAGGAAGCGATTCGTCGGTGTGTCGTGGACCCTTTGGACGGGCTTCGTCCCGTTGGTCGGGTTCTTTTTACAAGCAGGAGGACGTGGACAAAATCACTATTGAACGAGGCCCAGACTAGCACAAATCGAGGGCGTTGAAAGCCTTGTTTCGGTGCGAAATCTGTGATTCACCCAGAGTTGCACCAATGCTTGTGAAGAATGTTACTGATGCGTCTGATAGCGCCTCGCGGAGATGCGTTGCCTGTTCAAAATTCCCCCTTGAGGCAGGGTTTCGCAGCGCACGGAGAATGCGCTGCCCGGCACCAAGACAAGTCCGGGAGTTTTGCTATACTAAGCGAGGTTGTTGGGCAGCAGTCCGGTAGCAGATCCCCTATCGATCTCCGCTAACATACCTCCTTGGAAGTAATTCTCCCCAAGGCCAGATAGCTCAGTGGTAGAGCGCGGCCCTGAAAAGGCCGGCGTCGGCGGTTCGATCCCGTCTCTGGCCACCACATTTTCAACAAGTAATAAGGCCGCCAAGCATCCCTCACCCTCCGAAACGTTCCAACCAGGCGGCGGAGTCGGTCAACTCCCACGCCTTGGATTGCCGGAGAGTACAGGAACGTCTTCGGCAGCGCGGGGACGCCAAAATTTGGCAGACAGATATTTTCTGCGACGCGTGAAAATATTGGCTCGAAAGGAATCGTCTGGAGCGCAGGGCCCCAGAAGGCTGCTCTACAGTTCTCATACCTGCTTCTTCAAAGCCTAGATTTGGTGGCAAGACGCTGTCCCTGAAGAGATATCTCGTCGGCGCAGTCGGTCGCCCAGACTGTGCGCAGAGAACATTGCCGAACCGGCGAAGCACCTCTCTGTCCATTCCACTCTGTCCGTGATTTCAGTACAAACACTCTCTAAATTCCGCGATTCGGGTGCAGTATCCAAACCTCAAAAGTCATTTTCCGTGATTTGAGCGCAGCGTGATAGTTACTTAGGCGTAAGCGAGCATGGCTGACTGCCCGTCCTCGGTAGGATCGCTAAGTATACTGTGGACTTTGTCAGCTTCAGATTGGATTTGCGACTCCGCGACTCTACTCTCAAGAATGATTGCTGCATCGTGAGGGATAAAGCGTCGCACTTGGGAAAAAGCTAGCTCCGCCACTCTGGAGATTATGTCGTGCTGATTGGAGGTATCAACTTCACTCACGTGAAGTTGCACAATGCGGTCGCCGAACGCTCTCAGCAACTGATGAGCCCCGACCATAGATGAGTCGACTTGTCGAGCGTGGCCCAGGTCGAGACACATTGTTGTGCCAGGCAGCAAGTCGAAAACCCGAACGAGCTCTGCGGCCGATCGGCCTATTCCTTTCCGCTTGTCCATATTCTCAATCGCCAATCGCGGTGCTAAAGATCGCCAAGATGACACGTCGTGAATGGCGTCAGGATGCAGAACGATTGGCCAATTCTGTGGGAGCCGCTGAAGAAGTCTAATGAGGAGCGGCTCTTCTTGTTCGGTGAAGGAACTGGGCGCATGAAAGGATATATAGCTATATTGTGCCTAACTCAGGTTAGGCAAAGCGTCAATTAGGGGCTCCATTTCGCCGATACGAAGGGCTGATAGCTCGACTGCATTGAAGTTATAGGCAGACAGGAGTGTGAGCGCGTGAGTGAAATCTCCTAACGCAATTGCGCCTGTCGAATATCCAAGTATGCTCATTAGAAAACTCCGTATCTGATGCAAGAGAGCCGAACCCCACCAAGCTTGTGTCAGGAACGACTAGCGATTGACACGCCTCTAATAACCGAATCAGCTCCTTTGCTGCCTTCTCTCGTCCAACAGCCAAGAATCGCCAATCAACACCCAATTCAGCCGCAAGCTCTT
Organism: Acidipila rosea; assembly: GCF_004339725.1. Lineage (GTDB taxonomy): Bacteria > Acidobacteriota > Terriglobia > Terriglobales > Acidobacteriaceae > Acidipila > Acidipila rosea. The sequence goes on along the minus strand of NZ_SMGK01000005.1, from coordinate 183,420 downwards.
CTGTCGTGTTCGCTTTCATCGAGCTCCCCATGCCATCTCAATTACAACCGTATCAGCGGGGACGCGAGCTTCCAAAAGGATAAGGATACGGTGGAAATCGTCGAATTAGACGTGGCCTGCTCACGCCGGTAGGTTTCATTCCCTGGGGGCGAAACGTTCCATTAGGCCGATGAGTGTTAAAATCCCCAATTCTGCAACGGGCCGTTGCAAAATTGGTCGGCCCTGGCGATTCGTTGGTTCGTATTGATATGGATGGCCTTTTCCTCATCGGGTGCGTTCCCGCGCAACGTCTCCATCTCTGAACGGAGCTTGTTGATGAACGATCTTCGATTGGGACACTATGTAGGAGGCGCAGCAATGGCCCGGCACGCTCACGTAGAAAGCTCGTTCACCATTGTGCTTCAGGGTTCCTAGCATGAGCGAATTGTCGGACGAAGCATCGAGCCCCGGCAAGGCTTGATGCTCTTCTATCCCGCCGGAGAGACCCACTCCCAGGAATTTGGCAAGGATGGGGCGTACAAGTTGATATTCCGTCGCAGCTCATCGTCGCCCAGTTTAGACTCACGCCGCCGCTCAGGAGTCTCAATTTATGACATCAGGCCTTAGCACGTTTGCAGACTCAAGCGGGCTGGAAACACGATTGGGCACTCATTGAAAATCGAAAGATGTTGATCGCTAGATGCCCGTTTACGAGGATTCTATCCGCCTGGACGCGCCCAAGTCGCGGTGGATAAGTGATTTGACCAGTAAGCAACACTTCACTTCTCATGATCCATCAATAGGGCATCCAGCAGAACTCGTCGGGCTGAATTCCGCATCTTCAAGTCCGGTCGACCAGAACTGAACATAGAGAGCAACCAGGGCAGCGGCAAGCCCCGATGACGCGCCAATGCCAAGGGCCCAACGCGGACCGAAATGGTTTGCCACCCAACCCACGATGGGGGCTCCAATGGGCGTGCCACCAAGAGCTATGGCCACGCGGAAGGCCATGACCCGGCCTCGCAGGGCAGGTTCGGTAGTGAGCTGCATCATACTGTTGGTTGTATTGGTGAAGGTGAGGGCCGCACCACCCACGAGGATGAGAGCGGCAGCAAACCACCAGTAACCCGGAGCCAGGGCAGCGAAGATGCATCCGATGCCGAAGACCGATGAGCCGGCGAGTAAAGTGCCAAATCTGGGTTTCTGCCGGCTCCCTGAAAACAGCGCCCCGACGATGGAACCGATTGCCATGATGGAAGACAGCAATCCGAAGCCTCGTGCATCGGCATGGAAGACATCAACTGCCATCGTCGAAATGAAGATAGGAAAATTAAGCCCGAAGGTGCCAATAAGAAATAGCATCAGCAGGATTGCCCGAAGGTCACGACGACCCCAGACATAGTGGAATCCTTCCAGAAAGCCACCTGCACTATGTCGAGTACGTGGATTTGGGGACAGTTCTGATTTGCGTAGCAACAAGATCGAGATCACAACTGCGGCAAACGACAGGCCGTTTATCGCAAATGCCCATCCGGTTCCCACTGTTGCGATGACGATGCCGGCGACTGCCGGGCCGATCATCCGGCCGGCATTGAAGGATGTGGAATTGATGGCGACGGCATTATGCAGGTGCTCGTCGCCCACAAGTTCTCCAACGAACGTTTGCCGTACTGGCGCATCGAGCGCCGCCGCGGAGCCAAAGAGGAATGCAAAGACATAGACCTGCCAGAGCTGGACGACCCCGGAGATCGTAAGAATGCCCAGAGCGAGCGCGAGTAAACCCATCGCCGCCTGGGTAAATATAAGAAGCTTTCGCTGATTGAAGCGATCCGCGGCAAGTCCGCTCCAGGGCAGCAAAAGTAGCTGCGGGGCAAACTGCAGCGCCATGACGATGCCAACGGCCGAGGCATTGTGGTGCGTGAGTTGTGTGAGGACAAGCCAGTCCTGAGCGACGCGCTGCATCCATGTGCCGATGTTGGACACCAGAGCGCCGACAGTCCACACCCGAAAGTTGAAGATGCCCAGGGCGCGGAGAGCGCCCGCCACAGGATTCTTCATGAGCGCCCGGGTGCGTTGCCTCCATGAAACTGGCCGAAATGCCGTGCCGACAAAAGGCTGATCAGCAGTGCGCCAAGGGCAAGAACAAGAACGTCACCGATCGATCTGAGATGAAAGATACCCACGCGCACAACGAGAAGGTATCCGATGACGGCGTTGAAGAAGCCCCATAGAACATTCACTGTAGACGAGGAAAGACCTTTGCCGGGCGGCTTTGCAAAGGGAGATTGGAAAGGCTGTCCCATCATGCCGCTGACAAAATGCGGTACGGCGTTGGCCAGAAAAATCCCCCCAAAGAAGTACGACACAAGATAAAGCCAGTTCACGATCAGGCGCTCCTTGTTGCCAGCAGGTCGAGTATGTCCTGAGTTGAGCCCGTTTCTCCGAGGCGCGGAAAGACATGGGCGAGGCTGTAGGCGTGGGCTTCGGGACGCGAATCGGTCATAGCGTCCATCGCAAGCGTCACATGGAACCCTGCTTCATACGCCTGCCGGGCAGTGGCTTCCACGCCGGTTCCGGTTGCCACGCCGGTGACGACCACCTGTGTGACTCTTTTCGCTTTGAGCTGCGCCTCAAGGTCAGTGCTCGCAAAGGCGCCCCATGTGCGCTTCGTCACCACAATGTCGCCGGGCTGGCGATTTAGTTCCGGAATCAGATCGCTGAACCCTTCAGAGAACGTCGAGATGCGGCGCGGCTGCTCCGTCCGGCCTGGGGCACTTCCCGCGACATTGACCAGAGCGGCCGGAAGATTGCGCTGGCGAAAGGCGTCGAGCAAAGCGCAGGTTCGTTCAATGACTCCAGCGATCGGATGGATAAAGGGTAAGGGGATAATACCTTTCTGAAGATCAACAACAATCAGTGCGGTCTCTGGATCGAGAGTGCTAAGGGGCATAGGGTTCCTCTCCTCGACGGGAATGTGAATCAGAGTTGTGTGGCCGCACGCGAAGACATCAGTCTTCGATAAGGCGGCCGAGCAGTTCCACCGCAGAAGCAAGTTTCTGTTGTTCGTGAGTGGAGAGCTTCTTCTGGATGGTGGTTGTGAGCCAATCCTGCCTGGCGGCGCGACCGTCCTTAAGCCACTTCTGGCATTTCCGGGAGAGTGCCATCAAGGTCTGCCGCCTGTCATTCGGGTCCGGAGCGCCGCACACCAATCCGGCTTCGAGTAAGGACGTTATGATGGCGCTCATCGATTGAGGACGCATGCCCTCTGCCCTGGCCAGCGTTGATACTGCTGCGGGACCGTCTTTTTCAATACGAAGCAGAACGGAGACCTGGGAAGGCGTCAAATCGTTTTGCCCTCCCTGCTCGCGCAGCTTCCGCTTGAGTTTGCCCAAGATCGCACGAAGCTCCGCGGCAAGTGCAGAGGCGCGCTCGTCTCGATAAGGACTCACCGGATCACTCATGGATCCCAGTATGGCACATATGCAGCCTGGCTGTACAGGTAAACTGTATACTTACTCAGTGGTGACGGCTGGACTCTACTTATCAGCAGCCTTACGAATCAGCCTCTCATAAGAGGGGCCGCAGAGCAGATGCTGCCATTACGCGAGTATCGATTCTCAATAATCGTGTCATCCAATGCGCTCATCCAAGCCGGAGCTCTACCGGGAATAGATGGTCCGCCGCGCGACTGCAGGGAAGCGCGGGCGAGACCATGGATTCTGCGCGCTAAAGGCCCAAATCGCTCAAGCCCGGATGGCCGTCAGGTCGCCTTCCCAGAGACCAATGAAATTTCCGGCCGGCTTCCGTGATGGGCAAATCATTGATACTGGCATGCCTTGCATACATCAATCCCTGGTCATCAAACTCCCAGTTCTCATTTCCATAGGCGCGGAATCAATTTCCAGAGTCATCGTGGTATTCGTAGGCAAACCGGACGGCGATGCGATTGCCGTGAAATGCCCACAGTTCCTTGATGAGCCGGTAGTCCAGCTCTCTGGTCCATTTTCGCGAGAGGAATGCGACGATCTGATCTCTGCCGGATATGAATTCGGCGCGGTTCCGCCAACGTGAATCCACAGCATAGGCAAGTGAGACCTTTTCAGGGTTACGGGTATTCCATCCGTCCTCGGCGAGGCGAACCTTTTGAGCTGCTGCTTCTTGTGTGAAGGGAGGCAGTGGTGGACGAGAAGTCATGGCAAACAAGTCCTCTTCAAGCCAGCATAGCTGCTTTCAATGGCAGTTTCTGCTCGCGTCCAGGTAGATCGGGTGGCTCGGATGCCTGAAGCTGCGAGTTCAAATTCAGCTTTGGGTGATGCGGGAATCTTGTTCGCGCACAGACGCGTGTGCCTCAGGCAGCAGTCCCGGCCTGGCTTTGTGAAAGAAGGATGGCACCGTGTCGAGGCATTTCGTGGACCAAGTGGGGCTGAGTCCTGCGCAAAGGCTTGCGAAAGCCATGGTTCGCCGGGCACAGCATCTGTTGGAAACAGCCCAGCGTTCTATCGAAAGCATCGCTGGGGAAGCGGGGTTCCGATCTGCGTCCGTGCTCAGGGAACATTTCAAATACTCCGTGGGCGTATCACCAAGCGTCTGGCGGCGATCCTTTGGACCCTCTGCATAGCAGATCAAGTCTCTCCACTGATTCCAATTGGATCGCCCCACTTTTGGAAGACATAATCTTAAGCCAAGATCTACTGCGCCGCGCGTGAGCCTGCGATGAGGATATCCACCAGTCTGCGAGCACTCTGCTGCCAGTCTGTGGTGTCAGCCACATGGGCGACGCCGACCAGAGCACGCAGCAGATCGGCAGGCTCTATATCCCGGCGAAGATCGCCGCTCTGGATAGCGCGCTTCACCAGTGCTCGAACTGCCTCCTGGATTTGCAGATACGAAGCCTCGAAAACCTTCTTGGGGTCTCCTGCGAGTTCCTTCAGGGCAGGGGCGATCACCTGCTTAGCGGCGATGGCTTCAACGAACAACAGCAGCCAGGCTCGCAATGCCTCCACCGGAGACAAGGTCTCGGCGAACGTGCGCTGTGCCTCAGCCAGCTTTTCAATTTCAGTTCGGTAGACGGCCTTCAGTAGCTCCTCGCGCGAAGGAAAGTGACGGTATAAGGTTCCTGCACCGACCTCTGCCTGCTTTGCAATCTCGTCGAGGCTGGCTTGCGCACCATATCGAGTGAATGCGTCTTTTGCAACCTCCAAGATGCGCTCTCGATTCCGCAGCGCGTCGGTGCGTGGTTTCCGGCTTGGCGTTCTTGCGTCTGGTTTTGATTTCTTTTTCGCCATTCCACAAACTTTTCTGCAACCGGAGACAGTCTCCACTTATCTATAGGATTAGGAGACTGTCTCCGTTCTATTGGATGCCGCGGCGGCCCGTCAACCACCGCACCTAAGAAATCGTAAGGATCAATGCAACAGGAGGAGAAAGATGCGTGTTTTTGTGACCGGCGCTACCGGATTTATCGGTTCTGCCATCGTGAAAGAACTTATGGATGCTGGGCACCAGGTACTTGGCCTGGCGCGCTCGGACGCAGGAACCCAGGCGCTCATCGCCGCCGGTGCTGAGGTGCATCGCGGCGACTTGGAAGACCTGGAAAGCCTGCGCAGTGGAGCGGCCGCCTCGGACGCCGTCATCCACACCGCCTTCCGGCACGACTGGACGAGGTTCGCGGAAAGCTGCGAACTCGATAGGCATGCGATCGAAGTCATCGGCGATGCACTCCAGGGTTCCAGCCGCCCGTTCATCCTTACAGGTGGACTTGCCGTGATTGCCCACGGTCATCTCGCCACCGAGGATGATCCGCCGGTTCCCGTCTCCAGTTCACACCCTCGCGCTTCCGAAGCGACCGGTGCGGCTCTCCAGGCGCGCGGAGTGAGCACAGCAGTGGTTCGACTTCCCCAGGTTCACGATACGGTCAAGCAGGGCCTGGTCAGCTATCTCATCGCAGTGGCCCGGCAGAAGGGCGTTTCGGCATACGTTGGCGATGGACAAAATCGCTGGGCCGCGGTGCATCGGCTGGATGCCGGTCGCCTGTACCGGCTCGCGCTGGAAAGGCATGAGACAGGCGCACGCTATCATGCCGTGGCCGAAGAGGGTGTGCCGCTCGTAGATATCGCCACAGCCGTCGGCCACGGGTTGAATGTACCCGTCCGTTCCATTTCTGCGGAAGAGGCGCAGGAACATTTCGGCTTTCTCGGACTTTTTGCGGGCAGGGACCTTCATGGTTCCAGTGCGAAGACGCGGCAACAACTTGGATGGAGTCCGGAAGGACCAGGGCTGATCGCCGATCTAAAAAGCATGCGCTATGCGCAGGACTGAACAAAGAGGCCGAGGCGCTATCTACAACCCAACTCAATTCAAACCGTTACAGAGGAATCGAATATGAAGAAGACATGGTTCATTACCGGCGCATCGCGCGGCTTTGGCCGCATATGGGCAGAAGCCGCACTCAAGCGCGGCGATCGGGTCACGGCAACTGCCCGCAAACTCGCTGACGTCGCCGATCTCACGGAGCACTTCGGCGATGCTGTTTTTCCACTGGCCCTCGACGTGACCAATGCCGAGCAGGTGAAGCAGGTGGTGCAGCAAGCGTACGCGCACTTCGGCAGGCTCGACGTTCTCGTCAACAATGCAGGCACCAGCGTGGTTGCAGCGACCGAGGAGGCGAGCGACGAGCAGATCCACAAACTGTTCGATGTGAACTACCTCGGCATGATCCGGGTGCTGCGAGCAGCTCTGCCTCTGTTGCGTCAACAGGGGAGCGGACACATTCTGGGCGTTTCCAGTGGTCTTGGAATTACGTCGATGCCCCTCATCGGCTACTACTGTGCGACCAAATGGGCCGTGGAAGCGCAACACGAAGCGCTGGCGCAGGAGGTCAAACCGTTAGGCATCCACGTGACACTCGTGGAACCAGGCGCCTATGCGACCGACTTCGGCAAAGACGCACAGATCGCCGATGCGCAGCAACCATACGCGGAGTTCCGGAAACAGTTTCTGACACATCTTGCCGGCATGGAACGTGGCGATCCTGAGGCGACCGCAGAAGCCGTTCTCAAGCTCGTGGATGCGGACGACCCGCCGTTGCGGCTCGGGCTGGGCACCTCGATTCTGCCTCGGGCGCGCGCCGCTTACGCCGAGCGTCTAGCCACCTGGGAAGCATGGGACGACGTTGCCAACGCCGCGATGGGCGTGCCGAAGATAACCAGTGAGGCGTGGGTCCAGGAACTTATCCGGGGAATCCCGGATAAGGCATGACGCCGGATTCCAAGCCGCGACAGCAAAGGCGTTTTCGTCCGCCTCACTCTTGATAGCGTTTGCGATGACAGAGTGAGTGAATCCACAGTAGCGGGCGGCTCGCGGAGCCAGACCAGATACCTCATTCGTGATTCATGGTGAGGGCAGCCTCACGACGACAATGACGATGAAGGCGGTTTGGCTACGCGAGCGTATGGCACTGGTTTGCAACGAGGGGTTGAGTCCAGATGAGTTACGCGAGGTGCTTATGCCGACTCGGCGAAAGCTAGAAGACATGAGCGATCAGGAGCGATTCACGGTGAATACGATCTATCTGGCAACAAGCGAGGGAATCTCAGTTGTCAGAGGTTCAGAGAACCGCTGGCAAGGAGCGACCCAACTCGAAGATAAACAGGTCGAATGCGTCCTCGCCGATCACAAAACTAGGGACGTGGCATTTTGTGGAACGTTTGGTGCCGGGCTGTTTAGAACGTCAGATGCCGGCCGAGCCTGGGCCCCTTGTGCTGGATTCCCGGAGGCGACGGTGACTGCCCTTGCCGCTGCCGAGTCCGGTGTTCTGTTTGCGGGCACCGAGCCAAGCCGAGTCTTTCGATCGGATGACCTCGGGGAAACCTGGTTTGCGTTGCCACGGCTTACCGAACTTCCATCTGCGGAGAATTGGAGCTTCCCTCCTCGCCCACATACCCACCATGTCAGGGCGATTCTGCCGGATTTCGAGCGTCCAGACGATCTCCACGTTGCGATCGAAGCCGGAGCAATGTTGCGCAGCAAAGATGCAGGAAGCCGTTGGGTTGATCGTGTACGGTCCGCGCCAAAGGACACGCACTGGCTCATTTCAAACCCGCTTGAACGAAACACTCTCTATTCAGCCGCTGGAGACGGGTTCTTTCAAAGCAGTGACGATGGAGAGACCTGGCAACGCTTTGAGCAAGGACTAGACGGCACTTATTGCTGGAGTATGGCAATAAGTGCGAGGCCCTCAAGAGCTATGGTGATGTCGGCTGCAAAAAGCGCTTATGGGGCTCACTACGAACCGTACGCCCATTCGTACGTGTATCGAAGAGAGGGAAATGCTCCCTGGGAGAAGACGCTGGGCGGACTGCCCAATTCCCAAGACCACCGAGCGGCCGTAATTGCATCTGTAGACACATCTCCAGGTTTGTTCTTTTTATCGACAGAGGGGGCCGTCTTCCGATCGACGGATGACGGCAGGAATTGGCAAGAACTGTCCATTGATTGGCTGAATGGTCGTGCAAAGCACGCAGTGGGTATAGCTGTCGGCTGAGTTTGCCGGACGGACGTTTGAGAAATTGCTCTTCGGAGGGAGTGGATCCACCTTTCGTTCGGCCTCCGCGTTTTGCCGCAAAATTGACAGTATCAATAAGTGAATGATCGCGGGGCCCCCCGTGGAACCCAGACTTCTAATCCAGTCGTCATGGGCCTGCCGGGACGCAGCCAGATGGAGAAGCGTTACGGAAAGGATGCCGAAGCCATGCTCTCCCAGCCCGCGACGAAGATATTTTTGAAAATTTCCGAACCGCGTGTAGCGAAATGGATCAACTTTCTGTGGGCCGAAGATAGCACGCAAGCAGATTGGGATCTATAAACGGCGGTTCGATTAGAGGAAGGACTTCATATCCCATTTTGGAGGAAGTTCCTTTTATCAAAATATTCTAAAAGGCTTAGCTACGCTGCAGGTTGGAACGTCAGCCCCGTAATCGGGATGAAAAGCGGTGTGTAATGCCTGAACAAAGCCGTCTCTGGCCACCACATTTTCAACAAGTAATAAGCCCGCCAAGCATCCCTCACCTTCCGCGTTCCAACCCGGCGGCGGAGTTGGTCGACTCCCACTCCTTGGATTGTCCGAGCGTACCGGAGGATCTTCGGCCTTGTGGTCCTGCTTCACCTTCGCCATGTGAAAGGCTTCTTGCGTCGCATTGTAGCGTTTGAGCAACCGCTCCCTCGCCGGCTCCAACAAGACGATGAAGTCGCTTGCTTCGAGTTCGGATTCAATTCGATGTAGCATCAACCTTCGCGAAAGCCGCGCCTAATCGTTCAATCTTGCAGCGATTCGTTCAAAGCCGCCGCGGACCGTAGTTGTGTAGGGGGAATCCGTCAGAGCTGATAGAAGGCGCAGTCCATCCTGTAGATGCCGTCTTGCGGAGTCGAACTCCCCGAGTCTCAAATAGTCATCTGCCAAATTCAGATGGAGGGAAGGGAAGAAATCCTTGATCGAAAGAGAAGGGTGGTGATTCTTTGCAGCCTCGTCGGTCGCTCGACGAGCTGCGTCGAAGGCTCGGATGTCCCACGAGAGCTCCTTCTCGATTTCGTCCTGCAGGTCGGCCATATAGTGGGATAGCACGCATTCTTGATATGGATCGGGCATCGGTTGCATCCGAGACCAGATTGCGGTAAAGCGGTTGCGCGCTCCGGACCGATCACCTGTGTGAAGGAGTGCGATAGTGTCCGTAATGTCTACCATTATTGAATCCTGCATTCCTTCGGCCCTATCCAAACCATGAACTGCGGTCAACGTTCATCTCGCGATACTGCGAATGGGAAGACATACTCGACAAGACGGGCAAGCGATTGTCCGGCTCCTCCATCATCATAGGTGATGAGGTTGAGACCCCAACCAGCTTTTTGAGGGGCTTCAACCTTCGCATACCATCGTGCTAACGGGTCGCGGTTAGCTGGCAGATCACAACAGCTTCAAAGGAGGCAATCGTAAGTGCTAGAAGCGGCAATGTCAGCACGATGCGCCTCGTGTTGGTGTCTCGGAACCATAGCCTTATTGCGTTGGGTAAGCAAGAGCACCACGAGGCAGCCAAGGGAGAAGGCCGAGAGCGCGACAAATCCGAGCGTGAACGAGCCCGTCTGCTGCTTGATCGCTCCAAGCAAAAAGTGGTGGGAAAAATCCGCCGAGGCCGGCCGCCGCCCCTACGATACCGGTCACACTTCCGACAGTGGGAGGAAAATACTCCGGAACAAGTTTGAATACCGCGCCATTGCCAAGGCCAATTGCGACGGCCATCCCCAGCGCGCCCAAGGTGAAAACCCGCACCGTGGGGCAGGCAAGGAAAATTGCCATGACTGCCGTGAACGGAAAGACAAGGGTGAGAATTCGCTTACCGCCCACTTTGTCCGCGAGTATGCCACCAACTGGCCACAGTGGAAAAAGGATTTTCCCATCGAGTGGGAAGGCGATCACTATGTAAGCCGTCGCGAGATGGTCAAGTTCCTCACTCTTGGATCATCGATTCTGGCCGCTGCAAATTGGCTGGTCGCCTGGATCTGGCATCGTCATCGGGCCGAAACATTCACAGCCCAGATGATTGGATCGGTTACGGATCTAGAACGCAGCAAGTCGATGTTGTTTCGGTATCCGACTGAGAGAGATCCTTGCATCGCCGTTTGTATGCCCACTGGCGAACTTGTGGCCTATTCCCAGGTCTGCACCCATTTGTCCTGTGCCGTGATCTACAAGGAAGAAGAACTCTTCTGCCCCTGTCACAATGGGGTATTTGAACTCAAGGCAGGACGTCCGACGGCAGGGCCGCCTACTCGCCCCCTTCCGCGGATCGTTCTGGAGAAGCGCGGCGACCAGCTATTCGCTACCGGGGTTGAGGTAACAGCATGAGCGTCCAACGACAAGGCACGGTCCTCTTCACCGCGATCCTTGTGCTGGTTGCGACAGGGGTTGTGGTTCAGTTATGGCTGCTAACCGTCAGCATGGAAGCAGTCTTCCGCCACGACGCCCATACGGCGATTCCTGCGGCTACGTGTTCCACCGTTCTTTTTGCGATCAATGCAGGATTGTTGCGTTACGTCTTCCGCTTCGACCGATCTCTGCAGCGATAGCTGGCTTAAATCCGCCTTGAGCTGATTTCAGGCCCTATCTCCGCTAGGAGGATGCAGTGATAAGGTCGCGGAGACCCTTGATGTCTTTCACCACAATGTGTCGCGCATCTACATCGAGCAAGCCTTCTGCCTGCAATCGCATCAGGTTGCGTGAGATAAGCTCACGAACCGTGCCAAGCTGACTGGCCAGCTCCTGGTGACTTGCGGGCAACTGGAATTCGATACCAGCTTCGGTTTGCTTGCCCTCGGTTTCCGCGAGCCGCACAAGCGCCGAGATAAGCCTCTGCCGAATAGTCGTAAAAGATAATTCTTCGATGATCCCGACCAGGCGCCTCAGACGCGCACCGACGACGGCCAGGACTTTGAGAGCTACCCCCGGATGTTCCAGGCAGAATGCCTGGAAGTCGGATCGCGAGATGAACGCGATCTCGGTGTCTTCAATGGCCATCGCCGATGCCGGAAAGACGCCCCCGTCAAACACAGGCAACTCGGCAACACACTCGCCGGATACATTGATCGCTAAAACCTGCTCTCGGCCGCCAAGCGAGGTCTTGAAAATACGAACTTTGCCATCGGCAATGATGTGCAAACCCTGGCATTTCTCTCCTTCGGCAAAAAGGAGTTCGCCGGTATCAAACCGCTTGCGCGAGGTACGAGCAGCCAGGAGTTGAGTCTCGGAGGGATTCAGGCTCGACAAAAGCGCGGTCTTTTGCAGGACGGCGGCAACATCTATGCGTTCGTGAATCATTGCGAGAAGTCTAGCAGTGCCAATCACACTCGAACAATCAAGCCACTTGGCGGAGATGCCTGGCGGGTGTCCTGGCCATAAGATCTGTCGCCGGAATCATCCTCAAGAAAGTCACGATGTAGGCACTTAAGTCACTGAGACTTTTTGCCGGCTCCTCTAACGTTGTTGATGAGGACACAATATGCAAACCGCAGTGAAACAGGTTCGGGATTTGGCTATTGAACAGCCATCATCGGTGCGGGTATTTGAACGATTCGGAATCGACTACTGCTGTGGCGGCAGAAAACCGCTGGAGCAAGTCTGCTCGGAGCAGAATATCCCCCTTCCACAGCTTCTCCAGGAGCTCGCCGAAGCTGAGGGTCATTCCCCTCAGCCAATAGAGCCTTGGATCGCGCGCCCGTTGTCGGAGTTGGTTGATCACATCGTGCGTGAATGTCATGCACCAACCCGCACGGAACTGGAACGACTCACGGTGCTGGCAAACAAGGTAAACAGCCGTCATGGCGCAAACCATCCCGAGCTCGTCCAGATTCAACAGCTCGTCGGGCAGATTCTTGAAGAGATGACGCCACACATGGACAAGGAAGAACAAGTTCTTTTTCCGTACATTATCTCCCTTGAAACAGCAGCTGTCACAGGTGCTGCGAAACCCTATGCGTTCTTCGGGAGTGTCGCCAATCCGATCGCAGCGATGATGGCTGATCACGATCTTGTCGGCGCTGCGCTTGCATCGATCCGGAGCCTGACGAACGACTTTGAACTCCCGGCAGGTGCCTGCCCTACGTACCATGCGCTCTACACGACGCTTGCGGACTTTGAGGCACTGACACACCGTCATGTCCACCTTGAGAACAATGTGCTCTTTCCAAGGGCAATTAACCTGGCCGGAAAGGAATGATTATGGCCACATAAGGTACCTCCTAATTGCGATTGATGAACGGCTCGCAAAACGCATGAGCCCGCATATCTTTGATAGCCACAGGGAATTGTTGTCTTTCGGAGCCTCCTGCGCGGGCCTTTTCTTTTCGCGCCTTCCTGAGCCATCAGCAGACAACTACTTCTCACGTTCTTAGAGTTACCCACTTGCCTGTCTTCTCCAGAAGGTCTGCGGGAACATCTTGCTGCAGCGTCTTGATCAGATCGGAGAGCCGCACACTGCGCAGCTTCGCGCGCCACGCGTCATCGGCCTCCCACATCACCCTCGCTACAGCACAGGCTTTGCTCTCCCGTGCACCTTTGGGCCTGCAGGGGTTGTTGCGCCGAATCTCCGTGCACACAAAGGTCGACGCCTTTCCCTCCACCGCCTCGACGATGTCGAGAAAGGTAATCTCCTTCGCAGGCTTTGAAAGCCTGTACCCCCCGCCGGGTCCAAGCGTGCTCTCGATAAGACCTGCTGTCGAGAGCGCCTGCAGCGCCTTCGACAGGTATTCCTTGGGGACACCATGGAACTCCGCGAGGTCTCTAGTGGCGAGATAGTGCTCCTCCGGCACTCCCGCGAGGATCGCGCAACAGTGAATCGCCCACTCCACATGGTTTCTAAGCTGCATTAGTTCAGGCCCGCCTTCGTCAGGCCGTACGCTTCGTCCTGCGATCCTGGCACTGCTTTGAAGCCAATACTCAAGCGGTTCCACCCGTTGATCGCCACGATCGCAAACGTAAGATCGCTGATCTCCTGCTCGCTCAACTGCTCTCGCACTTTATTGAAGATCTCGTCCGGAACACCGTGCGGCGGCAGCTTGGTGAGCACCTCGGTCCACTCAAGCGCCGCGCGTTCGCGTTGGTTGAAGAGCGTCGACTCACGCCACACCGCCACATGATGCAACCGCAACTCACGCTCGCCTGCGATCTTCGCCTCCTTCACATGCATATCCACACAAAAGGCGCAGCCATTCATCTGTGAAGCCCGCAGATCTACCAGGTGCAAAATGCTCTTCTCTATCGAGCCCTCTTTGATCCCCAGACTGAAAGTAAGGTACTTCCGGAAAAGGTTCGCGGACTGCTTCATATACTCCACCCGTATCGACATCTTCCATCTCCTCGAACAACGAAGTCGCCTATCAATTAAGGATATTGTATATCCTTAATTGATAGGCATGGAAGCTTATCTTGATCCGGCTCGATCTGAAGCGTTGCCACACTCAGGTTGCCAGGGCTAGCGGGTTGCTTCGGCATGGGCGACGACCACGGCGGAGTCGTGCGCGGCCTGCTCGTAATAACGGACCATGCGCTCAGGTTCCGGGGCACGGTAGGGAGCGAGATTGTGGGCCCAGCGAAAACCGATGGGCTGGTAGATGAGCTCAACTGCAATGTGGAACGGGCCCGTGGCATGGTGGGTAGAGACGGAGTAGCGAACGGTGCTGCCATCGCCGTTGAAGTTGGGATCTGCGGCAGCGCGACCGGCAACGCGAATGTCATGGACCGCGGTGGCTTTATCAAAGCCGGCTGGCAGCAGGCGGTTGTCTTTCAGGTAGCCGACCGCGCTAAGCAGACCCGTGGTGACGTGGCCCTCCAAGTCCTTGAGGATGGGCTCATAGATTTCGACCTGGTCGGGCTGGGTGATCTCGGTGAAATGCGGTTCGTAGCGGAGCGGGTCCACGTCGTTGGCATTGCCGACGATGGAGCCGTCGGGGTTTAGATGGCCCGATTCGAAGACGATGCGATTGTCTCTGTCGCGGACCGTGACGTGGAGCCAGACGCGGCGGGACGGGTAGGCCGTGGGGAACTTGTGCCCGGTGAGATTCTGCGCGTGGACCTCAAAGGCAAGGCCCTGGGCTGTGGGCGCGATGCCGTTAATTTCGACTCTGGCAGACTGGGTCTGGAGAAATTTGGTGGTGCGTTGAACAGCGGCCTGGAGCTGATCCGGTTGGGCCTCGACGGCCAGGGCCTGGCGATGCTCCTGAAGCATGGCCTGCATGAGGAAGTTGCCGCCGACGAAGACGTGGCGGTGCACGCCCTCGCGAGGCTGTCCATAGAGCGCGGTGACCGGAGTCGGCGAGGTGACCTCCGGCATATGGCACTCCTGGCAGGTCTGCGGCCGAGGCTTCTGCTGAGACGCGTTGGATGTGGTGATCACATTCGACACAGAGACCGGCGCACCGGCAGGATTGGAGGTGTTCCCCGCGGAGTAGTCACTATGCTGCCACTCGAGGAAGGGCATCTGCTCAGGGAGTACGCCCACCGTCTTGCCATTTGGGCCACGAGCCTTCGTGTAAAGGGTGTGGCAGGAGCCACAGAGGCCTGCATCGCGGATGTGGTCGCCTTGCATCGGGTCATAGCCGCCGGTAGAGGATTCCATGACGCTCTGATGGCCTGCGTCGATGCTGTAGGGGCCGTATTCCGGACGCAGAAGATGTTTGATCGGCCGGGCAAACGTGATGTTCCCATTGAAGCTGATAGGCTTTCCAAGATCTGTGGCCTCCGCCTGATGGCAAACCGAGCAGGAGACGCCATCGGCAGCGGCGTGGTCGCCCTTCGGAAGCAGCTGGAGCGGGAGATGGATGAAGACCGCCGTCTTGCGGCCGGCGTCACGGTTGGCGTAGTGCTGCACGGGCATGTGGCAGGTGGAGCACTCGTCTTCAATATCGGACTTGGCGGTGGGGTGATCAAGAGTCTCACGGCGGATGCTCGCGAGCCAGTAAGGATCGCGGCCGGCATTGGCCATGATGCTGGCTTGCCACTGGAGGCCGATGGAGACGTCTTCTCCACTGCTGGTGATCAGGCCGTTGTGACACGCGACGCACCGGTCGGAGGTGCGAAATTCAGAATGAACAGCGGCGGCAGCGCGGCGAGGATCGGCAGGAGCGAGACTGGGATCGCTCGGAAGAGGCTGAGGAATGGCCTCAGTCGGGATGCGCGGCTCGCTCTGGCCGGGAGGAACGTTCTGGGACTGCTGCTGCGGCGCAGACTGAGCACCATCCTGGAACAAGGCCGGAAGAGGTGAGGCGGCAATCAAAAAAGCAACACACGTGAGAATGCGAGTGAGCATCGGTTACCAGCCTTCCCAGAATTTGCCGTCCGCCCAATCCCAGAGAACGTAGAAGACTATTTGCGGCTTGCGCCCCTGGGTATCGGTGAAGGGAGCGCGTACACCAATGTCGGCGCGGACATGCTGGCGAGGACTCAGCGTGACCTGCATCTGGGGAAGGATGTCCCAGTCGGTTACGGCGCCGGTGGTGAAGTCGCGTCTCGCAAGCAGTTCGACCATTGGACTGTACTGGCGGCCGAGCCCATGATCGCGGGCGAAGGTTTGCCCGAGAGCAGTGCGATAGAAAAGACTGTTCGGGGTGTTTTTGCGGTTGGTCGGCAGATCGCCGCCGATCTGGAATTGAATCCAGGTATTCGTCTTGAATAGCTGGTCAAAAGCGGCGAACGGCTCAAAGGTAGCGGCCCCTGCGCCGAATCCACTGCGGCTATCGCCGGTAGGGAGAAGAATTCCACCTTGCAGGCTCAGGATCGAACCAGTGTGGAGGCTGGAGAAGAGCTCGCGCTTGAGGCCGACAGTAACGTCGCCTACCCCACTGGTGCCCTGTCCGTTGAGGTCAGCGTGATTGACAGGGACATCCACCTCAAGCTGGTTACGGCCAGCAAAGGTCTGCTCGTGGATCGCGTCGATGGTGTTGCTGGCCGCGCCGGAGACATTGGCGGCTGCGGAGAGCACGAGTTCGTCTTCAGGGAATGCCTTCTCCGTGACCAGGGCGCGAGGCAGATTGAGTTCGCCCCGTGGGTAGTGATGTACGTTATGGCAGAACGTACGCAGATACGCAACAACATCATTGATCTGGCGATCGGTGAGAAGTTGTCCGAATGCCGGCATGATCTGCGAGAAGCCGTAGTTAGGACCACCATGAACGATGACAGATTTGTAGGCGGAGTCGACCTCAGGCGTGGTCTGACTGCACGCGGTGAAGTCAGGAAAGCTGTCAGGCCGCGTGAAAACGGTGAGGCTCTGCGGAGCGCCCTTGCCTTCGGCGCCATGGCAGGCGATGCAGCCGGAGTTATAGATGACTGCGCCGTTGTTGGCGTCGGGTGGATGAGCATAGTGGATGGCTTGCGCACAGGCAGGAACAGCCGCGACGGAAAGTACGAAACCGAACGCGGCCAAAATGAAATGGGAAATGTAAGCGGCCCAGACACCAGCAGTGGTGGCCAAGCGACTACACATTTTGCAGACCACGCCCACTTGCTGCACCTTTCCTATCGCTCCCGCCATTCTGCGCCGAGAACCATCGTGACATTTTTCCCTTAGGATGCAGGATGCCGCGACTTGATTGCTCGGCGCAGGGCGTGCGTCAGAACATGCCGCACATCGTCGGCTCAGAAGTTCAAACGTAGGCGACGAACGCAGCTTTGATTTGGCCTCATGGCAGCGGCGGAGAAGAGGCCTCCGCAAGCGGCCGCGCTGAGCCGGCCGTTCAAGTTACCTATTCATCTGTCACAACTGCGCTCGCCTGCTCTTCGGAGGTTTCATTAAAGTGTCTCCTACTGCGCTCTTTGCCTGTCTCGTTGGCGCCATAGACGAATTGGTTCACCCATAGCTGTCATCAACAGGATGGCCATCAGGATGAGACCTGCATCTTTGAGTGTCTGCATGACTCCGAGAGAAATCAGCAGCGTCGTCGAAAGCGCAGCAGGCTGTGTCGCCTTCAACAGCAATGTTCCAAAGACCGTAAGCATTGCTGCAAGGACGGCCGCCCAGACACGAAGCCCCGGAACACCGGCCGACGAAACGCTCGGCACACCTCTCGCGCCGGTAAGCCACAATGCGAAAAATGCAGCTCCAATGGCGATGATGTTTCCTGCAATGATGTTGTACGGACGTGCGCTCGGCCTCTCCGGTGTCTCGATCAGTTCAAATGCAGTAGGGCCGAGGCTCGCAAAGACAAGCGGACTGTGGCTCACCCAGCCGCCCAGTGCGATCACCGCTATCAATGCAGCTTCGAGAAGCGGAGCAAGATAGATATCTTTGTGGCGCATAGCGATGAATCAAATCCAGTTCATCAAGTTTAGTTACAGCCATGGCGCCCGTCGAACAACAGGTGCTGAAGCACGTAGCTCCACCCGATCATCCTGCCTTCTACTCTTCGGGCCGCTTCGCTCTAACCCTGACGCGGAATGACATGATCGCTGCGGGATACTCGCCATCTCTGGAGAAATCTTCGCTGCAACCGGCGGCCGAACTCCACTCTAGCTGCCGGCTCGCGGTAGGACGATTACGATCAGGTCGGCTGTACAATCTCCGCGGAGGAGCGGAAACAATGTCCCTCACGATGAAAGTGCAGCCGGCGAGCCTGTTTCACTGATACTGCTATCTCGAGAACAATTTGGAGACCTCGCGCTCCAACCACGCAAACATACTATGCAAGCCGGATCTCGCTTAGATCGAGCTCTCGCTCCAGGCTGCGATGCACGCTATCCCCGATCCTCCCATGGGCCCGTAAAAGGTTCAGCTCTTCGCGCTCCCGCCGGATCGTATCCAACAGAAGATTGCTCATCGTGAGTCCATTCGAATCTCTTACCGGATCGCTTCCGTCCGGCGCACAGCCGTCGATCTCTTCCAGCTTATGTTGATACTCGTGCAGCAGATCCTCATAGAGATGCACCTCATGTTCTCCCTCCGCTGACCTCCTGCGTTCACCAAGGAAGTCGATTGCCGCCTTCAACAGCAGTTGTCTCGCCTCTACTTCTTCGCAGAACTGCGTATTTTCTTTCGAAATGCGTAAGACACGGATCAGCCAGGGCAACGAAAGACCCTGCAGAACGAGTGTTACCAGGATGAGGGAAAAGGTCAGGAAGATGATAAAGCTTCGCTGAGGAAACGGGCTTCCGTCATTGAGGGTAAGAGGTAGTGAGTTAGCCGCGGCCAACGCAACAACGCCGCGCATCCCCGTCCATCCCACCACAAAAACCTGGTTTGCTCTCGGACGTTCATACGCCTGCTTCGCAATGCGCGCTCGCACCCACCACGCTGCGCTTGCTGCGGGATACATCCAGACCATACGCAGCAGCACCAGAATGGCTGAGAAGGCAACGCCATATCCCAGCAGGCCCAGCTTGCTTTGTCCATGAATCCCATCCAATACATACGGAAGCTGCAGGCCGATGAGCACGAACACCAACCCGTTCAGCAGAAACTCCAGCGCGTCCCACACTGCCACGGCTTGTAACCGTACACCCGGGGAAAAAAAGTCCGAACTGCGCCGGCTTACGAACAGACCGCATACCACGACCGCAATCACGCCTGAGCCCTTCACCGCTTCCCCCGTCAGGTAGGCAGCATACGGCACGATCAGCGACAGAGCGATCTCGACTGGCCCGTCATCCACCCAGCGTTCCAGCCATGTGACCACCCATCCAATCACCAGACCTACAAGCAGTCCTCCTACCGTCAGCCAGGCGAACTCGAGTATGCCGCGACCTATGGTTGGAGCGGTCCCCTGCAGCACCATCTCCACACCGAACTCCAACGCTAGCAGCCCGGTCGCATCGTTGAGCAGGCTCTCACCTTCAAGCAGATCCACGATGCGCTGTGGCATTCCTACCTTGCGCGCGATTGAGGTCGCAGCGACGGCGTCGGTTGGCGAGACCACAGCCCCCAGCAGAAATCCGAGCTGCCAGTTGAATCCCGGCAGCCACCACTTCGCTGCAAAGGCCACGCCAACAGCGGTAAAGAAGACCAGCAGTACAGCCAGGCTCGAGATCGACACCAGGTTGTATTTGAACTCTCGCCACGACGTCTGCCACGCCGCCACATAAAGAAGGGGCGGCAGAATCACCAGGAACACCACCGAGGGCGGCAGCGGGATGCGTGGAATGTGTGGCAGCAGCGAACACAGCAACCCGAACACCACGAGAACAATGGGATAGGAAATGGCAAACCGGCGTGCCAGCCCGGCCACCGCCGCCACAGAGCATAGTAGGCCAATCAGCAGCACCAGAATGTAGTTCACGTGATCCATCGGATGAGTGCAGCCCTCCTTCACTTTCCATAGTGTCATTAGGCTGGCGTTATCAACAATATCCGCACAGGATTAAATACACCTGCGCGTCATCCACACGCTGATTCCGAATAGTTTTTGATCACGCTTGCGGCAATGGAACAGCCCCTGGCTATCGAATCCGGCTGGCTCGGAGGCGCACCCGTCGTAGCTCCTCAAAGTACGCGCAGGCTCTTCGCACGGAGACCGCAACATCCATCTGGCGCCGATATTTTGCGCTTCATCTTGGGTGCGATTCGCATACAATCAGTACTTACAGTAGTCGGGCCACTTCGATTCCACCAGCAACTCCATAAACATCCCGTGAAAACTCAGAATAGTTCTACACAACCGGCCGAACTGGAAACCCCTGATTCCAGGCAGCAGGACATCGAATTTCTTCACGAAATTGGCACGCGCATCGCCACGGCTCATGAACTGCATGCAGTGCTCGAACGTATCGTGAACTTCGTCTCGTCCATTCTGCAGTGCGACTCCTGCTTCGTTTATGTTCTGGAGCAGGACCGTCTGGTGCTCCGCGCCTCTAAAAACCCCCACACAGACGTGGTCGATCAACTCGGCATCAGCGTCGGGCAGGGCATCACTGGCTGGGTGGCGGAACATCTCAAGCCCGCGGCCATTCCTGCAAAGGCCCTCCGCGATCCTCGCTTCAAGCTGGTCCATTCCCTCCCGGAAGATTTGTTTGAAGCATTCCTCTCTGTGCCAATCCTGTGCAGGGGAAAGCTCGTGGGCGTCATCAACGTCCAGCACCGGAAGCCCTACCACCACACGGCGGAGGAAGTGCGACTGCTTTCCATGATCGGCTTCCTGGTCGGCGCCGAGATTGAGCGCGCCCGTCTCGAGTCAGAGAACATTGAGCTGTCCGCTCAACTCGAGACAAGAAAGCTTGTCGACCGCGCGAAGAGCATTCTTCAGAATGATCTGCACATCAAGGAAGAGGAGGCTTATCTCGCCCTCCAGCAAGAGAGCCGCCAGCGACGCAAGTCGATGCGCGAGATCGCAGAGGCGGTCGTGCTCAGCGATGAACTGCGCCGCAAACGCCAGCCGAGCTAAGCCCCGGCAGCGCGAATCTCAAACACTTAGCAAGTGATGAATGCTGGCCGGGTCGGAATCTCTCGGACTTCCATTTTCCACAATTCGTCCGCGCCGCATCACATAAAATCTGTCCGCAATGGACCAGGCAAAATCCAGATATTGCTCCACCAGGAGAATGGCTACCTTCAGCCGTGTGCGAATCTCGCGCAGGATCTCTTCAATCTGCTGGACAATCGACGGCTGGATTCCCTCCGTGGGCTCATCCAGTATCAGGAGCTTCGGCTGGGCCACCATCGCACGCGCAATAGCTAACTGCTGCTGCTCGCCTCCGCTCAACACGCCGCCCTTGCGATTCGGCACGCGGCGCAGTAACGGGAACAGTTCAAAAATGTGTGCCGGAATGGCGTCCCCACCGTTGTGCTCGCCTTTCCGTGCGGATGCTGATCCTAGGCGGAGATTTTCCTCCACCGTCAGATGCGGAAAAATGCCCCTCCCCTGGGGAACATACCCGATTCCCTTTCTTGCTCTCTGATACGCCGCACTGTGCGTGACCTCTTCCCCCGCAAACCTCACCGTACCCTGGCTCACCGGATGCAGCCCTACAATCGTGCGCAACAGTGTCGTCTTACCCACCCCGTTCCGTCCCAGCAGCGTCACTGACTCTGCTGGCGCGATCGATAGATGAACATTTTCGAGCACGCGGCTCTTTCCGTAGGCAGCACAGATTCCTTCCAGTTCAAGCAACGGACACCTCCTTCACCCGGCCCAGGTAGACAGCAGCAATCTGCGGATCATTCCGGATCTCTTCGAGCGTTCCCTCTCTCAACATGCGGCCCATGTGCATCACGCTCACCGGCGCGTCCAGTTGATCAACGAACGCCATATCATGGTCGATCACAAGAAGGCTGTGCTGCTTTGCAAGCTCACGTATCAGCGCTGCGGTCTGCGCCGACTCATCGTGCGACATTCCTGCAGCAGGCTCATCCAGCAGCAGCAGTTCGGCATCTGAAGCCACCACCATGCCAATCTCCAGCCACTGCTTTTGCCCGTGGGACAGCTGCCCGGCCAGCGCATGCTTCCTGTCGTTCAGCCCCACCAGCGTCAGCACGCGCTCTACCTGCGCACGAACTTCCTTGTTGAGTCCCACAGAAAACGATCTCCAGCACTCGCGATGACGACGCGCCGCCAGGTTCAGATTCTCCGCAACGGTCAGATTGTCGAGGATCCCCGGCGCCTGAAACTTGCGGCAGATTCCCCGCCGCACAATTTTGTACTCATCCATGCGCGTGATCTCATGCCCTTTGAACACAACTCTTCCGGCAGAGGGACGTACATGGCCAATAATCGTATCGAGCAGGGTAGATTTTCCTGCGCCATTTGGTCCAATCAGTACGCGGATGGAGGTTGGCATCAGATGCAGGCTCATGCCATCAAGGGCGTTGAAGCCATTGAAGCTCACCGTCACGTTTTCAACCGACAATAGTGGAGTTCCCATAATCCCCTCGCTCAATCAGTCTTTTTCAACCAGCGCAATTGCCGGCTGATCGGCCATCTTTGCTTCGCGCTTCCCTTTGCTCCACAGCACCAGCTTCTCGACTAAACCCGGAATTCCTGCGAGCCCCTGCGGAAGAGCAGTGACCACCAGAATGAAGAGAGCGCCCATCGCCAGCTGCCACATCTCTGGCATCGCGCTGCTGATCCAATCCTTGCCAAAATTCACCAGCAGCGTTCCCAGCACCACACCCGTCAGGCTGGATCGTCCACCTACTGCCACCGCAATCACCATTTCAATGGATGGAATCACGCCCACCATCGCGGGTGAAATCACCCCGACATGCACGACATAGAGCGCGCCTGAAATACCGGCGAGCATGGCCCCGAACGCGAAGGCGATCGTTTTATAAGCAGCGGGGTGATAGCCGAGAAAGCGCACCCGGCTTTCTCCATCGCGTATCGCTACCAGCACTCTGCCAAACGCAGTATGCGTAAGCCATCGGCAGGCGATCGATGCCAGCACAAGCACGCCCAGCGTGATCCAATAGATGTTTCGCTGGAAGCCAGGGTCAATCATCGGGTGCCCCAAAATAGTGCTGAAGTCCGTCAGTCCGTTGAATCCTCCGGTGTAAGCCTGCTGACTGATGAGCAACGTGGAAAACGCCAGCGCAAGCGCCTGCGTCAGGAGTGAGAAATAGACTCCGCTCACGCGGCGGTTGAACACCAGCCACGCCAGCAGTCCCCCCGCAATTGTGGGAATCACGACGACTCCGGCAATCGCTACCGCCGGATGCTCAAAAATCTTCCACCACGCCGGCAGGTGATCCAGACCGCTCCACATCATAAAATCCGGAAGATCGCCCGGCGCCAGCCCCGTGAGTTTCAGGTGCATTGCCAGCACGTAGGCGCCGAGTCCCCAGAACACACCTTGTCCCAGGCTCAGAATTCCTCCCCATCCCCAGATCACTGAGATTCCCAGCGACAGGACAGCCAGCGCAAGAAAGCGCCCCAGCAACGACAGGTGATAGGCAGACAGATAGAGTGGCGCCAGCGCAAGGGCAGCCAGAAGCACAATATCCAAAGACAGGGCCGACCATTTCTTCAAAGCTATGCCTCTTTCATCGCTCTGCTGCGTTGATAAATGATTCCCTTGGGACGGAACTGAATGAAGAGAATGACCAGAACCAGCAGCCATACATCTGCGAGGCTGATGCTGGTGAACATCTGCACCCCGGCGGAAAACAACCCCACCAGCAGTGCCGCCAGTGTGGTGCCGAACAGGCTGCCCAGTCCGCCCACAATCACCACCAGGAACGCATACACCACGTAGCTCTGTCCCACCGTTGGCGTTACCGGAGCAATCAGCGCCAGCGCGGCGCCAGCCAGTCCAGCCACGCCCGTCCCCATGGAGAAGACCACCAGATCGACCCAGCGCGTGTTCACTCCCAGCGCCTGCGCCATCTCACGATCCTGATGTACGGCTCGCAAGTAGAGACCCCAGCGCGTGCGTGCAATGAACACCATCAGCAACCCTAGAACAGCAACCGTTAGCAGGATGATGAAGATGCGCACGTAGGGCATTGACAGTCCTGCAAGCAGGCCATGCTCGATCGAGACTGAGCCCTCCAGCCAGTGCGGCGCGACCACCTCGACTCCGATCGCGCCAAACAGGCTCCTTGCCGCTTGTTGCAAAATCAGGCTTACGCCCCACGTGGCCAGCAGCGTGTCCAACGGCCTCCCGTAAAGCCAGCGAATCACGGTTACTTCGAGCAGCGCCCCCAGCAGCGCCGCGCCTGCAAATGAAAGCAGCAGCGCGAAAGGAAAGGCCAGCGGTCCATGCACCATCTTCGTGGCCAGAAACGAAAGATAACCGCCAACCATCAGCATTTCGCCATGTGCCATGTTGATTACGTTCATCAGGCCGAAGCTCAACGCCAGCCCCAGTGCTGTCAGCAGCAGAATGGAAGCAAGACTGACCCCGTTGAATCCCTGCCCTGCAATGATCGCCGCATGTCCCATACCTCTCACCGCCTTTCGTTCGCGCTGCTACTCGAGTGCTTTACTTGATCACGCAGTGCTTTCCGGGGAAGGCCAGCGCGTCATACGGATCCGGCCGCAATGGTTCCTTCGATTGCCACAGAACTTTGAACTGACCGTCCGGCTGCAACTGCCCCACATACGCCGTCTGGTAGAGGCTTTGGTTATCGGCAAACTGCACCTGTCCCATGGGTGAACTGGTTGCGCCCAGCTCCGTTGCGGCCTTCCGCACGGCATTCGGGTCAAAGCTTCCAGCCTTCTTCACTGCGGCCGCCCACATCAGCACATCGATGTATCCATGCACCATCGGATCATCGAGCACTGCGTTTGCGCCGAACTTCGCCTTGTACGCAGCGATGAACTTCTTGTTTGCGGGATTGTTGAGGCTCTCAAAGTAGTTCCACGCCGCATAGCTTCCATTCACCAGCGACGGCCCCATCGCCTTTGCCTCCTGCTCGGCAATGCTGAACGACATAACCGGCAGTTGCGACTGCGTGATCCCCGCTGCCGCCAATTGCTTGAAGAAGGAAACATTGCTGTCGCCGTTAAGAGTGCTGAAGATCACCTCCGGCTTGGCCATCTTGATCTTGGTAATGATGGAACTGAAATCTGTTCCGCCCAGAGGAACGTACTCTTCCCCTGCAACCGTGCCACCATCATGCAGAATATGTTTCTTCAGAATCAGGTTCGCTGTGCGCGGAAACACGTAGTCTGATCCCAGCAGAAACACTCGCTTCTTTCCCTTTTCGAAGGCCCACTGCAGTGCCGGCAGAATCTGCTGATTTGGCTGCGCACCCGAGTACATAATGTTGGGCGAGCACTCGTTGCCTTCGAACTGGACTGGATACCACAGCAGTGAATGAAAGCGCTCGAACACTGGCAGCATTGCCTTGCGGCTTGCCGATGTCCATCCACCGAATACCGTTACCACCTTGTCCTGCTGGATCAGCTTCTGCGCCTTCTGCGAGAAAATGGCAGGGTCCGATGCTCCATCTTCAATGACAGGAACAATCTTCTTCCCCAGCACGCCGCCCGAGGCATTCACCTGATCAATCGCCAGCATCGTGGCGTTCTTTACTGTCACCTCGCTGATTGCCATCGTTCCTGACATGGAGTGCAGCACTCCCACCTTTACCGTTGCGTCTTGCGCCGACAACGGCCCGCTCAACCCAATGCCGACCGTCACAACTGCCGCCAGCTTCACATATTTCCCAAACATGCTCTTCATCGAAACCTCCCTTTCGGTTCACGAACTGTGGATAGCACTGCCGCACGAGACCTGCTTTGGTTTCGCGGGCTAGAACATAATTTGCGTTTGGATCCATACCCTGCTGGCCGCAAAGGTTCGGCCTGTGAACGTATTGCCGTGTAGATAGGAATAGGACATTTGCACCTTGGCATTGTGGCCGTGAAGGTAATAGTTCAGCCCCGCCGAGTCCTCTCCAATCCGGTGATAAGGAAATCCAGGCCCGACGTACCATGTGTTCTCAACCGGCAGGGATGATCCAACTGCGACAGCGCTGCCCGCCCCGTAGTCTTCAGCGCCCCAGTTCACGCCGGAAATCCGCTGCGCAAATTCAAACTTCTTCGGCACCAGATAGAATCCGGCCTGCTCTCCATAGCCCCATGAGTTATTAGAAGGAGCGCCGGAGCCAGGATGCGTCTTGCGAAAATATCCCGTTGTCTGCAGCGTGAATAGCTTGTACCGATAAGCCGCTGTAGCCGTAGCGTTCTTCGTCGTATCCCCTGCCGTCAGGTTCTCGAATCCGGAGCTGTTCTCCACCGGGTTGTACGCGACTGATCCCCACAAGGTCAGTTGCTGTTTCGCAGACCCTGAAGGATCTGTTTCGACATATCCGTAGGGAGCCAGCACGTCATACTGCACATGTCCTAGGTACGCCAGCTTGGTGTCCACGTTCTCCTGGCCGCCTGCATCGAGTGCCGGAATATTGTTGGAAACCATTCCCGCATAGGACAGCTTTCCGGCATGCCCGTATGCCTGCACCCCAATCGCGCGCGGCAGAACAAACGCGTACTCAGCCGTGGATAGGTCGGCAAATAAGTAGTTTCCGGGATTGTCGTAGTACTCATAGGTATAAGGTGTCCATGCTCTTCCTACCTGCACTGTTAGATACTTCGAGAACGTGTCTGAAGCGAACCAGTCCAGCATCGAAATAGTGTTACTGTTACCCGCCGTGCTCCCCTGTAGCTGCAGAAAATACTTCAAACTAGGTCGCACGACTGACCCTGATATCGCCAGCCGGCCGAGAAACACATCGAAGTTCGCCGTACCCTTCGAGCTCTCTCCTAATGATTCAATACCGCTATGCGGTTTGAATCCAGTAAACCGCACCTGGAATAAACCATTTATATACAGCGAATAACTTTTATCTTTAGTGGATACAAAAAATCCGTCGTTATAGATGTCTGCAGGAATGAATCCGGACTTCGTCTTGGCAGTAGTTTCCGGCCCTTCTCCGACGGCAAGATTGCTCTTTGCCGGCGCAGCGGCGACTATATCCAGTTCCTTCTGAAGTGCCTGTAAATGCTGGCGTTCCGTGTCCAGCTGCTGTTGAAACCCTGCGCCAGGCTGCTTGGCGTCCAGCTCTTTTTGCAACGCGTCGATGCGCTGTGCTGACTGCTTCATCTCTTGTTGCAGCTGCTCCACCATCGCCTTTTCCTGAGGAGCGGGTGCGTCCTGCGCTACTGCGGAAAGGCCGAGCCATCCCAGGCAGATAACTGCCATCGACAGCGTTCTTATAGGTGCGCCGTTATATGCTTTCCGTAAAAACAATGAATACTTAGACACAATTCTCCCCTTAGCATTACAGTCGTTTTATTTTTAGTGACAGCGGAGAGGCGTCTTGGCCTGCTATATGGAAAGGCTTCGCGGCCCTTCGATAGTTTTTGAACTACCGAACTAAGTCTGCAGTTGCGAATAACTCGTGTTCGAGCTATTCCAACTCAACCAGGTCATATATAGATGTCTTAGGGAAACTATCTCGGCGTCGTGGGCAGATAGCATTTTGCAGCACATAATTTACTGCGTTTCATGTACTGTGTATACAAGAGAGTATCCAAATGGGAATCGCATGTAAAGAGATTTTTTTCGGCAGGACTTTGGCCGAATGGAGAGAAGACTATCTCCGCGGCACGCTTCAACCTCACAGCATGTTGGAATCGCTTGATCTTGACGCCGACGATCCTGCCTGGATCTCGCGCATCAACCAGGAAAGAATCGACTCCCAGCTCGACTACCTCGCCGCGCTATTGAGAGAGGCCGACGGCGATGTAGCACGCCTGCCTCTCTACGGCATTCCCTTCGCAGTCAAAGACAACATTGATGTTGCCGGATGGCCTACAACGGCAGGCTGTCCGGAGTTCGCCTACATCGCGGACTCCGATGCTACTGTCGTGCGACGTCTGCGGGACGCCGGCGCACTTGTCGTCGGAAAGACCAACCTGGACCAATTCGCAACCGGCCTGGTCGGCACCCGATCCCCCTACGGCACAGTCCCCAACTCTTTCCGCTCTGAATACATCAGTGGCGGCTCCAGTTCAGGCTCCGCCTCAGTGGTCGCACGCGGGCTGGTGCCTTTCGCTCTCGGAACAGACACTGCAGGCTCGGGCCGCGTGCCCGCTGGAATGAACAACATCGTCGGGCTCAAACCCACGCGCGGATGGCTTCCCATCACCGGCGTCGTGCCTGCATGCCGTACCCTTGACTGCGTTTCTATCATGGCGCTCACAGTAGAAGACGCGGCCCGCGTCGCCGGCATCGCTGCTGGGTTCGATGCCCACGACGCCTACTCGCGCCAACGCTCCAGCACTGCGCCCGCCGGCTTTCCAGCTCGTCCGCGCTTCGGCGTTCCTCACCCTGCAGAGTTCTTTGGCGACACCGCGGCCTTGCAGGCTTATGCGCGAGCAACGCAGGTGGCACAACGGATGGGCGCGGAAATCGTTCCAATTGATTTTGCCCCATTTTCTGCCCTCGCCTCTCTTCTCTATGAAGGCCCTTGGGTCGCCGAACGCTTTGCCGTTG
This sequence comes from Acidipila rosea, assembly GCF_004339725.1. Taxonomy (GTDB): domain Bacteria; phylum Acidobacteriota; class Terriglobia; order Terriglobales; family Acidobacteriaceae; genus Acidipila; species Acidipila rosea. Next base: position 154,973 of record NZ_SMGK01000005.1, on the reverse strand, counting down.
TGGAGTCCTTGTGGAAACGCAATCCTGACGCGATTCATCCCGTCGTGCGGCAAATCGTCGAAGGCGCGGCGCGCTTTTCCGCTACCGACACGTTCAAGTCGGAGTATCGGCGCGCGGAGTTGACGCGGCTGATCGATGGCGTCATGGCTACCGTGGACGCACTGATGGTTCCCACCGCACCCACTGTCTTCACGATTCAAGAGGTGCTCGCAGATCCGCTCACGCTCAACGCCCGTCTGGGCATTCACACGAACTTCGCCAACTTTGCCGATCTCTGCGCCCTCGCTCTGCCCGCTGGCATGCGTGCAGATGGACTCCCCGCAGGCATCACCCTGCTCGCTCCCGCATGGCACGACACAGCACTCGCACAATTCGGACTGCGTTGGCAACGCTACTGGGGCGAACACGAGCAGGATGCAACTCTCGGCGCCACAGCGCGCAAATATCATCCAACATCAGAAGTCATCGCCCCGCCTGCACATAGTACTGTTCGCCTGGCCGTCGTTGGCGCGCATCTCCGCGACATGCCGCTGAACCACCAACTCACTTCCCGTGGGGCAGCCTTTGTTGAGGCAACCACGACTTCTGCTGAATATCATCTCTACGCCATCGCCAACAGCACTCCACCCAAGCCTGGCCTGGTGCGCGCAGCTCCTGGCGAAGCCGGCGCCGCGATTGAGGTGGAACTCTGGGACATCCCTATCGGCAACTTCGGCACCTTCACTGCTGAGGTTCCACCACCCCTCGGCATTGGCAGCCTCACCCTGGCTGATGGACGTGTCGTCAAAGGTTTCATCTGTGAACCCAGCGGTCTCGTCGGCGCGCTGGATATTACCCGGTTCGGTGGCTGGCGCGCATATCTCGCCAGTCTGCAATCTGAAAAATAACCCTCGGAGACTGCCATGTTCTCGACCGTCTTGATTGCAAATCGCGGCGAAATCGCCGTTCGCGCCATCCGAACGCTGCGGCGCATGGGAATCCGCAGCGTTGCCGTCTATGCAGAGACAGACCGCAATGCTGCCCATGTGCGCGAGGCCGACGTGTCGCTCGCGCTTGGCGGTGAACGCCCTGCCGACAGTTATCTGCGCATCGACAAACTCATGGCAGCGTGCCGCGAATCCGGCGCTCAGGCCATCTTTCCGGGCTACGGCTTCCTCTCGGAGAGTGCGGAGTTCTCTGAAGCCTGCGAATCTGCGGGCCTCGCATTTCTTGGCCCCACACCGCAGCAGATTCGAGACTTTGGATTGAAGCACCGCTCCCGCACTCTCGCTGCTGAGGCTGGGCTGCCGCTTGTTCCCGGCACCGGACTACTCTCCAGCCTCGAAGAGGCGATGCAGGAGGCAGCCACGCTTGGCTATCCCGTAATGCTTAAGAGCACCGCCGGCGGAGGTGGCATCGGCCTTTCGCGATGCAACACACAGGAGGAGCTCGCCGCTGCCTTTGCCAGCGTGCAACGCCTCGGCCAGCAGTTCTTTCGCGATGCAGGCATTTTTCTGGAGCGCTGCATCGTTCATGGCCGACACATCGAGGTCCAGATGTTCGGTGACGGTGGGGGCCGCGTTGTGGCCCTCGGTGAACGCGACTGCTCCATTCAGCGTCGCAATCAGAAAGTGGTGGAGGAAACACCTGCGCCTAACCTCAAGCCAGCCACCCGCGCGGCGCTGCTCCAGGCCGCCGTACGTCTCGGGGAGTCCGTCCACTATCGTTCCGCTGGCACGGTGGAGTTCATCTACGACATCGATGCCGAAGAGTTTTACTTCCTTGAGGTCAACACCCGCCTCCAGGTCGAGCATCCCGTCACCGAGATGGTCACCGGTCTCGATCTCGTCGAATGTATGTTGCGTGTCGGCGCAGGCGAACCACTCGACTGGAATGCTCTCCAGCAACCGCCGCGCGGCGCGGCCATTGAGGTCCGTCTGTACGCCGAAGACCCGGCGCGAAACTTTCAGCCCTGTCCCGGAACACTAACCGAAGTACACTTCCCTGCAGACGTCCGCATTGATGGCTGGGTCGAGACCGGAACGGAGATTTCTCCTTACTTCGATCCCATGCTCGCCAAACTCATCGTGCATGGCGCTACCCGGGAAGAGGCACGGGAAAATCTCTCCGCGGCTCTCGATGCCACCCGCCTGCACGGCATCGAAACCAATCTTGATTTTCTGCGCCATGTCATTGCCAGCCCATCCTTCATTCATGGCAATGCGACCACGCGCTTTCTGGATACCTTTCAGTACGAGGCCAGCATCATCGAGGTCCTCGAACCTGGCACGTACACCACAGTGCAGGACTATCCAGGACGCCTCGGCTATTGGAACATCGGCGTCCCACCCTCCGGCCCCATGGACGACGAAGCCTTCCGCATCGCCAACCGCATCGTCGGCAATGCGCCTCAGGCAGCCGGGCTGGAATCTACGCTGGCGGGGCCAACTCTGCGCTTCCATGCAGATGCGGTCATCGCGCTCACGGGCGCAGACGCATCGGCCACGCTCGATGAGGCCATCGTTAAGATGTGGACGCCTGTACCGGTGCGCGCAGGTCAGGTGTTGCACGTAGGCCGCGCAACCAATGGCTGCCGCACCTATCTCGCCGTGCGCAACGGGCTTGACGTACCCGTCTATCTCGGCAGCCGCTCCACATTCGTACTAGGCCAGTTTGGCGGCCACGCGGGACGCACACTACGGCCCGGCGACACCCTGCACATCAGCAATCCCCGCTCAGCTGCGTGCACTACGCCGCCGCCCACACACGAGCCCCGCGCACTCCCCGATGAGATGATCCCCTACTATCCGCGGCATTGGGAGATCAAGGTACTCTACGGGCCGCACGGTGCGCCCGACTATTTCACGCTTCAGGCGATCGACTCCATCCTGGCTGCCGACTGGCAGGTCCACTACAACTCCAATCGGCTAGGCGTGCGCCTCATCGGCCCTAAACCCGAGTGGACCCGCGACAGCGGCGGCGAAGCAGGACTGCATCCCTCGAACGTGCATGACTGCGAATATGCACTGGGCAGCATCAATTTCACCGGGGACAGTCCAGTCATCCTGACCCACGATGGTCCCAGCCTCGGCGGCTTTGTCTGTCCGGTCACCATCGTCCAGGCGGAAAGGTGGAAGGTCGGCCAGGTCAAGCCGGGAGACACCATCCGCTTCGTCCCAGTCCGCTATCAGGATGCACTTGAGCTCGCCCTCGCTCAGGAAGGGCGCATTCACACGCTCGCTCCTGTGCCGTCGCCTCGTTGCGCGCGGCCATCGCTGCACCCGGGAGCCAGAACCTCCGCCACTCTTCTCGAACAAAGAGATGCCGATGGCCACCATCCCCGAGCCGTCTGGCGTCAGGCCGGCGACAACTACATCCTGCTCGAATATGGCGAGGACGTGCTTGACCTCGCGTCGCGCCTTCGCGTGCATCTACTTATGGAAGCCATCCGCACAGAAAAGCTTCCCGTCGAGGAGCTGTCTCCCGGAGTCCGCTCCCTGCAGGTTCGCTACGATGGTCGCCGCATACGGCAGGGCGACCTCATGCGTCACCTGCTCCAGATCGAAGAGACACTTCCCGATGTCGCTACGCTGAGGATTCCTACCCGCATCGTGCATCTGCCGCTGGCGTTTGAGGACTCAGCCACTCTCGGCGCCATCCAGCGGTATCGCGAAACCGTTCGGGCCAATGCTCCGTGGCTACCCAGCAATACTGAATTTCTTCGCCGCATCAACGGCCTCGATGCCGTAGAAGAGGTGCGCGCCATCATCCATGCGGCGCGCTATATGGTGCTCGGACTCGGAGATGTCTATCTCGGTGCGCCCTGCGCAGTGCCTGTTGACCCGCGTCACCGCCTGCTCAGCTCCAAGTACAATCCGGCCCGCACCTATACCGCGGAAGGCACCGTCGGCATCGGAGGCATGTACATGTGCATCTACGGCATGGACTCGCCCGGCGGCTATCAACTCGTAGGCCGCACGCTGCCTATCTGGAACAAGTTTCTGACGAATCCACAGTTTGCCTCCGGCAAGCCATGGCTGCTCCGCTTCTTCGATCAGGTTCGTTTCTATCCCGTCGAGGAGGCGGAACTGACGGAACTCCGTGAATCCTTCCGCTCAGGACGCCATACGATCCGTATCGAGGATGAGATCTTCGATCACGGCGCCTATCAGCAATTCCTTGCCGCGCAATCCGGCAGCATCGCAGCCTTTCGACGTCGCCAGCAGGAGGCCTTCACCGCTGAAATCAGCCACTGGGCCAACCAGGAATCTGCCGCTGCCCAATCAGCCGCGCCCCCGGCGATTCCTGAAGAGCCGTCACTGCCCGACGGGCATCGCGTCCACGCCATCATGCATGGCAGCGTCTGGAAAGTGCTGGTGCAGCCAGGAGAGCAGGTCCAGGCTAACCAGGTCGTTCTCATCGTCGAGGCCATGAAGATGGAACTCGCGATTCTGGCTCCCGTCTCAGGCACTGTCAAATCGATCTATTGCAAAGTTGGTCATCCCGTCGCCACTGGTGATATTTTGGCAGTAATCGATGCCTAAGCGAAACCATCAGGTTCCCGCCTCGCAAAAACTGCGCCCGCAGAATTTAGCGGACACAGTCTATGAGCAGCTCAAGTCCGAGTTGTTTGAATTTCGCCTGCTGCCAGGCGACCGCTTCACCGAGGCTGAAGTGGCTGACCGCACCGGGGCCAGCCGCACCCCCGTGCGTCAGGCGCTCTACCGTCTGCAGCGCGAAGGCTTCCTCGACGTCAACTTCCGCAATGGCTGGGAAGTGCGCCTGCTCGACTTCGAACAGCTCGATGCTCTCTATGAGCTGCGCATCCTGCTCGAACAAGCCTCCGTGCGTCGCATGGCTGCCCTCGGCGCAAAAGAACTCGATGCCGTTCTCTCGCCGCTCGATCATATCTGGGGCATTGCGCCGCGCAGCCGCAGCAACGACGGCATGCAGGTTGCTGCATGGGACGAGGACTTTCACTGCGGTCTGGTGGCCGCGTCCGGCAACCCGGAGTTTGTCCGCGTTCACCTTGAAGTGACCGAGAAAATCCGGATCGTCCGTCGCCTCGACTTCACCGAGGGCGCCCGCATTACGGCCACTTATAAAGAACACAGCGCCATGCTTGCGGCTCTCCGCCAGCGCAAGTTCGCAACCGTCGCCGGGCAGCTTTCCGGGCACATTGAAGCTTCGCGCGAGCAGGCCCGCAAGATCACCCTGCTCCGTCTGCAGAATGCCCGCCAAAGTCTTTCGTAGCAGGGAAGCCCACCCGCTCTGGCAAACGCAGATAAGCTCAACGGAGAGTAGACTTCGAGAATCCAGCCGAGGTCTGGCAACGTGTCGACTTTTGCAGCAAAAAGACTACGCAGGTTGACAAGCGGCAGACGAGTAGAGAACGGCGTCGCATTTCCACTGGGAGCTACCCTCTGCGGAAACGGCGCAAACTTCAGCGTCTTCTCCTCCCACGCAACCAGTGTCGAGCTTCTGCTCTGCAACAGCGAAGGCGCTGACGAACTCATCCTGCTTGATCCAGTGAAGAACCGCACGACCCACTATTGGCATGTTCACGTGCCCGGCGTACGCGCCGGACAGCGTTATGCCTGGCGCATGAACTGGCCCAGCCCGCCGAAACCCGGCCATCGGTTCGATCCGGGCAAGCTGTTGCTCGATCCCTATGGAAGAGCCATCGACCCCACGGAGTATCGGCGCGCTGCGGCCATTGCTCCGGGCGACAATCGTGCAGAAGCGATGAAGAGTGTCGTCGCCGATCTGTCCTCCTATGACTGGGAAGAAGATCACCCGCCGAACCATCCCTTCAGCCAGACCGTCATCTATGAAATGCACGTGGCCGGATTCACCAGAAATCCCAATTCAGGAGTGGCTGCCGACCGGCGCGGTACGTATGCCGGAGTCATCGATAAAATTCCATACCTCGTGGACCTCGGCATATCTGCTGTCGAGCTGATGCCGGTCTTCCAATTCGATCCGGAAGATGCTCCTCCCGGCCGCGAAAACTACTGGGGATATTCTCCGGTTTCCTTTTTTGCGCCCCACTTCGGATACAGCTCCCGTCCCGACCCACTGGGCTGTCTCGATGAGTTTCGAGACATGGTCAAGGCTCTTCACCGCGCCGGCATCGAGGTCATTCTCGATGTCGTCTATAACCACACCGCTGAAGGCGGCGACGACGGCCCGACGCTCTCCTTCAAAGGGCTCGACAATCACACTTACTACATCCTGTCTCAGGACTACTCCGAATACCAGGACTACACCGGCACAGGCAACACTCTCAACGCCAACTTTTCAGTCGTGCGCCGCATGATTCTCGACAGCCTCCGCTACTGGGTTTCAGAGATGCACGTGGATGGCTTTCGCTTCGATCTGGCCTCCGTCTTATCTCGCGACGAGCGCGGCAACCCCGTGCCCAATGCACCGGTTCTCTGGGACATCGATTCTGATCCTGTGCTTGCAGGAACAAAACTGATCGCCGAAGCCTGGGATGCCTCTGGCTTATACCAGGTCGGCTCCTTCATCGGAGACAAGTGGAAGGAGTGGAACGGTCAGTTCAGAGATGATCTCCGCCGCTTCATCAAAGGCGATTCCGGAATCATAGCGAACATCAAGCAGAGGATGCTCGGCAGCCCCGATCTCTATGCCAAGCGCAGTCATCCGCCCGACCAGAGCATCAATTTTGTAACATGCCACGATGGCTTCACCCTCAACGATCTTGTCTCTTACAACGAGAAGCACAATGAGGCCAATCTCCAGAATAATCAGGATGGCACTCTCGACAATCTCTCCTGGAATTGCGGCATCGAGGGTCCCACCGACGATCCGAAGATTGAGGAATTACGCTCACGGCAGATTCGCAATGCGCTCGCCATCACCCTCTTTTCGATCGGAACGCCGCTGCTGCTGATGGGAGATGAAGTTAGACGAACGCAGAAGGGCAATAATAACGCCTACTGCCAAAATAATGAGGTGAGCTGGTTCGACTGGGACCTCTGCAAGTCAAACTCTGAGCTTCATCGCTTCGTGCGTCTTCTCATTCACTATCGCAAGCGCTTCATGCGTGCACGCCGGGGTGAGGTGCTCACTCTCTCGGAGTTCCTCGATCGCGCAAAATTGGAATGGCACGGAGTGGGGCTAGGCAAGCCCGACAACTCCGTGAACTCCCACTCCCTCGCGGGAACAGCGTATCGAGACGACGGCCACGCCTTCCACTTCATCCTGAGTGCCTACTGGGAACCTCTGCGATTTGAACTTCCCCTGACGCGGCCCGGCAGTGGCTTGTGGTACAGAATCGTGGACACGGCACGCAAAATACCGGAAGGCCTTCCCCTCGGAGCGCTTTCTCCTGTCACCGAGACGACCTATCTGGTGCATCCAAGATCGGTCGTGCTGCTAGTTAATATCCCGTCGCCGCTCGACACCAGCTCGCTGGCATATCTCCTCACCGGTTGATCGAAAAGACAGCGTTGGCGGCCAGGGATGACAATTGCCGGCGGTGCGGCTAAGGTGGTTAGCGGAAGCAGGCAAACACCGCGAATGCTCTGCAGGACTGGAAATCTTCTCTGGGTCGGGATCATCGCCGGCCTGTTAGGCACGGGGGCGGCCCTCCCGGCTGCTGCGCAAATGACCGCAGCCGCCCCCCGTCTGCAACAGGCGGATACTGCCTACAGGGCCGGCCAAGCCGCTCTTGCGCAGCGTGATCTTGCCGGTGCGCGGGCCGACTTTGAAAAAGTGGTGAAGCTCGCTCCCCAAATCGAGGAGGGCCACAGCGCTCTTGGCGCAATTCTCGTCAGCACGGGCGAAACTCGTCGCGGTATCGTGGAACTCGAAAAGGCCCTCACGCAGAAGCCCGGCGACTCCGTGGCCCAGACCAACCTGGCCCTCGCCTACGAACAGACGGGCTCGTATCGAAAAGCTCTTCCACTCTTTGAGAAACTCGACGCCGAGGCCCGCTCAAAAGCCGCAAACAGTCCCACCCGCACGCTGTCTCCTTACCTGTTGTCAGCCTATGCGCGGTCCCTTGCCGCCACGCATCAGGACAGGGCCGCAATCATGCAGATGAAGCGCGCGGCAGCGGCAGCCCCACAGAATGCCGATCTCTGGGATGCGCTCGGCACACTCTATGCGCAGCAACAGGAGTGGCCGCTTGCTGCCGCGCAGTTTCAGCACGCCATCCGGCTCCAGAATTCCCTCGCCGTCGCCCATCTGCATCTCGGCGTCGTGCTGGGGATGCAGAAGGAGTTACCGCAATCCATCGTGGAACTGCAGCGCGCCATCCAGCTTGCCCCGCAGGAGGCTGCAGGCTATGCCGAATTGGGTAACGCGCTGGTAGCCGCAGGGCACGATGCCGATGCCATACCCGTGCTGCAGAAAGCGCTGGCACTCAATCCTTCTCTGCCGAAGACACAGTATGCCCTCGCAGCCGCGCTGCAGCGCAACGGCCAGGAGGAGGCCGCGATTCCGCTCTTCAAACAACTACTGAAGGCGGAGCCGGACAACGCTGAGACCCTCACCAATCTTGGACTTGCACTCCTGCAGACCAACCATGCCGTGGACGCGATCCCGCTGCTGCAGCGCGCGGCGCTGACCTCTCCGCATGATGCAACAGCGCATCAAAATCTGGCCGCTGCCTATCTGCAGATGAACCAGATGGACGACGCCGCTCGCGAGCTGAGGCTGTGCCTCAAAGACAACCCGGATAGTCCCCAGATGCACTATGATCTGGGCCTCGCACTCAAACTTAAAGACGACGATGCGGATGCGATCCCGGAATTCAAGACCGCCGAAAGGCTCGATCCCGCTGCCTCCGAATATCCATTTGCCCTCGGCATGCTCTATCTGCAGGACGGCCGCTACCAGGACGCGGCAGGTAACCTAGAGACCGCGCTCAAGCTGCACCCGGCGAATGCAGATGGATGGGCGACGCTGGGTACCGTCTATCGCAATCTGAATCAACCGGCAAAGGCCATCGCCGCGCTGCGGCAGGCCATCAGGCTGGCGCCCGACGAGCCGGCCCCACACCTCACCCTCGCCACCGTACTGACCGAGCAGGGGCAGACGGCGGAGGCGATCGAGCAGCGCAAGATCGGCGCCGACCTCACTCGCCAGGGAATGAATAAGCAGCGTGCGGAGATCGCCATCAACTCCGGCAATGCTCTGCTGCAGAAAGGGCGCGTCGCCGATGCGCTCGCCGATTTTGAGCAGGCCATAAAGGATGATCCGTCGAGTGCCGCTGCACACCTCGGTCTCGCGACAGCGCTCGAACGGAACGGCAGGACAGTCGAGGCCGCGCAGGAACGCAGAAAGGCGAGCAGCTTAAATGAACGATAAACTCGACAACGGTTGCCGCAATCCGTGACCGCCAGCCTCAGAGAGCGCAGCGTACAATCCTTACTGGTATGAAGGTCGAGCGCCAAGTCGCCGCGAAAGAAAATTCACAGTATCCGCACTTTTCCCTGCTATGAAGCTGGCTCGCATCGCTGCATTCCTTTTCGCCGCGATGACTGTCGCGGGCCTCGCAGGATCGAAAGTTAAGTCTCATCCAGTGCTCGCGCAGGCGACCAGCAGCTACTCTGACAAAGTAAACAAGACTTACACCTATCCCTTTGGTAAAGATAAAATCTCCGCGCCAGGCAACGCCGTCTCCGTCGACAATCAATTTATTCCGCCGGGTGCGTTCATCTCAGCTGAGTACTGCGGCCATTGTCATGCGGAGGCCTACAAGCAGTGGCGGCAGTCGCTTCACTCCAACTCCTTCCGCACGCCGTTCTACCGCAAGAGCGTCAATCTCCTCATCAACACAAAAGGCATAGCCTACGCACGCCACTGCGACAGCTGCCATAACCCGGCAGGCCTTCTTGCAGGCGCGCTGGATCCTGCTGCGAATATGGACCGCTCTTTTGAAGATGACGGCGTCACCTGCACAACCTGTCACTCCGTTCAGAAGCTCCAGCCGCTCACCGGGAATGGAAGCTATGTCATGGGCATCCCCGCTACCATAGTAGACGCACAGGGCAAGCCGATCCCCGGGGAAGTTCCTTATGCGGAGATACTTGCGAACACCGATCGCCACTCTGAAGCCGTGATGAAGGATTTCTATCGGAGCGCCAAGTTCTGCGCCGCATGCCATAAGGCAAATTTTCCCGCCAGCCTCAACGAGTACAAGTGGATAAGGGCCTTCACCACCTATGATGAATGGCAGACTTCCAAGTTCTCCAAGCAAAACCCTCTCGTCTTCTACACCGCTGACTACACTCCGTGCCAGGGCTGCCATATGAAGCGCACGCAGATCAGCGTGCCTGACTATGGAGCGAAGAATGGCATGCTGGCATCGCATCGCTGGCTGGCTGGCAACACGGCGGTTCCCTTTTACTATGGCGATGACGAGCAACTACAGAAGACAGAAGCGTTCCTGCGCTCCGGGAACTACCTTAACGTCGACATCTTTGCCATCAAGGAAGCATCCGGCCCCAGCCTGATTGCACCTCTCGGCACTGTGCCTTTCCAATTGCCGGCAAATGAGACGATACAGGTCTACATAGTCGTGCAGAACAAGAACATTGGCCACTCCCTCGTTCCTGAAGTGCGCGATCTGTATGAGGCGTGGGTCCAGTTCTCCGTCAGCGATGCGAGTGGCTCCATCCTTTATCGCAGCGGATATCTGCGACCGGACGGCACGCTCGACCCCGGCGCGCACAGCTTCACCAACCGGCCCGTCAATCTCCACGGCGACTTTGTCGACAATCATCAGGTGTGGGGTATCCACTCCGTGGCCTATGACAATACGATTCAACCAGGCCGTTCAGCGCTGGTGCGATATGAATTCCGAATTCCTGCCGCAGTCAAAGGCCCGCTCACAATCACGGCTCGCGTCAACTATCGCCATTTGCGCCAGAGCTATCTGAACAATGTATTCGGTCCCGATCATCCGGATTATCCGGTAGTCGAAATGGCCTCGAAGACCCGGACGCTCAACATAGGCGAGAACTCACCCCAGACTGCAACGCCGCAGGATAATCCCGAATGGATGCGATGGAACAACCTTGGCATCGCGCTGCTTGATGAGGAGCAGTACGCAGATTCTATCCACGCCTTTGAACAAGTGCTTCGCCTGCGTCCCGACTACGACGACGGCATGATCAATGTTGCCCTCACTTATATCCAGTGGGAAAAATATGCTGATGCACGCGCGCCGCTTGAGCATGCTCTTGCCCTGCATCCCAGCAATGCCCGCGCCCTCTACTATCTCGCCATCGTCGAACGCCGTGAGGACCATCCTGAAGCCGAGATAGCCGACCTGCAGCAGGTGGTTGCGCAGTTTCCTGAGGCGCGCGATGCACGCCGGGAGCTGGGTATCGCCTACTATCAGGCTCACCAGCCCAGAGAAGCAGTCAAGCAGTTTGAGGCGCTCCAGTCCATCGACCCCGATGACTTGACCGCCCACTACAACCTTGCCGTTCTCTATCGACGGCTTGGCATGAACAGCAAAGCATCCGAACAGGCCGCCCTTTACGCTACCAAGAGGATTGACCCCGGCGCTCCGACTTATTCGCTCGACTACCTTCGTAAGCACCCTGAGATATCGACAGAGAGTGTGCCGTGGCATGTGCACCGCGAGATGCAACCTTGAATGACAGGAGAATGTGATTTGGATCAGGGCCGCAGAAAGTTGTTGGTATCCCTTAGCCGCACCGCTCTGGTGCTCCCCTTTGCTGACATCATGGCCGCTGCATTGCCTCCGCAGCAGTCGCAGTCCAATCGATTGCCCCAGCATCCGATGGAGCGCAGCTACGATGCAAAGCCTGCGCCACCTCCGCCGGGCCCCCGATCTCCGATTGAGGGAACGCCACTCGGCGTCAGCTTTGTCGATGTAGCGAAGCAGGCCGGCATCGGAGTCGAAACCATCTATGGCGGCCAGCACACCAACAAATACCTGCTGGAGACCACAGGGTGCGGACTCGCCTTCTACGACTACGACGATGATGGCTGGCTCGACATCTTTCTGGTCAACGGCTGGCGACTCGAAGGCTTTCCCGCGGGCCAGGAGCCTCGTTGCCATCTCTTCAAGAACAACCGCGACGGCACCTTCACCGATGTCACCAAAGGATCTGGCCTGGAGCATCGCACCGGCTGGGGGCAGGCTTGTTGCGTAGGCGACTATAACAACGATGGCCACGATGATCTCTTCGTCACCTACTATGGCCAGAACGCTCTCTATCGCAACAACGGCAATGGAACCTTTACCGATGTCACCGAGGCAGCTGGATTGATACAGCCGGGCCCTAAGACGCGCTGGAATACAGGCTGCACATTTGTAGACTATGACCGCGACGGCCATCTCGATCTCTTTGTGGCCAATTATGTTGACATGGATCTGAAGACAGCGCCCTTACCCTCCGACGGCCCGTGTACTTATAAGGGCATCCTGGTAGCCTGCGGACCTCCGGGGCTTCCGGGCGGCAAAAACATTCTTTATCACAACAACGGAAACGGCACCTTCACCGACGTCAGCGAGAAATCCGGCATGTGGACCGCGGTCGGAACCTATGGGCTCAGCGTCGCCGCATCCGATCTGGACAACGATGGCTGGCCTGACATCTACGTCGCCAATGATTCAGCTCCTGCGACCCTCTACATGAACCAGAAAGACGGCACCTTCAAGGACATGGCCATTGAGGCCGGAGCCGCTCTTTCAGCCGAAGCCAAACCGCAGGCAGGCATGGGCGTTTCCATCGGGGACTACAACCGCGACGGCAACCTCGATGTAGTCAAGACAAACTTCGCGGGCGATACCGACTCGCTCTATACCAACCTGGGCGGGGCCAACTTTGAAGATCGCACCTATCCCGGGGGCCTCGGCGTCAACACCCGCCTGCTTGGCTGGGGCGTCGGCTTCTTCGATATGGACAACGATGGCTGGCTCGACATCCTGATGTCCAACGGCCACGTCTACCCTGAAGTGGATCTGTCCAAGGCTGACCTTCGCTATGCGGAACACAAGTATCTCTACCGCAATCTTCGTAACGGCAGGTTTGAAGAGGTGACGGACAAAGGCGGCCCGGGCATACTCGAGAACGCGCCTGCCCGCGGTTGCGCCTTCGGAGACTACGACAATGACGGCGATATCGACATCGCCGTCAACTGCATCAATACCATCCCTCAACTTCTGCGCTGCGACTCTTCCCTCCACCGCAACTGGATCAAGGTCAAGCTCGTTGGCGTCAAGTCAAACCGTACCGGCATCGGAAGCCGTGTCACAGTCACGGCGAAAACGATGTCCGATGCGTCACGGCCGCTCGTGCAGATCGATGAGCTTCGCAGTGGCGGCAGCTACTTCTCGCAGAACGATCTGCGCATGCATTTCGGCCTGCAGGATGCGAAGAAAGTGGATTCTGTCCAGATTCGCTGGCTGAGCGGCCAGGTAGATGAACTGAAGGATCTCGATGTGAATCAGCTTTATGTCATACAAGAGGGTGGGAAAATTCTGGGAACGCAGGCGATGAAGCAGGCGTGAGAATCCTCCTGCAGCGGTCGCGAAAAATAGCCTGCGGCCTGGCAGCGGCTGCGCTTCTTGTCCCGGCAGCCAACGCTTGGGCACAGCCAGCCTGCGAGTGGCTGAACAGCGCTTCCGCAGCCACGCTGCTCGGAGGCCTGCCTGAGGTTAAAACCCTCTCCGCAAATGATGAAGACACCATGTGCTCCTTCACTCATCAGCAGGGTTCCTCGAGGGCGGAGCTTCGGTTGACGATCACACCGGCAGCACACGCTGCAAGGGATGCTGCAACTCGCACGCGTGATTGCATGGGCAGCAGCATGCCGCTGAGGGGCATCGGCAACGACGCATCGCGCTGCGATCTCAGGCAGACGCACGGCCTCCATGTAGAGCAGATCACCAGCAGGGTTCGAGACCGGACCTTCACCCTGCAATGGATGCAAACCACGCGACCATCCTCACCCGCCGCACGAGCCCTCCAGTCTGAACAATTCGAACGGCTGGCACGGATGATCGCAGGAAATCTCTTCTAGTAACTCTTCGGGAGATAAAAAAAGAATGTTTCCTCATGCTCCCCGCGTACGGCACAATGGCAGCTAAGGTGCCGACACTGCAATCCATCCGCCTGCGTCTGCTTGAGGGCTTTCTCGACCGCTGCCACCGCGCCGCCGCCCCGCGCATCGCACGCCAGCCGCAGCACCTCGCCACTGGCCGCCGTGGCGAGCGCGCCGCGCTTTTCCATCTGCGCAGGCTCGGCTACACCGTCGTCGCCCACGGATGGCGCTCCGGACGCGCTCCCGGCGACCTCGACCTCATCGCCTGGGATCGCGACATCCTCTGCTTCGTCGAGGTCAAGACGCGCACCACGCGCGACATCGCCACCGCCGAGGCAGCAGTCGATGAACACAAGCGCCGCACCTTGCGCAGGCTCGCTCGTCTTTACGTCAGGCAGCTGCCGGATGCGAACGTGCCGGCTCGCTTCGATATTCTGTCAGTCTATTTTGAAGAAGGAAAGCCGCCAGCCTTCGAGCACTTTATCAGCGCCTTTGACTGGCGGTAGGTGGGACTCAACCCTGCGCGTCTTGGTACTCGTCGTACCACGCCATCTGGATGGCTTCCAGCTTGGACTCATTCGACTTCGCCGGCTCATCGGAGAAGCCCTCAAGCTCCGTCACATATTTGTGCAACTCCGTGAAGCGAACCGTCAGCGGATCAAGATCAGGAAATTTCTCCTGCAGCTGAATGCCGATCTCTTCCGAGTCATTCCAGGTGATTTCGCGGGCCATCGTTATTTCTCCTCGTTCAGCGCGAGCGGCTTGCCTTCTGAAACATAGTTCCGGTTCCACTTGGGAATCTCGACAACATAGCTCCCCGGCCCTGTAATCACTGCCTGGCAGCCCAGCCGCGAATTCAGCTGCAGGTCGGCAGCCAGGTCCAGCCGGTCCAGCTCGTCTTCATCTGCTTCGCTCAATCCCCGCTCGCCTTCCTTGACCCACAGGTGGCACGTCGTACACGCACAGGCGCCGCCGCACGCATGGTCGAGGAAGATTCCATAGTTCTCAGCCACATCCAGAAACGACATCGGCTTGCCGTGATGGTCATACGGCATCGTGCCGTATTTGAACTCGACCGTTTTACCCTCGGGCATAAATGTCACGCGCACCATATCCGCGGCGGGCGGCTTGCTTAAATCGATCGTTTGCTCTTGCTGTGTAGCTTCGCTCATTTTCTTCCAGTCTATTTGATCTCAGCCGGTGCAAACGGGTGCGGCACCGTCGGCGCTTCGCCCAGGTTTTCTCCGGCTGCATCCATCGTCTTGCCGCCAATCGCGCTCGATACCGCGGCATCCATCATCAACTCCGCAAAGCGCCGCGTAGCCTTGTCCAGCGCTTCCGTCGATGCCTGGATTGCCGTGCGCTCGCCCGTTTCCCTGAGCACGCGCAGTTCATCGGCCAGCATGTTGATCTGCGTCCGTTCTTCCTCAGACAGCTGCTGCCACGCAGCATTCCCCGGCGCCTTCTCCACCGCCGTCAGGATCGTCTCCGCCTCGTTGCGCGCCTCGATCAGCTGCCGCTCGGCGAAGTCCTGTTCTGCATAGTCGAACGATTCCAGAATCATCGACTCGACCTGCTCATCCGTCAGCCCATAGGTCGGCTTCACCTCGATCTCAGCCTCCTGCCCCGAGCGCTGTTCCCGCGCCGAGACATGCAGGATGCCATTCGCATCGATCAGAAATTTCACCTCGATGCGCGGCAGCCCCGCCGACATCGGCGGAATCCCCTTCAGGTCAAACCTCGCCAGTGAGCGGCAATCCTTCGCCATCTCGCGCTCGCCCTGCACCACGTGAATGGCGACATTTGTCTGCCCATCGACGCCAGTCGTAAAGTGCTCCGTCGCCGAAGCCGGAATCGTAGAGTTGCGCTGAATAATCTTCGCCACCACTCCGCCCAGCGCTTCTATGCCCAGCGAAAGCGGCGTCACATCCAGCAGCAGCATGTTTTCCGTCGCTGCCGAGCCGCCCCCAAGAATGTTCGCCTGCACCGCTGCGCCCAGCGCCACCACCTCATCTGGGTTCAGCTCGATGTGCGGCTTCTTGCCGCGCGCCGCCAGGTGAAACACCTCGTCCGTCAGCTGGCGCACCGCCGGAATGCGCGTCGAGCCGCCCACCATCACCACTTCGTCGATCTGCTCCGGCGTCACCTGCGCATCTTTGAGAGCCTGCCTGCAGGGCCCCTTGGTCCGGTCGATCACCGGCTTGATGATCTGCTCGAATGCCTCGCGCGGCAGCTCGCGTTGATACTTCTTTCCATCCGGCAGCTCGACGCTGATGCGGCTCGTCGTCTCCGTCGACAGCGCAATCTTCGCCTCGATCACTGCCTTGCGAATAGCCTGCACCGCCTCCGCATTCGCGCGAAGATCCAGCCCCAGCTCGCCCTGGATATCGTCCAGAGCAATCGCGATCAGCAGATTATCGATATCGTCGCCGCCGAGGTGCGTATCGCCGTTCGTGGCGATCACCTCGAAGATGCCGTCCTGCAGCTTGAGAATGGAGATGTCGAAGGTGCCGCCGCCCAGGTCATAGACCGCGACAATGCCTTCCTTCTTGCGGTCCAGGCCATAAGCCAGCGCGGCAGCGGTCGGCTCGTTCACCAGCCGCAGCACTTCCAGCCCTGCCATCCGCCCGGCGTCCTTCGTCGCCTGCCGCTGCGCATCGTTGAAGTAGGCAGGCACCGTCACCACAGCCTTCGCCACCGGGGCTCCAAAGTAGCGCTCAGCGTTCCGCTTCAGCTGGCGCAGGATGTGCGCCGAGATCTCCGAAGGTGTGAACTGCTGCTCGCCCAGTTTGATGCGCAGCACTTCGCCGGGGCCGATATCCTCCGCCATGCGAAATGGAAAAAGCTTCAGCTCCTCGTGCACATCTTCAATGCCGCGGCCCATCAGCCTCTTCACCGAATAGACCACGCGCTCCGGCGACTCCACCAGCGCCTTACGTGCGCTGTTGCCCACCACAAAACTCCGCGCATCCGCGCCAGTCATCGCGACTACCGATGGCACCAGGTTTACCCCATCTTCTCCGGGGATAACTACAGGGTGCTCGCCCTGCATAAAAGCCACCAGCGAATTTGTGGTGCCGAGATCGATTCCTACAATACGTTCGTCTGCCATGAATCCCTTAGGGTGTTGGAGCGTCGCCGCTCTGCCCGTCAAGCGCCGCGTTCACATCGCGGACCAGGTTGCGCACATAGCGTCTGCGATCGAGCAGCGCCAGCATCTCTTCCTTGCTGGCCATCTGCGCCGTCAGGTCTCCCTCGGCGAGCGCTCCATCCCACTTCGCCCACAGCGCCGCCAGGTCTGCATCCGCCTGCGCCAGCTGCGCTTCAAACTGCTTCTTCGCATTCTCCAGATCGCTGCGAAGCTGCGGATCGTCGCCGCCCATGCGCATCTCTTCGAGCTGCATATTCAGCTCGAAGACTTCCTCCAGCAGGTCAGCGGGGGGCTGCTGCTTCTTGCCCGTAGTCTCTTCGCCGATCGCCATCCCTTCGAGCTTCAGCAGATACTCCGTCCGTGCAATCGGATCTTTCAGCGCGCGATACGCGTCATTGACGAGCGAGGTCTGCTCCGTGCTCCACTGCTGCTCCAGCTCTGAGGTGCGCGCGTAAAGGTCGGGATGCAGTCTGCGGCTCAGCCGATAGAACTCGCGCTCCAGCACCTTAGTGTCCAGCGAGAGCCTGCGGGGCAGACTGAAGACAGCGAAGTAGTCCTGCTCCGTCGCCGGCTGCACCTTGCCGCAGGCCGCACACAGCGGGCCGGACACGTCTGCGCCGCACGACCAGCAGGCCGTCTTCACGGATTGTTGTTCAGCGATTTGCATTTAGCTTTGGAAGATCAGGCCGAAAACGACGAACCGCAACCGCAGGATTTCGTCGAATGCGGGTTGATGAAGTTGAAGCCCTGCCGCATCAGTGTCTCTTCATAATCCAGCACCATGCCGTGCAGGTAGAGAAACGACTTCGGATCGACGAAGACGCGAATATCGTCAAACTGGAAAATGCGGTCGCGCTCGCGCGGCTGCGTGTCGAAACGAATGTTGTAGCTAAGTCCCGAGCAGCCGCCGCCCTGGATGCCGAGCCGCAGCCCGCCCTCCACCGGCGAAACGCCTTCCTTGGCCATCGCAACGCGAATGCGCTTCAACGCGCGCTCCGTCACCTGGATGCCCTTCTGATTCGGCGCCATATTTTCCGCGTTCAACACTGCCAGTTCGGTCGCCATTCTGTTCCTCGGGTGCTCGCAAACAACCGCCGGCTGCCAGCCTTAGCTGACAACCGGCATCTATTTCTGCCCTTACTGCGCTGCGACTGCCTGCGGAGCTGCCGCCCCTTCGGCTACGCCGTTCTTCTTCTTCCAGTCGCCGATCGCCGCACGGATCGCATCTTCCGCCAGAACCGAGCAGTGAATCTTCACCGGCGGCAGAGCCAGTTCCTTCACGATGTCCGTGTTCTTGATCTCCATCGCTTCGCTGACCGTCTTGCCCTTTACCCATTCGGTTGCCAGCGAAGAAGAAGCGATCGCAGAGCCGCAGCCGAAGGTCTTGAACTTCGCCTCTTCGATCACTTGCGTCTCCGGATTCACCTTGATCTGCAGACGCATCACGTCGCCGCACTCCGGCGCGCCTACCAGCCCCGTTCCTACTTCGCTGCTCGACTTATCGAGCTGGCCAACGTTGCGGGGATTGTTGTAGTGGTCGATGACCTTATCGCTGTATGCCATGTTGAATCTCCTGTCTAACTTTGAAAAAACCGTGCCTGCTGCAAATCCCTTTTAGTGCGCCTGCCACTCGATCTTGGTAATGTCGATGCCTTCTTTCACCATCTCGTAGAGCGGCGAAAGCTCGCGCAGCTTCTGCACCACATCGATCACCTTATCGGCGACGTAATCGACTTCGGCGTCATTATTGAAGCGGCCGAGTCCGAATCGAATCGAGCTGTGCGCCACATCGTCGCCCAATCCCAGCGCCTTTAATACATAAGATGGCTCCAGCGTCGCAGAGGTGCATGCCGATCCGCTTGAAACCGCAATATCGTTAATGCCCATCAGCAGCGACTCGCCTTCCACATACACAAAGCTCATGTTCAGGTTGCCCGGCAGATGGTGTTCCATCGTTCCGTTCACGTGAATGTAGTCGAGCTTCGATTCGAGCTTCGCCTTCAGCCTGTCGCGCATCCCCGCCAGCCGCTTCGCCTCTTCGTCCATCTCCAGCCGCGCCAGCTCGCAGGCTTTCCCCAGCCCCACGATGCCCGGCACGTTCAACGTACCCGAACGCATGCCGCGCTCATGGCCGCCGCCGTTGATCTGCTCTGAGATCTGCACCCGCGGATTGCGCCGCCGCACATAGAGCGCGCCCACGCCCTTCGGGCCATAAATCTTGTGTGCCGTCAGCGAAAGCGCGTCGATGTTCATCGCATTCACATCCACCGGCACCTTGCCTACCGCCTGCACCGCATCGGTGTGGAAGAGTACGCCGCGCTCGTGACAGAGCTTGCCGATCTCGGCCACCGGCTGGATCACGCCGATCTCGTTGTTCGCGAACATGATCGTGACCAGAATCGTCTTGTCATCGATCGCACGCTTCAGGTCTTCCATGTCGATCAGGCCATCGGCCTTCACCGGCAGATACGTCACGCGATATCCGGCCTTTTCCAGCCGCTTGCAGGTGTCGAGCACCGCCTTGTGCTCGGTCGCCTGCGTGATGATGTGGTTGCCGCGCTCCCGATACATCTCCGCGATTCCCTTGATCGCCAGGTTGTTCGACTCCGTCGCGCCTGAGGTGAAGATGATCTCCTTCGCCGTCGCTCCGATCAGCTTCGCAACCTGCTCGCGTGCCTGCTCCACACCCTGCTCGGCTTCCCAGCCAAAGGAGTGGTTGCGGCTCGCCGCATTGCCGAACTTCTGCGTGAAGAACGGCATCATCGCCTCCAGCACCCGCGGATCGAGCGGGCTGGTCGCATGGTTGTCCATGTAAATTGGCAGCGTTACGCCGGCCGGAATCTCAACTGTGGATGCCACGGTGCTCATAATCTTTTCTTCTCCAGTCACTTTCTTAACTCTTGATCGACACCAGCGTGTGGACGTCATGTCCGGTTCCCGCCAGGTCTGCAATCCGCATCTTCTTCAGCACATCGGTAATGCTGTCGTTCACACGTGCCAGTGGTTCTTTGATGGTGCAGCTGTCATGCAAGTCGCATGCTCCGCTCACCGTCACGCATGAGGTGATAAACAAGGGACCGTCAATTGCGCGAATCACCTCAAAGGCCGTTATCTCCCGAGAACTCCGCGCCAGCGCATAGCCGCCATTCATCCCCGCATGCGACTTCACCAGCCCTTCCTTGGCCAGCCGCTGCAGAATCTTCGCCAACAGCTGCTGCGGAATGTGATACGCATCGGCGATATCCTTGGCGCTCACCGCAGGCACATCCGGGTGCTCGGCCAGATACTTCAGCGCCATCAGCCCATAATCTGCCTTTTTGGTCAGCCTCAGCATCCTGGTTCCATGACTCCCTTTTTCACTATTCCAAGTATACGACCATTAGAGTCCGCATTTCAAATCGGCATTTATCTTGCCGCCCCCTGCAAAAAAATCCGCCCCCCGCGCCCACTTCGCGTTTGACAACTCCCTCCGGGCGAATACAATTCTGCCCATAACGACTTTCCAACGGTCCAAACCATCCAATGAATACCGTTTGCAAACACCCCCAAGTCCGAATCGTTGCCCGCGAAGAGGATGCCGAGTTCGTCGAATGCCAGCAGTGTGGCGAGGTCTTCGACTCTGATGAGTTCCGCGATATGGAAATCGAAGAAAAGACCGCGGAGGATGAGGAAGAATCGTAACTTCAGTCCGAAGACATAGTTCCTCCAGGGCAGCGGTCTCCAGTGACACAGTTGCGCTTACCAATGGCATTTCCCGAGAAAAGCCTTCGCGGGACAGGTGCGTCCCATTACCCCAGCCCTGCAAACCCTGGCTGCGCCAGTAAACCAAGCCGCAAAAAGAGATGGGCCTTCCGCAATCGTTCTGCAGAAGGCCCACATCCTCAAACCAGAATCGGCAACCCGCCGGCTAGCTGACCGGCTTTTCTACCCTGTCTCCCAGCACATGCAGCCTCAGGAAGTTCGTCGAGCCGGACTTCGTCCGCGTTCCCGCCACAATGCCCAGGATGTCCTTGGTCGTAGCGAAGCCACCCTCTTCGAGCAGCCGTTCCGCCATATCCACCATCTCTTCGGCCGTGCTTGCCTTGGCGCAGAGAACAGGATGCACTCCCCACAGCAGTCCCATGCGATTGATGACCACATCGACGCTTGAGAGCCCGTAGATAGGTGACTTCGGGCGGTACTTCGAAAGCTGCCGTGCCGTCGTGCCCGTTTCGGTGAAGACCACAATTGCCTTGATATCCAGATCCTGCGCCGCATGCGCCATCGATTCGCAGATGGTCTCCGCAACCGACAGCCGGACATGGCTTGGCCGTCCATCATGGATCGGCATTCCGCCCATCTGGTTTTCCGTTTCGATGACGATCTTCGCCATCATCTTCACCGCCTCGACCGGATACTTGCCCGCAGCGCTCTCTGCCGAGAGCATCACTGCATCCGTTCCGTCATAGACGGCATTGGCCACATCGCTCGCCTCAGCGCGCGTCGGCCGCGGATTCTCGATCATCGACTCCAACATCTGCGTCGCCGTGATCACTGGCTTGCGATACTCTGACGCCCGGCGAATCACATGCTTCTGGATCGCCGGAACCTTTTCCGGCGGCATCTCGACGCCCAGGTCACCGCGCGCGACCATCACGCCGTCAGCCACTTCCAGGATGCTTTCGAGGTTGTCGATCGCCTGTGGCTTTTCCAGCTTCGCAATCACCCAGGTATCGGCTCCGAGCGACGCAATCCGCTCCTTCACCAGCCGCACATCTTCCGCCGTGCGTACAAAGGAGACGGCAATCGCGTCCGCGCCGTTTTTCACCGCAAATTCAAGATCCACCGCGTCCTTGTCCGTCAGCGATGGCACCCGCACCGGAATCCCCGGCAGGTTGATGCCCTTGTGTTCACCCAGCATCCCGCCGTTGATCACGTCGCACTCGACATCCTCGCCATGAATGGCCGTCACCCGCAGCTCAATCAGCCCATCGGCCAGCAGAATCCGCGCCCCCGGCTCCAGGTTCTCCGCCAGTGTGGGGAAAACCGTCGAGATCACCGATGCGTTGCCCGCAATGTCCCGGGGTGTAATGGTCAGCTTCTGCCCGCCCTGCAACTGCACAGGAATCCGGTTTTCGAGCCGCCCGGTCCTGATCTTCGGTCCCTGCAGGTCGGCCAGAATGCATAGGGCCTTTTTCTCTTCCTGCGCGACCTTGCGGACCATTTCGATCAGCTTCAGCTTTTCCGGCTGCGTCCCGTGGGAGAAATTCAGGCGAACAACGTCAAGTCCTGCCCTGACTAGTTCGCGAAAGGTCGTCTCATTGTTCGACGCTGGTCCAAGTGTGGCTACAATCTTTGCCCGGCGCTCTGCATTTGTGGCAGGCGCGGCAGCAAGCGTGAAATTCATCCATCCCCCAACTTCAAAAACTGCTTCGGTAACGCGTTCTTGAGCCTCCTCATTCTAACTCGCGCGAGGGGTCTTCAGCGCGCCCCGTGCCCTGCCTCAGGTATCGAGGCATAGGCTGCCCCGCGTCTCGGCTCTCCTTCCGGCGCTTCCAGCCCGATCGTGCGAGGCAACGGGAAGAGCTGTGCGTTGAACTCCGAGCCCAGCAGAATACTCAGCGAAACCATGTACAGCCACACCATCGTGGCCACGCCCGCCCCAAACGATCCATAGACCTTCGAGTAGTCGGCGAAGCGCGTCACATACCACCCGTAGAGCATCGTGGCCGCAAACCAGGAGATCGTCGACAGCAGGGCGCCCGGCACCACCCGCCTCCAGTGCTGCGCCCGCGGCAGCGCAAAGTGGTAGACCACCGCCAGCACCGTAATGCTGGTTGCAATCGCGATCAGCCAGCGCAGAATTCTCCACACAAACAGCACATAGAGTTGCAGATTATGCCCGGAGTTATCGACCATCCAAAGCTCGATCTGGTGGCCGAAGACCACAAATGCCGTCGCCGCCATCATCGGCACCAGCGTGCTGGGGATCAGCGCGAACGCCACCAGCCGCTCCCGCCAGAAGCCGCGAAAATCGCGCGGCAACCCATACGCCTGGCGAAAGCCCTCCATCAGCGACAGCATGAATCCCATTGCCGCCAGCACGCTCACAGCGGCCGCCGACCAGGCCAGGTGCCACGGCCGCGCATGGCTTGTCTGGAAGTAGTTCTGCAGCAGCCCCATTGTGTCCGGCGGCAGCAGGTCGCTGAAAACCGCGCGGATATCCGAGCTCGCGTCGCTCGTCTCCGGCGTCAGCGCCAGCAGGGACGTAGCCACCAGCACTGCCGGAAAGATGCTCAGAATCGCGGAATAGGCCGCGGCCTTCGCGGTCGCGAAAGCATTGTGGCCAAAGGCCTTCCACATCGCTCGCCGCAGATTGATCCAGAGCGTCTGCATGGCATGAGACTACCCGAATCTCGCCGCACGCCGCCAGCAAATCGGCTAACGCTTCGGCTTCCACTTCTCCAGAAAGGCCGTCACTGCGTCTCCGCTTACCTGTCCCATCTTTTCGAATTCGCCATTTCGCTGGCTGTAGAGCATTCTGCCCTCGCCATCCAGCACCGCCAGCGCCGGCACCCCCAGCTTAAGCGGTATCCGGTACTTTGCCGCCAGGTCCAGATTCTTGTCATACCGCCCGATGTCGATGTCCACCAGCACATAGTTGTTCTGCAACAGCCCGAGGTTAGGAAACTGGTGCAGGTAGATATCGAGCACCAGGCAATCCCCGCACCAGTTCCCGCCAAAGTCCAGAATCACCCGCTTGTGCTGCTTCGCCGCCGTTGCCAGCGCTTCGCGAATCTCGACATGCGCATCCGCCGTCGGCGAATAAACCTCCCGGAACTGCCCGCGCGCCACGGGCGCAGCGATGACCGCCATCAGTGCCACGACCACCGCAGCAGTCTTTTGATAGATCCGCATCTCGACAGCATCTCTCCTTCATAGGACTTGATCGAAAATCAATGGAAGTTCAGCGTGTATCGGCCCGCTGCCTCACCGCCCGCTGAGTCGATGCTCTTTAAGATGTCACAAATCCGCCCGCGACACGAGCGGCTTTTTGCCTCTGTGCCCCCGGCAAAAAAAGGGCCGCGGCTTTCGCCGCGGCTATCCAGAGTGATTTCTATTTTCCTGAAACGCGATTGCTCAGCGTCCCGCGAGACCAGTCGATCGACGTACCGGCAGCGTTTGCGCTTCCCTTGTGCCGGGCTTTTGCTCGCGCTGCTTCATGGGCAGCACCTTGTGCTCCGTCCTCTTACGCTTCTGCCGCTCTTTGCTGCCGATACTTGCCACCATCACCGGCGCCGTCAGTAGTCCCAGGAACGCCAGCGCCATCCATAACTCGTGCATCGCCATCTCCCACCTGCACTGCCAGCATCTCCCCATAGCTGCGGCCTGCAAATCCCACCTTCGGTGCCCTCCCCGAACTTTCAGGTGATTACCGGCTAACACAGAAGTGTTAGTCCCGGTCCGCTCGGTCGAAATCGAATATTTTCGGTTTGAGACCCGGACGGGTGCGGTATCCTCACTCTGTCAATGAATGAGTGAATATTTGCCGAACAAATTGCCTGAACCTTTTTTTGTTTTCCTTCCTGTTGACTGCGTTCCGGTAGCTGCAGATACTTTTTCTAAAAAACAGGACAACGATGACACCTTCTGAACTTTCTCGCCGCTCCTCATATGTGGAGGCAGAAAAGGAACAGGCCGAAGAAGATTTACTGCAGTCTGCTCGCCTGAAACTTCGCGCGGAAATCACCATCCTCGTTGCCCACGATCTCGGCAATCAGCTCACCGTCATCCAGAATGCAGCCCAGATGCTCCACGATCACCCCGAGCTGCCCGACAGGAACCTGCTCGATCTCATCCTTTCCTCGTCCCGCTGGGCACTCTCCCTCAGCCGCCAGCTGCAGGGCCTCGCCCACGATGACGGCGACGTCGCCCGCCCCGCCGACTGCAATGAGCTCATCCGCGAGCAGTCCGGCACGCTGGCCGGCGTCCTCGGCAGCGCCGTCACCCTTGACTTTGAACTCTCCCCGATGCCCATTCATGCGGCCATCGACCATGCAAGCCTCCGGGAGGTCCTGCTCAATCTCGCCCTCAACTCGCGCGACGCCATGCCCGACGGCGGCGTCTTCCATGTCTCCGTCGGTCTCTCCTCGCCGCCGGAGAAGAGCAGCATGCCCCCTGAACCATGCGTCCACATCACCGTCCGCGACACCGGGCACGGCATGGATGAAGAGACCAGGCTCCATGCCTTTGAGCCCCACTTCAGCCGCAAGGAAAAGAACGGCAGCCCCCGCCGCGGACTCGGACTCGTCTCCGTCGAGCGAACCATCTCGCGCGCCAAAGGCATGGTTCTTGTCGAAAGCGCCCCCGGCAAAGGTGCACGCTTTGACCTCTATCTGCCGCTGGCCCGGGAATGCCAGGCAGCAGGCTGACAGACCGCCTTTGTTATACTTTTCTTATGAACGCAGCTTTTATCTCGCTCCCCGTACGCTCGGCGTACCTTCCGGTGTGAGCGCCAGTTCGACCCGCCTCAAATCCTCTCTGAGTTAATTCATCCATCTTTTTGTGGCAGGCTCATCGTGAGCCGTCCCCTTTGCCGCTATCCCTGTCTTTTTTCCGGGATCGCAATTGGAGGCCTCCTTGTCGGCAAGTTCCGCTCTATCCCTTTCAGAAGCGAAAACAAATATCCTCTCCGGTCTCACCGTCGCACTCGCCCTTGTTCCTGAGGCGATTGCCTTTGCTCTCGTGGCCCACGTTAACCCGCTGGTTGGCCTCTACGCCGCTTTCATCATGTGCCTCATCGCCTCCGCCTTTGGAGGCCGTCCCGGCATGATCTCAGGAGCCACCGGCTCCATGGCGGTCGTCATGGTCGCCCTCGTCGTTCAGCATGGCGTCGAATACCTCTTCGCTACCATCGTCCTCACCGGCATTCTTCAGCTCGCCTTTGGCCTTCTTCGCCTGGGCAAGTTCATCCGCATGGTTCCCCATCCGGTCATGCTCGGCTTCGTCAACGGCCTCGCCATCGTGATCTTCCTCGCCCAGCTCGGCCATTTCAAGGTCAAGGACGCGACCGGCGCAGAGCACTGGATTCACGGCCGTCCGCTCGGCATCATGCTCGCGCTCATCGTCGCGACCATGCTCATCATCTATCTTCTGCCCAGGCTCACAAGGGCCATTCCCTCGTCCCTTGTCGCCATTGTGGCCGTCGCCCTCTTCGCCATCTTTACCGGCATCCACACCCGGACCGTGGGAGACATGGCGTCCATTCGCGGCGGCTTCCCCAGCTTCCATCTCCCTGCCGTCCCGTGGAACCTCGCCACCCTCAGGATCGTGCTTCCCTATGCATTCATCCTGGCCGGCGTCGGCCTCATCGAGACGCTACTCACGCTCAACCTCGTCGATGACATCACCGACAGCCGCGGCCGTCCCAATCGCGAATGCCTCGCCCAGGGCGCAGGCAACCTGGTCTGCGGCTTCTTCGGCGCCATGGGAGGCTGCGCCATGATCGGCCAGACCATGATCAATGTAAGCTCCGGCGCGCGTCGCCGCCTGGCCGGCATCACCGCCGGGCTCTGCCTGCTCAGCTTCATCCTTTTCGCCTCTTCGCTGATCGAGCGAATTCCCATCGCCGCCCTCGTCGGCGTCATGTTCGTCGTCTCCGAAAAGACCTTTGAATGGGGCTCCTTTCGCGTCTTCGGCAAGGTCCCGAAGCACGACATCTTCGTCATCATCGCCGTCACCGTCGTCACCGTCTTTACGGATCTCGCCGTGGCCGTCATCCTCGGCATCCTGATCGCCGCCCTCGTCTTTGCCTGGGAGCACGCCAAGCAGATCGCCGTAAAGACCCGCATCGATGAAGAGGGCCGCAAGATTTACGAGCTCTCCGGCTCCGTATTCTTTGCCTCCACCGCGCAGTTTCAGGATCTCTTCACTCCCCGCGAAGATCCCGACGACGTCATCATCGAATTCCGTCACGCCCGCGTCATGGATCATTCCGCGCTGGAGGCCATCGACAGCGTCGCGGATAAATATCAGCAGGCAGGCAAGCGTCTTCATCTGCGCCATCTCAGCCCCGACTGCTACGAACTGCTGCAGAAGGCCCGCTCGACGGTCGAGGTCAACCTCATCGAGGATCCTCGCTATCACGTCGCCGACGATCAGATCAGTTGAACATCAGGCGGGCTGTCGCGGCGGCATTTGACACTCGGGCCACGCCGCGATAGCTTATTTCCAGATGCAGATCCGCACCCACCATCGTCATCACCACCATCATCATGTGACGAACGTGTCGGCGGATCCTTTCGGCCTGCGATAGCAGCCAAACCAAAAAGGAATCAGGAAAGCCCGCCGATGCGCAATGCGCTGGCGGGCTTTCTGCTTTCAGCGCATCCGCAGGCGGCCAAACAGGAAGGGAACGGACAGTGGAATTGGATTTCGCGAAAATGGATGGCCTCGTCCCGGCAATCGTGCAGGACGCAAAATCGGGCCAGGTGCTGATGGTCGGCTTCGTCAACGAAACAAGCTACAACAAGACTCTTGAAACAGGCTTCGTCACCTTCTGGAGCCGCACCCGCCAGAAGCTCTGGATGAAGGGCGAAACCAGCGGCAACCGCCTGCGCGTGCTCGACGCGGCCACTGACTGCGATCAGGACACCCTCCTCTTCCGCGTTGAAGTCGAAGGCGACGGCCTCGTCTGCCACGAAGGCACCGTCAGCTGCTTCACCCGGCCCATCGCCGTCTCAGCCGCCAGCAATGCCGCGGAGGTGCGCTAATGGCCAACAAACTCCGTCTCGGCATTCCCAAAGGCAGCCTGCAGGACGCCACCATCGCCCTCTTTGAACGCGCAGGCTGGCGCATCTACGCCAATGGCCGCTCCTACTTCCCCAGCATTGACGACAGCGAAATCGAGTGCATGCTCATCCGCGCACAGGAGATGGCCCGCTACGTCAACCACGGCGTCCTCGACGCCGGACTCACCGGCATCGACTGGGTCGTCGAGAGCGGCCTCGATGTCACCAGCGTCGCCAGCCTCGTCTACGCCAAGCAGAGCCGCCAGCGTGTCCGCTGGGTGCTCGCCGTCCCTGAGGATTCCCCCTGGCAGCGCGCCGAAGATCTCGCCGGCCAGACCATCGCCACCGAGCTCGTCGAGGTCACCAAGCGCTACTTCGCAGAAAAGAACGTCCCCGTCAAAGTGGAGTTCAGCTGGGGCGCAACTGAAGTCAAGCCCCCCATGCTCGCCGACGCCATCGTTGAAGTCACCGAGACCGGCAGCTCCCTCAAGGCCAACCGTCTCCGCATCATTGATACCGTCATGTTCAGCGAGACCCACCTCATCGCCAACGCCACGGCCTACGCGAATGACTGGAAGAAGCAGAAGCTCGATAGCCTCGCCATGATGCTCAAGGGCGCCATCGCCGCACAGGGCCAGGTCGGCCTCATGCTCAACGTTGCCAAGGCCAACCTGCCCACCGTGCTATCCGTTCTGCCCGCGCTCAACTCGCCCACCATCTCCGAGCTCAGCAATCCGGAGTGGGTCGCCGTCAACACCATCCTTGAGGAGAGCGTCGTCCGCGAAGTCATCCCCAAACTCAAGGCCGCCGACGCGACCGGCATCGTCGAGTACCCGCTTAACAAGGTGGTCCTGTGAAGATACTCCGCACCACCAGCCGAAGCGCGCGCGCCGTCATCGAAGCCCTCGAAAGCCGTCGCGCCGCTTCGGACCCGGCCATCACCAAAGCCGTCGCGCGCATCGTCGCGGGCGTCAAAAGCGGAGGAGACAGCACTCTCCTCCGCTACGCGGCGAAGTTCGACGGCTATACGTCGCAGTCGCCGTTACAAATCTCCCCGGACGAGATGCGAGCCGCATGGGAGGCCACTCCGCGCCGCCTGCAGGCTGCTCTCAAGACCGCGGCGAAAAATATCCGCGCCTTTGCCCAGCGCCAGCTTCCTCGCTCCTGGAGCTTTTCTCCCGTCAAAGGCCTCACCACCGGCCAGCAGGTTCGCGCGCTTGACTCCGTTGCCTGCTACGTTCCCAGCGGCCGCTATCCCTTGCCGTCCACCATGCTCATGACCGTCATCCCCGCGCAGGTCGCGGGCGTCCGGCGCATCGTGGTTGTCTCCCCGCGCCCCGCGCAGGAGACTCTCGCAGCGGCTTCGCTTCTCGGCGTCACCGAGTTCTACCGCATCGGCGGAGCGCAGGCCATCGCCGCTCTCGCCTACGGCACAGCCAGCGTCCCTCGCGTCGCCAAAATCGTTGGCCCCGGCAACGCCTATGTCACCGCCGCCAAAGAGGCCGTTGCCTTTGACTGCGGCATCGACATGCTCGCCGGTCCGACTGAGATTGTCGTCACCAGCGAAAGCGGCAAAGCCGTCAACATCGCCTCCGATCTCATCGCCCAGGCCGAGCATGATCCCGACGCCCTCGCCATCTTCATCACCAGCAACGCCACCCTCGCCGAGGAAGTTTCCGCCGAGGTCAAGTTCCGCGCCCGCGCCAATCCCATCGCCGCCCAATCCATTCGTGCCCACGGCCTGATAATCGTAACCAGGTCAGTTACAGAATCGCGCGAGCTCACCAATCGCCTCGCCGCCGAACACCTCACCGTCGATTCTGAAAGCGATCTCGCCTGGGTGCAGAATGCAGGTTCTGTCTTCATCGGCCGCTGGTCCCCGCAGCCCATGGGCGACTACATCAGCGGCCCCAATCACACGCTGCCCACCGGCGGACTCGCCCGCGTGCGCGGCGGACTCAGTGTCCTCGACTTCGTCAAGCTCATCACCGTGCAGCAGTACACAGCAGCAGGACTGCAGTCTCTCGGCCCCGCCGCCATCGCGCTCGCCGAGGCTGAGGGCCTTCACGGCCATGCGGAAGCCATCCGCGCACGAGGCGTGCGATGACCACACCTCAGCCCCGCGCCGCCGTGCGCCGCATGAAGGAGTATCACCCACCCCTCGGTGGCCGCGATGGTTTGCGCCTCGACTTCAACGAAAACACCTTCTCCTGCTCCCCGCGCGTCCTTGAAGCGCTGGCGAAGATCTCCAGCGCCGAGCTCACCAGGTATCCTGAACGCGGCCCTCTTGAGGCGCTCGTAGCGCAGCACCTCAACGTTGCACCCGCGGAGACGCTGCTCACCAACGGAGTCGACGAAGCCATTCACGTTCTCTGCCAGGCCTTTCTCGACGCAGGCGACGAGCTGCTGCTGCCCGTCCCGACCTATTCCATGTACGAGGTCTACGCCTCTTCGACCGAGGCGCGCATCGTCACCGTTCAGGCAGGCGCCGATTTCCGCTTCCCGCTCGATGCGCTGCTCGCCGCCATCACGCCTGCAACCAAGGTCATCTGCATCGCCAACCCCAACAGCCCCACCGGCAGCGTGGTCTCGCGCGAAGCGATTCTGCGCATCCTCGCGAGCGCGCCCCACGCCATTGTCCTCATTGACGAGGCCTACTTTCACTTCCATGGCGAAACCGTACTCGACCTCATCGGCCGGCATCCCAACCTCATCGTCGCGCGCACCTTCTCTAAAGCCTATGGCCTCGCTGGTCTGCGCCTCGGCGCGCTCATCGCAGCAGAAGAGCAGATGCAGTGGCTGCGCCGCGTTATCTCGCCCTACAGCGTCAACTCGCTCGCGCTCGCCTGCCTGCCCGCCGCGCTGACTGACAGCGCTTATCTCGACTGGTATGTCGAAGAGGTACTCGCCGCGCGCCGTGAATTCGCTGCTGCCCTCGACGAGCTCGCGCTTCCCCACTGGCCCTCCGCGGCCAACTTCATCCTCGTCAACATCGGCTCACAGCACGCCGCTTTCACAGCGGCAATGAAGACCCGCAACGTTCTCGTCCGCGATCGCTCCTCCGATCCCGGCTGCGACGGCTGCGTGCGCATCACCATCGGCACCCGAGAAGACACTCGCGCAGGCATCGAGGCCCTCCGCGAATCACTCGCCGCAATCAACTGGAAAAGGGACAGCGAAGCATGAAAGCAGCCAGCGCCAGGCGCACCGCCGCCATCGACCGCAGCACCACCGAGACAAAGATCTCCCTGCGCCTCACCATTGAGGGAACCGGCAAATACAAGGTCTCCACCGGCATCCGCTTCTTCGATCACATGCTCGAGCTCTTCACCCGCCACGGCGCCTTCGATCTTGAACTCACCTGCCAAGGCGACCTCGACGTCGATCAGCACCACACCGTAGAAGACGTGGGCATCGCGCTCGGCGAGGCATTCGATCAGGCGCTCGGCGACAAGCGCGGCATCATGCGCGCGGGTTACTTCCTCATGACCATGGATGAAACCCTGGGCGTCGCCGCCGTCGATCTCAGTGGCCGCGTCGCCTCCGTCGTCAAGACCAAGGTCAAGACGCGCCTCGTCGGCGATCTCCAGTCCGAGCTCGTCGAAGATTTCTTTGAAGGCTTCGCACGCGGCGCACGCGCCAACGTCCATATCAAGACGATGTATGGCCGCTCCAATCATCACAAGGTAGAGGCGCTCTTCAAGGCCTTCGCACGCGCCCTCCGCGTGGCCTGCTCCCGCGACAAGCAGCTGGGTGAGATGCTGCCCAGCACCAAGGGCCTTCTGTGATCACCGTCATCGATTACAAGGCCGGCAACCTCACCTCTGTCGTCAAGGCGCTCCGTGCAATCGGCGCCGACACCCTCGTCACTGAAGATCCCGACGAGGTGCGCCGCGCAGACAAGCTCGTGCTTCCCGGCGTCGGCCACTTCGCCGCAACCCGCTTTCTCGCTGACCGCGGGCTCAGGCAGGCCGCCACGGAAAAGATCGCGCAGGGCACGCCATTCCTCGGCATCTGCGTCGGCCTGCAGTGGCTCTTTGCCGGCAGCACAGAAGACCCATCGGTGCAAGGCGCAGGATT
Source organism: Acidipila rosea (assembly GCF_004339725.1). GTDB lineage: Bacteria > Acidobacteriota > Terriglobia > Terriglobales > Acidobacteriaceae > Acidipila > Acidipila rosea. Next base: position 122,939 of record NZ_SMGK01000005.1, on the reverse strand, counting down.
ATTCGAGGGCATGTGCGAACGTTTCACCGGCGCCATGAAAATCCCCCACGTCGGCTGGAACTCTATCTCGGTCGATCCCGCATCGCGTCTGCTGCGCGGGATTGAAGAGGGTGCCTATGTCTACTACACCCACTCCTGGCGCGCGCCCATCATAAAAGAAACAGCGGCAGTTACAAATTACGGCCAGCCCTTCACCGCCGCCGTCGAACGCGACAATCTCATGGCGGTACAGTTCCACCCGGAGAAGTCGAGCGCCGCCGGTCGCACTCTGCTTGAAAACTTTGTGAGGCTCGAATCATGCTGACCAAGCGCATCATCGCCTGCCTTGATGTCACCGCTGGCCGCGTCGTCAAGGGCGTACAGTTTCTTGACCTCGTCGACGCTGGCGACCCCGCGGAGCTCGCCGCGCGTCACGCCGCCGCTGGTGCCGACGAAATCGTCCTCCTCGACATCACCGCCACGCACGAGGGCCGCGGCACTCTGCTTGAGACCGTGCGCCGCACCGCCCAGCGCCTTTTCATCCCCTTCACGGTCGGCGGCGGCATCCGCACCGCAGATGACGCAGCCCAGGTCTTCGATGCAGGCGCAGATAAGGTCAGCATCAACTCCGCCGCCATCGCACGCCCCGAGCTCATTGGCGAAATAGGCCGCAGCTTTGGTGCGCAGGCCGTCGTCGTGGCCATCGACGCGCGCCGCACTGTAGACGGGGCAGAGGTCTTCATCAACGGTGGCCGCAAGCCCGCAGGCCGCGCACTCCTTGACTGGGCGCGCGAAGCGGAAGACCGCGGCGCCGGAGAAATTCTGCTCACCTCCATGGACGCCGATGGCACCCGCGCCGGTTTCGACTGCGAACTCACCGCCCTCGTCAGTCAGGCCGTGCAGATTCCCGTCATCGCCTCCGGCGGCGCGGGCACGGCGGAGCACTTTGCAGAGGTCTTCCTCGTAGGCAAGGCCGACGCCGCGCTTGCCGCCAGCATCTTCCACTTCGGTATCGCCGATGCCCGTACACTGAAAGAAGTAATTGCGCAGAGAGGTATTCCCATGAGGCTCCCATGTTAATTCCTTCCATTGACCTGATGGGTGGCCGCATCGTGCAGCTCGTCCACGGCGAGAAGCTCAAGCTGGCCTTCGACGACTTTGAATACTGGATCGAGCGCTTCGCCTCCTATCCGCTCATCCAGCTCATCGATCTCGATGCCGCCATGCGCCAGGGCAGCAACGCGCCCCTCATTGAAAAGATCGCGCGCCGCCTTCCATGTCAGGTCGGCGGCGGCGTAGCCACCGCAGCCCACGCTCAGTCGCTCCTCGATGCAGGCGCCAGGCGCGTCATCTTCGGCTCCGCGCTCTTCCGCGCCGATCTCAACGCCCCGGTTAATGCCGCGTTCGCGCGCGAAATCGCCGACTCCATCGGCACAGACAAATTTGTAGCAAGCATTGATACAAAAGCCGGTCGTGTCGCCATCAAGGGCTGGAAGGAGCAGACCGCCCTCACCCCGGAAGAGGCGATCGTCGCGCTCGAAGCCTACTGCACAGCCTTCCTCTACACCCACATTGACACGGAGGGCACCATGCAGGGCTTCCCGCTGCCCATCGCCGCCTCGCTGCGCCGCCTCACCCAGCGCCAGCTCATCGCTGCCGGTGGCATCCGCGAACAGGCTGAGATCGACGCGCTCGACGCCATTGGAGTCGATGCCGTCGCGGGCATGGCCGTCTACACTGGCGTATTAGCGGTTTAGCATCTCGCGTCCTCGCAGCCGCACGCCGATGAAGAAGAAGATCAGCGCGACCACCGCGTCGATCGTCGCCGTGTCTTTGTGGTGGTGCACCAGCGCCACCGGCACAGCTGCAATCCATAACACCGCAAGCAGAAACCAGATTGTTGATCGCCGCATAGCGCTAAGAATATCAGCAACGACACGCCGCTTCAGATAAGTTATGCTGTTCCGTTACCTGAAAGGAAGCCTACGCTATGCCAACGAGAAAAAGCGGCCTGCGCCTCGCCAAGCGACTTGATGAAGTTGGCTTCTCCGATATCGTGCAGATCAGGAACAAGGTGCTTGAGCTGCGCGCCGCCGGTGAAACCGTTCACCCCTTCCATGGCGGCGAGCCCTTTTTCGAGACTCCTGAGACCATCAAGTACGCGATGATGCGCGCCCTCGTCGAGAACAAGACAAAGTATGCAGCCTCCTCAGGCATCGCCCCCCTCCGCGAGGCGCTTGCACGCAAGCTCACCACCCGCAACGGCATCGACACGACCGTCGACGACGTCATCGTCACCGCGGGCGGCGCGCATGCGCTGTATGCGGCCTTTCAGGCCATCCTTGATGCGGGCGATGATGTCCTGCTCTTCTCGCCCTACTGGACGCCCATTCGCGACATGATCACCGGAGCGCAGGCGCGCCCGCTGCTCGTGCCCACCTCCAGCGCGCGCCGCAACGGCATCACCCGGACGCTGGAACAGTTCTCCACGCCTCACACCCGCGCCATCTACTACAACACGCCCCAGAACCCCTCCGGCACCGTCTTCTCCCGCGCAGAGGCAGAAGAGGTCGCCGCCTTTGCCATCAAGCACAAACTCATCGTCATCGCCGATGAGGCTTATGAAGACCTGGTCTATGAGGGCGATCACTTCTCCATCGCCTCGCTGCCCGGCATGGCCGAGCGCACCATTACGACCTACACCTTCTCGAAGAGTTACGGCATGACCGGCTGGCGTCTCGGGTACGCCGTCGCGCAAGAGCCTTTCATGACCGGCCTTCGCAAGCTCGTCCTCTACTCCACCAACGGCGTCTCAACGCCCATCCAGTGGGCTGGGCTTGAGGCCCTCGCGACGCCCCACTCTGTCATCGCCAGGCGTCGCGAAGAGTACCGTGAGCGCCGCGACCTGCTGGTCACCGGCCTCAATGCGCTCGGCCTCGAATGCGAGATGCCGCAGGGCGCCTTCTACGCCTTTCCGCGCGTCGAAAAGATCAGCAAGGACAGCCGCAAGGCCGCCGCCACCCTGCTGGAGAAGGCTCACGTCGCCACCATTCCCGGCGTCGTCTTCGGAGCCCAGGGCGAGTCCCACGTCCGCTTCGGATACGCCGTCTCCATGGAGGCTATTGAATCCGGCCTCGCCGCCCTGCGCCGCTTCCTCGGCTAAGCCAGCAGTACTGAGACCACTTCCCCCGCCGCCAGTGCCTCCCGCTCAGGAGGCACCACCGCGAAACAATTCGCCCGCGCCGTCGCCGCCAGGTCACCGGATCCCTGCCATGCCACCAGCTTCACCCTCGATCCCTCCACGGCGCTCTCCAGCACCGCCGGCAGAAACCGCCTCAATCCCGTCTTCACCTTCACCGGCTCCGCCAGCGTCGCCTGCGCAAATCGTGGAGAGGTTTCGCTCTCCCCGGCCGTTCCCCGGATCATCGGCTCGGCAAACAGCAGAAACGTCACCATCGTAGAGACAGGATTCCCCGGCAGCCCAAAGAAGTATTTCCCCATCGCCCGCCCAAAAACCGCAGGACGCCCCGGCTGGATCTCGACCCCCGTAAAGAAAAACTCCGCGCCCAGTCCTGTCAACACCTCTTCCACCAGGTCATACTTCCCCATCGAAACCCCACCCGACATCAGCACCAGGTCGCACTCCAGCGCCTCCCGGATCGACGTCTCCAGCGATCCCCGTTCATCGCGCGCCACCGGCAGCACCACCGCTTCCGCTCCAGCCGCCGCCACCATCGCCGCCAGGCTATAGCTGTTTGAGTTGCGAATCTGGTGCGGCAGCGGAGCATCGGCCACCTGCACCAGCTCATCTCCGGTCGCCAGCACGGCCACGCGCGGCCGCTGAAACACCTCGACCTCCGCATACCCGCAGGCCGCCGCAGCGGCGATTTGCGTGGCCGTCATCCGCACCCCGGCCGCAAGAATCACCCCACCCTTCGCCGCCTCTGCCCCGCGGGGAACGATATTCTCGCCCCGCCTCGCCATCCGCCCGACCTGCAGCTCAATCCCGGCGCCGCACTCCACCACATGCTCCACCATCACCACGCAGTCCGCCCCTGCAGGAACCGGCGCGCCCGTCATGATCTCCACCGCTTCTCCTGCCCCCAGCGGGTCGACATGCCACACCTCACCGGCACGCACCGTCCCCATCACACGCAGCGCCCCGCCTGCATCCTCCGCCCGGCACGCAAACCCGTCCCGCGTCGAGCGGTCAAAGGGCGGCTGGTCCCGGTCGGCAACCACCCCCGCCGCCAGCACCCGTCCCTGCGCATCCAGCAGACCCACCTTCTCCGTCCCAGGTCGTGGCCTGCCGGCTGCATGCGCCCCAATCGCCTCCGCCGCCTGCACATAACTCAGCACCTTCACGGGAGCATTCATAGAGTCCTTTCCACTGCACTTTCCCTCAAAGAAAAACGCCGCCCCGGTCTTCCCGGAGCGGCGCTTTCTTTTTCGCTAAGCTACTTCTTCTTTCCTGCCTTGAAGGTCTTGCTGACCGTTTGGCCCATCTCCGCCAGCACGCTCTTGGCTTCCGCCGAAAAGGGGCCGTTCGGATCGAGCTCCAGGTACTTCTGGTAGGCCTCTGCGCAGCCCGGAGGAGCCACAATCTTCTGTGTCTTCGGGTCGACCGTCGCCTTGTTGATCAGCGCCTGTCCCTTCAGGTAGTAGGGAATCGGCTTGTTCGGATCGGCGGCAATCGCCTTATCGGCTGCTGTGACTGTAGCGTCCGGCTGCCCGGCGCGGCTCAGCACGATCGCTTCATTGCCGTAATACATGGCTGCATTGGCGGGCACTGCCTTGGCCGCTGCGTCATAGGCGGCTTCTGAATCGGGCAGCTTGTTCTGTGCTGCCAGCACCTCGCCCAGTGCGTTGTTCGCCCCGGCAATGATCTCCTGGTTCGGCTTCTTCGCCGCGGTTTCCAGGTCGATTGCCTTCTTCAGTGAGGTCGCCGCATCGTCATACTTCTTCTCGCCGGACTGCGCCGTCCCCAGCTCCAGCCAGAGTACTGAGGCATCCGGCTTCGCCGTGGTGTCCTTCTGCATCAGGCTCTCGGCCTCGGCAAAGTTCTTCGCCTTGTTGTCCTCGCGCGCCTTGATCAGGTCAGCATTCAGATTCTTGATCTGGCTGTTTTCCTTCATCGCTTCCGCGTTCTTCTGCTTCAGATCGGCCAGCGCCTTCTTCTGCTCCGCGCTCAGCTTCGATACGTAATCCGCCCGCGACATATCGAAGTCCTGCGCCGTGTCGCCGCCCGCAGTGATCTTCACTTCCGTGAACCGGTCCACCGCCTTATCGGCCTGGAAGGCCGTTGCCACATAGGTCCCGGGCGCAATTCCGTCGCCTTTGTAATCGCCGTTGCCGTCCGCAGTGAAGGTGTACTTCGCCGTTTTGCCGTCCGTGCTCAGCTCGACCTTTGCGTTGGCGAGCGCAACTCCGGCCGGGTCCTGGATATGGCCGTGAATCTTGCCCGTGGGTGCCTGCGCGTGCGCGCTGAACTGGAGGGCCGGCAACAGCATGGCCACAAAAACCGCCAGCCAGAGTTTTGTCTTTCGCATTGTCTTCTTCTCCCTTACCTCATATGTGGAACGGCAGCAGTCTGCTGCGTCCCATCACTAAATCTTTTTTCACGCCGCATAAGGCACTGGATCCACTGTCCCAGCCTCTGCAAATGCCCTCAGGCGCAGAACACAGCTCTCGCATACGCCACACGCTCGCCCCTGCTCTGAATAGCACGACCAAGTTAAATTGAACGGCGCACCCAGTTCAAGGCCGAGAGCTACAATCTCCCGCTTCCGCATATGGATGAGCGGAGTCGCAACTTCGATGTCTCCCTCTTTCGTTCCTCTGCGGATCAACTCTTGAAACGCCTCGTAATACGCCGGCCGGCAGTCCGGATATCCGGAGCTGTCCTGCTCTACCGCGCCTATATAGATCTTCCGTGCGCCCACCACCTCGGCCCAGCTCACCGCCGCCGACAGAAAGTGCGCATTCCTGAACGGAACATAAGTCACCGGCACCGAAGCGCCGATCCCCTCCTCTACCGCCGCGGGCACCGCGATCGTCTCATCGGTCAGTGCCGAGCCTCCGATCCGCCGGAAGAGGTCGATCTCCAGATGCAGAAACTGCTTCGCGCCCACCGCCTCGGCCACCCCGCGCGCGCTCTTGAGCTCGCGAGCCTCGGTCCGCTGCCCATAGCTGAAGTGCAGCGCATAGACCTCGCACTCCCTCGCCGCCAGCGCCGCGCAGACCGCCGAATCCATTCCTCCCGAAAGGCAGATCACCGCCCGGGGCTTCAATCCTGTCATCATAGCTCTCTTAATCGTAACGCCGCAGCCCTGCTTCCTGCACTATGTACTACCGCCGCCAGCCCCAGAAATCCCAATCCCAGGATGCACACCCCCGGCCAGCGGTACCGGGTCCACGCCATCGCCGAGAAGAGCGACCCCAGCGACCCGCCCATAAAGAACAGCGTCATATAGATTGTATTGATCCGTCCCCGAGCGCTCGCCTCCAGCCCGAAGATGCGTGTCTGGTTCGCAATCTGGTTCGCCTGCGCCCCCAGGTCCAGCACCACCACCCCCAGGATCAGCCCCGCCAACCGGTAGCCCGCCACCAGGAAGATCACAAAGGCCGTCGACAGCAGCACCAGCGCCATCGTCACCACGGCCCGCGAACCGCGCCTGTCCGCCAGCCTCCCTGCCACCGGCGCAATCAGCACGCCCGTCGCGCCCAGAATCCCGAAGCTGCCCGCTACCCCCGCGCCCAGCCGGTAGTGCGGCGAGCCCAGCAGAAAGACCAGCGTCGTCCAGAAGCAGGAGAACCCTGCAAACACCAGCGCCCCCTGCACCGCCGACTCCCGCAACACCGGCTGCGTCCGCACCAGCGTCCACAGCGAACGCAACGCCTGCCTGTAGGGCAACGGGTGAGAAGGCGGAAGCGTGGGAAACTTCCGCAGCAGGATCGGAACAAACGCCGCATTTCCCGCCGCAGCCATAAAGAAGACCGCCCGCCAGCCAAGCCACGCCGCAATCGCGCCCGAAACCGCACGCCCCAGCAGCACCCCCAGCAGCAGCCCCGTCATCACATTGCCGATGGCTCGCCCGCGCTCATCGTCATTGGCCAGTTCCGGCGCAATCGGCACCGCCACGTGCGTCACCGCCGCTGTCAGCCCCAGCATCACGCTCGCAAGGATCAGGGTCAGCAGGGTAGGAGCCAGCCCTGTCAGCAGTGCGGCCACCGCCGCCCCCGCAAAGAGCTTCATCATCAGGCCGCGTCGCTCCACCACGTCCGCCAGCGGCACAAACGCAACGATGCCCACCGCGTAACCGACCTGCGTCGCCACCGCCACCGTGCCGGTCTGACCAGCCAGCACGTGAACGCTGCGGCTCATCTCCAGCAGCAGCGGCTGATTGTAGTAGATGTTCGCGACCCCGACACCGCATGCCAACCCCAGCAGCTGCAGCAGCCGCTTGTGCGAAGCCGGTCGCGGGCCTGCCGACGCCTCCGAAATGGTCGCTGCCTCTCGCAAGCTTTCAGTGTAGATGAAAAGAAAGCGCGGTCAGACCGCCGCGCTCCTCGGGAGGGTTGAATCGGTAGAAAATTTACGGAATTGGCAGCCGGAAGACCAGTCCCATGCTCACCGTCTGCTGGTTGGTTCCCTGGTTCAGCCCCGGAAAACCTCCATAGCTGTACTCGATCACCCGCCAGTCGAGCCTCGGAAAGAAGGTAAGATCCAGTCCCCCCAGCACCGAATAGTTGAGGAAGGTTCCGCGCCTCAGGGCAGATCCCTGCCCCACCTGCACACGCGCCGCGCCTCCCAGCACCTCGGCATAGGGGTGAAGCGGCAACACTGGCAGGTGAAACACCGCCCGAGGCCCCACCAGTCCGCCGTAGACCTGCTCCGATCCGCCGCTGCCCAGCACCTCGCCACGCGCATCCACTCCGAAATTGACGACCGGCAGATGAAAGCGGTCGTCATAGATTCCAAAGGTCGGGCCATAAATCCAGCCTGTCTCATTGGGCACGTTCAGCGTCGTCGCGCTGAAGTTGGCATACACGCCGACCTGCCCCCGGGCCGGGGCGATGGAAAAGAGAGAAACAAGGAACAGCAACGCAAACAGGTGAATCCGCTTCATCGATCCTCCAGACAATTTTTCTAACCCTACAACACATTCGTCACCACATCCACGTAACTACAGTCACGTGCCGGGCATTTTCACCTGCGATCCTCCTGTCCCTCCTGCTCAGTGAACTTCAACTCTCCAGGCCACTTAGCGTTCCGCTCACGGTTCCACGCGCGCCCCCGATAGTCACACGTCTTCGCCCTCGGGATTTTCTGCATAGAGATTTCAAGACGCTGCAACGCGGCCTCACTAGCGTGGATGCTCTATCGCTGCCCGGCGGATACCCGGCTCAGCATCTCATCCCGTGCTGCGGTCGCCGGGCGATAACGATTCTCAGGCGAGAATCGTTATCGCTAGCGGGTAAAAGGGGGCTGCTACTTTGCCCCTCCGAGCACCAGTTTTCCAATCGTTGCGAGCTGCATATTCGAGGTGCCTTCGTAGATCTTGCCGATCTTCGCATCCCGGTAAAACTTCTCCACCGGGTAGTCCTTCACAAAGCCGTAGCCGCCGTAGATCTCCACCGCATGGCTCGCCACGCGCTCCGCCACCTGCGACGAGAAGTACTTCGCCATCGCCGCCTCGCGCACGTAGTCGAGCTTCGCGTCCTTCAGCCGCGCCGCGTTGTAGACCAGCAGGCGAGTCGCCTCGATCTCCGTCGCCAGCTCCGCCAGCAGGAACTGCACCGCCTGGAACTCCGCAATAGGCTTGCCGAACTGCTTCCGCTCCTTCGCATACTTCGCCGCGTGGTTCCACGCGCCCTGCGCCAGCCCCAGCATCTGCGCGCCAATGCCGATACGCCCTTCGTTCAGCGTTTCAATGGCGATCTTGTAACCCTTGCCCGGCTCGCCCAGCACGGCCTCCGCCGGCACGCGGCACTCTTCCAGAATCAGCTCGCAGGTGGAGGAAGCGCGAATCCCCAGCTTGTCTTCCTTCTTGCCAATCGTCAGCCCCGGCGTATTCTTGTCCACCAGGAACGCCGTAATGCCCTTGTATCCCGCCGCGGCATCGAGCGTCGCAAAGACGATGAACAGCCCTGCTTCCTTGGCATTGGTGATCCACAGCTTCTGACCCGTCAGCACGTAGTCGCCGCCGCTCTTCACCGCGCGCGTCTCCAGCGCAAACGCATCCGAGCCTGAGGCTGCCTCGCTCAGCGCATAGGCGCCGATCGTGTCCGCGGCCAGCCGCGGCAGCCACTGCTGCTTCTGCTCCGCCGTCCCCCAGCGCAGCAGCGCATTCACGCAGAGCGTGTTCTGCACATCGACCAGCACGCCCACCGCAGGGTCGACCGCCGAGATCTCCTCGACGGCCACGATCGCCTCAAAGAAGCTACCCCCCGAGCCGCCATGCTCCACCGGGACTTCGATGCCCATCAGCCCCAGCCCGAAGAGCTGCGGAATCAGCTCCGCAGCGAAGTGCTGCTCCTCGTCCATCTGCCGCACCAGCGGCCCGATCGTGTCGCGCGCAAACTCGCGCACCGTGGAGCGAAAGAGCTGTTCATCCTCATTGAGATAGGTGAGGGGAAGCGTAGTAGCAGGAGCCGTCAGCATGTCAGACATTAAGACCTCGAAAACCGCTGAGTGTAGCACGCCGGCCATGCCGGGCGCTCGTCGCTCAGCTGCAGCGCCGCCAATATCCACAAATTCATTCCTGGGCCTTTCGCCCCTAACCTTTCAAATCTCCGTTCCGCACAGGTGCCGTCATGTTTAGATTGGAAGCGAGAATCAAGAGCGACAATCGATGAGATCCACAGGAAAAATCGCCTGCCTGCTGCTGGCTTCCTTTTCATGGGGAGCAGCCTACTCCCAGCAGGACGCGACCAGGCCGGCTACCGCGCCCCAAACCGTTCCCCAGAAGGCTCCCCAGACGGCTCCGCCGCAGTCCCCCCTGAACACGCCCGGCGGCAAGGCGCAGACCGGCGGCAGCGTCAACAGCGCCACCTCGCAGCCGGAGAGTGCCCCCAAGAGGCCGACCGATTTTCCGCCCATCGTTCCCGCCGGCAGACCCGTCATAGGCCTCGTTCTGGAGGGCGGCGGCGCGCTCGGCCTCGCCCATATCGGCGTCCTCGAATGGCTGGAAGAGCACCACATCCCCATCGACCGACTCGCCGGAACCAGCATGGGCGCGCTGGTTGGCGGCCTCTATGCCGAGGGCCAGACGCTGCCGCAGATCAACGCGCTCGCCACGGGCGGCGACTTCGAACACATCTTCTCGGTCGATTCCCCTTACTCTGACCTCAACTATCGCCGCCGCCAGGATCGCCGCGACCTGCCGCAGGCCATTCAGTTCGGCCTGCGCGACGGAGTGAGCCTCAGAAACGCCCTGCTCACCGACCGTCCGCTCGACAAGTTTCTCCGCGAAGAGTTCACCGCCTACAACACCAGCGCGCTCAGCTTCGACCGCATGCCCATCCCTTTCCGCTGCGTCGCCACCGATCTCAATGACCTTGAGCCGCTGGTCTTCGACGGCGGTCCGCTGCCCGAGGCCATCCGCGCCTCCATCGCCATTCCCGGCATCTTCCCGCCCGTCGAGTATCACAACCACTACCTCGTCGACGGAGCCATCACCGACAATCTGCCCACCGGCGTCCTCAAGAACGATCTCCACGCCGACCTGATCATCGCCGTCCACCTGCCGGATGCGGCCCTCGGCCGCGGCGACCTCAGCTCCATCGTCGGCGTCTTCGCCCGCGCCTTCACCGCAGGCACCGCGCACAACGTCCAGCAGAGCCAGAAGCTGGCCGACATCCTCATCACCCCCGCCCTCCAGCAGTACTCCACCGTCGACTACGACAAGGGCGCCGAGCTCGTGAAGGCAGGCTACGAAGCAGCCGCCCGGCACAGTGCCCAGCTGCTGCCCTATGCGCTGAACGATGCCGGCTGGCAGGCCTATCTGGCCGCGCGCCAGGCCCGCATCCGTCCGCGCCCAGGGCTGCTAAAGGCGCTCCGCATTGAGGGAGGCACAGCCGGCGCGCGCCGCACCGTCGCCGCCAGCATCAAGCCGCTCGAGAACCTCCCCATCCAGGCCAACGCCCTTTCCTCTGCGCTCACCCGCGTCGAGGGCGGCGGCACCTACCTGTCCAACTTTCAAACCTTCGCCCCCGGACAGAGCGACAACCTCTCCGCCACCCAGGCCCAGGGGCCTGATACCGGCGTCCTCGTCAGCCTGAATCACGTTCACAACGGGCCGCCCTTCCTCCTCTTCGGCGCAGACCTCACCGCCATGAACTCGAACGTGACCCGCACCACCTTCGACTTCCGCCTCATTGATCAGGACCTCGGCGGCTTCGGCTCGGAGCTGCGCAGCGATCTGCGCCTCGGTTTTCTCACCCAGGCCTCGCTGGAGTACTACCGCCGCCTCTCTGACAAGGGATATTTCCTGCAGCCCCACCTCGGCTTCCTTCGCCAGCCCGTTTATCTCTGGTCAAACCAGGTGCGCATCTCCTCTTGGCTTCAGCAGATGGCCGGCGGCGGACTCGACTTCGGGCGCACCGTCAGCAGGCACACGCAGCTCGCCGCCGAGTGGCGCGAGCAGGCCGTCCGCTGGCATCTCCAGCTCGGAAATAACACCGAGCCCGACCTCTCCGGAACAGCGCAGACGGCGGTCGTCCATCTGGTCTACGACACCGCCGAGACGGGAGCCGTCTCCCCCTCCGGCTCCCACTTCGACCTCTCCGCGGGAGCCCTTTACCATACCCTCGCCAGCGAAAACGCCCCCCTCATCCAGCTCAGCACGGACAAGACCCTCAGCATCGGGGACGACAACATCTTCGGCGTCGCGATTGACGCCAGCTCCTACCTCCGGCGCAACGTTGCCGATCCGCTGCGCTTCTCTCTCGGCGGCCCGCTGCGGCTCTCCGCCTCCTCCATCGACGAGTATCGCGGCACCGACGACTATCTCATCCGCGCGGGTTATCTGCGCCGGGTGGCGCGCCTGCCCTCCGGCCTCGGGCATGGCATCTACACCTCCTTCGCCTATGAGGCCGGCGAGGTCTGGTCGCCGGAGCTGCCTGCCTTCCTGCGCGAAGATGTACTCTCCGGGCTGGTCGCCGTGACCCCGCTGGGCGTCATCACCTTTGGCGGCAGCCTCGGCGATGCCGGCCGGCGAAAGATCTTCTTCACCGTAGGACGCCTGTTCTAAAGCGGCGCCTACTTCATCCCGGCAGGAAGCAAAAAGGTAATTACATACTTGACACACAAGGCAATCGAGCCTATATTCGAGGAATGGCAGCCCCTCACACACTGCAAGAAGCAATCATCTACTTCTCGGACGCTGACCGTGCTTTCCAGTACGCGCTCAACTTGCGCTTTCCGAATGGTGTCGTCGCTTGCCCGCGTTGCGGCTCCGAGAAGCACTCGTTCATCAAAACCCGTAAGGTCTGGTTTTGCTCGGGATGCAAGAAGCAATTCAGCCTCAAGGTGGGAACGATCTTCGAAGATTCCCCACTCGGACTCGACAAGTGGATGTGTGCGTACTGGATTCTCTGCAATAGCAAGAACGGTGTTAGCTCCTGCGAAATCGCCCGCACCCTTGGTATCACTCAGAAGTCGGCTTGGTTCATGATGCATCGCATCCGCACCACCATGCATGACGATTGCACCACCAAGCTCTCTGGCGAAGTTGAAGCCGATGAGACGTTCATTGGTGGCAAGGCCCGCAACATGCACCTGAGCGTCAAGGACCGTCGCATCACCGGTACCGGAACGAAGGATAAGACTGCTGTTATGGGCATTCTTGAGCGCGGAGGCAAGGTTCGCACGATGGTTGTGGCAAACCACAAGAAAGCCGCTCTTCAGTCGGAAGTAAAGAAGCACGTCGAAGCTGGCGCGGCTCTGTACACTGATGCTCTTCTCTCGTATGAGGGGCTGGCTGGACAATACGCTCACGCGGTCGTGGATCACGCCGTGGAGTACGTCAACGGTCGCATCCACACCAATGGCCTTGAGAACTTCTGGTCGCTGCTGAAGCGCGGCATCAACGGTACTTATGTGAGCATCGAACCTTTCCATCTGTTTCGCTACCTCGATGAGCAATCGTTCCGGTATAACAACCGCAAGAACATGGACGACCAGGCCCGATTTGAAGCTGCTATGTCCAACGTGTTCGGTCATCGTCTGACCTACTCCGCGCTCACTGGAGCCGCGACGACACACTGATAAACGGCAAGGACGAGGCAAGCGCAAACGCTAGTCCTTGCTGGGTTCTTCCTTCGGTTTGGCTGGGGGGGGCTTGAAAGGGCTCTCAGGTTTGGGTGCCTGAAACAGCTTCTTCATGCCGTCCTCAAATCTCTTCAATGCTTCCGGCCCTTCGTGGTATTCGTGTTTCATAATTCGCCTCACCTCAGAGGATAGCGCGTGCTAGACCATCCAGAATTTCAGTCCGAAGAAGATCCCCCCAACGCGAGAGGTGATGAATCCGCAGACAAAGACGGAAAATCCCCAGTAAGCATCTCTCCCATTTCTAGCCATCCGCAGCCTCCACCAACCCCACCAGGTAGCGCCCAACCCGCCAAAGAACCCAGCAAGTGGCGAGATAACGTCAAACTTGGAATAGAGTTGCTCGGGCTGGCGGCGCTGATCGTCTATACCGTATTCTCTATCCTTCAGTGGGCGCAGATTCGCTGGACTAACAGGCTGACCCGTGAAGCCCTGAATGGGAGCGACTACACGCTGCAAGAAACCTTGAAAAAGATGCAGGCTCAGACCGACGCCACCAACCATCTGTACGGGGAGGCCCAGAAACAAACAGCCCAGGCGACGATTCTTGCCAATAATTCCGCGAAGCAAGCTGCCGCCGCTACCAACATCGCCGGTCTGACTGCTAAGCAATTCGACCAAAACCAGCGTCTTATCGAATCGCAAAGAGCGTCGATAGATGTCTCCTTTTTGCATGTTCTGAATCCCGTAACCTTCAGCGATCTCGGCGGAATGTCTGCCGCTTTCTCTCTCGCCTTCAAAAACGACGGCTCTCTTCCCGCCAATCTGACAGCAGTCCGATACAAGGTGATATTTGTGCAGTGGGGCGATGACTTGTTCAAATCTCCGGCCCAGAAGCAGTCCGAATTGTGCGCCCGACCCCCTACGGCGGATGAATCGCGCATAGTTGGGGTTCCAACTACCATCTACAAGGATTCCGCGCTGGAATGGCAGATAAACTTTGGTACGGGGCGGCCCACCGACAGCGAAATTATCAAGTGGCCCCCTCCCCAGCGTGGGGATGCCTCGCCCATCGTTCAGACTTTGCGGGTGTATCCTGTCGTCGTCGGCTGTGTCGATTACCAGTCGGGGGCCATGCAGAACGGCCATCAGACCGGATTCATCTACACAATTGAAAGAGTTGGAGAGAACGGCCCAACCATGCCGACCCTCATCAATTTCGGCATGAATGTGCCTAGAGAAAGTGTGGTCGTTAGCAGGTACTTCTTTAGTCAAGGAAAGACATATTAGAAAGCCCAGTAGCACTGCCCTGTCACGGAGTCTCATTTTGACTCCTTACAGCCTTGTGTGTCAAGTATGTAATTACCCAAATTTGCCTCAGCACCTGTCAACTATGGGATCTTCAGATTTTGTAGAAGCAGATGAAAAGGGCTGGCGTAGCTCAGCTGGTAGAGCATCTGATTTTTAATCAGACAGGCGGGGGTTCAAGCCCCTTCGCCAGCTCCACAAGATCAGATTTACCGCATGAATCAGGTCTGTCAAATCGTAGCGATTCCCAGCTAGCTAAGGCCCCACCGCCGCCCCGGAAGCAAAAAAGCCCCACCCTCGGCGCTGGTTCAGCGCCGGGGGTGGGGCTTTTCTGTCTTGCGGGTTTTGCTTAGGCTGCGGCTTCTTCGCCCTTGACCGTTACCTTGATGTGCGCGGTCACTTCGCGATGCAGCTTGACCGGCACCAGGAACTCGCCCACGCTCTTGAGGGGCTCTTCCAGTGTGATCTTGCGGCGTTCGATGTTGAAGCCCTTCGCCTCAAGCTGCTGGGCGATGTCGGCCGAGGTGACCGAGCCAAAAAGGTGCTCGTTCTCGCCCACTTTACGCTCAAAGACCAGCGCGACTGCATCGAGCTGGGCCACAAGCTGTTCGGCTTCGCCCTTTTCACGGGCTGAGCGGCGCAGGGCCGATGCCTTCATCTGCTCGATGACGGTTTTGTTGGCAGCGGTCGCCTGCATGGCGAGCTTTTTCGGCAGCAGGTAGTTGCGGCCATAGCCCTCAGCCACCTTCACCACGTCGCCGCGATGGCCCAGGTTGATGACGTCTTCCTTCAGAATGACTTCCATTGCGAATCTCCAGTTCTTAAATGCGGCGCAGCCCGGCCAGGGCGCGATGCTGCGTCCGATCGCACGCTAGAAGCGCGCAGCAAAAGGCAGCAGGGCGATATTCCGGGCCTGCTTGATGGCGCGGGTCAGACGGCGCTGGTGCGTCGTGCAGACACCGGTCAGGCGGCGGGGCACGATCTTGCCACGCTCGGCCACGAAGCCCTGCAGCAGGCGCACGTCACGGTAAGGGATCGCGTCGATCTTCTCGGTGCAGAACTTGCAGACCTTCTTGCGGCGGAAAAACTTGCGTCCGCCGCCGCCGGGTCCACCGGGACCGCTCGGCCGGGGGCCGCCTGAACGCGGGCCACCAGGGCCTGAGGAGGATGGTGCGCCGCCTTCGGCGCGTTGCGGTGTTGTTTCGTCAGCCATTTGTCTCTTCCTTCTTTTTTGCCGCGCAGAACACGGCAGGTTCGATGAATTTCAATTCTCTTAGGCGCTGGCCGGGGCCGCTTCCGCGGGCTCGGGAGCCGGAGTCGGAGTCGCTTCAACCACCGCTGCCGGCTGCGCGCTCAGCTTCTTACGCGTCGCCCGGATGGCCTTCACCTTGTTCAGGCGCTTCTCTTCCTCGTCCATGCGCACGGTGAGGAACTTGATCACCGGCTCGGAGACGCGCAGGCGGCGCTCCAGTTCGGCCACCAGCGGACCGTCGGCGTCGACCGTCAGCAGCACGTAGTTGCCGTCGTTGAACTTGCGCACCGTGTAGGCCAGCTTGCGGCGGCCCAGCTTCTCCGTCGAGCGGATTGCTCCGCCGCCGTTCGTCACCGTTCCCTCGAACCCGGCGATCAGCTTGTCGAGATCCTCATCCAGCACATCGGGCCGGACGATAAACATTACTTCGTAAAAACGTTGCATAGCGTCTCTTTTCTCTACAGTTCTCGTTTGCCGCCGGCGGCCGTTTGCTGCCGGTTTGCTGCCTTTTCCCTACTCCGCCGGGCCGTTTTGCTCTCGACGGTTGAACTCGTTCATCGCCACGCTGACTCCCTGCGCGACGATCACCCCTACTGCCTTCGCGGTGCGGTCTAGCACCTCGTCCAGCACTGCAAGCTCTGCCTTCCGCATCGGCGTCAGCAGGTAATCCTTGCCGCGCCGCCGCATGCTCTCGGGCCCGTTATCCTCCGGCCCAACCCCGATCCGGATGCGCGCCCACTCTTCCGTGCCCAGCGCTCCGTTGATCGACTTGGCGCCATTGTGGCCGCCCGAGCTGCCACGTTCTCTCACCCTCATCGACCCCAGAGCCAGCGCCAGCTCGTCGTAGATCACCACCAGCTCACGCTTCGGATCGATGCCGAACTCTGTCACCAGCGCCTGCACGGACAAGCCGCTCAGGTTCATCCAGGTTTCGGGCTTGGCCAGCACTACATCGCGCCCTGCCATCTGCACCCGCGCCGTCTGGGCGCGGCAGCGGCGATTCACCACTGCCACGCCATAGTCGTCCGCAATGCGATCGATCGCCAGAAACCCCGCATTGTGCGGCGTGAACTGGTACTCGATGCCCGGGTTGCCAAGGCCCACGACCAGGAACACGCCGGTTTACTTCTTGCCGGAGCCCGCTTCTGCAGACTCCTGCTTGCCCCTCTTCGCCACTTCCGGCTCCGCAGGGCCGGCCGCTGCTACTGCATCGGCAGCCGGAGCAGCCTCTGCCTTCACCGCGGTCACGTGCGCTACCGCCGCATGCTCGTCGGTCAGGAACTTGAGCTTGCCGCCGTGCGGCAGGTCGGAGACGCGCAGCACTTCGCCAAAGGCCAGGTTGGTGATATCCACATCGATGTGGCTCGGAATATCGCCCGGCAGGCACTCGATTTCAACTTCGCGCAGCACCTGGTCAAGGATGCCGCCCTGTGTCTTCACGCCCACCGCAACCCCGTTGAGCTGCACCGGTACCGCCACCCGCATCACCTTGTCGAGCGCAATGCGCTTCAGGTCGATATGCAGCAGCGAGCCCTTGATCGGCTCATACTGCCAGTCGACGATCATCGCCTTGGCCTTCGCATCCGAACCCGCAATTTCCAGGTCGAAGATGGAGTTGTGACCGGCATCCGAGTGCAGGATGCGCAGAATCTGCTTCGGATCGACCGCCACTGCGACGGAAGGCTCCTTCGCCCCATAAATGACCGCGGGGATCTTGCCCTGGACGCGCACGCGCCGGGCTGCATTCTTGTTGAACCGGCCCTCGCGGGGCGTAGCTTTTACGACTTCCTGAGTAATCATTTTTTCCTTTCGGGCACGGATTGAAAACCGCTCCCTTTGCAACTGCCTGTTAGCTGAACAGCGTACTTACGCTGGTCTCCATGTGAATGCTTTCCATCGCCGCGCCCAACAGCCCGGCAATGGAACGCACCTTGATCTTGCCAATCCGCTGCGCCTCTTCCCGCAGCGGAATCGAGTCGGTCACGACCAACTCTTCAAGCCTTGAGTTCGCGATGCGCTCAATCGCCGGGCCCGAAAGCACGGCATGCGAAGCGCTCGCATACACCTTCAACGCACCCTGCGCCAGCAGAGCGTCCACTGTCTTCACCAGCGTCCCGGCCGTGTCCACAATATCGTCGATGATCAGGCAGGTACGCCCCTTCACATCGCCGATCACGTGCATCACTTCCGTCACGTTGATGTCCGTCCGGCGCTTGTCCACAATCGCCAGCGGAGCACCCATCTTCGTCGCAAAGAAGCGCGCCCGTTCCACGCCTCCCGCATCCGGCGAAACCACTGTCAGGTTCGGCAGGTTCAACTCCCGGAAGTAGCTCACCATCACCGGACTCGCGAACATATGGTCCACCGGGATGTTGAAAAACCCCTGAATCTGCGCCGCGTGCAAATCCATGAACAGCGCGCGGTTCGCTCCTGCCGTCGTCAGCAGATCCGCGACCAGCTTCGACGAAATCGCCACCCGCGGCCGGTCCTTCCGGTCCTGCCTCGCGTAGCCGTAATACGGAACCACCACAGTGATCCTGCCGGCCGATGCGCGCTTGAGCGCGTCGATCATGATCAGCAGTTCCACCAGGTGCTGGTCGACCGGATAGCAGGTCGGCTGCACCACAAACACATCCGCTCCACGCACGTTCTCGAGAAGCTGAAAATAAACCTCGCCATCGGCGAACCGCTGCATCTTGGTCTCGCCCAGCGGAACCCCGATGTGCCGCGCAATTTCCTGCGCCAGCGCCCGGTTTGCCGAGCCCGAGAAGACCTTGAAGCGCTTGTCTTCACTCAACCGGCCGGCCTTTTTCCGCTCCGCCGCCATCTTGCTTCGCCCGTCCGCATCCTTCAACGGGTCGGCCACTAATCCATCCATCGTTTCCTGTTTCACAAAGAACCCCCCAAGCTGGTTTGCGTTGGTTGTCCCTTGCTGGCGTACTGCAGGTCGCCAGCGGCTGAATTGTCTCCGCTGCGGTTGCGAGCGGTCCTTCTGCTGCTGAAACTTCTGGCTGGGCGACTAGGATTCGAACCTAGACAAAGTGCTCCAAAGGCACTTGACCTACCGTTAGTCGATCGCCCAGTAAACCAATTCAATCCCTGTACTGCTCTCGACCCTCCGGCTCCGGCCTGCTTCTGGCCGGAGCCGGACAGAAAGGCACTTGGCCTGCCGTTAGTCGATCGCCCAACTATCAAATCCGTGTACCCTTGCGCCCGCTACTGGCGCGAAGAATAGCAACTACCCACCTGCTCCACCATGCCGCTCCAGTACTCCGACCGCGGCAGGGTCACCGTCCGCAGCGAAGCTACCCCAAGCTGCTCCAGCCGGCGAACTGCTTCACTGGCAGCATCGTCCGTGCGATAAAGCCCGAACAAGGCCGAGCCTGAACCGGACAGGGCTGCATACTCGCAGCCAGAACCCTCTAATGTGCGCTTGATCTGAAAAAGGGCAGGATGCTGGCGGAAGACGACCTCTTCAAAGTCGTTTCTCAGCTCAGCATTGGTCCCGGTTCGGACAAGCGCGGAAAGCGGGTTTCCGGCCAGGCCTTCTCCTGAAGCTGAGAAGACACCGGAAGAGTGTGGCTCGCACAAACCTGCTGCGATGGCCTGACTCAACCTTTTGAGTCTATCCGACGCAGCTTCGGCGGTCAATTGCATCTGTTGCGTATCCCACTCCCTGAAGGCCGCAGGCGTCGAAACCCCGACCGACGGCAGCGCCACCACGCAGCTGCAGGCAGGCAGCTCCGGCATGGGATAAACCTCTTCGCCGCGCCCCAGCCCAAGAACCGCCCCGCCCAGCAGAAACAGCGGCACGTCCGAGCCCACCTCGGCGGCAATCCGCAGTCGCGCCCCGCCCTCCAGGCGCACGCCCAGTTCGCGCTCCAACCCGATCAGCGCCGCCGCCGCATTGGCTGACCCCGCGCCCAGGCCGCCCTGCACGGGCAGTCTCTTTTCAATATGAATGCTGACCTCGGCCCGCACTCCCAGCTCTCCCAGCGCCCGCTCCACCATCTTCCACGCCGTATTGCGCCCGTCCGTCGGCACCCGCCGGTCGTTAGTGGTGAGCAACAGCCGGCTCTCCGCGCCCGGCGCAAGCAGCTCGGCCGCCACCGTAACCAGGTCGTGCGCCGCCAATGTCTGGTAGAGCGTCGTCAGCGCATGGAATCCATCCGCCCGCGCAGGGCCAATGGCCAGACCGAGGTTGATCTTCGAGTAGGAACGGACACGCGTAGCCATAAGCCAATCGCGATTGTAACCGCTGAGGCGCCTCCAAGGCCCTGTCGCCGGGCTCTAACCCGCTGGGGATGAGTCTCTTCCGCCTTGAGCCTCCACCTCGGCTCCATCCCACATTGGTAAGAGTTACCTATGAGGTAGTAGAAGTTACTCATTATTTTCACATTTGTACAGTAGCTTTTATGTAAAATCGCCCGGCTGAAGTGCAGATGCTGTTATGACCCCTGGAGCGTCCTCAATGATGGTCGGCTTTGCCATGGTAGTAGGTCCACGCGAAGGTGGAATCGCCACTGACACAATTCGCTCCATCCTGAATTTCTACCCTCAATCCAAAATATGGATCCGCGACGACGCCACCACCGACGGTACCTTCGAACAGCTTCAATCTCTGGCCGCGAGCGCTCCACACCGCATTGACCTGACCCGCAATCCTCACGCGATGGGGCTGGACGGCATCGCCGTCTCCACTTTCCGCCTCTTCCAGCACATCGCCAACGCGCCTGAAAAGCTGGAGATGGTCATCCAGCTCGATCCCGACGTCTGCATCGTCCGTGAAGGACTCGTTGAATTTGCCCGTAAGCGATTCGCCGTAGCCGGCCCCGGCATCCTCGGCTCTTATACGCGGACGCCCGACCGGAGACCGCGCTCCCATCGCGTCCATGCGCGCGCCATGCTCCGCGACCTGCTGCCCGTCGACCGCGATCGCGGCTCCGGCCGGCTGAGGGCGGGGCTGCCTTTCTACCTGCGATTTCTGCCGCGCGCCTTCCGCAGCGGCTACAAGCCGGGGCATCACGTCCTCGCCGCCTTTTACATCGTTCACGGGGAGACGCTCTATGCCCTCGCCCGGCTGGGCTTCTGGAGCTCGATTCCTAAGGATGGAAGCCGCTCCGTCAAGCCGGACGATCCTCTGGTCTCGCTCGGCGCTTACGCCGTCGGCCACAGGCTCATTGACATCCATGAAGAAGATGGCCGGTCCCAGGTCTGGATCCAGCATCGAGCGCCCGTGCCACTCACCGCAGAGGAGATCCACGCGCATAGCCTGCTTGCCGTTCACCCCCTCAAGCAGGATGAGGCCAGCATGCTGCTGCGCAACGAACTGAAGCGCCTCACCCTCCAGTGAACGGGCCGCTTTTGTCGCGCGCCTACTGCGGTGCCGGAACGGTTGCAGAAGCAGGAGCAGCGGCAGCCGAGCCGGAACCGGCAGGCGCGGAACCAGCCGGGCCATCGGCAGCGCCGTCATGGTGGGGCAGCTCAAACGGCTTCTTCAACCCGCGCTCGGCGGCCAGCCGCGTGTCCTGCTGCCCGTCGCGCACATTCAGCGCATCGTGGTACTCCGCCAGCGCCTGGTCGCGCTCATCCTGCACATCGTAGATGCGACCCAGATAGATATGCGACCACGCCATCGTGCGCGGGTCTTTGGAAAGCTTCACCGCCTGCGTGAAATCGTTCTGCGCCGTCTCCATATCGCCCTTCATCAGCGAGACGCGCGCGAGGATGAAGTTTGCCCGGCCCGGGTCCGGCGTCCGGTCCTTGAGCGACTGTTCGGCGATCTTACCCGCGCCATCGGCATCGCCCTTCATCAGCTTCATCTCCGCCAGGTCCAGCCCGTGCAGGGTCAGAGGAGCGCGGCTCACCACGTCGCCCGTGCTCTGCGGCTCCTGGTTAAAGGTGACGTCGCGGGCCCGATGCACCTGCCGGTCGACATCCATGCCGTAGACCATCTCGCCGATGCTGTCCTTCAATCCCGTTGGCGTCTTCTCAAACGCGATCATCTGGTCATAGAAATACTGCGTCAGCACGAAGCCCTCGGCCATCGCCTCCTGCACTGCCTTTTCGCGTGCCGCCGCGATCTGCTGCAGCGACACCGAACGGAGATGCTCATACTTCGGCAGGTCCGCGCGGTCGATATTATCCGGAATCTTGTAAACCGCGATGCCGGTGTCCATGGTGCGGGCTTCGATCGCGCGAATCATGCACTCGATCGTCAGGGCAACGATATCGCTGCGGAAATTGAAGTCCAGCGGAGCCTCGCGCACCGTCTTCAGAATCGGCAACATCCTGTCCATCGAGCTTGACTTCGAATACAGCAGCGGCTCGATCTCATAGTGCAGATAGGTGTGGCGCACATCCTGCATGCGGATCGTGCCGTTCACCGGCGAGACGACGACCACGTAATCCGTGCCGTAGACGCGCGCATTCACGTCCGCAGGCGAGAGCATCGGTTCAATCACCACCAGGAACCGCTTGCCGCCGTAAGTGCTGGCCGGCATCTTCAGGTAAGTGTTGGTCTCGACGATCATGTTCGTCAGCGGATCGTGCAGCTTGTTGATGGCCGCTTCATAGGACGGGCGGTTCGTCACCCAGATCACATGCAGATCGATCGCCTTGGCAAACGCGCGCAGACTGGGCAGGATCCCTTCCACCGCGCTCGCGTCCGGCGGCAGGTCTTCGTCTTCCACGCTCGGCTCCAGCACCGGCGGCGGCGTCAGATAGAGCGCCAGTGAAACATACTGCGCCAGGTCGCGGCTGTCGCTCGACAGGTGATGCTGCGCGATGAAGAGGCACATCTGGTCACGCGCATTGCGTGCATCGGCAGACTGCTCCGCCGCCTGGTTCACCTCGTCGCGAACGCGCTTGCGCACCGGGTCGGACTCGTCCAGACCGTTGTCATATCCGCAGGCGTTGAGCGCCACCGCCATGTCAAAGAGCGATTCGCTGGGCTCCAGGCCGACCGTCGGGCCCGCCGGGTCCATCACGGCCGGTGGCTTCTGCGGGCGCGGCTCGGCCGGGGGCAGTTGCTGCTGCTGCGGTCGATTCCTGAGGGGAGGCGCAGTGATCTGCGGCGTCTGCGAAAAGGCTGGAACAGCCAGGGCAGCGCACAACAGCGTGGCTGCGGACATGAGGACGGAACGGGACAAGACCGGCATAATAGGCAATTCAACCCGGGTTACCGCGGACGGGTTCAGTCAAGTCTACCCCAGCCGGGCCTTCCCCTGCCCCCGTCCTCTATAATCCGACTCGATGAAACCAGACAGATTGAGTGAACTGGAAAGCCGCAATGCTCTTGCCGAGGAGGGCGGCGGCCCCGAGCGCCGCGAGCGCCAGCACCGCGAGGGCAAGCTCTCCGCCCGTGAACGCGTTGCCCTGCTGCTCGACGAAGGCTCCTTTGAAGAAACCGACCGCCTCGTCACCCATCGCTGCACCGACTTCGGCATGGAGGAAAAGCGCATCCCCGGCGACGGCTTCGTCACCGGCTACGGACGTATCGACGGGCGTACCGTCTTCGTCTTCGCGCAGGACTTCACCGTCTTCGGCGGTTCGCTCTCCGAGTCGAACGCGGCCAAGATCGTCAAGCTCATGGACATGGCCATGCGCGTCGGCGCGCCCGTCATCGGGCTCAACGACTCCGGCGGCGCGCGCATTCAGGAGGGCGTCGTCTCGCTCGCCGGCTACGCCGACATCTTCCTCCGCAACACCCTCGCCAGCGGCGTCGTCCCCCAGATCTCGGCAATCCTCGGCCCCTGCGCAGGCGGAGCCGTCTACTCGCCCGCCATCACCGACTTCACCCTCATGGTCGACAAGACCTCCTACATGTTCGTCACCGGCCCTGACGTCATCAGGACCGTCACCCATGAGGAGGTCACCAAGGAAAAGCTGGGCGGCGCAGCCACCCACAATGAGACCTCCGGCGTCGCGCACTTCATGGCGCACGACGATGCCGAGTGCCTCGCCATGGTCCGGGAGCTGCTCAGCTTCCTGCCCTCCAACAACCTTGAAGACCCGCCCCGCCGCGCCTGCTCCGATCCCATCGACCGCGCCGACGCGGAGCTCGATACCCTCGTCCCCGCCGAGTCGAACCAGCCTTACGACATCAAGCTCGTCATTGAACGGCTCGTCGATGATGGCTATTTTTTTGAGGTGCAGGAGCACTTCGCGCGCAACATCGTCATCGGCTTCGCCCGGCTCAACGGCCGCCCCGTCGGCATCGTCGCCAACCAGCCGGCCTTCCTCGCCGGGGTGCTCGATATCGACGCCAGCGTCAAGGCAGCGCGCTTCGTTCGCTTCTGCGACGCCTTCAACGTGCCCCTGCTCACCCTTGAAGATGTTCCCGGCTTTCTCCCCGGCACCCAGCAGGAGTACGGCGGCATCATCCGCCACGGAGCCAAGCTGCTCTACGCCTTCGCCGAGGCCACCGTGCCCAAGCTCACCGTCATCACCCGCAAGGCCTACGGCGGCGCCTACTGCGTCATGAGCTCCAAGCACATCCGTACGGACCTGAACCTCGCCTGGCCCACCGCGGAGATTGCCGTCATGGGGCCCGAGGGCGCGGTCAATATCGTCTATGGCCGCGAACTCGAACGCGCCGTGAAAGAAGCCGAAGCCGCCGGGCCCCTCACTGAGGAGCAGAAGGCCGCACTGCTCGCCGCCGCCCGTGAGGAAAAGGTCCACGAGTTCCGCGAGCAGTTCGCCAACCCCTACATCGCCGCCGAACGCGGCTACGTCGATGCCGTCATCCGCCCCCGGGAGACGCGCCGCAGACTCATCGCCGCGCTTGAAATGCTCGACGGCAAGCGCGACCGCAATCCGCCGAAGAAGCACGGCAACATTCCTCTCTGAGGCATGTTGCCGTCGCTAACACGTAAGCCGCGGTCGATGAGTGCATCGGCCTGAATGCGTCAAGTGAGGTGGAATGGGTAAACAGAGGCCGACTTTCGGTATTTACTTACCCGATCGTGCGTTTGTAAGCCACCCGCTCCTATTCGAACCTCTCGTTTTCACGTTTCTCGGAGTCGAGTTCCTGCCGCTTTAGGGCATCTAGCGAGCGTATCAATTCATCTCGCTGCAATCTAGCAAACGCGGCAAGATCGGTATCCGAGTCGTTCTCAAAGTGATCGAGGAGTCGAGCGTTGGCTTCCCAAGTCGCTGACCTCGACCCTGACCAACTCATCGGTTCGAAATGACGAATGTAATGCGTCAAGACGTCGATCTTGTTTGGGGCCCGCTCCAGCAACGCCAGCGCGGACGGCTTCCACTGTGGCTTATCGGAGTTGGGGGCCTTGCTGAATGGAACCATCCTTGCCGCAATCCGTGGATATCGCGCAGTTCTGTCTTCATCACACCATGCAAGCAAGGTCGTTTCCGGAATGCGATCGAGCGGCGAGCATAACACGTCATCATGATCGAAGAAGTCCCTGAATCCAGTGCGTTCATTTTGTCTTCCGGGAGCGAAGAGATCGTCCAGCACAACGGTCGGCTGCGCTGCGAAGAGAGCACCAAGTATCTGGTTCTCCTCCATAAAGTCGAAAGTGTAGTTGGCATGTGACTCTCGAAGGCGAGCAAGAAGCATCTCGACCATTGGGATGGCATCAGCAGAGCTCATGCACACCTCGATCACCTCCCCTAGCGCATGGGCATCGTGTTTGAGCCGCCGGTCGAATTTGCAGGCATCAATGACGATCCGCCCTGCGGCAATGAGCTCCGGCGAGAGCGCTTGCTTGTCTTGGCGCACCTGTAGGATCCGCATGTGGAGGGTATCGACCGCGACATCGAAGCCTCCATCTAGTTGCAAAATTAACGGAAGGAGTTCAAGCGTTGCAGAATCATCGAGTTTGTTGTTCCAGGCAAGCCCCATGTACCGCTCTGCAGGAGCACTCTTCTGCGCCAACGAATCTTTCAGGCGCTGCAATCCGGCCGCAGAGATAACGACTCCCTTCTGGAAGTATGGGAACCACTCCGCAAGTAGAGAGTCATTTAGGCACTGATCCAAAAGCTCTTCGGCGAGTTCCGAATTTGCCGATTGAAGGTTGAAGATGTAGCAGGCAAGCAATTCCGGCGAACGCTGTGCCGGGTCGGCTGCGCGAAACGAAGCGACGAGTTTATCCCACAAGGCGCGTTGGTCAGTCGTTGCATCGACAAGGCCCTTGGCCAACGGCTCCAGCGTTATGCTGGTGCTGCAGATAATCAATTCTCCAATCAGTCCGTCAAGAAGAGTGCCTTCGGCAGACAGAGTCCTTCCCAGTTCCATCAGCTGTTGCTGATGCCGCTCGTGCTGTGGTTGGTAATCGCGAAAACCAATGTCGTCGTACGCCTCCCGAACATTCCGCAGGACCCTCGCCCGCACCTGTTCTACGAGAGTTTGCGGCGACAGAGTCGCCTCGATCCTAGCAAGTTTGGTGTCTTCCTCGGCAGGCAGAGGTTCTTCGCGCCAGCGCCGAATTGAACGAATGCCGGTCCAACCTTCTGGCCAGAATCGCCTCTCTTGGAACTCGCGGCAAATTGCTTCCACCTCATCCTGCAGTTCGGCTTCCGTCCACAGGTTACGCAGATGCGTTCCCAAAATCGTGCGGACGCGGGAGGAATTCGCATCGTTGCGCACGTCATGGGACGAGCACAGCGCGAGAACCGATTGGAACCAGTGCACCACGTCCTGGCGACGCTTCGGGTGCCAGCCGTAGTCGCGTGAGCGTCCACCAAAGTCGAAACGATGGAACGACGAAAAACCCGACGTTTGCAGCATCGCCTCCAGGGACTTGAATCCGAGCTCCCGCCGAACCTCGCTGTTCGATTTCAGTAAACCATCGACGACCCGGCAGCGTTGTTCGATGGTGGCATGCGTCCCGGAAAGAAACGCGTGGAAGAGCGACGGAAAGCTATTTCTCACCTGGTTGGCATAGCGTCCCGGCTCTTCGGACTCGATTAGATCGAGGATGAGCGCGACGGAGCGATCGAAAAGGTCAGCTTCAAACGCCAAAGACAACAGGAGAGTGCGAAACTCCTCACCCGCAAGAATCTCTCCTGCTTGGCGAGCCCTCAGCATCGCTCGCTCAATCGTGTCGATGGCCCCTGCTGGGTTAACAGGAGCGACGTTGTTCAACACCGTTCTTCTGGTCTCATTGAGTTCTTCGACACGTCCGAGCAATCCGTCCACTGCAAACCAACGTCTGACGATGCTCTGAGCTGCTGGTGAGGTGTGGAGGTATCCCAAACGACGCGAGATGGACTTCAAAAGACGATCGGAGGCACCGACGACGAGTTGATCAAAGTCTTGAGAAGAGATGTTTTCCAAAGCCATGGCTGCAAGGCGATTGGCAATCGCATGGGGGAGTAATGCTCTCCAAGCCCCTCGCTGCTGCACGAGGTCTCGCCGTTTCAGCTCCGCGACATCGGCGTAAAGAGTGCGAGCGTCCCTGCCGACCACCGCGGCCAGCTTCGAGAGTTCCGCTTCGACTCCCGTGCCAAGATCTTCTCCCTGGAATGAGTACGCAAGGGAACACGCCTGCGCGGAAACTAGGAGAGAACCGCTGGATTCGTTGCGCTGGCGAAAGAGCCTCTCGAACAGCTCGGCGTCGTTCAACAAAGCAACGGACTCATGGCTATCGACCGTATGAGCCAAGGCGAGAGCGACTCGCGCGTTACCGCTCGCAAACGTCGCGATCGATCTGGCGTTCACCTGAGACAGCCCGGTCACCCGACGCTGGAGCAGTTTTTCGATCAGATCGTCCGAGGAGGGTTGAAGCTCAAAGACATCCGTGTCCTCAGGCTGGTCTTCGCGCACGTCATATTCAACCGTGAGTAAACTAACGCGGCTCTCGGTCCGCGTGCAGACTTCCGCAAGCCGGCGATGAAGGTCGGGCGTGCAATTATCGACAATCAAGACCTGACGACGCCCCAGGGCTACGAGTTCGGTACTTACGGGAATAGGCTTCGGACTCGGGTTATCCGACAGGTTCGTATAGATGGCTAGGTCTGCGGAAAGTGCGAACTGCCCTACTCGGTCATCGAAGAGCGCCTGCACTAACCGCGTTTTGCCCACCCCGGACAGGCCGACCAGGCGAACAACACCTCGTTCTGCTGCGAGTGTTCTCCGAAGTCGCCCCATTCCTTGGACGATTGACTCCCCTTCGCCCCTGGAACCCACCCCTCGGATGCGGAGTGAATCGTCGATCAAGTACGTGCCAGCCAATCCTTCGCGCGAAGCTGCCCAGTCATCGTAGGGGCGCCATCCTGATATGGGCCGGCCAATGCGTACGCGGACCCAGGTGACGATACCTGCGTGATCCCGTACCCAAGTCGCGAGTCGATCGCGGTCGTAGAAGTCCAGGTACAGATCATCGCAGTTGGCGATGCCGGCCACGGCATCGTGCATCGCGCGTCTACGGTCGGCGAGAGCGAAATCCGATGCTGACCCCTTGGAACTGACGATTATGTAACTGCCGCCAGCGGCTGCGAGCTCAAGAATCGATGGTCTGACGGTTCCGTCTGGCTTCATCTCCGCGAGAATCTTCCCGCGCGGCATATCCTCCGCTTTGACTTGATATACAGCATTAGGACGCGCGAATGCGGCACCCAGCGGGGCCGATTCACCTAGCGTAACCCGCACGTCGACACCGCCGTCTACCGCATTTTGATTGCCGCCCCAAGTTGCGCATAACGGGGACAGCCCCAAACGGCGCAGTTCCGCCTCACACAGACGTCCGACCAAAGTTCTCAGGTCTTCATCGGAAAGTAATGAAATATCTTGCCCCGTAACGTCGAACATGGATGATCACATGATACGAGCGGCCCCCGCACATTTCTGTTTTCGTGCTCCGAATCAATCCATCGTGACAAACGGGGTCTCGTCAGTGAGACGTGTCGATTCATGCAAAATCGCCGAGGCGCTCAGCGACGGCGTTCGATGGGTGGATCGGCCTGTGTTACGCAGTCTCAGTTTATAGCGGCCTGCCGATCTCCCAGCGATGACCAAATGGATCCATGACTGCGCCATCACGCCATCCGTAATCGTGGTCTTGCATGGGGGAACGAACTGACGCGCCGGCAACTGTAGCCTGTTGGAATACAGCGTCCGGATCCTCAACAATCAACATCAACCTGACCGCCGTCCCTCCCAGCTGTACTGGTGACGGATTGCCGATCTCCTCGCCAGCTGGATGAACCCAGAACTCCGCACCGTGCGCCAGGAGCTGCGCCACCATGTCCGGCGCGGGCGGCGTGCTCCAGCCAGTCGTAGCTCCAAAGGCCCGCCCATAGAACGCAATGGCATCGCGGACGTCGCCGGGGATGTGCAACATCGCTGAGAAACGGTAGCTCATATTGCACCGAAGGATACCCGATCTGCCAAAGCCGATCAACCATCCTCCACGCCACCAATTTGCGCAGACTCTGCCCAAGGTACTTCTGGTCCATCAACAGCTGGATTCTCAGTTTGTGCCAAATCGCGAATGCGCGTTTCGAGGGCGTTAGGGCGCTGGAAACGTGAGTCGGCCTAGTGGGCAACAACTGGCCTTCAAGATTAGGAAAGCTCGTTGCCGATCTTCCTTTACTACTTGCACCGTCGTAGTGAATGGCCTGGTTGTTGCTGTCCCTGGCCGAGGGAAGCAGCAAGACGGTGCCTTCGTTAGTATGGTTTTTGATGGCAAAACGTGCCGAGAACACCGGAGCTATCCCCACAACGCTGGCGAGTCCGGGCGCTTCGCGATTTTGGCTGGCGGTTTGCCTGATCGGTGTGACCACGGGTCTGGCAGCGGCGGCGCTGACTCGATTGCTTGAAATCGTTCAGCATGTTGTGTGGCATGGTTCTGGCACCAACATACTTGCCGCCGCGCGGCAGGCAAGCTTCGCGAGACACGTCACGGTTCTTCTCGCCGCAGCGATTCTGACCGGGGCCGGGCAGCTTCTTCTCAAACATCTTTCCAGCGGCAACGGCATCGACACCACCGCAGCCATCTGGTTTCACGCCGGGCGGATGCCAGCCTGGCGAACGCTGGGCAGCGCGGTGTTGTCCATCTTCGACGTCGCCATGGGTGCCTCCATGGGTCGCGAGGGCGCGCCCAAACAAGCCGGCGCTGTCTTCGCGAATCTGTTTGCCGACACCGGAAGACTCTCCGATGAGCAGCGAAGCTTGCTAGTGGCTTGCGGCGCCGGAGCCGGCATGGGAGCGGCCTATGGCGTTCCCTTGGGCGGTGCGCTGTTCTCCCTGGAAGTGATGCGCGGGAAGCTGGCCTTGCGCTTTGTTTTGCCGGCGCTTCTTGCGTCGCTGATCGCAACCGGAGTCTCTTGGATCGCTCTGCCGAATACGCCCACCTATATCATTCCCTCCTTCCCGCTTTCGGCTTCAGGGATGGTGTGGGCGATTGTGGCTGCCCCCTTCTTCGCGTTTGCTTCCATCCTTTATCTCCGCCTCGTTCGTTGGGCCGACAAGGGCAAGCCGCGCGGATGGCAGCGATTCATAGCCCCCGTCATCGTCCTCGGTCTGCTGGGCGTGGCCTCCGTGCGGTTTCCGGAGATACTCGGCAACGGCAAAGACCTTTCGCAGTTGCTCTTTACGGATCAGGTTGGGTTAAGGCTCGTGCTGGCCCTGCTGTTGCTGAAGCCGCTGGCGACGATCCTGTGCATGCGCAGTGGCGTGCCTGGCGGCCTGTTTACGCCGTCGCTGACCTTCGGCGCCCTGCTCGGCGCCGGGCTTGGGTATGCCTGGAGCGCGCTGTGGCCGGGCGTGCCCCTCGGATTTTTCGCGTTGCTTGGGGCTGGGGCCGTTCTATCGGCTACCACCCAGGGGCCAATCTCCACCGTTGTCCTGATGTTGGAGCTTACCGGCAGGGACAGGTCTTTCATTTTGCCGCTCATCCTCATCGCAGCTCTCTCGACACTCATCGCCCGTTCCATTGAGCCTCGTTCGATCTACGACGCGCGCCTAAGCGACGAGCAAATCGAGTCAAGACAGAAAATGCGCGAACAGGAACCAAACGAAATCGGCATTCCTCAATAGCCGTTTGTGGGGAACGAGGCGCGAACGAGGGCTACTTCACTGGACGAATGGCATTTCCGATACTCGCTTCCCTCTCACGCACATCTCGAAGAGTCCGTTATCACCGAGGCACTCATCGGCACAGATCATTCCTCATAGCGTCGGGCCACCAGTGACCGAAGCAGGCCGGGGGCTGCGAGTCTCCTCACAGCCCCGTCACCCTGTTAAGCGACTTCGATGGCGACCTTGAGTACGCCGTCCTTCTGTTGGCTGAAGAGGGAATACGCCTCGACGATCTCATCCAGCTTGTAGCGGTGCGTGATCAGCGGCGTCAGATCGACCCGCTGGTGCAGCACCAGCTCCATCAGTCTGCGCATGCGCTCCTTGCCGCCCGGGCAGAGCGTCGTCACGATCTTGTGGTCGCCCAGCCCCGCGGCAAACGGCTCCAGCGGAATCGTCAGCTTGCCGGAGTAGACGCCCAGGCTCGACAGCGTGCCGCCGGGCCGCAGAACGCGCAGCGCGTTCTCAAACGTCTCCGCCCGCCCCAGCGCTTCAATCGCCACATCCACGCCGCGGCCGCCCGTCAGCTTCAGGATCTCGGCAACCGGGTCCTGCTGGCCGATATTGATCGCGTGATCGGCTCCCATCTTCATCGCCTGCTCGAGCCTGACCGGGTTCGAGTCCACGGCAAAGATCTGCCCCGCTCCGCGCAGCTTCGCTCCCGCAGTAGCGCACAGCCCGATAGGGCCTTCCGCAAAGATCGCAACCGAGTCGCCTATCTTGACCTGCGCGCTCTCCGAGGCCGAGAAGCCGGTGGACGCAATATCGGCCAGCAGGATCACCTTCTCATCGTTTAGCTCCTCCGGAATGAGAGCCATGTTCGCCTGCGCGTTGGGGATCAGCGCATATTCAGCCTGCACGCCGTCCATCGTGTTCCCCAGCTTCCAGCCGCCCATCACGCCGCCGCACTGTGACAGGTTCCCGCCCAGGCAGGCGTTGCACTGCCCGCACGGAGTGATGGCTCCGACCAGAACACGATCGCCCGTCTTGTAGCCGCTCAATCCCGCGCCCAGTTCGTGAATCGTGCCCACGGCCTCATGCCCGATGACCAGGCCGTTCCGCACCGGATACTCGCCCTTCACAATATGCACATCCGTACCGCAGATGGTCGTCAGCGAAATCCGGATCACGGCCTGCCCCGGCCCCGCCTTCGGAATCGGGCGCTCCTCCAGCCCGATCTCATTCGGACCCTTGAAGACCAGCGCTTTCATGAATCCGGGCCGCACCTTCACGGACGGACTGGTTTCGATCAAAGTGTTTGCGTGTGTTTCCACGGTGAGATACCTCTGGTAGAAACGCTAGTCCCCCGCCGCCGGTCAGGATGTGATCACAATCACAGGAGCGGATTCGCAGGCATTTCCGGCAGAGAAACGATAATCATTATCAAAGGATAACGATTATCGTTTTTGCGGAAAATCGAGCGCAATTACCGGGCCAAACCCCTTATTCGTACTTCAGAGATTCGACCGGATCGAGCTGCGCCGCACGGTTGGCGGGCAGCGTTCCGAACACCACTCCGACCAGCGATGAGGTGACCAGCGCGATCACCACCGACCACGGACTGATCGGCAACGGATAGCTCGTGAAGAGACGCACGGAAACCGGCAGAGCCAGCCCCAGCAGCGTGCCCAGCAATCCTCCGCTCAGCGAGATGAAGACCGCTTCAATCAGGAACTGCAGCTTGATTTCACGCGCAGTTGCGCCCAGCGCCTTGCGTATCCCGATCTCGCGGATACGAGAGCGCACGGTCGCCAGCATGATGTTCATGATGCCCACGCCGCCCACCGCCAGCGTGACCGCTGTGACCAGGATCAGCACCACCGTGAGCGCATCGGCGATCAACGCCGCATCGGTCAAAAGCTCTGTCATGGTGCTGGCCTTGTAGACCGAGGAGGGCTGGTGTCGCGCATGCACCACAGCCACAATCTGCTTGGCTGCTTCCTCCACATCCTTTTCGTCGCGGATGGAGAAGAAGATGTCCTTCACATTGTCAGTCCCGGTAAAGTAGCGGGCAACGGAGTACGGAATCAGGATAGTCTGGTCGGCAATCTCAGACTGGCCAAAGGTATTCACACTCTCCTTGAACACCCCGACGATGGTGAAGGGAATGCCGCTCAGCGTGAAAGTTTTATTCACCGCGGAGTCCATGCTGCCGAACATGGCGCGGGCAAAGGCTTCGGTGACCACTGCCGCTTTGGTATGCGTCGACTCGTCCTCTTCATCGAAGAAGCGGCCGGAGAGCACGACCAGATTGCGAACCATCTTGTACTGCGGGCTCACCCCCAGTACGAGAACTTCTTTGACGACGCCCTGACCGAAGCTGACGCGGTCGTGCATCTCCAGCATGGGCGACGAATAGGCAACTGCCGGCACCTGTTCCTCCACCGCACGCTCGTCGTCATGGGTGAGGTAGTCGTTCTGGAAATTATTGATAGCGCCGGACCCGCCGCCTGCATACTCCAGGTCGACCATGTTGGTGCCGATGCTGCGCAGCAGGTTGAGGATATAAACCTTGCCGGTAAGCCCGATAGTGACAACCAGGATCAGCGACATGGAGCCGATGACCATGCCGAGCGCGGTCAGCGCAAAGCGCACCTTGCTGGTGCGGAAGCTGTCGATCGCCAGGCGCACGATCTCACTGAGCACCATGGTGCGCTTGGCGCTCTGCAGCGTGAGTTCAAACGAGCGGTGGTGTGAGGTGCGGGGAGGTGTCGACATCTGGCTCAAAGTACTTGATGCGCGGATAAGTCTGCGCGATTCGCTCGGGCTCCACAGTCATCTTACCCGGATCGAACGACAAGCCCCTAAAAAGCGGAAGCCCCGGAGGCTACTCTGCGCTCCGGGGCCTGCGATAGTCCGGTGAAAATACTTAGGCGGCTGCGGGCTTGCTGGGCAGCGCTGCCTTCGCCTGCTCGACCAGTGCGGTGAAGCCCTGCGGATCGTTGACGGCGATGTCGGCAAGGATCTTGCGATCGAGCTCAACGCCGGCCCGCTTGAGTCCGTTGATGAGCAGCGAATAGCTGATGCCGTTGATCTTGGCAGCGGCATTGATGCGCACGATCCAGAGCGAGCGGTACTGCCGCTTCTTCTGCTTGCGTCCGCTGTAGGCGAACTTGAGTCCGCGCTCGACGGCTTCCTGCGCTGCCTGGTAGAGCTTGGATTTTGTGAGGAAATATCCACTCGCGCGCTTAAGAATTTTCTTGCGGCGGTCGTTGCGTTTCGTACCACGTTTTACACGAGGCATG
The DNA here is from genome assembly GCF_004339725.1 of Acidipila rosea. Lineage (GTDB taxonomy): Bacteria > Acidobacteriota > Terriglobia > Terriglobales > Acidobacteriaceae > Acidipila > Acidipila rosea. The sequence continues at coordinate 88,845 of NZ_SMGK01000005.1, read as the reverse complement.
GGTAGTTCTCCTTTTGCGTTTCGTTATCGAGCGGCTGGAGGCAGGTGGGCCTCTTCACACGCTTTGCAATCCTGATCTCTCGGCTGGAACACCAGCCGGGGGCCTGGTGCGGAACGCTCTCCGCGGCCCTTGATTCCAGAGGAACCAGATCAGGCGTAAGGGATCATGCGGGCTACCTTGGCGTAGTCGGCATCCGAGACGAGAGCGCTGGCTGCGAGCTTGCGCTTGGTCTTGGTATCCTTCGACGTCAGGATGTGGCGCATCTTCGTCTGGCCGCGCTTGATCTTGCCGGTGCCAGTCTTCTTGAAGCGCTTGGCCGCGCCACGATGGGTCTTGAGTTTGGGCATGGTATTTCCTAGTGAAAAAACGGACTTAAGACAACATCTGCCAGTATAGAGGAAGAGCGCGACTTCGGCCAGCCTTACCCTGCTACGCCGCCGGCTGCAGCAGCCGCACCACCTCTTCGTGGCCGCGCTCCCGTGCATAGTCCTCCGCGGTTTTGCCTTGGGCGCAGCGGGCGTCCCGCTTCGCTCCCGCCTGCAGCAGCAGGCCGATGACATCCACCCGATTGTTGGCGGCGGCCAGATGCAGGGGCGTGTAATCGCCGGCCCCGACCGCGTTTACATCTGCGCCGGCCTCGATCAGAGCCTTGACGGTCGCCGCCGAGCCATCCAGCGCCAGGCAGGCGTGAAGCGGCTGGTTGCGCAGCGGATTGTGCGAGAACTGATGCACGTGCGCGCCGTGCTCGATCAGCAGAAGGACAGCCTCGGGAGTGCCGAAGGCAGCGGCGAGGTGAAGAGCACTCCAGCCGTCGCCGGCGACAGCGTGCGCTGCCATGGCATCTGCGGCGAGGAGCGCGGACAGCCGGGAGCAGTCGCCCAGCGCGGCCGCCTCAAAGAGGCCGAGGGGTCCGGCATGGGGGCGCAGAAGCTCCACCACCGGCCGCTGATGTGTATAGATCGCCCACATCAGCGCAGAGACGCCTTGCGTATCGCATGACTGCGCGAGCCGCGGATTGTCCTGCAGGGCCGTGGCCAGTTCAGCCGTCTGGCCTCTGCGGATGAAATCAAAAATTTGCTGCCCCATGCGGTTGCTCCTGCTGGCTAGGATATAGGACGGCCGGTAGACCCCGCGCGGCCGCGGCGCACATTCATTTCACGGAGTCTTCGCGTCCTTTCCAGCAGACTGCGCATCGGATGGAATGACGCAAAGAAACATCCCAGAGAGGCACCGATATGGCAGAGAGCAAAGCGAGATTCATGCAGGTACCGGCGGCAGGCGCGCCGTTCGAGCTGGTTACGCGAGCAATTCCTGAGCCCGGACCGGGACAGGTACGGCTGCGCGTGCAGGCGTGCGGCATTTGCCACAGCGATTCATTTACCAAAGAAGGGCATTTTCCCGGACTGGTCTTTCCGCGCGTGCCGGGCCACGAGGTCGTGGGACTGATAGATGCAGTGGGTGCGGGCGTAGACCACTGGAAGACGGGCCAGCGCGTGGGCGTGGGCTGGTTTGGCGGCCACTGCGGCAAGTGCGAACCCTGCCGCCGCGGCGACATGATCGCCTGCCAGCAGGGGAGTGTGCCGGGCATCAGCTATGACGGCGGCTATGCCGACTACATGGTAGCTCCCGCCGAGGCGCTGGCCGCACTGCCTGAGTCACTGGCGAGCGCCGAAGCCGCGCCGCTGCTCTGCGCGGGAATCACCACCTTCAACGCGCTGCGCAATAGCGGAGCAAAGCCGCCGGACACGGTGGCCGTGCTGGGCATGGGCGGGCTGGGACACCTGGGCGTGCAGTTTGCGGCGAAGATGGGCTACAACACAGTGGCCATCGCCCGCGGCGCGGACAAGGCGAAGTTTGCCCATGAACTGGGCGCGCACCACTACATCGACAGCACGGCAGGCAGCGTGGGAGACGCCCTGAAGAAGCTGGGCGGCGCACGCGTCATCCTGTCGACGGTCACGGATGCGGATGCCATGACGGCCGCCATCCCGGGACTGGGCTACGCAGGCGAATTCATCATGCTCGGCGTCTCCATGGAGCCGGTGAGGGTGTCTCCGCTGCAGCTGATCGGCCAGCGGCAGTCGGTCCATGGCTGGCCCAGCGGAACGGCCATCGAATCAGAAGACACGCTGAAGTTCAGCGCGCTGACCGGCGTGGCGCCCTTGATTGAGAAGTATCCGCTCGAAAAGGCGGAGGAGGCTTATCAGCGCATGATGAGCGGCAAGGCGCGCTTCCGCGTAGTGCTCGAAACCGGAGCGTAAGGCCCGGTCGCAGAAAGCAGCAAAGCTATACTGACGGTTGCCGCATTCGACTGGATGCGAGTGCGGCGACCTACGCACGATGAAAAATATTCTTGCCTGTCTTCTGCCGGCTTTGCTCTGCTCCCCCGGCGTTTCTCAACAGCCCACTCCCGCTGACAATCAGACGGTCATCGTTACAGCTACGTTTGAGCCGGTGCCGCTCTCGGAGAACGACCGCTCGGTGCGCGTCTTCCATACTGACCAGCAGCCGCTTCTCTTCAATGATCTCGAGAGCTACCTGCGGCTGGACCCTTCCGTGGACCTGCAGGAACGCGGGCCCGGCGGAGTGCAGGCGGATATTTCCATCCGCGGCACTACCTTTGAGCAATCACTGGTGCTGCTGAACGGGCTGCGCATCAACGATCCGGAGACCGGCCACCTGAACATGGATATCCCGGTGCCTCTCGACGCGATTTCGCGGGTCGAGGTGCTGCACGGCTCCGGCTCGACCTTCTACGGCTCCGATGCGTTGGGCGGGGCGGTCAACCTGATTACCACGGAGCCTCAGCGCACGGCGGTCCAGGCCGGGATCGGCTATGGCAACTACGGCTCGACCGAGCAGCACGCAGTCGGCGCCTACCTGGCGCGGCACTGGTCTGAGCAGCTCTCGGGCAGCCGCGAGACCTCCAGCGGATTCATGATCGATCGCAACTACCGCACCAGCGCAGTCTCCTCAGAGACATGGCTGCACACGGCGCTGGGCAGCACGGATGTGCTGCTGGCAGCAAGTGACCGGCCCTATGGCGCGAACCAGTTCTACGGCAACTTTGAGTCCTTTGAACGGACCAAGGGGTGGTTCGGATCGGTGCGGCAGCAGCTGGGCGCGAAGAGCGAGGCAGACTTCGGCTATCGCCGCCACACCGATGTTTTTACGCTGCTGGTCTACGATCCCGCTGTCTATCAGAACAACCATATCGACACCGCGTGGCAGGGTGACCTGCGCCGGGCGGATCGGCCCGGGCGCAATGCAACCGTGGCTTATGGGCTGGAGGCGAGCGGCGACGGCATCAACAGCAGCAATCTCGGACAGCATGCGCGCAACCAGGGAGCGGGCTACGCCAGCCTCGACCTGCGCGCGCTGAAGCGGCTTTCCCTCTCGATCGGCGCACGGGAGGAGATTTTCAGCGGCGGCGATGCGGTCTTCTCCCCTACGGCGGCGGCCGGCTACTGGCTGGGCCACGGGATGCGGCTGCACGCGGCGGCGGGGCATGCCTTCCGCCTGCCCACCTATACGGACCTTTATTACAGCGATCCGACAACGGTGGGCAATCCGGGGCTGCGGCCAGAGTCGGCATGGAGCTACGAAGGCGGTCTGCAGTGGGAGTCGGGCGGGAGAATTTCCTTTGACCTGACGGGCTTCCGACTGCTCGAACGCAATGGCATCGACTACTCAAAATTTGCACTGAGCGACCGCTGGCAGGCGACCAATGTGCAGAACCTCAATTTCACCGGCGCAGAGACGACTGTGCACCTGCGGCTGCCAGCCTCGCAACAGGTGGAGCTGGGCTACACAGGGCTGCACGCAAGCCAGCAGCCGGTCCCGGGGCTGATCTCCGAATACGCCTTCAACTATGCGAGCCAGAATGCCACTTTCGCGTGGAGCGGCGAGTTTGCTCACCGGGTTGACGCCCGGACACAGGTGAGCATCGTTCAACGCGTGGGGCAGACCGCCTACCCGCTCTGGGATCTCTCGGTGGCGGGCAGCGGTGGGCGCGTGCGGCCTTATCTGCGCTTCTCGAACCTGAGCAACACGGGCTATGAAGAGGTGCCCGGCGTGCCCATGCCCGGGCGGACGATCATGGGGGGAGCGGAGTTTTTCTGGGCGCGGAATCGCCGGTGAGCAGGAGGCAGGAGAGTCTCCATTGACTATGGGGGCCACTTTGCCTTACTCTAGAATCCTTGCGCAGTCCTTCGTCTTTCTGCATGCGGCCTAGCCGCTGACCAGCAGGCTGGCAGACCCGGAAAAGCCCCTTCGGGATCTAAGCTGCGCTACCTCACGCGAACAGATATTGTCCGTCGGTGGGAAACAGGTTTTCAAGGCCCCGCATTTGGGTTTTGCGGGAGCCATTGCGTTGAGAAGCGCACGAGATTCGCCCGGGAGAAGAAGCAAGAGATGTCAACGTATATTCCAAGCGCGCACGAAATCAGCCGCAAATGGTTTCTGGTAGACGCCAGCGGCAAAACGCTGGGCCGTCTGGCCACTGAGGCCGCAAGCATCCTGGCTGGCAAGCGCAGCCCCAAGTACACGCCCTACATCGACATGGGCGACCATGTCGTGATCGTGAATGCCGAAAAGATTCGGCTGACGGGCCTCAAGAGCGAGCAGAAGGTCTATCGCCGGTATACCGGTTTCCCCGGCGGCCTGCGCGAGGAGTCATTTACACGCCTGCTGAAGCGTCGCCCGGAAAAGATCGTCGAAGACGCGGTCAAGGGCATGCTTCCGAAGACCAAGATGGGCCGCCAGATGGCGACCAAGCTCAAGGTTTACAAGGGCGAGCAGCACCCGCACCAGGCGCAGCAGCCACAGGCACTCGAAATCAACGCATAAGGATAGTCAGGACAGACGATGGCAGATTTGGTTCAGTATTACGGAACGGGACGGCGGAAGTCGGCGATTGCGCGTGTTTTCCTGCGTCCGGGCAGCGGCGAATTCAAGGTTAACGGCAAGGCGTTCGAGGTTTACTTCGTCACCGAGCAGCAGCGTATGGCAGCGAAGCGCGCCTTTACGGTCACTGAGCTTGCCTCGTCCTTTGACGTGCTGACTACGGTCAGCGGCGGCGGAGTGGCGGCACAGGCCGATGCAGTCAAGATGGGCATGGCCCGCGCGCTGATCGAGTTCAACCCCGAGCTGCGCAAGACGCTGAAGGCTGACGGACTGCTGTCCCGCGATGCGCGCATCAAGGAGCGCAAGAAGTACGGACAGAAGGGCGCCCGCAAGCGGTTCCAGTTCTCGAAGCGCTAGTTTATGGGGCATCCTGCTCTCTCTGGCCACGGGCCGGGAGCAGGATGCCCTGCAGGTTCAGGTAGTTCAAATTTTCCCAAGAGGGAATCAATTCCGGCCCGGTTTACGAGCTTTGCCGGAATGCAATCCACAAAGGAGGCTGTTTGGCCACGATCACCATGAAGGAGCTGCTCGAAGCGGGAGTCCACTTCGGGCACCAGACCAAGCGCTGGGATCCGAGGATGAAGGAGTATATCTTCGGCGAGCGCAACGGTATTTACATCATCGACCTGCAGAAGACGCTGAAGATGTTCAAGGAAGCGTCCAAGTACGTCACCGACCTGACCGCGCAGGGCAAAGTCATTCTCTTCGTCGGCACCAAGCGCCAGGCGCAGGATGCCATTGCTGAAGAGGCTACCCGCTGCGGCATGTTCTACATCAACAACCGCTGGCTGGGTGGGTTGCTGACGAACTGGGTTACGGTGCAGAAGTCGGTGAAGCGCCTTCAGGAACTGGACGATATGGCCACCGACGGCCGCTATGAACTTCTGACCAAGAAGGAAGTCATCAAGCTTGAGCGTGAGCGCAAGCATCTGCAGGCGAATCTTGCCGGCATCAAGAACATGAAGCGGCTGCCCGACGCGCTCTTCGTGGTCGACTCGAACAACGAGGCAATCGCCGTCAAGGAAGCCCGCAAGCTGGGTATCCCGGTGGTTGCAGTGGTTGACACGAACTGCGATCCGACCGTGGTTGATCATGTGATTCCGGGCAACGACGATGCGCTCCGCGCCATTCGCCTCTTCACCGCCAAGATCTCGGATTCCGTGATCGAGGGAGTGCAGATGGTCGGCGACAAGCAGTACATGGAAGTTGCCGGTGTGACGACGGCTGAGGCTCCTGAGGCACAGGTCGAGGGACTCGAAGCTGGCGCAGAGGATGCCGCGACGGAAGAAGTTGACCTCGAAGCCGTGCTCGGCGGCGGAATCCGCAAGGCGCCCGCAGTGGTCAACGAGTTGGGCGATGCCGAGGCAGCAGAAGCCGGCCTCTGATTCAAGTCCGCTGAAGGATCAACGGGAAGCGTGGCTTGCAACACTTACAGCCACGCTTTCTTTATGTAGTACAGATAACCGGCAGACTGCCGGATGGGAACGAAGGAATGTCGACTGTGACTGAAAAAATCGATGCAAAGCTGGTAAAAGAGCTCCGCGAGAAGTCCGGAGCGCCGATGGGCGACTGCCTCAAGGCGCTGCAGGAGTCGAAGGGCGACATGGAAGATGCGTTCGTCGTCCTGCGTAAGCGGGGCATGGCGTCGGCAGCCAAGAAGGCTACGCGCACAACGAATGAAGGCGCCGTGGGCACCTATATCCATGCAGGCGGCAAGATCGGCGTCCTGCTGGAGATCAACTGCGAGAGCGATTTCGTCGCCCGCACGACCGACTTCCAGGAGCTGCTGAAGGACATCGCGATGCACATCGCGGCATCCGATCCGCGCTATATCCGTCGCGAAGACGTGACGGAGGAAGACCTGGCCCGCGAGAAGGACATCTATCGCGCCCAGGCAGCGCAGACCGGCAAGCCGGCCCCTGTGGTCGAAAAGATCGTAGAAGGCAAGATGAGCAAGTTCTACGAAGAGGTCTGCCTCCTCGATCAGCCTTTCATCAAGGAGCAGACGCTGACGATCAAGGACATGATTGCGCAGAAGGTCGGCAAACTGGGCGAGAACATCTCTGTCCGCCGCTTCGCTCGCTTCAAGGTCGGCGATCCGAATTGGACGGTAGCCCAGGTCAAGGCGGAAGCCGAGTCCCAGGCCTAAAAGCTACGGCAGCTGCACCACCCATGCTCCATGGATGGTGCAGCTGCAACCTGTAACGAAGATCCGCTTCCCCTACATTTCTGTTCCCTGCCCGCTCTCAGCCTCTCCATTAGAAAAAATTCTGCGTTGCCGGTGATATTCTCTCCCCGCACCCTTCCCCTATTTATCTATAAGTTACGGTCTATTCTCCGCCACAACGGGCCAGGAGAATGTTTCCTTCACAATATATTTCTGTTCGACAGGACAAAATCCGGCAAATACGTGCTACGCTTATGTTGTCGATTGAAACAGATTGGTTTTCTGCAAAGGCTTTTGTGTACGAACCCCGATTTAGGTCATCTCGTCAAATTCAGCATTAATTAGGAAGTAACAATATGGAACAGGGAACAGTGAAGTGGTTTAACGACGCGAAGGGGTTTGGATTCATCAGCCGTCAGAACGGCGAGGATGTCTTCGCACATTACTCGGCAATCACATCGAGCGGATTCAAGAGCCTCCAAGAGGGTCAGGCTGTGCAGTTCAACGTTGTCAAGGGCCCCAAGGGCTGGCAGGCAGCGGACATCCAGCCTCTGTAAATTACGGAGAGTACGATCATCGACAGGGACGGCTTAGGCCGTCCCTGTCGCCGTTTAAAGTGCTCTTTCCCGGCTAGTCAATAGGCAGAGAGACTACGACCTCTGTTCCGTGGCCAGGCTCGCTGACGATGCTGAGTTCTCCACCTATTTCACGAGCGCGCTCCTTCATCCCAGTTACGCCGAAATGACCATCAGGGCCGGCAGACAGCGCGCCGCCGGAGAATCCCCTCCCATCGTCGTGGACCTTCATCTCGAAGCGTGCCGTCTCAAAACGCAGCAGAAGATCGATACGGCCCGGGTGGCCGTGGCGGATAGCATTCGTCATGGCCTCCTGCGCGATGCGAACAAGCTCGCGTTCGACCTGGGGCGGCAGCGGGCGATAGCTGCCCTCGACCTTGACCCGCATTTCAACGGGCGCAGTCCCGATGACGTGTGCGGCGACCCTCTTGAGCCTGGCGACGAGATCTTCCTGGGAGGCGTTCTGCGAGCGCAGATCCCAGATGGAGCTACGTGCTTCATCGAGGCAATGCCGCACAAGCGAGCGAGCTTCGTCGAGGTGCGCCTTGGCTGTCTCGGTGGAGCTGGCGAGGACGCGGGAGACGATCTCGAGCTGCACGGAAACGGCGACGAAACCCTGAGCCAGCGTGTCGTGAATCTCGCGGGCGATGCGGTTGCGCTCGGCCATGACCGCGGTAAATTGCTGTTCGACACGGCGCACCCGGCGACGATAGAGCTCATAGCCGAAGAGGATAGCGGCAAGCAGCAGCGCCAGGTCGAACCAGTATGTCTGGTAGAAGTGCGGCATCAGCCGGAAGCTGACGGCTGCATCCCGCTCACTCCAAATGCCGTCATTGTTCGCGGCGGCGACGCGGAAGGTATAGCGACCGGGCGGGATGTTGGTGTAGTAGGCGACCCGGCGGCTGCCCGCGTCTATCCAGTGGCGGTCGAAGCCGTCCAGCTTGTAGCGGAAGTGAACCTTCTGCGGAGCTACGAAGCTGAGGCCTGCATACTGAAAGGCAAAGCGGGAGCCGCCGGGGCTCACCCGCGCCAGCTCGCCGCCGCTCAACGCACGGTCGTCGATGCTGACCTGCTCAATGGCGACCAGGGGCGGCACGTGGTTGATGGCCATCTGCTCCGGGTTCACCGTTGCCACTCCCCGCAGGGTAGCGAACCACATGCTGCCGTCCACGCGCTTAGCGGCGGCTGGATGGCCACCGCTGCTGCACTCGCTGATCTTCATGCCGTCGGCAGTGCCGTAGGCATCGATGGCGACGGAAGAGTCCTGGCCAGCGGCGAAGCGATCGAGCGCAGCCTTGGAAACCCGGAAGATGCCCTTATTGGAGCTGAGCCACAGGTGGTTTCCAGAGTCTTCGAGGATGCTGTAGATGTTTGGAGGCAGTCCACCGGAAGCCGGCGGATAAGCGGTCACGTGACCAGCCGCGAGCCGGTCGAGTCCACCTCCGCTGGTGCCGATCCACAGCGTACCCGCCGGATCCTGATAGAGCGCCGTGATGATGTTGCTGGAGAGGCCATTGGCGGTGGTGATGTTAGTGAAGTGGCCGCGAACGTAATGGGTCAGGCCGCCGAGCGTTCCAATCCAGAGACTGCCATCGCGGTCAGCCAGCAACGCACCGACGAGGTCGCTGCCCAGGCCGTCGAGGCTGGAGTAGCTCTGAAACTGGCCGTCGGCATAGTGGGTGAGGCCGCGTCGCGTGCCAATCCAGAGGGCTCCGCGACTATCGGTGGTTAGAGAGCGCACGAAGTCGTCCGCCAGACCGTCGGCCGAGGTGAATGCAGTTGCGTGACCGTTGCGCAGGCGGTCGAGACCGTCAGGAGTGCCAACCCAGAGGTCGCCTGACGCATCATCGGCGAGAGCGAGGACGATGTTGCTGGAGAGGCCGCTGGCCGTGGTCAGCGCGGTAAAGCCCTTGCCGTTCCAGCGGTTAAGGCCGCCGCCGTTGGTGCCCACCCACATGCCGCCGCGACGATCCTGGTAGATGGCGCGCGCGAGGTCGTCGCTGAGGCCCTCCTGCGAGGTGTAGGTGGTGAACTTGCGGTCGCGCAGTACGCCGACGCCGCCGGATTCGGTACCGAGCCACAGATCGCCCTCGCGATCTTCAAGAAAGGCGAGCACGCTGTTGCCTGAGAGGCCCTGGCGAGCCGTGAAGGACTGTAGGCTGCCATCGGCGAGACGGGCGATGCCGCGGGAGGTCGCGATCCAGAGGGTGTGACGATGATCCTCATACAGCCGGGTGATGGCATCCGAGGGCAGGCCATCTTGCGCGGAGTAGCCGCGGAGCGCATGGCCGTTCCAAAGCCAGAGACCTTTGCCGGCACCGATCCACAGGCGGCCTTCGTCGTCCGGCAGGAGCGCCGTGATGTCTGTCGCGGGCAAGGCGAAGGGATGGACTGCGCCGTCCTTTTCGATGAGCACGAGACCGGTCCGCGTGCCCACCCAGAGGCGGCCTGCATTATCCTGCGCGAGCGATTGCACCTGAGAGGCGTCGAGCAGCGCCTGCGCGTGGCCTGCGGGGGAGAGCCGAATCAGGCCGCTGATGGTCCCCACCCAGATCGTGCCGTCGGGTGCCTGCAGTACCGGATCAGCATCTTCCAGCCCCTGAGCTACGGGAAAAGCTGTCCAGCGGCCATGGCTCAGCCGCGCCAGCCCTCCGGCCGTTACGGCCCAGAGTTCCCCGGTGCGGCCTTCAAAGGTTCTCCAGACAGTGCTGGCGGGCAGACCGTCCTGCGCGGTGTAGCTACGGAAAACGCCGTCGCGGAAGGAGGTAAGGCCCGCAGCCGTGCTGATCCAGAGCGTTCCGGCGCTATCCTGCGTGAGCCCGTTGATAACATCTCCTGCCAGGCCGGGCGTGTTCTGGCGATCGTAAACTGCGAACTGCGCTCCGTCATAGCGGACCAGACCGGCCTCGGTCGCGAACCACAGATAGCCGTCGCGGGTCTGGAGGACGGCGTGGACGGTGTTCTGGGGCAGGCCGCTGTCGGTCTGCCAACTCTGGTAGTTGAAGCTGCGCAGCTCCTTGTGGGGGTCGAGGCCTAGAGCCGGCAGCGTCAGCGCCGCGAAGAGTGCGGCTAAGGAGCAGGCGGCGCGGAGTATGCGGGCAGTGAACATTGGTTCCAGTTCACTCTAAACACTCCTGCCGCTCCCGGTCTAAAGTGCACCGCTCAGGCGGGCTCGCGCATCTGTTACCTTAGGGTCGTGCGGCCAAATTGAAAACTGCGAAAGCCCTTTGCTGCGCACGCGGAGGCGGGGTTTTCCATTCGGAGAGAAACCTCCGAATCAACAGCTTTCCCATCCTGCCTTTTAAAAAATCAATCCATGGAGTTTCAAGGAAATATGGCGGAATCGAAGATCAAGTCTCACGGCTATGCGGCACACTCAGCCACCAAGCCCCTTGCCCCTTTCAGCTTTGAACGCCGGTCGCCCGGCGAGCATGACGTGGTTGTGGAGATCGAATACTGCGGCGTCTGCCACTCGGATATTCACCAGGCGCGGAATGAGTGGGGTGGATCGAACTACCCCATGGTGCCGGGCCACGAAATTGTCGGCAAGGTGACGGCGGTCGGCAGCGCGGTGAAGAAGTTCAAGGTCGGCGACCTGGCCGGTGTGGGCGTAATTGTCGACTCCTGCCGCGAGTGCGCCAGCTGCAAGGCGGGCGAGGAGCAGTACTGCGAAGTCGGCATGGTGCAGACCTATAACACGCCGGACAAGCAGGGCGAGATGACCTACGGCGGCTATTCAAACAACATCGTGACGCATGAGGACTTCGTGCACTCGGTCTCGCCGAAACTGAACCCGGCGGGCGTGGCGCCCCTGCTCTGCGCCGGAATCACCACTTATTCGCCGCTGCGCCACTGGAAGGTCGGCAAGGGGCAGAAGGTGGGCGTGGTCGGGCTCGGCGGCCTTGGGCACATGGCGCTCAAGTTCGCACATTCGTTCGGCGCGCATGTGGTGCAGTTCACCACCTCGCTGAGCAAGACCGAAGACGCAAAGCGGCTGGGTGCAGATGAAGTGGTGCTCTCGAAGGATCCGGAGGCCATGAAGGCGCATGCGAACAGCTTCGACTTCATTTTGGATACGGTCTCAGCGCCGCACGACATGAATGCCTACCTTGCGCTGCTGAAGCGCGACGGCACCATGGCCCAGGTAGGACTGCCGGACAAGCAGCCAACGATCGAGATGGGTAACCTGCTCTTCAAGCGGCGCACTCTCTCCGGCTCCATCATTGGAGGCATGGCCGAGACGCAGGAGATGCTGGACTATTGCGCGGAGCACAACATCACGGCGGATGTTGAGGTGATCCCGATAGACAAGATCAACGAGGCGTTCGAGCGCGTGCTCAAGAGCGATGTGAAATACCGCTTCGTGATTGACATGAAGAGCCTGAAGCAGGGCTGATTCGCGCGATAGGACTGGCTCTAAAATGCGCGGGCAGGGAACAATCTCTGCCCGCGCTTTTTTGTGGTCTATTTTTGGGTCACGAATCGAGATGACCCCAGAACTGGGCTGAAGCCGCAGGTCAGGGAAATCCAGTCGCGCGCGCAGGTGACCGCAACCAGGCATCACCCGCGTCCGGTTTCCTGTTGTCTTTGCCCCATGTCCAGTACATGCCGACGTAGGCATAGTTCTCCGTTTGCCCGGCAACGGAGTGGCCATAGCAGAACAGAAACTGTTCACCGGGATGATGCCTGAGGTGGTAGGAGCCGCCCATGTCGATCATCGCCGAAGCCTCCGTCTGCGGAGTGGCGAAGCCCTCGCGAGCATGAGCAAAGAGCTCGCCGCCTAACTCCAGCCGCTCCCCGAAGGTGTATTTAGCCAGGAATCCGCCATACGGAAAGTCACGGTATTGAGTCTGCGGAACCACCGTTTCACCGGCGCCGCCATCCAGGAGCCAGTGCCCTATATTCTTTTGCAGCCAGAGGGGAACCTTGTACCAGACCTTCCCCACGCCTAGTCCCTTGTCGTAGCTGCCGGTCGGAATTTCAAACATCGTGAAAGTGCCGATCTGGGGAGAATACCTTGTCTCCTTGATGAAGGCGATCTTCGCCCCCAACTCCGTATCAAGGAGACCAAAAGCGCTGGGGCCAGTCCCTGCGGGCAGATAGACAGGATTGTTCGATGGGTTAATGGAGCCCCAGGGCAGGATCGCGTGAAGCTGAACTCTGGGAATCGCTCCCCAGTTGAACTCGAAAGCCGGTCCCGTGGAATCGGTTTCCACCGGCGTCCCGTCTGTGTTGCCGAAGATGTAGAACTCGTAATGGTGCAGGTCTACGGGGACCGGATCATCGGTCTGGTAAGGAGGACCCTGCGCCAGGAGCTTCGACACGGCGAGCAAAAGGAGGATGCACAACATCGAGCCTGAACATTTGCCGTTCATCCATCCAGTCCTCCCGGCCCTCCGGCAAGAGCCCTGAGGTTTTCCACTCGCGAATCTTCATCTCGGACAGGTTATATCGAACTTCGATACCAGGCAATTCGATATTGAGCCGGGAACGATATATTGATCGTGTGTTAAAAGCACAGCGGGAACTCTTGTTCGGACTGATACGGATTCATGTGCTGGTGCACGCCGCGCATGAGCCCATCTTTGGGCTGGCCATGATGGAGGAGCTAGGGCATCACGGATACCGCATTGGACCGGGAACGCTCTACCCCCTGCTGCATGGTCTGGAGCGCAACGGCCTCTTGAAGTCTTCGCTCAAAACAGTTGAAGGACGCAGACGGCGCCTCTATAAGATCACGTCCGCTGGCAGAAAGGCCCTGGAAAAGGCCACCGTCAAGGTGGACGAGCTGCACCACGAACTGCATGAAGAGCATCCGCGGAAGATCTCGCCCGGCAGCGATGGCCCTGCGGCCAGCTAAGCAGTCAAGCCAGACAGGAAAGTATCCGGTACCCCCAATCTCTCCACGGCATTACTATTGTTAGCAATCACCTGGAAGATACGAGGGCTCGATGAGGCAATGGACGGCGGCGGTTCTGCTGGTTTGTGGGGGCATGATGGGGGCGGGCGGCACGATGGCGGCGCAGACTGCAAAGGCAGCGGACGCGGATTTTCGCACACTGGCGGCGAAGTATTTCGAGGAAGCTTACTTCAAGTATCAGCCCACACAAGGGACGATGGACGGGCTGCACAAGTACGATGCACAGCTTGAGGACTTCAGCCGGGCAGGAATCGATGCAGAGACAGCAGCGCTGCACAAGTTTGCCGACGAGTTCGACGCCGTACCGATGGCGCCGCTGAACCAGCCGACGCAGGGCGACCTGCAGATGGTGCGCAACCAGATCGCAAGCCGGCTGCTGACGCTGGAGACGATCCGCCCCTGGCAGAAGGACCCGGACCACTACTCCAGCGACCTGACCAACAGCGCGTTCGTGCTGATGGAGCGCAAGTTTGCACCGGCGAACGAGCGGCTGCGGTCACTGATTGCGCGCGAAAAGCTGATGCCGGCGGACCTACAGGCGGCGCGGGTAAACCTCTCAAATCCAGCACAGATCTCCACGGAAATTGCACTGGAGCAGCTGCCGGGCATCATTGGCTTCTTTGAGCACGATGTGCCGTCAGCCTTCACAGATGCGACTGATCCGTCGCTCAAGGCGGAGTTCAAGCGGACGAATGCAGCAGTGATCGCAGCGCTGGTCAGCTACCAGCACTGGCTGAAGGCAGATCTGCTGCCGCGTTCCCATGGCGATTTCAGGCTGGGAGCGGACACCTTTGCCAAGAAGCTGAAGTATGACGAGATGGTGGACACGCCGCTCGACAAGCTGGTCGAGATTGCCTATGCCGATATGCATAAGAACCAGGCCGAGTTTGAACGTATCGCGAAGGAAGTGGATCCGTCGAAGACACCGAAGGAAGTGCTCGCGGAGCTGGCGACGATACACCCTGCTCCGGATCACCTGCTGCAGAGCTTTCAGGACACGTTCAACGGCCTGATCGGGTTCATCCAGCAGAAGCACATCATCACCATCCCCTCGGATGTGCGGCCTACACTCGAGGAGACGCCGCCCTTCATGCGGGCGACGACGCAGGCCTCGATGGACCCGCCGGGGCCGTTTGAGACGCACTCGAAGACCGCCTATTTCAACGTGACGCTGCCGGAAAGGACCTGGTCGGCGGAGCACATCGCCGAGCACATGTCGGCGTTCAATGTCGGGACAATTGTGAGCACGTCGGTTCACGAGGCGTATCCCGGGCACTATGTTCAATTCCTCTGGGTGAATAACGCTGCGCTGAGCCAGGTGAGGAAGATTATCAACGCGAACACAAACGTCGAGGGCTGGGCGCACTATTGCGAACAGATGATGCTCGAAGAAGGCTACGGGCAGCCGGGCACGGGGGCGAAGGATGCACGCGAGGCCAAGCTGATCCGGCTGGGGCAGCTGCAGGATGCCCTGCTGCGGGACGCGCGGTTTGTGGTCAGCATCAAGCTGCACACAGGCCAGATGAGCTTTGACGATGCGGCGAAGTTCTTTGTGACGGACGGCTACCAGTCGCCATCAGTGGGGCTGGTGGAGACGAAGCGCGGCACCTCCGATCCGACCTATCTCTATTACACGCTGGGCAAGCTTGAGATTATGAAGCTCCGCGCGGATGTGGAGAAAAAGGAGGGCAAGGATTTTTCACTACAAAAATTTCACGACGATTTCATGCGTCAGGGAGGCGCACCGATCAAGATTGTGAGACGAGCGTTTCTGGGTGACAACTCGCCGACGCTTTGAGATAAATCTGCATCTCAAAGCGGTGGCAGCAGTACGAAGCAACTCGAAGTGGAAATTATTTTTTGAGACAGACGAAGGAAGCTGAATGACGAAAAAGGTACGCAAGGCAGTATTCCCGGCAGCAGGACTGGGCACCCGCTTTTTGCCCGCAACCAAGGCCATTCCCAAAGAGATGCTTGCGCTGGTGGATAAGCCGATCATCCAGTACGGTGTCGAAGAGGCGCTGGCAGCGGGCTGCGAAGAAATCATTATCGTTACGGGCCGCGGCAAGTCTGCGATCGAAGACCATTTCGATATCAGCTTTGAACTCGAGGCAACGCTCGAAAGGCGGGGCAAGAAAGAGCTGCTGGCGCTGAGCCGCCAGGTATCGAACATGGTCAAGCTGGCCTATGTTCGCCAGAAGGAGGCGATGGGCCTGGGCCACGCGGTGCTGATGGCCAGGGAGCTGATCGGCGACGAACCTTTTGCGGTGATTCTGCCCGATGATGTAATCGATGCGCCGGTTCCCTGCCTCAAGCAGATGATTGACGTCTATAACCAGACGCAGAGTTCCATCCTGGCGACGATGGAGGTGGACGGCCCGGCGATCTCCGCTTACGGAGTGCTCGAAGGCACGCCGGACAGCACCAACCCCAAGCTGTTCAACGTGACAGGCATGGTTGAGAAGCCGAAGCTGGCCGATGCGCCGTCAAAGAACGCGATTATTGGCCGGTATATTCTGACGCCGAAGATCTTTGAGCTACTCGAAAAGACGCCACTCGGCGCAGGCGGCGAACTGCAGCTGACCGACGGCATCAAGGCGCTGCTGGCTACGGAGAAGGTTTATGGCTACACTTTTGACGGCATCCGGCACGACGCAGGCGACAAGTTCGGCATGCTGAAGGCTACGGTTGATTTTGCGCTGAAGCGGGAAGATATGGGCGAGAAGTTTCGCGAGTATCTGAAGTCGCTGTCGCTCTAGGAAGAAATCGATCGCTGGAGGAAGCCATCTTGCTTTCTCCAGCGATCGACTGCTGTCACGCCGAAAACTTCATCTCTTCGCCTTCGGGCCGGCCGTGAATACCGGGTGCGCATAGGTTCCCTCAATGCTCACCGGAATCTGTGCACCTGCGTGTTTACGCTTGTAAAAAGGTGTAGCGATCTTGAGCAAGATGGATTTGAACCCGGTGGTGGCCTGAGAGACTGTGGCCTGCATCCGCAAGTTGCCGCGCAGATCCACCTGGGAGTTGAGCAGGCTGTAGGAGCCCTGCAGTCTGGCATGCGCTCCAGGCACCGCAAATGACAGACTGCTGAAGGTTGCGACGCCACTCTGCAGCTTGACCTGCCCTCTCAAATCAGACTGAACCGAATCAAGGTCAGTATTTTTATTGCCGAGCGCCCGCTCGCTGAGAAGGTCTACCTCTGCCTTGGTCGATGGGCGCGTCGGCTGGGCGTGTTCCATCCCGAAGGCGCCTTCCAGCTGTACCCGGGTAAGAAAACCTTGAGGGCCCGGCGGAAGAGTGACCTGGGTATGGAACTGGATGGGCCCTGTCGCCGGAGGAACCGCAGAGGAAAGAAGAAGCCGCAGCAGATCGTCGATGCGTCCCTCAGGAGAGCTGATCGATAGAGTGGTGAGCTTGCCGGAGCCCGCGGGTGAATCGGCCACGACGCCATGCGATTCGAGCCGGGTGCGGGCGAGCTGTGCGATGACGCTTTTCAGCACCACATCGCCCGTGGCGCCGTTCACTACGGTTTGGAAGCCAGCCTTGAGCGGCAGGGGATGGTGCGCGGATTTAACCTCAAAGTTCGGCACCAGGGCCTCGCCGCTCACCGCAAGGCGATTCAGGGGGCCATCGAATCTTCCATCCGAGGAAAGCTGGCCGGCAATGCCCGGGAAGACACCCATGTCTGCATGCCGCAGAGAGTAGCTGCCGGTGAGATGGGTACTGCCGGGGTTGCCGAGCTGGAGCGGTCCAAATTGTCCGGAGAGTTGAAGCTGCGCCGGAGGAATCGGGTTGCTCAACGCAGCGTGGAAGGTCAACGGACCGTTGCCGCCCATGGAACGCAGGGAAAGATGCTGCAGGATGAAGCGCAGCGGCGGCTTCGCCGGGTCCGTCTCGATCTCGAGTACAGCTCCGTCGGCGAGGAAGTGATCGATGACCGTGGACTTCCAGCCTCCGCCCTCCGCCCCAATCTGCTTGCCCTTGCGGGATGGAGCTGCATTGATGCGAAGAAAGAGCTGCTCCGCCACCAGACTTGATACACGGGTTGGACTGGTGAGCATACCAAAGTAGCTCCCGCGGACCGTCACGCGGCGGACAGTAAGCCATGGTCGGGTATCGCCAGTCGCGATATGGGTGAGGACAATGTTCTCGGCGATATACCCCGGATGAGGAAAGTAGACCTGGCGGAAGGAGCCGACGGTTACGGTGCTCGCCAGGTTACGCCCGAGATCGCGAATAAATTTGGCCCGGCCATAGGACCGCCAGCCGAGGAGAGCGAGCGCCGCAGTGGCACAGATCAGAATCGCGGCAGGGAGCAGGAGAAAGAGCCGCAGGCGCGAGCTGCTCCTCGCTTCTCCTGAAGAGTCCTCAACGTGAATGGTAGGTGCGACTGCCATAGCGGGGCCCGATACGAAAAATAAGACGCAATGGCTCCAAGGGAGTTGGCTGGCTCGCGAAGAAAGCACGGCAGAAGCAGGAAGGGGCCTCTGCCGCGAGATGGGTTACGGCTTTCCGTGCTCTGCCGCAGTGCCTGCGCCAATAACAGCGAGAAGCGGATCTTCGGGGATCAGCTCGACGGTGTAGCTCTGCAGCGGACTCATCTTGACCATCTCATAGAGGACTTCCTTGAGCCGGGAGAGATCGAGACGGTCGATATCACGGCCGGTGAAATAGAAGCGTCCCGGCCCTTCGATATGGATCTGCGTTGCAGTCGCGGCAGCCAGCGCGCGGTGCCAGAGCTCGACGAAGTCGCAGCAGCGCCTGTCGCCGTGCTTCGCAGCCTCGAAGATCTCGTCCGGCTCCATGTCAAGAAAGCGGAGGCGCATGGCGCGGTGACCCATGATGCCTTCCAGATGGCCTTTGCCGCCGCAGCCGCAGTAGTTCTCGCGCGGATCGAGCGTAACGGTCGTGTGGCCGCCCTCCCAGGGACCCTCGGTGTAGGGAAACCGCCCGAAGCCTATGCCGTTGCCGACCGTCCAGACGCGGATGAGGCGGTCGAGCTGGCCCCGGGTGGCTGCAATGCCGGCGGCTGTCGCATCGGCGTCGTTGAAGACGCTGACCTTGTGACTGATGCCCCGTGAAGCAAGGCCGGCATTGATCATCGCGGCAATGTGGGCTCCCTTGAGCTGGGCAAGATTAGGCGAGTCTTCGATGATGCCGTTGCGGACGATGCCCGGCAGCGCGACACCAATTGCACTGATCTCGTTATCGGTAGCGAGGGCTTCGATCTGGGTGCAGATGATCTCGCAGAGCGCGTCCACGGGTAGCTCGACGAGGGCGCCGGTTTCTTCTTCAGACGCGGGAAAGCGGCGGAGCTCGCCGACAAGCTTATGGTCCTCAAAGCAGCCCGCGAGCACCTGCTCTGCCATGACAACGCCAATGGTCTTCGCCATTTGCTCCTCTTCTCTCTTGCCCCTTTGTTCAGGTGGGCAGATCCAGTGCCCGCGCAGCTTTACTCGAAGCGCGCGAGCCGGTTCACACCGTTAAAGGCGGCGGCTTTGTAGCACTCCGCCAGCGTGGGATAGTTGAACACTGTGTTGATGAAGTAGTCCACCGTACCATTGAGGACCATGACAGCCTGGCCGATGTGGATCAGCTCTGCTGCGCCCTCTCCGATGATGTGGACACCGAGAATGGCGCGGGTCTCACGGTGGAAGATCAGCTTGAGCCGGCCGGTGGTATCCCCGCGAATCTGTCCGCGGGCAATCTCACGATAGTAGGAGACGCCGACCTCGTACGGAACGTCCTCCTCGGTGAGCTGCTCTTCCGTCTTGCCGATGAAGGAGATCTCCGGGATGGTGTAGATGCCATAGGGGTAGAAGCTGGGATTGGACTGCTCAGTCTCGTCACCATAAGCGCGCGCGACAGCGATGCGGCCCTGCTCCATCGAAACAGAGGCAAGGCTGGGAAAGCCGATCACGTCTCCGGCAGCGAAGATATTGGGGACCTTGGTACGGAAGTCCTTATCGACGGGGATGCGTCCGCGGGCATCGGCTTCAATACCGGCGGCGGCCAGGTTCAGCTCATCGATGTTGCCCTGGCGGCCGACCGCATAGAGCAGCGCGTCGCCGGAGATGCGCTTCTTGCTTTCGAGATTGGCGACGACAGTACCGTCGGGCAGCTCTTCCACGCTCTCCACCTCTTCGTGCAGGCGCATGGTGACGCGGCTGTCGCGGAGGTGATAGCTGAGCGCCTCGACAATCTCCTGGTCGGCGAACTCAAGCAGCTTGGGACGCTTTTCAACCAGAGTGACGCGCACGCCAAGGGCGGCGAACATGCAGGTGTACTCAACGCCGATGACGCCACCGCCGACCACAATGAGCGTCTTCGGCAGATTGGCCAGATCGAGCACCTGATCGCTGTTGACGATGGTCTTGCCGTTGATGGGAACCTTGGCCGTGCTGGCGGGCTTGGTGCCGACGGCGATGATGATCTTCTCCGCTTCATGAACGGTGCTGCTGCCCATTCCATCCACACGGACGTGATGCTCATCGACAAATTGCGCAGTGCCGGTGATGACCTCGACTCCATTGCGGGAGAGCTGCGCCTCCGTGACGTCGATCTCCGTCTTGATGACATGCTGCACGCGAAAGGCGAGATCGGACATCGTGATCTTTTCCTTGACGCGGTAGTTCATGCCATAAATGGAGCGATAGTTATAGCCGGAAAGGTGCAACACGGCTTCGCGCATCGTCTTGCTGGGTATAGTGCCGGTATTGATACAGACGCCGCCGACGACGCTTCGCATCTCGACGAGCGCCACACGCTTGCCCTTCTTGACGGCGGAGACTGCCGCGCGTTGTCCGGAGGGGCCGGAGCCGATTACTAGCAAATCATAAGTAGCCATGTCGTAGTTGTTCAGTGCGGAAGCAGCTTCCGGAGAAGCAAACCCCTGTCTCCACTTTAACTCTGTGCGGGGCCCTGTGCTTGAAAGTGGGGTTTCTACTTATCGTTCATGCCTAAAATGGGCTTAGATGCAGCTTTATGCCATCACCGACGGAACCAGTGGCCGCGAACCCGCTGACCGCCTGATCGAACAGGCTGCGCGGTGGGCTGCGGGCGGCGTGGACTTCATCCAGATACGCGAAAAGCATCTCTCGCCCGCTGTCCTGCGGGGGCTGACAAAAGCCATTGTCGCCGCCGTGCGGAAGCAGAACTCCAACACTCGGGTGCTGCTGAACGGCGCGGCGGAGCTGGCCCGGGAAGCGGGTGCGGACGGCATTCACCTCGCGGGGGAGAGGCTTCACGAGATCGACGCAGTGCGGCTGCGCCTGCCTGGGGCGACTCTCAGCGTAGCCTGCCACTCCGCGGAGGAGATTACACAGGCACACGAGGCCGGGGCCACGATGGCCCTGTTTGCGCCGGTCTTTGAGAAGCCGCTGCCCGGCGGACGGCTCGCCGGACGCGGGCTTGAGGAGCTTGAAGCGACGTGCGCTGTGGCGGATGGCATGCCGGTCTACGCGCTGGGCGGCATCACCGTCGCTAACGCGCGGCTCTGCATGGAAGCGGGAGCAACAGGGGTGGCGGGAATACGCCTCTTTGCCGGTGAAGGATGGCTTCTGCTGCGGTGATCTGCCGCACGAAAGTCACCGCCCGCGACCCTCACTTTCGCGGCGATTCTCCGCCAAACGCGTGATATGCTTGGCGTTTTCCGGAGGATTTTACCTGCTATGCCCTTTGCAAGACAGTCTCTTAGCCTGATATTGCTGGCTGCCCTGGCCGGCGGATGCGCGTTTGCCCAGTCGGCTGACGAAAGCGGCCCCTGGGACGCGCCCCAGCCTGCCGTCGAGAAACTCGACCTGACCATGTACCAGCGCATCCGGGAAGAGGGACTGATGCACTCCCACATCATGGAGTACGCCTCGGCGCTCTCCGATGACATTGGCCCGAGGCTGACAGGCTCGCCGAACATGGCCAAGGCGAACGCCTGGACGCGGGACCAGCTGACGGCGATGGGCTGCGTGAATGCCCACCTGGAGGATTGGGGCGAGTTTGGCATGGGCTGGCAGCAGCTGAACACCTGGGTGCGGATGACTTCGCCCGACACAGCGGTCTTTATCGCGCAGGCGACGCCGTGGTCGCCCTCGACCCACGGGGCGGTAACGGGCGAGGCGACTATCGTCACGATTAATGACGAGAAGGATTTTGACAAATACAAAGGGAAACTCGCGGGCAAGATGGTGCTGCTGGGCGAGATGCGCGATGTGCCTCCCGTGGACAAGCCCCTCTTCACCCGCTACACCGATGAAGAACTGAAGAAGATGGAAGAGTACCCGACCGCGGGCGGTCCGGGGCCGGATTACCAGAAGCGGCTGCAGGCGTACATGAAGCGCTATCAGCTCACAGAGAAGATCGCCGAGTTTCTAGCTAAAGAACATGCCGCCGGGGTGATCCGGCCGAGTCGCGACGCCGAGGATAGCGGCGGCTCCGGGGGCACATTCTTTGACGATAACGGCGCGGCGCTGGGACGCACGCCCTACAAGGCAGACCACGCGGTCAAGGTGCCGGTGGTGGTGATGGCGATCGAAAACTACGGCCGCGTCTACAGGCTGCTGGAAGCACATGTTCCGGTGAGCCTGCAGATGGACGTGGAGACGAAATTCACGGGAGACCACGAGCACGGATTCGATACCGTGGCGGAGATCCCAGGCACGGACCCCTCGCTGAAGGATCAGGTAGTGATGGTTGGCGGCCACCTCGACAGCTGGATCGCAGGAACCGGCGCAACCGACAATGGCGCCGGCTCAGTCGTTGCCATGGAAGTGATGCGCATCCTCAAGGCTCTGGACGTGCACCCGCGGAGAACCATCCGCATTGCGTTGTGGAGCGGCGAGGAAGAGGGCCTCTTTGGCTCCAGGGGCTACGCCCGCGACCATTTCGGCTCGGCTCCGCTGTCGACCGCACCGGACCAGTTGATAATGCCGGAGTTCCTGCGCAAAGCTGCAGGGCCTCTCTCGCTCAAACCGGAGCAGAAGCTGATCTCCGGCTACTTCAATGTAGATAACGGCTCGGGCCGCATCCGTGGAGTTTACCTGCAGGAGAATGCGGCAGTGGCGCCGATCTTCTCGCAATGGATCGCGCCGCTCAAGGACCTGGGGGTGAGCACCCTCTCCATGCGCAACACCGGCGGGACAGACCACCTGTCCTTCGACGCTGTTGGGATCCCGGGCTTCCAGTTTATTCAGGACCCGCTGGACTACGAGACGCGGACGCACCACTCCAACATGGATACCTATGAGCGGCTGCAGCCCGGCGACCTGAAGCAGGCGGCGGTGGTCGAGGCGATCTTTGTCTACAACACTGCCATGCGCGACCAGATGCTGCCACGGAAGCCGCTGCCGCATCCGGAGCTTCGCGACAAGCAGAATGCTCCGCTGCCGGGGCTCTTCCCGGGAGCCGTGGAGCCGAAGTAAGGGCGCGCAGAGGGTTGGCGCTGGCCTCAGTGCCAACCCTCCGCGGTTTCATGATCCTGCTATTGACTCACTCTGAAAACATCATTCGCGACTGCCCCATCCAGAAGCGATTACTCCATCGCACAACCGGCCCTACGTTGCGCGCCATCAGCCGGGCGACAGCCTCGTGGTAGGGCCCTACGAAGCGCGCAGCGTCAGGCAGCCTGCGATAGAAAACGGGCAGCCACTGCCGCGCACGCGCTGCTGCGGCTGCTTCCCGCTGCCCGGCCGAAAGCTCAAACTGCTCGCGAAGCCGCTCAGGCAGCCATACCGCGGTGAGCGCTCTGTACCAGCCCGGCACGGGAACCCATGATCCTCTTCCATGAAGAACGTGATGCGCCAGCCCGCGCGACAGCGCATTGACCCCCAGCGTCTCCGAGTCCCACATGGCGCGGTTGTAGGCAGCGAAAGCTGCCCAGTCAGCAGGCAGCGCCGAGGGCGGAATCCCGAAGAGAGCCGCCATGAGCTTGCTCTCGGCATAGTAGGCCTCGCGCTCGGCCGCCGACAGGGGTGGCGATACGACTTCGTAGGCCAGCAAGGCGCTCTCCACCAAGGTGGCGTGTACCCAGCGGAGGGCATTGATCTCGTTGGCCTGGTAGACGGAGCCTCGCGCATGAGCGGCCACCGCTGCCGGAAGTCGGCCTGTGATGCGCGAGTGCATCTGATAGAGACTTTGCGAGG
This sequence comes from Acidipila rosea, assembly GCF_004339725.1. GTDB lineage: Bacteria > Acidobacteriota > Terriglobia > Terriglobales > Acidobacteriaceae > Acidipila > Acidipila rosea. The sequence continues at coordinate 65,145 of NZ_SMGK01000005.1, read as the reverse complement.
CGGACAAGGCCTGGTTGAGCGTGCCGAAGACCATGGTGAAAATGACCCGGAAGGTATTGTGAAAACGGGCCAGAGGATCATTTCGCAGGTTCGAATGCTGATCGAGCGCTGCCGCCACCCAGGGATGTGCCAGCTGCAGCAGCGCCGCCCGGCCGGCTCCGAGGAAGAGGGCGGATTCGCGGTTGACTTTCCAGCTGACAGACGATGGCCCGAAGATGCCCGCGCGCGGGTCGGCGGTGCGGGCTGCGAGCCACTTCCATAGTTCAGAGATGTCGTCGGGCGTGATTGTCGAGGCGGTTTCCATAGATGCGCTGCCTATGGGCAACGCATCCACTCTATCGCCCTTCGCGCTGGATGCGCACGAAGACCCCTTCGGGCAGTTCCCCTTCCAGCAGGTGAATAACGCCGCCCTTGACGAATCCGCGCATGAGCTTGGGAGGCGCCGGCGCGCTTGCGGCAGCAGCAGGAGCCTTGCCTGTGCCTTTGTCCATGGCTTCGTTGGCCAGGCGGTCGGCATCGCGATTCTTCTCGCGCAGGACGTGGGTGATCTGAAACTTCTTGAGCTTCGCGATCCGGCGCTTCGCCTCTTCGTAAAGCGGGCGCAGCTCCGGGCTCTTGACCTGATACTGCCCCTTGATCTGCTTAACCATCAGTTCGGAGTCGGAGACTACCTTGAGCCACGGATGCCCCTCTTCCACGGCGAACTCGAGCGACGCCAGCAGGCCGGAGTATTCGGCATAGTTATTCGTCTTCTTGCCGAGATATTCGCTCAGCTCGGCAAGCTTGATGTGGTCTTCGGTCTCGATATAGACGCCGTAGCCCGCGGGACCGGGGTTACCGCGCGAACCTCCGTCGCAGTAGGCGATGATCCAGCTCTCTTCTGTCTCGTGAAGCATACTTCGAGTCTAGCGGAAGCGGTTGCGGAAAAGACTGCAGCCACAGGAGCATCGAGGCAATCTAAATAGTTGTCACAACGACGCCTACAGGAGAAATGAACGATGCCTCTGCATCCTGAAGAAGTGGAAAAACTGAAGCACGCGCCGGCCGTGAGCGGTGTGCCCGAGATCATTCTGCATCGCTGGAGCCCACGCGCTTTCGCAGACAAGGAAGTCTCAGGCGACGACCTGAAGAAGATTTTTGAGGCTGCACGGTGGGCCGCATCGTCTTTCAACGAGCAGCCGTGGCGCTTCCTGGTGGGGCGGCGTGGCGACGCAACCTACAAGAAAATCTTCGAATCGCTGGTCGAGTTCAACCAGCTGTGGGCCAAGAGCGCGCCGGTGCTGATTCTTTCTATCGGCAAGAAGACCTTCTCGCATAATGGGGCGGCCAACAAATACGCGCTGCATGATGTAGGCGCAGCGACTGCCTACCTAGGGCTGGGAGCCACTGCAGCGGGGCTGCACACGCACTCCATGGCTGGCTTCGACTCCGACAAGGCGCGGGCATCGCTGGCTATTCCCGACGATTACGAAATCGGAGCAGTAACGGCGCTGGGCTACTTTGGCGATTCCGCAACGCTGCCCGAGCAGATGAGGCAGACAGAGGAAGCGGCGCGGTCGCGTAGGCCGCTGGAAGAGATTGTGCTTTCGGAGTTTGACAAACCCGCACAGTTCTAAGGCTTGCGCCCCCCCTGGCGGGCTAGACCGCCGGGGGCGCCACCTGCCGCCGCGCCATCCCTTTGCGGATGGCTGTGACAGCGATGGCTACGATAACCAGCCCGAGCAGGCTCAGCAGCAGGGTATGGTGTTCATGCGCGAGGCGGCCCACGAGTCCCACAGCCTCCGGACCGTAGCGAATCGCAAGGTATCCCTCGATGCCGAAGCGCACCAGGCGACCGAGAAACACGGCCAGCAGAAAGTTCGTGGTGCGCATTTCAAAGACGCCTGCTCCGAAGACGAAGACCTTCCAGGGGGTCGGCGGCGGCAACATGGAGGGAATCAGCAGCGCAAGAAACTCCTGGCGCTCGAAACGGTCGCGCAGCTTCTCATACTTTTCGCGCTCGATGCGCTTGAGCAGGAAAAGTTCGCCGCCGGCGCGGCCAAGCAGAAATGGCAGCAGCCCGCCAATCGCCGATCCCAGCGCCGCCATGATGACGAAGAGGTAGTAGCGATGAGGGTTGTTCCATGCGTAGAAGGCCATGATGGGATCCATCGGCACCGGCATGGAGCTGGAATCAAGCAGGGAGATTGCCCCCGCACCCCAGAAGCCCATGGGCTTGAGGACGGTGAGCAGCCATACTTTGTACTTAAGAAAGAGCGCGATCAGGTGTTTCAAGGATTCAGGTCAGGCGGAAAACGCCGCTTTCTAATCGAGAATGCAATGAAATATAAAAACGCAGAGGCGGCAACAGCCGCCTCTGCATGGGACTGATGAGAGAGTCGCCTACTTGGCGGCGACTGCTTCCTTTTCCTTGCCGGCGCCCAGCTCCGTCAGGCGCTTGGCCAGCAGCTTCTCCAGGTTTTCCAGCGCGGCGCTGAAGCCCTCAATGCCTTCCTTGAGCTTGTCATGAGCCATGCGATCGGCTGCATGCATCTTCTCAAAGGTCGCTTCATCGATGGTGAGTTTCTCGATCGACATGGACTCGGCATTCTTCGGATCAAGCTTGCGCGGCAGCTCTTCCTGCTTCGAATCCAGCTCCGCGAGAAGATTGGGCGAGATCGTCAGCAAGTCGCAGCCTGCCAGTTCGCGAATCTCACCGATATTGCGGAAGCTCGCGCCCATGACCTGCGTCTTGTGGCCGAACTTCTTGAAATAGTTGTAGATCTTCGTGACCGACTGGACGCCCGGATCATCTGCGCCCTGGTAGTCCTTGCCCGTGTCCTTCTTGTACCAGTCGAGAATGCGGCCAACGAAAGGCGAGATCAGCGTGACCTTTGCATCGGCGCAGGCAACCGCCTGGTGAATGCCGAAAAGCAGCGTCAGATTGCAGTGAATGCCTTCCTTTTCAAGCTGTTCGGCTGCGCGGATGCCAGCCCAAGTGGACGCGATCTTGATGAGCACACGCTCGCGGCCGACTCCTGCATCCTCATAGAGCTTGATGATTTCGTGGGCCTGCTTGAGGGTCTTCTCGGTGTCGTAGGAGAGACGCGCGTCTACTTCAGTGGATACGCGACCGGGAATGATCTTGAGAATGCGCTTGCCGAACTCAATGGCGAGATGCTTGAACGCGAGGTTCGCGACATCCTGATCGCTGGCGCCCTCGCCGAGCTTCTTCTTGGCTTCAAGCAGCGTGCCGTCCACAATCTCCTGATACTGCGGCATACCGGCTGCAGCGGTAATGAGGGAGGGATTCGTGGTGGCATCCTGGGGCTTGACCTTTTCGATCGCCTCGATGTCGCCGGTGTCGGCCACGACCGTCGTCATTCCACGCAATTGTTCGAGCAGTGTCTTCGACATAAGAATTCTCCTGATTTCTGCGCCTGCATTGAAAGACGCGATCACTTAGTTGGATGCGGTCGAACCGCGCTCCGCTCTATTTAAGAGTGTACCAATTCCCTCAACGGTGACGCTGACCGTATCCCCTGGCTGCATCGGGCCAACCCCTGCCGGAGTGCCGGTGGCGACCAGGTCGCCGGGCATAAGCGTCATCGCAGCAGTGATGTAGCGGAGCAGGTGATCGATGGGGAAGATAAGGTCGCGAGTGGTGCCATCCTGACGCAGCTCCCCATTGAGGTGGGTCTGGACCCGGATGCCGGCAAAAGGGTCAATTTCATCGGTGACGAGCGGCCCGACCGGACAGAAGGTATCGAACCCTTTGGCGCGTGACCACTGGCCATCGGACTTCTGCAGATCGCGGGCAGTGACGTCGTTGACGATGGTGTAGCCCCGGATATAGCCGCGGACATCCTCCGCCGCGCCGATGTGGCGCGCACGCCGGCCGATGACGATTCCCAGCTCGCCCTCGTAGTCGACGCGCTGCGAGAGGGATGGCATCTCAATCTGATCCCCGGACGCGATGATCGAGGAGGGAGGCTTGAGAAAGAGAAGCGGCTCCCGGGGAACGTCATTGCCGAGTTCCGCGGCATGATCGCGGTAGTTGCGGCCGATGCAGACGATCTTCGAGGGTGTGACCGGGGCGAGCAGCTTCGCTTCGCCCAGCGGAAGCGGCTGAAACTCCCCCACGGAAGCTGCAGCGGCGGAAGCATCCTCAGGAGAAGGCAGGAGCCGCGTGATGGTTTCCACACCGTTGCGGTTTTCAACCGCGCCATAGTGAGCAACCTTGCCGTCAAGCAGAAAGCGGCAGTAGCGCATCAGTTCTGGCCCTCATCTTCAAACCGCCGCGCCTGATCCTTCCGCTTGAGTTCGCGGGCCGGCACTCCGCCGACGATGGAGTGGTCGGCGACAGGCTTTGTCGCCACGCCCATCGCGCCGAGCATGGCATCTTCGCCGATGCTGACGCCGGCCATCACCGATGAGTGATAGGTGAGCCGCGCACCGGGCCCGATAACGGTCTGCCGGTTCTCAACAATGCTGGAGTCGACCGGGTCATGAGCATGCGAGTAAATCGCCGAGTAGTCGGAGATGGAGGTGCCTTTTTTGATGATGATCTCGCCGCGGTCATCGAGCATGACGTACTTGTGGATCACGCAGTTGTCTTCGATGGTCAGGTTGTAGCCGTAGCTGAACTCGACCCCGTGGAAGATCTTCACGTTGCTGCCGATGTGCTTGAAGATGTGCTTGCCCAGCATGGCGCGAAAGCGGAAACCGAGCCAATGGTTCAGCGAAACAGGAGAGCGGTCGAACATCTGCCAGAAGTAGATCAGCGGCTTGATGCAGGCGTATTTCTCCTCGTCGATATCGCCGTAGTACTCAGGCTCCAGGGTGACGTTCTTCGAGTCGAAGGAGAGCTGCAGCACGTTAAAGGGCAACTCGCTGGTGAGGGTGAAGTTGAGCTTGCCGCCCTTGGGCTGGCCGAGCATCAACTGGTGCAGATTGTCGTGGACAAGCTCGGCGCGGAGGGCAGGCTTTCTGTGCTTGGTGAACTCTTCGTCGAGGTAGGTAATCCAGCGCGTGAAGACCTCTTCGGCCTCGCGGGAGGGATGCAGATCGCGGTATGGGTAGCGTGGCATGTCGTTATCAGATTAAGCCTCAGAGCGGGATGTATGCCACGGAAAGCTATTCAATGGCGAAGACAGCGTAGACCGTAGCCGACCTCTCGACGCGGCGTGGAGAGAGGCTCAGGGGCTCAACTTTCTGCTGTCCCGAGGCGCTGCCCGCTTCCATCGTCATGGCTGCACGGCCCTTGAGAGCGAAGACCGGCCTCTGCGGCGCCTCATTGCTGGCATACATCAGAGAGCCGAGCTGGGCGCCGAGGCCTTTGGCCATTTGCCCGGCGATGGCCCGCGCCCGCTGGAGCGCCCGGGCTGCGGCCTGGGCCTGCAGAGAGTCGTCATCATTCACGGTCCAGTCGATCTGGCCGCTGTTGTTGGCTCCGGCCTTGATCGCGGCATCGAGAGTCTTCGCCGCATCCTGCGCCTTGACCTTGACGCTCCAGGACTGCTGAACGCTGTACTTGCGTATCAGCCGCTCCGCCGGGGACAGGTTCTGCAGCTCAAAGGGCTGGACTTCCGCGACGCCCTGAGATTCGCTCTCGATATTCTGCTTTTCAACGCCCAGAGCCTTCAGCGCCGACGCGACGGCGTTCGAGCTCTTCGAACCTGCCGCGTAGGCTGCGTTCGCATCGGACGCGTAGTCCTTGAAGCCGATATGAACGATCGCCGCGTCCGCGTCTGCACTGGCTGAATCGCTGGTGGTGACGGCAATTGTCCGATTGTTTCTGTCTATCTGGATGGTCGGCGTTTGCGCCCGCGCCAGGCCAGCCACCAAAAACAGCCCCGCAACTGCTCCTGCCATGCTTCGCATCTTCATCGTTCCTGCCTCCGTATGCCGGTTAAACACGAGATTGCGATTTCTGTTCCTGCCGGACCTGCCGCAGCGCAGCGAGGGTACACACTGCGGCTCCGGAATCCACTGCGTCCGCACAACGCTCCACCCCTTCGCGGAGATCCGCCACCAGCCCTGCCACCCTGAGCGCCGCTGCTGCATTGAGCAGGACGATATCTCGCCGCGGCCCCGATGCGCCCTGCAGGATGCTTTCGATCATGGCTGCGCTCTCCTCCGCGGTGCTTCCGCCGCGCAACTCCGCAATCGATGCGGGTGGCAGGCCAGCCTCTTCCGGTGCAATGACGACCTTGGACAGCCGATTGTGCTCGTTCACCACTACGGCATCGGTTTCGCAGAGGCCGATCTCATCCAGACCATCACGCGCATGTACGGCCATCGCCGAGCGGATCCCCAGCCGCGACATGGCCTCGGCCACGGGCACCAGCTTATCTTCGGCAAAGACGCCCATCACCTGCGCCTGTGCCCCAGCCGGGTTCGTCAGCGGGCCGGCGAGGTTGAAGATGGTCCGGAAGCCCAGCGCCCGCCGTACCGGCTGGACGCGCTTCATGGCCGGGTGAAGGAGCGGCGCATAGAGGAACATGAATCCGGTAGCGCGGAGGCATTCGACGGCCTGCGCAGGAGGCAGATCCACGGGCACACCCAGCGCTTCGAGAACATCTGCCGAGCCGCATTTTGAGGTGACGCCACGGTTGCCGTGCTTGGCCACGCGGGCGCCGGCGGCAGCAGCAACCAGTGCCGCCGCAGTCGAAATATTGAAGGTCCCCATGCCATCGCCGCCCGTGCCGCAGGTGTCCACGAGCTGCGCACGCTCCGCCTCAGTGAGTGGCAGGGGCACCGCCAAAGCGCGCATGGCCTCGGCAAAGCCGGTGAGTTCGTCCGCCGTCTCACCGCGCACAGCAATCGAAGTGAGCAGCGCCGCAATCTCCACATCGCTCGCGTCCCCGCCAAGCATGGCGTTGAGCGCCGCATGAGATTCTGCGCGGGTGAGCGGGCGGTGTTCGCCAATTGTGGCAATGAGCAGGTCTTTAAGCGTGGCCATCGGTGCTGTCATCGTACCGAAGGCCGCGCCGGCAAGGAAACTCCTGCCGCCCGTGGAGGAATCGCCGGGCTGGCTGGCTGGCGTTGCATGGTCTGCAGGCTGCAGGTCCTGTACCCCTGCGAAGAGGCCTCTGGATGTGCAGGATCGTTAGAAATGACGGGCCTGGCGGCCGCGGCTGTTTGCCCGTTGACTTTGCGTCCGCTAGTATGAAGAGTCTGCTGTATGACTTACGGCACGCGTTGCGTAAGGACCCCTGGGCGGCTGCGAACGGAAGCGGCAACAGGGAATATTTACCGAAATTCTTATATGAAAATTCACGAGTACCAGGCAAAAGACATTCTCGCGAAATACGGCGTTGCCGTGCCGCGGGGCGAGGTGGCGAACACGCTCGACGAAGCGTTGGACGTCGCTAAGAGGCTCTTCAGCAACGGCGCGAATGGGGTAGTCGTCAAGGCCCAGATTCACGCCGGAGGCCGCGGCAAGGGCGGCGGCGTGAAGGTCGCGAAGAACATCGAGGAAGCCGAGCAGTACGCAAAGCAGATCCTCGGCATGCAGCTGGTGACCCACCAGACCGGGCCACAGGGGCAGAAGGTGCAGCGCCTGCTGATCGAGGAGACGGCGGCCATTGACCGCGAGCTCTACCTCGGCATCGTGCTGGATCGCGCAGCTGCGAAGCTGGTCTTCATGGCGTCGAAGGCGGGCGGAATGGAGATCGAGGAGGTCGCCGCCAAGGATCCGAAGGCGATTCACAAGGCGTATATCGAGCCGGCCATCGGCTTCCAGCCCTATCAGGCACGGCAGCTGGCCTTCGCGCTCGGCCTCAAGCCGAACCAGATCAATGAGGCCGTCAAGTTCATGATGGGCCTCTACAAGGTCTACGTTGATACCGATGCTTCCCTGCTGGAGATCAATCCCTTCATCACGACGAAGGATGACAAGCTCTTTGCTCTGGACTGCAAGATCAACTTCGACGATAACGCGATGTTCCGGCACAAGGAACTGAAGGAACTGCGTGACGTCGCCGAGGAAGATCCACTTGAGGTAGAGGCGTCAAAGTATGCGCTGAACTACATCAAGCTCGATGGCAACATCGCCTGCATGGTCAACGGGGCAGGCCTGGCCATGGCGACCATGGACATCATCCAGTACGCGGGCGGCAGCCCGGCGAACTTCCTTGACGTGGGCGGCGGCGCTAATCAGCAGCAGATTGAGCACGCCTTTGAGATTCTGCTCTCGGACAAGAACGTGCAGGCTGTCTTCATCAACATCTTCGGCGGCATTCTGCGCGTGGATACGCTGGCACAGGGCGTGGTGCAGGCGGCAAAGAATCTTGGCGTTACCGTACCCGTCGTGCTTCGCCTCGAAGGAACGAACGTCGAAGAGGGCCGGCAGATTTTGAAGGATTCCGGACTGAAGTTCATCGTTGGCGACACAATGCAGGACGCAGCAGAAAAGGTTGTTGCTGCGACCAAGGGAGGCAAGTAGACATGGCGGTTCTTGTAGACAAAAATACTCGCCTCATTGTGCAGGGCATCACCGGCAAAGAAGGCACCTTCCACGCGAAGGGCTGCGCCGAGTACGGCACCAAGGTCGTCGGAGGAGTGACACCCGGCAAGGGTGGCTCCACGCACGAGGGCTGGCCGGTATTCGACACCGTGCAGGACGCGGTCGAGCAGACCGGGGCCAACGCGACGGTCATCTTCGTACCTCCACCGTTCGCGGCCGATGCGATTCTTGAAGCCAACGAAGCAGGCCTGCCGCTGATCATCTGCATCACCGAAGGCATTCCGGTCAACGACATGGTGAAGGTCTGGAGCGTGCTTAAGCACTCCAAGTCCACCCTGGTGGGACCGAACTGCCCCGGCGTCATCTCGCCTGGCAAAGCGAAGATCGGCATCATGCCCGGACGGATTCACAAGGAAGGCAATGTCGGCATCGTTTCCCGCTCCGGCACGCTGACCTATGAGGCCGTGTATCAGCTGACCCAGCGCGGCATCGGACAGTCCACCGCCATCGGCATCGGTGGGGACCCGATCATCGGCACCACGCACATCGACGCGCTCAGGCTGCTCAACGAAGACCCGGAGACAGAGGCAATCATCCTGATCGGCGAAATCGGCGGCACCGCGGAAGAAACTGCGGCCGAGTACGTCAAGCAGCATGTGAAGAAGCCGGTTGTGGGCTTTATCGCCGGGCAGACTGCACCTCCGGGGCGCCGCATGGGCCACGCAGGCGCAATCATCTCCGGTGGACAGGGCACCGCGGCCGAAAAGATGAAGGCTCTGACGGCAGCCGGCATTCACGTCGTGGAATCACCCGCAGCGATCGGCGAGACCGTCGCTCGCGTTATCGGCAAATAACAGAGATTTACTCAGGAGCTAATACGCAAGTTATGTCGCAACGCACTTTCAGCATCATCAAGCCGGACGCTGTTCGCAAGGGCCACACCGGGGCCATTCTCGCCGAGATCGAAAAGGCGGGATTCAAGATCGTCGCCATCAAGAAGGTTTCCATCTCGAAGACGCAGGCTGAGGGGTTCTATCATGTGCACAGCGCACGGCCCTTCTTCGGTTCTCTGACAGAGTTCATGTCCTCCGGCCCCATCTTTCCGATGGTGCTCGAAAAAGAAAACGCAATTGCAGACCTGCGCAAGCTGATGGGCGCGACCAATCCGGCGAATGCCGAAGAGGGCACCATCCGTAAGAAGTTTGCGGGTTCGATCGAAGAGAATGCCATCCACGGCTCCGATGCCGAGGACACGGCGAACTTCGAAATCGGCTATTTCTTTGCCGGGTACGAACTGGTCTAAACAACCTTCCAGACACAACAAAAGCCCCGCATCTCAGCACGAGACGCGGGGCTTTTGGTTTATTTAGAGGATCGCTGAGAGGTTCTCTACTGCGCGCTCGCGCATCATCTGGTAGAGGCCGCCGATCACATACTCCTGGAAATGGGCGGAGGCGCGATGAGCTTCGTGCGCAGCGGTGTCTATGTACTGCTCATAGATCACCAGGGTGTCTGCCTCGGCCTCGGTCCAGTGCGGAACGTAGGTGACGCAGCCGGGCTCCTTGCGGGAAGCTTCTGTAGCCTTGAGCACCGCCTCGTTCACGCGGGCGCGGTCGTCGTTTGCAAACCTCATTCTTACCAAGAAACTGACCATCGCGCGGATACCTTTCTGTTATGCGTGAAGCTTGTTCAGCGCTGCCTCGAACTCCGGCAGGGCCATGGTCTGGTCGCGGTCCGGCCCGGTCGAGATCATGCCGATCTTCGCGCCTGACTCGCGCTCGAGGAAGCGCAAATATTCCTGCGCGGCCTTGGGCAGCTTCTCAAACGATGGAACGCCCTCGGTCGACTCCCTCCAGCCCTTAAGCTTCGTGTAGACAGGCTCGATGGCTTCGAGGCCGCGGACATCGGCCGGCATCGTATCGACTTCCTTGCCTGCGATGCGATAGCCGGTGCAGACCGGAATCTCCTCCAGATCGTCGAGCACATCGAGCTTGGTGACGACCAGCCACTCGGTGCCGTTGATCATGTTGGAGTAGCGCAGCAGCGGCAGGTCAAGCCATCCGCAGCGGCGCGGGCGGCCTGTGACAGCCCCGTATTCCTGGCCGCGTGCGCGCAGGACTTCCCCTGCGGCATCGTGAATCTCGGTGGGGAAAGGTCCCTCGCCCACGCGGGTCACATAGGCCTTGGTCACGCCAATGACGGTGCCGATCGCGGTGGGGCCTACGCCGGTTCCGGTGACGGCTCCCCCGGCAGTGGCAGAGGAGGAGGTCACAAACGGATAGGTTCCGTGGTCGATGTCGAGCATCGTGCCCTGCGCGCCCTCGAACATGACGCTGCCGCCCTCGCGGATCGCCTGGTTGAGCAGCGCAGCGGTGTCGGTGACAAAGGGAGCAATCTGCTCAGCAGCACGCGCGTAGTCCTCATACATCTTGGCCGGATCAAGCGGGCTGGTGCCGAACAGCGCATGGGCGATGGTGTTCTTTTCGCGGCAGGCGTTTTCGATATGCGTCTTCAGCAGGTCGCGGTTGAGCAGGTCAACGATCCGCAGGCCATTGCGGGCCATCTTATCTTCATAGGCAGGCCCGATGCCCCGGCTGGTGGTGCCGATCTTCTGCCGTCCTGGCGCGCTCTCCGCGGCCAGCTCGATCATGCGGTGATATTCGAGGATCACCTGGGCGCGGTTCGAGACGAAGAGCTGGTTATCGATATCGACGCCGAGATCGCGCAGCTTGGCAACTTCCTTAAGGAAAGCCATCGGGTCGAGCACAACTCCGTTGCCGATGACCGCGCGGCAGTCAGGCCGCAGCACGCCGCAAGGCACGAGCTGGAGGATAAACTTCTTGCCGCTGATGATGACCGTATGTCCGGCATTGTGGCCGCCGGCGTAACGGGCTACGACAGAGAAGCGCTCCGAAAGTACATCGACGATCTTGCCTTTACCTTCATCGCCCCACTGGGCGCCGAGAACGATTGCAGTCTTTGCTCGCATGGATTCCTGAGTGATTGTAATGTGCCTCGCACACGTTTCCTCTGCCCTGTGGGCGCGTTCTGCTGTTGACGCTGGAACGGTTAAAAGGAAGACCTGGATCGAAGCGTGCTTCGGGCCGGGAGGAAACCACGACCCCACACAGATGATATAACGGCCAGCCCGGGAGAAGAAACGGGAAAGCTGCAGAAGAGACGACTTTGGGGCGGCGAAGACGTCCTAGCGAAAGAAATGATCGATCAGATAATCGCGCAGCTCGAAGTCAAAGTTGCGGGTGTTCTGTGCGGTGTCCAGCGCGTCGGTATTGTAGGCAACGATATAGGCGCTGCGGGTTGCCGGGTCAATATAGAAGTGGCTCCGAAAACCGTTTTGCCATCCGGCGTGCCCAATCAGGCGCAGCCCGCCATCGTTATGCACAAAGAAGCTTGTCGTCACAAAGTCCTTTGCGCCGGGTCGTGACTGGAAATCGTCGTCCGGGATAACGGGCAGACAGGGCTTCCACATCTCTTCGAGCGACGATCGTTTGAGGACCACGCTGTACTCTTCCTCGTGCGCCGGGTCGCCCAGCAGAAAAGCCAGATACTCCAGCATGTCGGGCATGGGCGCATTGAGCCCGCCATTGGACCTCGTGATGCCGGTGTTGAAGTCGAAGGGGTCTTCCGTGAGCCGGCCGTCCTTCAGGTCCCAGCTATGGGAGCGGTAGGGCAACAGAAAATACGGACTGCGGTCGAAGTAAGAGTGGTCCATGCCGAGCGGCCGGAGAACATTTTTCTCCATATAGGTCTCGTATGAGTCGCCCGAGAGCCGCTCGATGATCTCACCCAGAAAGATGACGCCGAGGTTGGAGTAGCTGAAGCGGCTGCCCGGCGGGAAGGCGACATTCGTATACGGCATCATGGCTACGAGCTGAGACCATTCGGTCGGCTCGAAGGGCTGCCAGTCCTGGTCGCGCCACGGCCAGGTGGGGTCGCGGAAGCCACCCGAATGGGACATGACATGGCGGATGGTGACCTTCGCGATCGGGCCGTAGGGATCATGCACCTGCGCCAGTTCCGGAATGTACTTGATGAGCGGATCGTCCAGTGACAGCAGGCCTCGGTCGCGGAGCTGCATGATAGCGATGCCGGTAAAAGTCTTGGTGATCGAAGCCCAATGATAAGTGGTGCTGTCCTCTACCAGCTGATCGGGCGACCGGCGCTGGAGCCCGTAGTTCTCGCGAAAGACCACCTGTCCCCCGCGGATAAGCACGAGACTGCTTCCGATGATGCCATTCCTCCGCAGTCCACTTTCGTAGAAGCAGCGGATTGCCGGAGCGTTGGCGAGCGGCCCCTGCGCCGGGCACGGGACAGCGGCAAAGACGGACAGAACGAGCAACATCGGCAGGCACAGTCTGGGCATTCCACTCTCCGGCGTTGAGAAGCTGCTAACACTGTATATGCAGCGGTCGAGACATCGGTCGGCGACCGATCCGTGCCTCCTGGGCCCGATCAAGCTGCACTCTACCGGTGCAAGCCGCATCCAATGGGGGACATCTATGCCGCAGGGCGCCAACAATCCGCCTGAGATTCTTGCACCGAGAACCCGCGCCGCGCGGGGACTCTTTGCCGATGAGAATCTGGACATGCTCGCCCACGTGCTGGATGACTGCTTCCGCATTCCCGGCACGTCGATACGCTTCGGGCTGGACGGCATTGTCGGCCTGATCCCCGGCCTCGGCGACGTGCTTGCGGGCCTTGCTTCGACCATTCTGGTGGTAGCGGCATGGTTCCGGGGAGTGCCCTATGTGACACTCGCCCGCATGCTGGTGAACCTCGGCCTCGATGTAGTGATCGGGGCGGTTCCGCTCCTGGGCGACATCTTCGACATCGCGTGGAAGGCAAACCGCCGCAACTACGCCCTGCTCACCCGCCATCTGCATGAACCGCGACGCCATACGTGGCGCGACTGGGTCTTTCTGCTGCTGATCGGCTTTACGGTGGCGGCGATCTTTACCGCTCCCCTGCTGGTGCTCGCCTGGCTGCTGGGCTGGATGATGCACCGGCTGTGAGCCGCCAGCCCTACGATGCGAGGCTGTGAACCAGCGGCTGCGAGGTGATGTGCTTTCTAGGACCACGCTTGCGCGCGATCATGACGCGGATACGTTCGAGAACATCGAGCGGCGTGCAGGCGCCCTTGGGCAGGAATGCATCGGCGCTGCTGGCGCGTTCATAAGCCTTGACGCTTCCGGAGAGGATAATCATCGGTACCTCGGGCGAGATCTGCTTCATGCGCTCGACGAGCTGGTTGCCGTCCATCTGGGGCATGATGAGGTCGCTGAGCACGAGGTCGATCGCGTTCTCACGGAAGAGTTCGAGCGCTTGCTCTCCCGAGGTTGCTGTCAATACGCGGTAGCCGCGAGTCTCCAGCATGAATTTACGTACGGAGAGTGCCTGTTCATTATCGTCGACGCAGAGGATGATTTTACGGGGCCGCATTCGTTTGCTTTGTCTCTCTCCCGCGAGCACGGCGGGGCGTTGCTGCGGGCAGACACACGTAGGGTGTATGCGCCCGCAAAGGGTTTCCGGTGGCCGCATCCTGACTGCGAAAGGCGGGTCTGGCCTAAAAAAGGCGCAAAGCTACCCGGGCCCGTGCGGGGCTGCGAAAAAAACGCAGCGCGCAAACACGGGACCGCATTCCCAGTCAGGATGCGGAGAGCAAGGGTTGCCCGCCCATTGCAGGGCCTGACTCATGGCTGCGCATATTCCGGATCGGTTCCCCGGACGATAGCAGGCATGAGCGCGGCCCCACTGCTGGGCGCTCTTGCTCTAACTCAGTTGTCGGTCAATAGGCGAAAGTGCGTCCGGGGATATTTTCCTGAACGCTTGCCAAGAGTACGAAGAGCAGAGCCTCAGCGCAACGGCGAATGAAAGGAGAAAATGGCCGTCATTTTCCTCTTGGCAATCGTTGAAAACTGTCATCGCACTGTAACTATTGGCGATTTCCTATTCTGAGGCTGTTGAAAGCATGTGCATCACTCAAGGAAAAGGAGTCCATTTGCCACAGGAACGGTGCTGCCCGCGACGCGCACTTCGCTCACGGTGTCTCCAAACAGTTTTGCGGTCGCGTAAAGATCGCTCGGCCTTTTGATTTCAATGCCCTGGCGAAGGTGCACTGGCGCCTCGGAGGGCTCCTGACCATGGCGCACCAGCCATGCAATCGCGCAGCCGGCCGCGGACCCGGTGGCGGGATCCTCGCCGTTGTAGAACTGCATCCGGGTGCGCCACTCGCCTGGGGCTTCCCGCGCGATGCAGTAGAAGAACTTCGCGTCCGTCTTCGCCAGGTAGGCGGCTGCATCCCGCTGCGAGATCTGTAGACGCTCCAGCGTCTCGACGGACCTGAGCGGCACAATGCAGTAGGCGATACCCGTGGAGACGGTCTGGATGGGCGCGTGCGGGGCCAGGTCATGTGGCGTCATCCCGATAGCCGCTGCCACTGCGGCCGGATCATGGAATGCGCCAAAGCGCGGCTCAGGCTGCGTCATTTCCCCGAAGGCGATGCGGGGCTTCTGCTTCCCTGGTGCGAAGCGCACCGGCACCCTGCCAGCATTCAGATCGAGCGTGATGGTCTCTGCCCCGTGGTACTCAGGCAGGAGCGTGCGGGCGACGCTCGCAGTGCCCAGCGTTGGGTGACCGGCAAAAGGCAGCTCCTCCTGGACGGTGAAGATGCGGACCCGCAACCCACGCTCTCGCTCGACCTCAGGCGTGCGACGGAGAAGGAAGGTTGTCTCGGAAAGATTGGTTTCGCGGGCAAGCGCCTGCATCTCGGCGTCGGTGAGCCCGGAACCATCATGAAAAACGGCGAGCTGATTTCCGGTAAGGGGCGTTTCTGTAAAAACATCGCAGAGGGTGTAGGAGAGTTCGCGCATGAGTGGAGTTTGACACGGCGGGCGGCGCGGTTCTAGTCTTGGCTAGAGATGAACGGAACTGCTTACACTCCCATGTGCACCTGCTGTCGCTGCCGCTGTCAGTGTGCTGCGCGGGTGTGTTCCGGGAGCGAATCGTAAAGGCAGATTCAAACCAGAGGTTCGAACGACCCACCCGCAGAGAGCTGCCGAGGTGGGTTTTTTATTGCACGGAAATCAACCCTTCACGGAAGAGGACGAGAGCAAATGAGCACAGAGAACCGTATTCCCCGCATCAACGATCCGGCGCCTGAGTTTCAGGCCAAGAGCACGCATGGCGTGATCAAGCTGAGCGACTACACCTCGAAGGGCAAGTATGTGCTGCTCTTCTCGCATCCTGCCGACTTCACCCCCGTCTGCTCAACGGAGTTCATTGAGTTCGCGCGCCGCTCCGCGGAGTTCGACAAGCTGAATGTGCAGTTGGTCGGTGTGTCGATCGACTCCATCTACTCGCATATCGCCTGGGTACGCGATCTTGAAGAACACGGCGGCATCCAGGTCAAGTTCCCTGTCATCGCCGATCTCGATACGAAGGTTTCGCAGGCTTACGGCATGATTCACGAGGCCGCTTCCGATACCTCGACGGTTCGCGCTGTCTTCGCAATCGATCCGAAGCAGACGATTCGCGCCATCATCTACTACCCCATGCAGGTCGGCCGCAATATCGACGAACTGGTTCGTGTCTTCCAGGCGCTCCAGGTTGCGGATGCAAACTCTGTTTCGCTGCCGGCAAACTGGCAGCCGGGCGAGTCAGTGATCGTTGCAGCTCCTGCGACCGTAGAAGACGCAGCGAAGCGCACCAACGGCGGCGGAGCAGGACTCAAGGTTGAGCGGTGGTACCTGTCCAAGAAAGACCTGGCCGCGAAGTAAGCTATAGTCGTTGTAGAAGCGGCCCTGAGAGCTCTTTCAGGGCCGCCGAGTGAGCACCGATGGCGAAGTGGCTAACGCGCTGGTCTGCAAAACCAGTATTCATGGGTTCAAATCCCATTCGGTGCTCCAACAGAACTGCTTCTCAGGCGAGCTGAGAACCTCCGCCCGTTGGAAATGCGCCATAGCGCACCAGGTCGAAGCGCCGGTCACGCTCCTCCAGTCTTAGATAGAGTCGCTCGACAAGCGCCTGCGGCAGCGCGCCATCCATCCTGACGGCAAATCCGTTTCTAGCATCCAGCAGATCGCGACTCTCTTCGCCGGCCTCTCTCAGCAAGGCCTCTGTCTCCGAAAAGAAACTGCCCTCCTGCTGCTCCTGCGGCTCGTGACCCCAGATGCTGTAGAGGCCATTACGAATGCCAAGCTGCTCCTCGCACCAGATGTAGGGTCCGCGCGAGAGAAAGCACGCCGCGAGGCTGTAGGACGAGACAGAGCAGATGCGGAGATCGGCCAGGGCGAGCAGGCAGAGATCACTGCACTCGCTCAACGTGTGATGAAGCGTGGTGACTGCATCAAGCTCCGCGGCAAGGCGGCGGAACTGATCGGACGGGCGATCGCAGAGCAGAAGAAACTGCGCTTTCGTTCCGAACTCGGCCTTGAGGCTCCGCGCCGCGGCTGCATACCACTCGAACGGCAGCTTGACGTTGAACCGTGAACGCATGGATTCAGTCTCCGCGAGGAAATCGCTGCCCGCGCGTACATGCACTGCAATCAGCAGCTTGCCGGGGTCGATCCTGCTCCTCGCGTCAAAGATATTCTGCAGCGCGCGCCGGGAATTCAGCAGCTTGCTCCACAGAAACTCCCGGGCTGTTTCTATGGCGTAGTAGCCGCCGTACATTCCATCGACAGTAACGACGTAATTCTGCTTGCGCAGCAGCCCCTTGGCCTCTGCCCATACTTTGAAGGCTTCAGCGAAGTCGCGGCGGCCGGCCGCGCGATAATCGTCCTGCGTGAAAGGGTAATGAGGCAGAGACTTGAGCAGCACCTCCTGGCGGAGCCAGTCGAGTCGGCCTGTTTCGAAGTTGCGCCAATACTTACGGCCATTCAGACCCCAGGCCGTGCCCGAAAGATGCGCATCGAGCACGCGGCTGGCGATGAACGACTTGGCCCAGGGAATGATCTCATTGCCGAGGCCTTCCCCGCGGCGGCTGAGCCGCTTTGCGATTACTGTCCGCATGAAAAAAATGACCTTTCTTTATGCACGGCCGGCGCCGAATGCAACTTCCTCTTCCTCGACGACCAACTCCTCGACACAGATGCCGAGATGTCGCCCGAGGTCCAGGAACTGCTCCATCCACGCGGGGGCAGGAGCATGTTCCTCATGCGCCAGCTTGAGGGTTGTATTCCAGATGTTCTGTGCCTGCCACAGATTCAGTTCGAAGGGCAGCTCGCGCAGCGCCTGCGCGGCCTGCGATGCCGTCTCCAGATTCTCGGGTATCTCCGGATGGCTGCTTAGTCGATCCATGGCGCGCTTCATCTGCTGGTCTGCCAGGTAACTTAGAAGTTTCTGATCCAATGAAATCTGGTCTGCGGTCGCAAGCGCAAGGTAAGTGCGCGCCTCGACCACATTCATCGGATCGGCGCTGAGAGCTCGCCGCAGCCCGGCATTGACGGCGAAGCTGGCAGCCATGGCAAGCGCCGGCGGTTTGGGCGCATTTGCCAGGCTGAGGAAGTGCAGCAGCGAAGCGTGATCTTCATAGATCGCGATGAGGCTGGTCTCTACCTCTGCCAGGGTTGAGTTGAGAATCAGGTCGAGAATCCTGCGCTGCTCATCGCGGAAGAGAGAGTGAATGGAGTAGCTCTTGTCGCCGAAGGTCCGATCGAAGAGGCGGATCACTTCAGGGAAGTCGGCACGGGTGAGAGCCACCTTCGCTGCATCGGAGAACTGGAGCCGTGCAGCAGCATCGATCGCATCGTAGCGCTTCACCGCTGCGGTAATGTTCTGATCGCCAAAATGAAGAACGGCAAAGAAGGCCCGCTCAGCCTCTTCAGTGATGGCCGAGACTACCTTTGCATCTCCGATGACGAGCCTTGCCCGGCCGGAGGTGCTTGCCTCATAGGTCTGCCTGCGGACGAGATAGCAGAACAGCTGCGTCTCCTGAGGATAGCTACTGAAGACGGAACTGATTGCGTAGTGCGCGGCGACCTGCTCAAGGCCGACCTGGGCATGCTTGGCCGTGCGCGCATAGATGGATGCGCCATCCTTCTCCTCGGGCACGTTGCTCTTGGCGGTACTGAGCTGCTCGATGAAGTCCGCCTCCAGCTTTGCGCTCGACACGCCGAAGAGCTCCGATGCTAACTGCAGCACGCGGCCCGCATACGCGATGATCTGGACGGTTTCGATGCCTGAGATTTCATCAAAGAACCAGCCGCAGCTGGTGAACATGAGCAGCGCGTGCCGCTCAAGCTCCATCAGCTTCAGGATGGTTGTGCGTCCGGCGGCATCGAGCGGACCCACCCTGTGAGCGGCTAGAAACGTCTCAACGGCAGCGGGCTTGCGGTCGAGAATCACATCGATATAGGCATCGCGGGCAGCCCAGACGTCGCGCAGCAGCGGCGCCGCGGCAGCCTCCACCAGCGGAACCGTTGCGTCGCGTAGCTGATCGAGCGCCTTGCGGAGAGGTGCGCGCCACTCCTGGTTCCAGCCGCCATGGCCGCCGTTGCAGCCACAGTTGGAGCGCCACCGCTCGACGCCATGGACACAGCTCCAGGAGGTATTTTCTACAATCTGCGCTTCATGGGACGGCGGGAATTTCGCAAGAAATTCTCCATAGTTGATGAGCGTTGCATCCTGCCCCTGCTCGATCCACTTGAGCGCATAGGAGAGCGCCATTTCGCCATGCTTGTGATGATGGCCGTAACTCTCGCCGTCCGTTGCAACATGGACAAGCTGCGCATTCGCGCTGCCGGAGAAGCCGTCGAGCAGTCGACGCGCCAGCCTTTCGCCGTTATCCAGCAACCCTTCAAAGGCGATCGCGCGCGAGCTTGGCCCGTCGTAGAAGAAGACGGCAATGCTTCTGCCGCCGGGAAAGCGCACCAGGTAGGGCTGCCGTGTGTCGACAGAAGACTCAGGCGTCTCCGACCATTCCCTGTCCAGCGCAGGACTGCCAAGCTCGCGCACGCGGGCGCACTGGTGCGGCGCAAGCACGGTGAAGCGGATGCCTTCGTCCGCCAGCAACCCAAGCGTCTCTGAATCCACGGCAGTCTCGGCAAGCCACATTCCCTCGGGCTGGCGTCCAAAGCGACGAGCGAAGTCTGCGATGCCCCAACGAATCTGCGTCTGCTTATCGCGCGTGTTCGCAAGCGGCATGATGATGTGGTTGTAAACCTGCGCCATGGCAGAGCCGTGACCGCCGAAGCGGCGCTGGCTGGCCTTGTCGGCGTCGAGGATCATGCGGTAGGTGCGAGGCGCATTCTGCTCCAGCCACGAGAGCAGCGTTGGACCGAAGTTGAAACTGATCCGCGAATAGTTATTGAGAATGCGGATGATTTCATCTTTCGTATTCAGGATGCGCGAGGCCCCGTTAGGCGCATAGCACTCGGAGGTGATCCGTTCGTTCCAATCGTGGAAAGGAGCGGCGGAGTCCTGGATCTCGACCGTCTCCAGCCAGGGGTTCTCACGAGGCGGTTGATAGAAGTGACCGTGAATACAGATGTAACGCGTCTGGTCGAATGCTTTTTCTGTGGCTTCAGGCTGCATGGCTGCTTCTATTAAAGCAGCCGCCGGGGAGCTTTGGCTGGCTTACTTTTCCGTCATCGGATTGAGATTCGACGCCGAGCAGCTGTTTTGGACAACATGCCCTCAAAAAACCAGGGGGCCGGGAAAGATCAAAATGGATCACCCCAACACGGAAAGCCGACGGGCAGACTCGCTCCTGCCCAACTTATACTTGGAACCAATGGCAAGAAATCTCGAACGTTCTCTCGCATTGCAGAAGCGCGCAGAAGCGCTGCTCCCTGGTGGGGTCGATTCTCCCGTGCGCGCCTTTCGCGCCGTAGGGGGTGAGCCGCCGTTTGTGGTGCGCGGCGCGGGGGCCTACCTGTGGGACGCGGACGGCAACCGCTATCTCGACTACTTCGGCTCATGGGGGCCGATGGTGCTGGGGCACGCATTTCCCGCGGTCGTTGAGGCAATCCAGCAGGCGGCGGCGAAGAGCGCGAGCTTTGGCGCATCGACGCCGGCGGAGGGCGATCTGGCAGAACTGGTCGTCGAAGCAGTGCCTTCGATCGACAAGCTGCGCTTCGTCAGCTCCGGCACAGAGGCGACCATGTCCGCGATCCGCGTGGCGAGAGCCTTTACGGGGCGAAAATACATCATCAAGTTCGAGGGCTGCTATCACGGCCATTCAGACGGCCTGCTGGTGAAAGCCGGCTCAGGGGTGGCGACCTTCGGCATTCCCGGATCGGCCGGCGTGCCGGAGGAGATTGCCCACTACACATTGGCGCTCCCCTATAACGACATAGCCTCGGTTGAGGCGGCTTTCGAGGCGCATCGCGGGGAGATTGCCTGCATCATTCTGGAGCCGGTGGTCGGCAACATGGGCTGCGTGCTGCCGGCGGGGGGCTATCTGGAGACCCTGCGCGCCATCACCCTGCGCGAAGGCGCGCTGCTTATTTTCGACGAGGTGATGACAGGTTTCCGCGTGGCGCATGGCGGGGCGCAGCAGCGCTACGGCATAGTGCCGGACATGACGGCTCTGGGCAAGATCATCGGCGGTGGCCTGCCCTGCGGGGCGTTCGGTGGCCGGGCAGAGATCATGAACCTGCTGGCGCCACTCGGACCGGTCTACCAGGCCGGGACGCTGAGCGGCAATCCGCTGGCGATGGCGGCAGGGATGGCGACACTCCAGCACCTGAGGCAGCACAAGACCGAGGTCTATGCACGCCTGGAGGCCCTGAGCGCCATGGTTGCGGACGGTATCACCGCCGCTGCACACGAGGCGGGCTTGCCCGTCGTAACCAACCGCGTCGGCGCCATGTTTACCTGGTTTTTCACCGAGGCCCCCGTTACCGATTTTGCCAGCGCCGCGGCCTCGGACACCGCGCTCTTCGCCCGCTTTCACCACGCGATGATGGAGGCCGGAATCTGGCTGCCGCCGTCGCAGTTTGAGGCTGCCTTTCTGAGTACTGCGCACACAGAGGCTGATATCTCCGCCACCATCGAGGCCGCGCGAAATGCCTTTGCGGCGATCGAGGTGAACGCATAATGGGCCTTTTTCGCAAGAAGCTCAAACAGGAACACAAGGTGATGCTGCAGGCAGAGCGGGCGCAGGGAGCACTGCTGCCCGAGTATCACCGCGCCACCCCGGAGTGTCCACACCCGGAGCGGTGGAGTATGTATGACTCGATGACCGCCGAGGCCGAAGTGCTGGAGTTTCTGCGCACTCTGGTGACGACGGTGAAGCCGGAGCTGGTCGTCGAGACGGGATCGTTCCTCGGCGTAAGCACACTCTGGATCGCCGAGGGGCTCAAGCGAAACGGCTTTGGGCGAGTGATCAGCTGCGAGTTCGATCCTGTCGTCTTTGCAAAGGCAAAGGAGAAGATTGCCGCGTCAGGGCTGGCCGAGTGGATCGAACTGCGGAATGAGTCCAGCCTGGAGATGCAGGTGAATGGCACGATTGACCTGCTCTTCAGCGATAGCGACATGCCTATCCGGGAGCAGGAAGTCAAGCGCTTTCTGCCGCAGATCAACCCTCAGGGATTGGTGCTGATGCATGACGCAAGCTCCCACCTGAAGACAGTCCGCGACGCTGCGCTCAAGATGGAGGCGGAAGGCTTGCTTTCCGTCGTTCTGCTGCCTACGCCACGAGGTCTGGTGGTCGCGCAGAAGCGGGACGGCTGGCGGTAAAATCTCGATGCTTTAACCGCAAGAAGCGGAGTGCAGGCGCGAGCTGAAACGCCGGAAGATGGTGGCATGGATACGAACCATATCTGGGACCGTGCATGGGAGATGGTGGCGACGCGGGAGGTCTCCGCGGATTCGCTCTTTGTGTATGGAGTGCGGACA
Organism: Acidipila rosea; assembly: GCF_004339725.1. GTDB lineage: Bacteria > Acidobacteriota > Terriglobia > Terriglobales > Acidobacteriaceae > Acidipila > Acidipila rosea. Next base: position 42,836 of record NZ_SMGK01000005.1, on the reverse strand, counting down.
ACGGGGATCTACTGTCGTCCCTCCTGCCCCAGCCGGCGGCCACGGCGGAGCTCCGTAGCGTTTTTCGCCACCAGCGAGCTTGCCGAGCAGGCCGGATTTCGCGCCTGCAAGCGGTGTACCCCGGAGCGGGAGCATCCGCACCTTCGGGTGCTGACCACTCTCTGCCGCTACCTGGATCAGCACGCGGAGCAAAGCGTCAGCCTTGCCGCGCTGGGTAAGGTCGCAGGGCTTAGTCCGTTTCACCTGCAGAGGCTTTTTCGCCGCTGCCTGGGGCTCTCCCCGCGCCAGTATCAGCTTGCCCGGCGGATGGAGCAGATGCGCGAAGGGCTGGCGACTGGCGGCAGCGTGACGGAGGCGATCTACAGTGCGGGGTATAGCTCCTCAAGCCGCTTCTACGAGCGGGCTACCGCAGGCCTCGGCATGAAGCCGGGCGCCTTGCGGCGCGGAGCGGCTGGAGAAACAATCCGCTACACGATCACGCTCTCACCGCTAGGGAAGATGCTGGTAGCGGCGACCGCGGCCGGGCTCTGTGCCGTAGGCTTCGGCGCGCTCGAAAGCGAACTGGAAGACGACCTGAGAGCGCGCTTTCCTCGTGCCGAACTGACGCGCGATGACAAGGCGCTTGGCAAAATGGTCGCCCAGGTCCTGGCGCACCTGGGCGAGCATCCGGTGACGCGCGAGTTGCCCCTCGATGTGAGGGCAACTGCGTTTCAGGCGCGCGTATGGAAGGCGCTCCAGCAGATCCCGAGAGGCGAGACACGCAGCTACGCCCAGGTGGCCGACGCAATCGGCCAGCCAACGGCTGTCCGCGCAGTAGCGCGCGCCTGCGGCTCGAATCCGGTCGCAGTGGTGGTGCCCTGCCACCGAGTGGTGGGGAGCGACGGCAGCCTAACCGGCTATCGCTGGGGAATCGAGCGCAAGCGCAAGCTGCTGGAAGCGGAACGCAAACGATCCTGAAGGCTTTCAGGCATCGCGGCGGGCTGAATGGTATTCTCAAGGGGCGAGGAGCACATCTGAAGGGGCCCGCTACGGGAGCCCGACGCAAAAAATTATGGCGACTACAACAGCTACACCGAACCACGTAAAGAATCTCGACCTGGCCGATCAGGGTCGCAAACGCATTGAGTGGGCGAACCAGTCGATGCCCGTGCTTCAGAGCATCCGCAAGGAGTTCATCAAGAACCAGCCGCTCAAGGGCATCCGCATTGCTGCCTGCCTGCATGTGACGACCGAGACAGCAAACCTGATGATCACCTTGCGCGACGGCGGCGCTGATGTGGCGCTCTGCGCCTCCAACCCGCTCTCCACGCAGGACGATGTAGCCGCGGCGCTGGCGCGAGATTTCAGCATCCAGACCTATGCGATCAAGGGCGAGGATAACGACAGCTATTACTCCCACATCATGTCGGCGATCGACCACAAGCCCCATTTCACGATGGATGATGGCTGCGATCTGGTCACCCTGCTGCACACCAAGCGCAAGGATGCGCTGGCCGGCGTGATTGCAGGCACAGAAGAGACGACGACCGGCGTCATTCGCCTGCGTGCCATGGCCAAGGACGGCGTCCTCGGGTACCCGGTGGTTGCGGTGAACGATGCTCTTACCAAGCACATGTTCGACAACCGCTACGGCACCGGGCAATCCACGATCGATGGCGTGGTCCGCTGCACCAACGTGCTGCTCGCAGGAGCCAAGTTCGTCGTTGCCGGCTATGGCTGGTGCGGACGCGGCCTGGCCATGCGCGCACGCGGCATGGGCGCAGAGGTCATCGTGACCGAGATTGACCCCACCCGCGCGCTGGAAGCGGTGATGGATGGCCTTCGCGTGATGTCCATGACCGAGGCGGCCAAGATCGGCGACATCTTCGTGACGGTCACCGGCAACAAGAGCGTCATCCGCCAGGAGCACTTCGAGCTGATGAAGAACGGTGCGATTGTAGCCAACTCCGGCCACTTCAACGTCGAGATCGACATCCCGGCCCTGGAGCGCATCTCCTCATCGAAGCGCCCGACCCGCGAGTTTGTTGAAGAATACGCAATGCGCGATGGCCGCAAGATTTACCTGCTGGGCGAGGGTCGCCTGATTAACCTTGCAGCGGCTGAAGGTCATCCAGCCTCCGTCATGGATATGAGCTTCGCCAATCAGGCGCTCGCGGCTGACTACCTGGTGAAGAACCACGGAAGCCTTGAGAAGAAGGTCTACTCCGTACCGCAGGATCTGGACAAGCGCGTCGCCAAGCTGAAGCTGGAGTCGATGTCGATCGGCATCGATCGCCTGACATCAGAACAGGAAGAATATCTGGCGAGCTGGTCTGAAGGAACATAAACAAAGCTTTCAAGCGAGCAAGCCCCGGATTCAACTCCGGGGCTTTTTCCATTGGTGAATGAAGTTGAATCTCCTCAGCGCAACCTGGATCGGAATCATGGCAGGCCTGTGCACGTTGGCAGCGGCGCAGCAGAGCCCGCCGAAGGTGAAGGTCTATGAGTCCGCCGCTCCACAGGCTGTCACTGCACCCTCCGTCAATGGCGTCACCGATCTGCCGCTGGGCGCAACTGCGGGTACTTCCCATGCTTCGCGCAAGGGCACATACAACTTCACCGCGAACGCCGATGAGTGGACGGACACAGGCGTCGAGGTGCAGGCAGGCGATCCGATGGAGTTCTCAGCCACCGGAACCCTGACGCTCTCCGACGGACGCACCGCAACACCGGATGGAGTGCCGCGCGGATGGAAAGACCTGCTGCGTAATTTCCCCCTGAATACCGCCCAGACGGGAGAACTGATCGGACGCATGGGATTGGGCGACGCGGCCGTGCCCTTCGCGATCGGCGCACAGAAGGCTGTTACTGCGCCGGTAAGCGGAGAGCTCTTTGTCCGCGCCAATGTCAGCAGCGACCTGAGCCGAGAGGGCTCCTTCGCGGGCAAGGTGAAGCTCTCCGCGGCTACCGCAGCCGGCAAGGACGCGGCAGTGAGGCTGAGCCAGGTGCTCGCACCTGCTCTCTTTGCAGACATTCCGCGTCGCGTGAGCGATCAGCAGGGCGATCCCGGGGACATGGTCAACTTTGCCCTGATCGGAACCGATAGTCAGGTAACACAGGCCTTTGCCTCCGCCGGATGGACAAAGACTGACAAGACGACGCAGGATGCAATTGTGCACGGACTGGAAGCCACGCTCTCGCACAAGGCGTATACCGATATGCCGATGAGCACCCTCTACCTCTTTGGCCGTCCGCAGGACTATGCCTACGCGCGCGCCGACCCGCTCGAAGTGGCTGCGGTGAGGAACCATCTGCGCGTCTGGAAGACCACGGAAACGGTGAATGGGCAGCCGCTCTGGGTGGGCTCGGCAACGCATGACAACGGATTTGAGACGGACCAGAGGAACAATGGTGTCACCCACCATATCGATCCCAACATTGACGCGGAGCGGGACTTTATCGAGCAGAGTTTCGCGGCCGCGGGGGTGGTTGCGGCGGCAGCGTATGTCATGCCTTCCCACCCGCTCACCACGGCAAAGACGGCAACCGGCGGCAGTTTCCACTCCGACGGGAGAATTGTTGTCATGCTGCTCAAGTAAACCGACGGGCAGAAGCTGCCCGTCAGTTGCGCTTCGAGTTCGTCGATCAAGGCAAGCCCGCTATATTCCTATCCGCGAGCGCCTTCTACCTGGTTGGGTGCGCGGTCGTGTCGTAGAAGCTGTCGACATCCTTCTTCAATCTGTCGAGCGATGACTGATCGATGTAGACCATGTGCCCTGCTTCGAAGTGGTCGCGGGTGATATGCGAGTGCTCCTCAGGCGTCAGGCCCATGTGGTCGAGCGTGTAGTCGACCGCGAAGTAGGGCGTAGCGCAGTCGTAGTTGCCCTCGGCGACGAAGACGCGCATGTAGGGATTTTTGGCGAAGGCCTTCTGCAGCGATTCGCTGGTATCCGGGTAGCCGCCCTCCCGCTGCTCGTCATTGAAGTCCCAGCCCTTCACACCGCCGCCCAGGATGTAGTAGGTCAGGTCAGTCTCGTAGCCAAGTTCCTGCTTAACGTAGTCGCCAAAGAGAGACGTGTAGGGCGGACGAATCGCCGACTCGCTGGGGTCGTAATCCGGTTCCTGCGATGTCTGGTCAAGGCTGGTGCCGGTGAAGCGGCCATCGAGGCGACCGATGATCTTGTTGTCGCTGCGCATCAGCTCTGTATCGAAGGCGCTCAAATCAATACGCAGATTTTTCTCGAGAATGTACTGCTTGGGCAGGCCAGTATAGCGGGCAAGCTTTTCTGCAACCGCATCCCGCTCCGCAGCGGTCAGGCTGTCGCCTTTCTGCAGCGCTACGGTGTAATCGTTCGTCACCCACTGCTCTACTTCGTGGCGCAGTGCCACCGGATCATCGCCTACCCCGGCGGCAAGCTTCTTGTGATAGTCGGCGATCATCGCATACGTGGGCAGGATGAGCGCATAAGGCTGATCGTTGCCGCGGTCGAACTCCAGCGTCTGGAACTGCATGACGGTGGAGATAAGCACGATACCGTTGAGCGCGATGCCGTGGTCGACCAGGTAGCCGGAAAGCCCGGCGGCGCGGGTCGTGCCGTAGCTTTCGCCCGCGAGATAGAGCGGCGACGTCCAGCGAGAGTTCTGTTGCAGGTAGAGGCGAATAAACTCACCGAACGCGGCGACATCGCCCTTGACGCTCCAGAACTTCTTGCCAAGCTCCGGGGTGGCCGGACGGCTGTATCCGGTGCCGATGGCATCGACGAAGACAAGGTCCGACTTATCCAGCCACGTGTCCTGGTTGTCCTCCAGCTGGTAGGGCGGCGGCGGCATAAAGCCGTTCGGCAGCATCTTGACCCGCTTGGGGCCAAAGGCTCCCATGTGCAGCCAGACGGTCGCCGAACCGGGGCCGCCATTAAAGGCAAAGGTGAGCGGCCGCTTGCCTTCCGCTCCGTCGAGCGTATACGCAACGTAAAACATCTCCGCTTCGATATCGCCCTTCTCGTTCCTGATGGGCAGCCGCCCAGCAGTGGCGGTGTAGCTGAGCGTCTTGCCATGAGCCACGATCTTATGGTGCGTCACAGACGGCTTCTCTACCGTCATCGCGGGAGCGGGCGCGGCCGCGGGCTTCTCCGGCTCATGCGGCGCGGTCTGAGAGAAGGCGGGTGCGGCTAACAGGCAGAGAGCGAGCAGATAGATGGATTTCATGATTTCTCCGTGGAAGGAAAATACTATCGCAAATAAAGGCAGCGCACGATAGCGAAGAGCAAAGCCTCAACTGCCGTTAAGCTGAATCTGGAAGCATCCAAGTCTAAGTTAAACGGGAGCTTATGAAGATACTGGACGTTCTTTTCGGCAAGCCGCTGCCTAGTTTCGACGAACGAGCTGAGCAGATCGGGCCTTCGGCCGGCATTCCCATCTTCGGACTCGATGCCCTTAGTTCGGCTGCATACGGGCCGGAGGCAGCGCTGACGCTGCTGATTCCGCTAGGGCTCGCAGGCGTTCACTATATCGTCCCGATCAGCGCTGCGATTCTCGCCCTGCTGATCATCGTCTATTTCTCCTATCGGCAGACGATCGATGCCTATCCCCACGGAGGAGGCTCTTACACGGTAGCCTCGGAGAACCTGGGCCGCATGCCGGGGCTGCTCGCAGCAGCAGCGCTGATGATCGACTATGTGCTGACCGCAGCCGTCGGCATCTCGGCGGGCGTGGGCGCACTGATCTCGGCTGCGCCCGGCCTGCAGCCGCATACGCTGGCTCTCTGCCTGGGGATTCTTGTGCTGCTCACGCTGATCAACCTACGCGGGGTTCGGGATACCGGAGTCGCCTTCATGATTCCGACGTATCTCTTCCTGGGCACGCTGATGACCGTGATCGCCCTGGGCGGCTGGCATGCGCTGGCCTCAGGCGGTCACCCTCATCCCGTGATCGCTCCGCCCCAGCTGCCTGCGGCGACTGAGGCGTTGAGCCTCTGGCTGCTGCTGCGCGTCTTCTCGAGCGGCTGCGCGGCGATGACCGGGGTCGAAGCAGTGAGCAACGGCGTCATGGCCTTCCGCGAGCCGCGCTCGAAGAACGCGAAGCTTACGCTGACCATCATCATCGCCCTGCTCATCATCCTGCTGGCAGGGATTGCATGGCTTTGCCGCGAGTATTCCATCGGCGCCACCAACCCGAATGGTCCCGGCTACGAAAGCGTCCTCTCGGAGCTGATTTCAGCCGTCATGGGCCGTGGCATCTTCTACTACGTCTCGATCGGCTCCATTCTGCTGGTACTGGCACTCTCTGCGAACACGGCCTTTGCCGATTTTCCACGGCTGACGCGGGCAATCGCCAGCAACAACTATCTGCCGCGAGTCTTTCTGCTGCGTGGACGAAGACTGCTCTATTCCCACGGCGTATACGCGCTCGTTGGGTTGACGGCAGCACTGCTGATCCTCTTCGGCGGCGTCACCGACCGGCTTATACCCCTCTACGCCATTGGCGCCTTTCTGGCCTTTACGCTCTCCCAGTCCGGCATGGTCGTGCACTGGTACAAGAAAGGGAACGCCCACGGCCGCATGCTGGTGAATGGCATCGGCGCACTGGCGACCGGCGTAACGACGTGCGTGGTTCTCGCTACGAAGTTTGAGGAGGGCGCCTGGGTTACGGCGCTTCTGATCCCGCTGCTGATTGTCATCATGTTTGCCGTGCATCGGCACTACGAGCGCGTGGCGCGGGAGACGGCCAACCCCGATCCGCTGCGTGTGGCAGGATTGCGGCCGCCGCTGGTAATTGTGCCTATCGATCGCTGGAGCAAGATCAGCGAGAAAGGGCTTCGCTTCGCGCTGATGCTCTCGCCGGATGTCGAAATCGTCCACATCGAAGGGGAAGACGAAGACCCCGGCTCCATCTGCAATGTATGGGAGCAGATGATCGCAGGCCCCATCCGCGAGGCGGGCCTGAATGTGCCGCATCTGGAGCGGATCAAATCTCCTTACCGGCTCGTCATCCGGCCTTTGACGGATTATGTGCTGGAGCAGGAGGCAAAGCATGAGAACCGTCAGATTGCGGTGCTGGTCCCGGAACTGGTGGTGCGGCACTGGTGGGAAAACCTGCTGCATAACCAGCGTGCGAATGCGCTGAAACTTTTCCTGCTGCTGAAGGGCAATCAGCGGGTGATGGTCATCAATATTCCGTGGTACCTGAACAGGTAGATAAAAGCAGATACCCCCGCCATGAGCGGGGGTATCGGTCTTATCGTCAGGATTGAAAAGCAGGAATCGGCTAGCCGATATCCTCGCTCCAGTTTTCCAGGTACTTCTTCATTTCCGCCATGAACTTGCCTGCGTCGGCGCCATCGATGATGCGGTGATCGAAGCCGAGAGTCAGGTGAATCATGTGGCGGATGGCGATGGAGTCTGTGCCGTCCTTATCGGTGATGACTGCCGGCTCCTTAAAGAGACCGCCGACGCCGAGGATGGCGCTCTCCGGCATGTTGATCAGCGGCGTGCCGAACTGCTCGCCGAAGATGCCCGGATTGGTGATGGTGAAGGTGCCGGAGCCTACTTCGTCTGGCTTCAGCTTCTTGCCGCGTGCGCGGTCGGCCAGATCGACAATGGCGCGGGCCACACCCAGGAAGCTGCGCTCCTCCGCCTGCTTGATGACCGGAACGATCAGCCCCCACTCAAGAGCGACCGCGATGCCGATGTTGATGTTCTGGTGATAGCGGATCGCATCGCCTTCCATCGAGGCATTCACGATAGGCATCTTGCGCAGGGTGGCCACCGCCGCGCGCGCGATGAAGGGCATGTAGGTCAGCTTCACGCCATTACGCTGCTCGTACTTCGACTTTTCCTTTTCGCGGATGCGGACGATGCGGGTAAAGTCCACCTTGAAGACGGTGTGGACATGCGCATTGGTGCGCTTGGTCTCGACCATGCGCTGCGCGATGATGGAGCGCATCCGGGTCATGGGGACAAGCTCGCCGGGCTGCGGCGCAGAGACCGGCGCAGCAGCAGGCCTGGCAGCAGCGGCCGGGGCCGGAGCTGACGGGGCAGCTGCAGGGGCCGCGGAGGGCGCTGCTGCCGCAGCAGGCTTCTTTTCCATGAAGCCGAGAACATCTTCCTTGGTGATGCGGCCGCCCGAGCCCGAGCCGGAAACCTGGGAGAGGTCGAGGTTATTCTCCTTGGCCATCTTGCGTACCAGCGGCGAAGAGCGGACATGCTCTGCGGTGCCTGCGCTGGGCTGGGCCTCAGGAGTCGCCTGCGCCTGAGCCGCCGGCGCGGCTGCCTTGGGAGCCTCTGTCGGTGCGGCCGCGGCTGCTCCAGCTGCTCCGCCCAGGACGGCCACTACGGTATTGATCTGCACAGTGGTGCCGGCAGGGACTTTGATCTCGGTCAGGGTTCCAGCGGCGGGCGAAGGAATCTCGGCATCGACCTTGTCGGTTGAAATTTCAAAGAGCGGCTCGTCCCGCTCCACCTTGTCGCCGACCTGCTTGAGCCACTTGGTAATCGTGCCCTCGAAGATCGACTCGCCCATCTGGGGCATGACGACATCGGTGGCCGGGCCACTGGCAACGGGCACCTCAGGCGCGGGCGTGGCCTTTGCTTCCGGCTGAGCCGGAGCGGCGGCGGCAGGAGCTGCCGCAGTTGCCGCCTGGGCCTGGGGTGCGGCGTCGGGAGTGCCACTGCCGGAGGCAGCGAGGAGCGCCACCACGGTATTGATCTGAACGGTTGTACCCTCGGCTACCTTGATCTCCTGCAGAACGCCTGCAGCAGGCGAAGGAATCTCGGCATCGACCTTGTCGGTCGAGATCTCAAAGAGCGGCTCGTCCCGCTCTACGGTGTCGCCTGGCTTCTTGAGCCATTTCGTAATGGTGCCCTCAAAAATCGACTCGCCCATCTGGGGCATAAGTACTTCCGTCGCCATGAATTCCCTCTCCGCAGTAGCCGGACAATTTGATACGCAAAATCGGATTATAAATTGAACGCACGCGGCATCCGCATGCGCAGACCAAACTCCCCAGTTTACGCCAGGATTTGATTCTGGGCAGTCAGAGCCTCGGTAGATTCCACCCAGAGGACCTGCATGGAGAAGATATTCCCAAAATGACGGGATACGGAGTTTGCGACCGCCTCCATCGTGGGCAGCTCCGCGGGGTCCACCTCGCGCTCCACACTCGTGACCTCGCGGTCAGCAATGCCACAGGGCACAATCAGCTCAAAGTCGCGCAGGTCGGTCGTAACGTTAAGAGCGAAGCCGTGCGAGGTGATGCCGCGCGAAATATGAACGCCGATCGCAGCGATCTTTTTTTCACGGATGCTGCCTCCAGCTATGGTCCAGACGCCGGTTCGACCGGCGATGCGCTGGGTCAGGATGCCGTAATCGCCGCAGGCGCGGATGAGAGCCTCTTCCAGCATGCGGACGTAATCGACCGGGCCGAGGCGCGGGGAAAAGCTGCGCAGATCCAGGATCGGGTAGCCAACGAGCTGCCCCGGGCCATGGTAGGTGACGTCGCCTCCGCGGTTGATCTCGTGCAGCTCGACACCGCGCCGGGCCAGCAGCTCATCGCTCGCGAGAATGTTTGCGCGATCGGAGTTGCGGCCCAGCGTCAGGACCGGCGGATGCTCCAGCAGCAGCAGGGTGTTGCCGATCCGCTGCTGGTGACGAAGCTCGACCAGCTGCCGCTGCAGCGCAAGCGCCTCAGCATAGGGAATGCGGCCGAGATGGACGAGGCTTAGGATCACCGTCTATAGCTCGAGCGACTTGCCCTCTACGAGGGTCCGCGAGCGCTCGATAAACTCGGCCGCCGGCATCGCTCCCTGATCGCCCTTCCCTCGTGTGCGAACGCTGACAGCGCCAGCCTCAGCTTCCTTGTCGCCCATCACCAGCACATAGGGAACCTTCTGCAGGGTGAAATCGCGGATCTTGGCGTTCATCTTCTCGTTGCGGCTGTCGAGCTCCACCCGAAGACCCGCCGCCTCCAGCTGCTTCTGTACTTCTTTCGCGTAGTCAAGATGACGTTCGCTGATAGGCACAAGTGCGACCTGCACCGGCGCAAGCCAGAGCGGGAAGGCGCCGGCGTAGTGCTCGATGAGCACGCCAAAGAAACGCTCCACGCTCCCGAAGAGCGCGCGATGAACCATGACGGGCTGGTGGCGCTCGCCGTCTTCGCCGACGTATTCGAGCTCAAAACGCGCAGGAAGGTTGAAGTCGAACTGTACCGTCGAGAGCTGCCAGAGCCGGCCCAGCACGTCGACAAGCTTGATATCGATCTTTGGCCCGTAGAAGGCAGCTTCGCCGGGGATGGTCTTGAAGTCGATGTTCTTCCGCTTGAGCACATTTTCAAGCGATCCGATGGCCAACATCCACTTGTCGTCCGAGCCTGCGTAGCTCTGACGGTCCTTCGGGTCCCAGGTGGACAGCTCAACCTTGAACTCCTTAAAACCAAAAGTCTTGAGCACCGCCTCGGCAAAGTCGACACAAGCGGCCACCTCGTCTTCAATCTGCTCCGGCGTGCAGAAGATGTGGGCGTCATCCTGCGTAAATCCACGCACGCGCAGCAGCCCGTGCATCGTCCCTGAGCGTTCATAGCGGTAGACGTTGCCCAGCTCCGCATAGCGAACGGGCAGATCGCGGTAGCTCCTGGGAGAATTCTTGTAGATGAGGATGTGTCCGGGGCAATTCATCGGCTTCAGCCGGTAATCCGCGTCGTCCAGCTCCATCTTGGTGAAGAAGTTCTGCGCGTAGAAGCCCTCGTGTCCGCTGGTCTGCCAGAGATTTACCCGCATGACGTGCGGCGTATAGACAAGATCGTAACCGCGGCGGATACATTCTTCTCTCATCCAGTCTTCCATGATCTTGCGGATCATCGCGCCCTTGGGATGCCAGAAGATCAACCCTGCGCCGGCCAGTTCCTGAATGGAAAAAAGATCGAGCTGTTTGCCAAGTACACGATGATCGCGGCGCGCCGCCTCTTCGAGCCGCTCAAAGTGCGCATCCATTTCCTTCTTAGAGAAAAAGGCCGTTCCGTAGACGCGCTGCAGCTGCGGGTTCTTCTCATCACCGAGCCAGTAAGCGCCCGCGAGACTCATGACCTTGAACGCCTTGACGCGCCCGGTAGAAGGCACATGCGGCCCACGGCAGAAGTCGGCGAACTCACCGTTGCGATAGAGCGAGACATCCTCACCTGGCCTGGTGAACCGCTCAATGAAGTGCATCTTCATGAAGTCGTTATCGGCTTTGTAGCGGGTCAGCGCCTCTTCGCGGGGCTGATATTCGCGAACAAACTTCTCATCGCGCGCGACGATCTCGGCCATGCGGCCTTCGATCAATTTCAGGTCTTCCGTCGTAAATGGCGTTGGCCGGTAGAAGTCGTAGAAGAAACCAGCGTCCGTAGCCGGACCGTGACCCAGTTTTGTCTCAGGGAAAAGCTCGAGCACGGCCGTCGCCATCACGTGCGCCGCCGAGTGGCGCACCACCTTGAGCGCGTCTGCATCTTTCTCCGTGAGCAGCGCCAGCGCTACATCTTCCGTGAGCGGCGCTGAGAGATCGACGATGCGCTCCGCAGCGGTATCTTCCGCCGCATACATAGCCGCCTCGCCACTTTCGTCTGTCGCAGCCACAACGGGCGCAGCGTTCAGGGGCCGCACGCGCGCGGCTACGGCCGCCGCAGCGAGCCGGGGTGAGATGCTGTTCGCGACATCAAAGGGGGTCGAGCCGGCGGGGAACAACTTGATTGCGCCGTCTGGGAGCTGCACGTTAATTTCGGCTTGGGGATTCATGGACTTTGCTTCCTAGAATACTAAGTCTTATGCTGACTGGCACGCGGAGGAACCATGAACGCCCTGAATGAGAGAAGCGGAGGACAGCAGATGCTCGCCCTCCTCGGATGGCTGGTGCTGTGTTTTGCGGTCTCCGGCATCGCCGGGGCGCTGACGGCAAAATCGATTCCCACCTGGTATGCGGGCCTGGTCAAACCCAGCTTCAACCCTCCGAACGCGATCTTTGCGCCGGTCTGGACCACGCTCTACGCGATGATGGCCGTCGCTGCCTGGTTTGTCTGGAGAGGCCAGCCGTCGGTGCTGCGCACCCAGGCGCTGGCCTGGTTCTGTATTCAGCTCGCCCTGAACTTCCTCTGGAGCTTCCTCTTTTTCTATCGCCACAGCATCGGCGGCGCGCTGATCGACATCGGCGCCCTGTGGATCGCGATCCTCGTGACGACCCTCTTCTTCTTTCGCCTCAGCCCGATTGCCGGGTGGCTCATGACGCCCTATCTGGCCTGGGTCAGCTTCGCCAGCGTGCTCAACTGGGCCGTTATGCGATTGAATTGAAGGGGTATGAAGACCAAAAGCGATGTCATTATCCTCGGCGCGGGCATGGCCGGACTGGCCGCCGCGCGTGAGCTCGCTCAGGCGGGACGCAGCGTCACGGTGCTGGAGGCGCGCGACCGCATCGGCGGGCGCATTCTCACCCTGAGACCAGCGGAGAGCCCTCTGCCGGTTGAGCTGGGCGCGGAATTCGTCCACGGACGCCCTTCCGAGCTGCTGAAGCTGATTGAAGAGGCAGGGCTCACCCTGTTCGAGTTCGATGGCGAGGACGTGTGCTTTGAGTCCGGCAAGCTGGGCGAGTGCCCTCAGCGCGAAGCCTTTGCCCTGCTCGACGAGCTGAGCATCGAGGACGATCTTACCTTTGCGGAGTTCCTGCGGCTGCAGCAGGCGGCGCCAGCCGTCGCCGCACAGGCAACCCGCTACGTGGAGGGATTCAACGCTGCGGACGCGAACCGTATCGGCACCGCCTCGCTGGCCCGGCAACAACAGGCCGAGGATGAGATCGAGGGCAGCCGCGCCTTCCGCATTCAAGAGGGCAACGACCGCCTCACGGCGTTTCTCGCAGCCAGAGTGGAGGCAGCGGGCGGCCAGCTGCTGACCTCGCGCGAGGCCACGCTCATCGAATGGCGTCCCGGAGCCGTCCGCGTTCACGCAGGCCGCGATGTCTTCGAGGCAGCGCAGGCCATCGTCACTGCACCGCTGGGGGTACTGCACTCCGGGCAGATTCGCTTCACTCCCGAGCCCGAGGAGACGCTCCGGGCGGCGCACGCGATGGCGATGGGCACCGCAGCGCGGATCACCTTCAGCTTCTCCACCCGCTTCTGGGCAAGCCGCTTCCCCGCCATGGGCTTCCTCATTTCGCAGGATCATTTTCCGTCGGTCTGGTGGACGACCTGGCCTCGAGCGAATGGCCTGCTGACAGCCTGGAGCGGCGGGCCGCGAGCGGCCAATCTGAAAGAAAGCGATCTGCGGACCGCCAGCCTCGCCGCTCTTGCAGAGATGTTCGCACTGGATCACGTCCAAGGCCTGCTGGCAGGCTGCTGGCAACATGACTGGCAGCGGGACCGCTTCAGCCGGGGTTCTTACAGCTATGCGCCAAAAGGCGCGCTTCACGCATCAGGGGAGATGGCGCGCCCAGTGGAAGAAACCCTCTACTTTGCCGGCGAACACACCGATGTGACCGGGCACTGGGGCACCATGCATGGCGCTTTGCGCTCCGGGCTGCGCGCCGCGAAGCAGCTGCTTGGCAGGGATCACGGCTCAGCCTTGCGATGAGTTGCTGCTGACCGGTTTTAGCGGAGAACGTTGTTGGCCGGCCAGTCATCGACCACCACGCCGAGATCGTTCAGCAACTGCACGGTCGCCTCGATGTTGCGGCGGACAGCGGGACGGTCAAGCTTCGCCGCAACCGGGTCCTCCTCGACAGCAACGACACGACCGTAAGGCCACATCTCTTCGGGCAGCGCGCTCAGTGCCTCAGGCAGGCTGCCCAGCCTGAGGCTCAACTCGGTACGCCGCGCATTCGCGGGCTTCAACAGGTTGCTGGGAATCGCCGAGCTATGGGTGAGGTCCGGGTTCATCACCCGTAGAGTGATGGTCGACTTGCCAACAATGAGAAATGGGTTGTTCCAGCTCTCCACCGTCCGGATGGAAAGGTAGCGGCTCTTGGAGGGCGGTGGAATCTGATCAAGCTCCTCTCGCGCCGAGGCAAGCTCTTTGACCCTGGCTGCACGCGCGGCCTGAGCCTGCTGACGGGCGGTAGCAACAGACGGAGGAGCCTGAGGTTGTCGGGAGCAGGCGCTGAGCGTGAGTGCCAGCAGCAGGGGAGCAGTGCGTGAGAGTCGGGCGTTCATCAGGAGTGGTCTAACAGCAGCATATCAAGCCCACTCAGCGCCCCTTCCACACTGTCTGCCGCTTGGCCAGAAAAGCCTCGGCACCTTCGGCTTTGTCTTCGGTTCCGCAGCAGAGGCCAAAGCCCGCCGCCTCGTGCGCAAGCGCTGCATCGAGCGGCAGATCGGCTCCTTCCCTCACCGCGGCCAGGCATTGCGCAACAGCCACGGGAGCCATCGCAGCAATGGTTGCGGCGAGCGCCTGAGCGCGAGGCATCAACTCCGCGGCGGTGCAGACCTCATCCACCAGTCCCAGGCGCAGCGCCTCGGCAGCGGGAACGGCCTCACCTGTCAGCAGCAGCTTGAGAGCTGCACCCCGGCCGATGAGCCGCTGCAGCCGTTGCGTGCCGCCATAACCGGGGATTAGCCCGAGCTTGAGCTCCGGCTGGCCAAGCCGGGCCGCCTCACTCGCGAGGCGAAAGGCGCACGCCATGGCCAGCTCGCATCCTCCACCGAGAGCGAAGCCGTTGACGCAGGCGATGAACGGCTTGGGGCAGCGCTCGATGCGATTGAAAATCGCCTGTCCCCGCAGCGAAAGCGCCTGCCCTTCCAGGGCCGAAACCCTCGCCAGCTCCTGGATGTCAGCGCCTGCGGCGAAAGCCTTCTCTCCCGCACCTGTCAGCAGGGCGACCCGCAACGCGGGGTCAGCGGCAAAGGACGCAATCGCAGCGTCGAGCTCGGCCAGCAGGGCTGCATTCAAGGCGTTGAGCACCTTGGGCCGGTTGAGCGTGATGGTGAGGACGGGGCCGCTGGACGTAACTACAATGTTTGGCTCGGACATAGGTGAACCGGCGAGTGTACGTGGCGCTCCGCTGCTGATGCAACTTTCGCGCCCCGCAGGATCAACCGCAGCTACACAGGCTGCATGAAGTCCAGCGCGCGGCTCAGATAACTCTTCAGCTCGCGGCGGTCAACAACTGCATCGAGCATCCCGTGCTC
Source organism: Acidipila rosea (assembly GCF_004339725.1). Lineage (GTDB taxonomy): Bacteria > Acidobacteriota > Terriglobia > Terriglobales > Acidobacteriaceae > Acidipila > Acidipila rosea. The sequence goes on along the minus strand of NZ_SMGK01000005.1, from coordinate 27,721 downwards.
CAGCAGAAACTCGGAACGCTGAAAACCTTCGGGCAGCTTCTGCCGGATAGTCTGCTCGATTACACGCGGTCCGGCAAAGCCGATCAGGGCGCCCGGTTCCGCGATATTGAGATCGCCAAGCATGGCGAAGCTCGCCGTCACGCCACCCGTTGTCGGGTCGGTAAGCACCGAGATGTACGGCACGCGAAGCTCATCGAGACGCCCCAGCGCAGCGGAGATTTTCGCCAGCTGCATAAGGCTGACAATGCCCTCCATCATGCGCGCCCCGCCTGAGGCGGAGATGATGATGAGCGGCAGCCGGTCTGCGATCGCCCGGTCAACCGCGCGGGCAATCGTCTCGCCCACAACCGCTCCCATGCTGCCACCGATGAAGCTGTATTCCATGACGCTGAGGACTACCCGATGCTTCCCGAGCATGCCTGTCGCATTCACAATGGCATCATTCAGACCGGTGGACTCCTGCGCTTTTTTGAGACGGGATTTATAGGACTTGAGGTCCGAAAAGTCGAGCGGGTCGGTCGACTTCAACTCCAGGTCAACGAGTTCGTAGCCCGGCTCAAGCAGCGCCTCGATGCGGGCGCGGGCGTCGATACGATAGTGGCGGCCACATTTGGGGCAGATCTGCTGGTTAGCCTCGACGTCGGCCTTCCAGATCACCTGGCTGCAGCCTTCGCATTTGAACCATAGCCCCTCGGTGCGAACGCTCTTTTCGACGCCGCTTTCGATCGTGTTTCCCTGCCGCTTAAACCAGGACATTTCCAGCCTTTCTCAATACTCAATGCCGCGCTGCGCGAGGACACCCTTTTCGTAAGCGTGCTTCACCTGGCGCATCTCGGTAACCGTGTCGGCCAGCTCAATCAGCGAGGCATGGGCATTGCGCCCTGTCAGGATCACATGCACCATCTCCGGACGCTCGCGCAAAGTAGCGGCCACCAATGCAGGATCCAGCATGCCATAGCTGATGGCGTAGTTTATCTCGTCAAGCACCACCATGTCCCACTCACCCGACAGGATAGCTGCGCGCGCCTCAGCCCAAGCCTCCTCGACCAGGCGGATGTCTTCGGGATCAGTCTCAGCACCGCCGACCTTAACAAAGCCGCGGCCCATCTGCTTCATCACAAAATTGTCGCCAAACGCCTTCACGGCATCGAGCTCACCGTAGTGCCACGAACCTTTGAGGAACTGCAGCATGAGCACACGCATGCCGTTACCAACCGCACGCAGCGCCGTACCCATTGCCGCAGTCGTCTTGCCCTTGCCGGGCCCGGTGTTGATCAGGACAAGTCCGCGCCGGGATTCTGCTGCCGTTTCATTCATAGGTTGCTCAGTGCCCGCTGTGATAGGGGTGCCCTGCAAGGATTGTAAATGCCCGGTAGACCTGCTCCGCGAGCACGACCTTGGCCAGCTCATGCGGCAGGATCATCGACCCAAGCGAAAGCAGCAGGTTCGCCTGTCCGCGGGCGGCTTCTGACCACCCATCCGCCGGTCCAATCGCAAAGATGACGGATTGCTGTCCGGCGTCGCGCTGCTGGCCCATCCATACCGCGAAACCCTCTGAGGTCATGGATTTGCCACGAGCATCAAGCAGAACAAGCAGCGGAGAGGTGCGGGCACGGTGCTTCTCAACGGCCTGAAAGAAAGCTGCCTCGGACCGTACCGTCTGATCTTCATACGGTGAATACGCCTTCAGCCGCTCAAGATACATCGCGGCAAGGGCCCGGAATTGTTCCCGCGGCGGCCGGGAGGCAATGGACAGGAGGATTAGCTTCATATCACCTATGGAAAACAGTAGATCGATTCATGAATATCTGTGTTTGGCTGGACTTTTCGGCCATTTGATAGCCTTCTCGAGTCTCTCCGCATCCCTGGAACTTCCAGCACAGTGTTCATAACCTGATGATTGTGATGATTTAGGGATCAGCCATCATCACCGATCCTCAGGTAATGCAACAAGTGCGCCAAACTGGCCCCTGAATTGCTAATAGTTATTGACAATAGCAAAAATTTACTGCGTGCCCGCCTGGGCACGAGTTTTGATTCATTCACCTTTCAGAGGGAAGAGGACACAAATGAAGATGAAATTACAGGCAGGTACTTTATTCCTGAGTACCGTCATTGCTTTGGGTGGAGTTGTCACTATGACCCCGCAGACGGCATTGGCGCAAGCCGAAGCCGGTACTGTGAGCGGCACGGTGCTTGATCAGAGTGGAGCAGCAGTACCAGGCGCGAATATCACCCTTACCAAGACAGATACAGGTCTCGTTCGCCAGTCGGTAAGCAGCGGCTCCGGCGCCTTCCAGTTTCCATCGCTGGTTCCCGGCCCTTACGAACTGAAAGTCACCTCCACTGGATTCAACACCTACGATCAGAAGCTGGTCGTGACGGTTGGCGCTCACGTCAACGTCGAGACAAAGCTCTCTGTTTCCAATCAGCAGACAACGGTCCAGGTGAGCGAACTCGATACGGCTTCTGGCGTGAATACGACCGACCAGCAGATATCGGAAACGATCACCCCCCGAGAGATGCAGTCTCTTCCCAGCCTCACACGTAATCCTTACGACTTCGTCACCCTCTCCGGCAACATTTCGGCCGATCCAAATGGTTCGACGGGCCCCAACGGCGTCGGAGTCGCCATCGACGGTATGCGCTCGGCGAGCACGGGTATTCTGCTTGACGGCGTAGAGAACGTCGATACCTTCGGCGCAAGCGTCGGCCAGAATATCCCGCTCGATTCCGTTCAGGAGTTCAGCATCGTCACCAACGGCTTCATGGCAGAGTATGGCCGCGCGTCGGGTGGCATCGTAAACGTCGTCACCAAGAGCGGAACCAACGACTTCCACGGGTCGCTCTATGAGTACAACCGCATCTCGGCTCTCGCTGCGAATACCTATAACGAGTCCGCCACGAATGTGTATAACCTGGCGAACGGGCTGCCCCGCCTGCCCCATGATCGCTTCACCAGGAATCAGTTCGGCTACTCAGTAGGCGGCCCCATCAAGCACGACAAGCTGTTCTTCTTCTCCAACACCGAATGGACACGAATCGCGAGCGCCGGTCTCCAGCAGGCAGTCGTTCCTACAGCTGCCTTCATCGCCTCGTCCGCCCCTGCAACCCAGAGCTTCTTCAATCAGTACGGCAAGCTGGCTCCGAACGCAGTGGTTGGGCAGCCGGTAAACGTGAAAGGCTTTGACGGGCCAACTCCGCTGCAGGAGGTCAACTTCTCCGTTCCCTCCAACGCTGGCGCCGGTGACCCGCAGGGTACCTACTCGATTCTTAACCGAATTGACTACAACATCTCCGATAGAACTCTGCTTTATGGGCGCTACGGTCTCTTCAACCAGGATGCACCTGCGGGAACCAATGCATTCAGCCCTTACGCCGGATACAACACCGGTTACAACAACTACGATCAGAATCTCCTCATCAGTCTGACCCATACCTTCGGGCCCTCCCTCGTGAGCGAGTCCCGTCTCGCCTACAACCGTCTCAACAACAGCCAGCCGCTTGGGACCGCCCCTGTAGGTCCGACCCTCTACCTCAACCAGGCGAACACTGCCAGCGTCGATGGCGGCACGGGCCGCAACATCGCAATGCCTGGGTACCTGCCTTACAGCCCGGGCAACGCGCTTCCTTTCGGTGGCCCGCAAAACGTTTATCAGTTCAGCCAGGATCTGAGCTGGACCGTCAAGCAACACAGCTTTCGGTTCGGCGGCGAGTTTATCCAGATCCGTGACAACCGCGTCTTTGGCGCATACGAGAACTCCGTCGAGCAGGTTGCCAAGAGCGGAACAGCGGAAGGCACATCCCTTGCAGCCCTCCAGGCAGGCATGATCTACAGCTTCTCCGGAGCCATCAACCCTCAGGGCAAATTCCCTTGCCCCACCAATGAGCAGGGCGTAACGCAGGTTTCTCCTGGCTGCTCTGTCACGCTGCCGGTGTCAGCACCCAGCTTCACCCGCGAAAACACCTTCAACGATGGCGCCGCCTATGCACAGGACTCCTGGAAGGCTACGCCGACCCTTACCATCAATCTGGGACTGCGCTGGGAGTACTACGGTGTTCAGCACAACAGCAATCCCAACATCGAATCGAATTTCTTCCTCGGCACCGGCTCCAACCTCTTCGATCAGATCCGCAATGGACAGGTGCTGCTGACTCCGCAGAGCCCGACCCATGGCCTCTATGCCCAGCAGTTTCACAACTTCGGCCCACGCCTAGGCTTTGCCTGGGACGTCAAGGGTGACGGCAAGTGGTCGGTTCGCGGCGGATACGGCATCGCCTATGAGCGCGACTTCGGCAACGTCACGTACAACGTGATTCAGAATCCGCCGGACTACGCAGTTATTTCGCTGGTCGCAGGCGTGGATGTTCCTACGCTCCCCGTCTACTCCGACAATGCCGGCCCCCTTGCCGGCAGTGGCACCAAGGCACTCCCCAAGGTCAGTCTGCGCGCTCCCCAGCAGAACATTCCGACTGCCTATGCGCACATGTATAACCTCTCGGTCGAACACGAGGTTGCACAGAGCACCACAGTGGGAATCGAGTACACCGGAAGCCGCGGCATCCACCAGTATTCGATCGCCAACTACAACATCCTCGGCGGCGGCAACGTCTACGAGCACGACACGAATCCCTACAACCGCTTGAACTACCAGTACTCGGGCATCAACGTTCGCGAGGCAAACGGCGACAGCTATTACAACGCCCTGAATATCCGCCTGAACTCGACCCGGTTCGCATCCGAGGGAATCCAGGCAATCGCGAACTACACGCTGGCTCACTCCATGGACAACCTGAGTTCGACCTTCAGCCAGTCCGGTAACAACTTCAACCTTGGTTATCTCAACCCCTTCAACCCAGGCCTCGACCACGGCAACTCGGATTTCGACATTCGTCACCGCATCACCATCGGCGGCACGTGGGAACCCAAGTGGCTTAACTTCCACGGCCGGTCAGAAGTACTGCAGTCCCTGGCTGGGGGATGGCAGTTTGCGCCTATCTTCCACGCGCAGACAGGAACTCCGTTCACCATCTATGACTGCACCAACGGACTGAATGCCTGCCCACGGATCGTGGACGCGCCAGGATTGAAGTTCCACGGTACCGCTGTGCACCAGGGCGGAATCAACCAGTTCACCTACATCAACATCCCCCAGGCCTCCGCGAATCCCTATGTGGATCCGATCCTCGGAGCCTCGGACCTGGCAGACTGCACCGGGGGCGGATGCGTACAGAACCCCGGCCTTGGAAGGAACTCCTGGTGGTCTCCAGCCAACTACAATCTGGATCTTGGTCTCTATAAGAACTTCAAGATCCACGAACGCTACACGGCGCAATTCCGGGGTGAGTTCTACAACGCACTCAATCATCACAACCTCTACATCGTTCCTGGGAATGCCGACTACGCTGAAGTATCTGCAATCCAGGCTGTAAAGGGCGCACCGGGTGGCTCACCGGGACCCAGCGACGAACGCCGGCAGGTGCAGCTCGCACTTCGCCTGGAGTTCTAGCACGGTCGAAGCTGTAAATGTTAAAGGCCGCCACGAAACTGTGGCGGCCTTTCTTTTTCCCCGATAAGCAGGATTTACTTGGCTGTCTTTTTTGCGGCGGAAGTCTTCCTAGCCGCCTTTTTAGGAGCCGCCTTCTTTGCGGCGACCTTCTTTGCAGGGGTGACCTTTTTCGCCGCCTTCTTGGCCGGGGCCTTCTTGGCCGGAGCCTTCTTGGCTGGGGCCTTCTTCGCCGCCGCGGCAGGCTTAGAGACCTTCTTCCTTGCCGCGACCGTCTTCTTGGTCAGAGCAGCCTTCAGTTCTTCCAGGTCGACAGTCTTGGCCGACTTGCGCAGTCTCTCAATGTCGTAGAAGGCGCGCTTATCCTTGAGGAAGATGTGGACAACGAAGTCCACGTAATCCATCAGCACCCACTCGCCCTGGCGGCGGCCCTCGACTGAGTTGGGATAAGTAGCAAACTCGCGCTTGAGGCGCAATTCAATCTCGTCGGCGATGGCCACAGCCTGCCGCTCATTGGCCGCGCTCGCGATCAGAAAGAAATCGGTGAAGCCGGAGTCGGCGGGGTCCAGCTCAAGGATGCGTGTATCCTCAGCCTTCTTGTCATCGCAGGCTGCCGCAGCAGCCAGCACCATTTTGCGTGTTTCGTCAGAGGCCATAAGTAGTCGCTCTTTCATCCTAGCCTGCTATCCGACCCTGCGCCAGCAGGAAGAAAAACTATAAAAATTTCATAAGGGAAACATCGAGAATGGTATCGAACCTGCCGCTGTTTGCGATACACTACTTGCTACCCGAGTTGGGACGTCTGGAGGTGTCATTCAATTGGCAGAGGTTCGCGTGCAGGAAGGCGAGCCGCTTGAAAATGCACTACGCCGCTTTAAGCGCAAGGTGCAGCAGGAAGACATCATCAAAGAGGTCAAGCGTCACTCGTTTTATTTGAAACCGGGCGAAAAGCGTCGGGTAAAAGAGGCGCTGGCGCGCAAGCGGAATCGCAAGAAGGCTCGTAAAGAGCAGGACTAAGTACGACGGGGATGAGGCCCATCCGGCTTCATCCCCGTAACAGAAGTTGAAGTTTATGTTTCAAGCATTACTTAGTACGCCCTCATTTGGCGTGCTCTTCGATCTCTTCTCTCACTGAGATCGATGTTTCGCCGCTCGTTCACCGCGGCATGGGCCCCTGACACAATGTAAATGTTCTCAGGTTTGGGCAAAGCTCTGTCTGAATATAGACCGGGCAGCCCGATACTTTCGTGTTTCAAGAAAGTCTGGCAACGCCAAGGAACGCGGCAATGGAGTTCGTCGATAAGATTCTTAAGTGTGCCGACTGCGGAAGCGAATTCGTTTTCACAGCCGGTGAGCAGTTATTTTTTCACGACAAGCAGTTCAAGAATGACCCTAAACGCTGCAAGCAGTGCAAAGGCAAGCGAGCAGCCGGCGGGAAAGCAGTCCGCTCTGAGACCAAGACAGTGTGCTCCGAGTGCGGGATGGAGACTACCGTCCCCTTTAGGCCCACCCAGGGGCGTCCCGTGCTGTGTCGCCAGTGCTTCCAGAAGGCACACTCCAGCGCTCCAGCAGCAAGCCAGGCTGCAGGTTGATTGCCCGAAAACGGGAATCGTCCTCGTTAAATGTCGTGCACTGGGAGGGTTACGCCTTGGTCGGCGCTGTTTTGCGGGTTGTGGCCTTCTCCGCCACCATCTCATGCACATGGCCGGGCTGCTTGCGCTTCTTGTCTTCGTGGCTGACTAAAAGAAGCTCCAGCTGCATGATCAGGTCATTCGTATTCATGGGCTTGACCAGCATCTGGTCTGCTCCCTCGTCGCGCCATTCAGAGCCGGCCATCGGAAAAGCTGTCAACATGGCAACGGCTGGATTGTAGTCCGCCTTTTTAGCCGCATGGACAACTTCGATTCCTGCCCGGTCGCTCTCCATACGCATGTCGGTGATGACCATGTGATAGGGACCGGTTTTTATCTTGGATTTGGCCTCACGCGCCGATGCGGCGGTCTCCACCTCGAACCCGTTAATCTCCAGCACCGCTTTGAGCGTAAGCAGGATTGCCAGTTCGTCATCCACCAGCAGAATTCGCCGTTTCATAAATTGGAAGCTCCTCGATGGTGTAGGCTGTCAGGCCATGCGTAATAGGATCTGCCTGGAGGAACAGCTTGACCCCGGGCCCACTTCACGGAAAAACTAAATCATTAGGGAGAATATCATGCTGCCCCCATGGAAGATATTTTCGATGGAACTGAAAAAAGGGCTACCATCGACGATGACTCCGGCGCTACTCCTGATGACTTTCCGCCATCAATAACCTGCACTTTAAATCCGGTCCCGGCATCTCACCGTCTAGGTAACACGCAGGCGGCTTGCGTCAGGATGATATTCTAGTAGCAGAAGGCTGCGCCCTGACGTCGCCTTTGGAGGACAACCATCGATAAGCGTTCGGCCAAACAATTTATCCGCATCAACGAAAGAATCCGCGCACGGGAAGTGCGCGTCATCAATGACGCCGGCGAGCAGCTCGGCATCATGCCCCCCTTTGAAGCGCTGAAGACTGCCCGCGAGCGCGGTCTGGATCTCGTTGAGGTCTCACCCAATGCAGTGCCGCCGGTGTGCCGTATCCAGGATTACGGCAAGTTTCTCTACGAAAAAGATAAAAGCGACCGGGCTGCGCGCAAGAAGCAGAAGATCATCACCATCAAAGAGGTCAAGTTCTCCGTCACAGTCGATGAACATGACTACCAGACGAAGAAAAATCAGGCTGTCCGCTTCCTGCACGAAGGCGACAAGGTCAAGGCATCGCTCCGCTTCAAGGGACGCCAGATGGCGCATCGTGAGCTTGGGTATGCCATCATCAATCGCCTGATCCAGGACATTGGCGACACAGGGATCGTGGAGTTTATGCCGCGCATGGAAGGCACAACCCTTCACGCCATCATTGCCCCCGGCAAAAAGGAAGTCCCGAAGAAGCCAGCCACTCCCAAGCCTGAGGCCGCTCCTCAGCCGACCGCTCAGCCCGCTTCCTAGGCCGCCAGTTCTAAGATTGCGCTGCAGATATTTCAGGTGGCGGGACACAGGTCCCGCCATTTTGAATTCAATCCTTGCTGACCTGCCATCCATCATTGCCGGTTAGAACCAGCGTCGCCTTATCTATCTGCGCGCCCGCGATGTCCGCCTGGATAGTGGGGAAGGCTGTCTTCATCTCCGTACTTCTCGCCCAGCTGGCAATGTCTGAAATCGTGAAGTGATAGTCGACGTTGGCGATGGTTGCGCCCTGCTGGTCGCCGCTGGTCGTGAAGTTGTCGACGGTCGTCACATCGCGATGACCAAAGCAGAAGTTGCCGGAGCCTGGCTGCTGCTGATCCGGCGTCCACGCCGACCGGCCACGATCAGAGAGATCGTAGCTGTTGATCTGCTTGGAGCCGAAGATGAACACCTTTTTCTGCTCAGACGTCCGCGTCAGCAGTCCTGCATCCGTCAAGGCATCGAGGCCGGCCGTCTGCCCCTCTTTCGAAGGGTCAGCCTCCACTGGGAACTTCACCGGGCTCGTCCATACGCACTCCGGATGCGCGGAGTAGTAGCTGTTGATCGCTTCCTTGAAGTTGGCCTTGGTTGGATCCTTCTTGCTCGAGCAGCCTGCGGCGAGAAGTATCATGCCGCCTATCAGAATTCCGCGGGTCAAACCCCTCATTGCGCTCATCCTCCAGCGGTTGGATGCAACTTTACGGCATCCCGAGCATCATGCGCTGCCAAAGCGTCGGATGCGGGCTAAGGACAGTTGCAATCTGCGCCCACTGACGATCGAGCGCAGATGCCATAAGAAAGAGTTCCGCCGAACTCCCCGGATTCCACGTGCCGGAGAAGCCCGGCTCACCCGCGTTATGCCGGGCGTAGTCGAAGCTGTCTTCGGAATTGACATACTCCTGGTGGCTTCTTGCGCCGGAAGCATAAGGAGCCAGCCAGCCGATTGCCATCCCCAGGTTTGCCCCCGTCGAGGCGGCGATGCCATACCAGTTCACCCCATGATTATGGGCTGCCAGTGCAGCCATCACTAACGGATCCAGATCCTCCACTACAGCCCGCAGTGCATCGTGCCGGGTGTAGTCCGCCACGGTGCCGTTGGAACGGATATTGTTGCTCAACTGCTGCGTATAGGCCGACTGTGCGTGATCGATGAGTCCCCAGTCGCCCGTTGAAAAAGCGGCCAGGGTAGCCAGCCTGACGCGTTCGCTCTGCCAGTTGTCAGCGCTCGCTGCGCTGTCAGCCTGTGCGAGATAGTTCTGCGCCATGTCGGTATTGAATGCCTGCCATGCAGCTTCGGTATCCTCCGGGAAGCTGGCCCTGAGAATATCTGCGGCAAGATAGAGCGGGATGAAAACACGCTCGTCGATCGGGTTGTAGCTCGGCCGATACATGCTCAGCCACGCATTGAGAATCCGCAGGGCATGGTCGCGATAGTCCGGGTTGCCCGTCACGCAGTAGCCGACAGCCAGATTGCGTGCAGCGGGAAAGTCGCGCGCTGCCGTCTCGCTCTCGTCGCGGATGCCCTTGTGCGGCAGCAGTCCCTGCATATGAAGATGCCTGCGTGCATGGGGAATCAGCGACATGGCGCTGTTCGCCATCGCTATCGCCTGCATGCGCCTTCCCTGGGCGACGATCTTGCATGCGTCCGCCGCTTCCTTGGAGTTGAGGAAGGCGAAGTTCTGCGACCGGGCGGAGACGCTCAGCAGCAGAACAAACGCAATCGTGAAAAGTCGCTGCATAACCGGAAACAGAATACGCCACGGGCGTATCCTGTGCTGAGAGCAGGTCCGGAGCAGGATAAATGGCGACTTTAACAGCATCGGCACGAATGCCCAAAGTACGGCAGAAGACCATTCCCTGGTATGTATGGTGCGCGGCGCTGGCCGTGACCAGCGTCACTATCGGCGCACACTGGGATGTCTCCTGGCATCGCTCGATCGGCCGGGACAGCTTCTGGACACCGGCCCACATGGCCATCTACGCCTGCGGAGTGCTGGCTGGCATCTCCTGCGGTTATCTCATTCTTAAGACCACCTTCACGCGATCGCCGGAGATGGTCGCGTCCTCGGTTTCGGTCTTTGGATTTCGAGGCCCCCTCGGCGCGTTTCTTGCCGCCTGGGGCGGCATCGCGATGCTGACCTCCGCGCCCTTCGACAACTGGTGGCATAACGCCTATGGGCTCGACGTAAAGATCATCAGCCCGCCTCATACTCTGCTGATGCTGGGCATCTGGGCAGTAGCCGTAGGGGCGCTCTTTCTGCTGGTTGCGGAGATGAACCGCGCGGATGGAGCGCTCTTCCGGCATATGCAGTGGCTGCTGCTCTACGTCAGCGGACTCATGCTGGTGCTGTCGATGTTCTTCCGCATGGAGTACACCTGGGACGTGAAGCTGCACGGTGCCGGCGCCTACATTTCCGTCGCCCTGGGTGTCCCGCTCTTCTATGCCATGGTCTGGTATGCCTCGCGCAACCGCTGGGCCTGCACATGGACCACGCTGCTCTATACTGTCTTCCTGATCGGGCTGATCCTGATTTTGCCGCTCTTTCCCGCACAGCCCAAGCTCGGCCCCGTCTACCAGCAGGTCACGCAGTTCATCCCGCCCAAGTTCCCGCTTCTGCTTGTCGTGCCTGCCTTCGCGCTTGACCTTCTTTGGTCCCAGACGGTCAAGCGTCAGGCCTGGCTTGTTGCACTGCTCAGTGGCCCGGTTTTCATCCTTACTTTCGTCTGCGTTCAGTGGCCATTTGCGACCTTCCTGATGAGCAAAGCTTCTGAGAACCGCTTCTTTGGCACAACCTACCACGACTACGGCACGCCGCCCTGGTCCTATGAAGTGCTGCGGCGCTTCTGGATGCCGGAACATGGCCTCGTCCTCTGGGAAGGGCTGGCGATGGCCATGCTCTATGCAGCAATCACGACCTGGATGGGCATTGCCCTCGGAAGATGGATGCAGAAAATACAGCGATGAGAAGACTATTCCTGCTGACTCTTGTCCTGCTGGCGGGTGTGATGCCAGCACTCGCCCACGTTGGCAGCCCGGATGTCTACGCCGACGGACAGGCTGGCCCTTACAAGTTGTTCGTCGTCATCCGTCCCCCTCTGGTGATACCCGGAGTAGCGGAGATTGAAGTGCGCGCCGCCACGCCCGGCATTGACCAGATTCAGATCGCGCCGATGCTGCTCACCGGCGACGCATCCCGGCACCCGCCCGTGCCGGACACGATGCAGAAGCCCTCGGGTGACGCGCAGTTCTTCACCGGCCACCTCTGGATCATGGCCACCGACTCCTGGCAGATCCGCTTTACCGTGAAGGGCAACAAGGGTTCCGGCGTCCTCTCCATTCCGCTGCCTGCCACGGCTATGGGCACCAGGAAGATGCAGCCTGCCCTGGGAGCAGGCCTCAGCATCCTCGGCCTGCTGCTGGTTCTGGGAATGGTCGGCATCGTGGGAGCCGCCGTCCGCCAGGCGCAGCTGACACCCGGCGAAGAGGTTCCCGCAGCCCGCAGGCGCAGAGCCATGGCCGCCATGACCATTACCTTTGCCCTGCTTACTGCTGCCGTCGTGCTGGGCGGAAAATGGTGGAATGCGGAAGCCGCAAGCTATGCCGGAAATGTTTATAAGCCGCTGGACATGACCGCATCGCTGCTGCCCGGCAATACACTTGACCTCGCAATCGCCGACCCCGGATGGTTGAAGGCGCGCAAGCTCGACGACTTCGTTCCGGATCACAACCACCTGATGCATCTCTACGCGATCCGCTGGCCGGCGATGGATGTCGTCTACCACCTACATCCGCAGCCGGTTGCAACCGGAGATTTCCGCCTCGACATGCCTTCCATGGCTGCCGGGACGTATCACCTCTACGCCGATGTGGTGCATGCCAACGGCTTTCCAGAGACGATGGTGTCCTCGATCACCCTGCCCGCCATTGAGGGCCGCCCGCTCAGCGGCGATGACGCGATGGGCCGGATAGCGGATGCCTCCAGCGCCAGTTTCCGCCTGCCCGACGGCTACACGATGATCTGGAAGAAGCCGCCAACCCTGACGGCACAAGCCCCTGAGGAGTTTCGCTTCGAACTGCTCGATCCGCACGGCCATCCGCCCACGGACATGGCGCTTTACATGGGCATGGTTGGCCATGCTGCCTTCGTCAAGTCGGATGGCACGGTCTTCGCGCATATCCACCCTTCGGGCACGGTGGCGATGGCTGCCCTCATGATGGCGGCAGCGCAGAATGCGCCGCAGAACTCGGCGCAGAGCTCTTCGATGGACAGCATGCCGGGCATGGACATGTCAGGATCGATCCCCAACACCGTCAGTTTCCCCTACGGATTTCCCACCGCAGGCCGCTACCGGGTCTTCTTACAGATGAAGCATGGAGCAACGGTCGAGACCGGCGCGTTCGATGCCATGGTGGAGCCTGCCCACGCTCTCGCGGCCAGCAGGTAATCCGCAGCTAAGCTCACTGCGAGACGGGATGAGGCTCCGGCCCGGAAGGCGCCTTCAACCGCGGCTCCGGAGGCGCTTTCGGGTGCGGCGGCCGCTTCGGCATTGGAGGCATCGGCGGCTCCACGCCGGGGCCTGTATCACCTTTCCTGACCTCGATTTCCCCATGGTTGGTGGTCAGGGTGATTTTTGGCCCGCCCTGGCCCACTTTGCCGGAGAGTATCTGCGTATCGTCTGAGCTCGCCGCGGTCAGCTGGAAGTCCGTCTGGACGCTTTCATCCTTGCTCGTTCGCGCATTGATCTCGAAGTTCGCAGTTGGCGGCAGAGTCAGGCTGATGCCGCCGGTGCTGTTGCTGACGTCGATATTGCCGAGGGGCAGCATAGCCGTCAGGTTCACCTCGCCGTTGCTGTTCTGGATGTGCGCGTCGCCGGTCAGCTGCGTGATCTCAATATCTTTCGAACGGGTCACGACCCGTACCGGCCCCGCAGGCTGGCTGATGTGCAGATCGCCGGAGTCCATTGTGAGGTCGCCGTTCAGCCGGGGCACATCGAGGTCGGTACGGCTGGAGTGAAAGTGGACGGTCGAGCCTGCCTGCTCCACATGCGTATCGCCAAAGAACTCGCCGTTGATCACAACGCTGCCTTTGACGTCGGAGACAGTCACATCGCCGGCATGGCCATCGAGAAAGGCATGCCCCGTGATGCTATGCGCAGAGAAGTCGCCGTGGTTCATCCGCGCATGGACGTCCCCATTGATGGTGTCGAATTTTACATCTCCGCGGCCGGCGCTCACGTCGGCACTCGCGTTCAGACCGGTGATCGAAACATCACCATGTGCGGCATTAATGTTGAGCGAGGCGTTGCGCGGCACTTCGAGGACGAGATCCACCCGTCCATTGTTGCGGCCCGCGACCGCAAGGACGGCGCTCGAGCCGGTCGCGATCAGGCGCGGCCGCAGAGCATCGAAGTCGCGCTGGGTGTTCCTGTCCGAGGAGCTATGGACAACCTCATGCGCGCGGACATGGACCTGGTCATCGGCGGCAGAGGTGACCACAACATCGCCGCGCGGGTTCTCAATCTGGATGGCGGCATTGGAAGCAACGGCCTGCGTGAACTCAATGTCGTTGTCGTGCTCCTCGCCAAGCATGGAGAAGAAGTCGTCGCTATTGTCAGAAAACTGATCGTGGAGCGGACCCCAGATATGCGCTGCGTGCGTTCCCCAGCCGATGAAGGCGAGCAGCAGCACCAGGAAAACTACTCCACCGCCGGTGCCGCATCGCGTGTAAGGCTGGTCGCGATCAAGGAACCATTCGCCCAGCAGAAGCAGACCGATAGCAATCAGCAGGATCGGCCACCAATGCGAATACCAACCCCAGAAATACATGGGGTTGAGCTTTCCCGTTTCCAGCAGCAGCGCGACCACGCCGACGGTGATGAGCACGACCGGACGCACGATCGACGAGCGGCGGCAGTTTATACGCGCCTGATACATCTGAGCACGCGCTGCATAGCGGGCCTGCCGTCTTGCTTCACGCGGCGTTAAGGGCGGTGGGATGGTTGCCATAACTTACCTGCTTTCGCCATTCTGGTAAGGCGGTTGGGAGACATCCACGGGGGGCCGCGGAGGCAGTGCTGCAGACTCAGCCAGGGTGAAGCGTTCGGCAAGTCCCAGCAGGCCCAGAACGATCAGGTAGAGAGGCCAGCTCCGGCCAAAACTGAGGATGTGCCACTGGTTGAGAATCGCCGTGACCCCGAAGGTAAGCAGCAGGATGGGACCGCGAATGCGACGCAGGAAATAATAACGATCCATCATGCACCCCCCACAGGAGGAGGAACGCTGCGCGTCCTCCGAACCAGCAGCCATACACCGACGACGATCACAATGACCGGCCAGCCCTCTCCTATCCAGTCGAAGCGGAAGATTCCGAGGGTGCTGAAGAGGAACAGCATTCCGACAACGATAAGGACGATCGCTCCAATCGGTTCAGACCGCGCCGGTGGAATCGGTGGCGCCATAGGCGGTATCGGGACGCCCGGGGTGGCCTGCGCCGCGGCCGGCGGCTCCCCATAGGCGGAAGCATAGGGTGAGGGCGGCGCCACATAAGGCGCAAACGGAGCAGCGGCCGGCGCCCCACGCATGCCCATGCGATTCCCGAGATCATTCAACCCGAAAGGGTCCGGCAGAGGCAGGCCGTCCCGGCGCGCCCGGGCTGTGTGGGCGGCATCGAAGACCTGGTACGCAACCCATGCAGCGATGAAGATTCCAAAGATTCCGTTGTGATTGGAGAGTCCGATCAGGAGGGCAAAGACCACGACATGCACCAGCGCCTTGGCGAACTGGCCGTTGTACATCGCGCCTACGCCAGGGATGAATCCGAGAACTGCGGCGGTGACGGGATTAGGGGAACCGGTGACCGGAGAAGCCGCTGTTGACGCAACTCCAGCCGCGGGTACGCCCAGTCTGGCGGCAAGGCAGCTCTCGCAATAGATCAGCCCCTGGACAGAGCGGACACACTGCTCGCAAAGCGGCTTGCCACAACTCTGGCAGTAGGCGGATACAGGTGTTTCAGGATGATTGGCGCAGTTCATAGCAGGCCCCCTTTAATGGCGCCGATTTTGCAGATAGCGAGTGCCGCGGCTGAGGCACTCCACCAAGACGGCTTTGTCTCTTGATCCTTGCGTGCCAGTACGGGTGGGCCTGCCAGTGCGCCTTCAGGCGTATGCATGCGGCTTCCATTCTTCCGGGCTCTGCCGTCCGGGTTGGCCTTTTCCTGCTTCGGCGCAGGCTCGGACTGGGGCGTGGCTTCTGAATCACGCCGCAGCTCCCGCACTCTGGCCTCGACCTCATAAATAACGCGAAGGTTGTCGTAGTAGCGAACAATCTGTCCCTTCGTGCCGTAGAACTGCCGGGAGAGGTTGGCCTGCATGCTGGAGGGCCTGAGGTCAGCCAGCCGAAGCTGCGTAAGCTTTACCCCGGCAAGGTTCAACGTAATCCCGATAGAGAAAAAGGCCATCGCCGCAGTCATCAGGAGGCGCGCATTCAGATAGGCGCGCTGGTTGGCGAAAGCACCCAGATGCATGACGGGTGCCGGGTGCATCGGCGCCGGAATGCCCATGGCGACAGGGCGGCCGAGGCCGGTGGTGCGCGCCAGAATCCTTGCCTGCAGATCGGATGGAACCTCAGGCTCCTCATGCAGGAATGCGAGCCATTCACGCCCCTCGCGGGCATGCTTCAGAATTTCACCGCAGGCGACGCAGTTCCTGCCGTGCGATTCAAAGGCTACGCTGTCAGTTGCTGGAAGCGTTCCATCAAGCGCATCGGCGAGCATCGCTTCCCACTCCTCGCACGGCAGCCCGACTGGTTCCGCTTGCGGCGTCCTTTCAAATGGATTTCGGTCCTTCATCGCTACACCACCTGCCCTCTGTTTTTTTCCAGCAAACGCGCTAGCTCCGCGCGGCCACGGCTGATACGGGACTTCACCGTGCCCTCGGGAATGCGCAAAACCTGGGCAATCTCCTTGTAATCCATATCCTGGAGATCCCGCAGAATGACTGCTTCGCGCAGTTCAGGCGAGACTTTTGCCAGCGCCTGCTGCACCATTTTTTGAAGCTCCCGGCCTGCAGCCCGATCGTGCGGACTGGGCCGGTTATCGGCAATGCGATCTGAGACAGGCAGCTCGTCCACGCCGTCCCAACCCGCATCAATCGAATCCGTTACCCGCTGCTGCTTTGTACGACGGAAGTGATCGACCAGAAGATTCCGGGTCAATGTCGTCGCCCACGTCTTGAAACTGCCGCGAACCAGATCGAACGACGCAAGATTTCCGTAGATCCGCAGAAACACTTCCTGAGTCAGGTCCTCAGCATCCTGAGGAGATCCCGTAAAGCGATAGCAAATACAGTAGATGCGCCGATGATGGGCACGCACCAGCTCAGCCCATGCGTGAGAATCGCCATCGAGGCAGCGACGAACGATCAGCGACCAGTTCTCGTCTTCCGCAGGCGCCGCTACGGGAGGCGGAACAGTCCGCCTGTGTTCCGGCTCAGAGTTGGATGGGCGGGATCGCATCGGGCGGCTCACAAAACCTTTCCGGGGATCGGCCAGTCCAGCACTGCTCCACGGGATTGCGCCTGCCATACTCATGCAAACCATTACGCAATGGGGACGCGCATGGTTCCCTTAAGTAGGGAGGCAAGGATTTGACTGAGCATACAACAATTTAGGAAAAATTTGATGAGGCATTAAAAACGGGAGACAATGGGGCGCATCCCCAAGGCATACAGAGAGATAGCCTGAGGATGCACCCGCTTTACCGCAAATAGCCCACTACCCCTGCTGCATGAACTCTGGCGCAACCGGATTTTCGTACAGAGAGTAATCGCGCGTCACCACGGTAATGCCGCTGGGCGTGACAAAGTAGTTCTTCCTGTCTTCGTTCTGGTCATAGCCGATCACGGTGCCCTCGGGAAGGTGCACATCGCGGTCGATAATCGCTCGCCGTATGCGACAATGGCGGCCGATGTTGACGTGAGAAAACGCGATCACTCCATCGATCTCGGAATAGGAGTTCACGCGAACGTCCTGCGAAAAGACGCTGTTGCGCACGACCGCGCCGGAGACGATGCAGCCTGCGCAGATAACCGAATTGATCGCCATCCCGGTACGCCCTGGCTCGCCAAAGACAAACTTGGCAGGCGGATACTGCCGCACCCGGGTCCGCATGGGCCAGTTTATATCGTAGAGATTAAAGGTCGGCGATACCGAAGCGACATCCATATTCGCGTCGTAATAAGCATCCAGCGTGCCCACATCCCGCCAGTAGAGAGCCTCCTGGCGATTCTCGTCGATGAAGTTGTAGGCGTGCATCTTGTATTGCCCAAGCAGGTTGGGCAGGATGTTGTGCCCAAAGTCGTGCTTGGAATTGGGGTCCTCGGCGTCCTTCATCAGCGCCGGCAACAGCACGTCAGTGTTGAAGAGGTAGACGCCCATCGACGCATCCACCATGTTCGGATTGAGCGGGGAGCGCAGGTTAGTGACCTTTGGCTTCTCCTGAAATCCGATGACCTCACCGGTGCGGCTGACCTCGACAATCCCGAAACTTGAACTTTCTGACGGATCGATGGCCAGCGTAGCCAGGGTCACATCTGCCCCTGTGTCCTTGTGGTGCTGCAGCATCTTGCCATAGTCCATCTTGTAGATGTGGTCGCCGGAGAGAATCAGCACATGCTTGGGCTGCTCGGAGCCAATCGAATAGATGTTCTGATAGACAGCGTCGGCTGTGCCCATATACCAGTTGGCGCTGACCCGCTGCATCGGCGGCAGGATCTCGATAAACTCCCCCAGATCCTGGGCCACGGCGCTCGTCCAGCCCTCGCGGATATGGCGATTGAGCGAAAGCGCCTTGTACTGCGTGAGGATATACACACGGCGCAGGTCGGAGTTGATGCAGTTGGAGAGAGTGATATCGATGATGCGGTAGTTGCCGCCAAAGGGCACTGCCGGTTTCGCGCGATCACGGGTCAGAGGAAAAAGTCTTTCACCAGCCCCACCGGCAAGCAATACTCCTAGCGTATCTTTCATACCTGACATTTAGCCGAACATCCCTTTCGTATCTCGCGTTCGCGGTTACCCGAAGTTTTAGGCGCGTCCCACGCTACAGGACGTGCGGAATTCGCGATACTACCACAGGGAGCGGCCATCTAACATCCACGTAGATCCCAGGTGTCTATTCGCCGTCCCCTTCTACTGAAATGCGGAGTGACCGCAGGAAGTTCAAGTCCTGTGTAGAAAAGGGCTTACCGTCCAAACTCTCGCTCAGCTTCATCTGCTTGGATGACTCCTTGCCGCTGCCCGGTTGCTGCTCGAGCTCGTTCAGACCGATGGTCGCCTCGAGCATCAGCAACACCTCGAATCCCTGCTTTCTGATGTCCTGGACCACTCCGGCGATGTGGTCGGACTCCGAAACTGTCTCGTGAATCGCTTCTCCCAGCTGCTGGACCAGCTTTCGCAATTTTTGGTTCAAAGGTCTACTCCAATCCTGCCGGGCGGAACTCGATGCCCGTCCGGCGAACCGATTTCTATCTACCTTACTTCTGATGTTTATGGGGAGCAATCCGAATCTGACGACGGAGAAACTATTCCTTATTTCTTTTCCGGTAAACTTCTGGTAATGCAGCCGGACACCTTCGGGCGAAAAGTCGGGATCGGACTACGAGTAGCCGGCAGGCTTCTTCGGAGCCGTGCCGGAGATGCGGCGGTCGCCGCTCGTCGCGATGCCCCTGTCTATCTGGAGCGCGGACGCGCCGTAGCCAAGGGCAGCCGCAAGCTGGGCTCCTCCCTCTGGCAGCCCGTCGCCCACGCCGGCAGCGTGCTGTGGCTTGAGGTAACAGGCCTGTTCTTCGCGCTTTTTGCTCTCTTCTTCCTGCAAAATCTCTATCGCCTTCGCGACGCCTGGAGAACCGGTGCAGAGCACCAGCATTTTGTTCTCTACGTTATCTTCGCGGTACTGTTCGCCTATTTCTCTGCCAGCTCGTTTTACCGGGCGCGCCGCAGAAAGCGCCGCAGACAGGCCGAGGGCCGTTAGGACTGGCAGCAGGCTTCAAAAAAAGGTCAGTGGTGCTTTATTAGCGTCAGCATCAGGCTGCTGACGCCGTTCCAGGCGATCTGGACGCCGATGCACAGCAGGAGAAAGGCAATGACCCGCAGAATGCCATGCGCTGTCTGAGGGGAAATCTTCCGCGTGATCAAGGGCGCGTAAGCGTATGCAAAGTAAACAAACACGCAGAGAATCACGACCGCCAGCAGGATGCCAAGATGGGCGAGCAGGTTCCTCACCAGCGGGTGCGCAGAGGCATGCGCCGTCAGTGTCAACATGATCACGATGCAGCCCGGACCGGCCGTCACCGGAAACGTCAACGGGTAGAAGGTCTGCTGATCGAGATTTGCATAGGAAGCATGCGCCTGGTCTTCCTTCTCCTCCTGCTGTTTCGCGCCCGAGTCCTTCCCATTAAGCAGCGACCAACCCATGGCCGCCAGCACAAGGCCACCCGCCACCTCTACAATTGGCAGGGAAACCCCAAAAAACTCAAGCAGGGCCGCGCCGATCAGTTCAATAATGAGCAGGAAAATTACGGTATTGACTGCGATCTTGCGCGCCAGCCGGCGATAAACCTCCGGTGGCGCTGAGCCTATCAAGCCGTAAAAAACCAGTGCCGAGCCGAGCGGGTTCACCAGCGGCAGCAACGCACTGAAGGCGATCCCGAGATAGGTCCAGACCAGGCGGATCATGAATTGTAATGTAGCAGGCGGCGGCTTCTAGACCGAGCGATGCTCCAGCGCCGACACCGAAGCGCCCAGCCCTGCAGCATCGATCGCCGCCTGCACCATGCAGTCGAAGCCCATGCAGGAGTTCATCATCAGGTGATAAAGACGGCGGTCCGTCCAGTCATGCTGGTAATAGCGGCGAACATAGGCAGCCCGGCGCTTATCCGTGGCGATGATTTCTTCCTCGGCGCTACCTGCATGCTCCGGAAAGTGCTCCTCAAACCAGCGAACCTTCCTCACCATGGAGGCATACACAAAGACGCGGAAAACATGCGGCGTCTCGAAGAGCACGCTGGACGCCCCGCGGCCCACAATCACGCAGTTCCCCTCGGAGGCGCGCTCGTTCAGATATTCCCTCACGAAGCCGACCATGCGCTCGCTGTCGAAGACTTCCTGCTCCGGCACCGCCGGCATCCGCTCGATAGAGCCATGCCAGAAAGCCTTGCCGAACCGGTAATACCACGGATCGAGGCGCTCATCGCAGTTCTTTGCCAGGCTCTGCGGAATACCCGCTTTCGAGGCAATCTCATCGATAAAGCACTGATCGATCAGTCTCCAACCCAGGCGTCCTGCAAGATGATGGGCAAACTCAGCACCCTGGCTGCCGTATTCACGTTCGACGGTGATGACGCGGACCATACTCTCGCCCCTAACGCTCTTAGCGAGAAGATGCTAGCACCCGGAAGAGATCAAAATCCAGCCTCGAAGCTTCACCCGCGCCTGAAATGCGCGCCTGATAGGATGGCTTCGTGACGCCCGCGCTCCTTGAGATCAATGAACTGTCCGTCCGCTTTGGCGCGGCGGCCACAAGGCCCGCGGTCGCGGGGCTCTCCCTGCGCATCGCCCGCGGTGAGGTTCTCGGACTCGTAGGCGAGTCTGGCTCAGGCAAGTCAGTCACTTCGCTCGCCATTTTGCGGCTGCTTGATCCTGCCGCAGCCCGCGTAACCGGGTCGATCCGCTTTGAGGATCGGGAGCTGCTCACGCTGCCCGAGGACGAGATGCGCAGGCTCCGGGGCAGCGGTATCGCCATGATCTTTCAGGAGCCGATGACGGCGCTCAATCCCGTCATGCCGATCGGCGAGCAGATTGCCGAAGCAGTTCGCATCCACCAGCCGGGTCTCGGAAAGCGGCAGGTGCGCGAGCGGGTCATCGAAGCGCTGAATGCCGCCGCTTTTCCCCGTCCCGCCGAGCGCTACTCCGATTATCCGCACCAGTTCTCCGGAGGCCAGCGGCAGCGCATTCTCATCGCCATGGCCGTCGCCAACCGTCCACGGCTGCTGATTGCCGACGAGCCGACAACCGCGCTCGACGTAACCGTCCAGGCCCAGATACTCGATCTGCTGGCAAAGCTGCGCGAAGAGTTTTCGCTCTCCATGCTCTTCATCACGCACGATCTCGCGGTTGTCTCGCAGGTTGCTGACCGCGTCGCAGTCATGCGGCACGGCAGCCTGCTGGAAGAAGGCCGTTGCGGCGATGTCTTCGCGCACCCGCAGCACGAGTACACGCGCAGCCTGCTGCATGCCGTGCCTACGATGACCACAGACCTTGAACGGCCCCTGGCCACCCTCTCGTAAATTTGCTGCTTCTTTAGGCGGGGCGCTTCTTTACATATCTGCGGCCGGCGACGTGATATTCGCCGGAGAGTACGCGGGCAATACCCTCCGTATACGCCAGGTGCTCCTGCGCCAGAATGCGCAGGCTCAGCGCATGCTCATCGTCCTCTTCGAAGACCGGGACCGGCTTCTGCAGGACGATCACTCCATGGTCCAGTTGCTCATCCACGAAATGTACAGTGCACCCCGCAAACTGCACTCCGTAATCCAGCGCCTGACGTTGGGCATCGAGGCCGGGAAAGGCGGGCAGAAGGGAGGGGTGAATATTCAGGATCCGTTCGGGAAAGGCCTGGACAAACTCCGGCGAGAGCAGCCGCATGTAGCCGGCCAGGCACACAAGGTCAACGCCCTGCTCCCGTAGCTTTGCAATCATCTCGGCGTCATGCTCTGCCCGCTTGCGGCCTTTGGCTTCTATGACAAAGGCGGCCAGCCCGCGCTCCTGAGCCGCCGCAACTCCCGGCGCGTCTGCCTTGTTTGAGATCACGGCGGCGATCTCCGCATCGAGCCGGCCTGCTGCAATGCTGTCTGCAATGGCGAGAAAGTTCGATCCTCGCCCCGAGAGCAGGATGCCGAGCCGCGCCTTCTTCACTGATAGATGACCTTGCGGTCGCCCTTCACAATCTTGCCGATGACGTAAAACTTCTCGTTCGCGCGTTCGAGCATCGCCTTCGCGCGCTTGAACTTGTCCGCAGGAACCACCGCGATCAGACCGATGCCCATATTGAACGTACGCAGCATCTCTTCCTGCTCCACGTTGCCCAACTCGCGCAGGTGCTCAAAGATCGGCAGCACTGGCCAGCTGCCCAGCTCGACGCAGGCCGCGGTGCCCTTCGGCAGAATGCGCGGCAGATTCTCCGTGATGCCGCCCCCGGTGATATGCGCCATGCCCACGGTAAGGTCCGTGGCCGTGAGCTTCTTGATAATGGAGAGATAGCTGCGATGGGTCTTCATCAGCGCCGCACCGGCTTTTTCCTTGAGCGCATTCACATACTGCTCGGCCTTGTATCCGGCAACTTCAAAGAAAAGCTTGCGTGCCAGCGAATAACCGTTGGTATGCAGCCCGGTTGAGGGCAGTCCGATGAGCACATCGCCTGCTTTGATCCTGGCGCCCGTGACGATCTTGTCCTTGTCCGCCACGCCCACGATAAAGCCCGCAAGATCGTATTCGCCATCAGCATAGAAGCCAGGCATCTGCGCGGTTTCTCCGCCGATAAGCGCACAGCCGTTCGCGCGGCAGGCATCGGCAAGCCCGCTGACGATCTTCTCCGTGATCTCGCCGTCCAGGTGCCCGGTCGCAAGATAGTCGAGAAAGAACAGCGGCGTCGCGCCCTGCACTGCAATGTCGTTGACGCAGTGGTTCACCAGATCCGCGCCAACCGTGTGATGGATGCCCAGCTCAAAAGCGATCTTCAACTTCGTGCCCACGCCATCGGCGCTTGAAACGAGCACGGGCGACTTGTAGCGAGCCGTGTCGAGCTTGAAAAGGCCGCCGAAGCCGCCAATCTCGCTCAGCACCTGCTTAGTGAAGGTCTTCTGGGCAAGGTATTTAATCCGTTGCTTCGTCCGGTCGCCGCTCGATATATCGACGCCGGCATCGGCATAGGTCACGCTGGTACGCTTCTGATCTGGCAAGGCGATTCCGTCGGGATAAGGTGGTGTGGAATCCAAATTTTATCACCCGGACGCCCCTCGCGAGCGGCGAAACGGAATTGCCGCCCTTTACAAA
The DNA here is from genome assembly GCF_004339725.1 of Acidipila rosea. Classification (GTDB taxonomy): domain Bacteria; phylum Acidobacteriota; class Terriglobia; order Terriglobales; family Acidobacteriaceae; genus Acidipila; species Acidipila rosea. The sequence goes on along the minus strand of NZ_SMGK01000005.1, from coordinate 4,087 downwards.
GCGTATTTGCCGCCTTTACGGAGGAGTAACCAGGATCTCCAGGAGGCTATTCTTGCCTACAGCTCAAACGTCTCTTCCTCTGGAGCGCCTCACTTTCCGCAGGTCACTTTTCAGGAGTCGCAGCAGAGGGAAGCGCGCTGCAGTTACTTTCCGCCATCTTTCCCGCAAACCGTGCGTCAACCCAGGTCTTCATCTGGGCGGTAGACGAGGTTAAGACTGTCTCGTGAGTAGCCCCGCGCTGGACGACGTATTCGAGTGGCGTTCCGTTCTTGCAGAGCGATTCAACCTCATCATCCGTCCAGGAAGGCATTACCGTATCATCCGCGGTGCCCTGCGCCACCAGCGTCGGCACCCTGATCTCCAATCCATTCGGTTCATTCTCTGCCGCAACCTTCAAGACCGATGCAAGGTCTGCTCCCGGAAGAAACTGATCCTTGGGAATAGCCGTTGCCCAGTATCCCTTGCTGACAGTGGCCGTGATGCAGGCATGCTGGGTTTCCGGCAGGTGGTGCAACGCCTGTTTCGTCAGGATTTTATTCAGTTCAATGTTGGAATGGTTGGAGGCAAAAGACTCCAGCACATACATCGCGTACCCCAGCGCATAGGAGGGCGTGGATGCCCGCGTCATGGCTTGCAGAGTGGCCGCAATATGCGAGGCAGGCGCGAGGGCAATGTTTCCCAGGAGCGTCAGCTCGGGCACGTAGGCGGGCCCCAGCGCCGCGGTGAAGAGGTCAGCCTGTCCGCCCTGCGAATGCCCGATGGCAACATAGCGAGTGCCGATGCGCGGGTCTATTTCGCGGGCTGCACGAATGATATCGAGAGCACCGTGAGCCTCGGATGCGCCCTGCAGAAACGGATGGAGGCCCGGAGGGCCAAGTCCTTCGTAATCGGTAGCAACCACAACATAGCCACGCTTCACATAGTCGTCCATCACCACTTCGTGCATGCCTAGAAACTGATGTTCAGGCCCATCCGCCGTATCCAGCGATGGCGCGCAGAGCGGAGCAATGCCGGTAGTGCCGTGAGTCCAGGTTGTAACCGGCCAACCGCCCGCCGGTGGATCTCCGGCAGGAATGGCGACTGTACCGGTGACCGCCACATCCTTTCCGTCTTCGCTGGTGGAGTGATACATCACGAGCAAATTGCGCGCGGCGCTTTGCAACGCGGCGGCATCTGTCAAGGGAAGAGAGCGGATCACCTTTCCATGTTCTCCAGCAGGGAGTGGTGTGGGCGGAACATAGAACGCATGCATTGTCTGGGCAGGGCTTTGACTCGGGATCCCCATGCAGAATAGAAGCGCAGCAGCGACAAACGGAATTCGAAGGGGGATAAACAGCATGGAAGTCCTTCCACTCCAGATACAGATATTGACAAGGTGCCCTGTAAATGAAGCCTCACCTTACCAATGGGAGACGGAGCGCGCCTATGACGCTATCTGGTGATTGCCTACTGCTACCCTGATCTGTATCCTGCTGAAAAAATTGCTCCCCCGGCACGAGTTCCAGGTCGCACACTCTTATTACTGTTCTCTCTGGTTGGCATGTCTCCGCTCAGAATAGGGACCCGACGGATTCATCCGATAGTCGCGCAGCTGGCGATCAGACAATAGGTAGCAGCAGAGTTCAAGGTAATCCGCCATACGCTTTATCAGGCCCGTACGTAGTCGTCTCGCAGCTCCCGCAGATTGCATCATCGGTGCAAGCGGGAAACAAAAGCGCAGCTTGGAAACTGCGGCGGAATGGCGGAGGGAGAGGGATTCGCTACGCCTTAGCGTATTGAAAAAAACAAGTTATTGAAAAGTCGAGGCGCTCAATATGCAACAAACGCTAGATTGGGCGAATCGTTGCACGTATATTGCACGTAAGAGCACGTCTTCTCGATGGAACATGTCAGGCTGGTCATTCAACTCAAATCACCGTCCTCCTCCAAGACTTTCAGATAGCAATCGAGGTTGCTGCTGATCTTCTCGAAGACCTTAGGGAGAAGAGGCAGAATCTCGGAGAACGTCACATTCGGGCCGAGCTCAACTGAGTGGTAGTAGTTCAGATACGAAGCGATCGTTGCGCGATCAGCCTTTGAGACACTTTCCATCGGATCGCGCGTCGCGTAGTCGTGGAAGTTCGAGAGGTGAATGAAGGCGCATCCAAATTGGTAGACATTCCTCGCCCAATTGAAGAGGTATTTTGACAATTCCACCATCTCCCTGTCCCTAATGCGTCCCTTGGCGCCCTTCTTGGTCCATGGGCGCCCGTTAACCGAGTCCGTAATCAATGCGCTTCGATAGGAGCGGTCGGCTTGCGAAAGCAGGAAGATGACGCGGACGAGCGAATCGAGTTCTTGGCGAAGAATTGGCACCACGTTTGCGTGAAGTCTTCTTTCGTAGAGCAAGGAAAGCGATTCCGCGTTCTCGCGAGAACGCTTTTTTACTTGGCGAACAAAAATCTCCACGTTGGTAGTTATCATCAGCCGCAGATTAGCATAGCTCCCTGGGGATAAGTTCTACCTTGCAATACCACGTGGACGTGCTTTAGTGAGGATGGACTCGTTCTTTGAAAACTTGGGGTAACTAATCATTAAAAAACATGACAAGAGCAAAATTTGTTTGTCTTTCAAAAACAGAAATCTACACAGATATTTTGATTGATGGAAAATCAATCCCAGGCACGTTAGTCTCGGTTCACTTCCAAGTTGTGACCGCAACCAGCGACGAGAACAAATCGTTCTTCGCTTCGACGCCCTCCGGAACCATAGAATCTGGACAAATGAAGAAAGAGGTAGCAGACCAGTTTGAATTGAGCAAAGAGTATTATGTCGATTTCACTCCGGCCAATTAAATTAACTATCGCCCCAAGTTTTCAGAAAGTCCAGCCGAAAGGCTTATACTGTAAGGTATTTATTTTCAGCAACATAGCACTATTCGTTACACGTAGATTACACCCGTACACATATACAGACAGGCTAAATTGTCTGGAGTGAAAGACTTAGATCTGGCAGGGAGAGGTATTCACACTTGGCCAGTAACTTTTTTATTATCAGATGCTTATAAAATTCTTTATTTTTTATGACCACGGTTTGTGACCACGAATGAAACGGCGCTAGGGCAATAATTTGTGACCCTGCGGAGGTCGAGACGCCATGACACTCCTTAAGTCATCCTCAGACAGCCTACTTACAATTCACTTGAGACTGCTCCCGCCAGATAACGCCTACTTCGCCTCTCTGCGCTGGAGAGACTCGCGAACTGCTTCTTTGCTTACGCGTTCGTTAGAGCTGAAGTGAGACTTGCTGGTGGGCACTTCTATTCTTCGATAGATAAGTACAACGATTTAGTAAGTAGTAAGGAAATTACTCATTTTGTGGATATGTGAACGAGTCCTAATGGCGGTCTAGGTGGATCGATGCTGTAGCCATTTGACACCCATACCCCCCGCCGAGCACTTGCTCATCACCGTTAGGGTTCAGGCTTCCCATTTGCCTTACGCGTGTAGCGCTGGCATTTCAATCATGCCTGCGTAGGCATTGCGTCCCGCGTCAATCCCAGGCGATAGCACCCCACTTCTACAGGGCACTGAGGAAGCAGCATATTTCAATTGCTACGCATGAAAATCTGCAGTTTTGGAGACACGCATATTTCACGCCATACGGGTCTAGGAAACTGAACCGCCAGGGATTCGACCCCATACCCCTCACACAAGATCGGGGCATTGATTGCAGCGAGCTTGGCTGCAGGCCGTCGAGGGCGGCCCGCTCCATCGGTACATTGTGCGAAAAAAGCGAAGTAAGCGAATTAAGAACATAAGCTGCAAATTATCAGTTACTTATGCGATCCATCCTTCTGGGGAAGAATGCGAAGTAAGGCTGAAAAAATCCAATCGGCGCAGCAATTGGGCAGAGAAGCGTGTGATCTTCAGATCTGATGGAGCTGGCTTTCGTCAACACTAGTTGACGCTCGTCAAGGAGAGTTCGTCGACCTGACCTTCACTCACTATAAGCCGACTAATGAGATGGTCCGCCGCTTGATTCCCCTGCCTGAGCAGGAGGATCGTGAAGGCAGCTTCTAACAAGGAGGATCATCGCTATGCAGATT
>NZ_SMGK01000004.1 GCF_004339725.1 Acidipila rosea | reverse complement strand
GTCCAATCGTTCCCACATTCACGTGCGGCTTCGACCGGTCAAATTTCTCCTTCGCCATTTCCCTGTTCCTCTCTCCCTACTGCTTCATTCCCCGTGGTTTACTTACCCTGATTGCGCCCGATGATCTCTTCCGAAATCATGCGCGGCGCCTCTTCATACCGTGCAAACTGCATCGAGTAGGAAGCACGCCCCTGTGTAGAGGAGCGAATCTCGTTCACGTATCCAAACATTTCCTTGAGCGGCACGATCGCCTTGATTACCTGCGAACCGCCGGAGTGCTCCATGCCCTCGATGCGACCACGGCGGGAGTTGATATCGCCGATAATCGTCCCCATATGCTCTTCGGGCACCGTCACTTCAACTGCCATGACCGGCTCAAGAAGAACAGGACTCGCCTTACGCGCCGCCTCCTTGAAGGCCATTGATCCGGCAATCTTAAAGGCCATTTCGTTCGAATCGACGTCATGATAGCTGCCATCGAAAAGAACTGCCTTGAAGTCGACCATCTCGTAGCCAGCCAGAACGCCTCCCTGGAGTGCTTCGCGGATTCCCTGTTCGGTAGGCTTGACGTATTCCTTCGGAACCACGCCGCCCTTAATCTCGTTCACGAACTCGAAGCCTGCACCCGGCTCGTTTGGCTCAAGGCGAATCTTGACGTGGCCGTAGTTACCCGAACCACCGGTCTGGCGGATGTACTTGCCTTCCGCCTCGGAGGTCTTGCGGATGGTTTCGCGGAAGGCAACCCTGGGCTCGCCCACATTTGCTTCCACCTTGTGCTCACGCTTCATACGGTCGACAAGAATTTCGAGGTGCAATTCGCCCATGCCGCTGATGATTGTCTGACCCGAGTCTTCATCGGTGCGAACCTTGAAAGTCGGATCCTCATCTGAGAGGCGGGCCAGAGCCATGCCCATCTTTTCCTGGTCAGCCTTGGTCTTCGGCTCAATCGCTACCGAAATAACCGGCTCAGGGAAGGTGATTGCGCTGAGCGCTACAGGAGCATTCGGCGTGCAGAGGGTATCGCCCGTCTTTACATCCTTGAGGCCGACCGCCGCGCAGATGTCACCTGCGTAAATCTCGGTAATATCCTCACGCTTGTTAGCGTGCATTTTGACCAGACGTCCGACGCGTTCCGTCTTGCCAGTGCGCGGATTCATGATCGTATCGCCGGTCTTGAGGCCACCCGAGTAGATACGGATAAAACTCAGCTTGCCGAAGGGATCATTGATCAGCTTGAAGGCCAGAGCGGAGAACGGCGCATCATCCTTTGCCTCGCGGACCAAAGTGATCGAAGGATCAGATGGGTCGATGCCCTCAACCGGGGGCACGTCGAGCGGACTGGGCAGATAATCGACCACCGCGTCGAGCAGCGTCTGTACACCCTTATTCTTAAATGCCGTACCGCAAAGGACCGGGAAAACCTTCATTCCAATGGTCGCGGAGCGAAGAGACTTCTTGAGCTCAGCAGCAGTGGGGGTTTCACCCTCGAGAAACTTGTGCAGCATCTCGTCGTCATTCTCGGCAACCGTCTCGATAAGCTGCATGCGGAAGGCTTCGGCCTTCTTAAGTAGGCTCTCGGGGATATCCTCGACGGAATACTTGGCACCCATCGTCTCGTCGTGCCAGAGGATGGCGCGCATCTCGATAAGGTCGATGACTCCCTTGAAATTCGCCTCTGCCCCGATCGGGATCTGGATCGCCACCGCACGTGCACCAAGACGCTTACGGATGGTCTCGATGACATGCTCAAAGTCGGCGCCCGCCTTATCCATCTTGTTAACGAAGCAGATGCGGGGAACCTTGTACTTGTCGCCCTGACGCCACACCGTCTCCGTCTGCGGTTGAACACCGGATACGGAGTCAAACAACGCAACGGCACCGTCGAGAACGCGCAGCGAGCGCTCCACCTCGGCCGTGAAGTCTACGTGGCCGGGCGTATCGATGATGTTGATACGGATATTGTTCCAGGTGCAGGTCGTCGCAGCCGAGGTAATGGTGATGCCGCGCTCCTGCTCCTGCTCCATGTAATCCATCGTCGCGGTGCCCTCATGGACTTCGCCGATGCGGTGCGTAATACCCGTATAGAACAGAATGCGCTCGGTCGTCGTCGTTTTTCCGGCGTCGATGTGCGCCATGATTCCGATATTCCGGCAACGATTTAAAGGTACTTGGCGAGCCACAGTCTTTTCTCTCTACTCTTGCGGACTTTAAAGCCCGCCGCTACTTGCAATTTCTGTTCTGAGCCAGGAATCCAGCACCCGGCCCAACTCAACACTGCCGCCAACCACTCCTACCAGCGATAGTGCGCGAAAGCCTTGTTCGCTTCGGCCATACGATGAACATCTTCCTTCTTCTTCATCGCAGCGCCACGGCCATTGGCCGCATCCAGCAACTCATTGGTCAGCTTGTCAACCATGCCCTTTTCGCCACGCGAGCGGCCATAGCTGACCAGCCAGCGAATCGCGAGGGAGGTACGGCGCTCAGGGTTGACCTCGATCGGCACCTGGTAGTTCGCGCCACCCACACGACGGCTCTTGACTTCAAGCAGCGGCTTGCAGTTCTCGACAGCCTTCTTGAAGAGCTTGAGGGCATCGTCACCGCCGCCCTTCGCCTCAAGGTTACGCATGGCCTCGTAGAAAATGCCCTGCGCGGTCGACTTCTTGCCGCCCCACATCATGGAGTTCACAAACTTGGTGACGAGTGTCGAGCTGTAGACCGGATCCGGTGCTACTTCCCGCTTCGCGATATGACCTTTTCTCGGCATAGTTCCTAATCTTTCGTCTGCTGCTTATCTGTGATCTGCCAGCGATTCAGAGCTCAGGCGCCACCGGGGCGCACCAGCTGAATCGCTGACCTTTACTTCTTACCCTTGGTCGGCGCCGCTGCGCCAGCCTTGGCGCGCTTGGCTCCGTACTTGGAACGGCCCTGGCGGCGATTTGCAACGCCCACCGAATCCAGCGTTCCCCGTACAACGTGATAGCGGACGCCCGGAAGATCCTTTACACGGCCACCGCGGATCAGCACAATCGAGTGCTCCTGCAGGTTGTGGCCAATGCCGGGAATGTATGTGGTTACTTCGATTCCGTTCGTCAGGCGGACACGAGCTACCTTACGGAGCGCCGAGTTCGGCTTCTTGGGGGTCTGCGTGTAGACACGGGTGCAGACTCCGCGACGCTGCGGCGATCCCTGGAGCGCAGGCGAGGCCGTCTTATAGCGCGGCGCCGTGCGGCCCTTCCTTACGAGCTGACTGAATGTAGGCAAACCAAACTCCTTACCTGCTAAAAACTCATCTTCATGCGAGCAATCAACCGCCTTCGCGCGCACAAGACCGGCACCAGCCGATACCTGCGCGAAGCCTTACGGTTCATGCTTCGCGTCCTTACTTCCCTGCCAGACGAGAATCAGGACGGTGACCGCACGTTTTACAAGGCCCAAACAGCTGGACCTCATTAAGTCGGCTCCGTTTCGCTGATTCCGGCCTGCATAGCCTTCCAAGGTGAAAGGTGTCGCAGGCTCCGATGCGATTCGCCCATCAGGATCGATCTATTGATCTCGTTCCCCTGATGAGGTCCACAGATTCCGTTTTTCCAGCCGGCGGCAAGTTGCGCCAGACGGCCAGATAATCTGTGGAGCTTTGTTCGAAGGATTGACAGAGGAAGTGAATTCCGGCTGTCAGATCGAACCTTCTAAGATTAGCAAGCTGCGAGAGGCGCGTCAACGCACTCAACGCCTCCCAAACAAAATATTTTCAACTTAGACACCTTTTTTCTGCGGCTCCCATACGTACTTGTGGATCTGCAGGCTTAAACGAGCTTCCAGGCCATCGGCAAGCATCCATTCGACCAGTTCACGCGGGTCCAGAAGACAGTTGATCGTGCTCCGTTCCGGGCTGGGAGTCTTTGAAAACGCCGGTGAAAGCAAAATGCTCCCTGCCCGGCTCTCCAAAGTGTGTTTCCTGAGGAACTCGCGCGCAAATTCATAGTCGCGGCGGTCAGTGAGAACGAACTTCACCTCGTCACGGGAGGAAAGGTATTCGAGGTTGGAAAGCCTGAAGCTTGCTTGCTCGCCTGAACCCGGGCACTTGACGTCGACGATCTTATGGACCGCTGGGGGAACCCGCTCCAGTGGGCGTTCGCCGCTGGTTTCGATCATCAGTTCATAGCCTGAGGCGAGCAGCCGCTCCATCAGCGGAATCAGTTCACGTTCCTGCAGCATGGGTTCGCCACCCGTGAACTCGACCAGCTTCACCGGGGCGAGCTTTTCGATGGCAGCGACAACCTCGTCTTCCGACTGCCTGAAGCCGCTGGCGAAGGTGTATTCCGAATCGCACCAGGAGCAGCGGAGATTGCACCCGGCGAGGCGGACAAAGATGCAGGGGCGACCGGCGAAGCTCGACTCGCCCTGAACGGATTTATAAAGCTCAATCAGGTGCAAGAGGGCTACTCGTAATAGGTTGCAGTGGTGGTGTCGGTCTCGTAGATGGTGCAGTCCTTGACATGGACGCGGCCGGCTGTCATCTCGGAGAGCTGTTTATTGGTCTCGTCGAAGAAGTAGCGGGCCAGGTTCTCCGCCGAGGGGTTGATCTCGGTAAAGGGCTCAAGGTCGTTGATCATCTGGTGGTCGAGTCGGTCGACGACAGGGCGCATGACCTGCTTCAGGTCTTTGAAATCGAGCAGGAGCCCGGCCTTATCAAGCGTGTTGCCGCGCAAGGTGACTTTCACCTTGTAATTGTGTCCATGCGGGTTCTCGCACTTACCTTTATAGTTCCGGAGGTAGTGCCCGGAGGAAAAACCCGCCTCTACGGTTACTTCGTACATGCTGTTCAAGCTCTTTCAGCGGCAGTATGCCTGCCTATATTGTAGTGCCTTATCCCAGGGGATTCCCACGACGGCCGGAGCGCTGCTGCTCTTTCCGCTCCTCGGCCCGGCGCTCGACCTGCTCGAACATCTGGGTCATCATGCCCAACAGGGCCACCAGAAGACCCCCGAGGGTCAGAAAAAGCGCAATCGTCTTCCACAGCGATCCATTGCCCGGCAGACCGGGCTGCGAGATGCCGGAGGTGAAGGTCATTCCGCCGCAGATCAGCGCGAAGAGCAACAATGTTGCTGCCAGAATGTAGAGATTACGCGCCATGTGCCTGCCGTCTCTACTTTAAAGCACTTCCCGTCCCGATGCAGAAGGACAACACCCATTGCTGTCCATGCGGCAGGAACAAAAGAAACTAGCGGATGCCCGTAAGCCCGGCGACCGAGTTCCGCAGCTTCGCTGGATCGTACCCTATGCCGCCTTTGAAGACAGTCTCGACCTTTTCTATATCCTCGATCTTCTCGGCAGGATTGCCCTCGATCACGACCAGATCTGCCGTCTTTCCCTTTGCGACAGTGCCAACGGAATCGTCACCGAGGAATCTCGCGCCATTCTGGGTCGCAATATGGATGGCCTCCACCGGGGTGAAGCCTGCCTCAACCAGCAGCTCCACCTCCCGCTGGTCGCCGAAGCCGGGCAGGACGCCGCCATAGCCGGTGGGATCGCAGCCCGCCATCAAGACACCGCCCTGCTTCACGAAATCGCGCTCGAACTGCATCTCCCTGGTGAGCAGCGCGGGCCAGTATGACTTCGCGCCCGCCTCGGCGATAGCGGCGCGGGTGGTGACATAGGCGCTCCAGGCATCGGGAGCAAGCGCCTTTCTGGCGGCACTCTCCTCGGTCAGCGGCGGCCGGTTAGGAACGAAGCTCTCAAAGATCGCGAGCGTCGAGGTGACGGCGACGTGGTGAGATACCAGATCGCGGATCATGGCCTGTACGGGTGCGGACTCGATGTCGAACGATGCCATCGCCTGCTGGGGCGGCCGCTGGCCGGGGCAGACGCCTGCCTTTTTGCCGGGGTAGAACTCCGTATCGACGGCCAGGCCGTGTTCGAGATTGTCGATGCCGAGCTCGGCCGCCTGGGTAAAGCCTACGGAGCAGAGATGGCCGGTGACTTTCATCCCGTGAGCATGGGCGCGGTCGATGGCGGCCTTCAGCTCCTCGGGGGTGATGTGCATGTAGGCCTTAAATGAGGTCGCGCCCTCGGCAGCCCAGTAGTCGACCAGACGGGCAGCGTCATCGGGGCCGGTGAGCTCACGCATCTGCGGGCCGATGGCGGGCGCTCCTTCAAGATAAGGCCCGGTGAGGTGCAGTCGCGGGCCGGGAATGGCGCCGGCATCGATGGCCTGCTTGACGGAGATGTCGGTGTAGGGCTCAAGGCTGCCCCCGGTGCGCGCACTGGTGACGCCGGCCGCAAGGTAGAGGCGGGGAGCGGAATCGGCCATCTCGCCATAAAGCGGCAGCAGACCGGGGCCTCCGTCGGGCAGAGGGTAGAAGAGGTGCTCATGCATGCCAACCAGTCCGGGGATGACGGTCCGGCCCGTCAGGTCGATGACTTTAGCGCCGGGAGGAAAGGCATTCCGGAGCATGGCGCTCTGCACATTGACAATCTTGCCGTGGTCGATGTCGATGCGGACCCGCTCGCGGGCGGGGGCGCCAGTCCCGTCAATCAAGCGGACGTTATTGAGCACCAGCACCGGAGCGTCTTCCTGAATAAAGGGTTTGAGGGCTGCAGGAGCCTGCGCCGCAGCAAGAGCGGCAGGGAAAAGGGCCGCCGCAAGAGAGAGTTGCATAGCGAGGCGCATGAGCAAAAGGACCTCAAATGAAAGGAAGTTAAGTCATGGCCTACTTTCAGGCAAGAGCAGGAACCGGTCAAGCGCAAATTGCGCCATGCGATACGCGGTTGGCGACTCGTCGAATAATTTTTACTTATCTCTCATCAAATTGTTGTAATTTATTAACGATTCGAGACTACCGTTGTGCCTAGAATCGCTCTGTCCTTTTTCTGCTGAGAGCAACTCCTTTTCGAGGCCTATCCATGTTTCGTAAGTCCCTGCTGCGGCTCTACTTCTGTGCCGCGATCCTGTTCCTGCTTCCTGCAATGCTGCATGCCCAGTCGACCCAGGGGTCGATTCTGGGCACAGTCAAAGATTCCAGCGACGCCGTCGTGCCGGGCGCGCAGATTGACGTAACCAGTCTCACCGAGGGAACAACTCGACATACAGTGAGCGATGCGTCAGGCAACTACCAGGTCATCGACCTGTCGCCCGGCCACTACAAGGTGTCGATCACGGCCACAAATTTCCAAGGGGTGATCCTGAACGATCTGAGTCTCACCTCTCGCCAGAAGCTGCGCGCCGATGCCACGCTCAAGATCGGCAGCGTCAGCCAGCAGGTCCAGGTCAACGCTTCGGCAGCGGGCGCTATCGCGACCGATACGCCTTCGATCAGCTCCGCCTATGGGGCGACCGACGTTGCCAACCTGCCTGCGAACTATCGTGCCAGCCAGAATGGCACAAGCCCGCTCAGCCTGATCCAGACACTGCCGGGCGTGCAGTCTGACACCGGCAAGAATTCGGGCACGGGAGTGCAGTTCTCCGTGCAGGGTGGACTGCCCTCGCAGGCAGATGTGACCGTCGACGGCGTTACCACCCAGAACACCACCAGCAACCAGCCGCTGCAGAACGCTTTTCCCTCGGGCGAGTCGATCTCTGAACTGCGCGTCGATGGCGTGCTCAACAACGCCGAGTTCGGACAGCCGGGCGAGGTGACAAGCATCTCCAAGAGCGGCACCAATACGCTTCATGGCGCTGCCTTCTGGTATCACCAGAACTCTGCCTTCAATGCGACTCCCTTCGGAGCGCTGACCAAGCCGCACATTGTCGGCAACGATTTTGGTGGCACGGTAGGCGGCCCGGTGGTCATTCCCCACCTCTACAACGGCCATGACAAGAGCTTCTTCTTCGGCACTTACGAAGGCTTCCGGCTGCCAAGCGCAACTCCGGCGCAGTACAGCGTTCCTACTGCGCAGATGAAAGCCGGTAATTTCAGCCAGGTGGCAGGAGTGACTCCGCTCACCAACCCCTTCACCGGGGGCACCTATCCCAACTACACGGTGCCTATCAGCACGCCCGCATCGAAATTCCTGCAGTTCTTCCCGGACCCGAACACCGGCAACACCAGCGCCTACACTCCGGGCGAGATCAACTACATTGTCAACCAGAACACGGCTTACAACTCGAACCAGTTCGACGTACGCGGCGACCAGTACTTCGGACAGAAGGCCCTGGTCTTCGCACGCTTTACCTGGAAGAACATCAACCAGGCGCAGCCAGAACCTCTTGCTGTGCCGGAAGGCAATGCCATCGGGCAGGACCGCATCTTCGTGATCGCGGCGAACTACAACTTCTCGGCAAACCTGCTGAATGAATTCCGCTTCGGCTTTACCCTCGATACCACGGGTACGACGAATGGCTTCAACGGCACGGGCTTTGCAACCTCTACCGGACTGCAGGGTCTGCAGAACCTTTTCTACAACGGTATCTCGGAGCTGGACTTCAACTATCTGAGTTCGCTCAACGCAGACCGCCTCGCCTCAACAACCAAGTCGCGCACCTTCCAGTACACGGACAACCTGAGCTGGAGCAAGGGCAACCACAGCTTCAAATTCGGCCTGGATATTCGTCATATCGAGGCCATCACTCCCCTCGGCTTCTTTGGCGCGGATAACTACGGCACGTTTGCCTTCAATCAGAAGCCGAACTTTACCGGGCAAGAGTTTGGCGACTTCCTGATCGGCACTCCGCAGGCCACCGCCTACGACGTGGTCACGGCGGATAACGACGGCATCACCCAGCACTATTCCGTCTATGCGCAGGACGACTGGAAGGCAACTCCACGGCTGACGCTCTCCTACGGCATACGATATGAGCTGCAGCCCGGCTACTATGACCCATCCGGAAACATCGGCAACTTCGACCCGTCCATCCCGCTCTCCGGCCGCGTGGTCTATCCCGATGGCTCAGAGAAGAACCTCTCGCGCGGCTATCTGGCGAGCTTCAACGGCTGCCCGGTCGGGCAGTCAACCGGCAACCCGGACGCAAATGGCGCACCCTGCACCCCGGTCGTCAACAACAGCACGGCCGGCCTGCCAAGCGGACTGAAGACGGTCCCGACCAAGCGCTTCATGCCGCGCTTCGGCTTTGCCTTCCGGCCATTCAACGACGACCGTACCGCCATCCGCGGTGGAATCGGCCTCTATAACATCACCAGCCTCGGCGCCAGCTTCTACTCTCTGACCGGCACGCTGCAGTCGGGCACAACACAATACGCGAACAGCCAGACAGCAACCGGGCCTGCCTACTCCTGGCCGCAAATCTATGCGGGACAGGGCACCAGCTCGGCAGCGGGAGCCTTCGGCACGGCCTACTTCGGCACGGCCAATGACGTCCACTGGAAAGATCCCTACTCCGAACAGTGGTCACTCTCCGTCGATCATGAATTTGGCAGCGGATACGGTGCGCGCATCTCCTACATCGGCATGGAGACGCACCACCTCGTCTGGGCCCCGAACCTCAATGACCTGCCGTATTCAAGCACAGTCTCCGCCTTTAACCAGCCCCTGAGCGCGCGGCCCTTTCCGAACTGGGGAACCATCAACACCCGCAGCACGGGTGCGGATGCCAGCTATCACTCCATGCAGGTCGAGATGAGCCATCACTACGGCAACGGGCTCACCTTCGACTCCAACTACACCCTCGCAAAGAACCTGGCCGACAACCAGGGCCCCAGCAATATCGGCTTCGCCGGAGAAGTGGGCGGCTCGCGCTCCTCCTACGGCCGCGATCCATCGGTCGACTTCGGCCAGGTCTACGGCACACGTCGTCATCGCTGGAACAACACCTTCGTATATGAGCTTCCCGTGGGCCGTGGACGTAAATTCGGCAGCGGCATGAACCGGCTTACCGATGAACTGGTGGGCGGCTGGCAGCTGAGCGGAGTCTTCCTGCTCGAGTCGGGTCCTTACCTCTCGGCCTACTTCCCCGGCGGACAGGGTGATCCTTCCGGAACCGGTTCAGGTCTGAGCAAATCTGCTGTGGGCGGATCTTATCCGGGCCGCGCGCAGAAGCCGGACCGCGTGGGGCCCACACGTCCCCACGGGCAGAATCGCTACAACTGGGTCAACAAGGCATCCTTCATCTGCCCCGGACAGCCGAATTACCAGCCCGGCACGGCCTGCACCACCGGCGACGGCCAACCCGGCAACCCCTATGCGAACCCAATTGGACGCTTCGGTACGGCACAGATTGGCTCAATTGAAGGACCAGGCATGGTCAACCTGTCCTCAGGCCTGAGCAAAATCTTCGCGATCACGGAGCGCGTACACCTGCGCGCCGAAGGGACCTTCACCAACGTGCTCAACCACACCAACCTCGCCGATCCGATTATGGATGTGTCGAGCCCGCAGTTCGGAACCATCACAAGCGCACGCGGATCCGACTTCGGCGGCAGCCGTACCGGTCAGGTTTCGATGCGGCTTGAGTTCTAGGCACAACGGCCACTCCAAACGGCGCAGAGCTTTCGCTCTGCGCCGTTTCTTTTGCCGAGGGTCTGCCTGCCCACGCATCAAAATTTCGCTTGCTGTGCGAAATCTGTTGTGTCATCGTAGGGTCATTCATCGTCAGCGGCACCTGGACGTGCTGCCGTCTCATCGCTCCCAGTCTGAGCGGCAATTTATTCCGCCTACTGGAGCGTCTTCTTGAAAGCCCTTCTTGTTTCGTTTCTCTTTGCGTTGACGGTGATCCCTGCCCCTGCCCAGGCTTCAAAGCGCGGCGGTCCGCCGGTAAGCATTTCCATCTACGACCGCACACGCCTCGATGTGTGGCAGTGGTTTGCCGCGCCCCCGAACTCCGAGACCTACAGCTACACCGAATCGCTGCTGCGCATCGCCGTCGCCCGGCGCACCCGGCACTGGGACTGGATGGCAGAGCTGTCGCAGCCGGCTGTGCTCGGATTGCCGAAAGACTCGGTCTCCGCGGTAGCTGCGCAAGGGCAGCTCGGCCTCGGGGCCACCTACTATGCAGCCAATGGGAATAACGATTATCCGGCAACTGCCTTCTTCAAGCAGGGATTTCTGCGTTACCACTTCAAGGGACCTGACAAAAACCTGCGGCTGGGCCGCTATGAGTTTTTTGAGGGGCAGGAGACCACCCCCAAAAACCGCACCCTGCTCTGGCTGCAAAACAACCGCATCGGCCAGCGGCTGGTGGGCAACTTCGGATTTACAAATGCCCAGCGCAGCTTCGACGGAGTGGATGGCCATTACGGTTCTGGATCATGGGACCTGACCGGCATCGCGGCGCGCGCCGACCAGGGCGTCTTCAACATGAATGGCAATCCGGAGCTGAACGTCGATCTGCAATACATGGCCTTCAGCAAGTACGAGTGGAACCAGCATCTCCTGTGGCGCGTCTTTGCCATGGATTATCACGATGGGCGTACGGGCATCCTGAAAACCGACAACCGCCCCCTGGCCGTGCGCCAGGCGGATAAGAAGAATATCCGGCTCGGAACCTATGGCGGAGACTTCCTCACCAGCATTCCAGCAGGCCCGGGCAATTTTGACTTTCTCGCGTGGGGGGTGCTGCAGAACGGCAACTGGGGCAAGCAGAGCGATGGCGCAGGCGCGGTCGCCCTCGAAGGCGGCTACCAGCTGACGAAGGCGCCGACTGCACCATGGCTGCGCGGAGGATGGTTCCGCTCAAGCGGGGACAAGAGCCCTGGCGACAGCAGGCACAGCACCTTTTTCCAGGTGCTGCCCACCCCGCGCGTCTACGCGCGCTTTCCCTTCTACAACCTGATGAATAACCAGGACACCTTTGTACAGGCGATGGACACGCCCACCAAGAAGCTCGCACTGCGTTCGGACCTGCATTGGCTGCAGCTGACCTCAAACAGCGATCTCTGGTACCAGGGCGGCGGCGCCTTTGACAACAAAGTCTTTGGCTATGTGGGGCGTCCGAACAATGGACACTCCACCTTCGCATCGGTCTACGACATGAGCGCAGACTGGCAGGCAACGAAGAGCTTCGCCTTCAACTTCTACTACGCGCATGCATGGGGCAAGAGCGTGATCGCCGCCATCTATCCCACGGATCGCAACGCGCAGTACGGATATGCGGAGTTGGTCTATCGCTGGGGTATTCCGCAGCGGGACGATCCCACGGCCGAATAAGCTCAGCGCCGCGCGACCACCAGATGAAACGAGCGGCGAACCCTGAAGCCCAGGTGCTCGTAGAGACGGATGGCCGAGGCATTTGCTTCGCGGACATGCAGCATAGGCGTGATGCCCCGGCCTCGCAGCCCGCGGACTACCATCGAGATAAGTATGGCGGCGTAGCCCCGACCGCGGTGATCAGGGTGCGTGCAGACGGCGCTGACCTCAGTGAAGCCCGGCATCTGGAGACGTTCGCCCGCCATTGCCACCAGCTTCCCCTCGTGGCGTATGCCGTAATAGCGGCCGAGTTCGATTGTCCGCTCGCGGAAGGGGCCAGGCTGGGTCAATTGGGTGAGCGCCAGCATCTCGGGAAGATCCGAGGCGGACAGCAGCTCGACCTCACGAGGCCCTTCGCTCACGGCAGCAACGGATTCGTCGACCATCTGCAGCAAACACGCTTCATGGATGTTCTTCCAGCCGTGCGGCAGCTGGGGAGTGCTCTCCAGGAACAAGGCCGCCGCTTCTTCGTTTCCCAGCAGCTGGCCGAGTGCTTCATAAGCAGCCGGCGATTGCTCACGGATCGCACTAAGGGGTCCGACGGGGGCGATGTATCGCAAGGCCAACTCGTTACCCTGTGCAAACGACCGGTGATAGGTAGAAAGGGCAGACCAGATGGGATTATCGAGCATGAGGTTTGGATGGGTCCGAGCGATTCGCCGGATGCAGAAATGGGGAAGAACAAAGCGCCGCTGCCCGTCAGGGACAGCAGCGCTTCAGTTTGTGGGAACTGGGTCAGTAACGCCTTAGACCAGCGCTCCGGCCTTCATATCGACCTTATCGAACCACGACTTCGCCGACTCGAGCGCCTTGTTGACGTTGTTGATGTTCTCGACGCCCTTGGTGTTCAGCCACTCCTCAAATGCCTTCGCACCCTGCTTGGCATAGACGGCGATGCCGTCCTTCCAGGTGGCGCGTCCGCAGAGAACGCCATTGAAGCTGGTGCCGCTCTCGATCGCCAGCTCAAGGGTCTCGATGAAGACAGGATTGGATACGCCTGCCGAAAGGTAGATGAACGGCTTGTGCGTAGAGGACGCGGAGGTACGGAAGTGCTCGAGCGCCTCGGCGCGGGTGTAAGCCTGTACGCCCTTGAAGGCGCGGGTGCCGGACACATACTCCATCTGGATGGGAACTTCCACCTTCAGGACGTCTACGCCGTAACGCTCCTTGCCGAACTCCTCCATGGAGCCGGTGACGATCTCGGGCTTGCGCTTGGCATAGCCGAGACCCTTCTCGTCTTCGCCGTGAACGTCGTAACCGACCGTCTCCAGGAAGAACGGAATATCATGTGCGCGGCACTCATCGCCAATGCGCTCGACCCAGGCATGCTTGTGGTCGTTGATCGCCGTCTTCTCGTATGGAGTGTAGTAGAGCAGGATCTTGATGCAGTCCGCACCGGCTTCCTTCAGACGGCGTACCGACCAGACATCGAGCAGATCAGGCAGGCGGCCCGGTAATGCGGCATCGTAGCCTGTCTTCTCATAAGCAAGCAGCAGCCCCTTGCCGTTGCGCCGCTTCGATGCGGGCAGACCGAACTCCGGATCGAGCAGGATGGCCGAGGCGTGGCGCGTGAGCACTTCAGTGACGAGCGACTTGAACTCTTCCAGCGCTGAATCGGGCACATCGGCTACGCCCTGTTCCTTGGCCAGCGACTTTTTGAGTGATCCGCGCTGATCCATTGCCGCGGCGGCAATCACGCCCCGCTCGTTCGATACTGCCTTCATTCCGGCCAGTTTTCCTGGTGTGAGTGACATTGTTGCTTCTCCTGCTCTCTCTAGAAAATACAAAAACGCTTCGCGGTAATTTTACCGCGTGAAAAGCCTCTCGCGTTGCGACCGGCTTACTCTCTCCGAAAAAAGTGAAGACCAGAGGTGAAAGGGCTCTTCCAGTCCACGAAAAACAAACCCTGGAACGAGACCGGTTCTCCGTCTCGGTTACTCCCCGGCTACCGGGCAGCGGCCTCTTCCAGCATGCGCCTCTGCGCCTCGAAAAGCTGGCGGATGCCCTGCTCGGCGAAGTCCATCATGGCATTCATCCTGGCTCGCGGAAAGGCTTCACGCTCCGCCGTGGCCTGAACCTCGACCAGCGCGCCCGACTCCGTCATGACCACGTTCATATCCACATCAGCCTGAGAATCTTCCTCATAGGCGAGGTCGAGCAGCACCGTGTCCTGCACAATGCCCACACTCACGGCGGCAACCATTTGCCGCAGAGGCTGCTTCTTGAGCGCACCTGTGGCCAGCATCCGGTTCAGGGCCAGGGCCAGCGCCGCACACGCGCCGGTAATGGCCGCGGTACGCGTGCCGCCGTCGGCCTGCAACACATCGCAGTCCAGGATGACGGTGCGCTCCCCCAGCGCCTGCATGTCTACCGCCGCTCGCAGCGAACGCCCGATCAGCCGCTGAATCTCATGGGTTCGGCCGCCGACCTTGCCCCGCTCCGATTCGCGGGCGGTGCGGGTAAGGGTGGCGCGCGGCAGCATGCCGTATTCAGCGGTGACCCAGCCGCGGCCGCTGTTGCGCATCCACGAGGGAACTCCCTGTTCAACGGTGGCATTGCAGAGAACCCTCGTCTGCCCCATCTCGATGAGCACGGAGCCCTCGGCGGTAGCGACAAAGTCAGGGGTAAGGCGAACGGGTCGCAGAGCGTCGGACGCGCGCTGGCCGGCGCGGAAGAATGTCTCGGGAAGTGTGGTCATCGCTTTCCGATTGTATTGGTTCCATTCCCGGAATGGGAAGAAACGCGCCATTCTGCTCTAAACCGCGCATATTCAGAGAGATAGCTTAGGGCCGGGAGGAAATTTGTCCCGAATCGGGAAGGGAGCGAGACCGCCCGGAGAGGAGACTGCGTGCTGAAGGAGGCTTCAACCAGCTCATTTGAAACGGCTTAGATGAAATGGCCCAGAATGGCACGCTGAATGTACTAAGGAGAACCGTCAGGCCCAGGACAGACTTCCAGACCGTAAGCAGGTCAGGATCAGGACCATAACAGGACCAGAACACGACCAGCACGGGAAAGGTACAGAGGCCAACAGATATGGATAGGAATTCGGATACGATCCATCCTGCGAGGTCATCGAGATCATCGAGGGGAGCGAAGGGAGTCGGTCCGCTGGCTTCTCCCCGGACGAGCCCGAGGCAGGCAGGCCCTGATTCACGGCATAAGCTGCCCGGCATCGCCCATGATACGCGGAATGTGCTGGCAACCCTGACCCTCTACTGTGACCTGCTGGAGGAACCGGGTGTACTCACGCCCAGATACAGGCACTATGCCGCCGAACTGCGCGCCATTGCCACGGCAAGCGCGGGTCTGGTCGACCAGATGGTGAGCCTGCAACAGGAA
Source organism: Acidipila rosea (assembly GCF_004339725.1). Classification (GTDB taxonomy): domain Bacteria; phylum Acidobacteriota; class Terriglobia; order Terriglobales; family Acidobacteriaceae; genus Acidipila; species Acidipila rosea. Next base: position 345,820 of record NZ_SMGK01000004.1, on the reverse strand, counting down.
CAGATAACCCCACAAAGGGACACCTCTCCTTCTCCACGACCTGCAGAGTGCGGGTGGATCGTTGATGTGGCGAAAGCAGTGAAGGAACTGGAGAGCCTGCTGGCGGGGATTGCGGGGCCTCAGATCAGTCTCGAAATCGAGTGCATGGCCAGCCCCGGAACGGTTCGCCTTTCCCCGGAAGACCTGAGCCGGGTGCTCGCCAACCTGGTACGCAATGCGCAGGAGGCGATGCCAGCTGGCGGCCGGATACGGATCACGGTGCAGCAGAGCGGAGGCCGCAGCTTTCTGAAGACACGCGCGCAGGCACAGCCTGAAGGCCTGCTGGTGTGCGTTCAGGATAGTGGCCCCGGGATCTCTGCCGCGGTGCTGCATCGCATCTTTGAGCCGGGGTTCAGCACGCGCGTGCAGGAGGTCCGGAGGGACCGCTGGTCAGGCCGGGGCGACCGCGGGCTTGGCCTCAGCATCGTGCGGGCGCTCATTGAGGCAGCAGGGGGCTCGGTGCAGGTAACCTCCGCGCCCGGATGCGGCACTCGCTTTGAAATATTGCTTCCCCGTCTTCAAACTTTCGTTACTGGTTCGCCCAAGGAGCCCAACGTAAAATGCTAGCCACAGTGCCCAACCTACAGATCGCTGCCTATCCTCAGTCGGCTCACCAGTTGAGCCAGCGTACCGTGCGGATGAATGTCCTGGTCGTGGATGAAGATCAGGCCATGCGCTCGGCCTGCTGCGAGATCGCCGTCCGTACCGGCTTTGCCGCGCAGGCGGTGGCCACTCTTGAGGCGGCGCGGGAAGCGCTTCGCAGCCACACCGTGGACATCATGCTGCTTGACCTGAAGGGTGCAGCCAGCGCAGGACTGGAACTGCTGGACGAGGCCAAACGGCTGCAGCCTGAAACGGCAATTATCATCATGACCGCCTTCGCCACCGTCACCTCGGCGGTCGAAGCGATGCGCACCGGCGCATCCGACTACCTGACAAAGCCGTTCGCCCTCGATGAACTCGCGGCTGTGCTCGAACGCGCCGCCGAGCGCCGGACCATCGACCTCGCCAGCCGCAAGCTACGGGAGCGACTGCGCTCGCAGCAGGGGCTGGGCAACATCATCGGACGCAGCCCGGAGATGGATCGCGTCTACCGCATCCTGTCCAAAGTCTCGCAGACCTCCCATCCGGTGCTGATCCTCGGCGAGAGCGGTACCGGCAAGGAGCTGATTGCGAAGACCATCCACGCCAGCGGGCCCTATGCCAGCAGGCCGTTTCTGCCGGTTGACTGCGGCTCGCTGGTGCCGACACTGATGGAGAGCGAGCTCTTCGGCTACGTAAAGGGCGCATTCACGGGTGCGAACCGCGCCAAGGACGGATTACTCGCAGCCGCCGAGGACGGCACCATCTTTCTGGACGAGATCGGCGAGTTGCCCCTCGACCTGCAGGCCAAGCTGCTGCGCGCCCTGCAGGAGAAGGAGATCCGCCCGGTGGGCGCAACCCATCGGATTCCCATCCGCTGCCGTATCCTGGCGGCGACCAACCGCGACCTGGTGGCGATGGTCGAGCAGGGACGCTTCCGCAAAGACCTCTACTATCGCCTGAATGTCGTGAATGTCCGGCTGCCCGCGCTGCGCGACCGCAAGGAAGACATCCCCTTGCTGGCAGCTCATTTCCTTAAAAAGAACGGCCCCGAATACAAGAAGGACTTCACCCTGGACGATGAAGCGCTCCGGCTGGTGAACCTCTATCCGTGGCCAGGCAATATCAGGGAGCTCGAAAACGCCATCACCGCAGGCTGCTCGACCACGTCGGGCGCCCGTCTGCAGGTGAGTGATCTTCCCTCGCCGTTGCAAAACTTCTGGATGCACGCGCGTCATCACGTCATCCGGCCGGCGAGCGACGGCATTGCGTCCGATCTTCCCGTCACGACCCTGGCGGAGCTGGAAAAGAAGACCATCCTCACCACCATCGATCAGCTGCGCGGGGACAAGCTGATGGCTGCCAAGCTGCTCGGCATCGGCAAGACGACCCTCTACCGGAAGCTGAAAGAGTATGGCATCGGTGAAGGCGCAGCCGAAGCATAAGCTATCCCCTGCTGAACATTGACCGAGGAGAATAAAGTGATGAGTCAGAGTGTTCTGATGATTACAGGAATCAGCGGCGCGGAGAACTGCGCCGCCAGCATCGCCAAACAGCTGGGCTTCGCGGTTGAGATCGCCCCCAGCCGCCGCGCCGGTCTCGCCGCGCTGCGTCGCCGCGAGTACACGATCGTGGTCGTCGATACCTCTGTCGCCGAGTCAGACCCGGAAGGGGCGGAGCTGCTGTGGAAGCATACGGGGCTGGCTATTCCCCTCGAAATCAACTTTGCCATCTCGGGGTCGAACCGGCTGGTGCGTGAGGTGCGCGCTGCACTTGTCCGACGCGAACAGGAGCAGGCCCTCGCCATGCGTGCGGCTGCGACAGCGATGGAGAGCGAGCTGCGCGATACGGTTGCCGGGCTGCTGCTCCAGTCCCAGCTGGCGCTTTCAGAGCCGTCTGTGCCGCCCCAGATCGCAGTCAAGCTGCGCGCCGTGGCGGAGCTGGCCGGAAGCCTGCGCCAGCAGCTTGAACGGCCGCATGTCGTCAACTAGCCGCTAATAGTCGCAACCAGCTCCGCGACGGCTGCCTGGGCGGTGAGGAAGCGCAGATATTCGCGGCCTTCGACGCCCCCCATCGGAATCTCCGGCTTACGATAGGTCATGCCGCTCGGCAGCGGCTCTTCAAGAGCCACATGCACTTCATGCGCACCGGTCGTGGCGAGAATGCTCCGCACATTCCCCGTGGTGATACCGCAGCCCGGCATGACAAGGATGCGGTCTCCGGCAGCACGCACCATGCGGGCAACAACTTCGGCTCCATCGACCACCGAGGGCTCACCCCCTGAGGTCAGCACGCGTGCACATCCGGTCGCGATCACCGTCTCCAACGCCTCCATCAGGTCGCGCGAGACGTCAATGGCGCGATGGAAAGTGACTGGCAGCGGTGCAGCCAGCTCCACCAGGCGGCTGGTGCGCTCGCGGTCGACCGTACCGTCGGCGTTCAGCAGGCCAAAGACGATTCCGTCGGCGCCAAGGTCTTTGGCTACGCGAATATCGTGCTGCATCGCCTCGAACTCCGCATCGGTGTAGAGAAAATCACCGCCACGGGGGCGAATCATGACCTGGATCCCAAGCTTCACCCGCGCCCGTGCCGCAGCGATCGTACCGGCGCTGGGGGTCGTGCCGCCTTCAAGGAGGTTGGCGCAGAGCTCGACCCGCTGCGCGCCGCCAAGGTCGGCAGCAACGGCTGACTCTACGGACTCAATACACATTTCCAGCTTGATTGGCTCCAACTCTCTCACTCCCACTCGATGGTTCCGGGCGGCTTCGACGTGATGTCGTAGACGACGCGGTTGATACCGTGAATCTCATTGACGATGCGGCTGGAGATCCGCTTGAGCACTTCGTAAGGCAGCGGCACCCAGTCCGCGGTCATGCCGTCTTCCGAATGCACGGCGCGGATCGCGCAGGTATACGCGTAGGTCCGCTGATCGCCCATAACACCGACGCTCTTCACCGGCAGCAGCACGGCGAAGGATTGCCATATCTGCTGATAGAGTCCTGCGGACTTGATCTCGCTGACAACGATGTCGTCCGCCTCCTGCAGCAGGGCCACGCGCTCCGGCGTTACTTCACCAAGGATGCGGACAGCAAGTCCCGGGCCCGGAAACGGCTGCCTCTGAAGAATATCTTCGGGCATCTGCAGGTCGCGGCCGATGCGCCGGACCTCATCCTTGAAGAGATCGCGGAGCGGCTCGATGAGCTTGAGCTTCATATTCTCCGGCAGGCCGCCGACGTTGTGGTGGCTCTTGATGGTCTGCGAAGGCCCCTTGACCGACGAAGACTCAATGACGTCCGGATAGAGTGTTCCCTGCACCAGCCACGCCACTTCATCGTTGTTGCTCTCAAAGATGCGGCGCGCTTCGTCGTCGAAGACGCTGATGAATTCGTTGCCGATAATCTTGCGCTTGCCCTCCGGATCGGTCACGCCGGAGAGACGCTGGAGGAAGCGTGAGCTTGCATCGACTGCGACCAGGTTCAGCCCGAGCTTGTCACGCATTGTCTGCTGAACCTTCTCGAATTCGTTCAGCCGCAGCACGCCGTTGTTCACGAAGATGCAGGTGAGCCGGTCGCCGATGGCGCGCTGGACGAGAACAGCAGCGACCGAGGAATCGACGCCTCCGGAGAGGGCACAGATGGCGTGGCCATCGCCTACCTTTTCGCGGATTGCTGCAACTGTTGATTCGATAAAGTGCGCCGGCGTCCAGTCGGGCTTTGCTCCGCAGATGTTGAAGAGAAAATTCCGCAGCAACTCGGTTCCCTGCCTGGTGTGGTGAACCTCAGGGTGAAACTGCACGGCCCAGATGCGCCGTTCAGGGTCGGCGATGCCCGCCACTGCATTGGCCGTCTGCGCGGTGAGATGGAAGCCGGGCGGCAGCTCCAGCGCCTCATCGCCGTGCGACATCCATACGCTGAGCGACGCTGTCAGCCCGCTGAAGAGCGCATTTCCACTGTCCACCAGCGAAACCTCGGCGTGGCCGTACTCACGCTTTTCAGCAGAGCGGACCTTGCCCCCGAGATGGTGGGTGATGAACTGGAGCCCGTAGCAGATGCCAAGCACCGGAACGCCGAGCGCGAGAACACGCGGGTCTGCCGGCGGCGCATCGGCGTCATAGACAGAGCAGGGGCCGCCGGAGAGGATAACTCCGAGGGGCTTGAGGGCCTTTATCTCGTCGAGCGAGGCCGTGCAGGGAAGCACGGCGGAAAAAACATTCTGTTCACGGATGCGGCGCGCGATGAGCTGCGTATACTGCGAGCCAAAATCAAGGATGACGATCGAGGACGTGTCCACACTACGAGTTTTTCAGGGATGAGGACGCATGTAAAGCGGGGTCGCTCTCCACACCCGCTCTCAGGAACTCGACAAAGGCGATCGTACGTGCGACCTGGAAATAATCAGAGGCCACACAGTAGAGCAGAGTGACGAGAATCCACCAGGCGTATAGCGGCCAGCCGTTCACCACCGACTCAAACGGGAGCGGTGTGGCGGAGAAGACCATGGCGAGTACGATCAGGGCGAGTTTGACGATGCCCATGACCAGGTTGACTTCAACCAGCTTGCCCTTGAGCGAGCCCAGGCGAAGGCTGCGGAGGAGGCTGGATGCGATGCCGCGGCCCTCTACAATCGCGATCAGGGGCGCAATCGAGAACACCCAGCTCAGAAGCGCCCAGAGAGTAAAGATTCCGAGCGAAAGACAGATGACCCAGATGGAATAGCTGACCAGATCGGGTTCGACGCCACGCAGCGAATTTGCACCTGCCCAGCGAACGGCAACAAACCAGAGCAGGTAGCTCCCGACAAACATGCCGATGCGCAACAGTTGCAGTGCGACCAGCGTCACCGGGCGCCACGCAAGGACCGGGTCATAGCGGCGCAGAACGACATTGCGGCCAAAGCCCGAGGCGAACGAGGATACCGCCAGCGCGAGCGGCGCAAACCACAGAAGCAGGTGCAACGCCGGCGGCCATAGGATACCGAAGGCATTCGCCACCAGGACTGCCCCCTTCATAGGCTCGGCGAGCGAAAACTGGTCAAGGATTCCCGTAGCAGCCAGCGGCGCCTCTATCTGACGCCAGAGGCGGAACAGCTCATAGCTCAGCAGCAAGAGCAGCGGCGTCCCGGCAAGCCAGCGCCACAGCACTTCGATCGCAAGTAGCGACTTGCGCTTCCAGCACAACGCGAGTACGTGCACGAAAGACTGTGTCCCGCGCGCGATGCTGCTATTTGACGACAAGATTGACCAGCTTACCTGTGACGATGATGACCTTCACGACTTCTTTCCCCTCGATGGCCGCCTTGATCTTTTCATCGGCGAGAGCGGCATCGCGGATCGTATCCTGATCAGCCTCGGCTGCCACGCGGACGACGGAGCGCAGCTTGCCGTTGAGCTGAACGGGCACCTCCAGCTCATCCTCCTTCGCGAGCGCCTCATCGAACTGTGGCCACGGAGCGCGGAGCAGGTCACCCTGCCGACCGAGCTCCTGCCATAGCTCACAGGCAATGTAAGGCGCGAACGGAGCGAGCAGCAACACCAGGTTTTCGAGCAGGACGGCGACAGTTGCCGGCGGAACCTCGCCCGACGCAATCTTTTCGTCGGCTGCAGTGAAGGTGTTCACCATCTCCATGACGGCGGCGATGCAGGTGTTGAAGTGCCAGCGGCCGCCAAAGTCCTGAGTAATTTTGCGGATGGTCTGGTGAAGCTTGCGCAGCAACTGCTGCGAAGCCGGGTCAGAACCTGTGGCCTGGGCTGTGACGCCTCTGGCGATCGCAGCGTGACGCATCACGAAGCGGTAGACCTTGCCCAGAAAACGGCTCACGCCGGCGACGCCATCCTCCTGCCAGTCAAGATCACGATCAGGCGGCGCGGCAAAGAGAGCGTACATCCTGGTCGCATCTGCGCCGTAGCGGGCAATCATGTCATCGGGCGAGACCACATTGCCCTTCGACTTCGACATCTTTGCGCCGCCCTTGATCACCATTCCCTGGGTAAAGAGCCTGGCTGCGGGCTCGTCATTCTTCACCAGCCCGAGGTCGCGCATCACCCGCGTCCAGAAGCGCGAATAGATGAGGTGCAGGATCGCGTGCTCGACGCCACCGATGTACTGGTCGATGGGAAACCAGTAGGCAACTTTTGCCGGATCGAAGGGCGCGGAGGAGTTTTTCGCGTCTGTGTATCGGTAGAAATACCAGGACGAATCGACAAAGGTGTCCATGGTGTCGGTTTCGCGGCGCGCCGGGCCGCCACACTTCGGGCAGGTCGCATTCACAAACTCTGGCACGCGCCCCAGCGGCGAGCCTCCCTGCTGGGTGATCTCGACCTGCGGCGGCAGGATGACCGGCAACTGATCTTCCGGCACCGGCACAATCCCATCCTTCTCGCAGTAGAGCATGGGAATAGGCGTGCCCCAGTAGCGCTGGCGGCTGACGCCCCAGTCCTTCAGGCGAAAGGAAACCGTCGCCTGGCCGAATCCATGCTCCTGCGCGTAGGCGGCCATCCGGTGCTGCGCCTCTACACAACCCAGCATGTTGAAGTCGCCGGAGTTGATCAGCAGGGAGTCTTCCTCGGTATAAGGCAGCAGCGTTTCCTGCGGGCCATCGGTCTCCACCTCAACCGTGCGGCGCGGCAGCACGACGATGCGCATCTCAATGCCGTACTTCTTCGCGAACTCAAAGTCACGCTCGTCGTGGGCGGGTACGGACATGATGGCGCCCGTGCCGTAGTCGGCAAGAATGTAGTTCGCGACCCAGACCGGCAGCCGCTCATTGCTGAAGGGGTTGATGGCGTACCTTCCTGTAAAGACGCCATGCTTCTCGATGGCGCCGATGTCGCCGGTTTCGCGCGCCTTCTTCTGCTGCTCGATAAGGTCTTCAACTTCCTTCGCCAGCCTGGGGTTTTCGGCGGTGAGGGTCTTTACCAGCGCATGTCCGGGAGCCAGCTGAAGGCTGGTCGCACCGAAGATCGTATCGATGCGCGTGGTGAAAACCGCGACCTTTTCTCCAGAAGCCTTCACGTCATCATGCGCGGGAAGAACGTGGGTGCCAGCATGGCGCGTCAGATGCTTCTCATCTTCCGGAGCAGTTGCCGGATCTTCCATCGCGAACTCGACCGCCGCGCCTTCGCTGCGTCCGATCCAGTTGCGCTGCATGGTGCGGACCTTCTCAGGCCACCCATCAAGCTTGTCCAGCCCATCGAGAAGCTCCTGCGCGTAGTTGGTCGTCCGCAGGAACCACTGTTCCAGATCGCGCTGCTCGACAAGCGTGTCTTCATGGCGCCAGCAGCGGCCGTTGATCACCTGCTCATTGGCGAGCACGGTGGCGCACTCGGGGCACCAGTTCACCTTGCTCTTCCTGCGATAGGCGAGCCCCTTGTTGAACATCTGGATGAAGAACCACTGATTCCAGCGGTAGTACTCAGGCAGGCAGGTAGTGACCTCGGTCTGCCAGTCGTAGCTCAGGCCCAGCCGCTCCATCTGCCGCTTCATGGCGGCGATGTTGCTCAGCGTCCACTCACGTGGCGGGGTGTTGTTCTTGAGCGCGGCGTTTTCGGCGGGCAGACCGAATGCGTCCCATCCCATGGGGTGCAGCACGTTGTAGCCCTGCATCCACATGTAGCGCGCGAGCGCGTCGCCGATGGCATAGTTACGCACATGGCCCATGTGGAGCTGACCGGAGGGATAGGGCAGCATCTCCAGCACATAGTATTTCGGCTTGCCGGTTTCGCCCGGTTTCGGGGCGGCCTCTGCGGCGTAGAGGTCCGGCTGTGCAGCCCAGATCTGCTGCCAGCGCGGCTCGATCTCCGCAGGGTTATAGCGGACTTCATCAGCCGCGTGCGTCGCGGCCCCTTCACCTGACCTGTTCTCAACCATAGCTTGTTCTGATTCTAACCGGGAGCCGGGAAATGCCCCTTAAACCCCGACAGGAAAAGGCTTCGGAGACGACTCATCCGTATTCGCCCCTCCCGATCGCCAGCGCTCGAAGCGGCCTTGCAGCAGCGACAACAGCCCGGTGTACCAGTATCCGACGACAAACAGCAGCAGAAACGGGATCGTGAAGTAGTTCTCATTCACGATGGCGTACCAGATGGTCAGTGCGAAGTAGCAGCCAATGAGCAGTTCAATCCAGGGCACGATCCCCAACCGCTTACGATACTTCGCCGCCTGCGACTTCTCACCGCGCTTCTGGACACGGTATTTTGGAGTCCTCTTAAAGGAGCTTTGAATGCCGAAGAGGGCTTCCATGACGGCGCGGGTGTTTGTAACGGTCAGGCCGATGCCGAGCGACATCAGGAAGGGCAGATAGAGAAAGGTCTTGTACCACTGGCGCGGGTAGAGCTCCCGCTGCGACACCAGATAAAAAGACGAGATCGAGAACGTAGACGCCATGAAAAGCGGCAGGTCGATCAACAGCATCTGAAACCAGCCCTGGTAAAAGCGTATGACCATGGCGGGCATGAGGAGGGTGGAAAGCACCACCATGAGCGGATAGCTGAGGTTGGCCGTCAGGTGATAGAAGGCCTCGATCTTGGTGTGCAGCGGGGCATCGCTCTTGAAGACGCGCGGCAGGATCTTCTTCGAGGTCTGGATAAGCCCCTTGGCCCAGCGCGCCTGCTGCGTCTTGAAGGCCGTCATCTCGATGGGCACTTCTGCCGGGCACTCGACATCCTGCAGATACTTGAACTTCCAGCCGATCAGCTGCGCACGATAGCTCAGGTCGGTATCTTCAGTAAGCGTGTCATGCTGCCAGCCGCCGGCCTGGCCAATGACTTCGCGGCGCCACATGCCTGCCGTGCCGTTGAAGTTGAAATAGACTCCGGCGCGCGAGCGGCCGCCATGCTCCAGCACGAAGTGGCCGTCAAGCAGAATGGCCTCGACCTGGGTGAGAAAGCTGTAATCGCGGTTCAGGTGCGTCCAGCGTGTCTGCACCATGCCGACTTCAGGCTCGGCAAAGTGGTGGATCACTTTCATCAGCCAATCGGGCGGCGGCACAAAATCAGCGTCAAAGATGGCGACAAACTCGCCCTTGGCGCTCTTAAGCCCGTGGTCAAGGGCGCCGGCCTTATAACCATAGCGATCGGTGCGATGGACATAGTTGATGTCGTGACCGAGTTCGCGATAGCGGCTGACGATCTCCGATGCGACAACCGTGGTCTCGTCGGTGGAGTCATCGAGCACCTGGATATCGAGGAGCTCGCGCGGATACTCCAGGTTGCAGCAAGCCTCGATCAGCCGGTCGATGACGAACTGCTCATTGAAAATCGGCAGCTGGATGGTGACACGCGGGAGCTGCTCAAAATGGCGCGGCGGCTCCTTCGTCGCGTTCTTCTTGTGCTTGTAATAGAGATAGACGAGCTGATAACGGTGCATGCCGTAGAAGGCAAGAATCACCATCACGACGAAGTAGGGCACCAGCAGCATCGCATCGAAGGCATTCAGTTCGTAGAGCCCCTGAAAGGTGCGGTCGCCGTAATGGGTGTGCAGGTAATGCCCCAGCCCATGCTGCGTGAGCATCGCGATAAGTGACGGAATCGATGAAGGATAGGCCAGGGACATGGGCGGCAGCGCAGCTACTTGATCCTCATTGTACTTGTAACCTGCACGATTACCGATAGGGCACACCCAGTCAAAAGAGGTCCTGATCCTCCATTGACTGCTGCCGGAGCCTCACCGAATATTAGAAAAGCTGTCAAGGGGGATTGCATGATCGAGAGTGCGGCGCAACGCATCGAAGCCGAGGTGAAGAAGGTGATCTCCTACCTGAACGACGAAGTAGTGCCGAAAGTCCGGCAGGACTCCTCTGAGGGGCTGCGCGTGGTTGCGGGACAGCTTAGACGGCTGGCCGATCATCTGGAGCACAGCCAGAAGAATGACTAGGAACTGCCGCCTCTCCTTCGCCGTGGCGCTCGCCTCCGCCGCGATCTTCATCCTCACAGGCTGCAGCCACAGAAGGCCGATCACCGCATCAGCCCCCCCGCCACCCGTCTTGACGCCGGGCCCTGCGGCCGAACCGGTTCCTCCAGCGCCCGGCAGTGAGGCTTCTCCGATTGGAAGCTTGCCGGCGGGGAATCCTACCGACGCGGAGTTTGTCGCCTCGCACAAGCCCGTCTACTCGGAAGTAGGGATGGCCAGCTGGTATGGGCCTCCGTATCACAATCGCAGGGCTGCCAATGGCGAAATCTATGACGAGCACATGCTCTCCGCAGCGCATCGCACGCTGCCCATGGGCTCACTGATCCGTGTGACCAACCTTGCAACCGGACAGTCAGCCGTCATGCGAATTACTGACCGCGGGCCTTTTGTGCCGAATCGTATCCTGGACCTCTCGCTCGCCTCCGCCAAGGCGGTTGATGTATGGCGCCCCGGGGTTGCCAAGGTCCGGGTGGACGTCTACGCCGCGCCGAAACCACTCGATACCGGTGGCCGCTGGTGCGTCCAGATTGGCGCCTTCAAGAGCGAACATGACGCGACCAAGCTGGAACAGCACCTTGAGCGGAAATATCACACAGCCAATGTCATCGAATTTCACGGGCCTACTGGCTACTGGGTGCGTATCCGGCCTGCCGCAGACGAACATGGCCGTGCCGTCGAAATCGCGAAGTCAATTGCGCCTTCTGAAGGCGAAGCGTATCTGGTCCGGCTGGACTAAGCAGCACATCGTCCCTCAAAAAACTTCATTCAGACTTCATGCTGGGTTAAGTTCAGCAGCCTAGGCTGGAACTTGTAAGCCGCTGCATGCCAGTCTGCCGCGGCTCGAAGAAGCGAGGGAATATGCATTCTGCCAGCCAGCTGCGCCGCACCCTGAACGGGCCGGGGCTCACCATCGCACCCGGAGCCATGGACTGCCTCTCTGCTGCCGCGGTCGAACAGAATGGCTTCTCGGCCATTTACATGACGGGCATGGGAACGTCAGCCAGTCGGCTCGGCCTGCCCGACTATGGACTGGCCACCATGACAGAGATGGTGACCAACGCTTCCGCAATGGCCTCCACGGTCAATATCCCGATCATTGCCGATGCCGACACGGGCTATGGCAATGAGCTGAACATGACTCGCACGGTGATGGAGTTTGAACGCAGCGGAGTCGCCGGAATCCATATCGAGGACCAGGTCTTCCCGAAGAAGTGCGGCCATCTCGATCGCAAGCAGGTCATCCCGCGAGAGAACTACATCCGCAAAATAGCAGCTGCCGTTTCTGCGCGCAGACATCCTGACTTCCTCATCATCGCCCGCACGGATGCGAATGCCGTTGTCGGCTTTGAAGAGGCTATCGCTCGCGCCAACGCGGCCCTGGACGTGGGCGCGGACCTTGCCCTGGTGGAAGCGCCGGAGTCTGTCGAGCAGTTGCTGCGAGTGCCTCAGCTGGTTCACGGCCCCTGCGTCCTCAATATTCTCTACGGCGGCAGAAGTCCCCTGCTCTCCTTCGCGCAAATCGAGGAGGCCGGCTACAAGCTCGCCTTTCTCTCAGACGTACTACTCGGTTCCGCGCTGGCGGCCTATGACAGCGTGCTACGTACCGTTCACGGGGCGAGCCACTCCACCAGCGCCTTGAACCTGCCGCATATTGTCAGTCCGCGCGAGGTCTTCCGTCGCCTCGGTTCGGAAAGATGGGATGAACTTCGAGGGGTGGAGGATGCGGGGAAGACGCCTCTCCGCCGCGGAGCCTGAAAAAGATCACCCTCGCGGCGCGCGCTGGTGTACCTTGTCGCCATGACAGCCGCTGCCCTCTTCTGCCTGGTTAACCCCTCGGGCATCTACACCCTGCCGCCCGAGAAGCTCGCGAAAGCCGTCGAGCTCTACCAACTGCATACAGCGATTCATTTCGGCGGCACAGCATGGAGCATTCTCCTGCTCTGGCTGCTTTTACGTCGCCGGGTGGGCGCGCACGTGCGCTCCTGGGCCGCGAGGCACACCGCCAGCCCGTGGCTGCAAGGTTTTCTGGTTGTGCCAGCGTGGCTGCTGCTGCTCTCCGCGATCGCGCTGCCGGTGGATCTCTTTGCGCAGCATGTCGAGCGCCACTTCGGACTATCCGTCCAGAGTTGGCCTAGCTGGTTCGGAGACTGGGGCAAGTCACTGCTGCTAACCCTGGCGATCGGCACGCTGGTCGTGTCTGTCCTCTACTGGCTGATGCGCCGCTCGCCGCGACACTGGTGGGTGTGGTTGTGGCTGCTCTCGATTCCCTTTGAGATCGCGGCCATCTTCGTCATTCCGGTCTTCATCGATCCCATGTTCAACCACTTCTCTCCGCTGGCCAAGGCCGACCCCGCGCTGGTGCAGCAGCTTGAGAAGGTCGTCGCGCGCGGCCATCTCGACATTCCCCCCTCGCGGATGTTCCTGATGGACGCCAGCACCAAATCCACGGGACTCAACGCGTATGTGACGGGCATCGGCGCGACCAAACGCATCGTGGTGTGGGACACGACCGTCAAGGCGGCGCCCACCGACGGCATCGTCTTCATCTATGGCCATGAGCAGGGACACTACGTGCTCAACCATATCTGGAAGGGGATTCTTTTCACCGCGCTCCTAACGCTGCTCTTCTACTGGCTGACCTATCGACTGATGCAAGGTCTGATCCGCAGCCGCGGACACGAGTGGCACATCCTCGCCACTGACGATTGGGCGTCGCTGGGGCTGCTCCTGCTGCTCTTCACCGTGCTCGGCTTTCTCGCAGAGCCCATCGGCAACAGCTTCAGCCGGGTGCAGGAGCATCACGCCGACATCTACGGCCAGGAGGTCATTCACGGGCTGGTGGCCAATCCGCAACAGACTGCCGCCAACGATTTCCAGCTTCTCGGCGAGGTCTGGCTGGAGACTCCCTATCCAAATCCATTCGTCCAGTTCTGGACGGGCAGTCATCCGTCCACGGCGGAGCGCAAACTCTTCGCGGCGCACTATGACCCGTGGCGTCCGGGGCAGCATCCGCGCTACTTCACAAAATGATCTAAGCTGATGCCATCGACTATGGATTGCCTCTTCTGCAAAATCATCTCCGGCGCGATCCCCTCCAAGAAAGTCCACGAGGATTCGCTCGCCTATGTCTTCGCCGATATTGATCCGAAAGCCCCGGTTCACCTGCTGCTGGTGCCGAAGAAGCACATCACCTCCCTGGCACACGCTGAGGCTGAAGACCAGGCTCTGCTTGGGCACCTGCTGGCGCTCACCACCAAGCTGGCCGCCGAACTGAATCTCGACCGCGGCTACCGCACTGTCATCAACACGGGCGCGGACGGCGGTCAGACGGTCGATCATCTTCACCTGCATCTGCTGGGCGGACGGGCGATGCACTGGCCCCCGGGCTAGCGCGATGGCCACGCCCTACAACCAGATTGCCGGGCAGAGTGTTGAGCGGCTCGCCGCGTTGAGCGACGGCATCTTCGCAGTCGCAATGACGCTGCTCGTGCTCGACCTGCATACGCCTCTCAGCGAGGCCATTCACGGCGATGCGGCGCTGTGGCACGCACTCGCGGCAATGGCTCCTCAGATGGTCGCCTACCTGATGAGCTTTCTGACGCTGGGTATCTTCTGGACCGGGCAGCAGGCACAATTGAACTGCTTCGAACGCAGTGACCGTCACCTGAGCTGGCTGCATCTCGCCTTTCTGTTTGCCGTCACGCTGATGCCCTTCTCGACGCACCTGCTCGCCGAGTTCATCACTCTGCGTGCGGCACTCATCGTGTATTGGGCAAATATTCTGCTGCTTGGCGCTGTACTCTTCGCAAGCTGGCGTTACGCCCTCCGCGCCAAACTCCTCAAGCAGGAGGTTTCACATGAGATCGAATGCGCGGTCGAGCGCCGCATCGTCGTCGCGCAGGCGCTTTACGCCGCCGGAGCTGCACTTTGCCTGGTAAACACCTACATCAGCATCGCGGTCATCGTGCTGGTTCAACTCAATTTCGCCATTGCACCCCGCGTCCGCTACCTTCAAGGGATCTAAACTTGCGCGCTACCCGTCACTCAATTAGCGTCTGAAGCATGAGCGTTGAGCTGTCTCTTACGGGCAAGGTTGCCCTTATCACCGGGGGGTCGCGCGGCATCGGCGCGGAAACCGTCCGGCTCTTCCGCAAGGCTGGTGCGCGAGTGGCTTTCAACTATCGGGCGGCGCAGCCCGCTGCACAGGCGCTGGTGGAGGAGTGCGGCGGCCCCAATAACTGCATTGCCTTCAAACAGGAACTGGCCTCGCCTGAAGAGGGCCGCGAGCTGGTCTTCAAAGCCATCGCCGCCTTTGGACGTCTGGACTGCCTGATCGTGAACCACGGCATCTGGCCGCCGCACGACGCGCCCATAGCAGAGATGACGGATGCGCAGTGGCGCGAGACGCTTGGCGTCAATCTCGACAGCGTCTTCGGCCTGGTGCAGACGGCTACGGGGCAGTTCCAGAAGCAGGGGCGTCCGGAGCCGGGTAAGGCTGCGGGGCATATCGTGCTTATCAGCTCGACCGCCGGGCAGCGAGGCGAGGCCTTTCACGCAGACTATGCCGTGACCAAGGGCGCGCTTATCAGTTTCACCAAGAGCCTTTCGAGCGAGCTCGCTCGCGATGGCATCTATGCAAACTGTGTTGCGCCGGGCTGGGTGGCGACAGAGATGTCCGCTCCAGCGCTGGACCACCCGGAGATTGGACCGAGGGTCTTTGCAGGGATCCCGGTGGGCCGTGCCGCAACGCCACTTGAGATTGCGGGGCCTATTCTCTTCCTCTGTACGCCCTATGCGGGGTTCATGAGCGGCGAGATCGTAAACGTCAATGGAGGGGCGGTGCTGGTGGGATGAGGGCGCTCCGGGTGATGGCCTTAGGTTTGCTGCTGGCCCCGTTGCTCTGTGCGCAGACTCCTGCGCCCCCTGCGGCGTCGGCTCCTACGGACAACTCGAAGCAGGCCCGCGCCGTACTCGATGCGATGGTCAAGGCGCTCGGCGGCGATGCGTGGCTCAATCTGCAGGACACCTACTACGAGGGCCGCACTTCAAGCTTCTATCAGGGCAGGCCAACCGGCATCGTCATCGACTATTACGCCTTCCATGAGTTTCCAGACAAAGATCGTACCGAGCTCACGAAGAAAAAGAATGTCATCGAGATGTTCGTCGGCAACCAGGGCTGGGAGATTACCTATAAGGGCAAGCGGGCGATCCCGGACAAAGACCGCGACGAATTTCTGCGGCGTCGCGACCACTCCATCGAAATCGCAATTCGTGTCTGGCTCAAAGATCCGCATACGCTGCTCATCTACGATGGCCAGAAGCTGGCCGAGCGCCACCTGAGCGACCAGGTGACGCTGATCTCTTCAACCAACGACTCCATCACGATCCAGACCGATGCGGATACGCATCTGCCGCTCAGCCGCACCTTTGAATGGCGCGATCCGGTCTACAAGGACAAAAACGTCGAGGTCGAGGAATACGCGGATTACCACACGATCCAGGGCTTCCCGACAGCGTTTTCGATCACCCGCTTCCACAATGGCGATATGACCAATCAGCGCTTCCTGTCAAAGGCCGGATACAACTTTCCGATGCCGACCTACATGTTCAATCCCGATGCTGCGGCGGCGAAGATCCACCGCTGAATCGTCTCTAATTCCCCGACTCCTGGTGAATGATCTTCGCTGCCTTGCTGTCGGCTGTGCGCAGCATCGCCAGCACCTCCTGGTACTCGGCTTCCCTGGTCTTCAAGCCGGCAAAGTCGGCGGCATCGTAGTTCCTGGACAGCACGCCCTCGAGATAATTCGGGAGGAGCGGGAATTGCTTCAATGGATCACTCTGGAACTTCTCAGGATGCTTCGCGCTGAGTCGCAGCATCGCGACGGGAGCTTCTCGGGGATCGTAGCCTGCATCGATGACATAGTGCAGGCCTACGCGGTACGCGCTCTCCGTCAAAGGTACCCAGTAATTGTGCTGATAGAGACCATTCGTCGCCACCATCGCCAGCGCACTTCCTTCCAACATGAATGGCATCATGGCGACATTGATCGCCTCTTGAGAGCGTGCCGTCGAGAGGTTGGAGTAGATGTATCTTTCCAGGACAACTGCAATGTCGGCCGACAACAGACAGGCCAGTTGCGCTTCATTATTCAGCCGGGCCAAAACATTGGCAGGAATCAGTATTGTGCCCGCCTGATCCAATGTAGTTACTGGAAAGGTCTTATTCGCCTCAAGCACGATGAAGTGAAAGGAGATCTTTGCAGGATCATTATCCGGAAGGTTTTTCTGCCACTCCGGAATAAGCTTGTTTCCGACAGCGGCTACACGCTTCTGCAAAGCGAGATCCGGCAAGATCCGGATACTATGCAGCAGAAATTTTACCCGTCCGTACTGGTGATGATCGTAGTCGGGATCCTGGATGTGGAAGTCACTCGACTGCTGAAAATGATGCTCCTTTTCACCCAGATCCAGTCTCATGAAATTTACTTTGGTTGCAATGACCTGCCCATTCGCATGGAGTTCCGCTGTATAGCGAATCTGCACATGCGGATCCAAGGTGGTCAGCTCCTCGCCTGTCGGCAAGAGATTTAAAACTGTAGCCGGTGTCACCCGAATCGCGTTGCCGTCGGCATAGATGGTGCCACTCAGATGGCCGTTCTGAACAACCAGTTGCGGCGCCCGATCTTCGATGGCAGCGCCATTTATATGCCGGGGAGCAGTGGCGTGGATTTCAACCTTCGACGCCAGGAACTCATGCGACTTCTTATCAACCCGTCCATAAACTGTGACCTCAGTGCCCCTGCGTAGAAAAGGCGGCCCGCTTTTTCGTTGTTCAATCCGAGCCCCCTGGGCGCCTTCTCCGTTGTCTGGGAGGGAATATGCGGTTGCCTCGGTGAGCCGCACCGGATGTAAGTTGACCTCGATTTCTTCAGCGGAGTGGATACTTGTCACGTAGCCCGTAAAGTTAGGGAGTTGGTCTTCATCCTGTGCAGATACCGGAATTGCAAGGCAGAGAAAAACCAGGAGTGCAGATAAAGGAAAGCGGTTCGCCATAAGTTGACGCGAGTATAAAGGCTCACACATCTTGTATTGCTACTTTTTTCGCCGCCAGCGTTACCAAAGTTGACCTGCATTTCTGCGTAAACTTGCCTGCGGCCTTCCGCGTCTATGCCAGTGAATGGAAGAGATTGCCATCACGGACGCACAGCTCCTACCGCAGGCTGCCCTGCTGAACGCGGCGAACTTCGACGAGGTCTTTCGACTCTACAGTCCTCGCGTCTTCCGCTTCCTGCTGGGGGCGCTCTCTGACCGGGACGCAGCGGAGACGCTGACCCAGGAATGCTTTCTTAAAGCCCATTTGGCCGCAGACGGCTTTCGTGGCGAGTCGAGCCTGCAGACCTGGCTGATGAAGATTGCCGTTAACCTGCTCCGCGATCACCTGCGCAGCCAGCGCTTCCGATTCTGGCGGCGGGCCCAGTCTTCGGCGCTCGACCCGGCTGAGGTAAGCGACTGGCTTGCCGACAGGCAAAGCTCTCCCGAGGCAGCATGCATGGCTCGCGACCAGGTAGCAGGGCTCTGGAGCGCGGTCGCACGGCTGCCCGCAAAGCAGCGCACCGTCTTTGTGCTGCGCTTTATTGAAGACATGGAACTGCAGGAAATCGCCGCAAACACAGGTATGCAGCTCAGCACCGTCAAAACTCATCTCTACCGCGCGACCGCAAAGCTGCGCGAGCAGCTGAAAGGAGGACTATGAAGCACGCCGGACAGCAACTCGACAATAACGTCGAGCGCGCTATCGAACTCTTTCGCGGCGCAATCCATCACGCCGCGGCCCACCCTTTGCCGCAGGCGCCCAGCGCAAAGCAGCTGCAGGAGTATTCGAGCAGAAAACGGCGCCGGCATGTGTCTCGGATGGTGATGACGTGGACGCTCGGACCTGCACTGGCAGCCATGCTGGTGATTGGCATGGTGGTGCGGCCACGGCCAGCTTCGCAGCCAGCTGCCTCGACTTATGCCTCCGACTCTGCACTTCTGGAGCAGGTCAACGAGGACCTGTCGCAGACTGCGCCGGACTCTCTCCAGCCGCTCTATGGACCCTCCGACGGGTCCGCAACCTCAACCACCCACGAGAACGCAACCAATCAAAAGGTGACCCGATGAACGTACTCTTCTCGCGGAAAACACTCACGGCTTTCGGCCTTGCACTTCCGCTCGCTGCCTCTTCCCTTTACGCCCCTGCACTGATGGCACAGATGGGGCCCGGACCCCGCGGAGGCGGTCCGCCGCTGGATCGCGCCCTGGCCGCAGGCCGGCATGGGCGATGGTGGGACAACCCTGCCACAGCTCAGCAGATCGGCATCACCAGCCAGCAGCAGGCGAAGATGGATTCGATCTTTCAGGAGCACAGGCTCAAGCTGATTGACATGCAGGGTGCTCTCGAAAAGCAGGAGACGATCCTTGAACCCCTGCTCCAGCCATCGCAGCTTGACAAGTCCAAGGTGCTGTCGCAGATCGACGCGGTTGCCGACGCACGGGCGGCGCTCGAAAAAGCCAACGCACGCATGCTGCTCGACCTGCGCGAGGTGCTGAGCCCGGAGCAGTGGCAGAAACTGCAGGCCATTGCCCCCATGCCGCCGATGCGGGGACCCGATTTCAGGCATCATGGGCCCGGCGGACCGGGCGATGGCCCGCCGCCTCCCCCTGCTCCACCGCAGCAATAAGGTCTCCACCGCTGCAAGGGGATTTATAATCGCCCCTTGCAGCCATGGATAACCTGAACTTACTCGCCGACGGACGCCAGACGCTCGACATCAATGACCTGATGGCGATTCTGCCGCACCGCTACCCTTTCCTGCTGATCGACCGCGTAGTGGAAGTCGAACGCCGCAAACGCATCGTCGCCATCAAGAACGTAACCATCAACGAGCCTTTCTTCCAGGGTCACTTTCCCGGTTATCCCATCATGCCGGGCGTACTCATGGTTGAGTCGATCGCGCAGGCAGGCGGCGCGCTGCTGCTCACCGAGATTCCCGATCGCGAAGATAAGCTCATGGTTTTCACCGGCATCGAGCGCGCAAAGTTCCGCCGCCCCGTGACCCCCGGCGACCAGCTCCGCATTGAGATCACGGTACTCAACTGGAAGTCACGTGCGGTGCGCATGGAAGGCCGGGTGACGGTCGAAGGCAAACTCGTCTGCGAGGCTATTGTGATGTGCCAGCTGGTACCGCGCCGCCGCGAGGCCGCACCAGCCGAAGTCGCAGAGCCCGCAGCCGCAGTCGTGACTGAAGCGTGAGTATTCATCCCACAGCGATCCTTGCCGAGGGAGCACAGGTTCCCGCGTCGTGCATTGTCGGCCCCTATTGCACGATCGGGCCGAATGTCATCCTCGGTGAAGAGTGCGAACTGGTCTCGCACGTCGTCCTCGATGGACATCTGACCGCCGGGGCGCGCAACCGCTTCTACTCCTTCGCCTGTGTCGGGATTGCGCCGCAGGACCTGAAGTACAGGAACGAGCCCACCGGCGTCGAACTCGGCGACGACAATGTCATCCGCGAATACGTCACTATTTCGCGCGGAACGGCGGGCGGCGGCGGAGCAACACGCATCGGCAGCAACTGCCTCATCATGGCCTACGCGCATATAGGCCACGACTCGATCATCGGCAGCCACTGCATCCTCGCGAATGCTGCAACCCTCGCCGGTCACGTAATCGTCGAGGACTTCGCCACGGTTGGCGCACTCTGCCCAGTTCACCAGTTCTGCCACATCGGGCGCTACGCCTACATCGGCGGTGGCACGACGATCACCCAGGATGTGCTGCCCTATTCGCTGACATCAGCCAGGCGCGAAACCCACGCCTACGGGCTCAACAAAGTGGGGCTTGAACGGCGGGGCTTCTCACGCGAACGCCTGCGAGCGATCCAGCATGCGTACCGGCTGCTCCTCGCCGCGAAGATGAACACTTCGCAAGCCATTGAGAAGCTTCGGAGCGATGGCATTGCCAATGAAGATGTTGCTTACCTGGTCGAGTTCATTGAACGGTCCGAGCGCGGAGTGCTGAAGTAAATGTCGCGCAGGCTCGGTCTAATCGCCGGTAATGGACGCTTCCCTTTTCTACTCCTCGATGCGGCCCGCGCTCGCGGCGTCGAGGTCGTGGTCGCGGCGATCAAGGAAGAGACGGATGCGGAGATGGACGCGCGCGCCGCTGCCGATCCGGGCATCCGCGTCCATTGGCTTTCACTCGGCGAGCTCTCGAAGCTCATCGACACCTTTCATAAGGAAGGTGTCGCAAACGCAGTCATGGCCGGGCAGGTCAGGCACAAGCAGATATTCTCGAGCATCCGGCCGGACTGGCGGCTGGCCAAGCTGCTGCTCTCGCTCAGCACCCGCAACACGGATATGCTGCTCGGGGCGGTGGCCAAGGTCCTCGCCGATGAAGGCATTGAACTCATCTCCTCGACTGCCTACCTGGAACCGCTGCTCGCGAAGTCCGGCGTGCTCACCGCTCGCGCTCCCAGTGAGAATGAAGGCCGGGATATCGAATATGGCCGGAAAGTCGCTGAGGCCATTGCCGGCTTCGATATCGGCCAGACGGTCGTCATCGCCAGCCAGGCCTGCGTGGCGGTCGAGGCTATGGAAGGCACCGACGATGCCATTGCCCGCGCCGGAGCAATCATGCGCTCCCTGTCCGGGGAGGCGTCGGCGCTCGATCGCTCTCTGACAGTCGTCAAGACAGCCAAGCCCCGGCAGGATATGCGCTTTGACGTTCCGGTAATCGGGCTGAAGACAATCGAAACCATGAAGAGTGCAGGAGCAACCTGCCTGGCCATCGAAGCAGGCCGGACCCTGATTTTTGATATGGAGATACTTCGTTCGACGGCAGACGCCGCAGGCATTGCGATTGTAGCCACCGAACGCCGATAATGGAGCGCGCCCGGAAATAGTCGCCGCTATGCGTTCCCGGGCCCCAAGGAGAACGACCGTGTCCAAGATTTCCGCTTTGTTTGCAGCCATCGCTCTGGTTGTCGTCGGCATTGGCGTCTTCACCGTACGCGCCCGCGCCGCTGATGACAACATGCCCCAGGTCGGCCAGATGGCCCCTAATTTCAGCCTGCCTTCGCAGGAAGGCAAGGACGTGAGTCTCAGCAGTATGAAGGGTAAGTGGGTTGTCCTCTATTTTTACCCCAAGGACATGACGACCGGCTGCACCATCGAGGCGCATAACTTCCAGAATGATCTTCAAAAATATCGCGCCATGAATGCCGAGATCGTCGGCGTCAGCGTTGATTCAGTCAACAGCCACAAGCAGTTCTGCGCGAAGGACAGCCTGAACTTTACCCTGCTCAGCGATCAGGACAAGAAGGTCGTAGCCGAGTATGGCTCGATGGCGAACTACATGGGCATGAAGATCGCCAAGCGCAACACCTTCCTCATCAACCCCGAGGGCAAGATTGTGAAGGTCTGGACCGGCGTTGACCCGAACCACCACAGCCAGGAAGTGCTCGCAGAACTCAAGAGCATGCAGAAGAAGTCGTAGAGCCAACTCCTCCGGGCGACTTCGGCAGCGCTTTACCGAAGTCGCCGGATGTATCTCCGCCTCGCCGACCAGAGCCGCTCCGCACTTTATTCGTTTTCGCCCGTGACGCAGGCAATTCAAATCTGAGACAATTCCTCCATAGGCAAGCAAGCCCCGGCCGACCTCCATTTCATGAGGTGTCAACCATGCAACGCCGCGATTTCCTGAAGCAAGCCGCACTCACCACCGCCGCAGCCACCGCCACCAAGCTTTCTGCCGATACAACCTCGGCGTCCCAGGGCAAGATCCCGCGCCGCCCGCTTGGGAAAACGGGCGAACACCTCTCGATCATCGGCTTTGGCGGCATTGTCGTGATGAACGAAACCTCGGACCAGGCCAAGAACATCGTCGCCGAGGCGGTCGATCGTGGCGTCAATTATCTCGACGTGGCCCCGAGCTATGGCGATGCTCAGGAGCGTCTGGGACCCGCACTCGCTCCCTACCGAAAGAATTGCTTCCTCGCCTGCAAGACCGATGGCCGCATGAAGGCGGACTCCCAGGCAGACCTCGATAACTCGCTCAAGCTGCTCAAGACTGACTATCTCGATCTCTACCAGTTTCACGCGCTTACCAAGATGACAGATCTCGATAAATGCCTCGGCCCGGGTGGTGCAATCGAGACGATGGAGGCGGCCAAGAAGGCAGGCAAGATTCGCTACATCGGCTTCTCCGTTCACTCGGTTGAAACGGCGATCGCCGCCATGGATCGCTATCCTTTCGACACGGTCCTGTTCCCGCTGAACTGGGTGCTGGTTTCGCAGGCGAACTTCGGACCGCAGATTGTCGAACACGCGCAGAAAAAGGGCGTAGGTATCCTTGCATTGAAGTCAATGGCCAAAACCGTATGGCCTGCGGATATGAAGAAGGACCACCCGGAGCCGAAGTGCTGGTATCAGCCGGCGAGCTACCCTCACGAGGCATCGCTCGGGCTGCGCTGGACGCTTGGCCACCCCATTACCGCGGCTCTGCCGCCCGGCGACGAACGCTACTTCAGGCTGGCGATGGATGTGGCGCAGAACTACAAGCCGCTCGACCACGGCGAAGAACAGGCCCTGCTTGGGCGCGCGCCCGGGGTGGAGCCGATCTTCCACCTCGGCAACGACGTCTGATCCCTTCGGATCAGACGTCTCTTGCATCGCAGCGGCGTTTCGTTTCATCTATCCAGCTATGGAATACAGACAGCTTGGCGGTTCAGGATTAAAGGTACCGGTGCTCTGCTTCGGCACAGGAACCTTTGGCGGCAGCAACGAGTTCTTCAAGGCATGGGGCGAGACAGACGTCGCAGAAGCGACACGGCTGCTCGATATCTGTCTTGAAGCCGGCGTAAACTTCTTCGACACGGCAGATATCTACTCCGATGGAGTCTCTGAGGAGATTCTCGGCAAGGCGATCGGCAAGCGCCGCGCAGATGTCTTGATCTCGACCAAGACTACTTTTCGCTTTGGAAAAGGCCCAAATGACGCGGGTTCGTCACGGCACCACATCCTGAAGCAAGTGGAAGGCAGCCTCAAGCGGCTCGGCACCGACTATATCGACGTCTACCACCTGCACGGCTATGACGCGCTCACCTCCCAGGAGGAGACGCTGAGCACGCTGAACAATCTCGTGCAGAGCGGGAAGGTACGCTATCTTGCCTGCTCCAACTTTTCCGGCTGGCACCTGATGAAGGCGCTGGGCATCTCGGATAAGTTCGGCTGGGAGCGCTACACCAGCTACCAGGGTTACTACTCCCTGCTCAACCGCGAGTATGAGTGGGAGCTGATGCCGCTGCTGCTTGACCAGAAAGTCGGGACAACCGTCTGGAGTCCGCTGGGCTGGGGACGTCTGACCGGCAAAATTCGCCGGGGACAGCCCATTCCTGAACAGAGCCGCCTGCACAAAACCGCCGACTACGGTCCGCAGGTCTCAGAGGAGCACCTCTATAAGGTCGTCGACGCGCTCGACGAAGTGGCAGAGGAGACAGGCAAGAGCGTTCCACAGATTGCGTTGAACTGGCTGCTGCAGCGGCCGACGATTTCCAGCGTCATCATCGGTGCACGAAACGAGGAGCAGCTGCGACAGAACCTTGCCGCGGCCGACTTCACACTGACTGCCGAACAGGTGGCGAAGCTGGACAAGGCCAGCGAGGTAAAGCCTATCTACCCCTACTGGCACCAGCGCCAGTTCGTGGAGCGGAATCCAACACCGGTCAAGTTTGAGCTATAAACGCAGCGCCTGATGGATCTGTCCGGGGATGCGGAAGCCGATTTCCGCGTCCCTGGGCGGACAGCACATTCCCATCGGAATGTTTCCTCTGCAGATTCCCCGACGCATTTCCTTCAGACACTGCCCCGGCTCGGGTTATAGTCGGAAGTGGCGACTCTCCTGACCTGGCTCGTGCGTGGCAAAACTTAGTGCATTCCCAAGCCGTGCTGCAGCGCTCGACGAAGACGGGCAGCTGGACGATTATCTCCGTCCGGAAGAGGCCTCTACTCCGCGTTCCCGCCGCAAAATTCCTCGTGTGGATGAAGCCTTCGCTGACACTTTTGCCGATACAGATGACGTCAGTGCACTTCCTCGCCCGCGCCGCCGCGTGCCTGTCCGCAAGGGATTTTCTGTAGCGGCGTTTGCCCGCACCCGTGCCGGGCGAATCATGGCAGCCGCATTGGGGCTGGCGGTGCTCGGAGCGATCGCAGCTGCTCTCTTCGCCTTTCACTACTTTCTCGATACTGATCCGCGATTTCTCATCGACTCCTCCGCCTCAATCCAGATTCAGGGCAACAGCGAGGTCACGCGGCCTGAGCTTCTTTCCGTCTTTGGCTCCGATATCGGGCGGAACATCTTTTTCGTGCCTCTGGCCGAGCGCCGTGCGGCACTTGAGCAGCTACCCTGGGTGGAGCATGCGACCGTGATGCGCATCCTGCCCGACCAGCTCCGCGTGGCGATTACCGAGCGCACGCCGGTGGCCTTTGTCCGGCTGGGAAACCATATCGAACTGACCGACGCGCACGGCGTTATCCTGACGATGCCCCCGGCCACCCTCGCCGCGATGCACTACTCCTTCCCGGTGGTTACCGGCATCAATCCCGGCGACCCGGCCTCGATCCGCGCTGCACGGATGAAGATCTATCAGCAGTTCATCGCTGCCATTAATTCCGGGGGCGAACGGCTCTCCGAGGAGCTGAGCGAGGTCGACATCTCAGACCCCGAAGATGTTCGCGCACTGGTACCTGCCGCTGGCTCCGATATTCTGCTGCACTTCGGCGATGACGACTTTCTCGCCCGCTTCCACAATTACCAGGCGCACCTGGCCGAGTGGCGGCAGCAGTATCCAAACCTCGCCGCAGTCGATCTTCGCTATGAACGGCAGGTCGTCCTGAAGATGGCGGACGGCACCGTACCCGGCGACAATTCGCAGCAGGCCGCGAATCCGCCGGCTGCAATCAAACCGAAGGCCGCCGCGGCGCCGGTCCACCATGCGCGCGCGGCACAAGCAGCTCCACGACACCACCCCACAAGGAAGCACGCATGAGCCAGAAGACCAGCCACCTTCTCACCGTGCTCGATGCCGGATCCTCAAAGACCCGGGTTCTCGTGGCAGAAATTCATGAAGGCGCACTTCGCTACCGCAGCCACGCCATCCTAGATGCAGCCGGAATACGCCGTGGGGTGGTCGCAGATCTGAAAGCCGCAACCGGCTCGATCAACAAGGCAGCCATGCTCGCTGAGGAGCAAGCCCAGGAGACCATCGACCAGTGCGTGATCGGGGTGGGCGGCGCGCATGTGCGAGGCCTCAACACCAGTGGCGGCATCAGCCTGGGCAGCCGTCTGCGGGAGATTACCCGCGAAGACGTCCGCGCTGCCGTGGATCGGGCCCGCTCCATTTCCCTGCCGGCCGAGCGTGAGATCCTGCACCTGTTGCCGCAGCAGTTCATCCTCGATGAACAGCCGGGAATCCATGACCCCGTCGGCATGGTGGGCAATCGTCTTGAGGTTAACCTGCACCTCTCCACCTGTTCGGCAGGCGCGCTGCAGAGCATCGTCACCTGCGCCAACAAAGCCGGACTTGAGGTTACGGAGACCGTCTTCGAGGGCGTGGCGGCAGCCGAATCCACTGTCTCCTCCGATGAGCGGGAACTCGGTTCCTGCCTGGTCGATATCGGCGCCGGATCGACCGAACTGGTTGTCTTCTTCGAGGGCTCGGTCGCACATACTTCCGTCATTCCCATCGGGGGCGACCACTTCACCAATGATCTGGCGGTCGGACTGCACCTCTCAGTCGAAGAGGCTGAGTGGATCAAGTGCCGCTACGGCCATGCGGTCGTCACCTCGGTTCCATCGGAAAATGAGCTTGAGGTCACCGGCCTGCCCGGCCAGCAGCCCCGGATCGTGCGCCAGCGCAACCTTGCTGAAATCCTCGAGCCCCGGGCGCGTGAGCTTTTCCACATGCTTCGCGATAACCTGAGACAAGGTGGCGTGCTCGAAGCGCTGGGAGCCGGCTGCATCCTTACCGGCGGAGGAGCGCAGTTGCCGGGCATGCTCGATACTGCCGAGAGCCTGCTGCGCGTGCCGGCTCGTATCGGCACCCCGGTGCCGCTTTCGCGTATGCCGGAAGAATTGATGACGCCAGAATGCTCGGCGCTCGTAGGATTACTGCTGTATGCCCACCGCACCAGTGTGACCCGTGCGGCGGAAGACCATAGTCTGCGCGCCAAGCTGCGCGCCATTTTTGCCGGGAGCATCTAAGCCCCGACCGGAGTTTTTGCCCATGAGTGAGTCTGAAGAGATCCGTATCCAGTACCAGGACGAGATGCCCCGCGGCGCGAAGATCAAGGTCATCGGCGTGGGCGGCGGCGGCGGCAATGCTGTCAACCGTATGATTGCGGCCCGCGTCGAAGGCGTTGAGTTCATTGCTGCCAACACTGACGTGCAGGCGCTGAAGCTCTCCCAGGCACCCGTCAAGCTGCAGCTCGGCGTCAAGCTGACCAGCGGCCTGGGCGCAGGCGCCAACCCCGACGTGGGCCGTCGTGCAGCCCTGGAAGACTCCGAGAAGATCATCGAAGCCCTCGAAGGAGCCGATATGGTCTTCGTGACGACCGGCCTCGGCGGCGGCACCGGCACCGGCGCCGCGCCAGTCATCGCTTCGCTTGCAAGCGAAATGGGCGCACTCACCGTTGCCGTCGTTACCCGCCCCTTCGGCTTTGAAGGCAAGCGCCGCATGCAGCAGGCCGAGCGCGGCATGCAGGAGCTCCTCGACGCGGTCGATACGATGATCGTCATTCCCAATGAGAAGCTGCTCGATGTTGCCAAGGATGCGGGGTTCTTCGAGTCCTTCCGCATTGCCGATGACGTGCTTCGCCAGGGCGTGCAGGGCATTTCAGACATCATCACCATCCCCGGCATCATCAACCGCGACTTCGCCGACGTGAAGACCACCATGGCCGGCATGGGCTATGCCGTCATGGGCACCGCAGTCCGCTCCGGGCCAAACCGCTCGCTCGAAGCAGCGCAGGCGGCAATCTCTTCCCCGCTGCTCGAAGACGGCGCAATTGACGGCGCTCGCGGCATCCTGATCAACATCAGCGGCTCCAGCTCGCTCAAGCTGAGCGAGGTCAATGAAGCCTCTACGCTCATCCAGAACGCTGCCCATGAGGATGCGAACATTATCTTCGGCGCAGTCCTGGATGAAACGATGGGCGACGAAATCAAAATTACGGTCATCGCCACCGGCTTCCGGCTGGAGGCTGGGGAGCAGCGTAATGTTGAGCGCCGCGACCACTCGATGGGCAGCCCGGCCCGCCCCACGCATGCACCGGCACCGCACTATGAGCCCAAGGCTGCGCCTCGCTTTGCCAGCGAAGACATGGACGAAGAGCCGGAGCCCGTTCGCACGGCTGTCTATGCAGAGCCTGAAGACGAGTTTGTGCCGCTGCCGCAGGAGCAGATTTCGACTCCCGCAGCCACTTCGACTGCTGCCGCTGAGCCTGCAGCTCCCGAGCACCACGGCAACTTTGAAGAACGCCACGAGGACGATCGAGGCCAGAGCCTTGACATCCCCGCTTTCCTGCGCCGGGGTGGACTGTAAAGCCGCCCTCGGAGGAAGATACTTTGCTGCCCTGAGAATGTTCCCGTACCGGGACGATTCACTTTTGGGGTATTGCTTTTCTACCCCAGGTCATGAAGACTGCGCTTAGTATTCTGTTATGAAATAGCGGACCTGGAACCGCCCACGCGAAGCAGGAGTGCGGATGAAATATTGGATCAATCTGATTGCGGTGCTGTTGACCCTGCCGGTCTTCGCCTCCACTTCCACCGTCACCACCCACCATCATCGACGGGCCCATACCTCCGCCTCCGTCCAGGACCCCAAGGCAGCCCACACCCACCTGGCCAAGTTGCAACACAGCCGTCGCGTGGTCCGCACGGGCCGCTCTGCCCACCTGCGGCGCACTCATTACACTCACCGTCACCGCTACTATGAGCGCTTTACCGGAAACTCATTTGCGGATGGTGACCTGACGTCCGGCGATATCGTTACAGGGGAAGATCCCGTGGTGCGCCAAGCTGCAATCGATGCGCTCGGCAACATGAACGGCACCGCCGTGGCAATCGACCCGAGCAATGGGCGCATTCTGGCGATGGTGAACCAGAAGCTCGCTTTGTCCAGTGGCGCTGAGCCCTGCTCGACTATCAAGCTTTCAGTAGCACTGGCCGCTCTTGAAGAAGGCATCGTCACCAAAGACACCCCGGTCAACCTCGGCGGCCACTACCACATGAACATGACCGAGGCCCTGGCCCACTCGAACAACCTCTACTTCGAGACGCTCGGGCGCAGACTCGGTTTTGAACGTGTGCGTCACTATGCCAATGAGTTTGGCCTTGGCGAGCTGGCTGGGTATAACATTCCCGGCGAGCAGCTCGGGGTCTACCCCAGCCAGGTACTGCCTGCAAGCGAAGGCGGCGTTGGCCGGATGTGCTCGTTTGGCGAAGGGGTTTCGATGACTCCGCTGCAGCTCGGCGCCATTGTCGCAGCGATCGCCAACGGAGGCACCCTCTACTACCTGCAGCATCCGACCACTCCGCAGGAGGTCGCCAATTTTCAGCCGCGGATCAAGCGCACGCTCGACATTGGAAAGCTGATCCCGGAGATCAGCGACGGCATGCACGCTGCCGTGGAATATGGCACAGCACGGTCGCTCAAGGCGAACTTCAACCAGTTCCCGGTGATGGGAAAGACCGGCACCTGCTCGAATAATGGCACCCGCTTCGGCTGGTTCGCCTCCTATGCAGACACGCAGTACGGCCGCATTGTCACCGTATTCTTCCTCGAAGGCGGACGACCGACCTTCGGCCCCAAGGCCGCTGAGCTTACCGGCTACTTCTATCGCAACCTGTGGGACCACAGCTACTTTGCCGAGAAGCAGACGACCGATGTTCCAACGGCCTCGGCTCCCATGCCGTAACTTTGGCATCCAAATGTAAACAACAGGCCTCCGGATCAAGGAGGCCGTTTTACTCTGTGCCTATATGAAGATCCTCTCTGCGGAAGAAATGCGCGTTACCGACCGCGTCACGATGGAAGCTCACGGCGTCCCCTCGCTCTCGCTGATGAACCATGCTGGTGAAGCGGTTGCAAGGTTCATCCTGCGTGAGTTCCCTGCAGCACGGTGCATTACCGTTCTCTGCGGCAAGGGAAACAATGGTGGAGACGGGCTGGTCGCTGCCCGCGCGCTTGCAACTGCGGGCTGTGACGTAGGCGTCTTGTTACTGGGGAATCCGTCGGATCTCAAAGGTGATGCGGCTGAGATGTTCCGGCGCATGCCGCTGCCTGTGACGATAGTGGAAGAAGAGGCGGCGCTTGCAACCCCTGAGGTCGGTCGGCTGCTTGACAGTACCGAGCTACTGGTCGACGCAGTGGTCGGCACCGGCTTCAAGCCACCGCTTCGAGGACCGGCAGCCGCGCTTCGCGACCGCATCCGAACACTCACGAGTCCGATTGTCGCTGTGGACCTACCCTCTGGGTGGGATGCTGACTCGCGTAATTACGACGCCGAGGGAGCTTTTCGAGCAGATGCTGTCGTTACCTTTACCGCACCTAAGCTGGCGCACGCCTGCGGGAACCTGACAGGCAGCGCCTACAGGCCAATCGTGGTCGCGGCCATCGGCTCGCCGGAAGCCGCTGTCCGCTCCGACCTGAACCTTACCTGGGCTGGCTCCTCAAAAAAAATAGCTGCGGCTCCGCGGGCTGCCGACGACAACAAGGGGCGCCACGGTCATGTACTGGTCATCGGCGGCTCCCATGGCAAGGCAGGAGCGCCATCCATGGCGTCGCTCGCCGCCCTGCGCACCGGAGCTGGGCTGGTCACCGCAGCAGTTGCCGGATCCATGCTTTCTCTGGTCGCGAGCACGACTCCGGAGCTGATGACGGTCGGCCTCTCTGAGGGGCAGCGCGGCGAGATAGACGCTCGCAACCTGGAATCCACTGCACTGGATGCGCTGCTTGCGCGAAAAACCGTCATCGCGCTGGGGCCGGGTCTCGGGCAGGAGCCCGCTACGGAAGAGTTTGTTCTCGGACTGCTTGCGAGAACGCGGTTGCCGATGGTCATCGACGCGGACGCCCTCAATATTCTGGCGAAGCATAGAGAGCTTATCGACGGACGCGATCGCACGCTGATACTGACTCCTCATCCCGGCGAAATGAGCCGGCTCGCCGGCCTCAGCGTGAAAGAGGTGCAGTCGGAGCGCGAGCCGCTGGCACGTGAGTTTGCCACTCGGCATCAGTTGACCCTGGTGCTCAAGGGATGGCGCACGCTTATCGCACACCCTGACGGCTCCATCGCCTTCAACACTACCGGCAATCCCGGCATGGCGAAAGGCGGCAGTGGAGACATTCTTACCGGCATCGTTGCGGCAATGGTGGCACAGTACCCGGATCAGCTGGCCGATGCTGTCAACGCCGCCGTCTATCTGCACGGCCTGGCTGCCGACTTTGCGGTGCGCGAACAGGACGAGCACACCTTATTGGCCACGGACACCATCGCGCATCTTTTTCGCGCATTTCGCTTCAATCCGCACGACCCGGCAGGGTATGTTTGGTTTGAGGGTTTGCCGCGATGACAGCTGCCAGCACGATGCGCCAGTTTGAAACCGATAGCAGCGCGGCGACCATTGAAGCCGGCCAGGAGATCGCAAAACTGCTCCCGCCGCCGAAACTGCTCATTCTGCGCGGCGATTTAGGTACAGGCAAGACCACGCTGGTGAAGGGAATCGCGCAGGCACTCGGCGCTGCAGACCCTGATGAGGTCACAAGCCCCACCTTCACGCTTATTCACGAATACGAAGGCACTCGCGACGGCAAGCCGGTCCTGCTCTACCACCTCGACCTCTATCGCATCGAGACAGAACGGCAACTGGAATCGCTCGGCATCGACGAACTCACAACGCCGGATGCACTGGTGCTGGTCGAGTGGGGAGAAAAGTTCCCCAGCATCGTGAGGCGCAGCAACGGTGAAATCATGATGCAGACCACCGGGGGAGATTCACGCAGGATCACGTTGACGCTGCACAGTTGAGCTTCAAGCCGGCTCGCCGTTCCCATCGGTTGACCATGACTCAGACTGGAAGGCGATGAAGACTGCCGCCCACTGATTGCTTCCGGGCATGTGAAAGACCAGCATTCCATCCTGCCAAACGCCATTATCCCGCGCATAGTTGACGGGATTGCCCTGGTTCAGGTGGATGTCATGGATGCCGGTGCCATCCGTGTACTGGCTGCCGAAGGCATAGATGGTGCCGTTCTGATCAGCGACAGCCCGGTTCAGGAAGTCGATCACCGCATTCTGCAGATTTCCGGAGCCTGCTCCACCTGGCAGGGGCAGCAGCGTCATGGCGGACCTGGTGACGATCGGGCGCCCGCCTGCACGGCTGCGGACGTAGTCGACAGCAGGATTGCCATCGACTCCGGCCAGCTGGGTCATGCCGGGGGGCAGCGTGGTCAAGGCAGAGGTATCGGGCGGCGTGTAGGCATCGTTGATGAGATACAGAACCTCGGAACCATTCGCCGACTCGATGTTCACCGCCACCTGATATCGCACACCACCTGCGAGGACCTCAATGTGGTAGTGCGGTGGCTTGTCTGCAGGTCCTGCAACGCGGCCTGACTGCGGATCCCCCTTGAGCACGCTGTACTTGTAGACCGGCACCGTTCCTCCGTTTAGAAGCCCATGATGTTGTAGCCGCTGTCGACGTAGATTGTCTCGCCGGTGATCCCGCTCGCCATATCCGAGGCGAGAAACGCCGCCGTGCCGCCTACTTCAGACTGCTCTGTATTTCGATGCAGCGGAGCGCGCTCAGCGTGTGCCTTGAGCATGTCGCCAAGGCCGCCAATGCCGCGAGCCGCCAGCGTCTTGATCGGACCGGCGGAGATGGCATTCACGCGGATATTCTGCGCGCCGAGGTCGGCGGCCAGGTAGCGCACCGTCGCTTCGAGCGCAGCCTTGGCGACGCCCATTACGTTGTAGTGCGGCACTACCTTTTCCGCGCCGTAATACGTCATGGTGATGATGCTGCCGCCATTCGTCATCAGCAGAGCAGCTGCGCGGCTGACCGCGATCAGCGAATAGACGCTGACGTCGTGCGCCATGCGGAAACCCTCGCGCGTCGTCATCACGAAGTTATTCTTCAGCTCTTCCGCAGGCGCGTAGGCGACCGAGTGCACCAGCACGTCAAGCCTGCTGTAGCGCTCTTTCAGTTGCTCGAAAAGGCTCGCTATCTCGGCGTCATTGGAGACATCGCACTGAAACGCCTCCGCGCCCGGCAGATCGGCGATAAGTCCTTCAGCCTCAGACTTCATGCGCTCGTTCTGATAGCTGATGGCAAGCTGTGCGCCCGCCTGCTGCAGCTTCTGCGCGATCGCCCATGCGATGCTGCGCTTGTTGGCCAGTCCAAAGATGACCGCGACCCGCCCACTCAAATCAATCATGATCACTGCTCCTTAAAACGCAAGAAACAAGGATATCAGCCTCCCAGGTCAACAAGTTCCACGTGGAGAACCGGCTGCCCCAGAAACCTTGAACCCAGGCGACGAAACTTTTCAACTGAATCGGTAGCGTAGAACCTGCAGACGGCCCCGGTATCCCCAGCGGGAGTCTTTACGCCCAGCCTCGCGGCTACGCCCTCTGCGGTCGCCTCGGCGGAATCAATCACGCTGATGGAGGAGGGCACCGCGCGCTCGATCTGCTCGCGCAGCAGCGGATAGTGCGTACAACCGAGCACCAGCGTGTCGGGATTCATACCTTGCCGGGCTGTATCCTGCATCAACTCTGACAGGTAAATCTCGAGCACCTCCCGCGTCACCGGGTGGTCGATCCAGCCCTCCTCGACCAGCGGCACCAGCAGCGGGCAAGCTTTCTCGATTGCATGCAACCCTCGCTCGCGACATGCGGATGAATAGGCATGGCTGGCGACCGTTGCATCGGTTGCAATGACCATCACGTCGGCGGTAGAAGAGCTGCGCCGGGCTGCATCCGCTCCGGTCTCAATGACTCCCACCACGGGCACAGAAACTGCCTGGCGAATGTCATCAAGCGCCAGCGCACTGGCGGTATTGCAGGCAATTACGAGGAATTCAGCTCCCCGTGCGGCGAGAAACTGGGCGCTCGTGGTGGCATAGCGCGCGATGGTCGCCTGCGACTTCGAGCCATAGGGCAGCCGCGCCGTATCGCCGAGATAGATGTACTCTGCTGAGGGCATGCGCGGCAACAACGCCCGCAACACGGTCAGGCCGCCCACTCCCGAATCAAAGACGCCTATCTTCATGGTTGAGCAGCCTTCGGCTCAGGCCCTGCTGGAGTTGTATCCGTCGCCAGGTAGATGCGCGTCAGGTCAGCATGTCCGGCAAGGGTCTGCCGCTCGCGGCCATCGACGAGAAAGCGCACCTCAGTGATGGAAGGAATATTTGCATGCAGTGTCGAGATGATCGACAGCAGGGTAAGCGTCTCGGGCTCGATGCCCGAAGGATGAGCCTCCACAAATGACTCGGTAAGATTCACAACGGCCGTTCTTCCACCCTTGGTGGGCATCAGATAAATTTCTTCAAGGCCTGCCGCATCTGCAATCGGATGCGGCGATTTCGCAGCTGCATACTCTGCGAGCAACTTGCCGATCAGCACTCGGGCGCGCTCATTCTCATCCTGCGGCATGGGATAGCTGCGCTCGACCTCAACCAGAGAATCATCCAGATCGTTCGCGAGGAAAAGCGTAACCTTTTGGGGAGCAGACCCCGCCGGAACCGTAAGCGGCACATCGTCCACGACGGCTGAGAGCCTATCCTGCGCCCCCTCGCGCAGGCGTATCAGGATCGCAGCCATCACCACCACTGCCAGCAGCAGCAGCGCGAAGAGTAGACGCTGAGCGCGGGATATCATGGCTGCTGCCGCCAATCGCTACGCCACTGCTCAAGCGCAGCAGCAAGGGCTTCCACGATACGGGTCTGGTAAGCAGAGTCAGTGAGCGGCGCTGCCCTGGTCGTGTTTCCATGGGCGAGTGGCGCAAGTTCAACGGCAACTGCCGGGCAGGTGAAGTTATCCATGGGAGGCACAGAGGCGCGCCCCAGCGTAACCGGCACCTGAACGTGGCCGAGCGCGGAGGCAATCTCCGACGACAGACGCAGACTTTGCGGAGTGTAAGCTGCCTGCGCCGTCTGCCAGGGCAGAAAGCGCCCATTCGGAACAGCCGCAAGCGAAGAGGTGAATAGATGAACTCCGCTGCCGGTCGTCGTCGCGTGCAGCATAATGCAGGCGGCTGCCATGGAATGATTGGCAAGACCGGCTCTGTCATCCGCTGCCACGGTCGTGTCCGACTCCCGGGTAGTGATGACTGAGATGCCGCGGGCAGCCAGGAGCGAGCGCAGCCGCACGGAGAGCGCCAGCACCAGGTCCTTTTCCATCAGGCCGGAGGTTAGCTTTGCACCCGTGTCCGCTCCTCCGTGGGCCGCGTCAATCACCACGGAGAATCGAGGCTGAACGGATGCCATGGGAGACGGGGGAACCACCGGCTGTGTCTGCGCCGCCACAGAGGCGAAGCACAGCAGCAAGGCGCCGAGTGCCGCGAAGGCGCTACACCACCGTCCGTTCCCACTCTCAGTCCAACGCATAAATGGCAAGACCGCTCAGTAATTTGGGATAGAAATCCGTCGACTTCTGCGGCATCACTTCTCCGGCAAAGGCGACCTCTCGCAACTGGTTCAGCGTCACCGGGTTCATCAGCAGGCTGACATCCGCCGCTCCGCGCACAGCCTGCTCCACGGCCTCAGCCGCATCGCGCAGATAGCGCAGGTTGCGCTGTTCGCGGATCGCCTCTGGCGTGATGCCGAGCAACTGCTCCAGCACCAGCGCATGCAGTTGTACTACATCAAGTTGCCGCTGCCGATCAGAAAGGTCAGCTAGCGCCTCTGCGACCGCCTCAGGCTTTGCAGTCAACAGGTAAGCGCCTTCCCTGGTCACGGCTGCGAAAGCGGTTGCGCCATTGCCCACGGCGGCGAGCTTCGCGGTCAACGCCGAAGCATCTGAGGTTTCGCATGGTTCAATGGCAAAGTAAGCCTTGGCCTTGTCGAGGAATGCCGCTGTCTTGAAACTCTCAAGCCCGGAAACGACACGGTGGGTCGGCAGAATCACCAGACCTTCGGCATCCATATTGACAAACGTCATCATCACGGCGGCTTCAGGATGTGGCGGCTGTGCGATGGTATTCGTGTTGCGCTCGGTGCGTTCCGCGCCTGCGGCGGGAGCGCACTCCCTGGAGTAGTTCAGCGCCGTCTCATACCGATGGTGGCCGTCGGCAATGATCAGCTTCTTGTCCTCGAGTGCCCCGGCAAGCATATTGATCGTGGAGGGATCGCTAACCTTCCAGACCCGGTGCTGGACGTCGTACTCATCGGTCACCTCAATATCCGGCACATAATTGCCGGAGAAGAGCAGCTTCTCTGCAGTTAACCCCGGGTCGGAGTAAAGCATGAATATCTGTCCGAAATGGGCACGTGTGGCCCGAAGCAGGTTCAGCCGGTCGCTCTTCGGCTTGGAAAGCGTCTGCTCGTGGCGAAAGATGACATTCTGGGCGTAGTCATACAGTTCGCCCAGCGCGATGAATCCGCGTCTCTCTGCGACCGCGCCGTTCGATCCAGGCACCGTAAAGCGCTGGGAATAGGCGAAGATGCACGGCTCAGGTTCCGCGGCCAGCACACCACTCTCGCGCCACGCTGTGAAGTCGCGCGCCGCGCGCGTATAGACATCGCCACCATTTTCGTCGAACAGTTCGGGCAGCCCGAGGATGATTCGCACCAGGTTGTAAGGGCTCTTCTGGTAATACGCCTGCTGCATGGCGGGCGTGATCTTGTCATACGGCTGAGTTACGCAGTCTTGAACTCGAACGATGGTCGGATTGTAGCGCAGGCCGCGAAAGGGATAAATACGAGCCATGAGAAAGATTGAACCCCGGGTTTGCCGGCTACGACCGGACTGATTTAACAGTTGCTTTGCTCCTGCGATTGTAGCGCAGCGGCTTGGCGAAACTATTCCCAGTCAACTAACGTAAGGGCTTGATGCGCCTGTTCAAGATCGTGATGAGCACCGCGCTGGCCGCCTGCGCGGCATGGTTCGTGGCGCACTCCTGGCGCTGGCCGCTGGTCAGTGACGCATCGGTCATCCACTATGTCGTTTTCCTCACGCACCATGGTTTCGCGCCCTATCGCGACATCCTCGACATGAACTACCCCGGCTGCTACCTGATGGAAGATGCCGCAATACGCATCTTCGGCGGCGGCGCGATGGGCTGGCGGCTTTTCGACTTCTCCCTCCTGGCTGGGGCTGCTGCCGGAATGATGGTCCTCACAAAGGACTGGTTCGGAGGCATCCTGGCCGCCTCGCTCTTCGCCCTGCTGCATGGGCGCGATGGCATGCCGCAGGCTGGCCAGCGCGATCTATCCATGGCGGTGCTGCTCATCCTGGGGCTTGCGTGCCTCTTCCTTTGCCTCCGGCAGAAGCGTTGGGCGTGGATGCTGCCCTTCGGCTTTCTCACCGCCCTCGCGGGCATCGTGAAGCCAATTGGTCTCCCGCTCGCCGTTGGCCTGCTGGCGCTGGCAATCCACGAGCTACGCCGCGGCGGCACACCTTGGCAGAAATACCTGCTGGCCGCCTGCGCCGGATTAGCATTGCCGCTGGCCATCGGACTCGTCTATCTGGTCCACTATCAGGCTCTTCTGGCTTTTTTCGAGATGCAGCGCCATCTCGTCCCCTACTATGCCTCCCTCGGCAGAAGACCCCTCGCTTACCTGCTGCAGCATTCAGCCGCACCGGCATGGCCGCTGCTGCTGCTGTGGCTGCCCCTGGCCCTGTTCCCGGTCCCGGCCCGCAAGGAGAGGAACTGGGAACGGACGGCGCTCTTCACCACTGCTGCCTTCGGGCTGTTGTCTTACTGCGTACAGGGCAAGGGCTATCCCTACCATCGCTATCTTCTGCTTGCCGCACTCCTCACGCTTGCAGCACGCGATCTGGCTGCCTGCCTTGCGGAGAAAAATTGGCGGCGCACCCTGGCCGTCGTCACCGTCTTGTTTGCCGTCTGCTTCCTCGCGCCTGTGTCTGCCGCAAAAACTGGACGCTTCACTTACTGGAACCAGCAATTTCTGGCGCACATGGAAGGAGACCTGGCGACCATCGGCGCTCCCCGGCTCTCGGGAAATGTCCAATGCATGGACATGACGGTCGGCTGCATTACGGCGCTCTACGATATGCGGCTCGTCCAGGCCACTGGCATGATTTCCGACTGCTATGTTCTCGCATCCGATGCAACGCCTGCCATCGAGGCTGTACGCCGCCGCTACTGGGCCAGACTTATACTGCATCCGCCCTCGGTCTTTGTCGTGACCGATGAGGATTGCGCCACCCGCGCCGGTGCATTTCAGGTGAGCCGCGACCCTGACTACCAAAAACTGCAGGCATGGCCGCGCTTTGGGCGCTATCTGGCAACCCACTACAAGCTGGTACGCGCCTGGACACCCCTGCCGCCGCCTGTCGACCCTCGCCAGGTTTCGCCCTTCGGATACAGAATGTACGTCCGCAACGACTTAGCGTCGCAACCTGCACCTTGAACCTGAACACATTGTCATCTCGCCGCAAAACTACGCCTCCGTCCACTTGAAAAGCGTGCTACGCTACCGCCAAGAGGGCAAAACGATGCCTCTCACATGCAAATTCCTCCGCAATGCAACTCGCAGTTCCCTTCCTAAACTGAGGCGGCTACACCCTGTCGCACTGGCGTTCGTCCTCGTTTTCACCGCTGGAAGGTCCTTTTGTCAGGAAGATCAGCTCAACCGGGTTCACGTAAGCCCACCTCCCCCGGTCGTACCTGCGAATCCTGGACCACCACCGCTGGAGGGACGGGCTGCGCTCAACGCCCGCTCCAATGAACGCATCCGCGTGGATGTGAACCTGGTGCTCGTGCCGGTGACGGTCACCGATGGCGCCGATCGACTGGTGACGGGTCTGGAGAAGGAAAACTTCTTCCTCTATGAAGAAAATCGTCCTGAAACGATCAAAACCTTCTCCCAGGAAGACGCCCCAGTTTCCATCGGCATCATCTTTGACATGAGTGGCAGCATGGCCAACAAGATCAATCGCTCACGCGATTCCGTCTTCCAGTTCATGAAAACGGCAAACCCTCAGGACGAGTTCTTCGTGATCGCCTTCAACGACCGCCCGGAACTGGTCTCGGACTTCACCTCTTCGGTCGATGACATTGAGGAACAGCTCACCAACGTGCATCCCGGCCATCGGACCGCACTGCTCGACGCAATCTATTTTGGTATCGCAAAAATGAAGCAGGCGAAGTATGAGCGCCACGCACTGCTGATCGTCTCCGACGGCGGCGACAACCGTAGCCGATACACGGAAAATGAGGTGCGCACCGCCGTGCGCGAATCCGCCGTACAGATTTACTCCATCGGCATCTTTGACCCGTATGCCCCCACCACAGAGGAGCGAATGGGACCGCAACTGCTCGCAGACATAAGCAACGAGACGGGCGGCAGACTCTTCAAAGTGGATGACGTTGCCGAGATGGGCGACATCGCCACCAAGATCAGTGCCGAACTTCGCAATGAATATGTACTCGGCTACAAATCCGACGATGCGAGACGGGACGGCAAGTGGCGTAAATTAAAAGTAAAGCTCGTGCCCCCTCCGGGACTTCCGCAACTCGCGGTGCACGCGCGTAACGGATACTATGCGCCTTTGCAGTAGCTTTCTGGGTACCTTGCTCCTCGCCGCCTTCACCCTCCCACTCGCAGCTCAGCAGG
Organism: Acidipila rosea; assembly: GCF_004339725.1. GTDB lineage: Bacteria > Acidobacteriota > Terriglobia > Terriglobales > Acidobacteriaceae > Acidipila > Acidipila rosea. The sequence continues at coordinate 306,393 of NZ_SMGK01000004.1, read as the reverse complement.
TGCCCATACCTGTGCCTGCCGAAAAGCAGCCCTCGCTGACCGTCGATACCGACCCTGTACCGTCGCCCGATGCAGCGGTTCCCGCACCCCCTATGCAAAAAGAGCAGCAGGGGGGAGCAGCCGTCCAGCGCGGCGCAGGAGGCGGCTACACGATACGCCGGGATGTGGAGGAGGTTGTTCTTAACGCCACGGTGCTTGACCAGAACGGCCGCCTCGTCAACACGCTGACCAAGGACGACTTCAAGGTCTATGAAGACAATGTGTTACAGACCATCGCGGCCTTTCAGCACTCCGACCTTCCCGTTTCCATGGGCATCCTGGTGGACAACTCCGGCTCGATGCACGATAAGCGGGGAGCGGTAAATGCTGCGGCGCTCGACCTGGTAAGAGCCTCCAACCCGGAGGACGAAGCTTTTATCGTCAACTTCTCTGACGAAGCATTTATCGATCAGGAATTCACTTCGAATATCTCCAAACTACAGGATGGCCTGTCACATATCGACGCCAAGGGAGGAACAGCGCTCTATGACGCAGTCGTCGCGTCTGCCGACGAACTCTCAAAGGGCGCAAAACAGCCGAAGCAGGTGCTGCTCGTCATCACCGATGGCGAGGACAACGCCTCCAGCCTGACCCTGGAACAGACCATCAGGCGCATCCAGGATCTGCAGGGACCGGTGGTTTACTCCATCGGGCTGCTCTTCGGCTCCGACAGCAGCCGTGAATCGCACCGCGCCCAGCGTGCGCTGCAGCTGCTTTCGGACGAAACCGGTGGAATCGCCTTTTTCCCTAAGAATCTCGGCCAGGTGGACGCTATCGCCAATGAAGTAGCGCGCGATATTCGCAGCCAGTACACCATCGGCTACCACTCCACCAAGCCGGCCAGTCTTGGCGGATACCGAGTGGTTCGTGTGGAAGCGCACGCTCCCCATATGAAGCTGATCGTACGCACTCGCAGCGGCTATTATCCCAGGTCGGCTGGCAGCAAAACGGCGCAGGGGAGCGGGATAACCCTCCAGAGCGGCCAACAGTAGCGCCGCACAGGAAAGCGGCTATGCGTTGACCCTGCTTTGCGCTGTCACCACGCAGTTGCGCCCGCGATGCTTCGCATCATAGAGCGCGCGATCTGCCTCTCGCAGTAGCTCCTCCAGCGTGTCGGCATCCGCGGGATACATAGCCAGCCCTAGAGAGATCGTGACCTCCCGCAGGCTCTCTCCCCGATGCCGCACACGAATCTCTCCCACCTTGCGCCGCACAGCTTCCGCGCGCTCCCAGGCTTCGCTCGTAGTGATCTCCGGCAGAATGATGACAAACTCTTCGCCGCCGTATCGGCAGATAATATCCTCGGCGCGTACACACTGGCGGAACGTTTCAGCTACCTCACGAAGCACGTTGTCCCCCGCTTCGTGCCCATAGGTATCGTTGAACTGCTTGAAGTGATCCACGTCGAGCATGAACACAGCCAGGGAATTCCGCGACCTGCCTGCGCGCAGGATCTCGCGCTCGAGGGCAATCTCCATGAAATGACGGTTAAACAGGTTTGTCAGCCCATCGCGGATGGACTGATTCTCCAGGCGCATGCGCAGGTTGAGTCCGGCAATCGCCATCGAGGCCGTCTCCACAAGCTCCTGCAGTGCAGCCTCCTGCGACTCAACAATCGTCGCCATGCGGCGGTTGGGACACTCCACGTAGACAAAGCCCAGCGTGTCTCCCTGCGCCGCGAGGGGAATGCAGAGATAGTTCTCGGGCTGCTCGCCATTAAAATGCGTGCAGTGCACCTCAGACTGACCGTCCTTGCGCCAGCGTGCGCGACCCGAGCGAAGTCCGCAGCAGGAGTCCAGGGCGAAGCAGTCAATCAGAGCCTCAGGATCGCCCCAGGATGCCCTGAGTTCAACCATCTGGCGAGAATTGTTGATGACCAGCACGCCGCCGCGTGTCCCCGTCAGCAGCCGCTCGCAGTAGCGTGCAGCGCAGGTGTGGGCATCCGACGGGGAGATGCAGAGCTGCATCTCATCGCGCGCGGCAGTCAGCAGAGCAGCTTCGCGGGCGCGCGATTCCAGCTGACCGATCGTAAGCTCGAGCTGCGAATTTGCGCGTGACAGCTGATCTTCAAACTGCTTACGCCTCAAAATGTCGCGGAGCAGACTGCCGAAAAGCATCAACACCACTGCCAGCGAAAGAAGGACATAGGCTATCGCCGTCCCCAGACTGCGATAACTCTGCTCGCGGGCCTGGCGCTTTCTGGCGGCGAGCAGGGCCTGCTCATACACCTCCATCTGGCTGAGGGCCTCGCGGGCCAGCATCAACTGATGCACAGGAAAGGAGGACTTCGCATCCAGGTCTTCCAGGCTTTCGTTCAGGGCATGTGCTGCCCCGACAATCCTGTTAGCTCTCTTCTGCTGAGACACGTCATCCGCCACGAGATTTTGCAGCTGAATGGAGGCAGCTTCCAGCTGAGCGGCAGTCCTCTGTACATTCTTCAGGTCGCCATCGGAGCTCGTTTTCTGATAAAGACGGATCGTCAGGTCGATATCGCCGATGCGCCGCGAGATGAGCTGGAGTGCAGACAGCACGTCATTCGAGTGGTCTTCCAAATCACGCCGTACGATCAACTGCCTTGCGCTCGAATAGACAAGCACGCTGCCGGCGCAGATAAATGCAGCAGAACCCAGCGCCGCCAGGATGACGAGCATCACGGCGCTGCTTCTCTTGCGGATCGTGTTGGGGTAGACCAGATTCATCCTTAATCGGCATAGCCCTCCAGATGGAGAGGTTTAATCCGAAGAGTGCTTGCCAAAATGTTATTTGAAAAAGAACCTAATCCCTCTCTATTTGCAATCGAAGAACTACATCTTTTGTGTGAGTTCGCTCCTGACAGGTGGCCGGCCCCTCGCTCCTGCTAAACTTAAGAGTTTTTATGCGTATCGTCGAAAACTCAATCGCCCCTCTCCGCGTTGCAGAAGACATTACCGAACTCATGGGTCACACTCCCATGCTGCACCTTCGCCGCGTCGCCACCCCGGAAATGGCCGATGTCTACGCCAAGCTTGAATTTTTGAATCCCGGTGGCAGCGTCAAAGACCGCGCCGCCCTGGGAATCATTCTCGATGCGGAGCGACGCGGGCTGCTGCATCCCGGCTCCACGATCGTCGAGGCCACTGCGGGCAACACCGGGGTGGGACTCGCCCTGGTCGGCGTGAACCGTGGCTACAAGGTCCTGCTCTTTGTGCCGGAGGGCTTTGCCGAGGAGAAATGCATGCTGATGCGCGGCTTCGGCGCCACCGTGGTTCGCACTCCGGAGGCCGATGGGATACGCGGCGCCATCCGCAGCGCCCTCGCCGTTGCCAAAGAAGACCCCAATGTCTTTCCCTCCATGCAGTTCGACAATCAAGCCAATCCGCAGTTTCATCACGATACAACCGCGGTTGAAATGTGGGATCAGATGGAGGGCCGCATTGACGCCTTCGTCTCAGGTGTAGGCACCGGCGGCACCTTCACAGGCATCGCCCGGCTGCTGAAGGAGAAAGACCCTTCCATCCTGACCGTCGCTGTAGAAACACAGGGTTCGGTGCTCGAAGGCGGCGAACCGGGACCTCATAAGGTCGAGGGCATCGGCGTTTCCTTCATTCCGAAGACTTTTGACCGCTCAGTTACGGATGAGATCGTCCGCGTAACCGACGAGGATGCGTTCGCCATGGTCAAGCGCCTGGCTGCGGAAGAAGGAGTGCTCGCGGGGTCGAGCGCGGGCGCTATCGTGTTCGCTGCGATCCAGATCGCGCAACGCCTGGGACCCGGCAAACGGGTCGCGACCATTGTGCCCGACTCTGCCGAGCGCTACCTCTCCAAGAACATATTCGATGGCGGCAAGTAAACTGGATTTCTGATGACCAAAAGCAAAGCAGGCTTCGCTACCCGCGCCATCCACGATGGCCAGTCTCCTGACCCTCTCACGGGTGCCGTGAATGTGCCCATCTACCTCTCCTCCACCTATGCGCAGGAGGAGATCGGCAAGAATAAGGGCTACGAATATTCGCGTGTCTCGAACCCGACCCGCGACGCGCTGGAAACAAACCTCGCATCACTCGAGGGCGGCTCCAGCGCCCATGTTTTCGCCAGCGGCATGGCCGCCATCATGGCCATGATCACCCTCTTCAAGACGGGCGATCACGTCATCTGCGGCGAAAATGTGTATGGGGGCACCCCGCGGCTTTTCAACCAGATCGTCACCGGCTACGGCATCGAGTTCACCTACGTCGATACATCCGATCCCGAAAATGTGCGCAAGGCGCTCCGGCCAGCGACGAAGCTCGTCCACATCGAAACACCCACCAACCCCATGATGACCCTGACCGACATCCGTGCGGTGGCCGATATATGCCACGAGGCGGGCGTTGAACTGAGCGTCGATAACACCTTCATGTCGCCCTATTTCCAGCGGCCCATTGAGTTTGGCGCGGATATCGTCATGCACTCGACGACAAAGTTCCTCAATGGCCACAGCGACAGCCTTGGAGGCGTGCTGGTCGGCACCAAGCCCTCGCATGCGGAGCAGTTCGCATTCGTGCAGAAATGCACCGGCGGCATCCTTTCTCCGTTTGAGAGCTGGATGATCCTCCGGGGCGTCAAGACGCTTGCAGTGCGCATGAGACAGCACGACGAAAGCGGCCGCAAGGTTGCGGAGTTTCTCGCGAATCACAAAGCGGTAGGAAAGGTCTTCTATCCAGGCCTTACGACGCATCCGCAACACGAACTTGCGAAGAAGCAGATGACCGGCTTCGGCTCCATGATCACCTTTGAGCTAGGCTCTCTCGACCGCGCAAATACTTTTCTGAAGGGACTGAAGATCTGCACGCTCGGCGAGTCCCTCGGCGGCGTCGAGACGCTGATCTCTCATCCGGCGACGATGACCCACGCCGCCCTGGGCGAAGAGATGCGCGCCGCGCTAGGCATCACCGATGGAATGATTCGGCTTTCTGTCGGCATTGAAGACACCGACGACCTGATTGCCGATCTCGAACAAGCATTGGGTGGTATTTGAAGCGAGCACTCGTCTCCTGGAGCAGCGGTAAGGACAGCGCCTGGGCGCTCCACCTGCTGCGCCAGGCCGGCGACTACGAAATAGCAGGACTGCTCACCACCCTCAATTCTGCTTTCGACCGCGTCGCGATGCACTCCACTCGCCGTGAACTGCTGGAAGCGCAGGCTGCGGCGGCTGGTCTCCCGCTCTGGAAAGTCCCTCTGCCGTGGCCCTGCTCGAATGAAGCCTATGAGGGAGCCATGCGCCAGGCCTGCCAACGCGCCAAAGGCGAAGGCATAGAAGCCATCGCTTTCGGCGATTTGTTTCTGGAGGATATCCGCCGCTATCGCGAGGAGCGCCTTGCCGATACAGGCCTGACACCGCTCTTCCCGGTATGGGGCCTGGAAACGCGCAAGCTTGCCGAAGCTATGATTGAGGCCGGTCTCAAAACGCGCATCGTCTGCGTCGATCCCAAAAAGCTGTCGCCCAGTTTCGCCGGACGCGAATTTGACCACTCCCTGCTGGCAGACCTGCCATCTGAGGTCGATCCATGCGGAGAGAATGGCGAGTTCCACACCGCCACGTACGCAGGGCCAATGTTTATGCACCCGATACCTGTCGAGAATGGTGAAATTGTGGAGCGCGAAGGCTTCGTCTTCGCGGACCTGAAGCTGAGCTGATTTCGCCGCGAGCGAACAGCTCGCGGCGAAAAGCGGCAACACTCCAAGAGCATTGAATCCCTATCGCGGCTGCAGACTTCCCGGCGAGTACTGCCCTTTCGAGTTCCCTGGACCGCCCACAAATTCGAGCGTAGGAATGCGGTCATCCACGTCCGGCAAAGGAGGGAAAGCCATATGAGGCTCGGCCTGGTACCAGTAGGCAACCGAGTAGAAGTTGTCGGAGCGATGGTTGGCGTTGCCATGCTCGATCGTTGCCTTGAACGACTTCGTGAAAGGAATGGGCGAGTCCAGATGAAAGCGATAGACGCTGGAGCGCCCTCCTGCCAACTCCTTCCCCACCACCGGCGCGCCGTGCAACATCAGGTCTGACGGACCACCGAAGCCCCATGCTCCTAGAAAGTAATCCTCTGCGCCGGTGCCGATAATTGCCGGTTTGCTCGGGTCGTCGATGAAGAACATGTCGTCCCCCTCACCCCACCACCCGTCCTGGTTCTGGAGGATCGACATAGTTACCCCAACGAACTGGCCATGCCCCTGCGCCTCCATCCAGACGTAGTTATCTTTGCCGTCGAGGTTGCGGCGATAGTTCACCATCGGATCGCCATTCTCGTACCACTCGCCTGTCCAGCCATGGTTAGGCTGCGCCTGCCTGTATTGCGCGTGGAAGTAGAGGGTGTGCGGAGGCAATGGTTGGGCATTCACCCGGTAATCGATATTCCAGTAGAGGTGCGTGAGTGATTGCTTGCCCTCGTTGGTAATGGTGACGCGCGCGTGCTTCGCATACGGCATCGGGAAATAGCTATTCAGCGACCTGTCTCTCCCTACTGAGAGCACAGCCGATTCCCATGCGTAGTAGATCCCATTGCCGAGTCCAAAGAAATCGCCGATCGGGGTTTCAACGCTCGGGCTCTTTTCCCCATCCCAGTACATGCGCAGAACAATCCTCTTCAGGTGGTAGGGCTCCGGATCATCGAGGGTAAACCAGATGTGCGAAATTTCTCCCGGCCCATCTGCGTCGAGAATGGTCATTGTCTGCCCCGGAGTGAGAGTGCGATAGTCCGCATTGGCGCCAGTGGATTCTCGGCTCGACGAGCGATGCAGCGTATAGGTCTGCTGCTGGGTAGGGTTAGGCATCCAACTGGGAATCTGGCCGTATACGGATATCGTCAACAGGAACAGGAAGGGTAGAAACCGTTTATGAACCATCGGATATGAGACCTAACCTCTCGCGAATGAATGTCAAATCGTCTACGGTTCACCTTTGCTACGAAAGGCGACCCCGGCGATTCTACCCCCGCGCAAAGGTTCCGGCTTGATGAAACACACCCGCGACAAACGTGCACAGAAGGTGCTATTGTCATGGGTTTTCGCAATGGAGCCTCAATGAGCACAGTTTCCCTCGAACCCGTCCTGTCCACCTACCCCTTCACCCTCACCGAAGACCAGGAGCAACTGCGCAAGGAAGTACGCGAGTTTGCAGCGCGAGAAATCGCACCCAACGTGATGCGCTGGGATGAAGCAAGCGAGTTCCCCTCTGAAGTCGTTAAGCAGCTTGGCCAGATGGGGCTGCTGGGAATGATCTTTCCGGCTGAGTATGGAGGCGCAGGTCTTGGCTATGTTGATTATGTGCTGGCCATCGAAGAGCTCTCCGCCGTCGATGGCTCGATCGGCATCATCGTTGCAGCACACAACTCGCTCTGCTCCAATCACATCTTTCTCGCGGGTAGTGAGGAGCAGCGGCGCAAATATATCCCGAAGCTCGCGAGCGGCGAATGGCTCGGCGCGTGGGGGCTCACCGAGCCCGGCTCCGGCTCAGACGCAGCGGGCGCGCGCATGAGCGCGACGCGCAAGAGGGACAAGTGGGTACTCAACGGCAACAAGACCTTTATCACTAACGGCCATTATGCCGACGTCGCCGTCGTCATCGCCGTCACTGACAAGGCGCAGGGCACGCATGGCCTGTCGGCCTTCGTCGTCGAAAAGGGCACACCCGGATTTCGCCCCGGCAAGAAGGAGAACAAGCTCGGACTGCGCGCAAGCGACACCTCCGAGTTGATCTTCGAGGACTGCGAAATTCCTGAAGCGAACCTGCTCGGCAAGCTCGGCGAGGGCTTCGTCGACTCAATGCGCATTCTCGACGGCGGCCGCATTTCCATCGCGGCGCTCTCCCTCGGCATCGCACGCGGCGCGCTCGATGCATCGCTGAAGTATGTAAAAGAACGCCGCCAGTTCGGTAAGGCCATTGCTGAATTTCAGGGTATTCAATGGAAGCTGGCCGACATGGCCACTGAACTCGACGCCGCGCGCCTGCTGACGCAGCGCGCAGCAGTACTCAAGGACGCCGGCCACAAGGTGACGCGCGAGTCCTCCATGGCAAAGCTCAAGGCCAGCGAAGTCGCGGTGAAGATCTGTGACGAAGCCGTGCAGCTTCACGGCGGCTACGGCTTCATCAAAGACTATCCGGCAGAGAAGTTCTATCGCGACGTCAAACTCTGCACCATTGGCGAAGGTACCAGCGAGATTCAGCGAATGGTCATCGCGCGGGAGATCCTCAAGGTTAGCCCGTCGCGCGGCTGAGCTGCCTCGACGTTGGCCGGTCCTGCTACATCGGCATGGACTGAGGCATGGTGATCGTGCCGCAGGCAATGCGCGCGCCTGCATTGCCGGTAGGATCGGTCATCATGTCGTCTGCCTTGTCATGAATCACAATCGATGTGCCGCCATTTGCAAACACCGAGTTGGCAGCCCCCGGCGCCAACGTCACATCTGCGGCGAGAATGTGAGTTTTCACTTTGCCGTTCGGCCCAACCGTGAGGTTCTCAGGCAGGTCTCCATTGTGATGACCCTCAGGATTCTTGATGCCATGCTTCTTGTCTGCAGGATTGAAGTGTCCGCCCGCGGAGGTGAAGTCCGGAGGATCGCACTTCGCATTCTGATGGATATGAATGGCATGTTCGCCGGGCGGCAAATTCTTCAGGGCGAGCCTGATTTGAACACCGGCTTTCGTTTCCATCAGAGTCGCGCTACCCGCATCTTCTCCGCTGGAGGTCTTTATCTCAACTTTCACGCGCCTGGGTGCTGCGCTCTGAGCCACTATCGGCATTGCGATAGCGCAGGACAAAATCGCCACAAGGTATTTCCCTGTCGTCTTCATTTGTTCCCTCTTAGGGCCTCGGACAGGAAGCCATCCCAGGCACGGCACAAAGCATACACGAACAGTTCCCTGTTATGCCGAAGCCGGGCCGCGTACTATGCTGGTGAAGTCGTATCTATTTCAGGAGATATCACTTGCTGAAGAAATTCGCCGCCGTGCTGGCTCTCACTGTTGCAGCACCCTGTCTCGCGCAGACCGCTCCCAATCCTACTGACAGAAGCTGGATCACGAAGAGCAATCAGTATACGGAACTCCTGATCGACATCAGTAAGGAGCATGAACCGGAAGACGCCTCCTCTGAAGGGCTCAGCCATTATGATCCGCTGATTGCCCAGCCCACGAAGGCCGACGAGGACAAGGAGATCGCGGAGACCAGAGCAGTGCTCGCCAAGTATGAAGCGGCACTGCCAAAAGAGAAGAACAAATATGTTGCAGAAGACCTGCATATCCTGATCCACAGCATCCAGCTTGAACTCAAGCAGCATGACTACTCGGAAGCGCACGAAGTGCCGTATCTCAACGCGAGCAGCTACGTCTTTAGCGGCCTGCGCTCGCTGCTCGATGACCAGGTGGCCGCCGACCGTCGCAAGGCTGCGCTCGTCCGGCTGCGTAAATATGCCGGGCTCGAGCCCGGTTACCAGCCCATCAGCGACCTGCTCAAACAGCGCACAGAAGAGCAGATGGCCAAGCTAGGCATGATCTATCCGGCCAAGGCCAGGATTGAAACTGATCTTGCACGAAACGCGATGTATCTCGACGGCATTCCTGCGCTCTTCAAACAGTACGGCATCACGGGATGGGAGGCACCCTACGCGAAGCTTAAGACGGAGCTGACGGACTACGACGCGTGGGTCCGCAAGCAGTTACTACCCAAGGCGCGCACTGACTTCCGGCTTCCGCCGGCGGAATACGCGCTCGATCTTGAGAGCTACGGCATCGATATTCCACCTGCGCAGATCGCTGCCATGGGCCACAAGGCGTTCACGGAATACCAGGCGGAGATGCAAACCATCGCCGCACAAGTGGCCAAGCAACATGGCTGGCAGCAGACAGACTATCGCGATGTCATTCGCCATTTGAAGCAGGACCAGATCACAGGCGACGCAATTCTGCCCTACTATAAACAGCGGCTTAAGGATATTGAAACAATCATAGTTACAAATAGGCTCGTCAGCCTGCCCAATCGGCCCGCACGCATCCGTCTCGGCACGCCAGCCGAGAGCGCGCAGGAGCCCGCGCCACACATGGACCCGCCGCCACTTCTTAATAACACCGGACAGCAGGGCGAATTCGTGCTGCCGCTCAACATGCCCTCCGGCGCGGGATCGGGTAAGAGCCAGAAGGTAGACGACTACACCTTCGGCGCAGCTGCATGGACGCTGATCGCGCACGAAGCACGCCCGGGCCATGAGCTACAGTTTGACTCGATGGTGGAGCACGGCGTCTCGCTCGCTCGCGCCCTTTACGCATTCAACTCAACGAACGTTGAGGGCTGGGGACTCTATGCCGAATACATCACGCAACCCTACATGCCCCTCGATGGGCAATTAATCTCGCTGCAGTTCCGCCTGCTGCGCGCAGCCCGCGCATTTCTCGATCCTGAACTGCAGATGGGCAAGATACAACCCGCGGATGCAATGAAGGTGCTGACGCAGGACTGCGTCTTTTCGGTTCCCTTTGCCAACCAGGAGGTAGAGCGCTACACCTTCCGCATGCCGGGACAGGCAAACTCCTACTTCTACGGCTATACGAAACTATTGCAGTTACGAAAAGACACGCAGGCAAAACTAGGCCCGAAGTTCGACCAGAAGAAGTTTCACGATTTCATCCTCTCGCAGGGCCTGCTGCCACCCGACCTCATGCGTAAAGCGGTGATGGAAGAGTTCATTCCATCGCAGCAGGGTGCTTAGATCTTGGACGCGACAACCCTTGTCGAGCGATTGCGCGCGGGCGACATCCGCGCGCTCGCCCGCGCGGTGTCCCTGGTTGAAAATGACGCTCCACTGGCAGCGGATCTTCTTTCTGCCTGCTTTCCCTACACTGGCAGCGCTCTCCGCATAGGCATCACCGGCGCTCCCGGAGCGGGCAAGAGCACCCTGGTCGATCGCCTCGCCCGCCATTATCGCAAGCTCAATCAGCGCATCGGCGTTCTCGCCGTTGATCCAACAAGCCCGTTCACCGGAGGCGCAATTCTAGGCGACCGCATCCGCATGCAGGAGCGCGTTGCAGACCCCGGCATTTATGTCCGCTCAATGGCTACGCGGGGAGCGCTCGGAGGCCTCGCGCGGGCCACCGCAGATGTTGTCTCGGTAATCGAAGCCAGCGGCCGCGACACGATTCTCATAGAAACGGTCGGAGTCGGCCAGGACGAGATCAACATCGTGCGGCTGGCCGATATCACCCTGGTCGTTCTCGTTCCGGGCATGGGCGACGACGTGCAGAGCATCAAGGCAGGCATTATGGAGATTGCCGACATCTTTGTCATCAATAAAGCAGACCGCGAAGGCACAGACCGCATCGAAAAGGAGGTCCGCGCCATGCAGTCGCTCGCGTCGCATCACGGCGACTGGGTTGCTCCCGTAGTACGAACCGTAGCCTCTACCGGCGAGGGTGTCGATGCACTTGCAGAGCAGATCGAGATCGCACGCACTGCGTTCCTCCAGAGCGGAGAGTTTGAGCGGCGCAGGATCGCACGCTGGCGAGAGCGCATCGAAGAAATGATGCGGGAGGCTCTTCTGAAGCAGGTGCGTGCGCACGGAATCTCATCCAATCAACTCGATGACTACGCCACCCAGGCCAATAAAGGGCAGAAAGACCCCTATCGTCTGGTACCCCGCCTCATTCAAAATATGTTTGTGCCCGAGAAGGAACAGGAGAAGTAAATGGCGAAGATCGACCATATCGGAATTGCAGTGAAGAGCATCGCATCTGCGCGTAGCCTCTACGAAGCGCTGGGCATGCGTGTGCTGAACATGGAAACAGTCGAGCACGAGCAGGTCCGCACGGCCATGATCCCCGTTGATGAGAGCCGCATCGAGCTGCTTGAACCGACAGCCGAGGATTCGCCGGTAGGACGGTTTCTCGCGAAGCGCGGCGAAGGATTGCATCACATTGCGCTCCATGTTGATGACATCTCGACTACGCTTGAATCCCTGAAAAGCAAGGGCATTCGCCTTGTCTCGGAAGATATCCAGATCGGCGCCGGCGGCCACCTCTACTTCTTTATCCACCCCTCGAGCGCAGGCGGGGTGCTCGTCGAAATCTGTCAGGACTCTATCTCCGATGTCTAAGCTCCTGCTCGCAATCGACACCTGCGGCACAACAGGAAGCATCGCAGTGGCGCGTATCTCCGGGGACCAGGTTCAGGTCGTCGCAGATGCGGTTCTTGCGGGCAGAACCTACGCCGCTGTGCTCGTTCCTCGCATTAAAGAAGCACTCGGCGGCAGCAGGCCCGATGCCATCGCCGCCGTGAATGGCCCGGGTAGCTTTACCGGCGTACGCGTAGGTGTAAGCGCAGCAAAGGCGTTGGCTGAGGCATGGAGTACGCCGCTGATCGCCATCTCCCGGCTTGACGTGCTGGCGCGCAAAGCCGGGACACGGCATGCAGCGCTTGACGCTGGCCGGGGGGAGTTCTACTTCAGCAGTAACGGCAAGGAATTCCTCGCCACTGCAGACACGATTCGCGAGCACATCTCAGGCGCCTCCGGGCAGATTGCCATCTGCGAAGACATTCCTTTCGGCCTCGGTGTAGATGCCGAGGTCCAGCCCTGCCTGATTCGCGTGGAAACCCCGCTCGCCGTTGATGCGCTCATCCTTGCGGTGGAACGATATCGTGCAGGCAGTTTCGACAATCCCGCAACCCTCGATGGCAACTACCTCAGACGATCCGACGCGGAACTATTTGCCCGGCCAAAGGCCCCGGCCCAGCCTGCAGAGCAGCACCCTTGAGCTTCCTCCTCCGCGCCGCCTTGCCAGCCGATCTGGAAGCAGTTTCCCGTCTCGCCCGGAGCAGCCCCCAGGCTCCGCAGTGGAGCCTGGCACAGTATGAATCCCTGCTGGTTAACTCCGCTGTGCCTACCTGCTGCCTCGTCGCGGAGCTCGAGGAGCAGATTGCAGGGTTTGTCATCGCCCGCCTCGTCGCGGAAATTTGCGAGTTGGAGTCGATCGCCGTCGCCCCGAAGGCGCAGCGGCGTGGCATTGGAGCGGCCCTGCTGAACTCAGCTCTCCAGTGGGCCGCCTCCCACGGCGCGCTACGTCTGCAGCTTGAGGTGCGCGCTTCCAATCTCCCGGCTATCCTCCTATATCAGCAGGCAGGGCTCCAGCGGGAGGGGGTGCGCAGAGGGTATTACAGCCACCCTGATGAGGACGCCATCCTCATGGGAATCGAGCCCCTCAGCGACCATTCGAAATAAAAAGTTCGTTACAACCAGGCTTCCCGGTGCTAGCGTTAATCGTCTCAGTAACAGGAGGTCAACATGGATACAGAAGTAAGCTTTACCTCGCCGACCAGCGAACTCCGCCAACTGGAGGAGCAACACAGACGCTACTCCGAACAGCTCGAGACTCTGCTCCAGAAGCCCTACCTCTCCGCCGAAGAACAACTCGAAGAGACCCGCCTTAAAAAACTCAAGCTTCAGGTGAAAGACAGGCTGATGGCCCATCGACAGCCCCCGCAGAACGTTTACAACGTAGCCTGACCTGTAGTCCTTGAGTACGGCCCCTGGCAAAGGGGGAGTTCTGCGCGAAAATGGCGAAGAACCTATAATGAGGGGACTTCCCATGGTACGTGACGGATACTTCTACGGATTAGCCTTGATTGCGGTCGCTGTGCTCGTTTGGTTTCTGACGGGCAGCTTGGCGTGGCCGGTGTTTCCACTCCTGCTGGCGGCTTTCTTCCTCTGGTTTTTCCGCGATCCCGAGCGTCAAACGCCGCAGGAGCCGGGGTTGATCATCTCGCCCGCGGACGGCAAAGTCACCCGCCTGGAACGTGTTCGCACGCCTGAGGGGGAGCGCATTCACATCAGCATCTTTCTGAGCGTTTTCAACGTTCACGTGAACCGCTCACCCTCCTCCGGCGTACTACGCAACGTGACTTATCAAAAGGGTCTTTACCTCAATGCCCTCAACCCCGACTCCGCGGAGAAAAACGAGCAGATGCGGGTCGTTCTGGATTCGGATGAAGGATACAGCGTCTCCTTTAAGATGATCGCCGGCCTGCTCGCCCGCCGTATCGTATTCAATTACAAGACTGGAGACAGGCTCCAGAGAGGCCAGCGCGTGGGTCTCATCAAGTTCGGCTCCAGAGTGGACGTAATGCTGCCGTCGAATGCCCTTACACGGATCAAAATGGGCGATACGGTCAAAGGAGCCTCCACTGTGCTGGCTGAGATACCTAACGGCGTGTCGGGAGTGGATGATGCCATGCTGGCGGAGTCGCTCGCCTGATGAACGGCTCAAAACGCCAACTGCAGCGGAGACGCGGGATGTTCCTGCTCCCGTCCATGTTCACTGCAGGCAATATCGCGGCCGGCTACTATGCCATCACTCAGAGCCTGCAGGGCTCTATCCTGGAGCCTCACCACTTCGACTACGCAGCCTTGGCGATCGGCTTTGCCATCCCCTTTGATGCCCTCGACGGGCGCATTGCACGGATGACGAACACCACGAGTGAATTCGGCAAGGAGCTCGATTCCCTCGCCGACGTCATCACCTTTGGCGTAGCGCCGAGCATTCTGGCATTCACCTGGGGCTTTCACATGCTTCCGGCGACCATGGATCCGATGCTGCGCCAGCGGCTCGTTCAGATCGGAGGCTTTGTCTGCTTCCTGTTCCTGCTCTGCGGAGCCAGCCGCTTGGCGCGCTTCAACATCAGTCACGACCCCGTGCCCAAGAATCCTGGCCGGCCGGATCGCAAGTATTTCGTGGGAATGCCGATCCCGGCAGCAGCCGGTATTCTAGCGGCTGTAGTGCACTTCTTCGGGGGAGTGCCGATCTTCAACTGGTGGCTTGCCATCACCTGGATCGCGCTGGTGGGCATCATAGGCTTCCTGATGGTGAGCACCTGGCGGTTCTGGAGCGGCAAGGAAATCAACTTGTCGAGCCGCCGCCCCTTCCGGCTCATCATCCTCATCGGGTTGATTATCTACCTGATGGTTTTCTTCTCAAAGGAGGTCCTTTTTACGATGGCCTTCATCTACATGTTTTCCGGCATCGTGGCGCGCGCAGCCTATTCCTGGCAGCGTAATCGCCATGCATCGCTCCATCAACCTCCCAGCACAACAGGATCAACTCACTGATGGCAACCCACTCCAGAATTGCAATTACCGGCGCAGCGTCTTTACTCGGCAAAGAGATGAATGAAGCACTCGCGGACTCCTCCTTCTGCACCGCGGAGTTTCTCCTCTTTGACGATGAGGAAGCGCTCGGGCTGCTTGAAGCGGTAGGAGACGAGGTTTCCGTCGTGCAGCGTATCGAGGCCGATTCCTTCAACAATGTCGACTTTGCCTTCTTCGCTGGCGCCCCGGACTTCACCCGCCAGCACTGGCAGAGCGCCACGCATGCTGGCGCCAGCGTCATCGACCTCACCGGCGCGCTTGAGGATCAGGAGGGTGTGCTCGTACGCGCTCCATGGATCACCGAGGCCGGTGCCCCTGATCTTGGTACGCCAGCGGTGATTGCCGCCCATCCAGCCGCCATCGCAGTCGCTTTGCTGGCCAAGGCTGCGGCCTCAGCCGGAAAGCTGCGCAGTGCCTCAGCAACCGTGCTGATACCGGCGTCAGAGCATGGACGAGCCGCCATCGACGAACTGCAGCAGCAGACGATTGGGCTGCTCAATTTCCAGAACCTTGCCAAGAACATCTTCGATACTCAGGCTGCCTTCAACCTGAGCCCGATTTTCGGTGAGGAAGGCAAGTTGAACCTTCCGGCGCTCGAAGCCACCGTCCGCAAGCACTATGCCCTGCTGCGGAACGAAGCGCTGCCCGAGACCGCCATCCAGCTGGTACACGCACCGGTCTTCCATGGCTATGGCATTTCCATGGCGCTCGACTACGAAGAGCCGGTAAGGCAGGTGGATATAAAGAAGGCCTTCCGCAGCGACCATCTCTCACTGCAGGATGACGATGCGGAGGCGCCCACCAACCTCAGCAGCGCGGGACAGGAGAATGTACTTGTAAGGGTACGCAGCAGCGAGGCAAACGCTGATCCCACACGCCGCTACTGGCTATGGGCAACTGCAGACAACCTGAGAATCGCTACGCTCAACGCCATCGCCTGCGCCACCGAACTGGGCCGCCTGCGACCGCTGGGCGAGGTACAGTAGCTAACGCTTATCGCAGCATCTTCCACTCGGCATACTGCGCGAGAATAAAATTATCGGTCATCCCCGCGATGTAGTCCGCCACCACGCGGGGAGCGC
Organism: Acidipila rosea; assembly: GCF_004339725.1. Classification (GTDB taxonomy): domain Bacteria; phylum Acidobacteriota; class Terriglobia; order Terriglobales; family Acidobacteriaceae; genus Acidipila; species Acidipila rosea. The sequence continues at coordinate 290,128 of NZ_SMGK01000004.1, read as the reverse complement.
CCTCTTCCTCGACGCGGGAGCTATAGCTCGGCGGCAGCAGAGCTGGATTGGCGCACCAGGCAGCGAAGAGATCCGTCACCACCTGGGCTGCCTCTTCATGGTCGCGAGTCAACTCGTCGCAATTGTATAAGTTGCCGTAGAGAAATCCCTTCGTCTCGCGCCGCGCCGCCTCCATGGGCTCGGAGAAGGCTGCAAGCCTCTCCGGCCACAGTCGAATCCCGGCAAGCGTCGTAATTTGCGCCGCAGCCACCCGGCGGCGCGTCTCCTCGATCAGATCATCCACCAGCGCATTGAGCATCCGCTTAAGCGCTTCGTTGAAGACCAGCTTCGACGGTGAGGCCGGAAAGCGCTCAGCCATCACCACATAATGTCGCTCAAAGATTCCCACCCCGGCGCGAATCCTGTCGAGCGAAAGCATCTCGGCCTCAAGCCCGTCGTCAAGATCCGCAGTGAGATAAGCGATCTCGTCGACCAGGTCAATCAACTGCGCCTCCAGCGGTGGCCGCTGGTCAAGAAGGTATGCGCGCAATTCAGGATGCTGCTCGGCGGAATAATCGCGTGAATGCTTGATGATGCCCTCACGCACGCCCAGCGTAAGGTTAAACCCGCGAAACTCCACATACCGCTGCTCGAAGTATTCAACGATTCGCAGGGCATGCAGATTGTGATCAAAACGCAGCCCGTGCGCCTGCATTGCCATGTCCAGGGCGCGTTCCCCGGCGTGACCAAAGGGAGGATGTCCAATGTCGTGGACCAGCGCCAGCGCTTCGGCCAGATCCTCATTCAACCCAAGCGTGGATGCGACAGTACGGGCAATCTGCGCAACTTCCATGGTATGCGTCAGTCGGCTGCGGAAGTGGTCAGAGTAGCGATGAGTAAAAACCTGCGTCTTGCCGGCAAGACGGCGAAAGGCCCGCGCATGAATGATGCGCCCACGATCCCGCTCAAAGGGGGAACGGTAGGCATGGGCTCCTTCCGGATATACACGAGCTGTAAGCGGTGCGCCTTCCGTGCCATCAACGGCGCAACCGGCAGGCAGGCTCAGCACGCTCAGGGCTTCGCCGCCGGCGGCATAGATGATTCCTTCGCCAGCCGCACCCGCGCGTTATCTAGCTTCTTCTGAACCTTGCTCATCTCGCCAGGCTCAGCATCTGCGGGAATCGTGCGCTGATACTGGTTCAGCGACTCTTCCCACTGCGCCGCAGCCTGCTTCAACCGGCCGGTCTTCTCGTAGAGCTCGCCCAGATGGTCATGCACAGTCGGGTCCGTCGAGTTGCGCTCGCTTGCCTGGATGAGGCTTTGCTCCGACTGCGTGTAATTGCCCAGCTTGAAATAAGCCCATCCCAACGAGTCAAGGAAGGCATAGTTCTGAGGGTCAAGCTTAACCGCCTTCTGGATCATGGCCAGCGCATCATTGAGACGCACTCCGCGGTCAGCCAGCATATAGCCGAGATAATTCAGCGTCATGCTGTTATTCGGATCGATGGCGAGCACCTTGTTAAACCACACCTCAGCCTGGTCGTAGTGCTTTTGCCTCTCTTCCAGTGCCCCGCGCAGGAAGTCTGTATACAGCTTGTCTTCAGGCTTGGTGGAAAGCGCATCCGCCTTATCCAGCTGTTCGGACGCGTCCTTCCATTTGCGCAGCCGGGTATAAATCTGCGCCAGGGAGAGCTCAACTTCGCGATCCTGCGGGGTTCCTTTCAGCAGCGCCTTTGCAAGAGAGATGCCTTCGTCAGCATGACCGGTATCGGCGAGTTGTCCGGCAAGCATCAACTTCAGTCCGCGGTCCTGGGGCATCTTCTGGACCGCATCCCGAGCTGCCTGCGTGGCTTTGTCATACTCATGGGCATCGCGGTAGGTATCTACTTCACCCTGATAGGCGCGCGTCGCGTAATCACCGCCAAGCACAGCCATCTTCTGGTACGTGGCAATCGCCTTGTCGGTCTGGTTCTGTTCGCGATAGACGTTCGCCAACCTGTCGAGAAAGATCGACCGATTGTTCTTCTCCGCTTCGGAGTACTGCCCGCTCGTGTGCTCTGAACCAGCAGCCAGCTTTTCCAGCAACTGCGCCGCGTCGCTATAGTGACCCAGCGAATCTTCGATCAGCGCCTCGTTGAAGCTTATGTCGAGCGAATCGGAGGCCAGATCCTGGGCCTTCTTGATCGCCGTGTAGGCATCGCTGTAGTTGCCCTTATGCCGCTCAATCTCTGCAATACGCAGAAAGGACTGGGCGTCCGTCGGGTCGCCCTCGACGATGTCCTTGAAGGCTTTCAGCGCGGCCACCTCCTGTCCGTCATTCAGCAGAGCCTGGGCCAGCGCACGCTCCACTTCCAGATTGTCCGGCTCCAGATCCAGCGCTCTTTTATAAGCTGCGATCGCCTTCTTCGTGTCTTTGACCTGGTCGTAGCTGGCGCCCAGCGCATATTCAATTCTGGGAGTCTGGTCATCCTGGGGCACAGCGCTCAGGACCTTGATCGCGTCCTGCAGATCGCCCTGCTCTGTATACAGCCGGGCCATAAACAGCACAACCTCTTCCGAGGAGGGATCTATCTTCTGCGCCGCCTTGAACTGCTCCTCCGCGTGAACCGAGTCATGGTTGAAGGAGTAGAGCTGCCCCAGCATCAGGCGATCCTCGACTTTATTCGGCTCCAGCAAAACAATCTTGTTGTACTCGCCGAGCGCAAGCTGCAGCATCTGCTGCGAGGGACCATTGTTGTTGTTCTGCAGGTCGCCCAGCGAACGCAAGTAGATACGGCCCAGCAACTTATGTGCTTCGAGGCTATTCGGATCTTTCTTGATCTGCGCTTCTGCAGCGGCAATCGCGTCGCGCACCCGGCCGGTCTTGAAATAAAGCTCGGCGAGATGATTGTTCAGATAGCTCGAGGTGGGATCGGCATTCAGGGCGAGCTTATACTCTTCGATCGCCCGGGTCGCATACTCCGGACGGCCATAAGTCGTCGCCATATCCTCGTAGTTATGGGCCAGCGTGTAGTGATAATAGGCAGCGGCCCGGTCAGGCTGCGCGGCAGCGGTAGATGCTTCGGCCTGCTTTGCAGGCTGCGCCACCAGGGCACAGGCAAACAGCGACGGAGCTATCGCGAGCGTTGCAACTCGAAGGTATGGAAGACGGCGGAAATGCTTGCTGGTCATGCGGTGCGGGTTTCCCATACCCGGAACTTCAAGCAGGCCGGCCACAGCTGCTAAACCGGCTTTCGGTCTTGGATGCGCCACCCCGAAGGCTGCGCATCCAAAACTGCTGTATAAGACGATCTTAACTCCGGGATGGCTTCAGATCCTCTGGGAAATACAACTTGAGCGGTTCAACACTCTGCAGGCAGGAGCGGGAATGCCGCCCCTGCCGCATGCGATCAACGACCGAAGAAACCAGAGTTCTTGTCGGCGAAATGAGCCCACTTCTCCGGAAGATCATCCGCAGCAAAGATGGCTGAAACCGGGCAGACGGGAACGCACGCGCCACAGTCGATACACTCCACCGGATCGATAAACAGCTGTTCCTGCTCCCCATAGGGAGTTTCGTCTTTTTTCGGGTGGATGCAGTCAACGGGGCAGGCATCGACGCAGGCGGTGTCCTTAGTGCCGATGCAGGGTTCAGCAATTACGTAAGCCATGAAAGCCTCTCCAGTAGCAGGTAGATGTTCATTATTGTAGCCTAAGGCTCGCGCTCCGCCCGCATACGGGCAAAGTCTTCCGGCGTGGGAATGGGGTCAAGCCCTCGTCCGGCAAACATATCCTGAAAAAGAGCAATCACTTCGCGCTCCATCAGGCCATTCGTCGCAAGCACTTCCCGGCTGTCCAGCCGGTACGGGCTGCCATCGAACCGCGTCACCGTCCCGCCTGCCTCTGTTACCAGCAGCGCTCCGGCAGCGGTATCCCACGGATTCAGGTTGAACTCCCAGTAACCGTCAAATCGCCCGCAGGCGGTGTAGGCCAGGTCAAGCGCTGCCGAACCCGCCCGGCGCACGCCATGCGACCGCAGGGTGATCTGGTTATAGAAATGAATGTTCGGGTTCTCGTGACGCTTGCGGCTCGGGAAGCCGGTTGCGAGCAGCCCCTCAGCCAGCGCTGCCACAGTAGATACCTGGATGCGCTTTCCGTTCAGATACGCACCCTTGCCATACTCGGCAGTGAACAGTTCGTCCCGCATCGGATCGTAGACCACCGCAGCGACCAGCTCGCCGTCTTCGCCGGCCGCGAGCCCAGCAGGCCGCCGCTCCAGCCCAAGCGAAACGCAGAAGACGGGAAAGCGATGGGCAAAGTTGGTCGTGCCGTCCAGCGGATCGACATACCAGCGATACTCGCCGTCAATCTGCTTCCGGGTGCCCTCTTCGCCGTAGATGCCGTGCTCGGGAAACCGCTCGCGAAATCGCTCGACAATCAGCCGTTCTGAGGCGCGATCGGCTTCAGTGACCAGATCGACATCGCCCTTGTACTCTGTCGCGACGCTGCTGTCGTAGTAGCTGCGTACAAGCGCTCCAGCTTCACGCGCAATCTCCGCTGCCGCGTCCGCAAAAACAAAACCGTTGCTCACGCGTGCTCCTCTTCCCCTGTTTTACGCACGGTCTTCCGCCGCGCGCTTTCGGTAATCGTCCTGATCTGGTTCTTATAAATGAAGAGATTCGGCTTGCCCTCGCGCGTCAGCCGGATCATGCGATTGTCAAAGTACTCAATCCACCCTGACACCACCTCGCCATCGCGGAGCTTTACATGGATGGGAATCTGCTTGTCGCTCAGGAATCGCAGGTAAAGCGCTTCCTGCCCGGTCTCGCCCGGAGGAGGGTTTTTCTGACGTCGTTTAGCCGAGTTCAAGGACACGCGTCCATTGTAGCGAACTGCTTCAAGCGCTGCTGCTCACTGCGAAGGCAGCACTTACCTTCCGGGCGCTTCGCGCTCCAGCGCAGCGCGATCCCATCCCGCCAGATTCGCAGCAGCCTCGTAGGTGCTCTGCAGAAAATCCAACAACGCCCCGTCCGCGTCCGCCTCTTTGCGCAGATCGTCATACTTCAGGATGAACTCGCCCAGCGCAGAGTTATAGCCGGCGTTCGCTGGCTGAACCTTAGCCGCGTCAAAGCCCGCAGGCGAAGGCGCTGCATAACAGTAGAAAGCGGCATCGCCAAAACCGCCGTTTCCCGGCCAGAATCCGGCGCTGATGACCTCGTGCGAATACGCCTCGCGCGTGATCGAGTCAGCACCCGCCCGGGCCGGAGCAGGACGTCCGGAAAACCGCGTCACCGCAAGGTCAAAGCTGCCCCAGAAGAAGTGTACCGGGCTGATTTTGCCTACGAACCGCGAGGAAAATTGCTGGAATATCTGATCCGCACGAACCAGGACGCGCCAGAAGCGGTGCGCAGCATCCGGATCATAAGTCGTATGTTCTGTGTCTTCTTCGAACGGAATCGGATCCTTCACCTCGACAGGAAGAGGATGAATCTTTCACTGAAAGCCCCAGCGCGGTGAGGCTTCTCTGGTATTGGCGGTAGAACTCCGCGACCGACTGCGACCGCAGCGGCGTTGAGAGGCTCGCGCCATCGCTCAGGCGAAAGCGCAGATCGTGGCTCACAAAGTCGAACTCGACTTCCAGCAATTCCTCGCCACAGGGCATCGCCGAGGTACTCAATCCGCGAGCGCTTACATAAAGTGGAATATTCCACCAGTGAGCCTGCATCGGACTGAGCGCAAGCCGTGTCTTGCCCACAATCTGCGTCCACATATGGAGGGTGTCAGCTGTCTTGTTCCATTGCGCCCACTCCAATTCTGGCCAGGGGGATCCGTGCGTACTCTTCGCCTGCTCCATACCTGCTTCCCTCCTCCAATGAAGTAGCAGTACAAGAACGTGAGACGACACCAGCTATTGCGGCGTTGCGTAATACCCCGTCCGGCTGTGGACGGAGTAATGGGCATTCGCCGGAAGATTTTTGAGTGTCACTGATATAGCGCGAAAATCGGAGTCAGCCACTCTGCGCGCCGGATAGTAGCCCAGCAGGTACTGGGTGCGCAAGTCCGCTGAAACCTTCTCGAATGCCTGCTCCAGATGTTCGCCGTCCACGTAGTAATATTTGCCGCCGGTCTCCTGCGACAGCGCAATCATGGCGTGCTCGCCGCCCTCATCGCGGCCCGCATCTGCCTGGATAGGCACATCGATCAGACTGTAGACCATGGCCTCTGCGCGCACAGCCTGCTCCAGAGCTTCATCGTAGTTAACTCCGTGCACCGTGTTGCCGCCGTCCGAGACCAGCACCAGCACCTTGCGCCCTCCCTGCATGGCGAGCTTCTGCGAAGCAAAGGAAACCGCGCGATAGACCGCTGTCGCCGGGCCATGGCCCAGGTGATCCAGCCCTGAATCGATACGCTTGATGTTGTTGGTAAAGGGTACGACCTCGCGGACATGTGAGTTGAACTCGACCACCTGCATCTGATCGATCGGCCTCAACAGCGCGTGGGCAAACTCATGGGCAGCACGCTCTTCCGCCGCCATATCTTTGCGGACGCTGCCGCTGGTATCGATTGCCAGCGAGATAGCGAGCGGCGTTTGCGTCTGCCGCTCAAACACTGAGATCTTCTGCGGATGGCCATCTTCCGTCAGGGTGAAGTTATCGAGATCAAGTCCACCAACTGGCGAGCCATTCTCATCGGCGACATTGACATAGACATTGACCAGGCGCACATCAACCCGGATCGGTGGGGCCGAGGTCTGGGCTGCAGCGAAGGGGATAGCAAAGAAGAGAGTCAGAGCGGGCAGAACCTTCATGCACCCTTCACGATCTCCGCCGGGAAAGGCTCGCCGTCGGCCCATACTGCGCCGTCTTCGAAATGTTCCTTCTTCCAGATGGGCACTGTCTTTTTGAGCGTATCGATAAGCCAGCGGCAGGCGTCAAAGGCAGCCGCGCGATGCGCCGACGCAACCACGATCAGCACGCTTGTCTCGCCTATAGCAAGTTGTCCGAGCCGATGAATCAGCGCCACATCACGCACCCCGAACTTTGTCCGCGCCTCGTGCGCCAGGGTGCCCATCTGGGCCAGCGCCATCTCTTCATAGGCTTCGTAGATGAGGTAGAGAGTGCGGCGTCCCCGGGTATTGTTGCGGACAATGCCGTCAAACACCACCACCGCTCCGTCCTCGCCCTGCCGGAGCGAAGCAGCAATTTTCTCTGTGGGGATAGGCTCACGCACCAGAGCAACGACCGGGGAACCCCCACTGACGGGCGGCAACAAGGCAACTTCATCGCCCTCTGCCAGAGGATGGGCAGGTCCCACATATTCTCGGTTGACTGCTATGGCGATAGCGGACCAGAGAGGGGATTCCGTCTGCGTGGACACCTCAAAATGCTGCAGCACCGTCCCCGCGGTCGCTCCCTCGGGAAGCTCCAGAGAATCTTCTTCAGGCAGCATTTCTTTCAGAACGCCAAAGACCAGGACACGTACTCGCATAACTCAAGCATAACCATTTCGACGCGCTGCCTTCTAGAAAGCTATCGAATCGCCTTCAATCCAGCCCCGGCGTACGGTCCTCCTGGTGGGGACTTCTGTCTCCTGAGGCGTGTTGCACCTTGGTACGATTGAACTTCCGGCTTCCAGCCGCGCCCGTTCCCCACGCCAGGTATGCCAGGAGCGCGACAATCATAAAAGCTCCGATGCCGACCAGTGTAACCATTGGTTTACTCCTCACTCTGTGGGAGTCCCCGGAGCGCGGCGGGGTTGCTACCGAGCCAGCAGGCGGCGGCAATGTCGTGCAATCTGCAGTTCTTCTTCCGCTGCCATGATCCTCACCTCGCATCGGCTGCCGGGGGCGGAGATCGCATCCCCATTGCTGCGATTGGCGTCGCCATTGAGCTTCAATCCCAGCACCGGTTCCAGCTCGCGGCAGACGCTTGAGCGGGTTCCGACGCTGTGCTGCCCGATGCCGCCGGTAAAGACCAGCAGGTCGAGCCCCCCGAGTACTACGGCATACGCGGCGATGGTCTTCGCGATTGCCCGGCAGAAGATCTCAATGGCAAGGGCTGCCTCATGGCTGTCCCCGGCTGCAGCTTCCTCTATCTCGCGCATGTCGCTCGAAATGCCGGAGAGCCCCGCCAGCCCGGACTTGCGGTTCAGCACCTCTTCCAACTGGTCCGCATTGAGCCGGTGCTTCCTCATCAGAAAAAGCAGGATTCCGGGATCAAGGTCGCCCGGCCGCGTACCCATCGGGATGCCGCCCGTCGGCGTCATTCCCATGCTCGTGTCGATGGACTTCCCATCTCGAATGGCCGCAAGGCTTGCGCCATTGCCAAGGTGCGCGACGACGAGGCGATGAGGTACATTCGCGCCCAGGGCTTCGACGATGGACTCGTACGAGAGCCCGTGAAAGCCATAGCGCCTTACCCCTTCGGCGCTGTACTGCGCAGGCAGTGGCATACGCCATGCTGCCTCCGGCATCGTCTGGTGAAACGCGGTATCGAAGCAGGCAAACTGCGGAGTTCCTGGATAAAGCTTTTCTACTTCTTCGATCAGCGCAATAGCCGGAGGAATATGCAGCGGCGCGAAATGAACGTCATCCCGCAACGTCTTCAGAACCGCGGGTGTGACAATCTGGTGCTCCACCAGCGTCGGGCCGCCATGCACAATGCGGTGACCGACGGCCACCGGCGGCTCCGTGCCTGAAGATCGCATCTGCTCGGCAATCTTTCGGAGCGCGTCGCCCTGCGAGCCATATTGCTCTTTGTCGGCGTAGAGCGTCTCGCCGCCGCTCCCTAATACCTCGAGTGAGGCATGGTCGTTGCCGATTCCCTGCGCTCCGCCGCTCAGGATCGTACGCTCCTGCCCGTCGAAGACACCGAACTTCAGAGACGATGAGCCGCTGTTGATCACCAGCACCAGGCTCATGCGTTATCGCCACCCGTATCCAGGCTGGTCTTTTCCGCGCTACTTCCCTCTTTCGACCACCGCCAGTCACGCACCTCCGGCATATCTTCGCCAAAGCGCGAGACATAGAGCTTGTGCTCCTGTCGCTTTTCGGTAAAGGCCTGCACCGCAGCCTTCGCCTTATCCTTCATCCTCGGCACGCGCAGCACCGCGTCCAGCGCCAGCCTGAAGCGATCAAGATCGTTGCGCACACACATGTCGAACGGCGTCGTCGTGGTGCCCTCTTCCTTATAGCCGCGCACGTGAATATTGTCGTGATTCGTCCGGCGATAAGTCAGCCTGTGAACCAGTGTCGGATAGCCATGGAAGGCAAAAATCACCGGCTTATCTTTCGTGAAAATGCGATCGAAGTCCTCATCCGGCAGCCCGTGCGGATGTTCCTCCACCGGCTGCAGCGTCATCAGATCCACCACGTTCACAACGCGCACACGCAGCTCCGGCAGGTGGCTGCGCAGGTAGCTGACTGCCGCCAGGGTTTCCAGCGTGGGCACATCTCCCGCGCAGGCCATCACCACATCGGGATCCTCGTCATGGTTGCCCGCCCAGCTCCACACGCCCAGTCCCTGCGTGCAATGACGGATGGCATCTTCCATGTTGAGCCAGACCGGCGCAGGCTGCTTTCCGGCGACAATCAGATTCACATAGTGGCGGCTTCGCAGGCAGTGGCTCGCGACCGACAGCAGCGTATTCGCGTCCGGCGGCAGGTAGATGCGGACAATGTCTGCCTTTTTGTTCGCGATGTAGTCGATAAAGCCCGGGTCCTGATGTGAAAAGCCATTATGATCCTGCCGCCAGACATGCGAGCTCAGAAGGTAGTTCAGAGAGGCGATCGGCTTTCTCCACGGCAGATCTCGCGTCACCTTCAGCCACTTCGCATGCTGGTTGAACATCGAGTCGATGATGTGAATGAACGCCTCGTAGCAGGAGAAAAAGCCGTGCCGGCCGGTAAGCAGGTAGCCCTCCAGCCACCCCTCGCACATATGCTCGCTGAGCACCTCCATCACGCGGCCATCCACGCTCAGGTCGGTATCGTTGGGCTCCATGGCCGCGTCCCATCGCTTACCCGAGACCTGATAGACCGCGTCCAGACGATTCGAAGCCGTCTCATCCGGCCCGAAGATACGGAAGTTGCGTGCCTTGAGGTTGGCCCTCATCACGTCACGCAAAAATCCCCCAAGCACCCGCGTTGCCTCGGCATCGACTTCCCCGGGTTCCGGCGTCTCGACGGCATAGTTTGCGAAGTCCGGCAGTTCCAGCGGCTTCAGAAGCAATCCGCCATTCGCGTGGGGATTCATCCCCATCCGCAACTGTCCCTTGGGCGCTACTTCTGCAAACTCATCGCGGAAGTGGCCCTGCTCGTCGAAGAGCTCTTCCGGCCGGTAGCTTTTCATCCACGTTTCGAGCATCTTCAGGTGTTCGGGATTCTGCCGCAGTCCATCGAGCGGCACCTGGTGGGCGCGCCATGTCCCTTCGACAGGCTTGCCGTCGACCTCCTTCGGCCCGGTCCAGCCTTTCGGTGTCCGCATCACGATCATCGGCCAGCGCGGCCGGCCAGGATCGTTGTTGTTACGGGCATGAGACTGGATCGCGCGAATCTCCGCATAAACCGTGTCCATCAGCGCAGCCATCTGCTGGTGCATCACTGCCGGGTCGTCGCCGGTAATGAAGTGCGGGTTATATCCATAACCGCGCATCAGCGACTCCAGCTCTTCCTGGGTAATGCGCGCCAGCACCGTCGGATTCGCGATCTTGAAGCCATTGAGGTGCAGGATAGGCAGCACCGCCCCATCCGTAACCGGATTGATGAACTTGTTGGAGTGCCAGCTGGTAGCAAGCGCGCCCGTCTCAGCCTCCCCATCGCCCACCACGCATGCGACGATCAGGTCAGGATTATCCAGCGCCGCCCCATAAGCGTGCAGCAGGGAATAACCCAGCTCGCCGCCTTCGTGAATCGAGCCCGGCACCTCCGGCGCCACGTGGCTGGGTATGCCATATGGCCACGAGAACTGGCGGAAGAGCCTCATCAGCCCTTCATAGTCCTGCTGCAGAGCGGGATAAATCTCGCTCCACGAACCTTCGAGGAAGGTGTTCGCAACGATGCCCGGGCCGCCGTGCCCGGGGCCGATCACGTACATGATGTTCGCCTGATGTTCGCAAATAATGCGATTCAGGTGCAGGTAAATGAAATTCAGCCCAGGAGTCGTGCCCCAGTGTCCCAGCAGCCGCGGCTTGATGTCATCGATGGAAAGAGGCCGCTTCAGCAGCGGGTTGTCTTTCAGATAAATCTGGCCGACGGAAAGATAGTTTGCCGCGCGCCAGTAGGCATCCATCTTGCGCAGCATCTCTTGAGAGAGTGGTTCCGGCATGTATGTGAACTCCCCGATGATCCTGCTGACTATGACGTTGGCTATTCACAGACGGCTGTAAGGATTTCATGAAAATACAGGCCGTTCTGCTCATGCCAGCTTCTGCCTCGCAGATCTGAGGCTTCAGTGTTTCACGGCAGCACACTCCGCACAGGTGTCCGCTGTCACACCCTTCCCCTCCTGGATCGTGTATATGCGGTCTACCCCGGGCAATTGCACCTTCTCGACTGCGCCGCTCGGCCAGTGAATCTCGACCAGGTCCGTCTTCGTCGCATCCCCCAGGCCGAAGTGCACCCGCTGATCGTTCGAGGAGATATAACTGCCGCCGCTCAACACGTCTCCACGCTGCCGCATGCCGTTGGCTGTCACGTAAACAGCGGCTCCCACGGCATCGCGCGGGCTCTTGGGGCCGCCCACCAGCTTCAGCTCAACCCAGTGATGCTTGTCTGGATTCACATTCCGCAGGAGCACCGGAACCCCGTCGAGCACGTTAATCACGGCATCGATCTTGCCATCGTTGAAGAGGTCACCGAAAGCCGCGCCGCGTCCCGGCACCACCACTGCGAGGCCCGTATTAGCCACCGGCGGAACGTACTCGAACTTCTTTCCCTCAATATTGTGATAAAGCAGAGGACGCTCGGCAAAGGTAGTGCCCCAGTCCTGCTTGTCCACCTGTGGATAGACGTGGCCGTTGATCATCAGCACGTCCTTCCACCCATCGTTGTCATAGTCGAGGAAGGCTACTCCCCACCCGAGAAACGGGATAGTCTGCTGCGCAATCCCGACGTGATAGCTCACATCGGTAAAGTTGGCATCTCCATCATTGTGGTAGAGCACTTTGTAGTCATCGGAAAAATCGGTTGTCTGCATGTCGAGCAGACCCTTGTTCTGATAATCACCGACAGCTATACCCATGGTCGCCGTTTCTCGGCCATCCTGGTTGAGCGCGAATCCTGATGCGTAGCTGTCATCCTCAAAGGTGCCATTGCCCTTGTTCAGATAGAGGTAGTTGGGCGTCGAGTCGTCCGCAACTGCCAGATCAACCTTGCCATCGTTGTTGAAGTCGGCAAAGACCGCGGTAAAGCCATAATAGGCATTCGGATCGCTGACACCGGCCTTCTCGCTCACATCGGTAAACGTGCCGTCGCCGTTGTTGTGGAAGAGATGATCGTGCTCGCCCTGCAGCCCGCGTGGGCCACACATCGTCGACACTCCGCGGAACTCGCAGCCTGCAAAGGAGACAGCCTTCGTGCCAGGGATCGGAGGATTGTTCACATCGTAGTGGATATATCCGGCAACGAAGATATCCAGGCGCCCGTCGCCGTCGTAGTCGCCAAAGGTCACACCCGTGGACCAGTTCCCCAGCTCGACACCGGCCTTTTCCGCTACATCGGTGAAGGTGCCGTCATGATTATTGTGATAAAGCCTGTTCTTGCCGAAGTTGCTGACGTAGAGATCCGGCCAGCCATCGTTGTCGTAGTCGCCCACAGCAACCCCGAAGCCCCAGCGATCATTCGTCACGCCGGCCTTCGCCGCCACATCCGTAAATGTACCGTCATGATTGTTATGAAACAGCGCAGCGTGCGGCGGAGTGGCTTTCCCCGCCAGAGCATCATAGGTAGAGCCGTTCACCATGTAGATGTCGAGCCAGCCGTCGTTGTCATAGTCAAGCAGGGCAACGCCCGAGCCGTTGGCCTCGATGATGAAGCGCTTTTCGGGCTTTCCCATCTGATGGTGGAAGGTCGTCAGCCCTGCCTGCTTGGCAATGTTCTGGAAGACGACAGGCCCCGTCTGTACGAATCCGCCTGCGGTAATGGGGCGGTTCTCCGCATCGTGAACCGGCGCGAAGACTCCCGCAGTACTTGAGCCCATTCCGCTCGGAGACTGGGCGGGCGGCGGTGCGCCGCCCACTGGAGCAGAATCCTGGGCGCTGCACAAAGCAGCCCCGGAGAGACACAGGGCCAGCAGGCCCGCACACACTACACTCTTCAAGCAATCACTCCTGCACTCAACTTGCTTTCGGTCATCTTCAACTGCCATTTCCTGCTGTGGCCACCCGCTGCCCGGTCAACTCCCGGAATATCTCCACCTCGCGCTCGCGATAGGGCGTCCCGTCGGGATGATAAATGTCGTGAAACCAGACGGTGGGCTTTTCGAGCACATAGGGCCTGGTCCACGAGTCCCATGGCAGATATGTCTGCGTCTTGCCGGCCACAAAGCCCCAATTGATTGCACCCACATGATACTTCTTCGCCAGCGGCAGGATCGTATCAAACGTGCTGCCTGCCCCCCGCGCCATGTATTCCGTGCAGATCAGCGGACGGCCATACTGCTGCAGCCACTTTACATGCTGCTCAAATCCCTCGGGCCAATCATAGTTGTGAAACGAGATTACGTCTGAATTCTCGATCTGCACCCGCGACATCGGAGACATCTTCTCAAGCGATGACCACTCGCCGCGCCACAGCCCGCTCGTCAACGGCTGCGTCGGATGCTCCTCCCGTGCCCAGGCGAAGACCTGGGGCAGCAGAGCCAGCACCAGCTTTGTCTTGCTCCGCGGATCATTCTTTGCATAGGAGCTGTCATTACCGTTATCGGGCTCATTCCAGAGGTCCCAGGCCAGAACTCGCCTGTCATTGGCATAGGCGCCGATAACCCCCTGCACATAGGCTTTCAGACGCGGATACTGCGCTGGATCGCGCAGAGCCTTTGCCCCGGGCGACTGCACCCAGCCAGAGTTGTGCACCCCAGGGATCGGCGGATGCTGCGGTCCCAGCTTCGGGTTCGGGTCCCAGCAGGAGTCGAACAGCACAAATATGGGTCGGATGTGATGCCGGTCCGCGATCGTCAGAAAAGTGTCGATACGCTGCTTGAACCCGGCTGGGTCCTGCTGCCAGAGCAGATCATGAAGGAAGACCCGCATTGTGTTCATTCCAAGCCCCTGCGCCCAGCCCAGCTCTTTATCGATCTCCTTCGGATCAAAGGTATCGGACTGCCACATCTCCAGCTGGTTAATAGCATCGTCGGGCACATAATTCGCCCCCACCAGCCAGGGCTGCTGCGCATACCAGGCATTTGCCTTCTGCGCACTCCACCGCTGCGCAAAGGCCCCCTGCGGCAGTATCGCCATCATCAACAGCACAAACACACCTAGAAAACCGCGCTTCGACAAACTTACCTCCCGGGTATCAGCAAAAGTCCCGGTCATGCTACCTGATGTCCTGCCGCGTGGCGATAGGGCGATTGGCCTAGGAAATCCGCCTCCAATGTTCGCAAATGGAAAACAATTTCTAATTCGCTATGCTCATCGGGTATAAACAATGCGTCGCTAGTTGACGATAAGAAAACCTTGCTAGACCTCTTATGAACATAAAGGAAGTTGCCCGTCTTGCCCGGGTATCCACGGCGACGGTGTCGCGCACCATCAATGGTTCGGAGAAAGTGACCCCGGAGACCGCCGAGCGTGTGCGGCGCGCCATCGAAGAGCTCCGTTTCTTTCCTAACACGAACGCGCGGGCGCTGGGCTCCGGACGCAGCAGCCTCTATGGCCTCATCATCTCCGACATCACCAATCCCTTTTTTCCCGAACTGGTCAAGAGCTTTGAGGATATCGCTGTCCAATATGGGCAGGAGGTACTGGTCGCCAATACCGACTATGACGCCGCCCGCATGGAGATCTGCGTCAGCCGCATGCTGCAGCGCAAGGTCGACGGCGTTGCCATCATGACTTCCGAGATGGATGAGCGCCTGGTCGACGAATTCAGCAGCCGCGGCATTCCGCTCGTTTTTCTCGATACGGGCATTCTGCAGAAAGGCATCAGCAATATTGTCGTCGACTATCCGGCGGGGATCGATGCCGCCGTCGCTCACCTGACAGGCCTCGGCCACACCTCGATCAGCTTCATCACAGGACCCATGCGGCTCGCATCGGCCCGCAGCCGACGCCGGGCCTTCATCGAGAGCCTTGAGAGAAATGGAATCCCCATGGAGGACTCCCTGATCGAAGAAGGCGATCACCGGATGGAAGGCGGCCATCATGCGATGAAACGCCTGCTTGAACATAAGCACAGACCCACCGCCATCCTCGCCTCCAATGACATGAGCGCCATCGGGGCCATGGGAGCCATCTCCGAGTTGGGACTCTCCGTTCCTGTGGATATCTCCGTCATCGGTTTCGACAACATTGCCATCAGCGCCTATACCCAACCTGCTCTCAGTACCGTCAGCCTTCCTCGCAAGGAGATCGCCCGCCAGGCCTTTCGCGCACTTTACGACACTTACCAGTCGCCTGCCCCCCCGGCGGGAAGCGAGTACACTATCGCTCCGACCCTGATCATCCGCAAATCCACCGGGCCAGCACCTGCCTTGCGCAGATAAGTCTTTCCCTATTGCGAGCCGCCTTTGCCCAAAGGCTGCTTAACCGGATCTGTGTCGTGCAGATGCCACGGCACACTCTCACCTGAAAGCTCAGGGTGGCTTCGCAGGAACTCAAGCGACGCGGTATTCGCCATCGGGTCGTCCTTCTCATCCGCAAACTTTGCCGCTTCCATCGCAGCCTTGTCCTTCATCTTGAGCCTGCGATAAATGATCGCCAGGTTATAGTGCGCCCCCAGGTCATCCGGGTCGATCTGCTGCAAGGCCAGGTATTGGGTCTCTGCCAGATCGTACTTGTGAAGCTGGTAGTAGCTGAACCCCAGCTCACGGTGCGCATCGGGAGACTGCGGATACTTGTCTACCACCACCGCCAGATTCTTGATCGCGTCTGCCAGATTCCCCTCGTTACGATCCACCAGCGCCTGGTAGTAGAGTGCTCGGGCATTCTCCGGAGCCATCGCGAGCGCCTTCTTCAGATACTCATCGGCCTGCGGATACTTCTCCCACTGGTAATATGCGAGTCCGAGGTTTGTGTATGCGTCGGGATAGTCGGGCCGCAGCTTGGCCACATGCGCGAAGGCATCGACTGCAGGACCGTACTGGAGTTCATCGAGCAGACCTATCCCGAAGTTGTTCCAGCGCATCCAGTCCGGGTTGTCTACTTTATCTGGAGCCCCGGCGTCGTTGCTGCCGATGTTTACCGTACGGGTTCGGGACGCCATCTCGACAACGGGATAGCGAGCATGCTTCGCGCCCAGGGTGAATTTTGTGTAAGTCTCGTTGAAGTGGCGATAGTTCACCTTCGCCGTAATCGTCAGCGGAGTCTTTGCATCCGCGGGAATCTTGAACCGGTAACGCACGATCGTAGAACGGCCCGGACGGATTGTCGTATCCGTCGCAATCGTATGCCGCTGCCATA
The DNA here is from genome assembly GCF_004339725.1 of Acidipila rosea. Taxonomy (GTDB): domain Bacteria; phylum Acidobacteriota; class Terriglobia; order Terriglobales; family Acidobacteriaceae; genus Acidipila; species Acidipila rosea. The sequence continues at coordinate 273,553 of NZ_SMGK01000004.1, read as the reverse complement.
CTTCGTGCTTCACCAGCAGATTTCCCTTTGCATCCAGCATCCTCGTAATGAAGCTGTGAGCACCCGGGTCGAGCTGGCCATCAGGTTCCAGCTCTCCACTCTCGGCGATAATCTTCCCGCTCGCGTCCTTCACTTCGAATTGCGTCCAGGCCTCGTACATGTCGCGCTGCTCAGGGATGAGCGTATGTCCGATCCACTTGTTCTGAATCACAACGACTGTTTCAACCGTGTCCTCTGGCTTCAGCTCATAATTCACCGAGCCGAGCGGCGCAACATACTGCGGAGCATTGTTGATCCGGATAGCAAAGAGATCGACGTTGAGCTTCTGCGCGCGCAGGAAGCTGATCGTTTTCTGCAACTGCTCTTCATAGCCGTAGTAGAAAGGCACGGCGGTGTTCCCGGCGACCCAGCGATGGGAAGCAATGGTCTTTTCTTTCGCACCGTAATCGGAGCGAGTAATCGTCTCCCGCGGCATATGGCACGTCTGACAGGTCGAATAGTCTTTGGTATAGAACGGCAATGGCGAACGATGCGAGTAGGAGGAGGCTTGCCACTCGTCATAGAGTCCGATTGCACGCAGCCACTTGTAGTTATTCAACGTGTCCGGAAGGTTCGCCTTGTGGCAGGTGCTGCAGAACTCCGGCGACTTGTAGAAGTCCTTCATCACCGCAGCCACATGTCGATCCGTGTGGTCCAGAATCTCCTTATACGGCACCTCCCCCGGAATGGGTTTGCCATTCTCATCGACAATGGCCGAAGGTGTCCCCATGACATAGGCACCCAATCCGTAGGTCGGCTGCAGCTTGGCGATCGAGTGGCAGACCGAGCAGGTGACGCCATCGTTGTCAAAGGGGCGCTTCGCCGTAGTGGGCTTCTCCGTTATGTTCCCGGAGAGTAGCGAAACGGGATTATGGCAGCCCTCGCAATGCCGCGAAGCAGAAACGCCCTGCTGGTCATCGAGCAGTTGCACATTCTTCATGTAGAACGGCTCGCGGAACGAATTCGAATGCAGCGACTGCCGCCACTGATGGTAGGTCTCCTGATGGCAATGGCCGCAGTACGCCGCGGTTGGAAAGGCTCCAGGCTGGATGAACTGACCGTCTTCGGTCGTCGCCATGCTCGGCAGGAAAGGCTTGTCCTTTCCGTAGCGATAGTTGTAGGTCTTCTCAACCCTGGCGTTGTAGTCCCGGCTCACGGACTCCGCGGTTGTGCCCGCGTGAGTGGTGCGCAAAAACAATCCCGCAGTCCCAGCGAACGCCACCAGGCAGGCAGCAACTCTCACGAACGAACTGCGGACAAACTTGCGGGATAACAACAACACGGGTCATAACCTCCTGGGGTCGCACTCTGAACTCTAATGCATTGGAAAAAGAGTTCACAACGAGGAAGTTAGCGCCATGGAAGAACAATTTTGATGGCCCAACCCAGGGTGGAGAATCGCCTCCATCGAAAGGATGATATCTATAGCAGAAGGCGCTGACCGCGGGCGATAACAGCCTCCGCAAGCGCATCGAAGTCCTCCAACCGGCTGCGATGGTTCGTATTCGCCACCCGGATCGCATACTTCCCATCAAGCACCGTGCCTGAGACCACGAACTCGCCCGACTCCTGCAGCCGCAGCACGATCTCCCGGTTCAGCCGGTTCAGCTCTTCGTCGCTCATTGGCGCCCCCGGGCGATAGCGGAAGCAGACAATATTCATCTGCCGACGCGACAGCGACTCCAGCTCTGCATGCTTGTCCACCCGGTCCGCGAGATGCGCCGCCTGCTCCATGTTCTGTTCGATCAATGCCGTGTAAGCATCGACGCCGTGCGCCTTCAGCGACATCCACACCTTCAGCGCCTTGAACCCGCGGGTGAGCTCGATGCCCCGATCGGAAAAAGTCATCCCGCCCGCCAGCATCCCTCGCTCTGCACCTTCGAGATAGCTCGCTGGAGTAGCGAACGCCGCGCGGTGCATCTCCGCATCGCGCACCAGTACGCACCCTACCTCGAACGGCAGATACATCCACTTGTGCAGATCGAACGCCAGTGAGTCGGCCAGTTCCGCACCCCGCACCAGATGCCTGTACTTCGGTGACAGCTTCAGCAGTGCGCCGAACGCGCCATCCACGTGCAGCCAGAGGGCCGCCTCATCGCAAAGCTGGCGCAGCGCGATAAGATCATCGACTGAACCCGTGTTCACCGTGCCGGCATTCCCGATCACGGCAATCGGATGCAGGCCCGCTACCTTGTCTTGCGCAATCTGCTTCCGCAGGCCAGCGATGTCGATTCTGGATTCCGCATCGACGGCGATCCGCCGCAGCGACCGGCTACCGAGCCCCAGCAGCTCCATGCTTTTTTGCGCCCACATGTGCGTTTCAGCGGAACAGTAAACCGTCAGCCGTGCAGACACTCCCTGCAGCCCATCCTTGCGAATATCAAAACCAGCCTTCGCATGTCGCGCCACAGCCAGCCCGATCAGGTTTGCCATGGTGCCGCCGCTCGTCAGCAGGCCGCTGGTTCCCTGCGGCATGCCCATGATCTCGCGCAGCCACTCGAGCACCTGCTCCTCCACCAGCGTCGGCGACTGGTTTCCGCCGCCGCAGTGCGAGTTGATGCCTGCGGCCAGCATCTCCGCCAGCATCGCCAGCGGCGTTCCATTGCCGCGCACCCAGCCCCACGCGCGAGGATGCCGATTGCCGCTCGTATAAGGAACAATGTTGGTTACAAATTCCTGGTAGACGCTTTCAACAGGCTGCGAACCTCGCGGCAGCGGCTCATCGAGCGCCTGCCGGACTTCGGCCGGGACCGGCTGCCACGCAGGTTGCCCGCGCAATGTCTCCAGGTGCTCGAACATGTCGTCGAGCATTCTGTGTCCGAGGGTGCGAAGCTCATCCCAGTTCTCCGGGTCGAGCGTATGCTGAGCGCGTACTGCTTCTGCGATTGGCGTCATAGCTGTAAGAATGTCCCGGCCGGGTGCACCTGGGGCTTCCGCTTGTAATGGTACTCCTACTCGATGCGCTCGTGCTTGTACCCTCCGCCGCTCAGCGCCTTGCGGATTCGATCGATGTGTTCATCGCCGCGCGTCTCCAGGGTCACATCGATCACCGTATCCCCCAGGTTCACTCCGTAGTAGGCGCGATCGTGCGCAGTCTGCACGATATTGGCGCTCGCCTCCGCAATAATCTTCGTGAGCTGGTGCAGCGCGCCGGGTCTGTCGGTCAGGTGAATCCGCAGCCGCGTTCTTCGTCCATCCTTCACCAGGCCCCGTTCAATAATCTTCGCCAGCAGGCTCACATCGATGTTGCCGCCGCAGACCAGCACCGCCGTCTTCTTTCCCTTAAGGCTGGTCTTCGCCTGCAGCAGCGCAGCCAACGCCACCGCGCCCGCTCCTTCGGCAAGCGTCTTTTCCCGCTCCAGCAAGACCATGATCGCCTTCGCAATTTCTTCTTCATCGACAGCCACAATCTCATCGACATACCGCGCCACCAGCGGATAGGTGAGTTCGCCCGCCCGCCTCACCGCAATGCCGTCAGCCACCGTCGCATCTGCGGCAATCGTCACCGGGCCTCCTGCCTCCACAGCGCGCAGCATGGAGGGCAGCCGCTCCGTCTGCACGCCGACCACGCGCACATCGGGCCTGCTCTCCTTGATAGCGCAGGCCACGCCGCTGATCAGGCCGCCACCGCCAATCGGCACCACCACTGCTTCCAGGTCAGGCACCTGCTCCAGCAATTCCAGCCCAATCGTTCCCTGCCCCGCGATCACCGCCGGATCGTCAAACGGATGCAGAAATGTCATCCCGTCTGCTGCACCCTGTCGCAGAGCCTCGCTGCAGGCTTCGTCATAGTTCGAGCCGTGCAGCACCACCTCTGCGCCGAACCCGGAGGTCGCTGCCACCTTTACCAGCGGCGTCATCAGCGGCATCACGATGCGGGAGCGGATGCCCCGCGCGGTGGAGTGATAGGCCACCGCCTGCGCATGGTTTCCAGCGCTGGCAGCAATTACGCCCCGGCGCTTCTCTTCCTCACTGAGCGTCAGTATCTTGTTCAGCGCGCCGCGCTCCTTGAAGGCTCCCGTACGCTGCAGGTTGTCGAGCTTGAGGAACACCTGCTGCCCGGTCATCTGGGACAACTCCGCCGAATGCGGCGCCGGTGAGAGGTAAATAAAGTCCCTGATACGCCTGCGCGCCGCTTTCACATCCGCCAGGCTCACGCTCTGTTTCTCTGCCATTGTCTTCCCCTTCGTTCACCCCAAAATAAGAAAGCCACCATCCGCTCTTCGCGGGTGGTGGCTCTTTGTTTGAATCTTTTTAGGCCTTAGCGCTCTCCACCCGCATTTCGATTGGGGATGGTAATAATAGCGATCGCAATGCCGAGACCAATGGCCCGCATGGTGGTGAAATCGCTATTGCTGCGCGTCTGCATACCGTTGCTCACATCAAACCAGAGGAAACGACTCTCGTCAACCTGCATTTGCCGCCCGCCTTCTCAGGCAGGCAGTCTGACCTTCGATCCGCTGAATCCGTAATAGGCAATAAACACATAGCAGAGTGCCGGGATGATAAACGCATGGTGGATGCCGATGCGATCCGCCAGAGCGCCCTCCGCCAGCGGCAGCAACCCGCCACCGACGATGGCCGAAACCAGAATTCCTGAGCCCTCGCCAGTGAGCGGCCCCAACTCCGCTATCCCAAGCGTAAAGATGCTCGGAAACAGGATGGAGTTAAAGAGACCCACCAGAAGGATCGTCCACACCGCAAGCATTCCAAAGGAAAAGATCGAGGTCACCAGGAGCCCAAAGGCAACCACAGAGCAAAGTCCTACCAGCTTCGCGGTCGAAACACGCTGCAGCACCGCCGAACCGATAAAGCGACCGACCATCGCCCCGCCCCAGTAGAACGAGACCAACTTCGCAGCTGTCTGGATGGTCATGCCGCCTGTATCCGGCTGCGAGAAGTAATTTGTGAGAAAGCTGCCGATCGAGACTTCCGCGCCGACGTACAGAAAGATCGCAATGGCGCCGAGCACCATGTGCCGATACCTCCAGACGCTGTGCGCGTGGTCGGCCGCCTTCATGGGACGAAAGTCTTTAGTTGTGCTTATCCGAGGAAACTTGTAAATAGCGATGATCACGCCGAGCAACACCAGCGCTATGGCGATACCGAGGTATGGCATCTTGACCGACGCAGCTTCGCGAACCTGGTAAAACCGCAGCGCGGAACCGTGCATTTTAGAAATTTGTGCCGCGCTCTCGGCAGTCGCCGTCAGGATCAAAAGACTCCCAAAATAGGGCGCTAATGTCGTGCCCAGCGAATTGAAAGCTTGCGTGAGATTCAGCCGGCTAGCCCCCGATTCCGCCGGTCCCAGAATTGTGACGTAGGGATTCGCCGCCGTTTGCAGCAGCACGATGCCTGCTACCAGCACCACCTGCGCGCCGAGGAAAAAGGGAAAGGACGGAGCACTCGCCGCAGGAATAAAGAGCACAGCACCGACGCCCATCATAAACAGCCCGGCCACCATTGATCTTTGATAGCCAATCCACTCGACCACTTTGCCGGATGGTATCCCGAACACCGCGTAGCCGGAGAAGAACGTAAACTGCACCAGCATCGACTCCGTATAGTTGAGGCTGAAGATGTTCCTCAGATGCGGGATGAGAATGTCATTGAGCGCGGTGAGAAAGCCCCACATAAAAAAGAGCGTCGTGACCATCGCCATCGCGCTCTTGTTGGTCTCGCCGGCATAGTTTGCCGCTGTCGGACCACTCACATTTGTTATCGCCATTGAACTCCTCAAAAGCGGCTCCAGCGCCGCCTACCGCTATCGATCATACTTGGTTCGGCGGAGAGGAAGCATCTCCATCCATTGGCCAACTCTGCTTATCAAAGATGAAACTTTTTAAGTGAGCTCTCGTCTTCCATTACAGAAGTATTCCCAAGGCCGAAGCGTCACTCCGCCGGGACAATAGGAACGATGAAACCTTCATCTCACAACATCGGCATTGTCTCCCTTGCATTCGTCATGGCCTGTTCGAGCATGCCATCAATGGCCGCGAAATCCTCGCAGCAGCAGGCGGCGCCCGCGCCAGCTGCTCGCGTGCTCGGCACGCTCACCGCCATCACGGGCAACACCCTCACCATCAAGTCAGATGCCGGCGCAGAGTCGCAGGTCACTGTCGGGGAGAGCACCCGCATGGTGCGCACCGCGCCTGGGGAGAAGACTCTCAGCGGCGCCACCCCGATCAAGCTGACCGACCTCGCCGTGGGCGATCGCGTGCTTGTCCGCGCCGCGCCCGGAGCCGATGCCAGCCTCCTGATCGCAATGAAGCAGTCTGACATCGCCCAGCGCCAGCAGCAGCAGCGTGAAGACTGGCAGCGCCGCGGCATCAGCGGGCTGGTCAAAGCTGTCGACCCGGCAAGCGGAACCATCAACGTCAACATCGCTGCGGGGACGGCGCCGCGTCCTTTAACCATTGAGACCACGCCCGCAACCGTTGTCCGCCAGTACGCGCCAGACTCCGTGAAGTATGACGATGCAAAGCCATCCTCCGTGGGTCAGATCAAGCCCGGGGACCAGTTGCGCGCCCGCGGCGATCGCGAAGGGGGCACTTTGAAGGCGGAGGAGATTGTCTTCGGCGCCTTCCGCAATATAGCGGGCTCCATCCTGGCCGCAGACAATGCAGCCCAAACCATCACCGTCCTCGATCTTGCAACGAAGAAGCCGGCGGTCATCCACCTCAACAACCAGTCGCAGATCCACAAGCTGCCCCCAGAGATGGCGCAGATGATCGCTCGGCAGCTCAAGCCCGCCACTCCACCTACTGCTGCCGCTGCTGGCCATCAGCCTCATCCTGAGATGGCGCACGGCGCTCCCGAGGGCGGCGCTCAACCTCGCGAGGGGCTCGCGCAGATATTGCAGCGCGCCCCCACTATTACCCTTGCCGATCTGCATAAAGGCGAGGCCGTCATGATCGTCGCCAGCGATGCAGCCGCCGGCCAAGTAACCGCAATCACCGTACTGGCGGGCGTGGAATCCCTGCTGCAGGCCTCCCCAGGCGCCAGTGAAAGTGTCTTTTCTGCCTCCTGGAGCCTCGGAGGAGGAGAGGGCGCTGCCGACGCCCAGCAACCCCAGTAAGCCGAAACTAACGTAGTCCGCACGACCAACGAAAATTCGATTTTTAAATTACCTGGAGACTCGTGAAACTGAAAAGCCTCGTTCTCACTCTTGCTGTCTTTGTTCCTGCCCTGCTGCTCGCTCCCGGAGCGGGCACAGCGGCTGCCTTCGCTCAGAACCTTGAGAGCCCGTCGGCAGATGCTCCCGGCACGCCCACGGCAGCAGGCAGCCTGCATGGCGTAGTCGCTGATCCCTCCGGTGCGGTGATTCCAGGCGCGACCGTCAACGTCAGCTCCGTCGCAGGACAGATCAACTCAGCCACTGCCGACTCGGGCGGCGCTTACACCATTCCCGGACTGGCTCCAGGCACTTACACGATCACAGCTACCGCGCCGGGCTTCGCGCCCGTCACCATCCCAGACGTCCATGTAGGCAAGGGCCAGGCGAAGCTGCTTAACTTCTCCCTCGTAATTGAGGTGCAGCAGCAGAACGTCGAAGTCAACGTGAATGCGCCGACGGTGAGCGTCAGCCCCGATCAGAATGCCAACAGCGTCATCATCACCGGCAAAGACCTCGACGCTCTTTCTGACGATCCCACCGAGCTGCAGAATGAACTAAACGCGCTCGCAGGTCCGGGAGCCGGCCCCAGCGGCGCCCAGATTTTCATCGATGGCTTCACCGCCGGCCAACTGCCGCCCAAATCCGCGATCCGCGAAATCAAGATCAACCAGAACCCGTTTTCCGCCGAGTTCGACAAGCTGGGTTACGGGCGCATCGAGATCCTCACCAAGCCTGGCACCGATAAGTTCCACGGACAGGTCTTCATGCAGGGCAACAGCTCCGGACTCAATACCGGCAATCCCTTCAGCAAGAACATTCCGTCCTATTACAGCTATCAATACAACGGCACCCTGAGCGGGCCGATCAACAAGAATGCATCCTTCTTCGTCAGCGCCGAGCAGCGCCACATCGGCGACGATGCCATCATCTTCGCTTACAACCCGAACGATCTGGATTTCGCCCACAACACGCTGAACTTCCAGGACGCGCTGCCCAACCCGCGCCTGCGCACCAACATCGCTCCCCGCGTCGATCTGCAGCTGGGCAAGAACAACACCCTCAGCGTGCGCTATCAGTACTTCGACAACTATCAGCAGAATGAAGGAGTCGGCCAGTTCTCCCTCCGTGACCAGGCCTACAACGCCGAGGAGACGGAAAGCACGCTCCAGATGAGCGACACGCAGATCGTCAGCTCCAAGGTCATCAACGAGATCCTCTTTCAATGGCTGCACGACCGCTCCAGCCAGACGCCTGCAGCCTTTACTCCACAGGTGCAGGTCGGCGGAGCCTTCACCACCGGCGGCAATCAGGAACAGGCCATTCAGGACCACACCGACCGCTACGAGCTTCAGGACATTGCGACCATCGCAACCAAGACCCATGCCATCGACGCTGGCTTCCGTCTGCGCATCCGGCGCGATGCGAACTCAGCCAACTCCGGCTTCAACGGCGTCTTTACCTTCGGTCAGCGTCCCTGTCCTCCCTCCGGCTGCCCGGCTACGCTGCCCGGCTGCAGCGGGACTTCCGCGAGCGGCTGCACCATCAGCGCACTCAGTGCCTACAAGATCACGCAGCTCGGCCTGCAGAATGGCGAATCCTTCAGCCAGATACTCGCGCAAGGCGGTGGCGCAAGCCAGCTCACCTACGTCACCGGCACCCCGGCGATCCTCGTTCACCTCACCGACGCCGGCATCTTCTACCAGGACGATTGGCGGGTCAGCAAAAATTTCACCTTCAGCTATGGCATGCGCTTCGAGACGCAGACCAATATCCCCGATCATGAAGACTGGGGACCGCGCCTGAGCTTCGCCTACGGCATCTCCCGCCATAACCACCCACCGAAGACGGTCCTGCGCGGCGGATTCGGCATCTTCTATGACCGCTTCCATCTGGCGCAGATCCAGCAGGCGGCCCGTCAGAACAACATCGTGCAGAAGGAGACGGTAGTCGCCGATCCTGCCTGCTTCTTTACCTCCAACATCGCCCAGAACGACCTGGGCGCCTGCGCCGGTGCAGGCAGCACCAGCTCGCTCTCGGCGATTTACCAGATCGCGCCCAATCTGCATGCGCCGCAGATCATTCAGGGCGCCTTTGGCATTGAGCACCAGGTCTCAAAGAACGCCACCTTCTCGCTCACCTATCTTGCCTCACGCGGCGAGTATCAGCTCGTCACGCGCAACGCCAACGCGCCTTATTCGCCCACCTACAATCCCGCCGAGGGCAATGTTTATCAGTACTACTCTGAGGGCCTTTTCAACCAGAACCAGCTCATCGCCAACTTCAATCTGCGCGCCGGGCAGAAGCTGTCTTTCTTCGGCTTCAATACGCTCAGCTACGCTAACAGCGATGCCAACGGCGTATCCTCGAACCCCTCGAATTCGGATAATCTTCACCAGGACTACGGACGCGCAGCCTTCGACTCGCGCGACCAGTTCTTCTTCATGGGTTCGTGGGCCGCGCCATATGCGCTGCGCGTGAGCCCCTTTGTCGTCTTCAACGCGGGCAGGCCATTCAACATCACGCTCAGCCAGGATCAGAACGGCGACTCCTTCTTCACCGACCGGCCGGCCTTTGCGCAGCCGGGCGACACTAACATCCTCAAGACGAGTTACGGCACATTCAACGTAACTCCCGGCCCCAATGAAGCGCCTATTCCGATCTACTATGGCAATGGTCCCAACCTCTTCGCCTTCAACCTGCGGCTGAGCAAGACCATCGGCTTCGGCCAGAAGACCAAGGCTGGCGGCGGCCCTGCCGGCGGCCCACATGGCGGCGGCCCGAGAGGCGGATTAGGCGGTCGCGGACTGAGCGGCGGTGGTCCGCATGGCGGCTTCGGTGACAATACCGGCCGTCGCTATAACCTGACCCTCAGCGCCCAGGCACTCAATCTCTTCAACGACATCAACCTCGCGCCCCCCACTGGCGTGGTTGATTCGCCCGAGTTTGGTCAATCCAATCAGCTTGCAGGCCGCATCTTCTCCTCCGGCTCGGCCAGCCGCCGCATCTTCCTGCAGGCAATCTTCACTTTTTAACCCTGGCGAGGCCTTCTTGCGTGTTGAAGGCCTCGCACTTTTTTCCGCAGCAACTTCCCCGGCTCGTCTCGCAGTTCCCTGGCGCTTCTCCCCCGATTGGCTGTTTTCAGTTCTCTGCGAGATATGTATCCTCGCTCTTTTGCTGCTCTTGCAGCAGTTGACCGGGCTATCCGGATGAGACAGGTGGGGATGAGAAACCGAATCGATCGCAGGGCGTTTCTGAAGACGGCAGGCAGCACGGCCTTGGGCGCAACAGCATTGTCACTCACGCGGCCCATGCTTGGGGAAGCGCCGCAGGCGCGAATCTCCTTTCGCAGCGCGTGGGCTCACGAGGTAAATCGCCCGTGGCCCGGGCCGGAATACTGGCCGAACCCGCTGCAGGACTGGCGGATTCGCGAAGGCCGGATGGAATGCTTCTCTCCCGGGGGTGATCGTAACGTAGCGCTCCTTACGCGGGACGTTGCCGAGCGCCCCGGCGATCTCACCCTCGGCGTACGCCTGGGCCGCCTCGACAGCGCTCCGCTCGAGAACGGATTTGTAGGATTCCGCATCGGCGCCAAAAGTCCCATGAATGACTACCGCGCCACTGCCATTTATGGACGCGGCATGCACGTCGGGATCAACGCCGATGGACGCCTCTTCATCGGAACCCTGGAAGCCGGTGCTCCGAAGGTCGACCTGGGGCGCGAGCTGCACTTGGAGCTGCACGCACAACCCTCTGGCACAGGCTACCTGGTGACGCTCCGCGCAACCAGCATGGACAGAAGTCACGCCGCAGAGACAGCGCGCGAGGTGCCCGCGCAGTGGCTTACAGGCGGCGTTGCCCTTGTCTGCAGCTCGCAAGCCTCTGACTCTGCTGCCGCCGAGCTTGCTCCCATCAAGGACTTCAACTTTTATCCTCCCCACCAGCAGAGCGGCGGCGCCATGCGCTTCTGGTTCGCCGACTGGACCATCGGCGGCAGCAAGGTCGATCACCACGAGGAGCGCGCCTACGGGCCCATCCTCTTCACGCTCTACACCGTCAGCCGCGGCACGTTGAAGCTCTCCGCCCAGTTTCCTCCTCTGGGCATCTCCGGCAGCAGCGCGACTCTTCAGGAAAAAGACAGCAGTGGAGCGTGGAAGACGATTGCAACTGCCGGCCTCGATCCGGATGCGTGGAACGCGACCTTTCGCGTAGCCTCCTGGGACGCAACGCAGGACCGGCCCTACCGCGTGCTCTATTCCATGCCCGATGCGACCGGAACCCCGCAACAGTACGAATACACCGGAACCATCCGCAAAGACCCTGTCCAGAAGCAGGAGGTGGTGATTGGCCTGCTCACCTGCATCTGGGATTTCGGATTTCCGCATAATGATTTCACCACGCACCTCGCTTATCACAAGCCTGAAATCCTCTTCTGGACCGGCGACCAGATCTATGAGCCGGTTGGCGGATTCGGAGTGATCGAGAGCCGCGCTCCCGATCTCATTCAGCCAGCCATGTACGACTTCCTGCGCAAATGGTTCATCTTCGGCTGGGCCGTTCGCGGGCTCACCGCTGACATCCCCTCCGTCTGCATGACCGACGATCACGATATGTACCACGGAAATATCTGGGGTTGCGGCGGACGCCCGACCAATCCCGCAGCCGGCTACTCCGCCGCTGCGCAATCTACCGTCAACTACAAGGCAAGCGGCTACGCCGTGCAGGACTCCGGCGGCTACAAGATGGCCCCGCGCTGGGTCAACATGGTGCAGCGGGTGCAAACCTCCCACCTGCCCGATCCCTTCGATCCTACCCCTGTCCTGCAGAACATCTCCGTCTACTACACGGACCTTCAATGGGGCGGAATCAGCTTCGCCATTCTGGAGGACCGCAAATGGAAATCTGCGCCCAGAGAACAGCTGCCGGGCGCAAACATCGTGAACGGCTTCGCGTTGAATCCAGCCTGGAATCCCGCGACGCAGAGCAACGCCCCCGATGCCGAATTGCTGGGCCAGCGCCAACTCGACTTCCTCGAATCCTGGGCAGCCAACTGGAGCGGCGGAACCTGGATGAAATTCGCCGTCTCGCAGACGATCTTCGGATGCCTGCATACGGAGCCCACCGGGATCAACACCGATGATCGTGACCCTGAAGAAGCGATTCCACCCGTGGGAGTCTACTTGGAAAACGACCACCTAGTAGCCGATCATGACTCGGGCGCGTGGCCGCAGCACGGGCGAGATACGGCCATTCTTCTGTGGCGCAAGGCCTTTGCGCCCCATCTCTCCGGCGACCAGCACCTCGGGTCGACTGTGCACTACGGGGTTAAGGCATTTCGCGACGGCGTCTATTCCGTTTGCACACCGGCAATTTCAAACATCTGGCCGCGCCGCTGGTTTCCGCCCAGTCCCGCGCCGAACGCTCTGCCCGGCGCGCGCAACACAGGCGATCATCTTGACGCCTTCGGCAACCGAATGACGGTCCTGGCAGCCGCCAACCCAGCCCGCTATCCTGGTCCGGGGCTCGATGGTTTGCGCTACCGCGTCACCGGCTATACGATCCTCACCTGCAATCGGTCCACCCGCAAAACGACAGTCGCCGAATGGCCCCGCTGGGTGGATCCCTCCTCTCCGGATGCGAAACCGTACGACGGCTGGCCCATCACCATCGACCAGCTCGAGAACGGGCTCTGGGGCGCAGAGTGGCAACTTGAAACCATCCACACCGATGGGTTCAGCGACCCGGTCGTGCAGGTGCAATCCGAAGCAGACGGAGAGATCATCTACACCCTCCGCATCCGCGGCGAGTCTTTTACTCCACTCGTACGGGAGTCTGGCTCGTATCGAGTGCTTGCCTTTGATCCCGATGGCTACTATCGCAAGGAGTGGAGAAGCATCGCCGCCCGCAAGCGCACGAGAACGGAGAGCTAGAACAGCAACTGGACGTCTGCTGCGGCTTTCGTATAATTCAAGTTGAAACAAATTTGTAACGTTGGATTGCCTCACCGCGTCCAACAAACAAGTGCTGCAACATCCCCGTGGGTTGGGAGGCAAAACCTCAGTGAATCCACTGCAGCCGAAGCATTTGCTTTCAACATCCCCGTCCGGAAAATCGGACTGAAGGCGGAACACTTTGAATCTGTTGCTGGAAGAACCGGAAGTCGCTCCATCGAGCGCGCAGGAGTCCTGCTCACTCGACAACTATCTTGCTATGCCCGACCACGCTATGGACGGCCGTATTGCGGCTGCTCGTGAGAAGCTGGGCGCCTCCACCATCCTGCTCGGCCACCACTACCAGCGCGATGAAGTTATCCGCTTTGCTGACTTTACCGGCGACTCCTACAAGCTCTCCAAGGCCGCGGCTGAAACCGACGCCCGCTATATCGTCTTCTGCGGCGTCCACTTCATGGCGGAAAGCGCTGATGTGCTTGGAAAGCCCAATCAACAGGTGATCCTGCCCGATCTGAACGCGGGCTGCTCGATGGCCGATATGGCGGAGATCAGCCAGGTTGAGAACTGCTGGGATTCACTGCTGGCCGCAGGCCTCAAGCCAGGCGAGGTTGTGCCGCTGACCTATATGAATTCGACCGCGGCTATCAAGGCCTTTTGCGGCGAACGTGGCGGCCTGGTCTGCACCTCGTCAAACGCGCGCGGCGCTTTTGAGTGGGCCTTTGAGCGCGCGGAAAAAATTCTCTTCCTGCCCGACCAGCATCTGGGCCGCAATACTGCGTTTGCCATGGGATTCACACCCGCGGATCTGGTGGTGTGGGATCCGTTCCAGATCAACGGTGGTCTCACGCCTGCCCGGCTGCGCGCTGCCAAAGTCATTCTGTGGAAGGGGCACTGCTCCGTCCACCAGCGCTTCCTGCCGAGCCATGTCGATGCAGTTCGCGCTAAATATCCTGGAATCAATGTCATCGTTCACCCCGAATGCCGCTGGGAGGTTTGCCAGAAGGCCGATGCGCTCGGCTCCACTGAGCGACTGATCAAGCTGGTTGAAGATGCGCCGGAGGGTTCTTCGTTTGCGATTGGAACGGAGATTCACCTTGTGAATCGGCTGGCGAAGCGCTTTGCACCGTTGGGAAAGAAGGTTATTACGCTCGATGACACGGGCTGCCTATGCACAACGATGTATCGCATCAGCCCGAATCATTTGGCGTGGGCGCTGGAAAACCTGGTGGATGGGCGCGTGGTGAATCGGATTCAGGTGCAGGATGATGTGAAGCACTGGGCGCGGGTGGCGCTTGATCGTATGCTTGAAGTCAAGGCATAACGATCATGAAGACCTTTACCCTGGATGAGGCGCAGTCTCTGCTGCCGGTGCTTAAGTCGTTGTTAAAGCAGGCGATAGAGGCGAAGCAGGCGGCGGAACAAATCGAAACGCAGCAGCAGAATCTGCGCCAGCGCATCTTTCTGATGGGCGGAATGATGGTGGATATTGCGGCCAGCGCGCATGCTCGGGCGGCGATGGAGTCGTTTGTTCGCAAGGCGAAGGACGCCGTGCAAGAGATTGATTCTATTGGGGTTCAGGTGAAAGACCTGGATACGGGGCTGCTGGATTTTCCTTGTCTGGTGGATGGGGAGACGGTGCTGCTCTGCTGGCGGATGGGCGAGGAGAAAATCGATTTTTGGCACACAATCGAGAGTGGATTCCAAGGGCGGCAGCCGTTGGACGATCGCTTCAAAAAGAGCCGTCCCGAACGTCCCAATTGAGGCTGTTTTGCACCATCTCTGGTGCAAGTGCGGTTGACGAACGATAATTATTATCGTTTAATAATGATTATTGAAGACCTCTACTAAATTCCATTCCCTTTGCGACGAGGCGGGGGTATCTGTGACCCCGCAGCGGCAGATTATTTACGAGACGCTGATGTCGATGCCGGGGCACCCGAGCGCTGAGGCAGTGTATGCCCAGGTGAAGGAGCAACTGCCTTCGATCTCGCTTGCGACCGTCTACAAGAATCTTCATCTGTTCATCGAGAGCGGCATCATCCGGGAGATGAGCCAGCACCACGGCACGCTGCGGCTGGAGACGAAGGCCGAGCCGCACGATCACCTGGTTTGCCGCACCTGCAGGAAGGTGTGGGACATCGAACATGCAGGGGCGAAGCTGGAAGAGCGGCTGAACGTTCCGGACGGCTTCAAAGCGGAGCGGTATGCGGTCGAGGTGCTGGGCGTATGCCAGACGTGCCAGGAGCACGAGCGGCTCTAGTTCTTATTTGTTCAACACAACATTCATAACCCGTTCATAAGGAGTCAACATGCTAGGAGTTGGAGAGAAGTTCCCTGTCTACTCGGTCACCGCAACGGTGAGCCGCGACAAGAACAAGGCATTCGAAGAGATCACGAACGAGAGCTATCCGGGCAAGTGGAAGCTCTACTTCTTCTGGCCGAAGGATTTCACCTTTGTGTGCCCGACGGAGATTGCGGCGTTCGGCAAGCTGAACAGCGAGTTCGAGGCGCGGGACACGCAGGTGCTGGGCGGCAGCGTGGATTCAGAGTTTGTCCACCTGGCGTGGCGCAACAACCACGACGACCTGAAGGAACTGCCCTTCCCGATGCTGGCGGATGTGAAGCGCGACCTGTGCGAGCAGCTGGGCATTCTGGATCCGAACGCGGGGGTTGCGCAGCGCGCCACCTACATCGTCGATCCGGAGGGGATCATCCGCTTCGTGTATGTGACCGATCTGTCGGTGGGCCGCAATCCGCAGGAGGTTCTGCGGGTGCTGGACGCGCTGCAGACCGACGAGCTCTGCCCCTGCAACTGGCAGAAGGGTGAAGAGACGATCAACGCATAAGCCTGAACCCGGCGGCCTCAAAAACGAGAGCCGGGGCACCCACTTATGAGCGGCGCGGGCCATGTGGCCTGCGCCGCTTTCTTCTCAGGAAAGGATAGTTTGGAATGCATATCGATCAACTGATAGACGGACTGCCGGCGTACGCGAAGGACATGAAGCTGAACTACTCGACGCTGGTGCGGCAGAATGCGGAGCTGAGCGAGCAGCAGCTGTGGGGGACGCTGGCGGTGAGCGCGGTGGCGACACGGTGCGGCGAGCTGACGGCGGCGATCCTCGAAGAGGCGTCAAAGCACCTGACGCAGCAGGTGCTGGATGGAGCGAAGGCGGCGGCGGCGATCATGGGGATGAACAACATCTTCTACCGGTTCCACCACCTGAGCTCGAATGAGAAGTACGGCACGATGCCGGCGCGGCTACGGATGAACGTGATGCGGACGCATGGAGTGGACGCGCTGGACTTCGAGCTGTGGTCGCTGGCGGTGTCGGCGATCAACGGCTGCGGCAAGTGCATCGACTCGCATGAAAAGGTGGTGCGGGAGAAGGGCGCGAGCGAAGATCTGGTGCTGGCGGTGGTGCGGCTGGCGTCGATTGTGCACGCGATCGGCACGGTGCTGGACACGGAGCGCGTGGCGGCGCAGCAGGAAGTTACGATTTAAGAGTTGGTGAGGTGAGGCCCGCGCCGTTTCGGCG
This sequence comes from Acidipila rosea, assembly GCF_004339725.1. Classification (GTDB taxonomy): domain Bacteria; phylum Acidobacteriota; class Terriglobia; order Terriglobales; family Acidobacteriaceae; genus Acidipila; species Acidipila rosea. The sequence continues at coordinate 256,913 of NZ_SMGK01000004.1, read as the reverse complement.
CGGGCCTTTTTTGTTTTGCAGGAAGACCGACGATATTTTGAGCACCTAGCACGGTCGCTGAGTAACTTGGCGATTTGGCGTAAATCGAAGAGCGTCCCCGACGACATACCGCTTGCCGGGCAATTCAGGGGCTGATCTTGATCTCTGAACGTGGTACGAAGGTGGCGCCGGGTGCGTGGATGAAAGATCGTGCTGCGATGATCCACCTATCACAACAATTCTGGTACACAGCGTGGAACGCGGCGGTTCATTGATACTCTTGCGTAAAGCACTACGATGGAAGCATCAAAAGCTGAACATATCAATGAAAATTCCAGGTTGGTTACAGAACACACTCACTCCTTTCGAAGCCTCCGAAAAGCCGTTCATGGAAGTTGCTATCACCGATGCCATTAACAACGCGGTTGATAAACAGGGGGGAATTGCGGACGAAGATCGCCCAGTCATTCTGGCGGAATGGTCAGCCTTTTATTTCATAACGCGATCCGATACGGAAAGCGTTTGGGGTAGCTATTTCGCACCAATGATGATCACTACGACGACCGAAGGAAAAGAAGTCCGATTCCCGGACATCGCAACTCTGAATGCTGGAACGGTAAGCCATTGGGAAGAACGTGCGCTTACTGTTCGAGACCCGGTTATGCGGGCTCGCTACGCGGATTTGGCTTGGGATCTGAAGCAGGCGATCACACGACAACGGCCATCCTACAAGTTTGCAGAAGTTGCCGTTGATGCATATGTCGAAGCGGCCGACCGCAGGCGTTTCACCATGGAGAACGAGGCGGTCACGTGGTTGGGCCGCGCGCTGGATTTGTCCCTAACCCTCAAACATGAGGAGCTCATTGAGCGCGCGGTGCGAGCCATTTTCGACTTCTATGATGCGGTGGCTACGCCGCAGCGCACCGGCGTCTGGGTGTTTCCGTTCGACGCTCTCTACAATCGCAAGGGCATCACCACGCGCGAGCAGCAAGCGAAAATCATTGCTGACCTTGAATCCATGCTGGCAACTACCAGCGCTCTGGACGAACCGGGGCATTTTGATCCGCATGGAGCTGAAGCTGCAGCTGAGCGCCTCGCTGAACATTACCGGCGGAATAGAGACATTGCGAATGTCCATCGCGTGATCAAGCGCTATGGCGAGGCTATCGCGAGGCTTTCGAGGGATGCAAGCCCCATGCTTGCAGTGTCGTGGCTGCAGCCAGTGATTGAGAGGTATGAGCAGGAAGGACTGAGGCAAGAAGCAGAAGAACTCCAACTGCTCGCCGCGGGAAAGGCAAAGAACATAGAATCCGACATGAAAACCTTGTCGGTGCCATACCAGATCAAGAAGGAAGAAGTCGACGCATTTCTGGACTGGATCAATGCAGACGATCTCGATAGATCCCTCCACCGAATCACCGCATATTTCATCCCGAAGGTTGCGAATGCGCGAGACCTCCTTGAGCGGATGCGCCGCGATACACCGTTGTTATCATTTATTCCAATCACCCGCTTTGACGGTGACGGCCGCCCCGTAGGTCGGATCGGATCGATTGATGATGACCCTGAAGGCCGGCTGCACCAGCAGTTAGAGCAGTCAATAAGTATCCAGGGGCCCTTCCTTGCTCGCTCGATAGATCGACTCAGAGAGAAATACACTCCGACAGTTGATCACTTTCTGACCTTTCTAAGGCAATCGCCGTTATTCTCGGCTTCCAGAGACGCGCTGCTCCGGGAGGGCCTGGATGCCTATTGGGCAGGCGATCTCGTAAAAACGATCCACGTGCTCGTTCCACAGGTCGAACGAATCCTCCGCGATCTCCTCGCGCTTTTGGGTATTCCGCCTGTGAAGACCGTGCCGCGGCACTCAGGCATACAGGACATGAAGAGCATGAATGACGCCCTTGGGGATGAACGTCTTCGGACCGCTCTCAATGAGGACCTATGGCGCTATTTGTATGTCCTTTATATCGACCGGCGGAGCGGCCTCAATCTCCGAAATGACCTCGCGCACGGTCTCGCCGGTGAGGAGACATTCAACCGCCTCATTGCCGATCGAGTTGTTCACAGCCTCTTGGCTCTCAGTTTCGTTCGGAAAGCGGAGAGGGAGGACGAGGCAAATCCTCCTGCTGGTGAGAAATAGATCAGGCAGCTTGGCTCTCCTTGAAGCGGAGGCGTATTGGCGGAAGCCCTGGCCACAACTGGCGCGAACAGGCCGATATGTTCAACCGCTTCACTTTGGAACCTACGAGTAGATTATCAACAAGAAAAATGGGCTTCCATTCGCGGAGTGTCAGCGCCGAGGGGCCGCCTTCTTGACGGCAGCCAAGGCTATTGAGATAGAGGACGATTGCATAGTTCGCACGGGGCTTATAGCCGCGACGGTTCTGAGCGAGGTGGCTGCGCAGGCTCAGCTCTCGCGGGCGGCGGCTTCGAGGGTGGGGAGGTCCATCTTGATCATGCCCATCATGGCTTGCATGGCCTTAGGGTGGCTGATGAGCTGGCCGATATTGGCTGGCACGATCTGCCAGGATAGACCGAAGCGATCTGTAAGCCAGCCGCAGGCCATGGGTTTGCCGCCCTCGACGAGCTTGTCCCAGTAGCTGTCGATCTGCTGCTGGGACAAGCAGGGGACGACGAGCGAGAAGGCGGGAGTGAGCTGATGCGCGGGGCCTCCGTTGAGAAAGATCAGCTGCTGGCCCTCAAGCTCAATGGTGATGGTGACGATGTTGCCCGCGGGCGTGGGCCCGACGCCCCTGGAACGCACCTCGCCGAGCTTGCTGGCGTGAGGGAAGACGCTCAGATAGAACTCGGCTGCTTCTTCAGCGTTGTCATTGAACCAGAGGAATGGCGCAAGTTTATTCATGGCTGGGATGATACAGCCGGAGGCGGGCCGCGGGAAGGAAGTTTTGCAGGCTGGAGAGTTCGCACCCCGGAGCGCTGCAACAGAAACGAAGGCCGGGTGCAGGAGTGCCTAGGGTATATTGCCGAGGCCAACCTGCGTGATCGACCAGCCCTGCGCGGGATCGCCGTCAGTGCAATAGTACTGCTGCAGATGATCAATGGAAGCGACGGCGCCATAGGGCAGATCGAGGCATTGCTTGCTTGCCGCCGACACAAAACGATAGCCGGGCTGGCTGGGAGCCTTGACCATGGTCCAGACCTGGTTGGGCTGGGTGCCACTCGCGGAGCATGTCTCCTGGATGACATATTGGCCGGGCGCAGTAACAGGGGTATCGGAAACGCTCATGCACATGTTGCTGTTCACGTTGACAATGTTCAGCCCTCCATTGGAGTCGATGGGGTTGAGCCTCCACTCCTGACTGCGCTTGCCTGTGCCGCAGGCATAAACCTGAACCGGGGCTCCGCTGGCGGTGCTGGCATCAACGACATCCACACAGAGCGGATGATAGATGGCCAGGGTGATCTGGTTGACTGAACCAAAGCCCGGCGTAAAGCCGCAGCCGGTGATGGCTAAAGAACAAAACAACGGGACCAAGGAAAGCGATAAGCACAATAGGCGCTTCATCTTAAGGGCTTCTTTCGGGAGCGGATACTTGTCATCGCACTAGGATGCGCTGCTGCGCTCTAATGATGTGCGATTCGCGACCGGGCAGATTCTGCCATGGCGAGGTAGCAGAGACCTGCTATTTCCGTGCATGCCAGTGGCTGTTTCATGCTACGTGCCGGGGCATAATTTCACCTCACAAATTGGCATAAACATCTGATGGTCTCGCGGATTGAGCAGGGCATCTTTGCATGTAGCCGCATTTTTTTGGTAGGCACACTCGATACGGCTTTGATTACCCAGGCATTTCCTTTTGTCGGGATCATTGTTGAATGGCCTGAGTAGCTGAAGGAGAGACCGTTTGCAACTGCAGAATATCCCTCGGATTGGTGATTCCAATGAGGGGTCAGTAAGACCACTTGTTGAGTCGGTGTTTCGTTATGGCCGCCTTTGGATAGCTGTTGTAGCGTTGACGATCGCGGTGACGGTCGCGTTCGTTTTGCTGATTCCTAAACAGTATGAATCTGAAATGAGCATTCTTGTGCAGAATGCACGCAGCAATTACCAGATCACGCCGCAGCGGACCACCAGCACTATTGATGTGAATGGAATAACCGAGGAACAGATCAATTCTGAGATTCAGGTGCTGCGGAGCCGCACCCTTGCAGACGAAGTCGTCGATCCGCAGTGGAGCACCAAAGCCATTGACGGGATGAGTCCGGCTGCGCTGAAGGCCCACGAGCGGGCTGTCGGGGAATTCACAAAAAACCTGTCTGTGGACATGGTCCGCAAATCGAATGTCATCCATGTGGCCTACACCGCGAGAAGTCCGAAGGTTGCTACAGCGACGCTCGACCGGCTGCTTGCGGCGTTCCTCGCCAAGCAGCGCGATATCGGACATCCGCCGGGCACGTATAAGTTCTTTGCTTCAGAAGCTAACCGCTACAAGGGTGAACTGGATGTTGCACAGCAGCAGCTCGCCCAGTACCAGCAAGACCATCAGCTCGTATCGCTGCCAGATAGAGAACAGACGCTCGATCGGCAGATCGCGGATGCGGAAGGCCAGTTGCGCAGCACGGATGCCCAGCTCGGAGAAATGACGCAGCGGCTGAATGCCGAAACGGCGGAACTCAAGCATGTTCCTGCCCGCCAGCAGACGCAGGAGCGCATTGCGCAAAATGACTACTCTGTCGGGCAACTCAATACGATGCTGGCCGTATTAGAGAACAAGCGGACCACCCTGTTGACCAAGTTCACGCCGACCGATCGGCTGGTGCTGGAAACCGACAAGCAGATTGCCGATACAAAGGCTGCTCTCAGTAATGCGGAGCGGCTGCGGTCGCAGCAACGCTCCTCCGATGTAAATCCGGTGTGGGAACAGGTCACAGGCGCGATTGAGCAGAACGTAGCGGAACGGCAAGCGCTGAAAGCGCAGCATAGCGAACTGACGAAGCAGATAAGCCAGTTGCAGAGCACCCTCGCCGGAATCGAGGGATCAACTGTTGCGTTCACGACGCTGCACCAGAAGGTAGCTGAGCTCACGAATAACTATCAACTCTATGCGCAGAAGCGAGATGAGGCACGCATGGCGGATGCGATGGATGCAGACAAACTTCTCAACGTCGCAGTTGCCCAGGCACCTACTTTTTCTATTATGCCTTCGCGACCGAAACCAGTACTTGATGTGGCCCTTGGCAGCTTCACTGCGATTTTCCTGGCCAGCTTTATGGTCTTTTTTGCAGAGATGGGCCGCAGCACTATCGCCACTCCGCGTGAACTGGACGCAGTTTCGCGCTATCCATTACTGGCGACGGTGCCCAACTTACCTCAGAGTGATGACGTACCGACGAGGGAAGGCGAACCTGCGAGTTCTACGCGCCTGGCAATCTCGCATGCTCATGTGGAATCAACCCTGAGACCAGTTTACGAGCGTTCGCGGAAGGGACCGAAGGCATCATGAGGGAATCCAGCAGCGGATTACAGGAGAGGCCCATAGGAGGCCTGGGCCGTTTCTCGGTATATGACACTTTGCTTTATACCGTATTTCAACGGCCCCGCGAGGAAGAAGCTCGAGGTACGGTCGTTGCATTTGCAGCAGTGAGTCCGGGAGAAGGCGTCAGCTATGTTACCCGCACTTTTGCTGAAGAGCTGGCAACGAGCAGGTTCAGCACGGTGGCGCGAATTGACTTACGCGCTCTTCGTGCGCTCTGCCAATCTTCGATGGAGACGCTGCAGCAATCCTTGTCACGGGCGAGCGGCAATCTCTGTGAAATTGAAGTTACGGACCGGATACAACTCCGACCGGAAAGAAACGGCCGCTGGGACGGTAGCTGGCAATATCGACGCGACTGCATCGACTTTCTACGCACTCAGGTGGACTACGCGATTCTCGATTGCGGCTCGCTCAAACAGTCGGGCGATGTATTGAGCGTGGCTCCATTTGTTGACGGAGTGATTCTGGTTGTCGAGGCCAATCGCACGCGACGCGAACAGCTCAGCCACGCGGAACGAACCATCGAAGCGGCGCAAGGCCAAATACTTGGCCATGTTCTGAACAAGAGAACCTATCCGATTCCGGACTGGATTTATAGAAGGCTATAGTGCAACAACCCTCTCACTTATCAAGAAGGAGCAGACGATGAACAGGCTGGTTGTAATGCTGATAGCGGTCCTTTTTCTGGCGCCGCTGCCGTCGCGGGCGGACCAGCAACTTCATCATCGGGGCCGGTATACGCTGCATGCGGGCGATGTATTTGTAATCAACTATCGCTATACCCCGGAGTTCAACCAGACAGTGACGATCCAGCCTGATGGATATGTGACTCTGGACATTGTGGGGGACATGAAGGCTGCCGGGCTTACTCTCGATCAGCTTCATAACGAAATTGTCGCCAAGGCATCCAGCCGTCTTAATAACCCTGAAGTCAACCTTACGCTCAAGGATTTCGAACACCCCTACATTGTCGTTGCCGGAGCGGTGCAAAGGCCTGGAAAGATCGAGCTTCGTGAAGACACAACAGCCCTGCAGGCAGTTATGCTTGCGGGCGGATTTTCAGAATCGGCCCGGGATACCAGGGTCATCCTGTTTCGCCGTATCAATCAGCAGGATGCGGAAGTGCGGGAGCTGAATCTTCACAAGGTAACCAAGACGTCCGATCTGGAGCGGGATACTGGGCTACAGCCCGGAGACATGCTACTCGTCACGCGAAACAAGCTAGAGAAATTCTCTCGTGTTATGAAGGCCACTAATTTGGGGCTTTATTTCGACCCCACCACTATTCCTTTTTAGAACGATCAGAAGCGAGTCTGACATCCACTGGCTGCGACCAGCGAGATCTCGCGCCGAAAGAAGGCTTATGAGCAAGCAAACTGCACAGGAGAGGATAGATGATACGCGTGCGTTTTCTCCACTACCTGAACCGCGCACTACCCTGCCTGCTTTTCTCGTCAGAGGCCCGATCAGTTTTATTTGCGGAACCCTCGACCTCGCGATCGTTAGCGCCAGTCTGATACTCATTGCGCTTCCTGCGAACAGCATAGAGTCCGGCTATAGCCTTGTTGACCTGCTTGCAATGAGGGTTTCAGTAGAACACCTTGTAATGCTGGTGATGCTGGCGATCATCTGGCGATCCATCTTCTGGTATTGCGATCTCTACACATGGCACCATGTGCGGTCGGCGGAAGGACTCTTCGGCCGTCTCGCGCTGGCCACCGGTCTCAGCTCGGGAGTATCGGCAAGCGCCGTTTCCGTCCTGTGGCACCATGGCCACTTCTGGAAGAGCCTGGGGCTCTCCTGGCTGATTTCGCTCTGCGGGGTATGCGCACTGCGAAGTGTGCTCGCCGCCTACGGCACCTACGTGCGTCCGCGCCTCAGGAAAACAAGAAACGTGATCATCGTGGGCAGCGGTCTCCGCGCGGAGCATGCGCGTCGCGAACTGATCTCTCATCCGGAGTGGAAATACGCGCTGCTGGGCTTCGTAGGTACAGACCGCCTGAGTACAGCGGCGGCCGGAGACTGCGTATTAGGCGGTGTCGGAGATCTCGAAGACATTCTGATGAGGCATGTCGTGGATGAGGTAGTTATCGTGCTGCCGATCCGCTCACAATACGACGCGGTGGAACGAGTGGTCGGGATCTGCGAACGCGCCGGGGTCCAGGTGCAATGCAGCGCCGACATTTTTGAAACGTCGATTGCTAAACGAATCTACAGCGACGAGAACGGCGCCATGCGCAGGATCGTACTGAAGATGGTCTATGACGACCGGCGTCACCACCTGAAGCGCGCGATTGACATTGCAGGCGCCTCCTGCGGGCTGGTTCTGCTCTCGCCGCTTCTTCTGGTGGTCGCAATCCTGATCAAAGCCACCAGCAGAGGCCCGGTGCTTTTTCGCCAGAAGCGATATGGCCTGCACAAGCGGATCTTTCATATCTACAAATTCCGCAGCATGGTTGTCGATGCTGAAGCCGCACAAGCGCAACTGGAGCACCTGAATCAGAACAGCGGACCGGTGTTCAAGATATTTTCCGATCCACGAATAACAAAAGTGGGCGCTTTTCTGCGCAGAACCTCGATCGACGAACTTCCGCAACTCTTCAATGTCCTGCGCGGCGAGATGTCCCTGGTAGGGCCGCGTCCGTTGAACCTGCGCGACGTGGGCCGCTTTTCCGAGGCATGGCTTATGCGGCGTTTCAGCGTGAAGCCGGGGCTCACCTGCCTGTGGCAGATAAGCGGGCGGAGCAATGTGAACTTCAATCGTTGGATTGCGCTTGATCTCGATTACATAGACAACTGGTCGCTCCTGCTGGATTTGAAGATATTGGTGAGGACTCTTCCCGCGGTGATCAAGTGCAAGGGCGCCGCATGACCGCTTCACGCAAAAGGCGGATCGTCTACGCCAATCATACGGGTCGGGTGAGCGGGGCTGAAAAGGTGCTCCTCAGTATGCTCAGAGGTCTTGAGCGTTCGGACTATGAAGCAGTTGTGATGTGCCCTGCCGACGGCGATCTGCAGACCGCGCTGATTGCAGAAGGCATTCCCTATGCAACCATCCCAACACTCAAGGCCCGGTTTACGTGGCGACTGGATCTGCTGTTCAGCTATGCGATTTCCTTCGTCCGCGTGATGACACGGATGCGGCGCGAAATCGCCGCTCTCAATCCCGACTTCGTGCATGCCAACACATTGCGCGCAGGCATTGCTGCAACTATCGCGACGATCGGAACAGGACGCATCGTGCTATGGCACGTGCATGATATTTTGCCGAGACATCCTCTCAGCACAGCCATCCGTGCACTCGCATACACCTCGCGCCGCACGCAGGTAGTGGCGGTCTCTGACGCAACCGCAGTCGCGTTCAAAGGTAGTCTCCCGTTCGGGAAGAGAGTTCACGTGATTCACAATGGAGCTGACCTCAGCCAGTTCCCATGGAGAACGCAGGGAGAAGCCCCGCTCAAGTGTGAACTCGGCTTGCCTACGGGCAGCTTCCTGATATGCGCCGTTGGACAGATATGCGCGCGCAAGGGGCTACGGGAACTCCTGGACGCCTTTTCGCAGATTCACCAGAATGCGACGCATCTACATCTGGCGATTATTGGCAAACCTGTCTTTGAACATGAAGAGCAGTATCTGAGCGCACTGCTGGCGCAGGTGAATGCAAACGGACTGGCGGACAGGGTGCATTTCACCGGCGAGCGACGCGACATTGCCGCAGTGATGCAATCGGCGGACCTGATGGTATTGAACTCGCGCGAGGAGCCGTTCGGCCTGGTGCTGGTGGAGGCCATGTCCTGCGGCACACCTGTGCTCGCCACCCGCGTAGGTGGAATCCCTGAAATCGTCACCGACGGTGAGACCGGGTGGCTCATCGACAAGGGAGATGCGTCAGCGCTGGCATTAAAGCTGGCGGAGTTATCGCAAAGGCCCGACTTACTCGAGCAGGTATCGCGAGTGGCGAAGAAGACTGTCTGCCCTCGATTTTCGATAGAACAATTTCTCACTCGGCTGCATGCCTTTTATGCACAACTCCCGGCCATGCGCAATCCGGCACGGGAGATATCCCCAACTGTCACAAGCGGACAACGATCGAAATAAAAAAAGGAGAAAACATGTCCCGGATTGCGATTTTTCAAGACTATCTTGCTCAGATGGGTGGCGCAGAACGTGTGACGGAAGCGCTTCTCGATGCCCTGCCTGACGCGGATCTTTGTACCACGTTCGCAGTCCCAGAACGGATATCACCCCGTCTTCGCGACGCGGGCCCGAAGACTACATGGATGCAGTTGCTGCCAGCAAAAGACAAGCTCTACAGACACTACTTTCTGCTCTATCCCTTCGGGATAGAGGCAGCAAAGCTGGACGAATATGATCTTATTGTGAGTAGTTGCTGCGGATACGCCAAGGGAGTGAAGCGTCGCAAGGGAGCAGTGCATGTGTGCTATTGTCACAATCCCATGCGATGGGTATGGCGCTTTCCGGATTACATGGAGCGTGAGCATTTCAATTCGGTAACGAAGGCAGGCTTGAACTTGATGATCCAGGGACTCAAGCACTGGGAGCTGCGCGCCGCGAAACGCCCTGACTACTACATTGCGAATTCTCATATTGTCGCCGAGAGACTGAAGTCCGCCTTCGGTGTGGAGGCCCACGTGATCGAGCCTCCGATCGTGACATCACGGTTCACGATAAGTCCACAGGTCGATGATTATTACCTGGTGCTCTCCCGACTCGTTCCTTACAAGCGTATCGATCTCGCTATCGAAGCATGCAACGCGACAAATCGCCGGCTGATAGTGATAGGAGACGGTCCGGACCGTCCACGGCTGGAGTCTCTGGCCGGACCCCGGGTGACCTTCCTCGGAAGGCAGCCAGACAGCGTAGTGAATCGATATGCAAGCCGCTGCAAAGCACTGATCTTCCCTGGGGAGGAAGATTTTGGCATGACGCCACTGGAGATCAATGCGGCTGGCAGGCCTGTAGTGGCCTACGGCGCCGGCGGTGCGACTGAGACGATTATTCAGGGCCTAAACGGCGTGCTCTTTCGTCAGCAGACCACGGCGTCATTAATCGAGGGTCTGGAAGATTGCGAAAGCCGTACGTGGGACCCTGCTGCGATCAGGCGGCGCGCCCAACGCTATGACATTCACATATTCAAACAGCGGCTGGTTGATTTTTTGATTGGCATTTCACCGCCGATCCAGAACTTGCCAGTAGGCCAACAGGAAGTTGCATGAGCTTAGCCCCGGCAAAAATAATGCCTACGCCTGAGGCCGGGGTTCCACGCGTCCGCAAGGGTTCGCGTGCGGTCGCGCATTCTATTTTGAGCAAGATCGTTATTTTGGGACTGCAGGCTTCGACTGGAATTCTCACGGCGCGGATGCTGCTGCCCCACGGCCGGGGAGAACTGGCCGCCATGGGTCTCTGGCCGCTGCTTGTGGCCAGCCTCACCACTTTGGGTATCCCCAGTTCCCTGATTTATCACCTGCGTAAACTGCCGGAACAAAGAGAGCGGCTGATTGCGAACGGCTTTCTTATGGCGACCCTGCTGGGCTCCCTGGCAGCAATCGTCGCATCGTTCGGGCTGCCGTTCTGGCTGCATCAGTACCCGTTGTCGATGATCCATGCGGCACAGTGGTTTCTGCTTACTGTGCCGATCTGTTCAATGACGCTGGTCGGTCGTGCGGTTCTAGAGGCAGCCGATGAGTTCTCCGCATCGAATGCCATCCAGATGCTCACCCCCTTCGCTACGCTGCTAGGGCTTCTCGCATTCCTGGCTGCACACAAACTGAATCCTTACACCGCGGCCATTGCATACATTCTCGCTTCCATTCCAACTTTCATCCTCATGCTCGGCCGGGTGCGGAGGCTTGGGTTCGGCGGCTGGCAGTTCAGTCCCTCCTCAATGAAGCTGCTACTGGGCTATGGCATACGGTCGTACGGCATCGACGTGCTCGGCACATTAGCCCTCCAGGTGGACCAAGTGCTGGTAGTCAGCATGCTGTCTCCCAGCGCGATGGGAACTTATGTTGTCGTCTTGAGCTTGTCGCGGATGTTGAATCTTTTCCAGAACTCGGTAGTTATGGTGCTGTTTCCGAAGGCCACGGGCCGCTCTCAGGAAGACATTGTGGCGCTGACGGGACGGTCGGCTCGCATCAGCAGTCTTATCACTGCGGCATGTGGACTGTTCGTGTGCGTAGCCGGCCCTGTGCTGTTGCGCATCCTATATGGAAAGGAATACGCCACGGCCGCCGGGGTGCTCCGCATTCTGGTGCTTGAGGTGATTCTCTCAGGAGCCACATTTGTGTTGGCGCAGGCATTCCTTGCTGTGGGCCGTCCCGGAGTCGTGACGATCCTGCAGGCGATTGGATTATCACTGAGCATTCCTATGATGCTGTGGCTGATTCCCCGCTATGGAATTTACGGGGCAGCGATTTCGCTGCTTACTTCCACGGTCGCGCGTCTCCTGTTCATCTACAGCGGATTCAGGATCTTCCTCAAGACCAGCCCGCCGCAGCTGATGCCTAACGGCAACGATCTCAAGCTTCTTCTCCATGCGGCTTTAAGCCTGCGTCCGGAGCGTGCGGCATGTTGACGGCTGCCCGCATCGACAACATGCCGCAGATGGCCATCCAACCGGTGCGCCCGTATCGGGCGCAGACGCTTGGGGCCGTGGCGGTGATGATCTGCGTACCTGCTCTATGCATTGCGGCAGGGCAGGCAGGTCTGCTGCGGCTGATTTTTCCGGTGCTCGCACTGGCAGTCAGCGCCTTTCTCTTCTGGCGGTCGAAGCCACTTTATGTTGGCCTGGTGTTCTGGCTGTGGTTCCTAACACCGTTCCTCAGACGCATGGCAGACTTCCAGAGTGGATGGCAGGCGCAGAGCGCTGTTCTTTTGGCACCCTATCTCGCGGCGGGCGTTTCTTTTATCACCTTGCTCACCTCACTCCGGCACCTTGGGAAGCGGCAGTCGCTGCCCTATACGTGCGCACTGGTTGCCGTTCTTTACGGCTTCCTCGTCGGGGTGTCGCGCTTCCCGCTGTTCGATGTTTTTCGCGCTTTGCTGAACTGGCTGGTGCCAATCGCCTTCGGCTACTTTCTCTATCATCACCGCGAGTTGTATCAGGAGTTTCGGAGTGCGATCGAGAAGGCATTTCTTTATGGAATGCTGGTGACAGGCGCCTACGGCGTTTATCAGTTTTTCACTCTGCCCGGCTGGGACAAGATGTGGATGCTGAATGTACAGATGAACTCTTTCGGCACTCCGGAAGCAATGGAAGTGCGTGTCTTCAGCACCATGAATGCCCCTATGATCTTTGCTGCTGTTGTGGCGGCAGGTCTGCTGCTGCTGTTTTGCGCGAAGGGGAAGCTACGTCTGCTGGCTGCCGGCTGCGGCTTTCTTGCTTTGATGCTTACCATGGTCCGCTCTGGCTGGCTAGATCTGATTGCCGGGTTCGCCTTTCTCGCGATGAGGCTGGACATGCGCCAGCGGCTGCGACTGGCGCTTGCTGCCGTGGCATGTGCAGTGTTCCTTCTGGCCTCGCTGCAGATTCCGGTCATTCATAGTGAAGTGACGACGCGCATTCACTCGTTCTCAAACGCCAATGAGGACGTCAGCTACTCGGCGCGAATCGAAGGACATGAATCCGCATTGCGAGTACTGGCCCAGGAACCTTTTGGAGAAGGAATCGGCAGTACGGACGCCAAACACAATACCGAGGGAGACGACGACATTATTGGCCCCGACGACAGCACAGTGCTCAAGTTCCTTTACGAGCTTGGCTGGATAGGCTCCCTGATCTATGGCGTGGGACTGGTGACGCTGACTGTCCAATTGGCCCGGGCAGACCACTCCGACCCTTTCGTTATGGCATCGAAGGCAATCGTCATCGGCCTGGCGGCACAGTGTCTGCTGAACAGCGTGGTCACCGGACTCCTCGGATTTCTGGTGTGGACGTTCGCGGCCTTGAGCCTGGCGGGGGCAGAGAGTATTGCAGGCGCCGTTGAACAGCCGGACCCGCTGGAATTCGCAGCCGTTTAGAGTGGGCATCGACGCCTCTCTTCCGTAACGGCTATGCCCTTGAGGTTGTTTGCTTCGTTAAAAATTGGCCCGTCGTAAGCTCACGGCAAATATGAAAACGCTCGAGAACAGTGAAACGCCCATGCGAATTCTGCACATCCTGAATGATGTAACCGTCCTCGGCAACGGCATCGTGAATACTGCTGTCGACCTGGCAATCGAACAGGCGAGGCAGGGACACGTGGTGGCCATTGCTTCGGCAGGCGGTGGCTATGAGCCTCTACTTGAGGAACTCGGAGTCAGTCACTTCAAACTCGATCAGTCGCGCAGCGTTCCCAACATGATGCGCGCTCTGCTTTTGTTCAGGCGGCACCTCCGCCAGTTCCGGCCCGATGTAGTGCATGCACATATGCGCACCGGCCTTCTGCTCGCATGGGGCTGGTCCTTGGTCTACCGCTTTCCGCTGATCGCGCACCTGCACAATGTCCGCGAGCGGGAATCAACCCTCATGGGACTGGCGGACAGGGTGATAGCCGTCAGCCACTCCGTAGCAGCGACGATGTCGACCAAGGGGATCCAAAGGAAAAAGCTCCGCGTGGCGCTGAACCGGACCCTCGGAACTCCCAGACTGCCGAGGATGGAAAGCGTGAGGCCAGCGGTAATCGCCAGGCCCTCTATCGTGACAGTCGCGGGGATGTACCACAACAAGGGCATCGCCGAGCTGATATCCGCCTTTGAGATAGCTGCAGAGAGATGCACGGGCGCACAACTCTATCTCGTCGGCGATGGTCCGGACAGGCGGGTTTTTGAGGAGCAGGCGCGCTCAAGCAAGTGGAGCAAGCAGATCCACTTTGAAGGGTTCCAGGCCATCCCACAGGCGTACATGATGAGCGCCGATGTTTTTGTCCTTGCATCGCGACGCGAATCTTTCGGTCTCGTCCTGATCGAGGCACGAGAGGCTGGTTGTGCCATCATCGCCTCGCGCACCGATGGAACTGCCGAAGCGCTGGACGAGGGCCGGGCCGGGCTGCTGGTGCCGCCCGAGAATGTACCTGCACTGGCTGATGCTCTATGTCGGCTGCTCGGAGACGACCACGAGCGCCGAATGTGGCAGCAGCGGGCTATGCAGGGAGTCGAGGCGTTTCGAGTCGAAGTAATGGCTGCCGAAGTTCTGGCCGTTTACTGCGAGCTTGTGCGGCCCGACGCCATCGTTAAGGTTGCCCTGCCGGATCGCGAAGCTTCCGCTATTTCAACGCAATCTGAATAACCAGCGGATGATCGGGAACCTGCACCCAGATACTATTCTGGCCGTTATAGAAGTTCATCGGTGCAGCCTGAACTGCCGGCTCATAGGTGGTCATGCTTTTGACACTTTCATTCACGGTGACGGTAACCGGCTGGGGAGCATTCGCGATGTCTACCTGATTCTTAGTATCAAAGCTCGACTCATCCTGCCATAAGATCAGAAAGAACTGTCCGTCAGACCGTTGGAGCAGCAGATGCCGGGTTTGTGCATTCGCATTGCTTACCGAATAGTTCAGCTGCCCCAGATTTGCCGTTTCATTTGCATCGCTGAGCTCGCTGATCAGGTTCTTCATCGCGGCAAATGCCGGCTTTTCCGAGCCGTCCGCGCGGAGCAGGCCCCAGTGCTGCTGTTCATCGGTAAGGTCAGGATTCGGCTTCTCATCCATGAATTCGTAGAGGTAAGTGCGGAAGATGTCGTGGGAGAAATCTTCCAGAAAGACGCGGGGGATGTACTTCGCGGCAGCAGCCTCTGAGACCCCCGGCTGGTCGCGATGATCGTTCAGCGCATTGTGATAGCCGGTCTCGGTGATGATGACCGGTAGAGAAGCTGATACGCTCTGGGCCAGCTTTGGCTGCTGGGGAAAGATGACCGACGGCACCTGGCCTGCGGGATAGGGATGCAGGTTGCCGTAATTCATATCCTGGCTGATGTCTCCAAGGGTGGCGCCATCGCCAGCCATGGCCATGGATGGTCCAATCACTGAGATCGGCCCCGTATCCACCATCCCCTGTACGGACTGATAGAGCGATGCCTGGTAGTTGCGGTCGATCGAGGCCCAGTTCGCAATATTGCTGACATCCATCTCATTCGCGCCCTCAAAGGACTCGATGGACCCGTTCGCAAGGTCGTCGATCTCTTCAAGGAGCGGGGCGGCGAGAGTGCCAAGATTGCTCCGCGGATCGACTACGACGTTGTAGCGAATGCCCAGGCTGGCCAGCTTTGACCAGCGCCCATATAGAAGCGCGTTGTAATCCGCTCCTTGCAAGTGAGCGCCAACGCGCAAGTGCCGGATGCCAATGGACTGCAGTTCGCGTTCGACAAGCGGGAAGTTGCCGTAGCTGGTATCGAAGTAGTTCAGCTGAGCACTTACGCCGATGCTGTTGACGAAATCATAGGCGCTGCGTGCCGTCTCGGAAGGAAGAGGCGCTGTTTGACTTCCAGCGTTTTGGCTCGTTGGAGCCTGGCTTACTGCGGTCGAGCTGCAGCTACAGCAGGCAAGCAGCATCGTTGCTGCAAGCACCTGCATACAATGCACAGCGGCATTGGGCATGGGATTACCCCTGGTGGAAGGCGAACCAACCAATTCATGAAGGATGTTATCTAAAGTTATTACCTGATCGGCACCCTGTAGTCAATTAGATTCACATTTGGGCACACTGGCCCGTACGAAATATCGAAATGAACCCATGAATGTGATTGAAGTCGTCCTCGCGGATAATCAGCCGCTGACGCTGTGTGGCTTGAGAAGTTCCATAGCAGATCACAGCGATATACGGATTCTCGCCGAATGTACTGAGCGCGAGTGCCTGATGGAGGTAGTATCTACCCACGCGCCGCAGGTACTACTGGTAAGCACCGAACTCCTGCGGGAAGAGTTTGATCCGCTGCAAGCACTGAAAGAGGATTACCCGCATACCCGCGTGCTCCTGTTGACGGCCCGCCACGATTCCGCATTTCTTCAGCACATCTTACGTCTTGGCATCAATGGCGTTTTCAAGCGCGAAAGGCCGGTGCACCACATTCCTATCGCTATACGCACTGTCAATCGCGGAGAACTGTGGTTTGAGCGCGCCGTTACCGAAGGGATGCTGAGTGACCTGCTGCGAAACGGCAACGGGAAAAAGGACCATGCAGATGGGGAGAAGAAACCTCCGGTCAGTGCTCGTGAGCAGGAGGTGATTGAGTTGATCTGTCAGGGTCTGAGAAATAAGGAGATTTCCGAACGCCTGCACATCAGTGAAGCTACTGTGTCTCACCACCTCACCTCGATCTTTCGCAAGCTCGAGGTTGAAGACAGGGTATCGCTCGTCCTCCACGCCGTGCGACATCACCTTGTCGCTCTGTAGCACCAGATCCAGCCTTTCCTCTCTTAATAAGCTAAGTATTGGAGCGCGCTTATCCCGGATTGGTGTACCCATTTTCGCCACATGACCCGACTCCGTCAGAGCCAACCTCTCAGCCCAGGGGTTCGAGGGATGAAATGGCGAGCACGTCTCAATGGGCGTTTCAATCCAAAATTGCGCCGCGGCACGAGCCGGATAGACGGCAGGGAGCGCTAAGGCTTGCCGCCGGAGTTCCAGGTGGGACGCCAGCGGGTGTTGGCCAGCCAGGTGATCGGCTTTTGCATGGAGCTGATGACGGAGACCATGTAGGGGAAGTCGATTTTGCCGATTTCGTCGCTGGGCTGGTGGTAGTCCTTGTGCAGGTTGAAGCTGGAGACGGTCTGCGCGATGATGCCCCGCCGGGCGAGGGCGTAGTTGTCAGAGCGGCGGAAGAAGTGCTCCTTAGGATGGGGGTCGGCGGCGATGCGGGCACCGTGCTTCGCGAGCTGAGGGCCGAGGTTGCTGCGGCCGTAGCCGGTGAGCCAGAAGTCAGTGGACGGGACGGTGGCGGGGTCAGGGCGTCCGATCATTTCAAACTCAAGGTTGGCGACGATCTGCGCGAGAGGGACCGGCGGATGGGCGAGAAACCAGGCGTTGCCGAAGCCGCCCAGCTCCTCTGAACCGAAGAGGGCGAAGATGATGGTGCGGCGGGGGCGCGGGCCGTGGGCGAGCACGCGGGCGAGTTCAAGGACGGCGGTGGTGCCGGAGGCATCGTCGTCGGCTCCGTTATAAATTGAGTCGCCGTTGACGGCGGGGCCGATGCCGAGGTGATCGAGGTGGGCGGTGAGCAGGATGGCCTCGTGGCGCGTCTCTGCTTCAGAGCCGGGGAGGATGGCGACGGCGTTCCAGGTCTCGGTGCGGGGGGTGTCTTGAAACTTGCTGAGAAAAGCGGCGATGCGAGGCGGGAGCGGTTGAGGAAGCGGCGCCTTCTGAAGGTAGCTGCCGTTGTCTCCCCCTGGGGCGAGGCCGAAGCTCTGGAAGAGCGAGGCGGCGAAGAGGGCGGCGAGGTGTTCATCGCGGGTGGCGCTGCCGCGGCCGTGGAGCTCGTCGGAGGCGAGGAAGTCTTCGTCGGCGCGGACACAGTCGGCGCAGAATCTGGGCGATTCGGCGGCGGAGAGGCGACAATAGGAAGAGCTAAGGGTTAGAAGCAGAAGCAGGGGCAGGAGCGTTCGGCGCATGAGTGTGGAAAGTATAACGGAGGGGCGCGTGGCTGCCCACGGGAAACGCCGAAGGCGCAGGGACGGAAGGGATCGAGGGATGAGACAGGGACGAGGCCGGCAGGCTGCGTGGATTTTTGGATTGGCGGCGGTGCTGGGGCTGACGGGCTGCGGGAAGTTTTTCCAGCCGAAGTCGAACGGCGGCGGTGGAGGAGGAGGTGGTGGTGGCGGCGGCGGCGGGACCACGACGGCGAACTTCCTCTACGTGGCGAACGAGGCGCAGAACCTGAATACAGTGGCGGGGTTCTCGCTGGCGAACAGCCAGCTGGCGCTGTCGACGAATTCGCCCTATAACGTGGGGTTTCCGCCAAATGCGATGACGATAACGCCGAGCAACTCGATCCTGTATGTGGGCGGGATTGTGGCGGGGGGCATCTACGCCTACGCGGTGAACGGGGCGAACGGATCGCTGAGCATCCTGAACAACGGGAATCCGGTACTGACGGGGGTGAGCCCGGCGGTGCTGAAGGTAGACCCGACGGGTAACTGGCTGTTCGAGGCGGACTACTCGCTGGGCGGGGTGTCGGCGGTGGTGAACCTGTTCCAGATCGACCCGCAGACGGGCGGGCTGTCACAGGTGTCGGGCGGGCAGATTGCGCTCGATCCGGGGACGCCGACGAGCATTGCGTATACGCCGAATGGCGGGCTGGTGTACATCTCACTGGGGACGGGGGGGATGGACCTCTTCAGCTTCAACCCGGGGAATGGCGCGCTGGCGAAATATAACTCGATCCTGCAGCCGCGGTATCAGAACGACTCGATCAACGGGCTGGCGGTGGAGCCGACGGGGCAGTACCTGTTTGCAACAGAGACGGGCATCAATGCGGTGAGGGTGCTGAAGATCAGCACGAACGGGTCGCTGGCAGAGGTGAAGGGTTCGCCGGTGGCGACCGACCTGGGACCGACGGCGGTGCTGGTGGATAAGACGGGCGCGTTTGTCTACGTGGCCAATCGCGCGGGAACCGGGCAGGGAGACATCAGCGCTTTCAGCCTGGATGTAACGACGGGCGGGCTGACTCCGGTGACGGGTTCACCGTTTGCGACCGGATATGCTCCGGTTTCACTGGCCGAGGACAACACGAAGACGTACCTGGCGGTGGTGAACAGTAATGGACTGCCGGACCTGCAGGTCTTCACCTTCAGCACGACGACGCCGGGAGCGCTGGTTCCAGCCTTTTCAGCGACGACGGGAGCGGACCCGACGACGGCTTCGCTGGTGGTGGCGACGCATTAGAGGCGCATCCCCCGGCGCACGAGCGTGCGCCGGGGATGCGGGGATTATTCGCCGGTGTCGATCTGGGCGCGCTGGAGGCGATCAGAGTAGTCGACGTAGACGGACTTCCAGGTGGTGTAGAAGTCGAGTGCGCCGGTGCCGCCCTCGCGGTGGCCGTTGCCAGTGTGCTTGACTCCGCCGAAGGGCAGATGGACCTCAGCGCCGATGGTCGGGGCGTTGATGTAGGTGATGCCGGCCTCAAGATCACGCATGGCCTGGAAGGCGCGATTGACGTCGCGGGAGTAGAGCGCCGTCGAGAGGCCGTAGTCGATGCTGTTGGCGATCTCGATGGCGTGCTCGAAGCTGTCACACTCAAGGACGCTGACGACCGGGCCGAAGACCTCTTCGCGGGCGATGCGCATTTCAGGCTTGACGCCGGCGAAGACGGTCGGCTCAAAGAAGGTTCCCTGATCAAAGGTGCCGTCCTCAAGCACGGAGCCGCCGCAGACGAGTTTCGCGCCCTCATGCTGCGCGATTTCGCAATAACGCATGGAGGTCTCGATCTGCTGCTGGTTGACCTGCGGGCCCATCTCCACGGACTCGTCGAGGCCGTTGCCTACCTTGAGGGCGGAGGCGCGCTCGACCAGCTTCGCAATGAACTTCTCCGCAACGCTCTTGTGGACGATGATGCGGCTGGTGGCGGTGCAGCGCTGGCCGGTGGTGCCGAAGGCTCCCCAGAGCGCGCCTTCCAGGGCGAGGTCGAGGTTGGCGTCTTCAAGGACGATCATGGCGTTTTTGCCGCCCATCTCAAGCGAGCAGGGCTTGAAGTTGGCGGCGGCGGTCTGACCGATGATGCGGCCGACTTCGCTCGATCCGGTGAAGGAGACGGCGCGAACATCGCGGTGCGAGACCAGTGGAGCGCCTGCGTCGGGGCCGAAGCCGGTGACGATGTTGACGACGCCGGGAGGCAGGCCCGCATCCATGAGGGTCTGCACGAGGTTGTAGGTGGAGAGAGGCGTGTCCTCAGCGGGCTTGATGACGCAGGTGTTGCCGCAGACGAGCGCCGGAAAGAGCTTCCACGAAGGGATGGCCATGGGGAAGTTCCACGGGGCGATCATGCCGATGACGCCAACGGGCAGGCGGACGGACATGGCGAACTTGTTAGGCAGCTCGGAGGGCGTGGTCTGGCCGAAGAGACGGCGGCCTTCCCCGGCCATGTAGAAGGCGGTATCGACGGCCTCCTGCACATCGCCGCGGGTCTCCTTGAGCACCTTGCCCATTTCGCGGGTCATCTCCTGCGCGTATTGCTCCTTGCGCTGCAGAAGGAGTTCGCCGGTGCGGTAGAGGATCTCGGCGCGCTTTGGCGCGGGGACGAGACGCCAGGTCTTAAAGGCTTCGCGGGCAGCGTCTACGGCGTCGGAGACGTCCTCGGCGGCGGAAGACTGGAATTCGCCGACGATGTCGCTGTGGTCGGCAGGGTTGATGTTGAGGAAGGTCTTGCCGGTGCGGGAAGGAACCCACTGCCCGCCGATGAGGTTCTTGTAGAGTTTTGCTGACATTGGTCGTAATCGCCTGTGGTTGTTTGGCTAAACAATCAAGGATAGCAGGCGGAGCGGGGTGGCGCTCTCGACTCTCAGCCAGCTTTTACAGTCGCGACGTCTAATAGACGTGCAACGGCTCGAACGGCATTAACCAGTCCTGGCTGCGATTCACACACCGGCGACGATCAGCCTTATGTGCAAGTAAAGCAAGCCGATCAATCTGCTTTCGATTGAGGCAGCGGGCGGAGGATCACCCGGGCATGTTCATAATCAATTACCAAAGTGAACCTGGACAAAAATGCATTGCCTATGGTGCCCGCGAGATGGCTATCCCCGGCAACGCCTCGTTGGGCCTCTACGATAGTGACGGGCTGATTGGAGAGCTGGCCAGCCCCTACCAGAACCGACCGGAGAAACCCCTCTTGATAGCTGGCGCTTCCGGTGAGGCCAGCTAGCGCATAGCCTCTCGGAACTAGATGGCGATCCAGGATGGCAGCCTCATGATGCGAGGCAAAGCTGGAATTCAAGATGATCCCCGAATCGCTGCCGGTATCCACCATAAAAAGCCCCTTGCTAAATTTGCGCGGGCCGGTTTGTAGCTGCATGGCGATGATTGGCAGTCTCGAACGATCAAAGGGGAGGACAATATCTGCACCAGACGGTTCCACCCGTCCACCCACAACGATCACTTGCTCCTGATAATGAATGGAGACCAGGTGCCTTGAAAGAAATGAAGCGCCGAGTAGTCCTCCGATCTGTATCTTTGAGGCACTCTCCATAGGCGACAAGTCCAGAACGAGGACTTTTGGCTCGGAAATATCTTCTCCACCAAGCACCAACTGGACTCCTGTTACTGAACTGAGCATCCCTTTTGCTGTTTGAGTCAAACCCTTCAACTTCATCTTCTCGGCGGCAGGCAGAAGGTTTTGCTCAGTAGCCAATCTTCGATTGAGCGCGATCCCTGCAAACCCGCTGTCGAGAATGAACTGGGTCTGGCGCCCGTTCACCTCAACGGGCACCAGGATCAAGTCTCTTGCGATAGACACAGGGATGCGCTTGGCAGCCTCTATCGAAACGGGGGCCGCTTTCCGGATCAAACTCTCCTTTTGGGTACTCAGACCCGTAGCGCTATAAGGAGAAATGAATCCAAGCGCGAGCACAACGGTCGTTATCAATTTTGGGGTGGACATACATGACCTACACATTGAGTGGCGGAAAGTCCTACCCTGCTTCGGCGGTTCTTAACACCTGGGCGAAGAAGTGGACGAGCTGCCAGCGGTCTTTCCAGCGGTGGGTCTCCACGCCTATGCCGGCGTGGGCGAAGATGGGCGAGATGAGCCTGGCGCGCAGGACGCCGGGGGGCAGATCGCGAACCAGCCAGGCTGCTTCTCCGGTGGGGATGATCGGGTCGTCGCTGCCGTGAAGAACGAAGACGGGCGCGCGGAAGGCGGAGAGCTGGTTGCGGGGCGAGAGCGAGTCGAGGCCAGGCCCCAGATCGGTGGCTGCACGCCTGAGGGTGTCCGGGCTCTGGAGCTGGATCATCTCGGCGGTCTGGATGGCGGTGAGGGCAGACTCCAACTGGAGAGCGAGGCGCTTGTGCCGCTGCAGCCGGGCACGAATGACACCCTGAACGGCGGCGCGGTCGGCAGGAGGAACGACATGATCCACATAGGCATACTCGATGGCGAGCGAGCCGTAGTCATTGCCATCGGTGGGCACGCTGTGGCCGCCGGGCAGCGGCTCGCGATGAGCGGCATAGGCGCGGATGACGCGGGGAAGGCTGTCATAGGTGCCGGAAACGAAGACGAAGCGGACGCTTGGCTGATTCTCCGGGCGGGCGGCGGCGAGCAGGGAGAGCGCTCCGCTGAAGCTCATGGCCATGAGGCCGACGGGAGCGTGGCTCTGCGCGGCCAGCCAGCGGACGGAGTCGCCGATGCTGTCAATGGAGCTGCCGTCGATGCGGTCGTCGCGGAGCTGGGCGAGGTCAGGGGTGAGCACGAGCATGCCGCAGGCGGCGAGGCGGCGGGCGTAGGAGGTGAGGTCCGGCGCATCCATACCCATGTAGTAGAGGCCATGCACGAGGACGACGGCGGGCGGCGCGGCGATGCCCTGGGGACGGTAAAGACGGCCCGGAAAAGGGCCGTGGACGCCGGGGATGGTTGTGTCCACGACGAGGACCGGCGCGTCGGCAACGAGCTGGAGCGGGCGCGGGATGCTGTCTCCGTTGATGCCCATGAGCACGGTGAGAGCCTGAAGATGCCACCTGATCTGCGGCCAGAAGGCGAAGGACAAGGCTGCGACGGCCAGCAGGATCGCAGCCGGCAGGAGCAGAGGCGGACGGAAGGCGCTGGGCCCGGCTCCGGCAGCAGATGCAGGCTGCGCTTCGCTCGGAAGAGAGAGAGATGGGTGTTTCAGGGTAGTGCTTAGAAGTGGCCCGGCGTGGTGTGGCAAACGCATCTCTCTATCTTGGAGAAAGATGCCGGGGGGCTCAACAGGATAGACCTGTTTTCAGAAACGATAGTAACCATAGGGTGATGACCAGGGAATTAACGATCTTTCAACCCTGAGAGTACTGAGAGATTTTCTGAGAAAGATTTTCGGGGGTGACTGCTAGGATACCGCCCATGCCCTTTCTGCTTGCTGCCTTTCTGATCGTCGTCGTGCCCATCTGGGACTACTGGTATACGCTACGGCTGAAGCGCTCGACGGAGCCGAACAAGAAGATACGGGCCTACGCGGTGACGGCGCTGTGGCTATGGGTGGCGACGGCGATCGTGTGGGCGAGGATGCGACCGGGGTTCGGGTACCGGCTGAACAGCAGTCCGACAGAAGGGCTGACAGGCGGATTTGTCTATGGGCTGATGCTGGCGATAGCCATCGGGCTGGCGCTGCCGGTGGTGGCCGCAGCAAGAAACCTGCAGATGCGGGAGAAGGTGAAAAAGCAGCTGAGCAGGCTGGCCTTCTTTCTGCCGGTGACGAGGCGGGAGAGACAGTTGTTTGCGCTGCTATCGATCACGGCTGGCGTGTGCGAAGAGACACTCTATCGCGGCTTTCTTTTCCACTACTTTGCGCATTCGTGGAATGCGCCTCTGTGGGGGGCGGTGGTGCTGGCGGCCGTCGCTTTCGGGCTGGGGCATGGCTACCAGGGAATTTCGGGGATACTTGCGACAACGGTCCTGGGAGGAGTGTTCAGCGCGGCGTATCTAGCAACGGGATCGCTGTTGCTGCCGATGGTGGTGCATGCGCTGATCGACCTGCGGATTCTGCTGTTCCCGGCGGTAGAGGGAGAGATGGGCGCGCCGGTGGCGGGGCTGGAGCAGCGGAAGTAACTCCCATTCTGAAACAGGTGCCACAATAGTCACTTTTTCGAAATGCGTCATTCCGGCACAGGCCTTACAATTGGCTTGAGACTCACGGAAAAGTTCCCACTTCAATGGCCTTAAATGGTTTTTCATCGCGTTCGTCGCGTTCGCACGGTGTGCGCTCGCTGTTCAGCATCTTTTCGAGCGATCTGGCGATCGATCTCGGCACGGCAAACACCCTCGTTTATGCACGCGGCAAAGGCATCGTAGTCAACGAGCCGTCGATAGTTGCAATCAACAAGAACACCGGCGAAGTAGAGGCCGTGGGCAAGGAGGCGAAGGAGATGCTCGGGCGTACGCCGGGCAATATCGTCGCCATCAAGCCGATGAAGGATGGAGTGATCGCAGACTTCAAGATCACCGAGAAGATGCTGAACTACTTCATCCAGAAAGCGCACAACCGCAAGATGATGGTGCATCCGCGCATTGTGATCGGAGTGCCGTCAGAGATTACGCAGGTGGAAAAGCGCGCGGTCGAGGACTCGGCCTACCGGGCGAAGGCGAGCGAGGTTTTCCTCGTGGAGCAGGCCATGGTGGCGGCGATCGGCGCAGGGCTGCCGATTACGGAGCCGAGCGGCAACATGGTGGTGGACATTGGCGGCGGCACCACGGATATTGCGGTGATCTCGCTGTCGGGCATCGTCTATTCGCGGTCGGTACGGATGGCCGGGAACCAGATGGACGAGGCCATCATGAACTACCTCAAGCGGAAATATAACCTGCTGATCGGCGAGCGGACGGCGGAACAGATCAAGATCGAACTGGGGTCGGCCTACCCGCTGGACAAGCCGATCACGATGGAGATCAAGGGCCGCAACCTGATCGAAGGCGTGCCGAAGACGATCACCATCGACGACTCGGAGATTCGCGAATCTCTGACGGAGTGCATTTCGACGATCCTGAACGCGATTCGCGTAGCGCTGGAGCGGACGCCGCCGGAGTTGAGTGCGGATATCAGCGATCGCGGCATCGTGCTGACGGGCGGCGGCGCGCTGATCAAGAATCTCGACAAGCGCATTCGCGAGGAAACGGGGCTGCCGGTGTCGATTGCCGACGATCCGCTGGCCAGCGTGGTGCTGGGAACGGGCAAGATGCTGAGCGACTTCCGGCTGTTGCGGAAGATCAAGATCGACTGAGGCGCAGCAGGCAGCCGTAACAGCTCATGGAATCTTTCTTCAGCCGATACCGAAACGCCCTGGTACTGATCGCGGTGCTGCTGGCGCAAACCCTCGGGCTGGCTGTGCAGGTGCGGCGGACGCTGCCCGGCCAGCCGGACCGCGGGCCGGTGCGGCTGATCCGCTATTGGATGGTGAGCCTGGTAGCTCCGCCGGAGCGGGTGGCGCACGGCACCGGGAGCGTTTCACGCAGCTGGTGGATGAACTATGTCGACATGGTTCACGTGCGGCGGCAGAACCGCGAATTGCAGGCCGAGATCGACCGGATGAAGCTGCAAGAGGCGAGCCTAGCGGAAGATGCACTCGAAGGGCAGAGGCTGAAGCAGCTGCTCGACTTCAAAGGAAAATACGTCTACCAGACGGTGGCGGCGCAGGTGATCGGAGCCTCGGGCGCGGACCAATCGCGGGTACTCTACATCGATAAGGGTTCGCACGACGGGATCAAGGCGGATATGCCGGTGATTACGCCGGATGGAATCGTGGGCAAGACGCGGGACGTCTTTCCGCATACGAGCCAGGTGCTGATGATTTCAGACCCGGCGAGCGGAGCCGGGGTGGTGCTGGAGACGACGCGCATTCGTGGAGTGCTGCGCGGGAATGCGATGGGCCAGCCGGAAATCGTCAACGTGATGCCGGATGAACGGATCAAGGCGGGCGAAAAGGTCGTGACCAGCGGCGGAGACCAGATCTTTCCGCGCGGGCTGCCGGTGGGAACGGTCGAGAAGATGGTGGATGACCCGGACCACGAGCCGATGCAGGATGTGCTGATCAAACCGGGCGCGAACCTGGCGCAGCTTGAAGAGGTGCTGGTGGTGACCAGTACCGGAGACCAGATGCCGAAGCAGGATCAGAAGGACCTGGATCAGGCGGAGCTGGACAATATGCAGCAGAGGGCCTCGGATATCCTGGCGGAACGATTGCCAAGCCGGGTGGACCCGAATGCGCCTCCGCTGGAGCAGCAGGGCGCGACGAGCGACAACCTTGCGGATGTGACGCGCCCGATGCGGCCGCTGCAGGCGCTGCACCCGGATCGCTATTCGCCGGACGAGACGCCGCCGGCAGCGGATCTGACGCCGGGAGCACACTCGCCGGATGTGAGCTCAGGAAAGAACGTGGCCCCGATGAGCGCGGCCCAGATGCCGGCTGCCAAGCCGCGTGGACCGAAGCTGGTGCCGTCGGACGGCAGTGTTCCGCCACCGCACAGGACGCCGGCTACGGTACTACCAGGAACGGGTGCGCCTAAGACGGCGGCTACGCCCAGAACGACAGTGGCGCCGAGGACACCGGCGGCTGTGCCTAAGACGACGACTGCGCCAAGAACTGTCACCGCGCCGAGGACAACTACACCGGTGCAGGTGGCGCCGAAGCCAAGTGCGCCGAAGCCAGGTGCGCCAAAGTCTGGTGCACCGAAGGCGGCTGCGCCGGTCAAGCACAAGGGGCCGGAGATCGTGCCGTCGGATGGAAGTACTCCGCCGCCGCATAAGACTGCTCCTGCAACGCCGCAGGGGGCGCTCTAACCATGGCGCTGATGTCTACCTCAAGGCGGGAAGCGGAACGCAGCGGCTACCCTACTTTTCTCTATTTCCTGGTGCCGCTGGCGGCGGTTGGGATCGAGTCGTTCGCTTCCCTGCACTTTCCGCGGATGGCATCGCTGGACCTGCCGCTGCTGGTCACAATCTACTTTGCGCTGATGCTGCGGAGCCCGATTGCGGGCACCTTTACGGGCGCGATCATCGGCATTCTGCAGGATGCGCTGACGCGGCAGCCGCTGGGGACCTTCGGCATCTGCAAGGCGATTATCGGATATCTTGCGGCGTCGCTCGGGGTGCAGATCGACACGGAGAACCCGGGGGCGCGGCTGCTGATCTGTATCGGATTTACGCTGGCCCACAACGGTATCTACTGGCTGGTGGTGCGGCACCTGCTGGCGCAGCCGTTCCACTGGAACTGGGTGCATGAGCTGGTGCGGGCGCTGATCGACGGAGTGATCGGAGTGGTGCTGTTTGGGCTGCTGGACCTGGCGAAGCAGCGGGACTATTGATTTCAGCGGTCCGTGATGCTGGCAATAAGCGTGCGCTCCGGACAAACGGAGAGGCATGAAATGGGAAGCATCGGGAGGCAGCATGCCGACTACATCAAGCAATATCTCCCTGCCGGAGGAACTAAAGAGGTACCAACGCGCTCTTTGATCCATAGTCACGTCGATTTCTTCCATTCGGCGTTATCCTAAAGTTACCCTTCGCACGCGAGATGAATAGCGGTCAACCATGCTGAACCGGGACGAAAAATTGCCCGCCATCAAGCTCACGATCATTCAGTATGTGATCGTGGGAATCCTGCTGATCCTGCTGTTTGGGCTTTGGCGACTGCAGGTGGTGGGCGCGAGCAACTACCGGGCGATGGCCGAGGCGAACCGGATCCGCAAGGTACCAATCCTTGCGCCGCGCGGCAAGATCTTTGACCGCGAGGGGCGGCTGATTGTCGACAACTATCCCTCTGTCTCCTGCTTCCTGGTACGCGAACAGGGCCACGATTACATGGCCGACCTGCCGCTGATTGCGCGGGGGCTGCATATGACAGTCGAACAGATCGAGGCGATCCTGAAGAAGTACCGCACTGCGCCGAAGTATCAGCCGCTGCCGCTGAAGCAGGATATTACGCCGGATGAGCAGGAGTTCATCGAGGCGCACCGCGATGAGATGCCGGAGCTGGAGACGATTGACGAGCAGCGGCGGCTCTACCCGCGGGATGGGTTTGCGGCGCACCTGGTGGGGTA
The DNA here is from genome assembly GCF_004339725.1 of Acidipila rosea. Taxonomy (GTDB): domain Bacteria; phylum Acidobacteriota; class Terriglobia; order Terriglobales; family Acidobacteriaceae; genus Acidipila; species Acidipila rosea. The sequence goes on along the minus strand of NZ_SMGK01000004.1, from coordinate 228,722 downwards.
TGTGGGCGAGGTTTCAGAGGAGATGCTGGACGACCCGCGCTATGCCTACTATGCGCCGGGCGACGTGGTGGGACGGTCGGGAGTGGAGGAGTCCTACGACTCGATCCTGCGGGGGACGGACGGCTCGCGGGATGTGCTGGTGGACAGCCACGGGCGGGAGATGGGGCGGCTGGGCACGGAGCATGCGATTCCGGGCAAGAGCCTGAAGCTGACGATCGATATCGACATCCAGAGAGCGGCAGAGAATGCGCTGGGCGACCGCAATGGCGCGGTGATCGCGATCGATCCGCATACCGGCGAGGTGCTGGCGATGGTGAGCCGGCCAACCTATGATCCGAATGCCTTTGCGGTGCGGATCGGGCGCGAGGAGTGGTCGAAGCTGATTACAGACCCGGCGCACCCGCTGCTGAACAAGGCGATCCAGGCGCAGCTGGCGCCGGGGTCCACGTTCAAGATCATCATGGCGCTGGCCGGGCTGCAGGAAGGGATTGCACAGACGCTGAACGTGGATTGCCGCGGCGGGGCGAATTTCTACGGCCACTACTTCCGCTGCTGGGTGCACTCGGGACATGGCGCGGTGAATATCACGCGAGGCATCTTCCAGTCGTGCGATGTGTATTTCTACACGCTGGCGGAGCGGCTGGGGATCGAGAAGATCGCGAAGTGGGCGCACATGCTGGGGCTGGGGCAAAAGACGGGGATCGACCTGCCGAATGAGGTCGCCGGGACGATGCCTTCGGAAGAATGGAAGATGAGGAACTTCCACCAGAAGTGGTATGCGGGCGAGACGATCTCGGTGGGCATTGGGCAGGGCGCGGTGGCGGCAACGCCGGTGCAGATGGTGCGGGCGCTGGCGGGAATTGCCTCGGGCGGCGCGCTGAAGCGGCCGCATGTGGTCTTTCCTGATGAGCTGCCGCCGGAGTACCGGAAGGCGATTCTGGATTCGTTTCCGGGGTCGGGGGATGTGACGATCCCGATCGATCCGGCGAACTGGGAGACGATTACCGATGCGATGGCGAAGGTGATGGACCCGGGCGGCACGGACTACAGCGCGCGGCTGGAAGGCATCGACTTCGCAGGCAAGACGGGGAGCGCGCAGACGATGAGCAACGCGCTGGCGCAGCGGATGGGCCATGCGAAATCAATGCAGGACAATGCATGGTTTGTGGGCTTCTCTCCGCGCCGGAATCCTGATATTGCGGTGTGCATCCTGTTTGAGGGCGGCGAGCACGGCACGCTGGCGGGAAGGCTGGCAGCGAGGGTGATCGAAGCATACGTGAACAAGCAGCGGCGCGAGCACAAGAACGTGGAGCAGCCGAAGACGGTAGCGCGAGTGGATGTGGGCGCGATCTGGTCAGACCCGGCGCATCCGCAGGTGTATGGCGGAAGAGCAGTGGTGGCACACCCCAAGGCGGGACAGGATGCGAGCCTGGCGGCGATGCACGGGGGACATTTCTATCTGACGATTCCGCCGGTTGAGGCTGCTGTGCGGTAGGTGGTGCTTCCTCCTTTGGAGTTTCATGAAGACAATTGCGATCGAAGAGCACTTTCTTTGTGCTGAGGTGCGGGCGGCCTGGGCAGCGGCGGCCAGCGCGGGGCAGGACACCAGCGCATCCCTGCACCTGGGAGAGATGCAAGACAGGCTGGAAGAGCTGAGCGAGGAACGCCTGGCGAGAATGGATGAGAGCGGGGTCGATGTGCAGGTTCTGTCCCTGACGAGTCCGGGGTTGCACCATCTCGCGGCCGCTGAGGCCGTCTCGCTTGCACGCCGCACGAACGACCTTATCGCTGCAACGATTGCGCGCCATCCTGAGCGCTTCGATGGTTTCGCCACGATCCCGACGACTGCTCCTGCAGAGGCGGTGAGGGAGCTGGAGCGATGTGTTCTCGAGCTGGGGATGAAGGGCGGAATGCTCTTTGGTCGAACGATGGAGAAGAATCTCGATCATGCGGACTTCTGGCCGATCTTCGAGATGGCGGCGCACCTGCGTGTTCCGCTGTTCATCCATCCGCAGACGCCGCCTCGCGCGGTGCGGGAGGCCTACTACTCCGGATTTGATCCGCAGGTGGATCTCGCATTTGCGACGTTCGGGCTGGGATGGCACTACGATTGTGGAATCCAGTTTGTTCGGCTTGCGCTGGCGGGCGTCTTTGACCGGTTTCCGGATCTTCAGATCATTCTTGGCCACTGGGGCGAAGTGGTGCTCTTCTATGCAGAGCGGCTGAAGGCGTTCTCACGCGTGACGAAGCTGCAGCGGCCGGTCGTCGATACGATGCGCGAGAACCTGTACGTGACTCCAAGCGGCATGTTCAGCCAGTCGAATTTTCAGCATGCGGTAGAGGTTGTCGGCATCGACCGGGTTCTCTTCTCTACCGACTACCCGTATCAATATCGGCCGGGCGGTGGACCGAGAAACTTCTTAGCGCAGCTCCCTGTGAGCGATGACGATAAGGCTAAGATTGCGCATGCCAATTGGGAGCGCCTCACGGGCAGCATGCGCCGGTAAGCGTTCGCGAGGTGGAGTTTTCGCGGTTGGTGGGCCGCGGAAACTGGGGCGCGCGGTGGCTCGCCAGTTGCTGCTCCTTCCTCTCCTAATGGACTGGAGTCCAGCGCGCCTCTTCGTGCGCAGGCAGGGTCACGGTGGAATGGGCGTCTACGATTCCGTCCCCGGACCTGCTCCTCAACCGGTATTGCGTGGAGGAAAAGCCAAGCGCCGACAAATCCACCTTGTATCGCCGCGGCTTGTCTGAAAGATTCTTCAGCACAAAGCCGTCTTTGCTGAAGCTGTAGCGCAGGGCATATTTGGGAAGTTGGAACTCTACGCTGCCATAACTTGTGAGATGGGGCGCAACGGATACATCGGCATCCGCGGGAACGGACAATCCCAGAAACCTGTCAATCAGAACAGCCGCGAAAACATTAGGGTATTCGTAGTATTTTTCGGCTCCGTGAGCGTGCTTGCCATCGATGTAATAGACATGGTCCATGTCGTAGCGTTCGCTCATGAAGTAGCCATTTCGTGCTCCCTCAGCGGCCACGGTCTTGAGCTGATCGAACAGAATTCCGTTCTGCTGCTGCAATGCATCGAAGGCGGCATCCCAATACCAATATCTGCCTGCCGCGCAAAGATCGTAGGGGCCACCACTGCCAATTTCAGACTTGTTGTAGTCGGCGATCTTCGCAGCAACAAAACTGGGGAATCGTTCAAACTCGGCGGCATTGGCGTCGATCAGGCGCCGCACCGCTGCTGCCTGATCCGCGGTGGCATATCCAAAGGTCACGGGAAGTTCATTGGCAAGAAGATGAATGTGATCGTGAACCTGTCCATTGCGATCGATCCAATCAATGAACCGCTGGTTCTTTGCGTCCCAATATCCCATGGGCACAGGTGCGACGAGCGCATCGGCCATGCGCTTTGCCTCTGCGGTGAAGCTTGCAGCTTTGTCCTGCCGTTTTAGCAGGGTCTCCATACCGGCGAGCAGTTCGAAGGCGTGAGCGGCGAAGGCCTGGGCTTCTGTCTCGCGTCCGTCCTTGATCACCTGGTCTTCGTAATAGACATCCGACCATACGCGGCCGTACTGATCGGTGTGCGACAAGATCCAGCCCGCCGCGTGTTCAAGGTTCCCGATACTCGCCTGCAGCCACGCTGCGTCTTTTCCGGCTTCGTAGTATCGCCAGCTCTCTTCGATTACCTCGATGTCGCCGGTCAAGGGAAACATGGCCGCGTTCTGGCGATTGTCCAAACTGTTTCTGCGCACGTGGTACTCACGGGTCCCGTTCGGCTGCACCGAGGTCGGCGCACGAAAGAGCTGTTCCGGGTCATCGTTCATGAGCTTGAACTGAAGCTCAATCATTCGCTTCACTATATCGAGATCGACCGCTGAGCCCATTGCGAGGCGACCCTTGATTTGAAATTCGTGATCGACCGCGGGATAGGAGCCTGCGTAGGAGTTCACATTCAGCGTGCTCAGAACATAACCGCTGCTGTAGGGGAAGTTCGCCGCCATGGTCTTCTCCACCACGGAAGGCAGAATGGTTCCCCAGTAGAAGGCTGCCAGTGCTTGTTCGAGCTCGGGGCCGCCTGACATCTCAAGAGAAAATCGATTGCCGAAGGGGTCGCTGTGCGGTCGAGCCTCTGCTCGAGAGAGAGTCACACTCTCCGCGACGGCAGTGACGGTCAGTCCTGCTTCAGTCTTCTTCGCCTGCAGTTGGCCGCCGTGGAGTGCGATGTGCCACGAGTGGTCCTTCGAAGTTGGATCGAGAGGCAGAACCCACAGAGCTTTATTCGCATCGACCTGCGCGCCACTCGCGCTAATCGGAAGGACCCACCACTGATGCTCCTGATACTGAACGCCCAGCCCCTGGCAACGGGTAAACACCATCTCTACCGGGGCGCCTGGATCCTTGCGCGTGACCAGGAGGTCTTCTCCCGATGGAGTGACCGTGGCATTTTCAATGGACTGCAAAATCCCCTCAGCGTGGCCGGGCTGGGTTCCATTCAAGGTTGCTCCGAAGCCAAGTGCAGAGAAGTTCGTCACCAACGTGAAGAGGAGAAAGACTGCGATTCGTGTTGCCATTGGGCTGCTACATCCTCCGCTGCGCAGTGTACATGACGCAGGGCGGATTTCTTTGGGGGCAGAGGCTTAGACGCGCGGGCTGAGGGTTCCGGCGAGCAGCGGAATGGACGTTTGAGAAGAGCGATCCTAGAAACGCCGCTCGACCTTGGGTCGATGGGAGCGTTGGCCTGTTCACGCAAGTTGAGAACGCCGGACGGATCGCTTCTGAGAAGCCGACATATGAGGACCGATCAAGGTCACTCACGGAGGCGAAGCTGTTCTGCTTCGGTGTCCTCACGTTGCGCCTCTCGTTCCAGGCTTTCAGCTTGAGCAATGAGCACAGCCTTTGTTCTTGGCCATCGATCCAGCTTTCGAGCATTTTCACGAATTTGGTTTGCAAGTTCGCGCTCCTGTTTGCCTCCGTCAAACGGGCCTCGGGTGGTTACGCCGCGCGAGTTCATGAGTCCGATGTAGATCCCCATCTCGATCTGGCCTGCTTTCCACTTCTCCAAGCCTTCGCGAATGGCCCTGTGGGGCCAAACATGGTCCTCGGGATCGGCGACCGCGTGGGTAAGGACTTTCCCAATATACTGCTCAGCGATTTCAGAGCGGTCCTGTTCCTTTGCAATCACTTGCGCTTCTTGAACCCATCGATTCAGAGTTGAGCCGTCGATGTCATTCTCAGATTGACCCGGAACTCGGCTAAAGCTCTCCAGCAAGGTGATTCCAATTTGCGCACGCGACTGTTCTTCTGGAGTAGGGGCAGCCTTCGGCTCCTTACGTTTTGAGGTTGGTCGAAAAACGTCTGCGACAACCTGCACGAAAAAGGCAGGGCTTTGTGCCAAGTAGCGATCCAAGGCAGATTCGGGATTAACGTTCATCCACATTTGGCGAAGGAGAGGAAGATAACGATATTCAAGAGCAGCCACCTTCTCCAGTGACAAGTCCTCTCGAACCTGCAGTACCTGAAAGACTTGCTGAAGATGGAAAGAAATGCCTCCTCGGAGAAGCTCCGGCCGGACGCCAATCTGCTGCTCAAAAGCGATAAGTGCCTCGATCAACTGAGAGCTCGAGATGTCTGACGCGCTGTCAGACAGTGCTTCAATGACGAACTCCGGGCGTTCGAAACGCAGATATTGACTTACTACGTAAGATAATTCCTCTCCAGTGGATTTAAGCCCCCACGGTGATTTCGCCTGCCAGAATCCCTTCTCCGCAACTGCGCCGAACTGGGCAACCCAATTCCAGACTAGAGGAACAATTGGCCACCACTCGCTGAGACTCGGAAGTAACTCCACCGGAATTCTTCCTGTATCAATTTCACGTTGAATCTCCGAGAGCCAGGAATCTCCGAATCGAATGAATGCTGCACTGGAGACGCCCGAAGAAAATCGAATCGGCCTTTCGGGTAGCGCTTCGGACATCAGAATGGCGCTCACCGCCTCAGATGGGGACTTCGCTATGCTTCCAAACACGCCGCCAACAATAGACGGGGCTTCTACGCGAATTGCAAAATCGATGATTCCCGGAATGCCAGATGAGGCTACGATGCGTTCGATGGCGTTTCTTCGGAGTTCCTCTACCTGCTCCAGGAGCCTAGTTGAATCGAGCCTTGGGATGTCAGGAAATCTTTCTGTAAAAAGGTGCTCATCCTGAATTCCAGGCTTTTCCGGAGCAATTCGCGCCGCAATCTGTTCCAGCTCCACAATCTGATTGTCCTCCATCACCCATTTTGCCGAAGGATATGCGCGGTGATGCCGAGTTATTTGTGCAAGCTCTTTCCACAATGCCGGGAGTTGCTCGGCGCTCATCTGGTCTACAGCATGCCCAAACGCCGCGATCAGTCGATCTCTATCGGCCGTAGGAAGTTCGTGAACTTTCCTCAGCAATGCTGACCATCGTTTTTCATCCAATCCTGCAAGCTGGATTGCCATCGTCAAGATTGCGCTAATGGTCTTGAACAATACCGGGTAGGTGAGTTTCTCGCGTTCAGATGCCCCGGCGTCTCGAAATCGCGGGGATTCCGAGTTGAATTGGATTTGGCCGTGTCTGGGCAAGAGACCTGGTATTAGCTGCCAAGCAATGTCTGGCCGGGCAGAAACCAAGTTCTCCAATACAGCCAGTCGCATCTCAAGCGACGCGTTAGTCGCCGGCTTCCAGGTCAAGAACAGGGAGTGAAGACTCGCTAATGGTCGGTTCGAAAGGCTTCCACCTGGGTCGATCGCGACCAGTCCTGCCAAGATATCGGTTGTCCGCTGCAGGTACTTGGGATCCTGTCCGATCCTCTCTAGTGCCCACAAGAGACCGGTATGTGGGCTGCTTGACCAGAACGAACTGCTTTCGCGGCTGTCTTGGAAGACGGGCTTCAATTTTGCCCCGCCGCCCTCAAGCAATTGCTCGAGGGCCGACAATAAAGGGTCGGGAGCCGCCTCCATCAGCATCGGCAGTTGTCGTGAGAGACTTGCGATAACCCTGTAATCGTCTCTCAGGCCAGGCAGGGCTTCGACAAGCCCAGAGACGAACAACTCCGGTGAAGACGCTGGTGTTTGAACACCATTCTCTTTGCCCATTGCAGACAGGATGAGCAGCGTTGTCGCCAACCCATCTCGAAGCCACTCACTGTGCTTTAGAACCTTGCCGTTGAGTGAAGCGTACATCCGTTCACGCGGCGGCAATTCCAGAGCTGGATCGAGCTCTGATAGCACTTCAGAAACAGCGTGCCCCAAAGTCGTAAGACGATCCTGCTGGAGGAGATGCGAGACATGGACAAAAAGGTCCACAGGCGCTCGTACTGCCCAAACGGAACCAACAAGTTCCAGAGGAGCATCAGCCAAGGAAAGAAACTCCCTTAGACCCGACTCAACGTCTTCGTATGAATTAGCTCCTGCGAGAGCCACTATGATTGATTTGTCAGCATCCTTTGATTGGTCCCACGCGCCCGCGAGGAAGGCTGGTATAAGTCTTTGATCGTTGCTCCATGCAGGACGCTCCGCCGTAGCGCTTGGGATTCTCCTAGCCAGGATGCTCACACTCCTGCCGCATTCATAGGCACGTCTCAGGGCCTCATCTTCGGAGAATCCCATCTCCTGGAGCCCCTCGCTCATTTCGTATGCTGAAGGACGTGGCAGAATGATCGCGGACGAGGGCTTGATCGTGTCTCTGCCAATTGGGACGATGACACGATGGCCCTCATTTGCAAGCATGCCGGCAGCGCCAGTTGCGCTGCCACGAACAGCCAGGACCAGACCGTCAGAATTTCGAAGTTGCCTTGCCGCCTCTTCTGTTTCAACGATGAGCGTACGGGCACGCAGAAATTCCCTCGGCCCGTCTTCAACACTTCGTATAACAGCACTAACGAAGGCAAGTACCTCATCAAGCGAGTCTCCTTTGCACCGCTGTATTTCTGACCCAGCGGCTAGCGCCTGCTCCAACTCTTGCTTTTGCTGGGAGCGACCAGCGAGTAGGACCTTTTCCTTCAATGGTGGGGAGAATCGACCGGAGTAAATATCCCAGAACTCATCTATGCTCTGAGCATGATCCGAAGGCGCAAAACCGTTCTCTCGCGCGAATGATGCCGCGACGGCAGGGCAAAGACTCAACCATTCTTCAAGGTCAACCGCATCAAGAGCGCGAACATCCTTCCATGGTCCATTCTTTTTATTGCCCGCTGCCCACGTCGCTGCCCCCTTCCAGGTTCGCGGTGTCACAAAGACAAACGTTGTCTCGCTCGGGACTATGCCTTCGCCAGGATCGGCGGCTCGCTTGCCATAGTCTTTCTTTGCTTTCGTCGCTGGGGATTTTTCGACTCCCCATTCCCACACTGAGCTGCCGTCCGGAACATATGTCTTGAACTGCTTATGGGGACTAGCGATAAGCCGACCATCCCATCCTTGGAGTTGTGCGCTGTCACCTGAAGGGAATCGAAAAACAGAAATCTCAGCTGCCGAGCCGCGGATGAGCTGGCCAATGAGGCGCGATAAAACAGTGCGGGCATCGATGCGTTCTCCCGCCCAGGTTTCAAGTTGTTTAGCGCTGATCCATCTCATTTGTTTTCTTTCTGAATGCGAACCATTCTACTGCCGTTATCGCACGCTATTCGCTCCGTCTGCATCGACTCCCGTTCAGCTCATTGACGGGGATAAGTCCTGATAAACGCCGTTCTCGTCTGAGGTGCTTCTGGGTTGATGCCAAATCGCCAATTCACTCATCGAGCGGGGCTGGCAGCCGACAGTTTGCCCCACATTTGCTGATTTGTCTGGCGCTCGCGAAGACGTTTTGGAAGGTACACGCTCCTCAGCTCAGAGGCTCAGACGCTGGAGCTGCGGGTGCGGGTGCGCGTCAATGATGGCGCGTATTCATTCCTGCTCATACCTGGTATGCGCAGGAAGGAATACGCGAGCCGTGGTGCCGTGCCGCTCCGGATCGACGCTGCTCTCAATCTCAATCTGCCCACCATGGCCCTCGATAAATTGCCTCGCGACGAACAGGCCTATCCCTGTGCCGACGGTAGACCGCGTCGTGAAGAACGCATCGAAAACCTTTGGCAAAACGTCCGCGGGTATTCCTACGCCGCTGTCAGTAACGGTGAGGACGACACCGCTGGCTGGGCTTTCAGTATCGTGAACCGAGACAGAAAGCATGCCTCCGGAGGGCATGGCATAGATCGCATTGACGATGAGATTAGAGATCACCTGCATCATCTCGCCACGCCGCAGAACCACCTTTCGCGAAGGCGGCAGGGATTGCCTGATAGCAATGCCTGCTTCGGCGCAACGCGGTTCGTAGATACTGAGGGCGTGTTCCGCCAGCTCACCGAGAGAGGCCGGGCTCGCGTTGGCGTGCTCGCGGTAGTACCCGAGGGTCTGTTTGGCGATATGGGAAACGCGGCCGAGTTCATCCTCTGCCGTAGCGAGAAAGTTGGCGCCCGCTTCGTCGGTGATCTTAGGCCGTAGCAGGTAAAGCAAATTCATCACCGCTTCAAGAGGATTGTTGATCTCGTGAGCAATGGTTGCGGCCATACGTCCAGTGGCGGCAATCTTCTCCGCCTGCAGCAGCGACTGCTCCATGCGTTTGCGATTGGAAACATCACGAAGAATCTTCGAGGCGCCGATGACCTGCCCCTTCGCATCCTTGACGGGGGACACGGTGAGGGAGACATCGATCAGTTTTCCGCTTTTCGTCTGTCGAACCGTTTCAAAGTGCTCGATACGCCGGCCTGCACGAATGTTCTGGATAATCGTCTTTTCATCTGCGTGGAGATGCTCGGGAATGAGGGTGAGGATTGATGCGCCGATCATTTCCTCTGCGGTATAACCGAAGACTCTCGTGGCTGCATCATTCCAACTGGTGATAATCCCATTGAGATTCTTGCTGATAATGACGTCTTCAGACGAAGAGACAATCGCCGCAAGTTCCCCAAGGTGCTTGGCGCTCTCCTGCAATGCCCGCTCGGTTTCCCGCACTTCTGTCACATCCTGGATGGTACCCAGAATCCTGCCACTCGATCCCGACTCCGCAGGCTGGAGATTCCCGTTGACCTCGATACATCGCAAGGCCCCATCGGGCCGGAAGATCAGGCCCTCAAAATGGAATCGCTCGCAGCTCCATAATGTCCGCTCGACGGTAGCCCGGAAGGCATCACGATAATCCGGATGGAGGATCTCGGAGAGGAACGTTGCGCTGTTGACCGGGGGCTCCTCGCGGGACCGTCCGAAAATCTCGTACATGCGGTCGTTCTCCCAATTCCCGTGATCGGAAGCGGTGTCCCATACGAAAACTCCCAACCCGGCAACTTCAGTCGCAAGCTTCAATTTCGCTTCGCTCTCGCTTAAGCGTTGGGCACTGAGCACCGTTTCGGTGACGTTGCGGAAGGCGTTATACACACCTCCGATTCGACCGTTTTCAAAGACGGGGATCAGGGAGTAGCTCCAATAGTGATTTTCGAGCACTCCGTTGAAGAGAAGAGGGATGAGCATGTTGTCCCGGACAGCCGTCTCCCCCCGGTAGAAGCAGGCTTCAAGATCGGAACCGACAAGACTCCACGCCTCCTGGAAGACCTCTCGAAAGAGCCTGCCAAGGGCGCCCGGATGTTTGACGGTGAGAGTTGCAATCACGGCGTCGTTGTACAGGATCACCATTTCCGGCCCCCAGGAGAGGATGGTCGGAAACGGCGAATGCAACATGAGATTCACCGTTGCAAGCAGAGTCTCAGACCATTCTTCGATTGGACCCAAAGGGGTGCTCGACCAGTCGCATGCGCGAATGCGTCGAGCCATCTCGCTCGATCCGGTAATCAACAAGTCCGAGGGGAATACGTGGGTAGGCTTGTTCATGGGATCGTCGCTATGGCCGCAAATCTATAACCACATAAACATTGATGCAAAAAAAGCATACCCTATCGTTTAAAAATGCGCTTCGCTTTTCCGTTGGCCTATTGAGCGGTAAACAGCTGATTCACGGATCGATAGAGGACGCGGCCCGGCCCGGCCTTTGGGTCAATGAGTGCCTTGGGCGTGTTGGCAACCGTCGAGCCACGGTCGCTTGTCCGGAAAGGCGGCCATCCCGCCAGGCGACGGAAAGCAGGCTACAACTGAGCCGCCTCGGAGCCCCTGGCCGGGGGCTCCGAGATAGCCTGCCTTTCCTTTCCGTTCCGTAGCTCGCGCATGACGATCGTCCAAGCTTCAGCTTCTCATTTCGCCTGCGCCAGCCCACCAATAACCGCAGCAAGCTTATCGAGTATCTCGATCCAGCCCTCGAGTTGACCGCTGTTCTTTGCGCTCTCCAAGGGTTCATTTCCAATGAAGGTGAGTTTCGTCTGGCCGTTTCCGAGATCCTCAAAAAGAGCCACGTCGTAAGCACCCTCGATGGCCGGTTCTATTCCCAATTGCGCAGGGTCAATCTTGTTTCCCTCCGCGTCGGAAAAGTACATCAGGGAAACGATCTTCTCGTACGGAACAATCTCGTAGTATTCCACCGCATTCCAGCCCTCCTGCCCATCCGGCGATCTCATGCAGCAGAGAAGTTTTCCTCCCACGCGAAAATCCATCTTGCAAACCGGCGCAGTAAAGCCCTTCGGTCCCCACCACTGCATGATGTACTTCGGGTCTGTCCACGCCTTCCAAACCAGTTCGCGTGGGGCATCAAAAATTCTTGTAATGACCATCCGCTCAATTTCGCTAACCGCTTTTTCTGTCATCTCTGACCTCCTCTTTCTTCATTTGATTTACAACTACATCGAGTTTGTCGAAGCTCTCTTCCCAGAATCGGCGATAGCTGAGCGCCCAGTCGCTGACTGTCTTAATCGCCTCTGGCCTGAGCGTGCAGATACTCTCTCGTCCACGCTTCGTCTTGATCACAATCCGCGCCCGCACCAGATAGGCAATGTGTTTTGAAATCATCTGCTGCGAGAGTGCAAACGGCTCCGTCAAGCCATGCACAGAGGCAGGCCCGCGGGAGAGCCGTTCGACCATCGCCCGCCGGGTTGGATCGGACAAAGCCGCAAATGTTGTACCCAGCCTATCCACAACCATATGGTAGTGGATTTCGACTGAATGTCAATTAGCATTCTGGCGATTCCAGATTTCTGCTCCCTGATCTCCGAATCCTGACACTCGCATGACGAGCACCCAATCGCCGAGGCACTCACCGAGCAACCTTGATAACCAAGAGTCGGGTAGTGCACAAGTAGTAATTGCCGAATAGGCGGTTATACGACCGGAGCGCACCAAGATCAAATCGGGATCTTATAATTTCGGTTCAACGAACAACGTGGAAAGTGCGTTTCCAGCGCGTGTCTGGGAAGAAATGCACCAGAACGTGGCTGATCCACGCGAGCTGGTGACTGAATCCTGTTTGTTCAAGTTGTCCATCTGCGGCCTTGAACGACCAATAGTTGAAAAGTGGACGGCCAAGTATGTTAGCGCGCGGCACCAAGCCCCAGTAGCGCGAGTCCAGGCTGTTGTGCCGGTTATCGCCCATCATGAAATACATGCCGGGTGGAACCACCAGGTCGCCGTCCTGGATATAACTCGAGAAGTTCACGGCCCACGACTCTGCTGAGCCAGGCACCTCGGCTGGAGGTACTGCGGGGAAATCGTCGAGGAACTCGTTGAAGTTATCCGTCGTCGTCGGCTGCGCAAATCCCACGGGCTGTGCAACACCATTAACAATCACAATGCCGTTGCGTAGATGAATATGATCTCCCGGTACGCCAATCAACCTCTTCACCAGGGGGGTGTGTTGTGGTGTTCCGTCGGCGTCAGTGGCATCAATACCAGGCTGATTGACGGGCTTGAGGAAGACCACGATATCGCCGCGCCTCGGCTCGCGATACCTGATGAGCGGCATCCACGAAGCAGGCGGCATTAGCGTGATCCGGTCGACGAGCAGGTGATCGCCTACAAGCAACGTGTTCTTCATCGAGCCTGACGGAATGAGGTAGTTCTGAGCTAAGAAGGTCAGAATAAATAGGCCCACCACCAGAACTGAGCAGATGCTGGCCAGCGCTTCGAAAGGAGTCTCCTGCTGATTGATCTTGGCGGACGCTGCGGGCTTTGTTGAAACAGGAGAAATCTTCGTCGCTGGACTCATCCACAGGCTCCTCGGGAAGGCTGGCGAGCCCCAGGGCGTTCGCGAGCGGTTACTTCAAAAGAGATGACTTCATATACGTTCGACTGTCGTCGAGTTTGCGTCTTGGCCCGAGTCTATCAAATCCCTGTGCAACGTAGAATTCTCCGGATGATTCGGCGTGCGAGCGGTTAGTGGCCGATCCGGAAGTTATATAGGAGTACACTTCGGCGTCATTTTCAGGATCGGTACCGGGAAACGCCGTTGTAGCCAGCGATGCCTTTGAGTTTACGAATTATCGCCGAGGCACTCATTGACCAGGGTTGATAACCACGAGTCGGCCGATATTTGGTGATTTGTCTGGGGCCCGCGAGGATGTTTTGGAGGGTACGCGCTCCTCAGCCGCTGCGCAGTGTGGATTGCTTTGGCGGCGGTTTCAGATGCCAGGGCTGGGCGCGCCTGCTGAGCAGCGAAATTGGCGTTTATTGGGGACTTGTCCTAGAAGGGCGGCTCGACCTTGGGGCGATGAGTGCATTAGCTCGTAGCGGAGATCGAGAATCGTGCGCAATCTGATCGGCGAGCCCTGCCAACCTACCGTGACTGCCGGCCCTCGATGATTACGTGGCGATAACGGATCATTAACCCACATGTTTGGAGTGCGGTTCTCAACGCTCGCTCTTCTTGAGAGCGCCCGGCCTGGCTTTGCTATTCTTTCCGCATGGCCAATCGACATCAGCTTGCGAAGCTTCAGGAAGGTGTTGGTGCATGGAACGAGTGGATTAAGCAACACCCTGACATTGGAATCAATCTCACGAAGGCGAAATTGCAGAATGCGAAGCTAAGCAATGCAGATTTGAGCGGGGTGGACTTCTTCGAAGCCAATTTAGATAACGCAGACCTGAGCGGGGCCAATCTTAGCGGAGCAATGCTCGGTAGTGCGCGCATGTACTCTGCAAACCTAAGCGGCGCGAATCTTAGTAGCGCGGATCTGAGCCACTCGAATCTTCGATGGGCGAATCTCAGCGGCGCGAACTTGAGCGAAGCAACATTGGACTACGCCCTCTTGGTTGATACGAACATGTGTGGCGCCAACCTGCGGAGCACACAACTGGGTGGAGCAAAGCTGGTTGCTGCTCGCATGGTTGAGGCAGATCTAAGCGAAGCCGACATCAGTGGAGCGGACCTAGTTGGCGCAAAACTCGAGCATGCAAAGTTTTGCGAAGCTGATCTGAGTGATGCAAAGCTAAATTCCGCTGACCTTAGTGGAGCCGACCTGGCTGGAGCTGACCTACGTTCATCCTCACTTCAGGGCGCAAAACTAGACGGTGCCAAAGTGACGGACATAAAGTTATGGGAGACACAAAGGGCAGGCTGGTCGATTAAGGGAATTATCTGCGAACGCGTCTACTGGGACAAATCTGCTGAATATGCAACTCTCTACGCGCCCGGAGAGTTTGAACGACTCCACTCTGAGCAAACATGTATCGAACTTTTCTACCAGAGTGGCGTTTCCACCTTCGAGATCAGTACGCTCCCTGTGCTACTTCACCATCTAGCTACACTGCATCCAAACACCAGTATTCGTCTCAAATCGATCGATGAAACTGGCGGCGGCGCCAGAATCTCCATTAGCGTCGCAGACTCCGATCCCGAGACAGTCGAAAACGTCAGAGCCGACGCCATGAAGGTTTATCATGCGCAACTCGCCCTGCGCGAAAAGGAAACAGAGCGCTTGCGAATTGAGAAAACTTATATTGAGAATTTCTTTATAGGAAAGCTCATTCCAGCAATGCTTCACGCTGGAGCACCCCAGAATGTATTCAACGCACCGGTCACCGGGATGATGATTTCAGGAGGCGAATCCAAGCTGGATTTTCACCAGAGCATCGGTGATAACTCCGCAATTCTCGCCCTTCTCGAGAAAATCGTAGATAACCGTGCTGACCTGCAGCTTCCAGCAGATGAGGAGACTAAACTTCAGGCTGTGATCCTTTCTGCTACCAGCGAGCTTCACAGGCAAGATCCCGACCAATCCCTACTCTCAAAAAGCGTTCACTTCATCCAGCAAATCGCTAAAGAAGCTGTTAAGAAAGCCGCAGGGAAACTCGGTGAAGAAGCTGTGTCAACAGACTGGCAAAACTGGTTGCATCAACTGAACCAACATGTAGTTCACTGGAGGTAGGGCATCCACGACCCGGGTGCTCGAACTTTCCATGTGGTTGGAAATCTAGCGCTCCCTGTTGACACACCGTCAGAAACATCTATTCACAAAACAGCCCAACGTGATGATCGAGTGCAAGTTACGCGCATTTCTCAGGCTTGCTCCCGATAAACGCGCTAGGAACTTGTGATCCTGGCCTGAGTGCTCCTCGACTTATGAGCAATCGCCGATGCACTCATGGATGCAGATTGGTATCCAAAAGTCTGCTGATTCGTCTGGGGCTCTCGAGGATGCTTGGAAGGTACGCGCTCCTCGGCCGCTGCGCAGTGTGCAGGACGGTGGAGGGTGGATTTCTTTGGCGGGGGCCGATCCGCCTGCTCGCTACCAGTGCGGCGCTTACTCGGGCTTCAACCCGGCCTGCGCCAACATTGCCAATAACTGCTTCTGCGTTCTCATGTCCTCCGAGTGTGCGACGAGTTTGCCACTACGATCGAACACGAAGCTCTGCGGTATCGCATCTACCCTAAATTCATTGGCAACCTTGCGGCCGGGATCAAGCAGGATTGGGTACTTATAACCGGCGGAGCCAACAAAGCTGGCCACCTTCAACGGCTCTTCGTCCGTGATTGACAGAATTACCAGTTGATCCTGGAAATGGTTATAGATCGCCTGCAGGTCCGGCATTTCCGCGCGGCAGGGCGGGCACCATGTGGCCCAGAAATTCACGAGGACGATTTTGCCGCGAAGCTTGCTGAGAGTTACTTTCTTCATGCCCAATTGCTTTAAGTTGTAGCCTTCGAGCGTGAAATCGGATGTTCCCGCATCGGCGTCGTGCGCTTTTAATATCTCCATCGATTGCTTGTACTGTGGATCGGTCATGTCACTGGTAACGCCCTCATATCGCACCAGCTTTGCCAGCGCATAATATGGCTCGCTCGGCTTAGCGCTATTCGACACCATCGGCGTCTCCTTGAGCGCGCTGGAGAGGGTAGTCGCCACTTCCTGGATGACGCCGGTATCTTCCTCGCCTTCCGTGGAAAGACGCGCGAGCCCATCAGCAAGAGCAACCTTCATGCGGCTGGGCGGGAGCGCCCGTATTTCAAGGGCGAGATCTTTTGTCGCGGCTCCGCGCCTGGCGTCGGGCACTTGCCGCAGGGTTTGAAGTTTATTTTTGATGGTGTTGGGATTGGACTGCTGCCCAAACGCCATGCTGCCCATGCATAGAATCAGAAAAGCAGTGCCAATTCGTACCATTCGCGAATCTCCCAGGAAAAGCACGGCAAGTATATCCAACTCTGTTAATCGTGCAAGTTGAAGGAAATGCTCGCAGATGGCCCTTTAAATCGTAGGCATCATTTTCCGTTTCCGGTATGATCAGGAGTTTGGTTCTGAGGACACATCGATGATTATTGGGGTACCGAAGGAAGTAAAAGACCACGAGAGCCGGGTGGGGATTACGCCTGCCGGGGCGAAGGCGCTGAGCGAGGCCGGGCACAAGGTGCTGGTCGAGACGCATGCGGGCGAGCTGTCTGCCTTCACCGACGACGAGTACCAGGCGGCGGGGGCGGAGATTGTCGGGTCGGCGCACAATGTGTGGGCCAATGCGGACATGGTGGTCAAGGTGAAGGAGCCGGTCGAGAAGGAATACGGCTTCTTCCGCGAGAATCTTGTGCTGTTTACCTACCTGCACCTGGCTCCTGTGCCGGAGCTGACGGAAAAGCTGCTGACGAAGAAGGTCACGGGAATCGCGTATGAGACGATCCGGGACCGGGCGGGGACGCTGCCGCTGCTGACGCCGATGTCCGAGGTGGCGGGGCGGATGTCAGTGCAGGTGGGCGCGGCCTACCTGGAGAAGGAAAAAGGCGGACGCGGGGTGCTGCTGGGCGGGGTTCCGGGAGTGCCGCCGGCGAATGTGTGCATCATCGGCGGGGGAATCGTAGGGACGAACGCGGCGAAGATTGCGCTGGGGATGGGGGCGAAGGTGACGCTGGTGGACCTGAACCTGAACCGGTTGCGGGAGATCGACGATATCTTCAACGGACGCATCTACACGCTGGCGTCGAACAGCTACAACGTGAGCCACGCGACGCGCGAGGCGGACCTGGTGATCGGCGGAGTGCTGATTCCGGGAGCGGCTGCGCCGAAGATTGTGACCAAGGAGATGGTCGCGAAGATGAAGAAGGGCGCGGTGATCGTGGACGTGGCGATCGACCAGGGCGGCTGCATCGAGACGGCGCGGCCGACGACCCACTCCGACCCGGCGTATGAGGTCAACGGGGTAGTGCACTACTGCGTGACGAACATGCCGGCGGCGGTGCCGAATACGTCCACACTGGCGCTGACGAATGCCACGTTTGCCTACGTGCTGAAGCTGGCGAAGCTGGGCGCGAAGGAAGCGATCCTCTCCGACGACGGGATTCGCGACGGGGTGAACACCTATGACGGAACGCTGACGTGCGAGCCGGTGGCGAACTCGCAGCAGAAGCCGTGGCGTGCGGTACGGGAGCTGCTGGCCTAGTTCCCTGCTGAAGAAACAGACGCCCCACTCTCCGATGAGGGTGGGGCGTTTTTCTTTTCGGGCTGCGGTTATTGAGGTTTGGGGGCTTCGTCGGAGCGGCGCTGGAGGGCGCGGATGACGACGCGCATCATTTCGTCTTCAGGGGCGGGCTTGCCGGTCCAGATCTCGAACTGGCGGGCTCCCTGGTGGACGAACATCTCGACGCCGGTGATGTAGGGCAGGCCCTTCTCCCGCGCCATGCGGATGAGCGGGGTATCGACGGGGTTGTAGACGAGATCGAAGACCAGCCGGGTGTTGAGCTCCTTCGGGTCAAGGAGGTGGGTGGCCTTGACGCCGTGCATGCCAACGGGCGTGGCGTTAATGATGACGTCGAAGCTGTTCTTGGCGAGGGCTTCGCGCTTGAGGGTTTTGGCCTTGGCCTGACGGGCGAGCTTGAGGGCTTCGTCGTGAGTGCGGTTCATGACGAAGACTTCGGCACCCTTTTCCTTGAGGCCGAAGACGGCGGCGCGGGCGGCTCCCCCGGCGCCCATGACGAGGATCCTGGAGCCCTTGATCTGGAGGCGCTTCTCAAGCGGGCGGACGATGGCAGCCACGTCGGTGTTAAAGCCGTAGAGCTTGCCCTCCTGCGAACGGACGATGGTGTTGCAGGCTCCGATGCGCTGGGAGAGCGGGTCGGTCTTCTCAAGATGCGGGAGGATCTCCTGCTTGAGCGGCATGGTGACGGCGAGGCCGTGGAGCGGCACTTCGCGGACGAGCTTGAGGAGGTCAGTGAGCTTGCTGGTCTGGAGGGCGAGAAAGACGGCGTTGACGGTCTCGCGGCGGAAGGCGGTGTTGAGCATGAGCGGCGAGAGCGAGTGCTTGATGGGATTGCCTGCGACTCCGTAAACGCGGGTCGCGGCGTCGAGCTGGCCGATGCGGTAGGTCTCGATGAGCGAACGGGCGTCGATCTGGCCGGGGCCAGTCTCCTCGCCAGCGTGCGCGGCGGCAAAGGTGAAGGCGCTGCCGGCGCGGATGCTGAGGACGCGGCTGATGACTCCCTGCTCGCCCATGCAGATGCCGATGAGGTTGGCGAGGTCACGGGTGCGCTCAAGGAAGCGCATCATGGTGACGTTGTCAGAGAGGCTCTTCGCGGTAGAGACGATCTTGATGAACTCGGGCGCGAAGGGCTGGATGCGGTGGAAGGTGGCGTCGAGGTCGCGGGTGGCCTCAAAGTCGTGATGGCTGATGATGAGCGCGGCACCGTGAGAGCGGAGGGCGGCGAGCTGGGGCTTCTTGAGAGCCTCGGCGCTCTCGATCTCCAGGTCGATGAGCTGGCAGCCAGCGGCGATGGCACCCTCAAGGATCTCAAGCTCGGCGGCGATGGCACCCTTGAACCTGCCTCCAGCAGCAACCCGGCGACAGGTGGCGATGACGGTCGCGGCGCTGTGCGAGGCCATGAACTTCTTCAGCATGGGCAGGGCCAGCTGCGGTTTCGGCAAGTAATCGAGGCGCAGCTCGAGGAAGGAGTTTTCGCGGACGGCCTCGGCGGCCTTCTCGAACATCTCGTCAGGTGTAGAGCCGATGATGGATACGCAGACCTTACCAAGGCGTGCGCGCAGATGCTGCAGAGACAGCGCTGTGCTCGCGGTATTCATGGATGCAATTGCGGCATCTTAACGGCTTCGCCGCCCGGATGCAACTGGGATCCTGCGGGCGGGGCTGTATGGAGCAAAAGCGGAGCAGCGCGGGGCGGCGCGGCTAGTTGAGGAACATGGTGGTGTAGAGGGTGTCGCGCTGGGCGGGCTTGAAGCCGGCGTCGCGGATGATGCGGCGCAGCTCCTCCTCAGTGGTGCAGTTGGAGGTGCCAGCAGCCTTGACGACGTTCTCCTCGAGCATGACGGAGCCTACGTCGTTGCCGCCGAAGTGGAGGCCGAGCTGGAGAACCTTGAGCCCCTGGGTGACCCAGCTGGCCTGAACATTCTCAATATTCGAGAGGTAGAGGCGGGAGACGGCCAGCACCTTGAGGTAATCGACGGCGGTGGCCTCTTCCCATCCGCGGCCGCCGAGGGCGGTGTTCTGCGGCTGGAAGCTCCAGGGGATGAAGGCGGTGAAGCCGCCGGTCTCCTCCTGCAGGCGGCGGACGGCCTCGAAATGGTTGATCTTCTGCTCGTCGCTCTCGCCGACGCCGAACATCATGGTGGCGGTGGTTCTCATGCCGAGCTGGTGGGCGGTGCGGTGGACGGCGAGCCAGTCCTCTGTGCCGCACTTGAGGCGGGCGATGCGGTGCCGGACCTCGTCGTCGAGGATCTCGGCGCCGCCGCCGGGGATGGAATCGAGGCCGGCGTCGCGCAGACGTGCGATGGTGTCGCGGAGGCTGAGGTCGCTGTATTCGGCGATGGCCAGAATCTCAGAGGCCGAGAAGCAGTGCAGCCAGACCTGCGGGTAGCGCTGCTTGATGCCGGAGAGCAGGCGCTCGAACCACTCGATCTTGAGATCAGGGTGGATGCCGCCCTGCATGAGCACGCCCGTGCCGCCCATCTCGACGGTCTCGTCGATCTTGCTGTAGATGGTCTCAAAGTCGAGGATGTAGCCCTCACTAGCCAGCTTGCCCTTGAGCGGGCGGTAAAAGGCGCAGAAGGTGCAGTACTCGGTACAGAAGTTGGTGTAGTTGATGTTGCGGTCGATGATGTAGGTGACTACGCCCTCAGGATGGAGCTTGCGGCGGAGGGCGTCGGCGTCCATGCCGAGGCCAATGAGGTCGTCCGAGCGGAGATAATCGAGGGCTTGCTCACGGGAGATCGACATGTACTTATTTTACCGCTGGAGGAGGGTGTCCGGGGGCGCGAGTTGATTAGGCCAAAAAATCGGGATGCTCGCCCTCCTGTGAGTGAAAGGTTGCATCCTATTTCGAATAAACCGCTCAACGGTATAGCTGCAGCAAACGGCCCGACGAAGTAACATAAAGATAACAATGCGAGTTACTGAGGCATAAACGGCTTCAGCCGCATTCCTGAACAGACTTCACCCGGGTCAGGTTCCACGGAAACCCCATACGTTCATTCAAAAAAACAAGGAGTTAGATCTTTCGCTCATGCTCTTTTCCAGAAAACTTCACCGCAGGTTGCTCTCAGCCCCCGGAGCCGCTCTGGCTACCGTAATGTTTGCGGGACTGCTGCCTGCCGTCGCGCAGAAGCCAAAGCCGCAACCGGACGTGCTCGTGCTCCAGAATGGCGATCAACTCACAGGCAAGTTTGTACGCGAGGTCGGCGGGACGGTGACGTTCCACAACGATGTGGTCGGCGACGTGAGCGTCCCCTGGGCCAAGATCAAGGAACTGCGCACCGGCCAGAGCATGGCTGTGCTGAAAAAGGGACTGCATGCGGGAAAGAAGACGCCGGACTCGGCGATTCCGGAAGGAACGCTGTCGATGCAGGATGAGGCGATCATCCTGACGGCTCCGGATGGAACGGCGCTGGCGCCGATTCCCGTGGCCGATGCCCAGTACGTCGTGGATAAGGTGACACTGGACAAGGAACTTCGCGGGCACCCAAATTTCTTCCAGGGATGGAACGGCAGCGCCACGGCCGGAGCGACGATCGTACAGGCGACGCAGAACCAGTACACCTTCAACGGGGCGATGGCTCTCTCCCGGACGGTGCCGACGGTGTCGTGGCTGAATCCGCGCAACCGGACGACGGCGGACTTCAACGGATCGTTTGGCAAGATCACGCAGGCTGCCTACACGGCCAACGGGGTTACGACCCCGGCGCTGACCATCAAGAGCGCGATCTACCATGCGGATGCGGAACGGGACGAGTATTTCTCCCGGCGCTTCTATGCGCTGGCGCAGACGGCGTTTGACCACAACTACGCGCTGAACCTCGACCTGCAGCAGATCTATGGGGCCGGTATCGGCTTCACCGCCTACAAGACGCCCAAGCAGGAGCTGAATGTGCTGGCTACGATCCAGTACGAGAAGCAGCTGTTTCTGAATGCGCTGCCAGGAGAGAACCAGAACCTGATCGGCTCAACCTACTCGGCAACGTACGCGGCGCACCTGCCGAAGGGAATGAACTTCTCGCAGCAGGTGGAGTTTATTCCGGCGTACAACAATCCCCATGCCTACTCCGCAACGGAGACGAATTCGCTGGGGCTGCCGGTATATAAGAGCCTGAGCCTGACGGTGGGCACACTGGATACTTATCTGAACAATCCGCCAGCGGGATTGCCGCCAATCAAGCGCAACTCGTTCCAGTTTCAGACGGGCGTGACTTACAACATCAAGTCGAAGTACTAAGCAACGGATGCAGGGCATGACAAAGGCCCCGCTCGATGCGGGGCCTTTTATCGTGCAGGGAGATGGATCAGTCGGCCGCCTGAGGCGCGCGGCCCTGGGGCTGATCGCGGGTGGCGACGGCGGTGAGCACCTCGCCGGCGAACTGGGCTCGTAGTTCCTCAACGGTGTGGCGGGAGAAGTAGGCGCGCAGGTCTTCGCCGACGTGGCGCTGGCCCTGGTACTGCGTGAGCAGGCGCGCGATGGAGGCCGGAACCTCAGTGGCGGGGACGCGGTAGCCTACGGGGCGGGCGGTGGCGGCGTGGCGGCCGACAGCTCCTCCGACGCAGAAGTAGTAGGCATCGACCATCCTGCCCTCGTGCTTGATTTTTTTGCCTTCGAGGCCGATGTCGGCGATCCAGTGCTGGCCGCAGCCGTTGGGGCATCCGGTGACGTGGAGCTTGAGCTGCTGGTCGAAGCCGGGGACGCGCTCTTCGAGTTCGTCGACGAGCCAGCGGGTGAAGCCCTTGGTCTCAGTAATGGCGAGCTTGCAGAACTCAGTGCCGGTGCAGGCGATGGCTCCGCGCCAGAACTGGCTGCCCTCGACGCGAAGGCCGAGGTCGCCGAGCTCGCGGACGAGCTCCCCGGCGCGGGCGGTGGGGATGTTGACGAAGATGAGATTCTGCATGACGGTGGCGCGGAGGTCGCCGGTGCCGTAGCGCTCTGCGAGCTCGGCGGCGGCGGCGAGCTGGTCACCGGTGAGGCGTCCGCGGAGGACGGACGCGCCGACGTAGCAGAGGCCGGGCTGCTGCTGGGCGTGGATGCCGACGTGGTCACGGTAGACGTCGTCGGGGATCTGCTCGGGAGGCGCCGGATCGAAGGTGGTCTGCATGCGGGACTCGATCTCAGCGAGGAAGGTTTCGGCGGTCCAGCCCTCGCGCATGAAAAGGTACTTGAGCCGGGCGCGGTCGCGGCTCTCGCGGAGGCCCTGCTGATCGCGGAAGATTTCAGCGATGGTGCGGACGGTGGCGAGAGCCTGATCGGGACGGATGAAGGCGTTGAGCTTGACGGCGAGGTGCGGCTCGTTGGAAAGGCCGCCGCCGACGCGGAGGATGTAGCCCACTTCCCCATCGCGGCGTGCGGCGGTGAGGGCGATGTCGTTGATCTCAGGGTAGCTGCACCAGCTGGAGCAGCCGGTGACGCTGATCTTGAACTTGCGGGGAAGGTTGTAGAACTCATCGTTGCCGATGAGGGTGCGGGAGATCTCAAGGGCGAGCGGGGAGGCGTCAATCAGCTCGTCGTGAGCGATGCCGGCGAGGGGGCAGCCAGTGACGTTGCGGACTACGTCGCCGCAGGCGCCGCGGGGCGAAAGGCCGATGCGGTCGAGGGTATCGACGATCTCAGGCAGGGCGTCGATGGTGAGCCAGTGGAGCTGGATGTTCTGGCGGACGGTGATGTCGGCGAGGTTGCGCGCGTGGCGGCGGGTGAGATCGGCGATGACGCGGAGCTGGTCGGCGCGCAGGATTCCGTTGGGGATGCCGATGCGCATCATGAAGTACTCGCTGGCGAGGCCCTCGCCGCCCTTGCCGCCGACTGCACCCACGCCGTCGCCCTGGGTATAGACGCCCCACCACTTGAAGTAGGCGGAAGCCCACTCGGGGACGACGCTGGCGCGGCCTTCGCGGGCGAACTGGCGTACCTCGTCAAAGACCTGCCAGGGATTTTTCTCGCGCTTGAGGCGCTCCATCTTCTGCGCTTTGGTTTCTTTGACGGCGACTGCGGTGGCTTCCGGCATGTGGCTCCTTAAAAGAGAAAACAGGGGTGGAAATAGAAAAGCCCGCTTCAGCAGGATGCGGCTGAGGTGCGGGCTTCTGAGTTAAGACTAAGACCTAGATGCTGTGGCTATGAGGCAGTCTCATCCCGAAGTCCTGCTGGCGCGGGACAACATGCGAATGGCATGAACGGGATGGAGTAGCAGTGCATCCTGATCAGGATAGCTGGAAGCGGGAGGATGGGTCAACCTAAGCCCCGCCAAGCAAGACCAGGCTAGGCGAGGACCGTAACCTTGCCGGTTTCAATGTCGTAGGTGCAGCCGACGATCTTGACTCTTCCCTCTTTGAGCGCCGGGGCGACGACGGGGCGCAGGCTCCTGAGACGGGTGACGCCGCGCCGGACGTTGGCGGCGATGGCGTTATCGAGGAGTTCGCCGGGGCGGTTGACGCTGGCGGTGACGGCGGGCTTGATGCTGTTGACGAGGTCGTTGAGGGCGCCGGGCAGAGCGGCGCGGTCGTCGATGTGCTGGATGGCGGCCTTGATGGCTCCGCACTGGCTGTGACCGAGAACCATAATGAGCGGGACGCCAAGCTCAGCGACGGCAAACTCGACGCTGCCTTTGACGGAGGCTCCGGCTCCGGCGATGTAGTTGCCGGCGATGCGGACGACGAAGAGCTCGCCGATGCCGCAGTCGAAGAGAATCTCGGGGGTGACGCGGGAATCGGCGCAGCCGATGATGACGGCGAGAGGGCTCTGGCCGGCGGCGAGAGCGCGGAAGTCCTCGGGGGTGCGGCGGGGGTGGACGATTTCACCAGCCTGGAAGCGCTGGTTGCCTTCAAGGAGGTGCTGCATGACCTGGTCTGCACTGGGCCGGGTGGAGGGCATTGTCGATCCTCAGATTCCTGGAATTTGTGACCGCTGGCTCAGGCGCGGGCGCATGAGTGACGCGGCTGTCCCCCGGGGCGCGGCCTTTCACCGGATGGCGAGGGCCGCTTCGACAGGACAGTTCACTCTCTCTAGATGCTGCCTGCCGATGATACAGCGAACGGCGGCGAAGACGAAGGCCAGCGACGAAGGCCATCCGGGTTTGACCTGCCTGGAATCAAAGACGGTTGAGAGTGGCGGAGCGAATGGCCGGAAGGAAGCAGAGAGCCGGTGAGCGCGGGACTCGCTATGATGAAAGAGTAGAGAATTCCGGGGATCAAAGAAGCCGATGTGGATCAAGGTCTGCGCAAATACTTCACTGGAAGACGCCACGCTCGCCGTGGAGGCAGGTGCGAATGCAGTGGGCTTTGTGTTCGCCGAGAGCCCGCGACGGGTGACGCGCGAGCAGGTGCGGGAGATTGCGCCGCGGCTGCCGCAAACGATCGAAAAATATGGCGTGTTTGTAGATGTGGGATTCGACGAGATTGTGGCGACGGTGCGCGAGTGCGGGCTGACGGGAGTGCAGCTGCACTCGACACCGGACGCAGGGCTGCCGCTGCAGCTGCGGGAGTATTTTGCCGGGCGGCCGGGCAGGCTGGGGATACTGCGCGTGCTGCACTACTCCGATGAGCTGGCGCCGCAACTGGAGACGATGCGCGGAGACCATGCGGTGGATGCGGTGCTGATCGACTCGCGGACGGCGAAGGCGGTGGGCGGCACGGGAATACGATTTGACTGGCAGGCGGCGAGCCGGAGTTTTTTTGAGTGCGCGCCGCATCTGCGGCTGATCGCGGCCGGAGGGTTGAGGCCGGAAAATGTTCGGGAGGCGATTTGCACGCTGCAGCCGTGGGGCGTGGATGTGGCCAGCGGGGTGGAAGAGCGGCCGGGCAAGAAGGATCCGGAACGGGTGAGGGCTTTTGTGGCGGCGGCGCGACTGGCGTTCCTCGAAAGCAGAAAGGCCGCGGTTTCGGCTTAAAGATGCAGTGAGCCTTGCGTGGCAAGGGATGGCTGGAAATGCAGTCGCAATGTAGTCGTCGAAATGTAGTCTAGGAGAAGAGGTTCTGTATGAGTACTGCTGCGAATACACCGGCGGGCGTTGTGGCGGGGCGTTTTGGAGCCTATGGCGGGCGATTTGTGCCGGAGACCCTGATGGCGGCGCTCGAAGAGCTGGAGCATGCCTACGCCGAGGCCCAGGCCGATCCTGACTTTCATGCGCAGCTGGACCTGCTGCTGCGCGACTATGCGGGGCGTCCGACGCCGCTCTACTACGCGCAGAGGCTGACCGAAGAGCTGGGCGGGGCGAAGATCTATCTGAAGCGCGAGGACCTGTTGCATACGGGCGCGCACAAGATCAACAACTGCCTGGGACAGGGGCTGCTGGCGCGGCGGATGGGCAAGAAGCGCATCATCGCGGAGACGGGCGCGGGGCAGCATGGCGTCGCTTCGGCGACGGTGTGTGCGCTGTTCGGCATGGAGTGCGTCGTCTACATGGGCGAGGAAGACATGCGGCGGCAGGAGCTGAATGTCTACCGCATGCGGCTGCTGGGCGCTGAGGTGCGCGGCGTCAGTTCAGGATCGAAGACGCTGAAGGACGCGATCAACGAGGCGATGCGCGACTGGGTGACAAATGTGCGGACGACCCACTACCTGCTGGGCAGCGTGCTGGGAGCGCATCCTTACCCGACGATGGTGCGCGATTTTCATCGCGTGATCAGCCGCGAGATGCGGACGCAGATGCTCGAAAAGGAAGGGCGGCTGCCGGACGCGGTGATTGCGTGCGTGGGCGGCGGATCGAATGCGATGGGCGCGTTCTTCGAGTTCATCGAGGACAAGAATGTGCGGCTGATCGGTGTGGAGGCAGGCGGCCGCGGCACGGGGCTGGGCGAGCATGCGGCACGCTTCCAGGGCGGCTCGCCGGGAGTGCTGCAAGGTACCTACTCCTATGTGCTGCAGGACGATGCGGGGCAGGTTTCGCTGACGCACTCGGTTTCAGCGGGGCTGGACTATGCCTCGATCGGGCCGGAGCATGCGGCGCTGCACGACTCGGGGCGGGCGGAGTATGTGTCGGCGGACGACAACGCGACGCTCGAGGCGGTGAAACTGCTGGCGCGGACGGAAGGAATTCTGCCGGCGCTGGAGAGCGCGCACGCGGTGGCCGAGTGTGCAAGGATTGCCCCATCGATGTCGCCTCGTGACATACTGGTAGTCAACGTTTCCGGCCGCGGCGATAAAGACATGGGTATTCTCGCGCGCGAGCTGAACCTCAAGGGAGCCTGAGAGCACGATGCCTATCCGCTTTGCCAGCAAGCCGGGCCTGGTTGTTTACCTGACGGCTGGCGATCCTGACCTCGACGCGACCCGCGAGATTGCAGTGGCTGCGATCGATGCGGGAGCCGATGTGATTGAACTTGGCGTACCCTTCAGCGATCCGCTGGCGGACGGCCCGGTGATCCAGCGCGCAAGCGAGCGCGCGGTGGCGCGCGGAACGAAGCTGAGCGACGTGCTGGGGCTGGCGGCGGAGATACGCAAGGTACGGCGGGAAGCGGGACTGGTTATCTTCTCCTACTACAATCCGGTGCTGCGCTATGGGCTGGAGCGCTTCTGCAAGGAAGCCTCCGAGGCAGGCGTGGATGGCGTGCTGATCACGGACATGATTGTCGAAGAGGCCGACGAATATCTGAAAGTGCTGGAGGCGCATGGGCTTGCGCCGATCTTCCTCGCTGCGCCTACGAGCCCGGATGAGCGGCTGGCGCGGATTGCGAAAGCCTCGCGCGGATTTGTGTACGCGATTTCGCGGACGGGAATCACGGGCGCGCAACAGACGATGACGGGCGATGCAGAGCAGCTGGTGAAGAGGTTGCGGAAGTATACGGCGCTTCCGATTGCAGTGGGCTTTGGGGTATCGAAGCCGGAGCATGTGGCTGCGCTGGGCGAGTTTGCAGATGCGGCCGTGGTGGGCAGCGCCATTGTGGCGATTGTCGAGGCCTCTGCGCGCGAAGATGCGCCCAGCTCGATCGCACGATTTATCAAGGGTCTGCGTCCGGCTGTGGCGCTGGCCCGTTAATCCCGCCCCTACACTTTTTTCTATTTTTTAAGAACAGCATGTGCGGGGAACCGTGCATGCGCAGATTTCTGGAGATGATCTTATGGACATCGCAGAGTGGCGACTGAAAATCGATGAGATTGACCGCCAGCTCGTTTCGCTGCTCAGTGAGCGCGCGAAAGCAGCACAGGCGATTGGCAGACTGAAGAATGCAACGGACCTGCCAGTCTACGAGCCAACCCGGGAGCGCGTGATTTTTGAAAACGTGCGAGCGGCGAACCATGGCCCTCTGCCGGATATAGAACTTACGCATATCTACGAGCGCATTATCGACGTGATGCGCGCGCTGCAGAAAGACGAACTGGCTTCGGAGAGAGCAGCCAGAGAAGTAACGGGCGCGGGAGAAGACCGCGAGACAGGAAAAGAACGATGATTGTCGCAATGCTGGAGACCGCGAACGAGGAACAGATACAGGGCGTCCTCGAACGCATGGTAGAGATTGGCTTCAATGTTCACCGCACGACGGGCGCGGTACAGACGATTCTGGCGGGAGTGGGAACGCCGGGAAACTTCGACCACAAGGATTTTGAACTGCTTGCGGGCGTAGCGCATGTGCACCGCATCTCTTCGCCCTACAAGCTGGCAGGACGCGGGTTTCGGCCTGAGGGCACGGTTGTGCGCTTCAAGAACGGCGTGAGCGTGGGCGGCAACGAAGTGGTGGTGATGGCCGGCCCCTGCTCAGTAGAAGGGCGCGAGCAGATTGCACTGGCGGCGGCACAGGTGAAGGCCGCGGGTGCGAAGTTTCTGCGGGGAGGCGCCTTCAAGCCGCGGAGTTCGCCGTACTCGTTCCAAGGCATGGGACTCGAAGGGCTGAAGCTGCTGCGCGATGTGGGCGACGCCAGCGGGCTGTTGATCATCAGCGAAGTGATGGAGATTTCGCAGATTGAGCTGATGCTGCCGTATGTGGACTGCTTCCAGGTAGGCGCGCGCAACATGCAGAACTTCAACCTGCTGCGCGAGCTGGGACTGGTGCGCAAGCCGGTGCTGCTGAAGCGCGGCATTGCGGCGACGATCGAGGAAGTGCTGCTGTCGGCGGAGTACATTCTCTCCGGCGGCAACTATGACCTGATGCTGTGCGAGCGCGGCATCCGCACGTTCGAGACCTACACCCGCAACACGATGGACATCTCCGCGATCCCGGTGATCAAGAAGCTGTCGCACCTGCCGATCCTGGGCGATCCTTCGCACGGAGTCGGGTTGCGCGACAAGGTGCCGGCGATGGCGCGGGCCGCGGTGGCGGCGGGCGCGGACGGCCTGCTGATCGAAGTTCACCCGAACCCGGACAAGGCGTTCTCCGATGGCGCGCAGTCACTCTTCCCTGAGCAGTTCGAAGAGCTGATGGCGTCGCTGCGGCTGATCTCCTCGGCGGTTGGAAGAAAGATAGCCTGATCCATGCCTATTGAGCGCATCGCCATTCTCGGAACGGGGCTGATTGGAGCTTCGGTAGGGCTGGCGTTGCGCTCGCATGGCTTTAAGGGCGAGATTCTGGGCTGGGACCGGGACCCGGAACAGCTGGCGATCGCTGCCGAACGAGGTGCGATCACCAAGGCAGCGGACGATCCGGTGACGGCCGCGCAGCAGAGCGACCTGGTGGTGCTGGCCGGGCCGGTCTTCAGCATTCTGGGCTGGATGGAACACCTGAGCAGCGTGCTGCAGCCGCACCAGCTGGTGACCGATGTGGGCAGCGTGAAGAATGCGCTTTGCTCGCGGGCGCAGATGTGGTTTAACCAGCCGGGGCAGCCGGCGTTTCTGCCAGGGCACCCGATGGCGGGAAAAGAAGTAAGCGGCGCGGCCAATGCAGACGGCAAGCTGTTTGATGGCGCGGTGTGGATTTTTACCCAGTGCGGGAGTCCGCACCTGAACCCGGTGGCGCGCGAGCACGCCGAGGAGTGGCGCGCGTGGGTAAAGCGGTTCGGCTGCCGGGTGCTGGATCTCGATCCGCAGCGGCATGACGAACTATGCGCGTGGGTGAGCCACCTGCCGCAGTTTGTCTCAACAGCTATGAGCGCGCTGCTCGAAGACCTCTTCCCGGGCGATGCGGACCTGCGCGCGATTGGCGGCCGGGCACTGCGGGAGATGACGAGGCTGGGGGCCAGCCCCTACTCAATGTGGCGCGACATTGCGCACACCAACACGGACGCGGTGGCCGATGCGCTGTTTGCGCTGGAACAGCGGATTGCGCATCTGCGGGAGAACCTGCGGACGCCGGAGCTGCGCGACGAGTTTGAACGGGCGAACGAGTTTCGGCTGACGAAGAGTTAGCCCCTTATCGACTGGTTAGACCGCCGGCATGGGGAGCAGTAATATGTTGCTCATGCTCAGCCACGGACGATTTGCCGCTTTCTGTTTGACCCTTCTCCTTTGCGCAGTCGCCTACGGGCAGCAAACCAAGCTGCTGGTGGACGTCGACCATCGCACGCAGACCAGCCTGAACGGACCGTGGCACTACATCGTTGACCCCTATCGCGGGGGCTGGGGCAATAATCCCGAAAAAGCCGACCTGAATGGTTATGCGAAGAATGCGCATACCAACTCCGTGGGTGGGCCTACCGAGTACAACTTTGAGAAGTCGCCGACGCTGAATGTGCCGGGCGACTGGAATACGCAGAAGAAAGAGCTGCTCTTCTACGAAGGGCTGATGTGGTACGAGAAGGACTTTACCTATCACCCGAAGGCCGGGATGCGGACGTTTCTAAATTTCGGCGCGGTGAACTATCGGGCCGATGTGTTTGTGAACGGCCAGCCGGTGTGTACGCACGAGGGCGGCTTTACGCAGTTTGACTGCGAGGTGACGAGCACGCTGAAGGACGGCGACAACTTTGTGGTGGTGGCGGTGGACGATACGCGCACCGTGGAGCGCGTGCCTACGCTCAAGACGGACTGGTGGAACTATGGCGGGATTACGCGCGAGGTTTCACTGGTGGAGGTGCCGGAGAAGTATATCGACGACTACTCGCTGCAGCTGAAAAAGGGGTCAGAGAATGAGATTGACGGCTATGTGCATGTGACGGGCGCGAGCGCGGGCACGGAGGTATCAGTGAGCGTGCCTGCGCTGCACGTGACGAAGACGGCGCAGACGGACGGCGATGGGCGGGCGGCGTTCTCCTTCAAGGCTGCGGGGCTGCAGCGGTGGTCGCCGGAGCATCCGCAACTCTACGACGTAGCGATGCAGGCGGGCAGCGATGAGCTGAAGGACCAGATCGGATTTCGCACGGTCGAGGTGCAGGGAGACAAGATACTGCTGAATGGCGAGCCGCTGTTTCTGCGCGGAGTGTGCATGCATGCGGAGACTCCCTACAAGACGGGACGGGCGTGGTCGCAGCAGGATGCGGAGACGCTGCTGGGATGGGTGCATGAGATGCACGGAAACTTTGTGCGGCTGGCGCACTACCCCTACGACGAGAACTTTACGCGGACGGCGGACAGGATGGGCATCCTGGTGTGGTCAGAGGTTCCGGTCTACTGGTCGATCGACTGGGCGAGCCCGGCTGCGTTCGCGAGCGCCTCACAGCAGCTGCACGAGAATATCCGGCGGGATCATAACAAGGCCTCGGTCATCCTCTGGTCCATGTCGAACGAGACGCCGGTCAGCGATGCGCGTACGGAGTTCATTCACAAGCTGACGGTGCTGGCGCGCGAGCAGGACCCGACGCGGCTGATTACTTCGGCAGTGGTCACGCACTTCACCGGAAAGACGGCGGTGATGAACGATCCGCTGGGACAGTATCTCGATGTGCTGGGGTACAACGAATACATTGGCTGGTACATGGGGAAGGTGGATGAGATTCCCGACTATACGTGGGAAGACCCGATGGGCAAGCCGCTCATCATGAGCGAGTTTGGCGGCGGCGCAAAGGCGGGAATGCACGGCGATGTGAATACGCGATTCAGCGAGGAGTTCCAGGCGAAGCTGCTCGATGAACAGTTTGCGATGTTCAAGAAGATTCCGTTCCTGGCGGGTTTGACGCCGTGGGTGCTGATGGATTTTCGCTCGCCGACACGGCAGCTGCCGGGACTGCAGGACTTCTTCAACCGGAAGGGTTTCATCTCAGACCAAGGGGAGAAGAAGAAGGCTTTCTTTACGGTGCAGCGCTACTACGGGGAGCTGCAGCAGAAGCCGGAGCTGAATGTCGAGGAGTTCTACGCGAAGCAGGGGATGAAGAATTGATGGGGGTGTAAACCTCGTGGCGAGGCGAATGCCCTATCAGCTGTCGATCTGCTGGCGGACTTCAATAAATCCAAACGGTCACCTCACTGTGGGCAGCCTGGAGGGTCGTCTTAGCGATCTTCTGCGCCAAGACGACTCTCCTTTGAAGACTGGATGAGAGAGCCCGTTCGGGATCGAGCTCTGCAGGAGGCAGTGGTTGCCTTTTAGAGACGCAAACAGTCGCACAAGACTGAACGAGCCCAGCTACCAGCTCACTTTCACATTCTGCTTTTGATAGCTTTCGCCTGCGGGGAAGGCTATGTGCAGCTTGCCGTCCGAGGCGGTTGCGTTCTCGGTGTGGATTGCGCCTTTGACTCCGTTGAGGCGCAGGGGCAGGTCGTAGCTGGAGCCGCCCTGGGCTTCGAGTTCGAGAGTGAGGGAGTGCGCGGTGGACTGCTGGCTTAGCACCTTCAACTGCTGCGTGCTGGCGCCGGGCAGCGGGAGGTCATGCGGGATTGCAACCTCGACGCCGGGCAGCGGGATGCGAAGTTCGCCGTTCTTGCCTGCTGTGCCGTTGGGGCCGAGGAGTTTGACCTGATTCCCGCTGGCGCGAACGAGCAGGACGGCGCCTTCGCGCTGGAAGGTGAGATCGACCGCGTGGCTGCCGGCGGGCACATGGCGAAGTGTGGCGTGATCCCAGTCGGCGGGGAGATGAGGATCGACGGTGATGGCGTTCTGCTGAGCGTCAAAGCCGAGGCCGAAGAGCCCCCGGATGGCGGGCGTGAGCACCATGGCCGAGGACCAGAGCTGATGGGTGGTGCTGCGGCCGAAGGGCTGGAAGTAGGCGCCGGAGAGCAGTTCGGTGACGGCACCGAGATCCTGTGCCCAGGTGAGATTGAGATTCTGCATGAGGTGGGCGTAGCCGGAGAGCGAGCGGCCGGTGCGGTACTCAGCAAGGGATGTCCAGCCGGTGAAGAGCGGCCAGACGGAGCCCTGGTGGTAGCTGATGGGATTGTAGAAAGCCTCGTGGTCGCCGAGGTCGCGCGTGCCCCAGTCGGTCGAGAACTCATGCGAGGCCCAGCGGGTGAACATGGCGTCAGGCTGCTTGAGCGAGAAATGGCCGTCCCACCAGGCGATGGATGGGTAGATGGTCGCGGTCTTGTCGAGCGAGCCGTCGGGGTTGCGGCTGAAGGCGTACATGGGTCCGGCGTATTCGCGCTCGATGGTGGTTGCTATTTTCTGGGCACGTGCGCCGGCGGCCTGGGCAGCATCGGGCTGATGCATCAGCCCTGCGAGCCGCGCGTAGGCTCCGCTGGCCTGCTGATCGAGGCTGGCGAGATAGATCTCCTGATGGGGCATGCCGCTGGGCCAGCTCTCAACCCAGCCGGTGCCCTGCGCATTGTCATAGATGCCGTCGCCGTCGGAGTCGTGGGTGGTCTCAAAGGTCCATGCCTTCTGGACTGCGGCCCAGTTCTGCTGGAGAAAAGCGATATCGCCGCTGGTGTTGACGTAGTCCTCCATGGCCATGAGAAAGAGCGGGGTGGAGTCGGCGGCGGCGTACTCGTAGGGGAGCTTTGACCAGTCGGTAAGCTCGGCGGTCTGCGAGTACTCGTGCATGATTTTGCCATCGGCGCGCTGGCGGGCGATGAGGAAGTCGAGCGCGGAGCGGCTGAGGCTGAAGTCTCCGTAGCTGTTGATGGCGAAGAGGGTGAAGAGCGTGTCGCGGCCGAAGAACCAGCCGAAGCCGGGACGGTCGGAGTCTCCTGAAGAGTAGAAGCCGGCGACGAGGCCGGTTTCACTGCCGTGCCTGACGCGCAGCTGATCGATGGAAAGCTCGGCCCAGCGGAAGGCTTGATCGAAACGCGGATCGGGGGTCTCGGCGATGAGGCGGTGATCGAAGAAATGCGCGTAGTAGTCGGCGGTCTGCTGGTAGAGCTTCGCCGCATGGACATCGAGGTCCGCGAGTTGGGCCGTGAGCGCTGCCTTGGTCGCAGTCTGCGGGGTGCTGCCGGCGGCCATGAGCAGCGGGAAGTATTTGCCTGAGTCGCGGTGGGGATCAAAGTTGAGGACGAACTGCAGGGGCCAGAACTTTGGCCGCTCCTGATAAGGAGCGAGGATACCGGGCTGTGCGCCGGGCAGGGCGACGGCTCCGGCGAGAGCGCTGGAGTCCGTGTGGAGGATGTAATAGCCGCTGGAGCCCTGCGGGACCCACTCGGGATCAGGCGCGTTGAAGTTGGGCGCGGGCCACATGCGCTTGATCTCAGGAGTGAAGGAGAAGGTCAGCTTCATGGGAGCGACGGAGCTGATCTGAAAGAGGGCCATGACGCCGCCGGAGCCTTCAGCCCCGCACTGGGTAGCGAAGAGCGTCTCGCGGATGGTGAAGGCAATGTGAGAGTAGGTGATGGTGGTGCGGTCGGGATGGACCTCAATCTCGGCGGCTGCGTCGTTGACGTCAATGGGGACGGTGTAGCCCTGAACATCTGCACGGATGCGGAAGTGGCTCAGCAGCTTGATGGGAAAGAGCCATGCCTCAAAGCTGCCGTCCTGCTGGCCAACGAACATGCCGCACTCACCGGCTACGGTGAAGGGCTTCTGCGGCTCGGCGTGCCGGTCGATAGCGATGCTGCCGGAGGCGAGCGGAAACTGCGCGATGGGCTGAAGAGCCGCTGTCTGCGCGCCGCAGGTTGCCGAGAGAGCCGCCATGAAGACGGCGCATGCCACGATTCGAAGCCGATGTCCTACACTAAGTACCATTCCGATTCACCCACAGAGATGCTAATGTTTCGAGCCAAACGTTGCCAGTTGTTGTGCTTCAGCCTGATGGTCTGCGCTGCGTTCGCAGCGCCAGCACGTGCGCAGAAAGCAGCCACCCCGGAAGCGCGCGCCGCGAAGGCGTATGAAAGCGCACGGATGGAGGGGCCGCCTGCCTTACGGACATTTCTGTATGAGATGCCCAAGGGGGCTGATCTGCACATGCACCTGAGCGGTGCTGTCTATGCGGAGACGCTGCTGAAGGATGCGGCTGAGGACGGGATGTGCGTGAATGTCGCGGCGCTGGCCCTGGACAAGCGGCACCACGCTCCGGAATGCGAGAGCGGCGAGGTGGCGGCGGGCGCAGTGGCCGGCGACCAGCACCTCTACGACGAGCTGATCGATTCATTTTCCATGAGGACTTTTGTGCCGGTTGCGGGCGACTCCGGACACGACCACTTTTTCGATACGTTTGCGAAGTTTAGCGGTACGGACAAGCGGCACCTCGGGGAGTGGATCGATGAGGTAGCGACGCGCGCGGCGGCGCAGAATGAGCAGTACCTGGAGCTGATGAATACACCGGATTTCAGCGCGGCGGCGGCGCTTGCGGTCAAGGACGGATTCGATCCGGACTTCAGACGGTATCGCGCACGGCTGCTGGCAGACGGGATCGACAAGAGCCTGCCCTCGATCCGGCAACAGCTGGACGAGGCAGAGGCAGACCGCCGGGAGCGGGAACACTGCGGACAGAAGGACGCACAGGCTGCGTGCAAGGTGGAGGTGCGGTATCTCTTCCAGGTGCTGCGTGGACAGCCGAAGGAGTCAGTCTTTGCGCAGGTGGTGCTGGCGTTTGAGCTGGCGAAGGCTGATCCGCGGGTGGTGGGGATGAACTTCGTGATGCCGGAGGACTGCTACGTGTGCATGCACGACTACCGGCTGCAGATGAGCATGCTCGATGCGCTGCATGGGCTTTATCCCCAGGTGCACATCAGCCTGCATGCAGGTGAGCTGACGGAAGGGCTGGTGCCGCCGGATGGATTGCGGTTTCACATAAGAAGCGCGGTGGAGCAGGGGCACGCGGAACGGATTGGACACGGCGTGGACGTGACCTATGAAGACAGGGCCGATGATCTGCTGAAGGAGATGGCGGCGAAGCACATCCTGGTGGAGATTAACCTGACGAGCAATGACGTGATTCTGAATGTTGCGGGCCGGGATCATCCGCTGCCGGTGTATCTGCGTTACCACGTGCCGGTGGCGCTCTCGACGGACGATGAAGGAGTGTCGCGGATCGACCTGACGCATGAATTTGTGCGGGCGGCGGCTACGTATTCTCTGAGCTATGGAGAGCTGAAGCAGATGGTACGCGCCAGTGTGGAGCATAGCTTTCTGCCGGGGGAGAGCCTGTGGCAGCGCAGCACACCGGAACGGCTCGACAGACCTGTCGCGGCATGCCGGGGACAACTGGGCAACGAGCACGCGGCAGGCGGGTGCGCGAGGCTGCTGGCGGATAGCGAAAAGGCTGCGCAGGAGTGGGAGCTGGAACGGAGATTCAGAGTGTTTGAGGGGAGCTTCTAGCGGCCGGGCAGAAGCTGCCTCTCAGGCAAGGCAAGAGCACTCACTCACGAAGAGCGGTGCTTGATTGACCTTGCTGATGAGGAAGAAGAAATGATTGGTGCCGAAGAAGGGACTCGAACCCCCACACCCTTGCGAGTACATGGACCTGAACCATGCGCGTCTGCCAATTCCGCCACTTCGGCACTGTGATGACACGATCTGGCGCGAATGGCCAGACGAGGCAGCAGCAGTTCCTAGTATTGCGAACACTTGCGATTGTGTCAAACGGCTGGCGTGGTGCGACTTCGTAGTTACCGATGGGCAGCGCCGAGGTGCCCGTCGAGCACCCTACTTTGAGGAAACCTGCATCGAAATCTGCATCTAGGATAGGAATGGCGGTCTCCTCCTGTGAGATGCGCCTTTTGTTGACTTTTATGAGCGAACCATCGATGTCGAAGATACCCGAGGCGCAGGCGCAGGAACTGAGGCGACTGTCGCACGACCTGAGCAATGCGCTTGAGATTATTGTCCAAACGAACTACCTGCTGGGGATGGGGAACCTGGATGAGAACGCCGAGCAATGGCGGAATATGCTGAGCAGCGGCGTGGACCAGGTAGCGAAACTGAACCGCGAACTGCGGGAGTATGTGCTGGCGAACAGCTAAGGCTGCTGAGGAGGGAGAAGCCGGCGAGGCGCAGGCTTCGCCCTCCACGGGATGTTCGCCTAGACCAATTTGGCGTCGAGGGTGATCTCAGTGTTGCCCTTGAAGAGGCGGGAGATTGGGCAGCCGTTCTTGGCGTTCTCGGCGGCGGCGTCAAAGGCAGCAGAGGTCGCGCCGGGCACCTTTGCACGTGTGGTCAGGTGAATCGCTGTGACGGTGAAGCCGGCATCCGTCTTTTCGAACTTGACGGAAGCAGTGGTTTCGAGCGATTCGGGAGTGAGGCTCGCATTCCCGAGCTGTGCGCTGAGGGCCATGGTGAAGCAGCCGGCGTGTGCTGCCGCGATCAACTCCTCGGGATTGGTGCCGATGCCGTTCTCAAAACGGGTGCTGAAGGAGTACTGGGTTTCCTTGAGAATGCCGCTCTGGGATGAGATGGTACCTTTGCCATCCTTCAAGCCGCCCTTCCAGACGGCATTTGCTGTGCGCTCCATATCTTCTCCTTGGGTATAAGTATTGCCCTTGTCCACTATAAAGCTAGGATGCACCGCGGAGGATGACAACGGCAGCACGGGCAAGCTGAAGTTGACAGGGTAACGGCGGGAATGTTCGGATGGGTTCGATTCGCAAGAGGAGAAAACCAGATGCTGAGAAGAAGATTCGTTGCCCTGTTAGGCTGTGTGCTCACCACCGCATGCGTCAGTTTGCCCGCGTCGGCGCAGATGGACAAGAAAGCGCCGCTCAGCCCGCCGGAAAAGGCCAGCGTGATGCTGAACGGCAAGGCGATCACGATCGACTACAGCGCGCCCTCCATGCGCGGACGCAAGATCATGGGCGGCCTGGTGCCGTGGGACAAGGAATGGCGGACAGGGGCGAACGCAGCCACAACGCTGAAGACCGCGGTGAACCTGAAGATCGGATCGCTGAGCGTACCGGCGGGAACCTATACGCTCTATTCGATTCCCTCGCAGAGCAGCTGGAGACTCATCGTGAACAAGCAGACGGGCCAGTGGGGCACGATGTATGACCCGACAAAGGACCTGGGACGCGTGGACATGATGAATGGCACGGCACCGTCGTCGCCGGTGGAGATGTTCCAGATCAAGTTCGAGAACACCAGCGGCAACAAGACGGAGCTGCACCTGGTCTGGGATAAGACTGACGTCTACGTGCCGGTTACGGCTGAGTAGCCCGCTCCGCTTCCAGTTCCTTAATCACGGACTGGATGAGTTCCTTGGCGCCGTTGATGCCTGAGAGCACGGCCTGCAGGTCAAGGGCAGGCATGGATGGATTGCGGGTCGAGGTGCAGTAAACTCCGTGCTGGCCGACGAGGATGAGTGCGTCGGTCAGCACGTCGAGAGAAACGGCAAGCCTGCCCCGAGCGGGCCCAAGCATGAATTCGTGCTTTTCAAGTTCGTCGCGGCGTTCGTTGAAGATAGACATATCGCCAGATTACCGCGTCATGAGGTATTCGACCGTCTGCTCAATCTGAGAGATGGCCAGGGGCTTCTTGTTGGCCTTGCGCAGTTGCTCGTTGAGCGCGGGCAGCTCGGAGGACTTGAGGGCAGCCCACTTCCCTTCTGCTGCGGAGGCCGCGGAGCGCGCCTGCCGATAGAGGTCCAGCGCAGTGGCGGGGGCTGGGCCGTGACCGCTCTCGACAACCTGGAGCGCCTGACTGAGCTCGGAATTGGCTCTTGCGAGACCGGCATCGCCATCGAGGATTTTGCCGATGGCCTCCTGCACGCCTTTGGTGAGGTCGGGGCTGGCCAGCGCTTTCAGTTGCTGCTGGGCGGACTGCGCCTCGGCGAGCGCCTTGCGGCTGTTCAACGTGTCGGCATAGATCCTCTGGCCGAGATCAAACTGCTGCACCAGGGCGGCGGTGGTGGCGGTGACGCGAGGGTCCATGGCAACGGTGAGCGGCTGGGTGAAGGTCTGCCCATCAATGGTGAGCACGGCGCTGTAAACGCCGGGCGGAACACGCGGGCCCTGGGGTGTGCCACCATCATCGTCGTCATCGTCTGCCGCGGATGCGCCGGACTCACCGGTGGCGAGATCCCAGATGAAGCGGTGTTCTCCGGCCGTGGTCTGCAGCACCTGCGGGGCTGGAAACCAGCGCTCGGCGATGGGAAGCGGCGGATGGGCAGCGGGCTTTTCTCCGCTGGAGAAGTGCCGGAGCAGGGTGTGGTGCTGATCGTAAATCCGGAGCGTGATTGTCTGCGCCGGGACCTTGAGCAGGTAGTCGAAGATGGCACCTGACGGGGGGTTGGCGGCGGTCGGCTCCTCGGGCGGCAGGGGTGTGCCGAGAAAGGCATCGTTGTCTACGCGAAGGGCGGTCGCGGTGACGTAGAAGAAGGACTTCTGCGCTGCCGCAGCGGCGGCCATCTGCCGCAGCGGGGC
This sequence comes from Acidipila rosea, assembly GCF_004339725.1. GTDB lineage: Bacteria > Acidobacteriota > Terriglobia > Terriglobales > Acidobacteriaceae > Acidipila > Acidipila rosea. Next base: position 189,358 of record NZ_SMGK01000004.1, on the reverse strand, counting down.
GGCGTCATCCAGAATCCAGAAGGAACGGCCGTGGGTGGCGATGACGACATCGTCGCCGTGAATGTTGATGTCGCGAACCGACGTGGTGGGGAGATTGAGCTGGAGTGGCTGCCAGTGAGCTCCATCGTCGAAGGAGACATAGAGGCCGCGTTCGGTTCCGGCGTAGAGGAGGCCGCGCTGCTTTGTATCTTCGCGGACGCAGTTGACGAAGGAATCGGGCGCGATGCCATCGACGGCAAGCTGCCAGGAGTGGCCGGCATCATGGGTAACGTAGATGTATGGCTTCATGTCGTCGAGACGATGACGGTCGACGGAGACATAAGCGGTTGAGGGGTCAAAGGGCGATGCTTCAATGAGCGCGATCTTGCTCCACGGGGTAAGGCCTTTGGGCGTGACATCCGACCAGGTGGCTCCGCCGTCGCGGGTGAGATGGACGAGCCCGGTGTCGCTGCCGGCCCAGATGAGCTTCGCATCGAGGGGCGATGGGGCGATGGCATAGACGACGCCGTAGCCGCGCTGCATGGCATTGTCTACGGTGGTGGGGCCGGTGGTGGAGGCGCCCTTGACTGCGCCGGTGAGATCGCCGCTGATCTGCTGCCAGTGGATTCCGCCGTCTACAGTCTTCATGACATATTGCGTGCCGAGGTAGAGAGAGGTTTTATCGGCGGGCGAGAAGACGAGCGCGGGCGTCCAGGCATCGCGATATTTGCGCTTGTCAATGGATGTGCCGAAGGCGTCGGTCGGCAACGGAGTGATGTTCTGACTGAAGGATGTCCTGCGGTCGAAGCGCTGCAAGCCGCCGTAGGTGTCGGTGATGTAGATGATGTCTTCGTCTTTGGGATCGAGGGCGATGTAGCCGCTCTCACTGCCGCCGGGCTGGAACCAGTCGCGTGGAGTAATCCGGCTGTGATCGGTGCGGCTGTAGACGGCCATGGCTCCGCTGTCCTGCTGTGCTCCATAAACGGCATAGGGGAAGCGGTGGTCGGTGGTGACGTGATAGAGCTGGCCGGTGGGCTGGTTGTACCAGGTCGTCCAGGTGGCGCCGTGGTCGAGGCTGATGGATGTTCCCTGATCGGTGCCGAGCACCAGGTGGTCGGCATTTTTCGGATCAACCCAGATCTGATGGTAGTCATCGCCGCCGGGTGCGCCGCGCACGATGGAGATGGTCCTGCCGGCGTCGGTGGTGCGATAGAGGGCGACGTTGGGAATGTAGAGCGTATCAGGATGCTGCGGGTCGATGGTGATGCAGTTGAAGTACCAGGAGCGGCTGGTGAGACGCGGGTCGCTGTTGGCCAAGGTCCAGCTTTCTCCGCCGTCGTCGGAGCGATAGAGGCCGGACTGCCCGGCATCGTCGATGAGCGCGTAGACGCGCTGGCCGTCAGGCGAGACGGCGATGCCTACGCGGCCCCAGTCACCCGCGGGAAGGCCATGGCCGGTGAGTTGCGACCAGTTATCTCCGCCGTCAGTGGTGCGATAGATGGCGTTGCCGGGCCCCTCAAGCGGGGCGTAGGTGCTCCACGGCGGCCGGTGCGCGTTCCAGGTGGCGGCAAAGAGCACGGCGGGTTTAGCCGCGGCCTGCGCCATGTCTGCAATGCCCACGCTGGGGCCCTTGTCGAGGATGCGCTCCCAGGTCGCGCCGCCGTCCTTTGTCCGGTAGACGCCGCGCTCGTCGCTGGGGCCGTAGGCGTGGCCGAGTACGCCGACGTAGACGGTGCCGGGGTCCTGCGGGTCAATGAGGACGCGGCTGATCTGGCGCGAGTCACGCAGGCCGATATTTTTCCAGGTGGCTCCGCCATCGGTGGACTTGTAAACACCGTCGCCGGTGGCGAGGTCGGAGCGGATGTCGGATTCGCCGGTTCCGGCGTAGATGGTGCTGGGGTCTGATTCACTGACGGCGATGGAGCCGATGGAGGCTATCTTCTGGCTGTCAAAGATGGGCTTCCAGACGGTTCCGGCGCTGGTCGTCTCCCAGATGCCGCCGTCTACCGAGCCGAAGTAAAAGTGCGTGGCGCTGCCGGGCACTCCTGAAACGGCGACGGCACGGCCACCACGGAAGGGACCGATGAGTCGCCAGTGGAGATCGCCAAAAAGCTGCTGGACAGAGCTGGTCTGCGCTATAGCGGAGACGGACAAAAGGGAAACAACTGCAAGCGCACCCACAAAGCGCCTGAAAGGGATGCTCATCACTCACCCGTGAATTAGTAATGGGACGAAGCACGATTATTGCATTCTTCCTGTCCGCGAAAAACAACATTCGATGGAGGCGGACATCAGCTGTACGAAGGAGCGACATGACAGACTTTCGGCCCACGACAGACGCAGACTCTGTCTGTAGCCTTGGGCGAATCATCAGAAGACCCACATGAAAGGACTTTTTGAGGCTATGGCTGTGACGCGCAGAAAAAGTGTGCCGGTGGTATTCATGCTGGCTTTTGTTTTCATTTGTGCAATGATCCAATCTTCCCCACTGAACGCTCAGGGATGCATCATCGCCCACTCTGTAGGAGAAGTCGGAGGACCGGAGAGTCAAGGCGGCTATTTGCAATCAGGGCATTTCCAGTTGGCGTTTTCCTATCGCCACCAATATTCGTTTCGTCATTTCGTAGGATCAGAAGAGCAGGTCTACCGTACACAGGACGGTTCAAATGTGCGCAACCGGATCAACTTATTCGACGTAACGCTTACGTACCAGGCGACACCGCGATTCAGTGTTGATGCCAATCTTCCAGCCGAATTCGCCAGCCGCCGCTACATAATACCCGCACACAGTATCGGGAATAATCCTCCTGTCGAAATCACCGGAGATTATGGCGTATCCGGAGCTGGCGATATCAGCTTCGGCGTGCAGGGCTGGCTCTGGAACCCGCTGCATCAGAACTCACATAACATCCAGCTTGGCATTGGAATACAGGCCCCGACCGGACGCGACAATCTGCAGAACAGACTGATCCTGACGCCGGGAAGCGCTCCCATCGATTCCACTGCGGATTATTCCGTGCAGCCCGGACTGGGGGGGTGGGGCATTCCAATTACATGGACAGCATTCCAGTCGATCGGCCAACGGACCCAGGCCTATTTCAACGGCAGCTATCTGATCACCCCGCAAGAAACGAACGGAGTGGCAAACACTCCGCCCCCGGGCTTTCCGCCGCCGGCCCCGCAGAATGCCTATATCTCCATTGCCGATGAATACCTCGCGCAATTGGGATTTGCGTATTCCATGGCTAGCGTGAACGGGCTCACCGTGTCCGCTGGTCTGCGCGAAGAAGGCGTTCCGGCCCACGATCTTATCGGCGGCAACGAAGGATTTCGCCGCCCCGGATACGCCGTATCGTTTGAACCCGGCGTTCTGTATGCCTTTCACAAAGGCAATGACCTGATCACGGCCAATATTGATCGCGCGGTCTACCGCAACCGAGTCGCCAGCGTTCCCGATTTGCAGCTTGGAACTCATGGAGACGCTGCCTTTGCCGACTGGTTGTGGTTGGCAAGCTTCATCCATCGTTTCTAGAAAGAACCTATGAAATTCGCTGTCTATCTCTCCGTACTCATCGTGATTCTCTTTCCGGCACAGTTGCATGCCGGAAAGAGATCACGGCCGGTCAATCTCTCACTGAAGAAGATCGATGGCAGCGGGCTCTCGTTGAGGTCCTTGCGGGGCCACTTTGTCGTGCTGAACTTCTGGGCTACCTGGTGCGGGCCGTGTAAACAGGAAATGCCCCTGCTGGTGGAAGCGGGAAATGCGTTCAGACCCCTGGGAGTAGAATTTGTCGGCGCCTCGGTCGATGAGCCCAAGACCCAACCAGAAATCCCGGCTTTTCTTCGCCAGTATCGCGCAGACTACATGATCGCCATCGGAGCAACGGCGGACGATCTGGCACGGCTGAAGATGGGAGAAGCCGTGCCAGCAACCGCGATTCTCAATCCTGACGGAACGATCGCCGTTCGCATCCTGGGCCAGCTACGCAGCCATGAACTCGACACAATGCTAACCGATCTGCTTAAAGATCCAGCTGCAGACCGGCCAGCAGTCACTATCAATCACCTGCAAACACCGGAAAGCTGAAGAGTATCTCTACTCCGTGTTTGGCTTCCAGCGGAGGATGGGCTTGCGGGCGGCGCCGGTTTCATCGAGGCGCGAGATGCGGGTGGAGTGCGGCGCATCGAGGATGAGCTGCGGATTCTCTTCCGCTTCGCGGGCGATCTGGCGCATGGCGTCGATAAAGAGGTCGAGCTCTTCGCGCGATTCGCTCTCGGTGGGCTCGATCATGAGCGCGCCGGGAACGATGAGCGGGAACGACGTGGTGTAAGGGTGGAAGCCGTAGTCGATGAGACGCTTGGCAAGGTCGCCGGTCTTGATGCCGTTGCGTACCTGACGGCGATCGCTGAAGACTACCTCGTGCATGGAAGGAGTCTTGTAGGGCAGCTCGTAGAGGTCTTCGAGCTTGGCACGGATGTAGTTGGCGTTGAGCACGGCGTCTTCCGTGGTCTGGCGGAGGCCGTCAGGCCCATTGGCGAGGATGTAGGCAAGGGCACGAACGAACATGCCGAAGTTGCCGTAGAACATGCGCACGCGACCGACCGACTGGGGACGGTTGTAGTTGAAATGAAGGGTGCCGTCGGATGACTCGGCGACGACGGGCGTCGGGAGAAACGGCTCGAGAATCTTCTTGCAGGCGACCGGGCCGGAGCCGGGGCCGCCGCCGCCGTGGGGCGTCGAGAAGGTCTTGTGCAGGTTGAGGTGCATGACATCGACGCCGAAGTCGCCGGGACGTGTTTTGCCCACGAGCGCATTCATGTTGGCTCCATCCATGTAGAGGAGTGCGCCCCTGGCGTGGAGTACATCTGCAATCTTGTGAATCTGGTGCTCGAAGACGCCGATGGTCGAGGGGTTGGTGAGCATCAGCGCGGCTGTGTCTTCATTGACGAGGGCTTCGAGCGCCGCGACATCGATGCCGCCCTGCGCGTTCGACTTGAGGTTCACGACCTGATAGCCGCATATGGCAGCGGTTGCGGGATTGGTGCCGTGGGCGGAATCAGGGATGATGATGGTCTTGCGCGGGTTACCGCGGGACTGGTGGTAAGCGCGGACGAGCAGGATGCCGGTGAATTCCCCGTGCGCGCCGGCGGCGGGCTGCAGGGTGATGGCGTCCATGCCGGTGATTTCGAGGAGGCACTCCTGCAGGCTCTTGATGACCTGGAGCGCGCCTTGCGAAAGCGACTCAGGCTGATAAGGATGCGCCTCGGCGATGCCCTCAAGGCGAGAGACATATTCGTTGACGCGCGGGTTGTACTTCATGGTGCAGCTGCCCAGCGGATACATGCCGAGGTCGATGGCGTAGTTCCAGGTGGAGAGGCGCGTGAAGTGGCGGATGATTTCGATCTCGCTGAGTTCAGGAAGCGCGCCGGTGCTCTCACGCGCGGCGCTGCCGAGGAGGGCCTGCGCATCCACCTCAGGCACATCGAGGGGAGGCAGCTTGTAGCCCTTCTTGCCGGGCGAGGACTTCTCGAACATCAGCGCTTCATTCTGCGTGATGTGCGCAGTGACCTTGCGCGGGGTGCCGGTGAAGGCCTTCTCGGAAATCGGTTCTGCTATGGTTGCCATCTTCTTCCAATCCTTCTTCTTAACGCACCGCAGCGGCGACAGGAGCCTCGGCCAGGATGGCTGCTGCCTGATCGATCTGCTCGCGGGTGGTCAGTTCGGTTGCGCACCAGAGGGTCGCGTTGCCCAGCTCGGGATACCAGCGGGCGAGGGAGAGGCCGCCGATGATCTTATGGTCGAGAAGACGGGCGTTGAGCTGCTCGGGAGCCTCGTCCGTCTCGAGGACAAATTCATGGAAACGGGGCGTGCCGGCGAAGAGCAGCTTGCCGTGCCGGGAGAGCGCGCCGACTGCGTAATGAGCCTTGGCGAGGTTCTGCTGCGCGAGTTCCTTGATGCCTTCCTTGCCGTAGACGGTGAGGAAGATGGTGGTCATCAACGCGACGAGAGCCTGATTGGTGCAGATGTTCGAGGTGGCCTTTTCGCGGCGGATGTGCTGCTCGCGCGTGGAGAGCGTGAGGACGAAGCCGCGGCGACCGTGCTTGTCCTTGGTCTCGCCGACGAGGCGGCCGGGCATCTGGCGGAGATACTTCTCCTTGGCGGCGATGACACCGCAATAAGGGCCACCGTAGCTGAGCGCGACGCCAAAGGACTGCGCCTCAAGCGAGACGATGTCTGCCTCAACGGGAGGACGGACGATGCCGAGCGACACTGCCTCCGCGATGGAGACGATGAGCAGAGCACCCTTCTTGTGCACGATGTCCGCGATGGCGGGGATGTCTTCAATGAGGCCGAAGAAGTTCGGCGACTGGACGAGGACGCAGGCGGTGTTCTCTGTAAGCGACTGGTCAAGGGCCTTGAGATCGACGCGGCCATCTTCACCATAGGCCAGCTCGTGGGCGACGTGCCCCTGGTGCTGGGCGTAGGTCTGCATGACCTCGCGATACTCGGGATGCACGGTGCGGGCAACGAGCACGTCGCCGCGCCCGGTGATGCGGACAGCCATCATGACTGCTTCCGCGGCGCCGGTGGAGCCGTCGTACATGGATGCGTTGGCGATGTCCATGCCGGTGAGTTCGCAGATCATGGTCTGGAACTCGAAGATGGCCTGCAGCGTTCCCTGGGTGATCTCCGCCTGGTAAGGCGTATACGAGGTGAGGAACTCACCGCGCTGCACAAGCGAGTCAATGATGACCGGCCGGTAGTGGCGGTAAGCTCCTGCACCGAGGAAACTGCTGTAGCCGTTGGCGTTGTGCGCGGCGGCCTGCTTGAAGTAGTCAACGATCTCGGATTCCCCCATCTGACGGGGAATGGCGAGATCGTGGGTGAGGCGGTATTCCTCTGGAACGCTGGAGAAAAGATCGTTGATGCCGGAGACGCCAATCTCGGCCAGCATGGCCTCGCGCTCAGCGGGTGATTTGGGCAGATAACGCATCGGTGATCCTCAGTGGCCGGTTTCTTCGGCAATAAACTTCTCGTAATCCTCGGCGGAGAGCAGTGCCTGCGCCTCGGCGGGGTCCTTCAACTCGACCTTCATGATCCAGGAGGCATGGGCGTCGGTGTTGATTTTTTCAGGAGCGGTGGCCAGCTCTTCGTTAACTTCAGTGACGGTGCCGGTGACCGGGGAATAGAGATCGGAGACGGCCTTGACGGACTCTACACTGCCGAAGACCTTTCCCTTTTCAACGGTTGCGCCGACCTTGGGGGCTTCGACGAATACGATGTCCCCGAGGGAGTTCTGGGCGTAATCGGTGATGCCGACCTTGCCGGTGGCGCCGTCGAGTTCAATCCATTCGTGTTCGCGGGTGTAGCGATAGGTGGCAGGGTATGTCATGGCTTAAAGGTCTCTCTCTCCATTGTAAAGTGTGCCGCGAGGCGAAAAGCGGTGGTTATCGTCCGGTGGAAAAAGCCACCCACTTATTGCGGGGACGGCTTGCGCGGGCGGCGGTAAAAGGGCGTGGGGACGACGCGCGCCTTGACCGGTGTGTTGCGGATTTCAACGGCCAGCTCGCGGTCAAGCACGGCAAACTCGCGGGGAACATAGGCGAGAGCGATGTTCTTCTTGAGAAATGGCGCGGGGGAGCCGCTGGTGACTTCGCCGATGGGGGTATTGTTCTCGTCGAGGACGCGGTAGCCGTCGCGGGCGATGCCGCGCTCGATCATTTCAAGGCCGATGAGCTTCTTCGCGGGGCCGCCTGCTGCCTGAATATGGGCGAGCGCCTCTGACCCGACGAACGGACCCTTTTCCATCTTGACGAAGCGGTCGAGGCCTGCCTCCCAGACGTTGATGGTGTCGGAGATTTCATGGCCGTAGAGGGACATGGCGGATTCGAGACGCAGGGTGTTGCGCGCGCCGAGGCCGCAGGGCAAGATGCCGAATTCCTTGCCCGCCTCGAGAACTTCATTCCAGACGCGGCGGCTGGTGGGCTCGTCGGAGGGGATATAGATTTCAAAGCCGTCTTCGCCGGTGTAGCCGGTGCGCGCGATCATGGTATTGGGCAGGCCGCAGACGGTTCCCCACTTGAACCAGTAGTTCTTAATGGTGGAGAGATCGACGTTGGTGAGCTTCTGCAGAGTCTCGGCGGCCCGTGGTCCCTGGATGGCGAGCTGGGTGTAGTAGTCGCTGTAATCGCTGGCGTGGCAGTGAAACTTCTGCACGTTGGTGCGAACCCAGTTGTAGTCCTTCTCGCGGGTGCCGGCGTTGATGACGATGAGGTAGTCGTTGTCAGAAAGCTTGTGAACGATGATGTCGTCGACGAAGGTGCCCTGAGGATAGAGCATGGCGGAATAATGCGCCTGGCCGACCTGGAGCTTCGAAGCATCATTCATGGAGATGTGCTGGACGGCGGCGAGGGATTCAGGGCCACGCAACTGGATATCGCCCATGTGGCTGACATCGAAGATGCCGACCGCGGTGCGCACCGCCATGTGTTCGGCGATGAGTCCGGAGTACTCCACGGGCATGTCCCAGCCACCGAAGTCGACCATTTTGGCGCCCATCTCACGATGAACGGCGTTGAGGGGCGTCTTACGGAGTGCGGATGCAGCAGCAGGAGTGGCCACGGGTGAGTCCTTATAGATGCGAAGTGGTTAACTTCTCACGGTAGCATCGGCGGTTGGAAGGGTCAATTTGAGGCGCGGAGCCCGGCACCAGGGGCCTAAGACTACGAAGCAGGCACAGCGGACGTGGAGCCGCTTCGGCTGCAGCGTTCGCAGTAGCTGGCTAACGGCAGTTTTGCTTTTGCTGCCGGAAGACTTCCTGACCGTACACGCCCTGGGCACGGAGGACGGGAGCCAGCGTGGTCGAGCTGAGCGTATTCGGGTCTGCGAAGTGGCCTTCCACGATCAGGAGCTGATCGCAGTGCAGCGACGAAAGCATGACCGGATTGAGGCTGGCTGACTGGGGAAGCTCCACTACGGTCATGCCGGCGTTGGCCAGTTCCACGTCAGGAGCGTCACCCAGGGTGAGCACGGCGGCGGGTCTCAAACGGCGGGCGGTGGTGTAGCTCTGCCAGAACTCATCATGGGTGGCGCTGAGCCTGCGCACCTCCTGTATATGTGCGGCGGTGTTGTAAAGGGTAACGGCTGCGATGGCGGCGACGACCGCATATTCAAGGATCGGAGACAGCTTGCGGCCTCTAACGGGAAGCGAGACCAGACGGAGAAGAGCGTAGCTCGCGTAGCAATAAAGAAGTGGAAGGATGGCGGTGAGATAGCGGGCGTAGCCTTTGTGCGAGGTTCCGATGACGAGGAAATAAAGGACGACGTAGATGAGTCCGAGCCCGTACTTGGGCCATTGCCGGAGGAGCAGCAGAAAACCTGCGAGCGCAAAGGCTCCCAGGATGAGCGCTTCGGACTGCAAGTACCACATCCAGTAGTTGTGCCACTGCTGGGCGCCGACGACGACGACGAGGTTCAGCTTTGCAAGAGATCCGAGATCGAGGATGAATCGCTTTGGAGTGATGACACTGTAAGGTGTGGTCACCAGCGCCATGACGAGGATGATCGCAAACGCCTTGTACAGGCGAGTGGGCGCGAGTGCGCGGTAGACCTGATCCACCCACAGAGACAACGCCGCGAGGGCGAGAAAGAGCAGGCCTGCAGCGCCCAGCTTGATGCGCAGAGAGTGAAAGAACGGCAGGTATTCCGCTGCGGGACGGCCGTTGGGATTGGTGCGAGTTTGAGCGATAAAGCTCAGAACCAGATGAGTGGGAAAGGCCGTGGCTGCCAACGCAAGAACGACGCCGGCGGTGCAAAGCAGCGCAACGAGCAACCGACGCGAGACGAAGGGGCCGCCCTCGGTTTCCTGCTGATGTTTCTGCTCTCGAAAGCGCAGGGCTGATTCCTGCGCAAGGTAGGCGACGAAGAGAAGGAATGCCGTGTATTTGCAACCGACAGCGAGGCCCAGCAGGACCATGCCTGTGGTCCATGACCTCTTATTGCCGTCAGTGAAGAAGCCGGTGAGGAAGTAAATGGAGGCCAGGGTGGAGGCGGCAAGGAAGACGTCAGTGCAAAGATAAGATCCGCTGAAGGAAATGAGTGGGCTGGTGACGATGGCGAAGGCTGCGATGAGCCCGGCCAGTCGCGAACGAAAGAAGCGGACACAGAACATGTAGGCGATCCAGCCCGTCACGCCAACAAAAGCCATATTCAGGATTCGTCCATGCAGCAAAACGTCAGAGAAGGACCAGGGCCGCGTCGCGAAATAGGTGAAGTAATAGTAAAAAGTGGGATACAGGAAGAAGTGAGGATTCAAACCTGAGGTGTGAAAGCGGGTGAGGATTTCGAGGCCGGTACGTTCATCGACGTTGGCTGCAACGGGAAGGTTGAAGGCCAGGTAGGAACGCCACAGGAGCAGGCTGGCCGCGATGCAACAGACGAGATATAGCAAGTCCAGGAAAGAAAGTTTCTTACTCAGATGCATGGTGGCCTCTTATCATCACTTGTCACGGGAATCTTCCCGGGCCAGTGATTGGTATTGTGAATCGAGCCTCTGCAAACCAGGTGAGCCACGCTACCACACATTTACGCTGCCAGCGAAAGTTAATTGTTGTGCCATTATCCTCGTTGTAAGTTGTATGGGAGTGTATCCATGAAACTGCGCACCGGCTGGACGGGGCTGTTCGTTTTCCCCTTGCTTGCGTTTCCCTTGATTGCGAATGCTAATCAGATCCACCTGCAGAAAGACGGGGTTTCACTCTCGTTTGACACAACCACTGCAGCTGCACAACTCACCGATGCAAAGACGGGCGAGACGTGGGCGCTGGGCTCCCCTGTTGCCGTGGAGCGGGGCGGGGTAAAAACAGCGCTGACGGTGGACCACTTTTCACGGAGTGGCCCTGACTCGTTCACCTTTCACGACAATGCGGCGAACCTCGACCTCTCTGTGCAGATCATTGCGCAGCCGCTACCGTCTGTGCAGTACCAGGTGACCAACTGGCCGACGAGTTCACCTGTGCAGGAGATAGACATTCTGCAGAATGCGCTCACCCTGACGGTATCGAGCGGGGGCTACTATGCGATTCCGAAGAGCCTGGGGATCATGGTGACGCCGAGTGGGGCGGCTCCGGTGGCGCGGCGCTATGACGCTTACCATGTCGGGAATGGCTACTCGATGGCGATGTTCGGCGCGGTGAAAGACGGCTCGGCGCTGCTGGTGAGCTGGGACACGCCGTATGCAGATATCCTTACGAACTACTCACCCGCACCTGCACCAATGCTGGAGGCGGGAGTGGCGCTACACCCCGGAGCCAAGCATCTGTGGTTAAGCCCGCTGGGCAAAGGCGGGTATGTCGAGATCGCGAAGGCGTATCGCCTGTTCGCGGAGCAGCGGGGACTCTACAAAACCGAAGCAGAAAAAGCGCTGGTTGCGGCGCATGAGCAGCAGTTCATCGGGGCTGCCGAGTTCAGACCGATTGCGTTTGTGCAGCAACACGCGAAGGATGGATCAGGCAATGTGCTGATTCACACGTACACGACCTTCAACGAAGTTGCCCAACTGGCTGAACACCTGAGAAACGATGTGGGGATCGACCGGGCCATGTTCATTCTGTCGGGGTGGACGCAGGCAGGGTATGACAATCAGCTGCCGACGATTTTGCCGGCGGCTGCGTCGGCGGGAGGAAATGCGGGGCTGGCCGACTGCTCGAAGCGGGTGAAGGCGGTGGGCTTTCTGTTTGGACTGCATGACAACTACCAGGACATGTACCACGACTCGCCGGACTGGAACCCCTACTACGTGATCAAGAATAAGGACGGCTCGCTGATGAAGGGGGGCGTGTGGGCAGGAGGGCAGGCTTACTTCATCTGCTCCCGGGTGAGTACGGACCTGATTGCACGGCCGCAGAATCTTCCTGGGGTGATCAAGCTCTTCAATCCTGATGTCTATTTTCTTGACACGGTCTTTGCCAGCCCGCCGCGCATCTGCTATGACCCTGCTCACCCAACAACCAAAGAACAGGACATGGAGTATCGCCAGAAGCTCTGCGATTATGTTCGCAATGACCACATGCTGATGGGCACGGAAGAAGGCAATGAGGTGGGAGTTGCGCATGCGGATTACTTCGAGGGGATGCTCTCCCAGAAGACGACGAGCCACAAGCCGGGCGCCGAAGTGGTGATACCGCTCTTCCCTCTTGTATATGCGGATGCGGTCACGCTGCTCTCGCACGGGTCGCAGAAGCTGATGCCGGAGAGTTCGCCGCAGTTCCTGGATTATCTGCTGTATGGGCAGATGCCACTCTACTTCACGCCGCAGCACGCTTACTGGGGGAGCGCGAAGCAGAACTATCACCCAGCACCGGGAACGCAGCCGGGACAGATGGTCTTTGCGCAGGGAGCGCTGGCGGATAATGCGTTCGATCTATTTGTAAAAAATACTTATAACGTCATCAGCCCGCTGGTGCGGCAGATCCACGGGAAACAGATGACCAATCACCAGTTCCTGACACCGGATCACTCAGTGGAGAGGACGCAGTTTTCCGACGGGACCACGATTACGGTGAACTATGGGAGCAATAACTACGTCTCTGCGGAGATGGAGCTGCCTCAATACGGTTTCGCGGTGGACTCGCCGGGCTTTCGTGCCATGTATGCCTACCGGCTGCACGATCTGAAGTTTCATCAGCCGAGCTTCCTGACTATTCACAGTGAGGATGGCAAGCCTATTGTCCAGTCGCAGCAGGTGCGATTCTTCAGAGCCTTCGGGGACGAGCAGATAGGCTGGCTCGGAAAGAAACTCGTCGTGAACACGGAACTGCTGACCTCAGCACACTAGAGAGGCGCGGCTGCTTCAACGACTGCGCTTACTCCGCTGGCGTTTGCCTGCCGAGGTGCTTGTTAAAGAAGTCGGCCATGATGTGATCGGCCTCTTTGGACTCGGGCAGATCGGGATCGTTCCAGAAGGCGTGCGGGAGCGCCTCAAAGACGACGAGATGGGCATCGTCTCCAGCGCGGAGAAAGGCCCGGTGAAGAATGGTGGTGCCGCTGAGAAGCATGTCGCGCCCGCTGGTGATGAAAAGTGTAGGCGGCATATTGCGAAGGTCAGCGTAGAGGGGCGACAGAACTGGGTCTTTCAAATCTGTGGAGCCTGCGTAGGCGCTGTGCTCAGGTGATTTTTCCGGTGGGTCGAGGTGGCCGGAGAGTCCGTTCAGCGCGTACATGGATTGGGAATCACCGCGCTGACTGAAGTCGCCCATGCCAGAGAAGATGCCCATCGCTCCAGGAAGCGGGAGGCCAAGCTGGTGGAGCCTGACGGCGACTTCTCCAGTGAGAATCGCTCCCGCAGATGTGCCGTAGAGTCCTATGTTGTTCGGCTTGTAGCTCTTCAGCAGCTCCTTATAGACAGCAACCGTATCGTCGACCGCTGCGGGGAATGGATGCTCTGGCGCAAGGCGATAAAGAACGGCCACGACCTTGGTCTGGGTGAGGTTGGCAATCGGGATTGTCTCAGTCAGCGAACCAGAGTCGGAATTGAAGCCGCCGCCGTGGACATTGATGAGGACTCGATCCTTCTTATCCGGGGGGATGGTAAGCGGAGTGATGATTTTTGCGGGAACACCGGCGATGGTTGCGTCCGATATATTCGCCGGGTAAAGCACCTTTGAACGCTCGCCTGCGCGTGCCTGCCAGGCATCCGTTTTGGAGCGGCGAATGGAAAGCGGCTCAGGAACAGCGGCATCAGAGGCTGGACGCGCCAGAGACTTTTGCGCCTCAGGACTGACGGTCGTGGGAACGGGAACAACGCGGGTGATGTGCGCGGTACCCTGAGCGTCGATCACGCTTGTGTCTGTCTGAGGGGCGGTTGAGCTGCTTTGTCCGAATGCAGGGGAAAACTGGCCAAGAAAGGCTGCACTGACTGCTGCTGCAAGAATGAAACTCCTCATGCGTTCGCACGCTCCCGCCAGCCAGTGTAGCGCGTCGCGCGATCTTTCGCTCCTGGAGCCGAGCTTGCTCGTCCGCCTCGCAGCCAAAAGCAAAAGCCCGGACGGCGCCGGGCTTTTGCTTTTTTATTGAGTGCGAAACAACTAGTCACCCATGACGGTTTCTTCATCCTTGACGACGGGCTTGGCCGGCGCAATGGAATCGAGGGAGACCAGACCCGGAGTAGGCTTCTCACCGAGAATCTGCTCGCGGTAGAGCTTGGCCATACGGGCGTTTTCAGCATCCTGCTTCAGCTTGGCATCGCGTGCACGAATCTTTTCTTCACGCGAGTTCTTGGCGATACCCGACTTCTCAAAGGTGTCATTGGCGGCTGAGTCCACGTGCTCCTGATTGAGAACCAGGGTGTGCTCGGCTCCGCCCATACCAACCTTCTTACCGCCGGCGAAGATCTCATGGCGGCCATGCTCGTCATACCACTTGGTGAGCGTGGCAGTCATGTGCATCTTTTCGATGATGTTCCGCCAGCCCACGCCGGTGTTGTAGGCGCAGAAGCTGATCTCACCCTCCTGGGTTGCGTAGGGGATGATGCACTGCTCGGTGCGGCGGAAGTCGTAGTTGAAGAGATCCTGGAACCACATGCCCGCGATGAAGAGGAAGTTCCAGCGATCGGCGCGACGCTTCTCGATGTCTTCCATGGTGCGATCCGCGGTGACCTTGCCGTAGTTGCGGCCGGTTGCGCCGAAGCACTTGTCGAACTTGGCGAGCAGGTCGACGATCTTGAAATGGGTCGGCGACTTGGTCGGATCGTAGTTGCGCAGAAGCGCGAGCGTGACGCCGAGGATCGAGAGGAACTTGCCGCGAGCGGCGTCATTGACCTTGGCAATGTCCTTGGCAAGACGATCGGCATTGACGAAAGCAGTGACGGGCACCGCCTCCTTCGTTTCCTTGTCGATCATGAGAGCCATGCCGATACCGCAGTTCGGATGGCAGCCACAGGAGAGCTGGCCCCACTCGTGATTGGGCCCGTGAACCAGATCGGCCCAGTCGGAGAAGGTGCTCATGAAGCTGATGGGGAACCAGTCACGGGTGGGCTCGCCAAGACCTGTCTGATTCTTGACGTCGTGTGCCATGTGGCTCAGGGTATAGCGCTGTGCCTCGCGGCGCTCATCCGTTACAGCTTCGTCGCGGCCGGTAAACGAAACCGGCTGGAAGCTGATGAAGTTGATGCGCTTCGGATTGTCGAGCGCGAACTGGATGATGCGGCCAACCTGCTCATTGTTGATGCCGTTGATGATGGTCGTGACAGGCACGATATCAACGCCGGCTTCGTGAAGGTTGTGAATGGCCTGGAGCTTGACATCGAACAGGTTGCCGACCTTGCGGTGCGAGTTCGCTGCGTTGCCGATGCCGTCAAACTGCAGATAGGCATAACGCAGACCTGCTTCTGCAGCGGCCTTGCAGAACTCTTTGCTCTTGGCAAATTCAATACCGTTGGTAGCAGCCTGGACCGAGTTGTAACCGACCTTGCGCGCATAAGCTACCGCGTCGAGGAAGTAGGGTGACAGAGTCGGCTCACCACCGGAGAACTGCACCGACATCTGACGGCGCGGCTTGATGGTGATCGCATTGTCGAGCATGGTCTTGATTTCGTCCCACGTGAGCTCGTGGACAAAGCCAACCTGGTTGGCATCCATGAAGCAGGGGTCGCACATCATGTTGCAACGGTTGGTGAGATCGATGGTCAGAACCGAGCCGCGACCGTGCGTAACAGTGGAAGTTCCGTGGTTGTGCAGCTTTTCATCGTTGTGGGCGCGGATATCGCGGCCCGGGAAAACTTCCTCCAGATGGCGGAAGAATTCGGTGTCAATGGACATGACATCTTCAAAATGGCCGTGCTTCGGACAGTCCTTGACCATGAGGATCTTGCCATCGCGCTCGATGATCTGCGCCTTGATTTCGCCGACCTTTTCATTGAGCAGAACTTCATGCGGCAGCTTGCCGTCGATGATCTGCTGGCGAATCTCTGGGACGCACTTGGGGCACAGAGAATCCGTGGTGCGGGGCCAGCCAAGGGGCGGCTTCTCTTTCTGATAGGACTTCAGCAGCGGCTTATCAGACCACTTGGGAGTAAACGATGCATTGGGACGGATACTGTTGAGCTTCTCGAAAACGACCCATGCGCCCTGTGCTGCAGCAGTGACGGCCTTTTCAGCGTATTTGACGGCTTTCGACATTCCTGGAATCTCCTAAGTAGATCGGCCCTATCTTTGCCTGAAAGATATGATTTTCTTCTGTTCTTTCAGATGCCAAAAGTTTCAGAAGGTAACAACGGCTGTTCCTTCAGGGGTACAACGTACACTACCCCAATACTGATCCACACTTAAGGATAGACATGCGCCCTCGAACTAGAAATCGAACGTGACCGAATGGTGACAATTGGCGACTGGACGGGACTGGGATGCGGTGAATGGTTGGACAATAATTACTACTCGGATGGGGCACCCCCCTCCTGAATGGTGATTTCATTCACGATTCTCTGCACAAAAACGACGCGGAAATTGATGTGGCTGGCGAGATCCGGAAGGAATTCGGTAATGAGATTGCCAATGGGATCGGTAGCGAGAGCGAGACCGATTCGTGTTCCGCTGGCGCTCCAGCCGTTCTCACGGTAAGGCACGTAGGCATCGCTGACGGCTTCTTCCGCGATAGAACCAACGATCGTTGCGTAATTGAACATAGGCGCACCGTGGTCGCCCTGGGTCCAGGCAATCTGCGTGATCGCATGGAAGAAGCGTCGGCGATACGAGGCATTCGGCATGCGGTGATAATGCGGATCCTGATGCATGAGGGAGGGAATAAGTGCGGTGCCGAAGAATTCACCCGTCGCATTCTGCGTAAAAGCGACGCCACTCAGCTTCCCCCAGCCTTCAAATCCCGGCCCGTATACGGAGTGAGGGTTGGAAGCCGCGGTGATCGCGGAGGTTCCGACGATGGTCAACAGGTTGAAGGGATCGATCGTGTCTCTGCCGGCAAGCTCGAACTTCTCACGAGCCGTAGGTGGGGCTGAGCGCTGGGACTGAAGAAAGGTCGCAAAGGGATGTAGATCCGACTGGCAGCACATCCTGGTTTCAGCGTCGGCCGATTGATAGGGCTGGCAATGAGGGGGCGCTGACGGTACGGTGGCCGTGCGCTGGTGCGGTGTGGCGGGAAAGGACATCTGCCCCCCGCCGTCGAAAGGAGTCATTGCGACGATTGTTTCGTGCATCTCCCATTGCGGCAAGGGAGCGTCAGGCAGCCCTTCCTGCGCATTTAATCGCAGTGGCGCGATGGCGATCATGGATAACCAAATCACGCCCCCGATCGAAAACCTGACTCGAATCGATTCGTCCCCCCAGGTACAGAATGATAACTAATACCATGCTTTGTAAAAGCAGCGCCGGACCTTCAGGAATTAGCGGGGCGTCTTAGGTTCGCCGATCACCGCGCCCGCCTTACGCTCATGGAATTTGTGTAGAACGTCAGGGATAAATTCCAGAAACAAGTTATTCCCGGCCGAGCCTAAAAGAGAAAGCGCGGTGCCCCGAAAGACCGTGCCGCCGTTCGTATCCTGATGGGGATAGTATGTCATCGTGAGCCCCATGGCGAGCAGGTGACCAGTTATGTTGGCGTAATTGATACCGGATCTTCCCGAATCCCGCTGCGAAACAAAAGCGCGGGAAGCGGCGTATAGGCCTCGGGCAGCATACCCGCCATAGGCCTTACGGAAGTATCGAGGATCTTCCCGGAGCAGGGCAGGCATCAGCCCGTCAGAAAGAAAGCGCATGCTGGCCTGGCGAAGGGCGGCTGCTCCCAGCCGCTCTCCGAAGCCGGCTTCGTCGCTCCCATAGTGGGGAGCGTTATCCCAGCCCTGGGAGGTGCCAGCTGACACGAAGAGAGGAATGAGGGATGCAGTGCGGAAATTCTCATGCAACTGGAAGATGAACTTGTCCCTGAAGTCGAGCCTTCGATAAGGAACTTCTGGCTCAACGACCTGAGACCAGACACGCTTTGAGGGCGGTACAGTTGTGGATGGGGCAGCCGGACTGCCCGGCAGCTGGGCCGCACCGGGCAGGGCGATATACAGAATCATCACTGACAGGGAAACTCTAAAGCGGCCAAGCAATCTACGCATCGCTTGTTTGGATGCATACAGGGCTTCTGTCTCGGAGAACGCTATCGTGGGAACTGAAGGCGGAAACAGAAAAGCCCACCGGATGGTGGGCTTTTCTTCATGATAATGCCGGCGATCACCTAATCTCCCACACACTTACGCGTGCAGTACCATCGGCCCAGCGAGGCTTAACTTCCGTGTTCGGGATGGGAACGGGTGGGACCCTCGCAGTATGGTCACCGGCAAACTTGGGAGGCGCTTGGCAGGATGTTCCCCGCAGCCAGGTTTGTCAACGAGCGGTTTCTCTCGGACATAAAACGGCAAACTGGCGCCACACAACCTAATCTTTCACAACGAAATCGATTGGGAATATTACTTTCTATTACGAGGCTTGTTGAATGTCCTTGGCAGCAATTGCTGCGCAGAATTAATTCTATGGACAAGCCGAACGGGCGATTAGTACTGGTAAGCTACACGCATTACTGCGCTTCCACCTCCAGCCTATCAACCAGGTGGTCTTCCTGGACCCTTCATTTCCCTTATGGGTTGGGAGATCTCATCTTAGAGCGTGCTTCCCGCTTATATGCATTCAGCGGTTATCACAACCGAACTTCGCTACCCAGCCGTGCCATTGGCATGACAACTGGAACACAAGAGGTTCGTCCATCCCGGTCCTCTCGTACTAAGGACAGCCCTCTTCAAATCTCCTACGCCCACAGCAGATAGGGACCGAACTGTCTCGCGACGTTCTGAACCCAGCTCACGTACCGCTTTAATAGGCGAACAGCCTAACCCTTGGAACCTTCTACAGCTCCAGGATGCGATGAGCCGACATCGAGGTGCCAAACCGAAGCGTCGATATGAACTCTTGGCTTCGATCAGCCTGTTATCCCCGGCGTACCTTTTATCCGTTGAGCGATGGCCCTTCCATACAGAACCACCGGATCACTAAGGCCTGCTTTCGCATCTGCTCGACTTGTAGGTCTCACAGTTAACCACACTTATGCCTTTGCACTCGACGGCTGATTTCCAAACAGCCTGAGTGTAGCTTCGCGCGCCTCCGTTACAATTTAGGAGGCGACCGCCCCAGTCAAACTACCCGCCTTACTATGTCCCTCTCCCGGATCACGGGAGGAGGTTAGAATCACAACACTCACAGGGTGGTATCTCACCGGTGGCTCCACCAAGCCCAAGAGCCTGGTATCAAAGCCTCCCACCTATCCTGCGCAGTAAGAGTCATAATTCATAGTAAAGGTGTAGTAAAGGTGCACGGGGTCTTTCCGTCTAGCTGCGGGTAACCGGCATCTTCACCGGTACTACAAGTTCGCCGAGCAACTCGTTAAGACAGTCGTACGATCGTTACTCCATTCGTGCAGGTCGGAACTTACCCGACAAGGAATTTCGCTACCTTAGGACCGTTATAGTTACGGCCGCCGTTCACCGGGGCTTCAGTTCAAAGCTTCGGGCTTGCGCCCTAACCTCTCCCTTTAACCTTCCGGCACCGGGCAGGAGTCAGCCCCTATACGTCGTTTTCGACTTAGCAGAGACCTGTGTTTTTGTTAAACAGTCGCCGTACGCGTTTCACTGCGGCCCACCAGAGGTGGGCGACCCTTCTCCCGAAGTTACGGGTCTAATTTGCCGAGTTCCTTAACAAGCTTTCACTCGAGCGCCTTTGGATATTCTCCTCGTCTACCTGTGTCGGTTTGTGGTACGGTTCCCAACGCCTCTCCTTAGAGGATTTTCTTGGCAGCGTGAACTCAGCAGCTTTCGGCCATTCGGCCTACTGTTTTACGTCTCACTGTTAAGCTCGCCCGGATTTGCCTGAGCGAACCAGCTTACACGTATCAAACCCTATAGCCATAGAGGGTCCTGCTTATCCTTCTGCGTCTCCCCATCGTCAAACGAAGGTTGGGAGGTCCGGAATATTAACCGGATGTCCATCAGCTACGCCTTTCGGCCTCACCTTAGGGACCGCCTAACCCTGAGCGGATTAACCTTCCTCAGGAAACCTTAGACTTTCGGCGTGAATGGTTCTCACATTCATTATCGCTACTTATGCCGGCAGGGTCTCTTCGCAACGCTCCACCAGTCTTCTCAGTCTGGCTTCATCGCTGTTGAGAATGCTCTCCTACCACGCACACCATAGGTGTGCATCCGCTGCTTCGGTATACAGTTTTAGCCCCGTTGTATTGTCGGCACCGGACCGCTTGACCAGTGAGCTATTACGCTTTCTTTAAAGGATGGCTGCTTCTAAGCCAACCTCCTGGCTGTCTGGGCGTTCCGACTTCCTTTCCCACTTAACTGTAATTTTGGGACCTTAGCAGGCGGTCTGGGCTGTTTCCCTCTCGACTGTGAAGCTTAGCCCCCACAGTCTGACTCCCGGGCTGGTTGTCACTGGCATTCGAAGTTTGGTTGGATTCAGTAAGCCGGAAAGCCCCCTAGTCCATCCAGTTCTCTACCACCAATGCAAATCACCCGAGGCTAGCCCTAAAGCTATTTCGGAGAGAACGAGCTATCACGGAATTTGATTAGCCTTTCACCCCTACCCTCAGCTCATCCGAGCTTTTTTCAACAAACACCGGTTCGGTCCTCCAGTGAGTGTTACCTCACCTTCAACCTGGCCAAGGGTAGATCATCCCGCTTCGCGTCTATTCCTGCCAACTAAAACGCCCTATTCAGACTCGCTTTCGCTTCGGCTCGCTTACGCTTAACCTTGCTGACAAGAATAACTAGCCGGCTCATTATGCAATAGGCACGCGGTCAGACATTCCCTTGCGGGCATAGTCCTCCCACTGCTTGTAGGCACACGGTTTCAGGTACTTTTCACTCCCCTAACAGGGGTGCTTTTCGCCTTTCCCTCACGGTACTGGTTCACTATCGGTCAGAAACGAGTATTTAGCCTTACGGGATGGTCCCCGTGGATTCAAGCAGGGTTTCACGTGCCCCGCCTTACTCAGGTATCTGCTTCGAGTCTGGATCGCTTTCGTCTACGCGTCTGTCACGCTCTATGGATCCCCCTTCCAGAGGATTCGACTAACGACCAGATTGGTAACTCTACTGTTGCAGACCCTACAACCCCCGATACACCTAGATGCAACGGGTTTGGGCTATTCCGAGTTCGCTCGCCACTACTATCGGAATCGAGGTTTCTTTCTTTTCCTTCAGGTACTGAGATGGTTCACTTCCCTGAGTTCGCTCATTCCTACCTATGTATTCAGTAGGATGTACTATGGTTTTGCCATAGTGGGTTTCCCCATTCGGAAATCTCCGGATCAACGCCTGTGTGCGGCTTCCCGAAGCTTATCGCAGCTTGCCACGTCCTTCATCGCCTGTTTCTGCCAAGGCATTCACCGTGCGCCCTTAGTAGCTTGACCATAGAATTAACTCCACGCAGGAGTTAACCTAATGTATTGCCGCCTCATGCAGTCTCGAAAGACTGCAAAGATTATTCTAAAGACACTCAACCAAACAACCTCCGACACTGTTCTCATCTCTGAGTCCAGGGCCGGGCATTGCTCAGCCTTGTAATATATTTACCCAATCGATTTCGTTGTCAAACATCCAGACATTGGCTTAGCCAATGTTCGCCGTCAGGCGAGTTGAACCTTGCAAGACTTTCGCCTTGCATTGCCCAAAGGTCGATATCTGCAGATTGCAGATGCCCACCTTCAGGCAATCTCATGTAGGAAGTGGTGGAGCTGACCGGGATCGAACCGGTGACCCCCTGCTTGCAAAGCAGGTGCTCTCCCAGCTGAGCTACAGCCCCATCGTGCTGCTGCAGTGTGGTGGGCCTGGGTAGATTCGAACTACCGACCTCACCCTTATCAGGGGTGCGCTCTAACCAACTGAGCTACAGGCCCGGCATCTCATTGCTGCCCAGAGTCATTATCTCACGCTGAGCCCGACTGCTCATCTTCAAACACTACGAGAAGTTTCGAGGACCAGGTTGAACATGCAGCGAGGCTACGCCTCGCATGACCATCGCGATTAATACTAAAGAAGCAGAGATGGCTTGATTCAGGCTCTCTTAACCAGGCCGAGGCCCGATTAAGAGGTACATGGAAACATTTCTTATACCCTACCGTTTCCGGTAGTCCGCAATCGCGGAAGTATAAAAAAGCCATGAAGTTCTCTCTTAGAAAGGAGGTGATCCAGCCGCAGGTTCTCCTACGGCTACCTTGTTACGACTTCACCCCAATCATGAATTACACCTTGGACGGCTGCCTCCTTGCGGTTGGCTCACCGGCTTCTAGTACAACCCACTTTCGTGATGTGACGGGCGGTGTGTACAAGGCCCGGGAACGTATTCACCGCGGCGTTCTGATCCGCGATTACTAGCGATTCCAGCTTCATACAGTCGAGTTGCAGACTGTAATCCGAACTGAGGCCGGCTTTTTCCGATTAGCTCCCCCTCACGGGTTTGCGACGGTTTGTACCGGCCATTGTAGCACGTGTGTAGCCCTGGACATAAAGGCCATGAGGACTTGACGTCATCCCCGCCTTCCTCCCCGTTATCCGAGGCGGTCTCACCAGAGTGCTCAACTAAATGGTAGCAACTGGTAATAAGGGTTGCGCTCGTTGCGGGACTTAACCCAACATCTCACGACACGAGCTGACGACAGCCATGCAGCACCTATATAGCGGCCTATTGCTAGGCGCCGATGTTTCCACCGGATTCCACTACATTTCGAGCCCAGGTAAGGTTCTTCGCGTTGCGTCGAATTAAACCACATGCTCCACCGCTTGTGCGGGCCCCCGTCAATTCCTTTGAGTTTCAGCCTTGCGACCGTACTCCCCAGGCGGATCGCTTAACGCGTTAGCTTCGGCACGGCGGGATTGGGTACCCGTCACACCAAGCGATCATCGTTTAGGGCTAGGACTACCAGGGTATCTAATCCTGTTTGCTCCCCTAGCTTTCGTGCATCAGCGTCAGTTATGGTCCAGTGAGCCGCTTTCGCCACAGGTGTTCCTTCCGATATCTACGCATTTCACCGCTACACCGGAAATTCCACTCACCTCTCCCATACTCAAGCCCGGCAGTTTCTCGTGCAGACTTCGAGTTGAGCCCGAAGATTTCACACAAGACTTACCAAACCGCCTACGCACCCTTTACGCCCAATAATTCCGAACAACGCTCGCCCCCCTCGTATTACCGCGGCTGCTGGCACGAAGTTAGCCGGGGCTTCTTCTTCCGGTACCGTCATTATCGTCCCGGTCGAAAGGAGTTTACGTCCCAAGAGACTTCATCCTCCACGCGGCGTTGCTGCGTCAGGGTTTCCCCCATTGCGCAAAATTCCCCACTGCTGCCTCCCGTAGGAGTCTGGACCGTGTTTCAGTTCCAGTGTGTCCGTGCGCCCTCTCAGGCCGGATATCGATCACAGTCTTGGTAGGCCATTACCCTACCAACTAACTAATCGACCGCGACCCCCTCCTTAAGCGAATTGCTCCTTTGACCCGTAGGTATTATGCGGTATTAGCCTCGGTTTCCCGAAGTTATCCCCCACTCAAGGGTAGGTTAGTCACGTGTTACTCACCCGTGCGCCACTGTACTCAGGACCGAAGTCCCTTTCTCGTTCGACTTGCATGTGTTAGGCACGCCGCCAGCGTTGATTCTGAGCCAGGATCAAACTCTCGTTTGAAACCTGTTGATGACCCTTATCGACGGAGGTCGAAAGGGTTCATCGACCTCGCAGCGCTCGAAAGGCTGCGAAGTTTAAAAATAGTGAGAATGATCAAACCAAACTTCTTTGATTTCTCACGACTGGCATGTTCAACCTGATTGTCAAAGATCCTTAACGGTGACCGCCTAAGCGGGCCGCTTTTGGATCGGGAACGCAGCATTGTTGCTGCGTGTCCTCGAACTTGTTGCACTGCATTCAGCCATCCGCTTTCGCGTTTCGACCGTTTTTAGCGCACTTCCCAACATTATCTGTTCCGCTTCATCTTGTCAACCCCTTTATTTCTTTTCTTTTTCAGGGCGTTGACCGCGAAGCGATTCGAACATGCTGACCGCCACCTTTAGTGGCTCACCAGATATTGGAGCGCGATGCAGTACCAAACTTTTAAAGATCAATCGGAACCGTAAAGCTCCGACGGCCATAAGGCCTGAAGAGGTCTAAACCTCTTATTAAGATCAATGAATTGTTCGCGCTGGAAGGACTTACCTTCTGGGGCCTTTGGGGGCCCGTCGAACATCTTTCTGCTTTAATCAGACTGACAATGCAGTCGGCGCAGAATTCACTGCTTCTTAGTTCTACTTCTTAACTCGTTGTGGCTTTAGCGTTTAGTGGCTGACTTATTGACTCAGCGTCACTGTCCCGCGTCCACAAGATGAATATTAGCAACCTCTGACCAACCTTGCAACTGTTGAAAACCGCGTCCAGCTGTTGAAAAGGTTGCCAGCGAATCAATCACTTCAAAAATTGCAAGTGTACTGCTGTTTCACTGGTGGCGGCGGACAGAATCGAACTGTCGACCTACGGGTTATGAGTCCGTCGCTCTAACCATCTGAGCTACGCCGCCTGTTTCACGATTCTACTATCGAAGGCGGAAAATGTGTTCGCCTGTGGACGTGGAAAATGCAACGATGGCAGGTTCTTCATAAGGCAGCTGGTGTTTCACTTCTACCCTGGGGGCGACTGCCTACAAGGCTGGGCTGCCGATGAATTGCGGAGAGGGGAAATGGGCGCGTCGCTCCTGACTTGCTGTCCATATCTCAAAGTGACATGTTCGCGTGGAGAATTTGCTCATCTTTGCGCCTTTAGGGGCCGAAATTAACTGGTCAGGGAGAAAGAGCTGCCGTATACTCGCTTCCAACGAGGGTTTCGCCCTCGTGGAGAGTGCGTCTTCCGCAGTCAGACTCATCCGCTGACGCTCGACGTTCCGCCATCTGAGACTTCAGCCTGGCGTGCTGTGGTACGCGTGCTTCGAAGTCAGGCAGACGCCTTCAGCTGTGTTCTCTTCCCATCGTTATGCCGTATCTGTCAGGACCCTCTCCTGCTGTTCTCCCGTGTCCCCATCTGCAGTTCCTGCTGGAAGCAACTACCCACACAAACTGAACCATTATGCAGACTATGCGGCGATGCGTTGCAGGGGATTCCGGACGACGCGCTTTGCCGTAATTGCACAATGGCGCCTCCGGAGTTCAGCCGGGCGGTGGCACATGGGGTCTACCGCACGCATCTGCGGGCGATGATTCACCTGCTGAAGTACGACGGAATGCGCCGCTTGGCTGAGCCGCTGGGCAGACTGCTGGCAGCGCAGGTGGCCGCCATGGAGGGATTGCCCGCGGAGATGACGGTGATTCCCGTTCCCCTGTTCGCAAGAAAGTATCGGCAACGGGGATTTAACCAGGCCGAGGTGCTTGCGCGTGCGCTGATCCGGTTGCTGCGGGAGAGCAGACCGGAGTGCAGCTTGCGGCTTGCGGTGAACGCGCTGGAGAGACGGCGCGAAACTGAGAGCCATGCGGGGCTCAACCCGTCCCAGCGCCGGCGCAATGTGCGCGGCGCTTTTTTTGTACCGAAACCGGACGGGATTCGCGACCGGCACATTCTGCTTGTGGACGACATTTACACGACGGGGGCAACGGCGCGGGCCTGTTCGCAGGCGCTGCGGAAGGCGGGTGCGAAGTCGGTGACGGTTGCGACGGTAGCGCGGGCGCAGCTGCAACTGGATGCACTGGCTCCGCACGGCGAGGAATCCCGAATGGAAGAGGATGTGGCGAGATGGGACTCGCCGGCGACCGGAGAGAACGGATTTGCTGCAATGGGGGCGATCTCTGAACGGGAGTCAGATGGACGGGGATTAGACGGGACATGAATTGAACCGGACAGAGTTAGACAGCGGCGGAAGTTGCGCCGCTGGCATGCTGATTGGGCTCGGGCGGCAGCACAGATTGAACGAGGGGGAACGAAATGTCACTGGGGAAAGCCATGATCCACGCACGCAAGCAGAAGTCGCTCGCTAAATGTCACGCGCTCGCCCAGGAGGAGCCACGAGTTGTCTCGGGCGCGACGATGCAGATGCCGGTGCTGGTGCTGAACGCATCCTATGAGCCGATCAACATATGCGGGGCTCGGCGGGCCCTGGTACTGGTGCTCAAAGGCGTAGCGCGAACCGAGGAGGAGCAGGGCTCGACGCTGCACGCGGCACGGGTTCGCATGCCGCTGCCTTCGGTGATCCGGCTGCTGGAGTACCGGCGCATTCCGCATCAGACGAGGGCGCTTTCACGGAAGAATATCCTGCTGCGCGACCGCAACTCCTGCCAGTACTGCGGGGTGGTGCTGCATGCCAATGAGTTGACGCTCGACCATGTGATTCCCCGCTCGCGGGGAGGCCTGTCTACTTGGGAAAACCTGGTGGCATGCTGCCATGCGTGTAACCGGCGCAAGGGAAACCAGCTGCTGCATGAGCTGGAAGACATGAAACTGATGCGCGAGCCGAGGCCTTTTTCGCTCCACACGAGCCGCCACATTATGCGGATGATCGGCCACTCCGACCCGCACTGGCGGAAGTACCTCTACTACTAGGGCCGTGTGGAGATGACTAAAGAAAGCGCCTGAGGCCGGCGCGGTCGGCGTGGGCGGCGATGGCCGCATTGATGTCGAGCGCGAGTTGCAGGGCGCGGGCTCCATCGTGGGCGGTGACTGCGGGGATGGTGCGGTCGCAGACGGACTGAAGGAAGGACTCTATTTCGAGACGGAGCGGCTCGCCGGGGATGACGGCGGGCTTTTCTATTTTGAGGGCCGGGCTGGCTACCGGTTCCGGCGAGACGTCGATCAGCAGGAGATCCTGACGCGCGTAATCGATGGACACATACTGATGCGGCTGAAAGAAGCGAAGCTTGCGGACGCGCTCCGTGCTGACGCGGCTGGCGGTGAAGTTGGCAACACAGCCGGACTCGAACTCGATGCGCACATTTGCGATATCAGACTTCTGAGAGAGCACGGGCAGACCCACTGCATGGATGCTCTGCACCGGAGACTGAACGAAGCTGAGCACGATATCGAGATCGTGGATCATGAGATCGAGCACAACATCGACATCGAGGGAACGGGGACTGAAGATGCTGAGGCGATGCGCCTCAAAAAACATGGGGTGGTTGAGAAAAGGCCGGATGGCGGTTACGGCAGGATTGAAACGTTCAAGGTGACCAGGCTGCAGGATTCGCTGATGAGCCTTCGCCAAAAGAACAAGCTCGGAAGCCTCCTCTGCTGTAGCCGCAATGGGCTTCTCGACGAGCACGTCGACGCCGGAGAGAAGCAGCGCCTGAGCGACTGCATGATGAGCCGATGTGGGCACGCAAACGGACGCGGCGTCGAGATGTTGTGTGACGTGGAGGCACTCGGCCACAGAACCAAAGACCGGAACCTGCCACTCGAGATGCAGAGCATCCGCTGCGGAAGGGTTTGACTCCACGATCGCCGCAAGAGTGATGGGCGCACCGGAACGCATGAGTTCACGGTAGATGCGGAGATGGTTCTGACCAAAGGCGCCAGCCCCGCAGACTGCAACGTTGAGATGGCGCGTGAGGTGCAAAGGGCAGGAGCGCTAGCGCGCTTCTCCTTTGCCCTCGATGGTGCGCAGACAGCGGGAGTAAAGATCCAGCAACTGAGTGACGTGCTCTTCCGGCCGGGGCGCAGCCGCAGCGGTGAAGCCTGTCGAAGGCGTAGTGGCACGTCCCATGCCTGCTGTGGCAGAGACGAACTTGAGCAGATCGAGAGCGATATCTTCATTCCGGCGCGCTGCGGAAGTTGCAGGGTTTGATGGCTGTTCCATAGGCTTCCTCCGCTGAGATGCTAACAGAGTCGGGGGTCCCGTTGCAGGACAAGTCACAGCTCGGACACGGCGGCACAGACACGTCCGATGATGTGAACCGACAAGGGCTCAGCAGGCGAGAGAGGAATGGCCCTGAGTTCTGCATCGACCGCATGGGGACGAAGGATGAGAAGCCCGGGAGCCATAGCGAGATGAGCGAAGACGACCTCAGTACCTGCGTTAACCGCGTATACGAAGGGCGGAGATTGCCTGCGGGGACGGAGCGAGATGTCGTAACGGTCGAGGATGAGAAGACTCCCGGAAGGAAGCAGCGGCTGCATAGGAATGGACTGTTCAAGGCTGATGCGTACGGCGGCAAGGCGCTGCCAGTTTTTTCGCTGAGAGGGTTTGAGCCTGGGCAGGCTGCGCAGCATGGTTGAGGGCAGGTGGATCGACTCAAGGATGGAGCTAGTGGAGAAACGGGCAGATTGCCGAGCGACGCTCTGCGGTACTAAAGGCACCGAGACTCCTCCAACGGAGGGCTGAGAAAGACGAGCGGGGCTGTCAAGCGGAGAGAGAAAGTCTGCAAGCTGGATCAGTTGCGCGGCGATTACGAGATCGAGCGCGCGCAGACTTAGGTTGCGCTTGCGATTCAGGAAGTTGGAAATATGCGCGGGCCTAAGGCCTGTCTGGCGGGCGAGAAGTGTGCCGGTGAGCACACCGCGTTCAATTCGGCGCCCGATTTCCTGCCTGATGCTTTCATGAAGCTGCTCAAAGGTCATATGTGGAAATGTGTCTTTGAGCTATACACCGTGAAGGTGAAGTTAGCTCACGGAAAGCAGGGTATATCTCTTTCCGGTATTTCATTGTCCTCTTTCAGGGCAGATACCGGCGCAGTCGCACCCACAAAGACAGATCGTTGACCCGTTGGATTAGGCGCGGTTAGAGTCAGTCACACTTTCGCGTTGACAGGATGGATAACGCACGTAACTGCATGCAAAGCGAAGAAGCTTTGCAGGTTCCTGCGTGCCGGTCAACGCGAAGGAGCTACATCAAACGGTTGTCATTTTGCCGTAGTAGCTCGATGTGCTGCTGCCTTTGAAAGGAAAAACGATGGAATATATAAGCCTGACGCTAAAGGTTTGTGAAGGGTGCGGAAGTCTGTGGATTCGCACCTTCGATAGAACATCCGTCTACTGCGCCGGATGCACAAAGAAACTCAGCGCGTTCCCTGCTCCACTAAGCCGGCGCAAGCGGGGACGGCGTCGGAAGCATGCAGGCTGCAGCATTCAATCACAGGGAGGAAGCCGATGAGCGCAGCACTGACACTGCCGATGGTATGGGCGAATGGTTCGACATGGAGGAAGGAAGAGGAAACAGACAAGGAACCACTGAGCACGGTGGCCTTCTACCGGCGGCATACGGAGGTGCTGCTGCGGCGGTACATGCAGATCTCGATGCTAATGGGGAGGGTGCCATCGATGATCGGCAGCGGTGTATTCCGGGGACGAGTTTCAAGCTACAGGGTGAGGAGCTTTGAAGACGCGGTGATCTTTGTATATGACGTAGAGAAATGCCTGAAGAGGCTGGATGCTCCGATGCTTGAACTTATTACCCGGATTGCACTGCAGGAATATACACAGTCAGAGGCGGCAGGACTGACAGGGCAGAGTCTGCGCAGCGTGGTCAGGAAATATTCGCAGGCCCTGGATCAACTGACGGCGATCTTTCTCGAGCTGGAGATATTGCAGATTGACGGGCGCCGAGGAAGGGGTTGCCGATAGCTGAAAGCTATAGATACAAGCTGCTGAAACTAAACCGAGTTAGAACCAAGTTAGAGAGTGGCGTAGTTATTCTGGAAGAATTGCTAGTCTAAGAACAAGAGTTGATGTGGTGATTGCAGAGGGAACCCATGAGCGGGTTCCCTTTTTTTTCGGGCTAAGCCAGTGAAGAAGGTATCCAAGTTGAAGGATGAGGGTGGCGTTCCGAGGACAGGCAGGACGCGGGTGCGCAGGCAGAAGAGGCCTGATGCGGAAGTCTACAGTGCCGAAGGAGAGAGCGAACCGGTAGACCTGAAAGATTTCCGGAGCTTAACTGAAGAGGCGTTGAGAAAGAAGTTTCGAAAGATCCTGGGTGCACTTGCAGAAGAGGCGCAAAAGGGGAGCTTGAAGCATACGGAGTGGCTGCTAGATTTTGCAGGCGTGGACTTTGGGGAGCTTGCAGGCGGGGAGATGCAAAAGAAGATGAGCCTGGCCGAGCTGCTGCTGCAGGAGATCAAGAAGGACGATGTTGATGGAAAGGCATGAGCCGCACGAGATGAGCAGGTGAGCGGAAAAGCCTGTGCCGCAGAGGGACACAGGCGAAGATGCTGTTGTGGATGCAGAAGACGGATGAGCGAGGGCGGACCAGATGAAGGGAGATTTGCTGCGTGCGAGGGTCTAAACGGGTGATGTGGGCTTTGCTGCTGGCGGGATGCTGGTTGGCGGCCGCGGGGCAGGTGGCGACGACCACTGTGCAGGGCACTGTTTACCGGGCAGATGGAACGGCGGCAAGCGGCACCCTCCTGGTGAGCTGGCCACAGTTCACTACAGCGGCAAACCAGGCGGTAGCGGCGGGAAGTACGACAGTGGCGATAGGGCAGGACGGGTTTGTATCGCTGCAGCTGGCTGCCAACACAGGCGCTTCGCCTGCAGGCAGCTATTACACGGCGGTCTACCACCTGAAGGACGGGACGGTGAGCCGTGAGTACTGGGTGGTTCCTGCAGCGGGAACGGCATCGATTGCCAGCGTGAGGGCTCGACTGGAACCAGCTACAGTGGCGGTGCAATCGGCAACGAAGCAGTATGTCGATACAGCAGTGTCGTCTATTACGGGAAACTACCTGCAGGTGAGCGGAGGCACGATGGGCGGCCCCCTGGTGCTGGGGGGCGATCCTACGGCTGCAAACCAGGCAGCTACGAAACACTACATCGACGGCGCGATTGCCGGTACGGTGCAGAAGGGCGGCGACACGATGAGCGGGCCGCTCAAGACGCCGGACGCAGTGAACAAGCTGCCACGCGTGGATGTACGGCATACGGACTTTGCCGGAGGCGCCGATCCGACTGGACAGAAGGATTCGACAGCAGCCTTTCAGGCGGCTATCGCTTACGCGATCTCTGCACAACAGGCGAGCGGAACGCTGAGTTATCCCGTGGTCTATTGCGCCCCCGGACGCTACCTCATCAATGGGACGCTGCGACTTCCTGACACGCTTCACCTGATTGGAGACGGAAGGAATGCGTGCCGCCTGGTGGAGACCAATGCTACGGCTAACCTGATCACGGTTTACCCACCAAGCAGCGGGCTGCTCGGAGGCTCATCGCTGGGAAGCATCGAGGGGCTGAGTCTTGAAGGCTCGGGGCACACAACGACAGGCACACTGCTCGAGGTGGACGACTCACCGCAGTTCTCGGTGAGCAACCTGAAGCTCTACAACAACGGCGGCCGCGGACTGGTACTGAACGGGTCGAGCGAGCGCTTCTCGTCAGTGAACCTGAATGTTGAGTTTATCCGCTGGCCGATTACGCTCTCGAGCGATGAGAACGAAAGCTACTTTTTCAACACACAGGTTCCCTATCCGGGGCAGGTGAATGAACCGCAGACGGCCTATACGTCTTACTGCTACAGCATCAATTGCGTGAACGGCGTTTTCCCAGCTGCGAACGCAGGCCCGGGTGGCGCCGCTACACCGATTACGCCTGATCCGCATCCTGCGATTTATGTGGGCGATGCAGTGAATGTCAGGTTTATAGGCGGATCGTTGAAGCCGTTGAAATATGTAGGTGGGTTTCAGCTCTTCAGTACGAGCGTGTCAGATATCTCCAGCTTTTACTGCGAAGGCTATCCGGTCTATCCGTATGACAACTCCCCACGCTTGAACGCCTGTGTCACGGTGGGAGGCGCGGCACGCCACACAACGCTGACAGCGGCCCTGAGCGGGAGTGGAAGTTCCGTTCCGTTGAGCGACGTGTCGTGGATGCCGGAGTATTACGGCGATCCCACGGACGCTACGGCGTTCGGCTCGAATACAGAGTACGTAATTCTGCCGGCAGACTACCTCTCAGGCTCGACGGCGGCCTCGACAGCGGCGCCGGGCATACAGCGGGGGCAATACGAGATTGTCTCGGTGAGTGGCTTTGCCGGGGATGGGAAGGTGTATTTCTCCGGGCGCAATCAAAGCGGATCGACAGCTCCGGCAAATACGCAGTGGCCGGCGGGATCGGTTATCGAGCAGATCCCCGGCCCTTATGGGGCCTATGGCACGGTGACGCTCGATGAGGACCACATC
This sequence comes from Acidipila rosea, assembly GCF_004339725.1. Taxonomy (GTDB): domain Bacteria; phylum Acidobacteriota; class Terriglobia; order Terriglobales; family Acidobacteriaceae; genus Acidipila; species Acidipila rosea. Next base: position 157,201 of record NZ_SMGK01000004.1, on the reverse strand, counting down.
AATGCTATTCAGCCTCCGAGCACCGGATATACGGACAACTGCGACCAGACAGGGACGAAAACCTGCGCTGAGCTGATCTTTGGATTCGAGCCGGATGGACTTTTTTACGATCCCCTGGGCGGCGCCAACCCGGTTACGAATCAGCTGAACACCTTCGTGAATATGGACGGGGATGAGATGTTCAGCGGGAGCTACGCGCACATGGGGGAGATTGCACTCCACGGCTTCGGAAGCTACGTGATCAAGGGCAATGGAAAGATTGGGAATGGAGAGACTGCCGAAGTGACCGCGTCGAGTGGCACGGCTCTCAATCTGGGCAATATCACGGGCGGCTCCCATATGACTGCGCCTACCTATGCAAACGGAGTGACGGCGCAGGCAAGCGTACGAATCCCCAGCGCGAATGCGACGTGGATCACCAAGAATGGCGGGGCGAGCTTCTATCGGGGCGAGTCATTGCTTTATTCGCAGGGCGGTGGATATAACAACGTGCTCTATGGTTCGCAGTTCGCAAATCAGTATTGCTGGTTCGATGTGCCGAGCACGGGCACACAGCCGGGGATGCGATTCTGCCTGAATGGCGGCCCGAAGAACGGCAGCAACCAGGGACTGGAATATGACCAGTGGAATGGTTCGAAGTGGGTGAGCGCGTTCAACGTGATCGACCAAGGAACGGTAAAGATAAATGGCGGGCTGGCAACCTCCACGGTACTCAACACGGCAGCAAGTCTGACGCTGGGCGACAGCAATAAGACGGTGCTGGCGAATGCGTCGAGCGGTGCGCAGACATTGACGCTGACGGACTGCAGTGGAACGTTCAGCGACGGCGGGGCGCGAACCGGGCAGGAGTTCACGGTAGTGAAGACCGACGGGAGCGCCAACGCGGTGACGGTAAAAGCAGTGGGGACGCAGACGATCAGCTATGGCGGAACGGCGGCGGCAAGCATGACGATCGGATCCCCCGGCGCGAGGACGATGGTGTGCGGCCCGGACCACAACTGGTACGCCTACTGAGCTGAGGCCCGGATCTCGGAAGCGAGATCCGGGTAGCCTCACTTGAACTGAGATGGAGAGCAGAGCCGGTGAGGAGAAATGGGAAGCACAGCTGGACGGCGGCGCTGGATCGCGATGAGTTAATCAAGCTGGGAAGGGTGCTGGAGGAAAGGCCGGCGATGCTGGCCGGCAGGAGCACGGCAGAGTTTCTGGCAGAGGCGCTGCTGCGGGTGAGGAGTCGACATGGGGAGATCGTTCCCCTGGTCGCGAATCGGGCACAGACGGAATTTGAGCGACGGCGGGGCAACGCCAACGTGGTGTTGAAGGCGCGGCAGATGGGAATCAGCACCTGGGTGGCGGGACGGTTTTTTCTGAAGACGATCACCCAGCCGGGAACGCTTACGTTGCAGGTGGCGCACACGCAGGAAGCGGCGGAGGCCATCTTCAAGATGGTGCATCGGTTTGCTGCGATGCTGCCGGAGCCGCTGCGCGGCGGGGCATTGAAGACTAGACGGGCGAATGTACGACAGATTGTTTTTTCAAAGCTGGACAGCGAATTTCGCGTGGTGAGCGCGGGCGATGAGAATGCAGGACGAGGGCTGACGGTGAGGAACCTGCACTGCTCCGAAGTGGCGCGCTGGCCGGGAGATGCGGCGGCAGTGCTGCAGGGTTTGCGGGCGGCGATGCCGCCGGATGGCGAACTGGTGATGGAGTCCACCCCGCGGGGAGCGAGCGGATGCTTCTGGCAGGAGTGGCAGGAGGCAGAGGCAGCAGGCACGGTACGGTACGGCACTTTTTCCCCTGGTGGTGGGAGTGCAGCTATACGGCGATGGGTGTGGATGAAAGCTCCCTGACAGAGGCCGAGCAGGCGCTGATGGAGACGCATGGGTTGACCCTGGGGCAGATCGGCTTCAGGCGCCGGCTGCAGGCGAGTTTTCGAGGGATGACGAAGCAGGAGTATGCGGAAGATGCAACGGAGTGCTTCCTGGCGAGCGGGAATTGCCTGTTTGAAGTTGCGGCTATCGATAAGCGGATCAAAGAGCTGCCCTTGAAGATAGCGGAGCGCATGGGGGGACGGCTCCAGGTGTGGTATCCGCCGCTGCCGGGGAAGAAGTATGTGGTGGCGGTGGATCCGGCGGGCGGAGGAACGGAGGGAGATTTCGCCGCAGCGCAGGTGTTGGATATCGAAACTGGGTTGCAGTGTGCGGAGCTGCAGGCGCACCTGCGTCCGCTGGAAATGGCGGAGGAAAGCAGGAAGCTGGCGATGGAATATAACCAGGGCTGGCTGGTGATTGAGCGGAACAACCATGGCGCGGGAGTGCTGGCGCACCTGGGCGGCTATGCGAAGGTCTTTCACCAGAATGGCGCGGAAGGATGGTTGACGACCTCGAGTTCGCGGATGCGCATGCTGTCGGTGTTGGGGGCGGCTCTGGTGGAAGAGCCGGAGATATTCTCAAGCGAACGACTGCTGAAGGAGTGCAGAGGCTTTGTACGGCTGGCGAACGGACGGACGGAGGCGCAGGTGGGCTCACACGATGATTGCGTGCTGGCGATGGCGATCGGACTGGCCGCGCGGGAGCAACTGCGGGGGAAGAACTGCTGAGAGGAAGTTTCTGAAGCGGGCATCGCGGTTAGAATGCGGGAAGCTGTTCTGGTGAGGGTGCGAGTTGGCGGTGCTGGCAGTGCAGGCAATCCGGCGGATGCGGGGCGGAGCGCAGGGACACCTGATGCTGGGCGCAGATGGCGAAGCCTACGTGGTGAAGTTCCAGAACAATCCGCAGCATATTCGAGTGCTGGCGAATGAGCTGATGGCCACGAAGCTGGCTCGCGCGCTGGGACTGACGGCGCCGGAGTGCGACGTGGTGGAAGTGACGGAGTGGCTAATCGAGAATACCGCAGAGCTGAGCGTGGAGCATGGACGCGAGCGACAGAGATGCGTCGCCGGGCTGCAGTTCGGATCGCGACTGGTGGGCGGCCTGATGCCGGGGCAGACGATGGATTATCTGCCGGAGGAGCAGCTGCGCGAAGTGAAAAACCTGGGCGAGTTTGCGGGGATGCTGGCGCTCGACAAGTGGACCTGTAACTCGAATGGACGGCAGGCGGTCTTTCACAAGAGGCCGCGGGAGAAGCGGTACCAGGCGGCCTTCATCGACCAGGGCTATTGCTTCAATGCCGGGGAGTGGAAGTATGTGGACGCGCCGCTGCGGGGAGTCTATGCGCGGAACCTGGTTTATGAAGGCATCACCGGCTGGGATAGCTTTGAACCCTGGCTGAGCAGGCTGGAGGAGTTCGATCCTGGGATCATCTGGGGGATCGCCGAAACGGTTCCCCCTGAGTGGTACGGAGGCGACCCGAGCGCGATAGAACGGCTGGTTGAGGGATTGATGGTCAGGCGCGGCCGGGTGCGGGAGCTGATTGGTGAATTTCGGGAATCATCGCGGCAGCCGTTTCCTAAATGGGGGAAGGCTCAGGAAAATGTTGTGAAGGGTGGGTTCGGGTTGCCGGGATGGGCCGATGATGTAAGTGGACCGGTGATGTAGTTCGATAGGCCGGAAGTGCAGGTGAGGGCGATTGGCTGAGCGAAGACAGTGCGAGTTCTTCCTAGTGCGGTACGTGCCGGACATGGTGAAGAACGAATTCGTCAACATCGGGGTGCTGCTGCGAGAGGCAGGACAGCCGGAGAGCACGGTCGTGCGCTTTACGCGGGACTGGGGGCGGGTGCGGTGCATCGACCCTGACGCGGATATAGCGATGCTGGAGGCAATCGAGTCAGAGGTGCGGCAGAGGCTGGCGCTGCATGGGCAGGAGCCGGTGCCGGTAATGAAGGTGATCGAAGATTCCTTTTCGAATTCGCTGCAGGTAACCGATGCAAAGGGCTGCCTGGCAGAGTCGGTGATCGCCGAACTGGAGTCGCTAATGCGGCTCTATGTGGAACCGCAGAAGCGGGAACGAAAGGCGCAGAAGAGCGGACGCCAGCTGATCCACACTGCGATGCGGACACAGTTTGAACGAGCGGGCGTGTGGGACCTGATGAGGAAGCGGATCGCGGCCTCGGCGTACACGCGGCCGGGGGATACGCTGCGCATCGACTGCGGCTATCGGCCCAATGGGGTGATCCGTATGTTTCACGCCGTGTCCCTCGAAGGGGATGCAGAGATGGCCAAGGTACTGGCTTTCAGCGTGGCGCAGATCCGCGAAGGGGTGAAGCGGGTGGAGGGAGCGGCGCTGGAGCTGACCGCTGTCGTGGAGCCGGTCACGGCCCTACGCGAAGCTGAGGATGAAGAACGGATGGCGCAGTATGCGTTCGCGAAGGACACGATGGAGTCGCGGGAGATCCGCGTATTGACGACCAGCGATCTGGGGCGGGTGGCCGAGACAGCGCGGCGGGAGTTGAGAGTGTGAACTGAGCTGTCCCTGGGCATGGGGAGATGAAAGTAGCGGCTGCCCTTTTGAAGACAGCCGACAGTTCGCAAAGGATTTGGTGGAGAGGCATGGCGTTCAAGCGCCATGCCTCTTGTTTTTGAAGGGGGAGACGGTGGGGGATTCGTTGAAGGAGTCGTTGCAGGGGATGTGGCGTGGATTACGGGGGATTGAGGCAGCGGCAGTCTCCGATGTGCCTTCGGCACAGAGGAAGACGCTGGCGCTGCCGGCGATCCTAGGACCTTACCAATACCAGTCGGCGACGAAGGCCCTGCCCAAGCCTACGCCGGCGAACCTGAGGAAGTTCGCGGAAACTCCTGTGGTGCGGCGGGCAATCAACTACATCAAGGAGCGGGTGGCGGGGCTGGACTGGCAGGTGCGGCTCAAGCGAGACTGCCCGGCGGCGGATTTTCCTGACGCCCAGGTGCGGATGCAGGCCTTGCGATACACGCTGGAGGAGCCGAACACGAGCGACTCGTTCCGGACGCTGATCGAGCAGATGCTTGAGGATGCGCTGGTGGGCGGCGCGGGCGTGCTGGAGATGGAGTTAACCGGCGACGAGAACAAGCCGGTGGACCTGTGGCCGGTGGATGCGGCCACAATCCAGATCGATCCTCGATGGGATGGCAAGCCTGATTCGGCGCGGTATGCGCAGGCGACAGGAATGGCTGGGACGGGTGCGGCAATTTCGCTGCGTGACGATCAGCTTGTCTACCTGAGGATGAATCCGCGGACACATACGCCCTTTGGACTGGGCCCGCTGGAGGTGGCATTCGAGACAGTGAACAGCTTTCTCGGAGCACACCGGTTTGCCGCGAAGCTGGCGAGCAACTCAGTGGTGCAGTATGCGCTGTGGCTAAACGAGACGACCCCTTCGCAGCAGGAGCGGCTTATTCGCTGGTGGCAGGACGAGATCGAGGGCACGGGACGAGTGCCGCTGCTGAGCTGCGAGAACAAGCCGGAGGTGCTGAAGTTCGGCGCGGGAACCGATGCCGATCTGCGGCTGGCGTGGCAGGAGTTCCTGGTGGTGATGATCGGGAACGCCTTTGCGCTGCCGCCTCTGTTGCTGGGGCTGACCAAGGAAGTGAACCGGACGACAGCAGCGGAACTGGCCGATGACGCCTTTCGCGGGGCGGTGATGCCGGTGGCCAAGCTGGTGGCTGAACACATAACGCGGGATATCTTTGCCAAGAAGCTTGGCTGGAGGGAGTTCGAATTTGTCTTCAACGAACTGGAGGCTCCGGATGAGGTGGCCGAGATGCAGATCCAGACGGAGCTGTTGAAGGCAGGAGTGCTGACGGTGAATGAGGTGCGGGCGATGCGGGGGATGGCGCCGCTTGAGAGTGCTCAAGTAGCAGGTTGAGAGTCCTCTGGCGGTGGAAGACGGATCGCGCAGAGGAGCACGGAGCGGGAGGTTGGATGAGATTAAGAGCGATGGCGGTGACGATGCCGGTGGTGGACGGGCATCCGAACCGATTGCCGTTTGAAGGCGTGCTGACGCGGGTAGACGAGCCGAGCAATCGTGCACCCGCGGGAGCCAGGGGACATCGAGTGATCCTGACGCGGTCGGCTGCGTTGGCGGCCCTGCCCTCTCTGCTGGGGATGGGCGTGGACTACAAGCCGGGCTGGGATGGGCACGATGCGCGACGCAAATGCGGAATCATCACCGAGGCAAACGTGGTGGGTAGTGAGCTGCAGGTGAGCGGCTATGTATTCGCGCGCGATTTTCCTGAAATCGAGCGCGAGATGGCGCAGGAGCCGTTCGCAAACATGGGAATGTCCTACGAACTGGCGGATGCGCATGTGGAAGATATGAGGGCCGAGGTGTGGAAGCTGACCAAGGCTACCTTCACGGGAGCAGCGATTCTGCTGCGGGAGAAGGCCGCGTACAGAAGCACATCGTTCCAGCTGATGAACAAAAAGTGCAGGGCGCTGGGACGGGCGGCTCATCGTCCGGCACGGCTGACAGCCGCCGAACGGGTTGGATTTGCAAGTGGATTGAAAAGAAAGGAAGCGCAATGCGGATAGAAGCATCGGAGGAAATGCTGATGGACAGCGTCGAGCGATTGAACGCAGCAGTGGGGCTGCTGGAGAAAACAGTCCTGTGGATGGAGGAGCGCGAGGCTTCGATGACCGGCGAGGTGAAGAAGATCTCGGCCGCGATTGAGAGCGAGCGACCGCGTATCGAAGAGGAATTGAGGCAGAAGCTGGAAGCCGCGGAGCAACAGATCGCGGAGTTGAAGGCCCAGGCTGCCGCTCCTGCTGCGCGCGCTGTATCGGCGAGACAGACCATCCCTTCGACGACAGCGCAACTGCTGGCGAAGCAGGGCATTTCTACCCTGGACTCTGTCGAGGCCGGGGCGCTGGATGCGGCGCTGAACGGGCTGAGCATCGAACAGCGGATTGCGGTGAAGTCACAGCTGATGCGAGCGGGAGTGCTGGTTTAGAGGCGAACGTTCCCCTTTGAAGAGGAAGCTTTCGCGAGGGTGAGAGCCCTGAAGATCCCCATCAATATGCGCCAGACAAGAGCGCGTGTTGATGGGGATACGTTTTTGGCGTTGCATTCAACCGCCTGCACGCAGGCAGAGAGAAGCTATGAGCGCAAATTTTTACGACATCCATGCAGCAGCAGATTTCATCGGGCCAGGCGCAATCGAGGTTCCCTTCTATCAGACGGAGATCACCGATATTGTCCGCCGTCGCGGCATCTTTGGGCAGCGTATTCGGCAGGTGCCGGCGACGGGACATCCTTCACGCTTCTTTGAAGAGACGGCAATTCCCTCCCCCGGTACGGCAGGCTTCGTCGATCCTCGCAACATCGTCGCGCCGGTGGTGGGGCCGACGCGCGTGGAACGCAGCGTGCCGCTCAAAGCGGTGGTTGCGCAGCTGAACTACAACCTCTTCGACATCGAACTGGGCACGCAGCAGAAGCAGTTTGCATACCTGCAGGCGAAGGACCTTGTGGACACGGTCGAAGGCGTGATGCGTACGCACGATGTGGCGCTGTGGAACGGCAATGATACGTCGCTGTCTGCACCGACCACAACGCAGTACTACGGCGCAGCGGGCCAGATTGCCGCGGGCGGCAACACGGTGACGATCGGCACGAGCGCAAGCATTGTCGACGGGCTCAAATCGACCGTAGCGCAGATGGTCGCGAGCAGCGGCTATGCGGTGAGGCCAACGGCGATCTATGCCAACCCTGTGCTGCTTGACCTGATCGACCGGGAGATGAAGACCGACTTCAACGTGGTGCTGAGCACGAAGGAGATCACCGCCGGCTTCACGGTGAAGACACTCTCGACACAGGCGGGCGATCTGCCGCTGATTCCTGACTGGGCGCTGAGTTACACCGGCACTCCGGGATCGGGTTCGGCGGTATTGCCGGCTTATATCGTGACGGAAGACATGATCGAGTATCACTGGCTGAGCGATCCTTCTCCGCGCGTCTTTCAGCTCGGCGTACCGGGCTCGCTTGCCTCACAGTATGTGGCGGTGAAGTTTGGCGGGGTGGTGGTGAAGGGCGCGAACTATGCGCACTACCAGGTGCTGGTCGACCGCTAGAGCAAAGTAAGCAGGGCCAGCCGCGCAACCACGGGCTGGCCCTGTTGGTTTGAATGCGCGGAAGTTCTCGAGGACGCAGGCAGCAGCGCCAGAGAACATCCGCGATTAGCAGAGAGAGATCGGAAGAACGCATGGGATATCTGGACCCAACACAATATGCAGCCTACGGGCTTTCCGCGGACACGACGGATGACTGGATTACTGTTGCGTCGGCGCTGATCGATAACTATTGCCAACGCAGCAGCCTGAACCCTACGCAGTACACCGAGAGGCTGAGGCTGGTGGAGGGTTCACAGACAGCGCGCTTAAGCTATCTGCCGCTGCTGCCGATTGCACCATCGGCTCTGCCGCTGGTGAGCATCCAGGCGCGATACACAAAGCCGCGCCGTGGTGAGCTGATCTATCCGTTGCAGGAAGAGGTGCTGTGGGCCTTTTCGCTGCCCGGATCATGGACGACTGTGGATGTAACGACCGTTGACTTTGTGCCGGAGACGGGCGAGCTGGTCTTCCCGTTGAACATCATGGGGTTGCCCTACAACGAGGTGGAAGTCACCTATACAGCAGGGCTGAGCGTGATTCCTAGTGGGGTGCTGGCGGCCTGCGCAATGATCGTGAAAAATGCGCAGTCGACACCAGGGCTGAATGTGAAGTCGAGCCGACTGGACACAATGCAGGTGCAGTATTTCTCCAATTCACTGATCGACGCAGGTGCAGCGACGCTGCTGCGGCCTTATGTATCGCGGAGGCTGGGATGAGCGATCTCAGTGTAAGGAATACGCAGGCCAGCCCACGACGGCTGGCCGACTCTTTGCTGCGGGCTGCAGGCGCGCAGGGCGCCGCACTGCTGATGCCGCCTTTGACCGGCGATAGTACGGACGCGGGGCAGGTGGGGGTCAACGCACCGGAGTTTCAGCAGCTGCCGCTAGCTCCTGCAGTTTTCCGCGCAGTGCGGGCAACGATGCAGGAGGCGCAGCAGGACCGCTATGAGCTGATGATCTCCGGCTCGGCTGTAGCGACGCAGGTAATGGCGATGCAGCTGAGCTCCGGCGAAGCACTCTTTCAGATGGCGGCGGGAGTGATCGTGAACAGCGCCTTGTTTGTGATCGAGGCTGTTTCTGTCTCAGAGGTATTGGGTCAGGTTTATTTGTATCGCCTGCTGTTACGAGAAGCGCAAAAGCAGCTTACGCAGTTATAGGAGAGCGCGATGGAGAATGCGAAGGACACGTTCTATATCACGCTGCGAAACCGGCTCGCGGCTGTGAATCCGCAGCGCGTGATGGTGCTTCGCGGCGTGCAGCGGCCGGGAATTCTGGTGGAAGAGGCAGAAGCACCAGCGGCACAGCTGCCGGGAGATGTATTTGTGCTGCGATGGACAGCGATGAGTGCAGACACGCAATTTCCTGCAACGATGATGGAGATGGTGTGCGAGGTCCTCTACGCGACGAGCGGAACCGTCAACAATGCAGGGCTGGATCGCGGGCGATTGCTGGCCGAGATGGATGCGGAACTGCTGGCGATGCTGAGCCCTAACTCCGTACAGAAGATGAACTACAGCGTGACGCCGGCGGCAGCGATGAACACCATGGTGTTCTGGTCTGAACCAGCCTTTCAGCCAGTAACCACTCTCCGAGATCGACTTACGCGAATCGCCAAAGTGACGGTCTGGGCCTATCAGGAACAAGGTGAGCTATGAGTACGAACGCAATTTTTACATCGACGCCACCGATTACGCGAAGAGTGCGAGCCTACTTTGCACCGGTGAATCGCGCGGCTGCTCAGCCAACGATTTTCGATCCATCCCTGAGTGGCGACTTCGACCTCGACGCACCACCCTCTCCGTGGATCGACCTGGGCTGGATCGAGAACTTCACGCGAAAGACAGCGAGCAAGATTACGCCGCTGAACCTGGGCAGCCCGGGCATGGCGCAAGTACAGGTTCGTGATGTAGTTGGCGCAACGGTGGCATGTCGGTTCAAGACGTGGGGGAAGCTCTCGATGGCGCTCGCGGCTGCGTCAGAGCATATGAATCTAATTATTCCGGCGGCGAATGGAACGGCGAATGGCTCCGGCTCCAAGGGACTCGCAGCAGTAAGTCTACAGTCCGGATCGACCGCGACCTTTCTTGCGATGACGCCGACCGATGCAGCCACCTTTGCCCCCGGCGCGCTAGTGGCGATCGATGAGGACTACACAGGGCAGACGGGTTTCGTCGGCAGCGGGGTGAGCGCGGCCTATGTGCAGAGCTCCGCGAGCGTGAACAACGACCCCGACTATCTGAGGCGGGTGACCTTCAACGTAGCGCGTGTGGCCTCGGTAAGCTCCTCTGGCCTGCAACTTTCGCAGCCTCTGATCGCGGGCGCGCCAGCTGCTGGAATGAAGGTGCAGACGCTGGCAGGATTTGTCGATCGTGAAGGGGGAAGCTTCTTCCAGGAATGGTCTGCGTTGTTCGTAATGCCGGGCGAACAGGGCGAGCGAATCTGCTTCCACTATCCCCGACTGCAGGCGATGGCGGGGCCGCAGGAGATGGTTGAGAAGCTTTTGCTTCCTGTCGAACGGGTGGCGCTCGATGCTGCTTTTCGCGCGCTCCCGGTTACGGACTTGAACGACGGGCAGCAGGTGGTTTGCTTCCGAAGCTTCCTGCCGGCAGCGGCCATGCCTGCTTGAGGAAGAGCCAGCAGGCATGGCCGGAGTAGCGCTTCCGTAGGCGACGAAATAAAGAGCAGGAGATGCGGTGAAGATCACAATCGATAATTTCGATGGCAAAGGTGCGGTTGATTATTCGGCTGCGGTGCTACTGGCGAAGCCACTTCGGATCGCGCGGACGCTGAATAAGCCGACTGTATGCAGCTTTGGAGTGGTGACGGCGGAGAGTACGCTTGCAACTCCTGCGCGGAATGGCAGGGTTGTGATCGCGGACGATACAGGGAGAACGGTCTTCACTGGCTATGTAGCGACAGAGCCGACGATCGAACTGGCCGGCATGGGAACAGCCGGCAATGTGTACCAGGCATGGGTCCAGACCATCAGCGACGACCTGCTGCTGGATATGCAGACTGTGCCCCGCACCTTTGCCTCGGCAGGACAGAGTGCTGGAGTGATTGCCGCGCAACTGACCGCTCGCGTTGATCCAGTGCGGGTGGGAACAGGCGCGGTCAACTCGGCCGCCTCTGTCGGGAGATTTCTGCCTGTGGAGGGACAAAGCTGGTCGCAGACGATAGGTCTTCTTTCCTCCATGACGAGAAGCGCCTATCGCGTCATGGAAAGCAGCTTGAGTCTGTCTCTGGTCGGAGAGACTGTCCACGCTTTATCAGAGGTGGAGGGAACGCTCCAGGTGAAGGCGCTCGAAGCGTCCATGGTCCGCGCGCTGGCCAACGATGTAACTGTATGCGGAGCGCTTGAACCCTGCGCTTATGTAACCGAGTTTTTTCAGGGCGATGGAACTACGGTGCTGTTCGAGCTCACAGAGGATCCATTTGCACCGACAACTGCGAAGAGCAAACCGCTCATCGATCTTTTTCTAGAGCCCGCGATTGATACGCAGATCTGGCAACTGAAAGATGCCGGCGGGCATCTTTCGCTCACCTCTACAGGACTGACCTGCACCGGCGGCGATGGCATTGACGGAGACACAACCCTGACGGCAATCGATCAGATTGAGCTGGGCGGCCAGTTGATTATCGAGGCTGCGGGCGTGCAGCTAAACTCCGGCAGCGAAGGTCTTATCAACGCCCTATTCGACGGCATACCCAGCATGGCGAACTGTTTCGCCGGGTTCAATGTAACGCAGGTGGGGGGCGCCAACACTCTCACTCCGGTGATCGGCGGCGTGAGCAGTGGAAGTTCCTTCACTCCGATGGCAGGACGCATTTATACCTTGCGGCTGCGGCTGTACGGGACAGAGATGCAGCGCGTGATGGAGTCCTACTACTCGGTGGGGGATAGCGGAGTTATGTCCTACGGCGGCAATGACACAGCCTGCGGCGTAAAACTGGTATTTGAAATCCAGGACATGACCAGCGGCGTCGCCGGAGCTGTGAGCGTGCTGTATGACGGCAGCGTGGCTGCAGCGCCTCCTGTTGCAACCTATGGCCTCGTGGACAGCTTGAATCTCTTCTGCAGCATTAGGAGCGTGACCCTCATGCAGGAGGGTCCAGTGTGGGTGACGAGCACCCCCTCGGGAGGGAGCGCACGCACGCGGAGGATCGGAACGACGGCCCAGTCTGCCGAATGCAGAATTGAGCGGACGGGAAAGCTGCGCTTTTATCCAGCAAGCGTCCCGCAGGCTGGTGAGTTGATCGCCGTCTGCTACCGCACGAAGCACCGCGCGGTAGCGCGACTGGCAAGCGCGAGCAGCATCGTCCAGCAAGGCTCAAACACTGCGCTGCCAGCAGTTGCGCAGTGGGCGGGCAGTGTGACCAGCCCTGCTGCACGAAGCTCAGCAGATTGCGAAAATGCAGCGCTCGCCCTGCTGAATGCCGCCACGAGCAGAGCCGCGGCATGGAAAGGCACTTATACGGGCTGGAATGTCGATCTTCAGACCGATGTCTGGCCGGGAGATGTGCTGGCAGTGAATGCAATCTCTTCAGGGTTGAACGCGAACCTGGTGGTGCGCTCGGTTCTGATTGAGATTGCGGAAGGTGCACCGGAACTGACAAAGTACACGATCAGCTTTGCCAACGACTGGGCTGAAGACCTGGGGCTGAAGTTATCAAGCCACGTGCCGCCGGACGCATGGCTGCCACAACAGGCGGCAACAGCGGTGACCTCGCTCGAGAATCTAAATACGCTTGCAGTGACCTCGGTGAGCACCACCGCAATCAACATCAGTGCTGGTGTCAATGCTCCGAGCGGCGGAGGGTTTGAAGTCAGGAGGCGCGACTGGTGCTTTGCGCCGGGCACCGACTCTGACCTGGTGCTCCGTTCGCCGGTAAGCAACTTCGTGATCCCTCGCGAGGCTGCGATGGAGCAGTACTACATCAGGATGTATGACGGAGCGAATCCGCCGAACTATTCACGCTTTTCGAGCGCGATTTTTGTAAATGTACCGCTCTAGCAATGGTCACGGCTGCAGCAACTTCACAAAAAAAGAGGAAAGCTATGCCCTGGTGGAATGGAATCGGGTCCACTCACAACTTCTGGGTGGGCGCGGCGGCATTGTGGGTGTTCTCTGCCGCCGTAAGCGCGATGAATGCACCGAATATGCAATCAAGCCAGTTTTACGGATGGCTCTACCGCTTCACCCATCTGCTGGCTGCAAATCTGGACAAGTTCTTTGGGCCCAGAATAACTGACTAACAGGTACAAAACAGGAGAAGAACAGTGGCCAATATTTTGATGAATATCGAACACGGCATTGAAGTAGGAGCAGAGGACATGTTGAAGTTCCTCAGCGGAGCCCAGGCTGCAATCACCCGAACCGAGCCCCAGGTCGTGGCAGGCCTGGGCGTGCTGCTGGGAGCTGTGGCAAAAGGCGTGGGCGATGTGAGCCTGGCCGCTGCCGACCCGCTCAACCTAGTGCTCGATATCAATACCGTCCGCGATCTGAAGGCAGTCTGGCCAGCAATGGTGAGCTTTGCAAAGTCAGTTGGCATCAAGCTGTAGCTATAATCCGATAATGACTCAAACCCCGCTGGTAGGCGTGGTCATGGGCAGCAAAAGCGACTACGAAGTGCTTCAGGCTGCGGTTGACCTGCTGAAAGAACTCGCCATCCCGTTTGAAGCACGGATCGTCTCAGCCCATCGCACTCCGGACTGGCTTTTTCAGTACGCAGAGGAAGCGGAGCAGCGCGGCCTGCGCGTAATCATTGCAGGCGCTGGGGGCGCCGCGCACCTTCCCGGAATGCTGGCGGCCAAGACACTGGTCCCCGTGCTGGGCGTGCCGGTGCCTGCGACGATGCTGAACGGCATCGATTCCCTGCTGTCGATCGTGCAAATGCCGAAAGGGGTGCCGGTGGGAACTTTGGCCATTGGAAAGCCGGGGGCGGCGAATGCGGCGCTCTTTGCGGCGGAAATACTGGCAGCGCATGATGCGGATCTGCGGGTGCGGCTGCGCGAATGGCGCGCAGCCCGCACGCAGGAAGTGATGGCGGCGGAGCTTCCCTTATGAGCGCGATTCTGCCGGGCGCAACGATCGGAATCCTGGGAGGCGGCCAACTAGGACGCATGATGGCGATGGCTGCCCGCTCGCTCGGGTATCGCATTCATGTAATGGACCCGGATCCCTCGTGTCCGGCGCGGTTTGTGGTGGATGCCTGTTTTGAGGGGTCGTGGGATGACGCACGGGCAGCCGCGGATCTTGCCCGGGGCAGCGATGTAGTGACCCTTGAAATCGAGCAGATTTCGCTCGACTGCCTGAGAGCGGCGGAGCGTTTCGCTCCGGTCCGGCCCGGGATCGAAATGATGCGGATCATTCAGAATCGGATCCTGCAAAAGAATTGGCTTCGCGATGAAGGATTTCCAATCGGAGAGTATCGAGCGATTCAGGATGAGACCGAAGTCGCTCCATCCCTCGCCGCCCTCGGAGGCAAATGTTTCGTAAAGAGTGCTTCGGGTGGCTACGACGGTCGCAGCCAGGTCAAAACCGGCTTCGACGAGCAGACTCCTGACGTATGGAAGCTGCTTGGAGGCCGGCCCTGTATTGCCGAAAAGGCGCTCGACCTCGATCAGGAAATCTCAGTGATGGTGGCCCGCAGCCCGCGAGGCGAAACGAAGAGTTTCCCCTCGGCGAGAAACCACCACGAAAATCAGATCCTCGTCTGGAGCGTGATTCCCTCCGCGGTGCCACAGGAAATCGAACAAAAAGCCCAGCAGATCGCCTGCGCAATCGCGGATCGTTTCGAACTGGAAGGGCTGCTGGCCGTTGAACTCTTCCTTACCCGCAGCGGCGAACTGCTGGTGAACGAGCTGGCGCCCCGGCCGCACAACAGCTACCATGCAAGCGAACGAGCGTGCGTCACAAGCCAGTTTGAACAGGCGATACGCGCGGTTTGCGATTTGCCTCTCGGCGATGTTGCCGTCGTGCAGCCCGCAGCCATCTCGAACCTGCTGGGCGATCTCTGGCTTGGGCACGAACCGCGCTTCGATCAGGCATTGACTGTACCTGGCGTAACGCTGCATCTCTACGAAAAGCACACGCCACGGAAGGGCCGGAAGATGGGTCACCTCTCCGCGATTGGCGCTACTCCCGATGAGGCGGTGGCCCGGGTGCTCGAAGCGCAGGCCCTGCTCTAGCAGCTGCCCGCCTGTTGCTCTACTGCACGAGGACTGGCTTGCCTTTTTCACCGATCACCACATGGCCCATCGGCTTGTGGTGGTCGTGGGTGAAGAGCACGAGCCACTTCTCGGGAATCGCGCGCGCATAGAATCGCTTCCGCTCCTCGATACAGCGCAAGGGGTCAAGGTCGTATCCCATCACCCAGGTGATGTCGAGATGCGCACTGGTGGGAATCAGGTCTGAAATGTAGCAGGCGCGCTGGCCGCCGGAGTCGAGATTGATCGCCATCATCTGCGATGTATGCCCCGGATAGCCTTCGACGGAGACGCCGGGCACAATCTGCTTTACCTCGCCCGCCCTAATCTCCAGCAACTCCATCTGGCCGCTCTCAACCAGCGGATCATAGTTTGCGCTGATGTAGCTGACGGCATCGCGCTCCAACTGCAGATGCCCATGGTCCACCTCTCCACGATGCGCGAAATAGCGAGCATTGGGAAAGGTCGGCACCACTTTCCCTTCTGAGGTGAGGGTGGTATTCCAACCGCAGTGATCAAAGTGAAGGTGGGAGTTGATGACAATATCCACCTCTTCCGGATTGATGCCAGCGGCGGCGAAGGCGCGAGGCAACTGCTCCTTCGCCCCGAAGATCGCGCGCATTTTATCGCCGAGCTTGTTGCCAAGGCCGGTTTCGATCACCACCGTATGCTTCCCGGTGCGGACGACCACGGTATTGGTTCCGAGCAGGATGCGGTTCTGTTCATCTGCCGGCGCGCGCTTCTCCCACATGGGCTTCGGCACCACGCCGAACATAGCTCCCCCGTCAAGGTAGTAGTGTCCGTCGCTCAAGACGGTCAACTCGAACTCGCCCAGCGTTGCCCGTGCGCGGATCGGCTCGGCTGTATCTGCTCGCTCCGCCGGGTGACTCATGGATGCTGCTCCTGCGGGACCTTCAAATAAGTCTCAAACTGCGCAAGGATTCGCGCGTAGAGGTGAGTCCTTGCCACAGGACCTGCGATGGAGTGGGTCTTGCGCGGGTATACCTGAAAGTCGTAAGGGATCTGGGCATCGATCAACTTCTGAATGAACTGAATGGAGTTCTCGATGTGCACATTATCATCGCCTGTTCCATGCACGAGCAGCAGATGCCCTTTCAGTGCTTTCGCGGTCTCCTGCACCGAGGCTGCGCGGTATACGTCAGGATTATCCGCTGGCAGGCCGAGGTATCGCTCCGTATAGATGGAATCGTAGTTGCGAAAGTCGGTGACAGGAGCGACAGAGACACCGGCCTTGAAACGGTCCGAGTGGGTCATCGCATTCAAAGTGAATGTCCCTCCCCAACTCCAGCCCCACCAGCCCAACCTGTTTTTATCAAGCTGCGGAAACTGTGCCAGCGTCTGGTCGATCGAGGCCAGCTGGTCAGCAAGTTGAACTGCCCCAAAATCGTGATAGGCGGCTTGCTCGAAGTCGCGCCCCCGCCCTGCCATGCCGCGATTATCTACATGAAGCACAGCATATCCATGTTCCGCCAGCAGCACGTCGAACAGGTATCCATTGCCGCCCCAGTGATTGCGTTCTGCTCCAACGCCCGGGCCGCCATATGGATTGACAATGAGCGGAACACTGGCAGGTGCTGTTGCGTGCGGCGGCAACGTCAGGGTTGCATAGAGTGTGGTTTTTCCATCCGCAGCTTTGAGCGTCAACAATTCCGGCTTGATCAGTTCATGGCCATGAATAGCCTTCGAATGCCAAACCGGCACACACTTCTTTGCTTCAATACAGAGGCTGGTTTCGGGCGGAGACATCATCGACGACGCCTTGTCTACATATTCGCCGCCATGGGGTGCAAAGACCGGCTCATGAACGCCTGGCTCCGTTGAAAGCTGGTGCTTGTCTGTGCCATCGAGTTTCACCGACCATACCTGCTGCTCGCGTGAATCCCCTTCGCTTGACAGGTAGTAGATGGTTTTCGCGGCAGGATCAACAGACTTGATTGAGAAAACTTCATAATCGCCGGACTCCACCTGATTGGCTGGTCGGGCAGGCGCGGAGAGTGGCTTCGACGCGTCGAAGGTGTACCGATAAATGTGGCGGTATCCATCCTGCCAGCTGGTGATAAGAAATTCGCCGGGAACGTCGAAGTTGACGTCATACGTCAGGGTGAAGAACTTAGGATCGGTCTGGGCAAGGGCTAGTTTCACGTCACCGGTGTAAACATCCGCGAAGTAGATGTTCATCTTCTTGTGATCCCGCGCAAGCGTTTCAACCCATGCGGTGCGCGCGTTGATCCAACCAAAGCGAGGAATATAGTCATTTCCTGCGCTGAGCGGAATCTTGAGCCAGAAGGTCTTGCCGCCGTTGATGCCAACGACGCCTACTTTCACTGCCGGATTAGGATCGCCGGGCTGCGGGTAGCGTTGCTGATCGACCGCGGCATGGGTAGGAATCCAATCGACCAAGGGATAGCGCGGCACGGCCGTCTCATCCATCTGGAGATACAGGATTCCCTTGGAGTCCGGCGACCAATAGTAGTTGCTGCGCGTATTCAACTCTTCCAGATAGACCCAGTCGATGCCTCCGTCCATGATCGAAGGAGAATGGCTGTTGGTCAGGAGCAGAGGCGGCGTATGGCCATCGGGCGTCAGGAGATAAATGTTGTTGTCATGGAGGTAGGAGATGTACTGACCATTGGGCGAAAATTTGGGATCATCTCCGCTGCCCTGCAAGCTATTGCCAACCTGTATGCCTGCTCCCACGCGCGTGTCATAGAGCCACAACTGCCCGTTGGTGTCGAACAGAATGTGCCTCGCATCCGGCGCCCACTGAAAATCCTTTTCATCGTAGCGGCCCCGATGGTCCTTGTCCTTTTCGCTGAGCGCAGCATTCGTGATGGAGCCGAGCTTGACCCGGCTGATCATCTTGGACACGTGACCGTCGGTTGCGTCGATCTGCATCATGTCGCCGTCGCTGGTCAGGAAGGTAGCTCGCCTCGCATCGGGCGACCACTGAATCCCCGAGGGAGCCTCGCCGGTAACGCTTTCGCCGCCGAAAATGTCCTGCACTGTCCAGGGTTTATTTTTCTCCGCATGAGAGGCAGGCACAGCAAAAAAGGTGGTGGCGAGCAATGCCAGGACAGTGAGACTTGATCGGTGCAAAATGCAGTTCCCCTTCAGGAGTGGGCTGGGCAATGGGAAAAGTTTACTCCATGGCCATGCTGACGACTCAGAAGACCCGCATACCAGCTCCGATGCTAGACTTGCCTCTTGGATACGATGGAGAACTCTCTCGCCAATTTATTCCGCCTGCAGGAGATCGACTCCGAGGCGGCCGAGCTCACCGCTTCGATTGCCGCCCTCCCGCGCCACCTGGCCGCTGTAGAGGAAAAGCTGCGAACTGCCCGGGCGACAGTTACCGCGATTCAGGACTCGCTCAAAGCGGAGGATGCCCAGCGACGCCGCATTGAAAGCGACGTCAAGGACCAGCAACAGAAGATCATCCGCTTCCGCAATCAGAGCAGCAGCGTCAAGAACAACGAGCAATTTCATGCGCTGCAGCACGAGATCGCGTTTGCCGAGAAAGAAATCAGCAGCCTGGAAGACAGCGAAATCGCGAGCATGGAACGATCCGAGGCGCTCGAGTCCAAACTGACGGAATCGCAGCAGGAACTGAAGGCGCAGACCGCACTGGTTGAGCAGGAAAAAGAAGCTGCCAAGGAAACGACCGCAACCAATCAGACCAGGCTCAAGGAGCTTGCTGTACGCCGCGCGGAGCTGCGACAGATTCTCGACGCGGGACTGCTCTCGACCTACGACCGGGTAGCCTCCTCGCGCGGAAGCGGAGTCGCACGGGCCCAGGGCCAGCGGTGCTTTGGCTGCCAGATGTTTCTGCGCCCCCAGATGTGGAACCAGGTGCGCAGCGGCGCAATCGCCACCTGTGAAAGCTGCGGCCGACTGCTTTACTTCAACCCTGCGCTCGAGCCTGCTCCGGAACCGGCAGCACCCGTAAAAGCAAAGAAGAAAAAGGCTGAAGCTGAAGAAGAATAACCGCGCTGGACTGAAACATCAGAAGACCCGTTCGGCCCTCCGCAGGCTGCCTGCCGATCCAACGCCGGCAAGGGTGAAGCTGTAGAGGTATTGCGTATCGTTGCGCACCGGTCCAAGGGAGTAGCGCCGGACTTCAAAGTTCAGCCCGCAACAGTCCCAGTTGTATCCCGCCTGGAAGGCTCCGTACTGGAGCTGGTTCAGCACAAAATCATAGCCGCCATAGCCACCCGCGCTCAGGCCGAGCTTGGTTGGGTTGCCATAGGTAGCCGACCAGCGAAAGAGGTTATAGTCGGTCGTGACGGGAGCAACCGTCAGTGTCGTGACGGTGGTTGGCTGGGTAGCCGTGACACCCTCCGGCGCATTCAGGTGTGAATCACCCACCGTGACGTTATAGTTTCCAAGCTTGTATCCGGCAAAGACGTTGCTGGTCGTGATGCGGCCCAGATCCTTGTCGTAGTCGATGTCCCACTCGAAGTCAGTCGCATCCGTTGTGCGCAACTTGAGCTGCGAGACAACCGGGGAGATGCTGCGAGGTCCGGTGAGAAAGGCAACGCCTGTGAGGTCGAGCGTAGTGGAGAGCACGTTCCGCGTACCCGGCGTGACCGCGCCACCAAAGTTCGTATTGAGGAAGTATTTCTGCGAGAGCTTCCAGGAGAGCCAGTCGATGGTGCCGCCGCCGCACTGGGTGTCTGGGCCGAGGGCCTCATCTCCCTTGCATGGCCGCGGGTGCAGGTGCCGCCGGAAGAGTCTCTGCGTCAGGGAATAGTCCACCTCGTTGGTATCGCTCACAACATCGACGTCGTCGAAGCGCAGCACGGAGTTGAAATTCCCGATCCCTGAAACGTAGCGGTATTCCACGTCGGGCTCAATGGTATGGCGCAGGTCGCCGCCGAAGAGACGCCGCAGCCAGGGCGCATCGAAGTCGCGTTCCATGGCAGGCGGGTGCAGATCCACATCTGCTTCCCAGTCTTTGCGGTTCAGGCTCGCCTGCCGCACCGTCGGCACAACTCCGAGGGGACCGGGATTCTGGCTCCGGCCATAGAAGGTGTCGCGCAAAGCGATCTGTGGGTGCAGTGTCCAGCCTCCCGATGAAAGCGGCATGGCGAGATGCGGATACAGGTCCACGCGAGGCACATCGCGCACCCTGAATACCTGGGTAAAGGCTGCATTCGCCGGCTCGGATCGAGAGACAGCCGCAATCGAGCTGCGCATTCCGGCGACAAACGGTGTCCGCCCCATTGGCTGGTCCACCGCGTCGAAACGAAGTGAAGGCAGGTGCAGAATGCGGATCTCATCCCCCAGCTGTACGCTGCTCTGAAAGCTCTGGTAACGGTCAAAGCGCAGACTCTCCGCCAGAGCGCGATTGAAATGCGTCACAAACGCCTGCGACTTGACCTCGGAGTCGATCGCCAACGCGTAATTCTCTTCAAATGCCTGCCTGTAAACATAGGAGCTGAGATACTCGATATCGGTAATGGCCCGGGTAGAGGAGTTCAGATCGCGACGTCCGTCCAGCAGCAGATCGACGCCACCCTGGTTGATGTTTCCCGGCTGCAGCCCGCGATCCAGCAGGCTGTGGAAATTGACTTTGAAGAAGTTCTGCGCTCTGCCCCGGTAGCGAAATTGCCCCAGGGGCCCCCAGCCGCGCTTGGAGAAATACTCCGTCCCAATGGTTAAATCCGCGCTGCGCCCGAGAACGAAGTAGGCTTCCTCCCCGAGGATGAGTCCCCGCTGCGTATCGTTCCCGGTGATCGGCAGGAGCAAACCGGACTGGCGGCTCTCTCCATCGACCGGATGGCTGGCGTAAGGCAGATAAAAAATGGGTATGCCAAGAAGCTTGAAGATCGTATTTTTGGCGCTCGCCTTACCGTCCTGCAGGTTGATCTCATGGGAGAGCATCAGCCAGTCCGGATCGGGAAGCCTGCAGGAGGTCATCGTGCCGGCGATGACCTGGTAGCGCTGGGGACCCAGTTTGATCACTTCCCGACCTGTAATGGCAAGAGGGTTGGGAGCCATATAGACGGTCTTGTTACGAGGATTTCTGGAGGCTCCCAGCGTCCCCACCACATCGTAGTAGTGACCTGTCTGCTTATTCAGGTTCATGACGCCCCGGCTGGCGATGATGTGCTCATTGTCGGGGCCTCCATCGAGCATAAGATGGCCGTCCGCGGTCACTTCGCCGGTCGCCTGGTTGTAAGTAGCCCGGTCGGCATGCACGACATAACTGCGATAGTGGATCACCACGGCGCCGTTCAGCGTGTAGAGATCGCCCTGCTTGCGCTGGACCCGGGCTTCAATCTTGACGGGCACCCCTGATTGAGCAGCCGGCGCCGGCGTAGCCACGGCAACGCCCGAGATCGCGCTCGGGTCGTCAGGCAGCTCTGTCGCGCCATCCGCTCCGCCCCTCTGCGACTCGCCAGTTTGCCCCAAATCATGAGGGGGAAACTGCTTTGTCAATGCCTGAGGGCAGAGCCGTGGATGACACAGGACGAGCAGCATGGTACATAAAAGAAAGCGGGCTCTCATCACCTGGGGCATTCACAGAATAGCAAAGCCTCGGAGCGCTGATCGGCCCTCTGCTCTGGTCAGCAAAATCGTTCTCTCGCGCAGCAATGGCCGTATGCCAATGCACAGGAGAGTCGTATGTCCGCAACCTCCTCGCCCTTTCAAAACCGCGCCGCCACCAGGCTGCGCGAAACAAACGAGGCTCATCCGTGAACACTGCTACCTCCAGCCTGCCAGTAGAAGAGACGACAGCTACCCCCGGCCATCGCCTCCCGTCATGGAAAGACGAGCTCAACGCGCGCCTGGCCGCCCACCGCAATCGCCGGGACGTCGTTCAGGGAGAGCAGCCCAATCTGCCCGGAATGGAAAATACAGGCGCCAGGCAGCCGCGAGCCAACCGGCCCCAGTCTGTCGCCGCACGCGTGGCGGAGCGCTATTCGAAAGCGCCGAGCTATGAGGAGATGCTGGCAGCAGCCCGTGCAGCCGAGGCCGCGGCAGCCGCAGCCGAGCAGGCCCGAGCCGCTGCACAGGTGATTCTCGCTGGAATGGACCATGCCGCCGAGGAGCAGGAGCCCGCGCACGACATCACAGCCTATACGGAACAATCAGGGGCGGCTGTCGCAGAGGCTCCCACCCAATCCTACTCAGCCAGCTACCACCAGCCGTTGCCGCAACGGCGAGAAGATGCGGCGACGCCGAACCGTGGACAGAGGGTTAGCGAGCTCTCCTCGACCGATCCTGATCCCTTTGGGGAGGCCCTTATCGCCCCACCGCAACCGCTTCCTGCCAAGCTCATCGAGTTTCCGCGGGAACTGATTGCCAGCCGCAAGGCGCGTCCCCGCCGCGACGAGGGTCCGCTGCTCGAAGATGCCTCGCAACTCCGCATCTTCGAGGTAGAGGCAGGGGAATCAGCGCCCGTGAACGCCTCCCAGCATGCACTTCCCGAAAGCGCTGCGCCCGATTGGCACTCCATTCGTCTCGATGCGCGCACTGAGGAGTCTGGCAATGCGGAGAAGGTGCGGGTATCGACACCCGCAACAGCCTTTGATCTGCCGCTCAAGACCGCGCCCCTTGCCGACCGACTGATGGCCGGCATCGTGGATGTGGCACTCGTGCTGTTTGCTTTTCTGCTGTTTGTCCTGATCTTTGCGGCCTGCACCACGCACCCCCCGGTGGGCAAACCCGCGCTCTTCGGTGCCGGGGCGGCGCTGGCCGGACTGTTCGTGCTCTACCAGTGGCTCTTCTTCACCTACGCGGAAGCCACGCCCGGGATGCGCTACGCCAAGATTGCGCTCTGCACCTTTGACGACGAAAACCCCTGCAAACGCGCACTGCACCACCGAATGGCAGCACTGCTGCTGGCCGCTCTGCCGCTCGGGCTTGGCTTCGTCTGGTCATTTTTTGACGAGGATCGGCTCTCCTGGCACGACCGGATGACCCGCACCTATCAGCGCAGCTATCGCTGACGCCTGGGTAGCTGAAGTCCGTGAATCAGGCCCGCACCTCAAGCTGCATGCGCCGGGTAACGCCCTCGATCATCGAGGTCACCAGGGCGAGCGGCAGCCCGACCACGTTGAAATAGCAGCCGTGAATACGTGGAATCCACTTCGCGGCTCTTCCCTGGATGGCATAGGCGCCGGCCTTGTCCATGGGTTCGCCGCTGGCGATATATTCTGCTATCTCTTCGTCTGCCAGGGTAAGCATGGTCACATAGGTGATCTCGACCGCTGACTCAACATGATCGCCTGAAAGCAGGCAGACACCGGTGACAACCTGGTGCGTGGCGCCGGAGAGCTGGCGCAGCATGGACGCGGCGTCGGACCCATCCACCGGCTTGCCCAGCACCGCTCCCTGCGGCGTCACGACCGCTGTATCTGCGCCCAGCACGATCAACTCCTGCTGGCCACCTCGCCGGGCATGGACTGCCTGCGCCTTTTCACCGGCCAGCCGCCGCACAAAAGCGGACGGATCTTCGCCCGTCCGCGGCTCTTCCGGCACCGCTGATGCGTCTACTTCAAATACATAACCTGCCTGCGCGAGGAGTTCCCTGCGCCGCGGCGACTGCGAAGCGAGTACGAGCATAAGCTTTGATTATCCCAAAGGTCCTGCGTTCGGCGCATCAGCCGGTGAGATAATCTGAAGATAACCCGAGGTGCATGTTTGTTCCATAACCGCCTGATGATGAGTTGCCTGCTGGTGGCCGTAGCAGCAGGCTGCGGACGCGCACAGCGCGCCCCAGATAACGCCCGCATCAACCGCAAAATTGAGATCCAAGTGCGCCAGCAGCTGGATGTGCCCGCAGACTGGAGCATGACGGTAGGCGCTCGCCAGAAGAGCGATATCCCCGGCTTTGACAATGTGCCGATCACCTTCTTCTCCCTGTCGCAGCCCAACAAGAAGCAGACCATCGACTTCCTGCTGTCGACCGATGGCAATACTCTTGCGCGCATGTCGAAGTGGGATATCAGCAAAGACCTGACCCAGGTCGCCTCGACCTCCGGGCGTCCTTTCCGCGGCAATCCGGCGGCTAAGGTCACCATCGTCAACTTCGATGACCTGGAATGCCCCTTCTGCGCGAAGATGCACGCCGAGCTCTTTCCGGAGACCATCGACCACTACAAGGGCCTCATCAAGATCGTCTATAAGGACTACCCCCTGGTCGAGATCCATCCCTGGGCCATGCGTGCCGCCGTTGATGCCAACTGCCTCGCGGCTCAGAACGGCGAAGCATACTGGAGCTACGTTGACTACCTCCACACGCATGGGCAGGACGTAAGCGGTCCGGACCGCGATCCCGCCAAATCCGCTGCAACCCTCGACAAACTGGCACGCGAGCAGGGCCAGAAGAGCAAGCTCGATGTAGCAACCCTCGACGCCTGCCTGAAGAAACAGGACGACAGCGTCGTCCAGGCGTCCATGAAGGAAGGGGAAGCACTGGGCGTAGACGGCACACCCACCCTGTTCGTCAACGGCGAGCGGCTCTCAGGCGCGCTGCCGGTCGAGCGCGTGTGGATGGTCATCGATCGGGCGCTTAAGGCAGAAGGAATCACGCCTCCGCCGGCGCCGGGCGAAGGCACTCCCAGCCAGCCAACGCAGCCAGGACAGGCGAAGTGACGCCTGCGGTCTCAGCAATTATCCTGAAAGAATGGCAATATCCGGGTGGATGCGTCCTGCAGGCTGGCATGGGCGGTCCACAGCGGTTGCGGGCATTCAGGCCCGCGCAGGGATTCAGACAACGGGTTAGGCATTAGCGGCTGAGAGCACATTTCAACTGCTGCAGGACTTCGGCGGCAGTCTCGAAAATCAGGCTCTTGAAAGAATCAGCAGCAGATCCGAAGGAGAGCATTTTTGCAACACTCATATCGCGCTTTCAGAAAGTACTCGCAACACCTTGCCATTGTTCTTCTCTCGGTGGTTTCGATGGCAGCTATCGACGGCTGCAAGCACTCCCATGGTCCGGACGTTATCGCCACCGTCAATGGTCACCCCATCCAGCGTGCAGAGATGGAGACTCTCTATCAGAACAACGTGGGCCAGCAGCAGCAGGCTCCCCCCTCGAGCGACCAGGCTGCCATCGTGCGCCTGAATATCGTGCGCCAGTTGATTGATGAAGAGATACTGATGCAGCGCGCGGCCAAGCTCAACCTGACCGCTACGAACGACGAGGTCGACGCGAAGATCAACGAGATCAAAGCGCCTTACACCCAGGATCAGTTCAACAAGAGGCTGGCCGAAAAGCACCTGACTCTAGACGATCTCAAGCGCGAGATCCGCCGTGCGAAGACAGAGGAAAAGCTCTTCAATAAGGAGCTGAACTCCAAGATCAACGTCACCGACGCCGACATCTCCAGCTACTACAACAGCCACAAGGCGGAGTTTAACCTGCTCGAGCCGCAATACCACCTGGCACAGATTGTCGTCACCTCGGTTCCGGCCGCCCCCCAGCAGGCGGGCAATCTGCAGAACAGCAAGGCCGGCAATGACGCCGAGGCCAGGAAAAAGATCGAGACGCTGCACAACCGCCTGGAAAGCGGCGAGGACTTTGGACTGCTCGCCTCCAACTTCTCAGAGCGCCCGGACACGGCCTCGAACGGGGGCGATATGGGATTTGCCTCCGAGTCACAGCTCCGCTCCGATCCGCAGATTTATGCGGCGATCGGAAAGCTGAAGGCCGGGCAGATCACTGACGTTCTGCCTGTGTATGACAACGCGCACCGGCAGGTCGGCTACGCCATCTACAAGTTGATCGACAAGGAAGAGGCCGGGCAACGCGAGCTGAGCGACCCGCGTGTCCAGCAGGCGATCCGTCAACAGCTCAGCGATGCGCGTTCCCAGTTGCTCAAGAACGCGTACCTCGAGATGCTGCGCGATCAGGCCCATGTTGAAAACTTCTACGCGGAAGAGATCTTCCAGAACGCAGGCAAATGAAAACCATCCGTTACGGAATCATTGGCTTCGGGCACCATGCGATCAAGCGCATGGTGCCCGGTTTTCTTGGTGCTGAGCGCTCACAGCTTGCGGCACTCTACCGGCGCAACCCGGCGAAAGCGGCCGCCAACGCGAAGGACTACAGCATTCCGCGCGTGTTCAACACGGCAGAGGAGCTCTGCGCCTCCCCGGAGATCGACGCCGTCTTCATCGCCTCACCTGACTCACTGCACCTCGCCGATGTGCTCACCGCAGCTCGCCACGGCAAGCATGTACTCTGCGAAAAGCCTCTGGCTATGAACGCGCGGGAAGTCCAAGAGATGCTCGCAGCGGCTCAGAGTGCGGGGATTCGCTTCGGTGTCGCCCAGAATATGCGGTACTACCGCAGCCTGGATCTGGTCGCCAAGCAGCTGGCGGATGGCATCGTCGGCAAGCCGGTTATGGCGCACGCCCAGTTCTGCTATGAGGCGGAAGCCAGCCCACGCACCTGGATTTATGACCCAACCCTGGCATGCGGCGGCCCGATCGGGGATGTAGGTATTCACTGCATCGACGCTCTGCGCTATGTGCTGGAGACCAAGGTCGCCACCGTCTCAATGCTCGCCTTGAAGGATCGTCACTCAGGCGCACTCGAATCGAAAGCAGTCCTGGGCCTCACCTTCACCTCTGGCGTCATGGGAGCGGTGACCGTCACCACTCGCGCGGCTTACCGCACACTGGTCGAAATCGTAGGGGAATCGGGAGTGATCACCGTCGAGAACGGTTTGACGGTCGATCAACCCATCGACGTCATCGTGCGCCAGGATGGCCGTGTCGTCTCGCAGGCAGAGGTATCGAATGCAGATGCCTACAGCCGGATGCTGGACAGCTTTTCGGACGAGATCAACGGTACCGGTCAGTATCGCGCCCCCGCCACTGACGGACTGCACAATCAGCGCATCCTCGATGCCGCGTATCAGAGCTGGCGCACCGGCGCAACGCAGAACATTTCCTAGCGACACAGTTCCCGTAAGGGGGAATTTCTTCCCCCTTACGGGCCTTAAAGTACGCGCGCTGCCTGCTGCGCGAAGTACGTGACGATGAATCCTGCTCCGGCACGACGGATCGACACCAGCGACTCCAGCATCGCCCGCTCAGGCTCAAGCCATCCCTTGGCAAATGCCGCCTGCATCATGGAGTACTCACCGGAAACCTGATAGGCACCAATCGGCACATCGAACCGCTCACGCGCCGCGCGAACTACATCCAGATACGGCATGGCAGGCTTCATCAGTACCATGTCGGCGCCCTCCGAGATATCCATCTCGATCTCGCGCATAGCCTCACGCAGGTTCGCTCCGTCCATCTGATAGCTGCGCCGGTCGCCAAACTGCGGCGCTGAATCCGCCGCTTCCCGGAATGGCCCATAGAAAGCCGAGGCAAACTTCGCAGCGTAGGACATGATCGGCGTATTCTCGTAACCCTCTTCATCCAGCTCATCGCGGATCGCCGCCACGCGCCCATCCATCATGTCGCTCGGCGCCACGATATCCGCGCCTGCAGCGGCCAGAGAGACGGCCGTTTTAGAGATCAGGCTGACCGATTTATCATTCTCGATCTCATAGCTATCCCGGGTCTTTTTCACCACGCCGCAGTGCCCGTGCGAGGTGTATTCGCACAAACACACATCCGCAATCAGCAGAAGGCCCTTCGCAGCCTTCTTCAGTTCACGCAGAGACTGCTGCACAATGCCGTCTTCAGCCCACGCGCCTGAGGCCTGCTCATCTTTTTCCGCAGGAAGACCAAAGAGCAGGAGGCCGCCCAACCCGAGCTTTTTAGCGGATTCAGCTTCCTTCAGTGCTTCGTCGATGGAAAGATTGAACACACCCGGCATCGAGCCGATCTCCCGGCGCACGTTCTCACCAGGACAGATAAAGAGCGGCTGAATCAGCGCCGATGGCTCAAGCCTGGTTTCGCGAACCAGCGAGCGCATCGCCTCTGATTGCCGCAACCGCCGCATGCGGGTAACTGGATATTCCATGTCTCCAGTTTACGGCACTGCCATCTCGTCGTATTCCTGCTGAGCGGGCGCCGGTACCAGCACCCAAAGCGTATAAATTGCGAGTATTGTTCCCGTAATTGGCTTCACCAGCGTCAGGAAGGCCGTCACGATTGCCAGCGTGCGAGCCCAGGATGCCCGGCGTAGAAGGCCATATCCCGTTGCGGCAGCAAGCCCGGCCCGGGCAAACACGATGGCCGTCAGCAGGGGCGGCAGCCACATCATGTGCGGAAAGCCGTAGTAGCCACGTCCTGGACCCCAGTATCCGCTCCAGTGATGGCCCCACCCGCCGAGCGCTCCCGTCAAAAAAGGCAACGCGATCAGCCACCCAAGAACGCTCCACGCTCCCCACACAAGCCAGAGAATGCCCATCGTCTGAATATTCCGGTGCACCCTCCCGTTGCTGCCCTGCATTACCGGCATGCCCACGGGAGGTAAAGGCGTCACGGGTCTGCCGCATCGCATGCAAACTGCTTCCCCCGGCTGGATATTCTGTCCGCAACCGCTGCAGTACATGGCTGGCCTCCGATTCTTCCTTTAATGGACTACGCAGTACCCTGTGGCACGGTTCCATTTACGATTGAAACTGTGCAGCTCCGCCGTGAAATCCCGTCGTTGGTCAGTGATTGTAGTCCCGCCACACTCGAATGGGGACGATTTCTCGATCTCCTTGCGAACTTCTGCCATTCGCCGGTAGGCCGGGCCTGGGCACTGGCGCTCGCGCCCTCCACTGATCGGGACTGGCTCGCGCGCGAGCACACCCTGGTTGGCGAAATGCGGCTACTCATCGCCCTGGTTGCACTGCCCCCGCTCAACGCGCTCTTCGATCCCGCGGAGCTGCTGGCGAAATCCCGCATTGAAGGCGCAGCACTTGAGGCGGACGAACTTCGCCGCCTGCTTGATCTTGCCGACATCATCGCAGCATGGACTGCGCTGCTCCGTACGCCTCCTGATGCGTTGGACGGCCGCCTGGCCGCCCTCACAGCCATCACGGAACAGCTCTTCGCCTCAGATCTGCGGCCCATGGTTGCGAGCATCCGTGCCAAGCTGCTACCTGACGGCACCCTCACCGATGACGCTTCGCCTGAGCTCCGCCGGATTCGCCGCGAAATGGAGCGCCAGCAGCGCGCGATTGAAGACAGCCTCCGCTCCGCGCTGCGCCGCCTCTCCGCTGGCGGCAGCACTCAGGATGATGTCATCACTATCCGCGGCGAGCGCTTCGTCATACCGGTAAAGAGCGAGAGCAAGCGGCGCGTCCAGGGCGTTGTGCATGGAGCCAGCTCCAGCGGTCAGACTGTGTACGTCGAGCCGCTCGAAACCATTGAGCTCAACAATGACCTGGTCCGCCTTCTTGAAGAAGAGCAGTCCGAGATTCATCGCATCTTTCTCGCCATGACGCGGCAGATCGCCGCTCAATCGCCACTGCTTGAGGCTGGCGCAGCCGTGCTGGCCGAGGTGGAAACTCTCGCCGCCCGCGCCCGCTTCTCCAATCAGTTTGATTGCGTACGCCCCCTCTTCACGCCTGTTTCAGAGCCGGAGCTGCGCCTCACCAACGCCCGCCATCCGCTGCTGGAAAAGCGCCTGCGCGTGAGCGGCGGCAGTATCGTCCCTCTCTCATTGGCTCTCACCAGCCACGCCCGGCAGCTCATCATCAGCGGTCCTAACACTGGCGGCAAAACGGTCGGCCTCAAGACCGCAGGTCTGCTCGCAATCATGGCCCAGTCCGGCATCCCCGTTCCCGCTGAAGAAGCCGTCTTCCCTGTCTTCGACGCATTTCTCGCCGACATCGGAGACGCGCAGTCGATCGAACGCGATCTCTCCACCTTCTCCTCGCACATAGTCAATCTGAACCGCATCGCTCAGGCTGCTGATGGACGCTCGCTCGTTCTACTCGATGAGCTGGGCTCTGCCACCGACCCGGAAGAGGGCGCTGCGCTTGCAGTCGCCATTGCAGAGCATTTTCTAAACGCACACACGTGGTCCATCATCTCCACGCACCACACGTCGCTCAAAATCTATGCCGAAAACACCGAGGGAGTGCTCAACGCCGCCGTCGGTTTTGATGAGCAGACGCTTGCGCCGACCTATCAGCTTCGCCTCGGCGTGCCTGGCGCTTCAGCAGGTATCAACATCGCTGCGCGCCTGGGCCTTGCCCCGGACATCATCACCTCTGCCCGCAGCCGCCTCAGCACCCAGACGCAGGACATTGGCCGCTTTCTCGACAGTCTCCACGCGCAGATCGAAGCCGTCACGGCCGAGCGCGCTGCTCTCAAACTGCGCGAACAGGAGATCGCTCGAGAACGTCTCCGTCTGGAAACGGAGGGGCTCAAGGAATGGCGGGTCAAGGTGCGCGAAATGGAGCAGCAACTGGCTTCCCTGCTCAAGGATTTCGAATATCAGGCCCGGGAGACGGTCAAGGCCATCGACGATCGCGCCGCGCAGCAGAAGCTATCGAAAGAAGCCGAGCGACGCATCTCGCGTCTGCGCCGCGAATTTTCTGACAGCTTCAACTCCACCGTTGTTGCGCAGCATACCGGAGCTGACAAGAACGACCGCAACGCACAGCCGCACATCGTGAAGCATGTCACCACCGGCGACACCGTCAAGCTGCGCAACCTCGGTCGCACCGGCATCATCCAGCGCCTGATTGACGCCAACACCTTTGAAGTGGCCGTCGGGCCTATGAAGATGCGCATAGCCCGCGATGAAATCGCAGAAGTGATACACCAGACACCTATCCAGGCTGCTCGCGGCCGCGGCATCACCGTCGCAGTCGCTGAGCCGGACGCGAATCTCAGCTCCGAGATCAACGTCATCGGACGCACCGCCGACGAAGCAACCGCAGAAGTTGAACGCTTCCTCGACCAGGCCTTTCTCGCCGGGCTGCCCCATATCCGCATCGTCCACGGAACCGGCATGGGAGTGCTGCGCCGCACGCTTCGCGCGTGGCTGGAGCGGCATCCGCATGTCGCCTCAGTCAGCGAACCCGCACAGAACCAGGGCGGGGCCGGCGCCACCGTGGTCGAGCTTCGCAACTGACCGGCAAATCGGCCAGGAATCGGGTCTCAGGCCGCAAATAGATTTTCCTCCACTGGCAACGGAATGCCACCGCGTTGAACTCTTAGTTATCAGTCATCAAGTCAGGGCAGGGTATGCGGTGGCAGTCGGCGTGGCTTTTTCTGCCGCGCATCTTCTCCCTTGCAATCAAGCGCTGATGGCGGCCTATAGCTGCCGCTTAGAAAAGGAGCCTTCCCCCAATGAGCCCGAGTTTGCAGAAGACCGATCAAAATAACCAGAGACTAGCGGTAATGTTAGGCTGCGGCCTGGCCCTCTATGGCCTCTCTCGCCGCTCAAAAACAGGCATCGCAATTGCCGCCGCAGGAGCAGCAGTCGCTCTCGCCGGGCGGCAGACCGGCCCCAAAACGTATTCTGCCCACGCGAGTTTCACCATCAACTGCTCCCCTGAGGATGCTTATCGGTTCTGGCGTGACCTGGAGAATCTTCCCTTGTTCATGCATCATCTGGAGTCCGTCAGAGTTACCGGCGATCTTTCAGACTGGGTGGCACTGGGCCCGATGAATACACGGGTCCACTGGGCCGCTGAGATCGTAGACGATCAAGAGAATCAATCGATTGCGTGGCGTTCTCTTCCCGGTTCTGACCTCAGCAACAGCGGATCTGTCTCATTCCACCCCGGCACAGGAGGCCGTGGCACGATCATCGCAGCCACGATGGTTTATACCTCGCCAGGAGGCGCTCTTGGCCGCACCGCGGCTCTCCTGATGGGAAGACATCCGGAATTCGCCCTGCGCGAAGATCTGCGCCGTTTTAAATCGCTCTTGGAGACAGGCGAGATTCCAACGACCAAGGGCCAATCGCACGGTCCCCGGGGGATCCATGGTCAGGCCTCGCAGGTTCTATTGAGAGAAAAACAGAATATGCCAGCGCCTCCCCTGGAACATGAGGATGAATCCCATTCCAACCTGGTGCTACGCCGCTCCGCATAGCCAAACCGATACCTGCTTAAGGAGTTGATCATGAAAGCTGTCTGCTGGATGGGCAAAGAGAATATCCAGGTGCACGACGTGCCTGATCCCCGCATCCTGAATCCGCGCGACGCCATTGTGCGCGTCACCCGAACCGCGATTTGCGGATCTGACCTGCACCTTTATGACGGTTATGTGCCCACGCTGGAGCAAGGAGACATTCTCGGCCATGAATTTATGGGCGAGGTTGTTGAAATTGGCCCCGGCATCGACAAAAAGAAGCTGAAGGTCGGCGATCGGGTTGTCGTCCCCTTTACCATCGCCTGCGGTCATTGCTTTTCCTGCGAGGAGAAGCTGTGGTCCCTTTGCGATAATTCGAATCCTAATGCCTGGTTCGCGGAGAAGATGATGGGCTACTCGCCTTCTGGCCTCTTCGGTTATACCCACATGCTGGGAGGCTATGCAGGAGGCCAGGCGCAATACGCCCGCGTACCTTTTGCCGATGTCGGCCCTATCAAAATCCCAGACGGGCTCAGTGACGATCAGGTGCTGTTCCTCTCCGACATCTTCCCCACCGGCTATATGGCCGCGGAAAACTGCAACATCAAGTCTGGAGATACAGTCGCCATCTGGGGATGCGGCCCTGTCGGGCAATTCGCCATCCGGAGTGCCTTCATGCTCGGTGCGGGCAGGGTCATTGCCATCGACCATGTTCAGGATCGCCTCGCTCTCGCCTCCGCGGCGGGCGCGGAGACACTGAACTTTGAGGAAGTGAATACCCTGGATGCGCTTAGAGACCTGACTGGTAACCGCGGACCCGACTCCTGTATGGATGCAGTTGGCATGGAAGCATTCGGACACGGAGCGCTCTATCTCTATGACCGTATCAAGCAGGCCCTGCGCATGGAAACAGACAGGCCGGTAGTGATTCGCGAATGTATCCAGGCCTGTAAAAAGGGAGGGACAGTATCCATCCCCGGCGTCTATGCCGGCTTTGACGATACGATTCCCCTCGGCGCCCTCATGAATAAAGCCCTAACTCTCAAAACCGGGCAGACCCACATGATGCGTTACATGGCGCCGCTGCTTAAACGCATTCAGGCCGGCGAGATCGACCCAAGCTTCGTCATCAGTCATCGCCTGCCGCTCGCTGATGCCCCGGAAGCATACAAGATTTTCCGCGATAAGGAGGATCATTGCACCAAGGTTGTGCTCGACCCCTGGGCGGAGGGCGCGGTCGCTGCCTGAACAACTTGGAAAGCGTGAAGCAGGAGGAACGGCCGTGCAAACTGCGCGGCCTTCCCTTTTTCCACAAGAGCCCTGCTCGCGCGGGATATCTATGCGGGCGTTATCAACACCGGAAGGCCATGTCTGCCGTCTAAAAATATAGGAAATTGGTGGAGCTAAACGGGATCGAACCGTTGACCTCCTCGTTGCGAACGAGGCGCTCTCCCAGCTGAGCTATAGCCCCACATCAGGTGGGCACAACCTTTACAGTTTAGCAGCCGATCCGCGATTGGGAAAGCTCTCTTCAGAGTCTGCCAATCGGGCCCCGCGAATGGCGGTCGATATCCTCTGCAATATTTCGTCCGCCTGCGAACGAGGCGCCTGGCCTTGGGCAAGATCGGCAGAGCCTCCGCCGCGTAGACCTGATTCTGCCAATGCCGCCTTGAGAACATCGCCACAGTGGAATTCCATGCCGCTGCTGCGCGACAGCACGATTACCGCTGGCTCCTGCTGTGTAGCCGCGAAAAGAGCAACCGTCTGAGGCACGGATGCCGCAAGCCGCGAGGCGAGGAGCTTGACGTAAGCAGCTTCGCGATCGGGGAAAATTCGCCGGACCTCACGTATCCCCCTGTGTATCTGCTCCTCGACTGCGAGTCTGGCCGCCTGATAACCGGCAAGTTCTTCCAGGATCTTTTCGCTTCTCTTCTGAGCAGCTTTCACCTCGGAAAGCACACGTTCGGCAGCCTCCGGCACCTGGTTCCGGGATACAGAAAGAGCCGACGCTGTGCGACTCAATGCGCCGTAATCCTGCCGTGCCGACTTAACCGCCCGCAGGCCACACACAAACTCAACACGGAGGCCCTGCCTCACGCGCTCAACAGAGCGCAGGTGCAGGCCGCCGATTTGCCCCGTGGCGTGCACGTGGGTCCCACCACATGCATTGAGGTCATAGTCCGCGATCTCGATCAGGCGGATTGTTCCCTCAATAGGCGGAAGCTTGCGGAGAATTCCGGCGGCAAGTTTTGCTTCTGCGTCCGCACGCGAAACCTGGGTCACCGTCACAGAACGATCCTCGGCGATTAATTCATTCGCGATCCGCTCCACACGCTCCAGACTGTGGTGTGCCAAGGTCTCTGTTGCAAGGTCAATCGTAGAAACTTCTTCTCCAAGGTGGAAAGAGACCGTCATCGCCCGCAGTTCATGGGCAAAGACGGCGGACAGCAGGTGTTGCCCGCTGTGTTGCTGCATGTGATCGAGACGGCGTGGCCAATCGATCGTGCCGGCGATCTCGGTTCCGGCGAGCAGAGGTTTGAGGGTCGTGTGCCAGACTTCTCCCTGCTCATCTTCTTCCACAGCATCAACCCCCACCTCAAGCAGGGTGCCGCTGCGCGAAGCCGCAGTCAGCATCCCTGTGTCGTAGGGCTGCCCACCACTTGTCGGATAGAAGGCTGAACGATCCAGCGCTATTTGCCACACTGACTGCGCTGCTGTCTGGGAATGTAACCTCACATCCCTCACCTGCGCCTTAAATGTCTTCAGAAAAGAGTCGTGGTAGTAGAGCCGTTCGGTCATGGATGGGTCACGCGGATTCCCTCCAGTTTACCGCGTCACGCCGCCGAACCGAGCGGGATATCCTCTACAAGCTGCTTCACAGTCGGCTTTTTACCGCCCAGCAACAACATTCCGGCAGCGATCTCCGCAGCACCGATGGCACGTGTCAGAGCTGGACGCTCGTCCAGATAGCGCATCAGACCCTGCCAGGCGGCGGGCCCTGTATGCCATGCGTACACGTCCCGATGGGGACGCACCAAGGCCGCAACCCCATCGCCGATCAACATCATGCCAGACAGATACTTCATTTTGGACAGGTTCATTTTTCTCCCTCACTGCATAGGAGCCTGAACACCGCTGATTCGTTGCTCCCGTTATCATGGCATCATCCTCCTTAGGAGCATCGAGTGAAGAATGTACCCCGGAATCTGAAATCCTATTTTGTCTGTCTGCTCCGCAAGGGAGAACGGTGGAACGATATCGCCGGCGCCGAGGAGCTTGGCGCACAACATCTTGCGTTCATGCGCGAACAGATTGAGGCGCGGCATTTCCTTTTTGCCGGACCCGTTACGGATGAAAACCCTATACGCGGCGTCACCGTAATCGAGGCCGCCTCTCTTGAAGAAGCCAAAGAGCTTGTATCGCAGGACCCGTCTATCCTGGCAGCGCGTCTGTCCGCGGAGATCCTGCCTGTATATTTTCCTTCTCTCGACGCAGTCCGGGTTGAATTCTAACCCTGACTGCTCGAATACAGCACGCAGCCTGACCTTTTTGTTCCTGACGGCATCTCACCGCGTGAAAGGAACTAATCCATGGCAGAAAGCATTGATCACGAGAAGGTAAAGGCAACACTGGAGAAGCTGGTCGATTTTCTCCGCGACAGCCACCAGGGCTTCACCGAGATAGGGAACCATATCAAGGACGAATCAGCGCGCCTGTACTTCATGAAAGAGACGCAGGTACGCGCTAACTTCGCAGGCGAGCTCGAAAATGAATTACACCGCCTTGGCGTGAAAGATGTGCATCAAAGCGGAATGTTATCGGGGAAGGTGCATCGCGCCTGGGGCGAATTGAAGGCCAACCTCGGCGGTGGCGACCATGCCTTGCTGGCCACAGCCGAACAGGGTGAAGATGCCGCAAAGAAAGCCTACCAGGAGGCGCTCAAAGAACACCTCCCGGCAGACATTCGGGAGATACTGACCCGGCAGCAGACGCACATTCAGACGGCGCATGATACTGTGAAGGCGCTCAGGGACAACAAAGCCGCCTAGTGGTGGCGGCTGGAACAGAAACCGAATTCACACAAGAAAGCGCGCCGGGCGGCTTGTAACCACCGGCGCGCTTTTCTCTCTTTTAGAGTGCGTTCATGTTGTGCAGGAACTCGCTGTTATTGCGAGTCTTTCCAAGTTTGTCGACCAGCAGTTCCATCGCTTCAGTCGGCGAAAGAGGATTCAGCACCTTTCGAAGCACCCAGATACGGCTCAGGTCCTCCTTCGGGATCAGCAGCTCTTCTTTACGGGTGCCCGAGCGCTGGATATCGATGGCCGGGAAGACGCGCTTGTCGACCAGTTTGCGATCGAGAATCACTTCCATGTTGCCCGTGCCCTTGAACTCCTCGAAGATGACCTCATCCATGCGCGAGCCAGTGTCCACCAGCGCCGTGGCGATAATCGTCAGCGAACCGCCTTCCTCGATGTTGCGGGCCGCGCCGAAGAAGCGCTTCGGGCGCTGCAGAGCATTGGAGTCGACGCCGCCCGACAGCACCTTGCCCGAAGGCGGAACAATCGTGTTGTAAGCGCGGGCGAGACGAGTGATTGAGTCGAGCAGGATGACTACATCGCGCTTGTGTTCGACAAGACGCTTGGCCTTCTCAATAACCATCTCTGCCACCTGAACGTGACGCGCTGCCGGCTCATCAAAGGTCGAGCTGATAACCTCGCCCTTCACCGAACGCTGCATATCCGTGACTTCTTCCGGGCGCTCATCGATCAGCAGCACAATCAGCACAACTTCAGGATGGTTGGAAGTGATCGAATTCGCAATCGACTGCAGCAGCATCGTCTTACCGGTGCGCGGCGGAGCTACAATCAAGCCGCGCTGCCCCTTGCCTACCGGGGTCAACAGATCCATCACGCGTCCGCTGATGCTCTCACGGACCGTTTCCATCTTGATCCGCTCCTGCGGATAAAGCGGGGTCAGGTTGTCAAAGAGAATCTTGTTGCGAGTCTCCTCGGGAGATTCGAAGTTGATAGCCTCGATCTTGACCAGGGCAAAGTATTTCTCGCCCTCATGCGGCGGACGAACATTGCCGCTGATCGTATCGCCGGTCTTCAGGTCGAACTTGCGGATCTGCGAAGGGGAGACATAAATGTCATCGGGGCCAGGCAGGTAGTTGTAATCCGGTGAGCGGAGGAAACCGTAGCCATCGGGCAGGATTTCAAGCACACCCTCGGCGAAAATATGACCTTCCTTTTCGCTCTGCGCCTGCAGAATCTTGAAGATGAGGTCCTGTTTGCGAAGGCCGCTGGTGCCGGGAATTTCGAGCGTGCGCGCAATGCGGCTCAGCTCGGTAATATTTTTTTCTTTCAGTTCAGAGATGGTCATTGTCACCTACGGTGGAGAGCTTTGAGTGGAGGGAAGGGCTTTCGGGAGGAAAATTGCCTTGAGTGCAGGTTTTCTTTCGTGTGCCAGTAAATCTGAATTGATTTTTATTATAGAAGAGAAGGCGGCGCAAGGCCGCGCTGCTATTTAAGCGGCGCGGCGCAAGGCCGCGCTGCTATTTAAGCGGCGCGGCGATGCTGCTCAGCGGCTTCAGCAGGAATCAGAGCGTGATGCGATTGGCTTCCTGCCGGGTTCGCGTAACGGAAGCGAACCAGAACTTCGTTAGTCGTATCCTGCAGCCTTGTGTTCGGCTTATGAAGCTTGCGCGTGGCCTTAGAAGCCAACTGGCAAAGCTGGTATCGATTGTTGACGTGGGCAAGCGCCCCAAAAATCAAATCAGACCGCATTTTGGTGTTCTCCTTAATCTTGTCTCGACCGTTCTATTTGCACACAAAGCCTCGCGACCCGGAGGAAGCGGCAATTCAGAAACGCATGGCAGTAAACCGGTCTTCGTAAAAAATCGTCATGTATATAGACGCACGTACAAGTCCGAGGATTGCAAAAAATATCCCCACTGGCCGCATTACCGACCCTGCCCCTTCTAAGCAGCAGACAACTGAGTCAACCAGGCGATGCGCTGGAGTAATCAGGGTCTCTTCGGATCGGAACTGCCTACAACGGCAGGCGCAAAAAGCAATCCTCAAAACAGTTGGGCGAGGGCCGCAATTCGGCTCGGCAATGATGAAATTAAACCTGTGGCGAGAGCAGGTCAACACTTTTTTTCATAGGTGATTACAGTTTTGGTTCCGTGATTTGGAAGGATGCCGAGTGCTATGGAATAGCCTTAAGCCTATGAATCATAATGATTTGCTATAGACCCGCGGTTGCCATTGCAAGCCTTAAATCTATGACATTCCATAGATCTGGCGACGCAGATATGCTTTTCTGCGGCCTAAATTCCTTCCATTGGGGGACTTCCCCTTGCGAAATCGAATAAAGTAAAGAAAGCCGAATATTGGCATGTCAAGGCAGGATCGCGGCGCTGATGGATCTCTCTAAGCTGGAATGCACACTCGGACACAAGTTCGGGCAGCAGCGCCTGCTTATCCAGGCGCTCACCCACAGTTCGCTCGCCCATGAATATGCCAATCGTAATTCTGGTGTAGAGCCTGGCCCCGATCTCTCTGACAACGAGCAGATGGAGTTCCTGGGCGATGCCGTTGTAGGACTGGTCGCGGCGGAGTGGCTCTATCTTAAATTTCCTGATCTGAGTGAAGGGGAGCTTACCCGGCTGCGCGCTGCGCTTGTCAGCAGGCAGCACCTCGGCAAAGTTGCTCAGGTTCTTGAGATTGGCAGCTATTTACGCCTGGGGCGGGGCGAAGAGCGCAGTGGCGGCAGGAAGAAAGGCGCTCTCCTGGCTAACTGTATTGAGGCGATCATCGCTGCTCTTTACCTCGATGGAGGTCTTCCGCCTGCCAGCCGATTCGTCGAGTCCTATGTCATCGCGCCTTATATCGACGGGCTTCGCTCCCAGATGAAGCATGCCAGCACCATCGGCGATTACAAATCAGCTTTACAGGAGTATCTCCAGGCTCAGAAGATTGGCCAGCCCGAATACATAGTCAAAGCGGAAAGCGGTCCGGATCATCGCAAGCGCTTTCTAGTCGCCGTGCAGACATCCACTGAGGGAACGGCAACTATGCTTGCCCGCGGCATAGGCGTGACCAAGAAGAAAGCGGAGCAGGAAGCAGCCCGCCGCGCTTACGACAAGCTGCGTCGGAGCCACCGCAAAGAGGTCGCATTATGAGCACTGTTGACCTACAGGTGGCCTCGGCTACACAACTCCAGCAGCAACACCACCACCATCTCTTCCCTTCTCTCCTTGAGGCGGCGCGATCGCTGGCATCTGTTCTGGTCATCTCTTTGTTCGCACTTACTTTTCTCGTCCAGCCCTTCCGCATCCCTTCCGAATCCATGGAGCGGACCCTGCTGGTCGGCGACTTCCTTCTGGTGAACAAGTCAGTCTACGGGCCGGCTGGGCATTGGGGATGGCTCCTTCCCTACGGCCGAGTGAAGCGTGGGGATGTAGTCGTCTTCCACTTCCCGCTCGACCCTCCGGAGCATGTCGTCAAGCGGGTCATCGGGGTTCCCGGCGACCGTATTCATCTGCGCAACGGCGAGGTCTTCGTGAACGGCAGGCCGATATCCGAACCATACGCCGTCTATGAACAAAGCTACCGGGACAGCTTCCGGGACCAGTTTCCGCTTACCCCTTACAGTGATCCGGGAGTTGACTCGCACTGGTGGCTGGAGATGCGGCGCGACGTGCAGGAAGGGGACCTGATCGTCCCGGCGAATAACTATTTCGTACTCGGCGATAACCGCAACCACAGCCGGGATAGCCGCTACTGGGGCTTTGTGCCGAAAGGGGCAATTGTCGGCCGCCCCCTGGTGGTTTACTTTTCCTTGCGCCAGCAGCCGGCGGATGAGTTGCCTGGGCTGCCCCAGACCCCCTCGAATGATAGACTCGGACACGATAACGATCCTATGAATGGCATCGTAGACTTCGCACGCTGGGACCGCATGTTCCACATCGTGCGTTGAGAATTTTTCGACTGAAGAGAGACATGGTAGAGACCCTCGAAAGGCCGCCCGTCGCACGGCAGCAGACGGATGAAACCCCGCTTGAATTCTTCGCCTCGATTTGTGGCGTCCTCGTGCTGGGGCTCTTCGCACTGACATTCATCTTTCAGAACTTCGAAATCCCCTCTTCGTCCATGGTCCGCACCCTGCTGATAGGCGATCACGTCGTTGTCGACCGGATTACGCTGGCGCCGCCTGCGCATTGGGCTCCCTTCGTTCACTATCGCGATGTCCACCGCGGCGACATCATCGTCTTCTACAAACCAGGTCAGCTCGAGCCGGATGGCACGCATCTCTTCCTCGTCAAGCGCGTGGTGGGCATCCCGGGCGATCACATCCATCTCAGGAGCGGCGTTGTCTACCTGAACGGTAAGGCGCAGAACGAGCCCTACGCGGCCAAACCCAGCGACGACAACTACTCGCCCTATCGTGATGACTTCCCCTCTGTTCCTCCGGCCGAGGCTGGCCCGGATGTGACCGCAACCTGGGGAGTAGATCTGGCAAATCATGTACAGGGTGAAGACCTAGTGGTTCCGCCGGGCAAATATTTCGCCATGGGTGACAATCGCCCCATGAGTCTTGATAGCCGGTACTGGGGCTTTGTACCGCGGGAGAACATTGTCGGCAGGCCGCTCTTCGTCTACTGGTCGTTCATTACGCCGGAAAACCAGATCGACAAGACCTCACTGTCTGACAGGGCAAGCTTCATGGGGCATGTGCTCATCCACTTCTTTGACCAGACGCGCTGGCGGCGGACCCTGCACCTGGTGCGCTGATGAACGGGCCATCTCGACCCGCACCTGTGAAAATGCGTAATGGCAAAGGCTGGCTGCTCTTCTCGCTGCTGGTGTTGCTTCTGCTCGCACTGATCCTGCCACCGCTGATCAACCTCAACCGCTACCAGCGCCGCATTGCCGCGTCCATCAGCAGCAGCCTCGGGCGTCCGGTGGAGATGTCGTCGGTCAAACTGACGCTGCTCCCCCTCCCAGGCCTGGCGATGAGCAATTTCGTAGTTGAGGAAGACCCGGCCTTCGGCGCTGAGCCGACTCTGCGATCTGCCAACGTCACTGCCTACCTGCGGCTTACCTCGCTCTGGAGAGGCAAACTCGAAATAAGCCGCATCAGCCTCGACGAGCCCAGCCTCAACCTGGTGCACACATCAGCCGGCCGTTGGAATATTGGCAGCCTGCTGCTGCAGGCCTCCCACGTTCCCAATGCTCCGACTTCGCAGCGGTACATCGGTTATGCGCCTCGCTTTCCCTACATCGAGGCCAACAACGGTCGGGTCAATTTCAAGGAGGGCCTGGAGAAACGGCCATTCTCCCTCCTCAACGCCGACTTTTCAATGTGGCTTGCAGATCCCGGCCAGTGGCGTCTCCGGGTGGAAGCGCAGCCCGTGCGGACCGATCTTGATCTCGACCTGTCTGACACTGGCCTGCTTAGAATTGAAGGCTCGCTCAAGCGCGCCTCTGCACTCGGCGACATGCCCGTCCATCTGACCGCTACCTGGTCGAAGGCGCCGCTGGGGGAACTTGCTCGCCTGCTGCTAGGGCACGATCTCGGCTGGCGCGGCGACCTCTATACGGAAACCGAAATTACCGGCGATGCGCACGCGCTTCAATTCAAATCGCGCTTGCGGGTGGATGATCTTCATCGACAGGAGTTCACGCCTTCGGAGACAATCCAGCTCGAGCCGACCTGCCTCTTTGTCTACCGCAGAGACAGGCAGATCGTCGACGGACTCAACTGCACTCTCCCCACCGGCGACGGCTCCCTCAGCCTCAAAGGAAGCCTGGGCTCACTGGCACAGCCTGCGCCGAGCCTCACTATCGGCATTGACCGGCTGCCGGCATCATTTGTGCTCACGGCGCTCCGAACCCTTCATCAGGGATTCGCGCCCGGATTAGAAGCGAAAGGCTCAGCTCACGGCTCCTTCACCTACCAGGCCACTGCCCCTTCTTCTGTACTGGAGGGCGGCATGACAATAGATACGCTGTCACTGAACGCGCCAGAGCTTAAGACGCCCCTCGAATTGGAGCCGATCCATCTCACAGCTTCCGGCAAAGCATCTCCGGCGAAGGTCACGTCGCACCATGGAGCACCAGCAGTTCCGGATCGCACTTCAGTCGAGCTGACGCCCTTTTCTCTACCCGGCAATTCGCTTACCCTGGCTGGCACGCTCACGCGAGCGGGATTTGAGCTGCACATGAATGGCGCTTCAACCATTGACCGCCTGACCTCTCTCGCCCGCAGCTTTGGCCTTTCGCACTCCTCTGTTGCGGCCCTTGGGCCGCAGGGTACTGCAGCGATAGCGCTCACCCTCCGCGGCCCATGGACTAAGGCCGTTGCAGCTACGCCGCGGCCCCTCGATGTGGAGGGGACCATGCGGCTGCAGAATGCCATCTACAATTCTGCTTTTCTCCCCGCTCCTGTTGAGCTCCTCTCGGCGGAGGCGAACTTTTCTCCCTCTGAGGTCGTGTGGAGCCCTGTATCGGCGGCATTTCAACACATCCCGTTCACGCTGTCATTGACTGTCCCGAAGAACTGCACGGGGCTAGACTGCGCCGTGTTGTTCAATGCCAGCACGGCAAACCTCGATGCTGGAGTTCTTGAACGGGCGTTGACCGGCAACTCAAATCGTGGCGCCTTGCTGGGCGAGATCATGACCCGCATCGATGCGACGCTCAGCCCCGGCAAGAACTGGCCTGCCGCATCGGGAGTCGTACGCGCCAACACCTTCCTGGCGGGTCCTATGGTTATGCGCAATATGACCGCTTCGCTCCAGGTGCAGGGAAGAAGCGTTGCGCTTCATACCCTCGACGCGCGAACGCTGGGGGGCACCGTGCACGCAAGCGGCACTCTGGATGCGGTCTCCGGCGCGCCTCCAAGCTATAACCTGAGCTTTGTGCTTACCAGGGCGGCGGCAACAGAAGCAGCCGCGCTCTTCCACGAAAACTGGGGCTCAGGAGAATTGAGCGCCAGTGGTGATCTGAAGCTGAGCGGTTACTCCCGAGCTGCTCTTGCCTCTTCGGCGCGAGGGACATTCC
The DNA here is from genome assembly GCF_004339725.1 of Acidipila rosea. GTDB lineage: Bacteria > Acidobacteriota > Terriglobia > Terriglobales > Acidobacteriaceae > Acidipila > Acidipila rosea. The sequence goes on along the minus strand of NZ_SMGK01000004.1, from coordinate 113,945 downwards.
ATGCCGCCTGGGATCATGGTGCGTCGACTCTCCTCGGCAGCTTTGAGCACTGGGATGGCAGCGGCACCGTGGAGCAGTCCAGGTTGACGCTGACTCGCTCTTCACTGACGCGCGGCTCAACCGGCGAACCACTCTCAGGGTCCATCGGGTTTGATCGTCAGGCGAATCTGACAGTCGGAACCCTGCATCTTGTGGGGCCAATGCAGCCACAGAAATAGTTCCGGCTACTGGTCCGCACCCTCCAGGGGAAAGTTGTGAAAGAGCAGCGTCGTCTCAAAGGGTGTTGGCTGCCCATTCACGAGATACGGCTCATAACGGGTTCCTTTTGCATACTCGAGAGCAATGTGCTTTAGCTCTTTGTCATCCGCATCGATAAGCTGTGCTTTGGTGACGCGGCCCTTTTCGTCAACCTGAACATGGATGAGTGCATTTCCGTACACGTCAACTTCATGCACTCTGCCATACTTTATGATCTTGTATTTCTCGGCATCCGGCGCGGGCTCAGCATCGCCCGGCGCCACGAAGATGGTAGGCGGAAACTTCTTCACCTCTTCCACTCTTCCGTCTGCCTCGACCATCAGCCGCTTGCCATCCCATATCCGAATCGTTGCAGCTGCAGTATGCGTACCCACCGTCTGCCAGTCGGAATAGATCACCGTCTGGTTCAGCAGTTGCGCATACGCGTAAACATGGATCAGCGGGTCAAAGCAGAGATTGGTAGTGGTTTCGTCGCTGGCACAGAGTAGAGGAGCGCCATTCACCTGCTGCGGAACCAGCCGGGGAGGGGGCCTGTACGCCATGAGGCGGTCAATCGCCGGCATCGGTTCGAGATATAGCTCCTCGAAGTCAAGCAGTTCCAGTGGCCGCTCACCCGACGTACTGATCCAGAGGTGATGGTCGATGAAGTTTTGGATGACCGTGTACTTGTACGCGCCTGCCACAACATCTGCGCGGCTGGAAATCATCGGATCGCGATAAACGTCATACGTCCCCGTAGTGACTTTGCCCTTCAGGTCATGCAACTTGAGGTCGTAATGAACATGGTTAGGCACATCGGTCGGCCCAGCACCAGCTAGCAGCACGTTGGCGCGCGCGATCGCCCGAGTCAGGCTCAGACTCTGCATCACCTGGGCGGAGCAGGCCAGCGGCGCAAGGAAAACGACGGCTAAGAGAAAGCGGCTGTCAATCATCGTATCGTGTGTGATGCTAGCTCCGCGCGGTCTGCGAAGCAAGCCATCGCGACCCGGATAACCACCAGATCAAAACCGCGCATCCAATGCCGGAGTTGCAGCGCGAACAATCGCGCATCTTTCTGGAGGACAAATCAAATGTTTTTAGTTCTTGCAGTCGTTCTGGTGCTGGCCTGGATTGGCGGCTTTGTAGTTTTCCACGTCTCCAGCTTTCTGATTCACCTGTTGCTGATTTTGGCGGTCATCTCAATCATCATGCACTTCGTGCGCGGATCGCGAACGGCATAACCTCGGCGGCCGAAAGAAGTTCAGCGATAGCCGATAGCAGTTTTCGCCAGGCCATGAGAAGGCGTCTGGCTCGCATCGGCAGCACGGAATAGAAAACCGGAAGACCGTTCAGGTCTTCCGGTTCACGTCTTCCAGTTCGATTTTCTCTACTCGTCGTAGTGCAACAGGCTGAAGACATCGAACTCAGGAAACTTTGCCCGCCCCTTCAGGAAGTCCAGCTCTACGGCAAAACCCAGCCCGGCAATCTCGCCGCCAAGCTGCTGTACCAGCTTCACTGTCGCCTCCATCGTGCCGCCGGTCGCGAGCAGGTCATCGACAACGACCACTCTCTGACCCGGCTCAATGGAGTCCAGGTGGATCTCAAGAGAATCCGTTCCGTATTCGAGGTCGTACGTAATGCGTGCAGTCTCCGCAGGTAGCTTGCGCGGCTTCCGCACTGGCACGAAGCCGGCATTCAGCCGATATGCGAGCGCCGGGCCAAAGATAAACCCTCGCGCCTCAATACCCAGCACCAGGTCGATGTCCTTGCCGATGTAATGGGCCGCCAGCGCATCAATGAGTGCCGCATACCCCTGCTTGTCCTTGAGCAGCGTGGTGATGTCATAAAAGAGAATGCCCGGCTTGGGAAAATCCGGTACGGTGCGGACAAGTGACTTGAGAGGTTCGCAGTTGATCGGCTGTTCTGACATGCTGGTTTTACCAGGCTCCTTCGATTTGAAACGGTCCAAGGCCATCAGCCTCAGACTCGGTAAGCTCGTGTTCCATCACGCTGTCGACACGACTGCCGCGCGATCCGTGGCCTAGCCTTCTACGCAACTCAGCCAGGTCTTCCTGCTCGCCCGCGGCAACTGCCTCCACATGACCATCTTCCGTGTTGCGCACCCACCCACGCAGGCCCAGCGCGCTGGCTTCTCGATTGACAAACCAGCGAAAGCCCACACCCTGAACGCGACCCTTAACTAGGAAATGGCAAACCATAGGAATCGTGGTTAGTTTTGCAGATGGGGCGGGAGAGCGCAAGCCGCCAGAAACGCCAAGAGACGCAGCGGCACTGCCAGCGAAGATATCCCCGCGGCAACTCCCCTTATATGCCCGCTAACCTCGTTGTCGCATTGGAAGGAATAGATACAGGGGTGCTTGGAACTAATAACGTGGCCCCTGAAGAAAACAGGCTGGCGTAAGCCACGCCAGCCTGCTCCAGAAAGCTTCGGCCGCCCTTACGCTCGGCTCATGTAGGCGCCTTCCGCCGTATCAATCCTGATCTTTTCGCCTTCGTTAATAAAGGGAGGTACCTGTACGACCAGTCCGGTCTCCATCTTTGCCGGCTTGGTAACTGAAGAAGCGGTCGCCGACTTGAGGCCGGGCTCCGTCTCCACCACGGTCAACTCCACCGTCTGCGGCAGCTCAATGCCCACCGGAACACCGTCAAACAGCGAAACCTTGATCTGAAGATTCGATGTTAGATACTCGACAGCATCGCCCAGCGTCTCCCGCTTCAGGTGGAGCTGCTCATAGTTCTCCGTGTTCATGAAGTAGTAGTCATCGCCGTCGTTGTAGAGATACTCCATCGGAATTTCGTCGACAATCACACGCTCAATCGGATCCGGCGAGCGAAAGCGGTGCTCAAACATGGCCCCGGTGCGCAGGTTGCGCAGTTTGGCCTGAATGAAGGCGCGCAGATTGCCGGGCGTGCGGTGCTCCACCGAGAAGACGGCGTGCAGCTCATTGTTGTGCTTGATAATCATGCCCGGGCGCATTTGGGTGGCGGGAATCGCCATAAAAAAAGCTCCTTGCTTGTGGTTCTGGGATTGTGCAGAGATTCGCGGTCGGAAAAACTCTCCGCTCCGATTGTAGCTTACGGGCTCCCGCACACGCGAGATTGGCCTTACCATCTCCTCTCTAAGTGCTTTCAAATCTGGCCTGCCCGCTGGCGGCCATTGGGATGCCGCATTCCCCAATGATCGGCATGCACAAGACGAACACCCAATCCGCCGCCTTCCTGCCTCTTCAGCCGGTCTATGAGCAGCGCTTTCGATGCATAGGAGCAGAGTGCGAGGACACTTGTTGCGCAGGCTGGACGATCCCCATCGACAAGGCAAGTTATGAGAAATACCAGCTGCTTCCGGCCAGCGCGCTGAGGACTAAGGTTGAGCAGCATCTACTGCTGACGCCGGAAAAGAACAGCGATGCGTACTACGCCAGTATCCAACACGATAGCCGCGGCTTCTGCCCATTCCTGGAGGAGAGCCTCTGCGGCCTGCAGAAGAAGCACGGGCCGGAATATCTTTCTCATACCTGCGCAAATTATCCCCGCAGCAGCCGACAGATCGACGGGCTCACGGAAAAGACGCTCCTGCTCTCGTGCCCCGAAGCCGCCAGGCTGGTCCTGCTCGAGCAGAACCTGGTGCCAGAGTTATCTGCAGCGCCCGTCGACGGCCTTCGCTATGGGCAATTCCATCACCTTTCCGCCGAGCCTGCCGGGGCTGGTGACCTGCCCATGGTTTACTTCTGGCAGATCAGGAGCTTTGCTCTGCTGCTCCTTCGGGACCGCAGCTATCCGCTCTGGCAGCGGCTGTTTCTCCTCGGAGTATTCTGTAAGAGACTCTCTGGCCTGGTAGGCGAAAGACAGATCCACCTCATCCCGAAGCTGCTCGAAGACTATAGCAAGATAGTTTCCGACCTCCTCCTCGGCGCGACCATGGAGGCCATCGCCGCGCAGCCTGCTCTCCAGCTGGACATTCTGCTGACGCTGCTCAAGAACCGCCTGGAGCGATCCCCCGTTAACGGACGGCTGCTGGAATGTGTGCGCGACTTCAGCCTGGGCATCGGCTTTGATCCGGCATCCACGCCTGCCGCCCTGCTCTCGCGCTATCTGGGGGCCAATACAAGATATTTCCGGCCATGGTTTGTGCAGAACGAGCTGCTCTTTGAGAACTATCTGAGCAACTACGTCTTCGCTCATCTCTTTCCCTTTGGGTCACCGGGACCGGAGCAAGGGCTGCATATCTATCGCGAATACATGCTGCTCTGTGTCCACTACGCAATGATCAAGGGACTGCTGATTGGGATTGCCGGACGCTATCAGTCCGCCTTTGATACCGCCTGCGCGCTCAAGCTCATCCAGTCTCTGGCAAAGGACATCGAACACAGCGCTCAATCAGTCGAGCAGATCGTCGACTTCCTTGAGACCAGCCATCTCGACAATACAAATGGCATGACTGTGCTCTTGAGGGATTCTGCCCAACCGGGGATGTAACGAATGTCTTACTTACCGAAGATCCGAGCAAAGAAGTGACCGACATGGTGCAAGAAACCTGTCTTCTGTTTCTTTACTGTGGGCGCAGGGGGGGCTGCCTGGGAGACCTCAGCGGGCGGCTGAACCTTCGCAGGCGTCACAGGCGGTACATCGACGGCCGAGTTATATGTCAGCGGCACCTGCACCTCCGCGTGAGCGGTACCGGGTGGCACTACAGGCCTGCTCGGCGGAGGCGGAGGAGGCTTCAATCCTTCGCTCTCGGCCAGGGGAAAAGCCGTATCAGCAGGCGTCGAAGACGGCCCTCCGACAGGCTGCCCGGATTTTGCCGGATGTGAGCCAGAGACGCCCGCCGATGCTACGGAGACTGCCGGGCTGGCTGGGCAGCCGCACGGCTCCGGCTCATTATCGACCACCTGCTGCAGGCTGCCATGTTCGAACAAAACCCGCTGATTTGGCTGCACTCGATAGATGCCGCCCTCAAACTGGCTGCTGACCGTCACATAAGGCGCATTCGCACCGTGATTATCGACGCAGGTATCGCCCTTCTGGTTGACGCGGACCTTCAGCTCCGCGCTTCCCGGCCCGGAGATCAGGATGCGTAGATCGGGTGTCATCAGCACGTCGGAATATTTGCCGGGCGTGTAGTTTGCCTCAAGCGCACCGCGGTCGAGCGCAATCAGCAGCGCCGACGAACTGGCATCGCCCACCGAGCGGTCCTGCGAAAGATGTACGGTCGTTGATGCGCAGAGCTCAAGCTCTCCGCCACGCGCCAGCGTCAGATGCGCTGTCTGATCGCCCGCTGTCACAGTCCCGCTGTTGGCGATGCTGGCTTTGCCATTCTCGACACTCAACGAGCCGGAGAGCGCAACACCCTGCGTGGGAACGTAAGCTATGGGTTTCTGCTGCGCAACGAGATCGATCGGCAGAAGCAGCCAGACGGCAACCCAGAGACGCATCCCGCTATAGCTCCAGAAAATTCTGAATCAGCCGTTTGCCATCCTGCGTCAGCACGCTCTCAGGGTGGAACTGCACACCCTCGACAGGAAACTTCTTATGGCGCAGACCCATGATGATACCATCAGCCGTCCTCGCCGTAATCTCAAGCTCAGGCGGCAGCTTCTCGTCGGAGACGATCAGCGAGTGGTAGCGGGTGCAGGTCATCGGACTGGCGATGCCGGTGAAGATGGTCTTCCCGTCATGAGTCACTTCGCTGGTCTTGCCGTGCATCAGCACCGGCGCACGCACCACCTTGCCGCCAAAAGCCGCCCCGATCGCCTGGTGGCCGAGGCAGACTCCGAGAATCGGCAACTTCCCTGCAAAATGCTGGATCAGCGCAATGCTGATGCCCGCCTCCTGCGGCGTGCAGGGCCCGGGCGAAAGCAGGATCCGCTCCGGCTGAAGCGATTCGACTTCCTCGACCGTCAGCTCATCATTGCGGCGGACAGTCATCTCGGCCCCAAGCTCGCCCATGTACTGCACGAGGTTGTAGGTAAACGAATCGTAGTTGTCGAGGACGAAAACCATTGCTGCTTTCAGTGTAGCGCTACTCCAGCACTGCTACCTTGGCGCGCTTGCCCACGCGAACAGTCAGGCGCGCTGGCATACGCTCCAGCGAGAGGTGCGGCTCGGCAGAGGCTGTTCCATCAATGCGCACCGATCCCTGCTTCAATTTGCGATTTGCATCCGTGCCGGAATCCGCAAGTCCCAGCCGCACGAGCAACTTATCCACACGAATCGCAGCGTGCTCCGCCGAGTAACCTAGGTCCGCAGGAGCAATCTGAACCTCCTCCAATCCTTCGACGTCGTCGCTCTTCTGCTGGAACTGCTTAGCCCAGTTCTCATCCGCCGCTCGGGCAGCCTCTTCCGAATGAAAGCCGCCAACGATAGCACGGGCCAGGCGCTTCTTGGCCTCCATGGGGTGGAGCACGCCGCTCGCCACATCCGCCTGCATCTGATCGATCTCCGACTGGCGCAAATCGGTCAGCAGCGTCCAGTAGCGCCACATCAGCTCATCGTTGATCGACATCAGCTTGCCATACATCTCCTGCGCGGGCTCATGGATGCCGATAGCGTTGTTGAGCGACTTTGACATCTTCTGCACGCCGTCCAGCCCCTCGATAATCGGCGTCATCAGCACGATCTGCGGCAGTTGGCCAAAGTCACGCTGCAGTTCACGCCCAGCCAGGAGGTTGAACTTCTGGTCTGTTCCACCCAGTTCCACATCAGCCTTGAGCGCGACTGAGTCGTAGCCTTGCGCCAGGGGATAGAGCATCTCGTGCAACGAGATCGGCTGCTCATTTTGAAAGCGGGCATGGAACTCGGCCCGCTCAAGCATCTGCGACACGGTGAACTTGGCGGCCAGCCGGATGATGTCCTCGAAGGTGAGCTTGCCAAGCCACTCAGAGTTGAAGCGAACCTCTGTTTTATCGCGGTCGAGGATACGAAAGACCTGGTCTGTATAGGTCTTCGCATTCTCGTCGATCTGCTCGCGGGTGAGCGGCTTGCGCGTCGCGGATCGTCCCGTTGGGTCTCCGATGAGCGACGTGTAATCGCCGACGAGGAAGATCACCTGGTGTCCGAGATCCTGAAAATGCTTAAGCTTCCGCATCAGCACCGTATGCCCCAGGTGCAGGTCCGGCGCCGTTGGATCAAACCCGGCCTTGACGCGCAGCGGCGTCCCGGTCTGGCGCGACTTTTCCAGCCGCTCACGCAGGTCAGAGACACGGATAATCTCGGCCGCGCCCTTCTGCAGCAGGTCAAGCTGCTCATCTACAGGAAGAAAATTAGCCATTGCTGGTAGCAGTATATCGGCAGAAAGCCCCTTTCCACGTTCGCCTTGTCAGCCATCCGGGCAACTTCGCTTTTGTACTTCGATTGACAGCGGGCAAGTTAAATCGAAATTCACATTTGATTGCGCTGGAATTCACTCCGGATTCACTTCGGGAGATTAAACCTGAAACGCCGCACCACATGACGCGTGCGGCTCCACGAATAACCTTTTACCCCCGGAGGGGATTCAATGAAACGTAAGTCAGAAATACTCCTCAAATGCGGAGCCGCGGTCCTTGCTGCCCTGCAAGTGGCCGCTGGTTGCCCGCTCCAGGCCGATGCTCGACCAGAAGAGTCTTCGTCTCAGAAAACTACCACGCCGATCAAGCATGTCATTGTCATCATTGGCGAGAACCGCACCTTCGACCATCTCTTTGCCACCTACAAACCTCGCGGGGGGCAGCATGTATGGAACCTGCTCTCGCGCGGCATCATCAATGCTGACGGAACGCCGGGCCCGAACTACGCCTACTCAGCACAGTACAGCGCCGTTGATAGCACAGGCTCCTACACCAACAGCCCCCAGCAAAAGAATCCCTACGCCCACATTCCGCCCATCGGGACAGGAGGTGCACCCACCGCCGCCAATGACGATGCTCCTCCGACCTTCCAGACCCTCCGCGTAGCAAAAATCGCCGATACCGGCCTCGCTGCCGGATACGAGAAGTTCCTGCTCACTGGCGCAACCGGCCTGAAGAAGAACTCGCTCGATACCCGTTTCAGGGACCAGGACGATCTCCGGGAGGGCGTCTTCCCAATCACCCCATCGATCGGCGCTGATGATTACGCTGCCAGCCCGGTGCACCGCTTCTTCCAGATGTGGCAGCAGGTGGACTGCAACGCCCGCTATGCCACGGAAGATAATCCCAGCGGATGCCTCAAGGATCTCTTCCCCTGGGTCGAGACCAGCGTAGGCGCAGGCAGCAACGGCAAGCCGCTGCCTGCCGGCTTCAACTCCCTCTCGACGGGGGAAGGCTCGACTGCCATGGGCTTCTACAACATGCAGCGAGGCGATGAGCCGTATCTGCGTGAACTGGCCGACGACTATACGCTCAGCGACAACTACCATCAGGCGGTGATGGGCGGAACCGGCGCCAATCACATCTTTCTCGGTTACGGAGATGCGCTCTACTACAGCGACGGCAAAGGTCATGCGACCCGCCCGCCGTGGAACCAGATCGAAAACCCTGACCCGCAGCCTGGAACCGACAACTACTACAAGCAGGACGGCTACTCCGGCGGAAGCTATGTGAATTGCGCCGATGGAAGCCAGCCCGGAGTGGAACCGATTCGCCAGTACCTCGGCTCGCTCAACCGGCCAGCTCCGCCCAACTGCCAGGCAAACCACTACTACCTGGTGAACAACTACAACCCCGGCTACCTGGCTGATGGCTCGCTGGGAGCGAAGACCAGCAAGTTCACCATCCCGCCCAGCTCAGTCCGCGGCATAGGCGATGCCCTGATGGAGAAAAATATCTCCTTCAAGTGGTATGGCGAAGGCTGGGATCTCTACTCCACCGATCCGGCTTACACCAATCCCTACAACCAGTACTGCAACATCTGCAATATCTTCCAGTATTCGACCTCGATCATGGCCAATGCTAAAAATCGGGAAGAGCACATCAGCGACACAACCCAGCTTTACGAGGACCTCGCGACGGGTAATCTGCCTGCGGTCTCTTACGTCAAGCCGGACGCCTTCAACGATGGCCATCCGGGTTCGTCCAAGGTCGACCTTTTTGAGGGATTTGTGAAGAAGGTCGTTGATAACCTTCAAGCCAACCCCGAGCTATGGAAAACGACCGCAGTTTTCGTCACTGTGGATGAGGGCGGCGGCTACTACGACTCAGGCTATATCCAGCCATTGGACTTCTTCGGGGACGGCACGCGCATTCCCCTTCTCGTCATCAGCCCCTACTCGCGTGGTGGACGTGTCGTGCACCAGTATTACGACCACGTCTCCATCCTCAAATTTATCGAACGCAACTGGCAGCTGAAGCCGCTGACCGACCGCAGCCGCGACAACCTGCCTAATCCAAGGACAGCAGAAGGCAACCCTTATGTCCCCACCAATGGCCCGGCCATCGGCGATTTGATGGAGATGTTCAACTTCCACGACAGGCGCTAGCTAAGCGATAGCCACAGGAGGCAGGCTCTCGGGCCTGCCTCTTTCTTTAGCGAAGCGCTTTTCCTCAATCCCTTCACGCATGCGTAACATCTCACCTAGAGGAGCAATTAATGGAAAAGAGGAAACTCGGAAATTCGGGAATGGAAGTGCCACCTATTTGTCTGGGCGGCAATGTTTACGGATGGACGCTCAACGAGGCGGACACCTTTCGCCAGCTCGACTCCGCGCTCGCGGCAGGGCTTAACTTCATCGACACCGCTGATGTCTACTCCCGCTGGGCTGCCGGACACATGGGTGGCGAATCGGAGACGATCCTCGGAAACTGGTTCGCCAAGAGCGGCAAGCGCAAGGAGATTATCCTTGCGACCAAGGTCGGCATGGACATGGGCGACGGCAAGCAAGGATTAAAGGCCGACTACATCCGTAGGGCCGTCGAAGATTCTTTACGCCGCCTCCAGACCGATTACATCGATCTTTATCAGGCACATAAGGATGACTCCTCCACGCCGCTTGAAGAGACTTTAGGCGCGTTCACGAAGCTCATCGAAGAGGGCAAAGTGCGCCACATTGGGGCTTCCAATTACACCGGCAGCCGTCTCGCTGAAGCGTTGGAGATCAGCCAGAAGAATGGTCTGGCAAAGTATGTTTCGCTGCAGCCGCATTACAACCTCATGGAGCGCAAGGAATTCGAGAGCGACCTTCTCACCGCCGTCGAAAAGTACAACATCGGCGTCATCCCTTACTTCGCTCTTGCGGCGGGTTTTCTCACCGGCAAATACCGCAGCAAGCAGGACGCGGAAAAGGCCGCCCGCGGAGGCATGGTAGGCAAATACCTCAACGAGCGCGGCTTTGCCGTGGTCGAAGCTCTTGATGCCGTTGCGAAGGAGCACCAGTCAAATCCGGCGCGAGTCGCTTTGGCCTGGCTGCTGGCCCAGCCTGGCGTGACTGCGCCGATCGCCAGCGCCACCAGCGAAAAGCAGCTCGAAGACCTGATCGCAGCCCCCGAGCTCAAACTCTCGCCGGAAGCTATCAAAAAGCTGAACGACGTAAGCGCGCCCGACGCAGCATAACCCTCACACTCACTCCATCCGCAGGGCCTGCATCGGTTCCACCGAGGCAGCCCTGCGTGCAGGAATCACTCCGGCGAAGAACGCAGCAATGCAAAGAGTAAGCGTCGTCAGCAGCAGGATCACCGGATCATAGGGCTTCGCCCCAAAAAGCTGGCTCGAGATGGCATAACCTGCTCCAACTGCCGCGGGAACGCCAATCGCCAGCCCTATAAAGATCTGTTGAAACGCCCCCCGGATTACCATTCGCAAAACTGCAGTTCTATCTGCGCCCAGAGCCATGCGCAGGCCAATTTCGTTCGTCCGCCGCTCCACGGAATAGGCAGTCACGCCATAAAGACCGATGGAAGCCAGGAGCAGAGCCAGCACTCCAAAGAGCGAGGTCAGTGTTGCAATCATCGATTGCTGATCAAACGCTGATTTGACCTGCTCGGCAAGCGTCTTGAAGCTGATGACAGGCAGATTGGGATTGACCTGCGCCACTGCGCGTCGAACCTGCGACTCAAGATTCGGAACATGGCCATTGGTCCGAATCTCGATGGCATTCATATAACTCAACATTTTCTCCCACGTCTGGGCAATCGGTTCTACATACTGCACATGCTGAGTGCCCGCGACGAAGTACATCGGGCGGATTGGCTGAAACGGCCCCAGGTATTGCGTGTCTTCAGTGACGCCGACTATCTCGTAAGTGCCTGCGTATTTTTGGTCCATCACGCCGAAGTGCTGCCCCATCGCGCTCTTGCCTTTAAAGAACCTATTGGCGAAGGTGCGATTCACGACCGCCACTTTGCGCGAACTCGCCGTATCCTGTTCAGTTATCCCCCGACCTTGCAGTATCTTCGTTCCAATGGTCTTGAAGTAATCCGCGGATACCCGATCAAGCCCAGAGACAGACTGATTGGAACCCTGGGGCGGCGGAGCCTGGCCCTCGATATAAACACTGAAGTTGGACTGATTACCATCCAAGGGGCTATTCAACGAAGCGCTCACGGACGTCACGCCTGGAATGCTCATCAACGCATCGTGAAGCTTCCGGTAGAACGGTTCCAGCTGATCGCTGCGATAGCCTGCGAGCTGAGGCCCACAGAACAGCATGTATCGATCCTTGGCATCAAAGCCGAAATTCTGGTTCTGCATATTCCTCAGGCTTTGTGTGAGCAACCCCGCCGCGCAGAGCAACACCAGAGATACTGAAGCCTGCACAATCACCAGCACCCGTTGAGTCAGATTTCCCTGCTGCCCAGTCGCGCGATTCGCACCGCGCAATGCTTCGATCGGATTGGCATGAGATGACATCCACGCGGGAGCAACTCCGAAGATCACCCCCGTCAGGAGCGATACGCCAAAGGCAAACCCCAATACAGCCACGGACGGGGAAGCATCAATCGGAATATAGGTATCCGGGAAGGCGAGATGCAGAATCAACTTCGTGCCGCCATACGCGAGAGCCACTCCAGCGACTCCACCGAGCACCGAGAGGGTGATGCTTTCGAGCAGCGCCTGGCGCACCAGTCGCGAGCGAGGTGCGCCGAGGGCTGAGCGCACTGATATCTGCTGCTTTCGCACTGTGGAGCGAACCAGCATCAGGTTTGCCATGTTCGCACATGCGATTAGGAGCACGAAGCTTGAAATCCACATCAGCAGATGCAGTCCGGACTTGTAGTTGTCGGCCATCCGCTGCACTCCGCCGCCGCCTGCGGAAAGATGCAGCGTCTGCTTCAGCACCAGCGGCCGGTCCTCCGAGCTGAGCTCGCTGACGGGGCTGAGCAGCCATTGCCGCAGCTCCAGCTGCATCTTAGCTTCTATCTGCTTTGCATTGGCGCCGGGGGAGATGCGTCCGATCAGGTTCAGCCATTCAATATTCGGCCTGTCGAGAATCGAGCTGCTATTCCGGAGAAGCGGCTCATCCCCAAGCGGTACCCACAGCGAAGGAGGATTGGACGTCAACCTCTCCCCGAAAAAACCCGGAGGAGTGATACCAATAATCGTGAACGGCTGGCCGTCTATGAGAAACGTCGAGCCAAGGATAGCTCTATCCTCGCCATACTTCTGCTGCCACGTACGAAAGCTCATCATCGCCACAGGAGCTGCGCCCTTGCGATCATCGTCAGGCGAAATCAGGCGCCCTGCGTAAGCTGCGATCCCGAGGGTAGAGAGAGCATTGCCAGAGACGAATTCGCTCGTCAGGCTCTCTGCCGGGTGACCACTTCCAGGCCGACGCACTGCGGCCATGTCCGAACTCGACTGGAAGGCAGCTAGCTGGCTGAAGCCCGGTGTATGGTCACGAAAGTCCCTGTACTGATCGTAGGAAAAGAGAGACCAATCGTCTTCAAGACCGCCGTTCTGGCAGCAGTTCTCAACATCCCCGATCCGCAGCAACTCGCTGGGCTGAGCCACCGGCAGCGACTTCAATAGCACGGCATGCACCAGCGAGAAAATCGCCGTGGTCGCACCTATTCCCAGGGCCAGCGTCAGGATGGCGGTAGCAGTGAATCCCGGTGCTTTGCGGAACTGGCGCAGGGCATAGCGGATGTCTTCGACAATAGCTGGCATGAACTTCTCCTGCCTTGGGAATACGCACTCGGCATGCCATCTTGTTCCACGTCTAAATGATTGATTTTGTTAGGGATTGGAAAGTCTTAGCTCGGAGGCATGTCCACTTCCGGACAATCGCTGTCCGGAAATGGACAATCGCAAAGGTGGAAGAACGGGGAATGCCTACTTTGCCAGCTCCGTCTTGACTACGTCGCTTACCTGCCGCCCTTCGGCCCGCAGTCCACTCGACTGGATGCGCGCCTGCACAGCCTTCATCGCGGTCCCCATGTCCTTTGGCCCGAGTTCCTGTCCGCCAGCCTTCAGCTCGGCCAGCGCTTCTATTACCAGGGCACGAATCTCCTCTTCGCCGGCCGCCTGAGGAAGGTAGTGCTCGATCAGTTTGATCTCCTCGGCCTCCTTCGCGGCAAGCTGAGGACGATTGCCCTTGGTGAACTGCTCAATCGATTCGCGCCGCTGCTTGATCATCGTCGTCAGCACGGCTTGCGCCTCGGTGTCGGTAAGTGGTTCGCGCTTCTCGATCTCTTTATTCTTGAAAGCGGTCTTAATCATCCTCAGCGTCGATAACCGCTCGGGCTCTCGCGCCTTCATTGCGGCGACCATTTCCTGATCTATTTGCTTTACTAGGCTCACGCCGGGGGCTCCAATCTACAAACTAACCATTATAGAAAGAAACGCGCGGGGCTGCTGCTGGCTACAATAAAGACATGATTCGTAAGACACGTCTCTTCACGCCGGGCCCGACTCCGCTGCTGCCTGCTGCACAGTTCGCCATGGCTGCGGCTGATATTCACCACCGCACCGCAGAGTTCCGCGCTCTCTACCAGCGCGTTCTCGACCAGCTCAAGCTTTTCGTCGGCACGAAGAACGACGTGCTGCTGCTCTCCAGCTCCGGAACCGGCGCTATGGAAGCCGCCGTTTCTAACCTCACATCTCCGGGCGACCGCGTGCTTGTCCTCTCCGCCGGCAAGTTCGGTGAGCGGTGGACCGCACTGGGTAAGGCCTTCGGCTGCGAAGTCGATGTTGTCTCCGCACCCTACGGCCATACTTTTTCGCTTGAAGAAGTTCGCAAGGCTCTTAAGATCGAGACTCGCGCCATCTTCATGCAGGCCACAGAAACGTCGACAGGCGTCCGTCACTGCGTGCCCGCCATCGCCGATCTCATCAAGTCTGCGAATAGCAATGCTCTGCTCGTTGTCGACGCCATCACCGGCCTCGGCACCACCCACTTCGATATGGACGGCTGGGGGGTAGACGTGCTGATTGGCGGCTCCCAGAAGGCGGTCATGATTCCGCCGGGGCTGGCCTATCTCGCCGTCAGCGACAAGGCGTGGGAAGCGATGGAGATTTCGCTGAATCCCCGCTACTATTTTGACCTCCGCAAGGAGCGCAAGAACGCGCATAAGGGCGAGTCGGCCTACACGCCTGCCGTGGCCCTCATTGCGGGACTCGGCGCTGCCCTTGATTACATCGCACAGCAGGGTGGCGGAGATCTCGCTGCCGGACGTGCCGCTCTGGTCGAGAACGCAGAAACCTGCGCCGAGATGACCCGCGCAGCAATTGCTGCCATGGGACTGAAGCTCTACGCGCCAGACGCTCCCGCAGCCGCAGTCACCGCAGTTCTTTCTCCCGAGGGCATAGATTCCGGCGTATTCGTCAAGGAGTTGAAGTCGCGCTTCGCCGCTGTCATCACCAACGGCCAGGGCGAGATGAAGGGGAAGATCTTCCGCATTGCCCACCTCGGCTTCTTTGACTACATGGACACAATCTCACTCATTGGCGCGCTCGAGCATATCGCCGTCTCCGTGCTCAAGCTGCCGGGCTTCCAGTTCGGCCAGGCCCTCACCGCCGCACAGAAGGTCTTCGCCCAGCGCGATCCACAGGCTGCCGCAAAGCGTGAGTGTCAGTGTGGACGCGAAGTGAGTCATTGCGCACGGAAGACTGCCGCAGTTACTGCCTAAACAATCGCGATGAGGGGCGGAGTCTCAGCTCCGCCCGCGCGACCTGCCTTGAAGGAGCAAGATGAAGATCATTCTCGCCGAGAAAGTTTCCCCTGCAACGCTCGCCGTTTTCAAGAGTGAGCCTGACTGGCAGGTGCTTACCCACGATCAGGTTCCTGATCTACCAGCGGCACTTGCCAATGCTGACGGATTGGTCGTGCGCTCCGCCGTGCAGGTGGACGATAAGCTGCTAGCCTTCGCGCCGCGTCTCCGCGTTATCGGGCGCGCCGGCGTAGGGGTCGATAATATCGACGCTGACGCAGCCACTCGCCGCGGCATCGTTGTCATGAACACTCCTGGCGCCAATGCCATCGCGGTTGCAGAACTGACTCTCGGTCTCATGATCGCGCTTGGACGCCAGATACCCAAAGCCAATGCCACTATGCACGCGGGCAAATGGGAAAAGAAATCGCTTCAGGGAGTAGAGCTGCGCGGCAAAACGTTAGGCATCCTCGGCCTTGGCCGCATCGGCCTTGAGGTGGCGCGGCGCGCCCGCAGCTTCGGCATGGAGATCATTGGCCACGATCCTTTCGTCTCCGCAGCCATCGCGCGCGAGAACCAGATCCGGCTCGTCAGCGTAGAGGAGCTCTTCCGCGAGTCCGACTACCTCACGCTGCACGTCGGACTCACGCCGCAGACAGCCGGCATCATCAACGAAGCTTCCATCGCCACCATGAAGAAGGGCATCCGCATCATCAACTGCGCCCGCGGCGAACTGATCGTGGAAGAGGCGCTTGCTGAAGCTCTCAAGAGCGGCCAGGTAGGCGGTGCGGCGCTCGACGTCTTCCACAAGGAGCCGCTCAAAGACTCTGCATTTTTCGGACTCGAAAACGTCATCCTTACGCCACATATCGCTGGCTCTACCGCAGAGGCGCAGGAGGCCGTAGGCATCCAGATCGCCCTGCAGGTGCGCGAATATCTCAAGCTGGGAGTCGTGCAGAATGCCGTTAACATGCCCTCGCTCTCGCATGAGGAGTACCTGGAGCTCGAGCCTTACATCAAGATGGCCCAGCGTCTCGGCTCCTTCGTTGCACAGTTTCCTGAGGGGAACATCGAGAGCATCCACATCGCCTATAACGGCCGCATTGCAGACAGCAAGACGGAGCTGATTCGCAACAGCGCTATCGAAGGCGTTCTCGGGCACTCTGAAAACGTCAATCGCATCAACGCAGCCTCTGTCGCGATGGAACGCGGCATCCGCGTCCATGAGGATACGAAAGAGGCAGCCTCGGGCGGCGCAGGCAATGTAGTCAAACTCACCCTGCACACCCAGAACGCAGAGGTGACGGCGAGCGCAACAGTTCTGCACGGCAGCTCCGCGCGCCTGCTCAGCCTCGACGGCATCGACATCGAGGCGCCCCTTGAAGGCACGCTGCTGACCATCCACAACCAGGATGTCCCGGGCGTAATCGGGCGTATCGGCACCATCCTCGGAGAGCACCGCATCAATGTCGCCAACTTCGCTCTCGGCCGCTCTGACCGTAGCCATCGCGTTCCTCAGGGCACGGCGCTCGCGGTGGTTCAGATCGATGGAGAAGTGACGGATGCAGTCCTGAAAGCATTGCGCGGAGTGGATGCGATCTCGCAGGTGCGGCTCGTTAATCTCGGCGAAGAAGTAAAATAGCTGCTAGGGGATAAGCTACATGCCGCTTTACGAGTACCGCTGCAAGCAGTGTGGACATCAGTTTGAGAAGATTCAAAGCTTCAGCGCGGAAGACGAAAAAGAGTGCCCGCAGTGTCATGGAGAACTGGAGCGGCTCATCTCCGCTCCAGCTATCCAGTTCAAGGGCGCTGGCTGGTATGTGAACGACTATGCGGGTAAGAGCAGCGGGCCCAAATCTTCGTCAGCAGCGGCTGAAGGATCAAGCAGCAGTTCGGACAAAAGCTCGACGGCTACAGACAAACCCTCTGCGCCTGCGAGTTCCACTCCCGCCTCCGCTAAAAGCGAATAGCGATTTCTTCAGGCTTTTGAACTCTTTCTTCCAGAGCTCTTCTTAGAAGAGCTCTTTTTTGCGCCCGAGCTTTTCCGGGCTGTGCCCTTTTTGGCTGTGCTCTTTTTCGAACCTGAATTCTTTTTCGCGGCAGACTTCTTCTTAGCTGAAGCACTCTTTTTAGGTGGGGGCGGCGCCTTCTTGCCTTCTGCCCGCGCCTCCGACAGGCCGATCGCAATCGCCTGCTTCGGGTTGGTGACCTTCTTTCCGCTGCGGCCGGACTTGAGCTTACCCTTCTTCATCGCCTTCATCTCCCGCTCTACATCCGCGGAAGCGCTCGGGCTGTATTTCCTGCCCGAACCTTTCTTTGTCGAGGAACTCTTCTTTGCAGTCGCCATCGTATCTGCCTCCATCCAATGGGAAGCAGAGAAGCATCTACAGGTTGCGCCGCTTTCTGTTGATCGGAATCAGTGCCGGATCTTATCGGATAACAGCAGCCGCAGGCAGAATCTCATCTACATCTACCCAGTCCGTCGGATAGCTGCCGGTGTAGCACGCCACGCAATAGGTATTCCCTTCGCCACCATTGCATGCGTTTTGTAACCCTTCAAGTGACAAATAGGCGAGCGAATCAGCCTCTATGAACTGCCGTATCTCTTCGATCGAGCTGTTGGCCGCAATCAGCTCTTTCTTGCGCGGCGTATCAACCCCATAGAAACAGGGCGAGATCGTCGGCGGACAGCTGATGCGCAGGTGCACTTCCTTAGCGCCCGCGGCCCGAACCATCCGAACGATCTTCCGACTAGTCGTCCCTCTGATAATCGAGTCGTCGATCAGGATAATGCGCTTGCCCTCAAGCAGGTTGCGAACAGGGTTAAGCTTCAGCTTTACGCCGAAGTCCCGCACCCGCTGCTCCGGCTCAATGAAGGTGCGCCCGACATAGTGATTGCGAATCAGCCCGAATCGAAATGGAATCCCACTCTCGGCCGCATAACCAATTGCAGCCGTCACGCCTGAATCCGGAACCGGAACTACCAGGTCGGCATCAACACCTGACTCGCGCACAAGCTGCCGCCCCATCTGCTCGCGGCTCTCCTGCACCCAGCGCCCGTAGATTCTGCTGTCAGGCCGTGCAAAGTAGACATGCTCGAAGATGCAGCTCGCCTGCTGTATGCCAGTGGAATACTGCCTCGACGTAACTCCATCGCTAGTTACCATCACCAGCTCGCCCGGCGCTACATCACGCTCATACTTTGCCCGCAGCAGGTCAAAGGCGCATGTCTCTGAAGCAAATACGATGGTGTCCGGACCGTCCGGGTTCTCAATACGCCCCATTGAAAGCGGACGGAAGCCCCGCGGATCGCGAGCTGCAAAGATTCGGTCGCGCGTCATCATTACCAGCGAAAATGCGCCATCTACCTGTCGCAAAGAGTCGGCAATCGCATCGACCAGCGTGCTTTCTTTGGAATGCGCGATGAGCTGCACGATGATCTCAGAGTCGCTCGTTGTCTGGAAAAATGCGCCCGCTCGTTCCAGCCGCGCACGCACCGCGCCCAGGTTTACGAGATTGCCGTTGTGCGCGATTGCGATCAGGCCCTTTGTCGAATCCACGCGGATCGGCTGCGCGTTCAGCAGCGCCGAGTCGCCGGTGGTCGAGTAGCGCGTATGGCCGATCGCCATGTTCCCATGCAGCTTGGCCAGCACATCTTCGGTGAAGATCTCCGACACCAGTCCCATACCCTTGATGTTTGAAAGGTTGGTGCCGTCGGCAGTGGCGATTCCGGCTGACTCCTGCCCCCGATGCTGCAGCGCATAGAGCGCAAGATAAGCCTGCCGCGCAGCCTCCGGGTGGTGATGGATAGCCACAACCCCGCACTCTTCACGAAGCTTGGGGTCCTCTGAGATCTCCTGCGGGCTCGGGCCCGCGTCTAACTGCTCAGCATCCGCTGGCAATCCTTCGCCGTCGATCCCTTCCATCACCAACTGCGATTTCATGCCGTCACCACTTCGCGCAGCGCGCCTTCAAGTGCATGCGCCCAGCGGTTTTTAAGCCCGGTTACGTTGTCGCGAATCACCGGATGACGGTTGACTGCAATCTCAAATTGATCGGCCACTGTTTCTCCAAGGTGGTCCACACGCAGCCCGTCAAACGCGGCGACCAGGGCGCGAACTTTTCCCACAGCGCTCTCATCGCACGTAACAATCACCTGACTGGCGCTCTCCTGGAAGAGCGGCCACGCATGGGGCAGGTCCGCGCCTTCCAGCAGCTTCACGCTCACCCCGACATTATGCTCGAAGCATCCCTCGGCGAGAGCGACGGCGATGCCTCCATCCGAAATATCCCGCGCAGAATGCAACAGCTTCGCTGCAGCCAACTGAGAGAGAGCCTTCTGCAAACTGGCCTCCACTGCCAGATCCAGACTTGGCGGCACGCCCCACAACTCGCCCAGCACCTGCTTCGCATACTCTGAAGACCCAAACTCGCGCAACCGCTCCTCGATCGTTCCAATCTTTTCAGGCGAGATCAGCAGGACAGCATGACCCGGCGCTTGAAAGGCAGACGGAAGCGCTGTCGTTACGTCATCGATAATGCCGACAATGCCCAGCACTGGCGTGGGATAAATGCCCTCGCCCCGCGTCTCGTTATAGAGGGAGACATTGCCGCCTGTCACCGGAGTTCCCAGCGCAATGCAGGCCTCCGCGATGCCATCGATAGCCGCCGAAAGCTGCGCCATAATCTCCGGCTTTTCCGGATTGCCGAAGTTCAGACAGTTGGTAGCAGCAACGGGAGTCGCGCCGGTACAAGCTACCTTGCGAGCGGCCTCCGCGACTGCATGCTCGGCGCCGAGCTTGGGATCGAGATAACACCAGCGCCCATTGCCATCGAGCGCCATAGCCAGACCGCGCTGCGGGCCGCCATTTCCCGAATCCTTAATGCGCATCACGCCCGCCTCACAGCCCGGCCCCTGCACAGTGTTCGTCTGCACCATCGAGTCGTACTGCTCATGCACCCAGCGCTTCGAGCAGATATTCTCCGCGCCCAGCAGCAGGCGAAGATCATCTGCGTAATTCCGCTGCTGTACACGATCCTCATAGCCCAGCTTGTCCAGCGCGCTTCGGGTCGGCTCCATCTGCACCGGAGCTTTCCACTCGCCCACCGGCCGATGGTAGAGCGGAGCATCGTCCGTCAGCGACTGGTTCGGGATATCAGCGACCAGTACGCCGTGATGCCGGATGCGCAGCCGCGGTTCGGCAATGACCGTGCCCACGATAACTGCATCCAGCCCCCACTTCTTGAAGACCTCGAGAACTTCGTTTTCGCGACCCTTTTCAGCTACCAGCAGCATCCGCTCCTGGCTCTCGCTGAGCATCGTTTCGTACGCCGACATACCGGTCTCGCGCTGTGGCACCAGATCAAGCTCTACATCCAGCCCGACCCCGCCTCTCGCACCCATCTCGCAGGTCGAGCAGGTCAGCCCCGCAGCACCCATGTCCTGAATCCCCAGGACCGCACCGGTCGCCATCGCCTCGATACAGCCCTCCAGAAGCAGCTTCTCCATGAAGGGATCGCCGACCTGGACATTCGGCCTCTTCTGCTCGGAGCCTTCCTTGAACTCTTCGCTGGCCATCGTCGCGCCATGGATTCCATCGCGTCCGGTCTTCGCGCCGACATAGATCACCGGATTGCCGATGCCCGTGGCCTTGGCATAGAAAATTTCATCCCGGCGCACAAGCCCGAGCGCAAAGGCATTCACCAGAGGATTGCCCGAGTAGCACTCCTCGAACTTCGTCTCACCGCCCAGGTTTGGCACTCCAAAGCAGTTGCCATAGCTTGCTACGCCGCTCACCACGCCTTCAACAATGGTGTGATTCTTGTGCAGTAACTCCTGGGGAATCCCCTCCCCGGCAATCGGTCCGAAGCGAAGCGAATCCATCACCGCAAAAGGCCGCGCGTTCATGGTGAAAATATCGCGCAGAATGCCGCCAACCCCGGTGGTCGCGCCTTGAAAGGGCTCGATATAGGAAGGATGGTTATGGGATTCGATCTTGAAAGCGCAGGCCCAGCCATCACCAACGTCAATGATGCCGGCATTTTCGCCCGGTCCCTGCACCACGCGATCGCTCTTGGTCGGCAGCCGCTTCAGGTGTACGCGTGACGACTTGTAGGAGCAGTGCTCACTCCACATCACGCTATAAATGCCTAGCTCAGTGAGGCTGGGCGTGCGGCCCAGCGCTTCTTCGATACGCGCGTACTCCTCGGCTGTAATACTGTGCTGGGCGAGAAGCTCAGGGGTGACGGTGGTCGGTTCAGGGGCCACGGCGGCTACAGGTTTCATGGCGTTTAACAATATTGTCGCACGAGGCCGACCTTCGAACCGGACCGGCCTCACCAGGACACAGACTTAGCCCCCACCATCGCGGCCGCTCGGACCGCCGAAATATGTTCTGGCGTCGTCCGGCAGCATCCCCCCACAGCCTGGGCGCCAGCCTCAAACCATTGGCGGGCGAGCTCGCCATAACCGGCGACGTCTGAAATGCCCATCCAGCAGCGCCGCGCGGCATCCCAACCCTCCCCGGAGTTGGGGTAAACCACGATTGGCTTCGCCGATGCCGCTTGAAGAATGTGAATCAGGGGCAACATCAGCTCTGGATGCGTGCAGTTCACCCCGACAGCGACCACCTGCGGCTCTCCGCTCAGTATTGCGGCAACCTCTGCCAGCTGCTCACCATGCACCAACTGCGCTGCATTCCTGCAGGTAAAGGAAATCCAGGCGCCGATAGCGGGGTGAGAATGCAGCGATTCCAGGATCGCCCCAGCCTCCTCAAGCGAAGGGATGGTTTCAAAGGCCACAAAATCAGCGGCAGACGAGGCCAGCGCCTGCAGCCGCTGGCCGTGAAAACGCACCAGATCAGCGAAACTGCACGCATAGTTGCCGTGGTACTCGGCGCCATTGTGCAGCGCCGCGCCATAGGGCCCCAGCGACGCCCCCACCAGCGCATGGCGCCCCGTCTCCCGCTCATATTCGTTCCGCGCACGCACGGCCAGTTCAACCGCCAGTCCTAGCGCCCGGTCGGCGTCAGCAGCGCTGAACCCCACTTCCGCAAAGCCCATCCTCGAAACCTGGTAGCTCGCCGTCAGGATGCAGTCGGCCCCGGCTGCTAAGTAGTCACGATGAACTGTCTCGATCAGCTCAGGCCCAGTCTCCAGCACATGCGCCGACCACAGCGTGCCGGAGATGTCGGCTCCCCGACGCTCCAGCTCCGTAGCCATTCCACCATCAACGACATGTACAAAGCCGAAGTCGAGTTCTCTCAGCGGAGTCATGCTACACTCAGTCTAGCGTGCGCAGCATTGGCCCCGCCCACCAGGACCGGGAGCCGCGCAAGCTTCCTTCAGCAACACGATCGGGGAGTGGCTCAGCCTGGTAGAGCACCTGGTTCGGGACCAGGGGGTCGGAGGTTCAAATCCTCTCTCCCCGACCATTTTCAAACCTCTGATTCGTCCTCATTCAGTCGGCTATCATGATGGAGCGATCCCTTTCAGGTTTGCTGCGCCATCCATAGCCGCAAAGCACCCTGCTTGCCAGCGCATATGCTTACCCCGAAGGCAGTTTTCAAGGCCACGCCATTCGCGATGCGAACCGCATAGCTGAAATCTCTGAAGCGGTAGTGCAACTGATCGGCAGAGACCTCCTTCAGCGCACTGCGATCCGGAGCCCACACAAACTTCAGACCAAGGCGTGAGTGTGACGGCGCGTCTCTCAGCCTGAACGCTGTTTCCTGCTCATGAAACACAGCTACGAGCCTGCCGCCGCCTGCGAGGGGCACACTCGCTTGCAGCATGGAACCAGATTCACTCACCGTCGGTAAGCCAGCCATGGTCAGCGGCTTCTCG
The DNA here is from genome assembly GCF_004339725.1 of Acidipila rosea. Classification (GTDB taxonomy): domain Bacteria; phylum Acidobacteriota; class Terriglobia; order Terriglobales; family Acidobacteriaceae; genus Acidipila; species Acidipila rosea. The sequence goes on along the minus strand of NZ_SMGK01000004.1, from coordinate 90,804 downwards.
CTCCCATCCGGTGCGATCAGAACAAACTGGCCCATGGCGCGTACGCCCTTGCGGCCAGCGCGCACTTCGTCATCGCTCCAGTGATAGCCGTCGAGCACGGCCAGCAGACGCTGTTCGATACCATGTTGTCGCACGGGCTCTTCAAGATACGGCTGCGGGAAGCGGTCATCATAGACATGCAGATCCCGCAGGTAAAACTGATCCTCTACGAAATGCAGATTGGCACGGAAGTATTTGCTTTGATACCAGATGCTGCGCTGAGGCGCAGTGTCCCTGCCGAATGGATCCTTCAGCATCACCTGCGCCTGCGTCGGCGTTGACGTGAAGGAGCGCTTGAACCGGCGCCCCGTTTCGCCCATCGTCTCAACGATCAGTCCACCCTCGCTACGGGCACGGGCGAGCTTATCCATTTGCATCGGATAAGCCTTGCTCATCTGGGGCCAGCCGAAACTGTTCTCCTGCCCTAGTTGCGCATAGGCGACAGACTGGGTTGGCGCATGCGCCGTCATCTCCAGAAAGCGATCAACAAAGGTCTCCGATTGACCGGAGGGCCATACCGGCTCCATTGTGTCCGGATAAGGAAGCTGATTGTCGTAGTAATAAACCGGATCCTGCCCTAACAGGCGAAACATGGGAGTCGAGATCTGATTGCGAGCCGTCAGAGCAGGGCTCCATGCATTCTTCCGGCCCGGATAGTATGCAGCAATGGGACCGCCCCAGATCGTGAAGCCATCCGTAGCCAGCTGATCGCGGCAATTGCCAAAGGCATCGACGCCATAGTGGTCGGCTAGATATGCAATCGAGACTGCATCCAGGTTCCACGAAGCCACCGTCTTCGCATCATGGCCAAAGATACGTCGAAAGGTAGCCATGGCAGTATCGGCGAGCTTGCGACGCTCTTCCGGCGTGTACCCAATTGCATAGGCAATGGGCACATGATAGTCCCACTCCCATTTTGGATTGCCACGCCACGGAATCCCCGCATCGTCGCAGATCTTCCGGTTCATCTCGAACCAGATCCCCGGCTCATGATCCGGGGGCATTGCGTCTTTGAGGAAGTTGACGTACGGTCCCTCGACCAGCGCATCGTATTGCAGCAGCCACGTGGCCGGGAACCTGTGTGCCTTGATCAACGCCATCTGCTCACGTACCGGCTGGATCAGATCGATGCTCTCGCGCGGCTCCTCGGCACGAATAAAGTTCATGATGTTGATAACGCGCAGAGGTGCGCGCGTCTTAGCCCCTGCTGCTGGCATACCGGGTAACAGGCATGACGCAATGGCTGTCTTAACTCCCGCGGCCAGCACCTCGCGTCGCGTGTAGCCGTCCGGATTGCAAACCTTTAGTGGTTCTCTGGCAAACATAGTTATTTCAGGCAGACCGCTGAAGTACGTGTGTGGCTACTCCGCATCCGGAGTAGCCACACCCATGGAGTCTTACCAATCACCTTCCTGTTGTTCTCACCTTCCTGTTGTTCCTGCGCCTGTGGTCGACGAGCAACTATAAGACGCACAGAGCTCTCCCGCGCTACTGGATGGTATAGGAATGCGTCCCGCTCCCGATTGTCTCGGTTCTGTTCGCCGGCAGCAGGACGGTGGCCGTCGTATTCGCTGGAATTGTGATGGTGAAGCGGTGCTGTGCCTCCTGCCAGTCCGAGATAATCGTGCCGTAGTCCGAGTCATACTCGACATGAAGCTGCGGCAGAGCAGGGTCGAAATGAGGATGGATGGTGAGATGATGAAAGCCCGGTCCGGCCGCATCGGTATCGATACCTGCTGCACGGCGATAGACCCAGGCCATCACGGAGCCAAAGGCATAGTGGTTATAGGAGTTCATCGAGGGATCGCCTGTGTCTCCATTCCAACGCTCCCACCAGGTGGTAGCGCCCTTCTTCACCATGTAACCCCATGACGGATAAGTGTCCGACAGAAGAAGTTTGAAGGCCAGGTCGGAGCGGTTATTCTCGTCAAGCACAAACATGAGGAATGGAGTGCCAAGGAAACCAGTTGTGAGATGGTTGCCATGCGCTTCTATATCCTTCGCCAGACGATTGACCATACTGGCGCGCAATGACGCCGGCGCAATACCGGTAAACAGTGTGGCAAGATACGCCGTCTGCGTATTGCCGGCGACGCTTCCATCTTCTTTTACAAATGCCTTGCGGTAGGCATCTGCGATGTGATCGTACTGTTGCTGGTACTTATCTGCGTCGGCTGTCCGATGAAGCGCGTTGGCCATCTCCACCATCTCACGCGCAATCAGCGCCCAGTAGGCGGTACCGATGAGAGTTTTGGGAGTGTTCTGGTCCGGCGCAAGCCAATCCCCATAATTGTTGCCAAGATCATTGCGGCGGATGTAGTCGGGGTTGCTCTTCAGAATGAAGTCCATCCATCGCTGCATTGCCGGCCATGAACGCTCCACCACGGCAGCGTCGCCATACTGCAGCCATGCGGCATAAGGGATGAAGATACCGGCATCACCCCAGCCAGGGGCGCCGGGCTGCGGTCCGAGAATATTCGGAGATACGTCGGTAAAGGCACCGGCGGGAGTCTGTGCGTCCGTAACATCGAGCATGAACTTGTGCGTAAAGGCATCGATGTTGAAGTTATAGGAACCCGTCCGCCAAAAAACTCCGGCGTCGCCCATCCAGCCCAGCCGCTCGTCTCGCTGCGGGCAGTCGGTTGGGATCGAGACAAAGTTGCCCCGCTGTCCCCACGCGCCAAGCTGATTCATCTTGTTGAGAGTCTCACTCGAACTGGTGAGGCGTACCGAAGGCACAGGGGGCAGGCTGTTGTAGACAAGACCCTCGATGGTCGCAAGAGTAGGTGCCGTCGGCGGCGCCATCCCTACATAGGAAAACTCAACATAACGGAAACCGTGAAAGGTGAAAGCGGGTGTCCATGTCTCGTCGCCATCTCCTGAGAGAGCGTAGGTATCCGTCGCGTCAGCATTACGAAGATTTTCCGTGTAGATGCTGCCATCTGGGTTGAGACGCTCTGCATAGCGAAGCCTTACCACGGCTCCACGCGGCCCACGAACATGGATGCGAACATTGCCGACCATGTTCTGCCCCATATCGTAAACAAAAGGATGAGCCGAGCTTGCAGGATCCAGGCTGATGGGATGAAGCGTGATTGTGTGACTAATAGGTAGATCTGGCTGAGCAGTGACGACCATCCCGCTGTCGGGGGGATCTCCAGCGGATGCTTCTGTCCAGTGTGCAGCATTGAAGCCTGGCCTGCTCCAGCCATGCTGGGCAAGGCGCGCATCGTAGGACTCGCCACCATAAATCTCTGAGAAGGTAATAGGCGCTGAGGCTGTAAGCCAACTAGTATCCGTGACGATGGTCTGGTGCCTTCCATTGGCGAGCGTCAGGTCTAGTTGCGCACGAACCAGATCCGGTCCAGGAGTGTAGCGAAAGCCAGTCCAGGTCATCGGCGAGCTATACCATCCACCTCCGAGCAGAACTCCGATTGCGTTTGCGCCGTGGCTCAGCAGCGAGGTAACGTCATAGGTCTGGTAGAGGACGCGTTTGTGAAAGTCCGTCCAACCCGGCGAAAGCAGCATATCGGGCGCTACTGATTTGCCGTTGATGAATGCCTGGTAGGCACCGAGCGCGGTAATGCTGAGGCGTGCGGTGCGAACAGGCGAGTCGATGCTGAAGTCCTTACGCAGCAGCGACGCATCCGTAGTGATGCGGTCGGGGCCGGCAATTGCCTGCTGCCGATCCGTGCCAATCCCGAAGTACATCGAGAGCGGGCCTATTGCTTCCGCGCTCTGCCAGGCGCCATCAGCGGTGGAGCGGGCAAGCCAATGCTGGTTCGTGACAATGCGCTCACTCCTGCCATCCGCATGAGTGATGTGAATGGATGCAGCCACAGCCGACGGCGCCGTCGTGGATGGCGCATCTGCACGATGCGAAATTACATCCAGTTCAATGTCATTGTCTCCGGGGTGAAGCAGGGAGGTTATCTCCTCGCGATCAAACGCACCCCATTCGTCGTGATGACCCGAGACGTGGCCGTTGACGTGAGCAATGAACTTTCCACGCACCAGCACATGTAGGCTTGCCGCTTGCGGCTTGGCATTGAGATGTAGGTGGTAGAGAAAGTGTGCAGGCGTAGCTGAGGGAACACGCATCGGATCCGAATTCGCAAGCCATATCCAGCGAATATCCCTGAGTTCCTGTTCCGCAACAGGGTCTTTCCGCATGATCCACTGGCCCTTCCAGTCGCCAGCACTCATGAGCCCGGTCTCAAACCACGCCGGCGCAGAGGTCGTCTCTTGCCCCTTGTTATCCCAGACGCGGACCTGCCAGAGATAGCGTTGCTGTGGCTTGATCGCAGTGCCGGCATAGGCAATATTTACCGAATCGGAGGAGTGAACGCGTCCGGAGTCCCAGACGTCGGCCTTGCCGGAGCCGAGGTTCTTCGCATCGGTTGCAACGAGGATTTCGTAGGCGGACTGCATCCAGTTCGGAGTCTTTGCATCGCTCTGCCAGGAGAAGCTCGGATGCGGAGTGTCGATGCCCAGCGGGCTCTCAAGGGCGTTTGTTCTAAGGTGAACCGGAGCAGCGTGAGCAGAGGCTACCAGGATCATGAGGGATACTGCGAGTTTAGTCATCGATGGAAAGCTCCGGTCGTGGATTGAAACATAATACCTATTGAGATTGAAATATGCATAGTCGCCCCGGTGCAGCCGCCTCAGCTGGCCCGCTGCGCACTCAAGCCGATGTCAGGATTAGGGTTAGGATCGAAAAAGATCGCAGAACGGCTAATTGCAAAGGCGAGGTGAACTGCCTGCCCCCGGTTCCTCCGTGGCAGGCAGAGCTCTCTTGAAATGGCGTCAGAAATGTCGCAGGCGATGCGGCCCGGCGGATTTCACTGATCATTCAGCCTTCAGATCAGAATGTGCCTAGCTCGATCTGCGCTACGCTCCCCTGGTGCCGGAAGTTAAGCCCGCGGTCCGTTTCATCTCCGTTCAGAATGCGCAAAGGCTGCCACTTTCCGTTGCGGTAGCTGCCTTCCTCTGCCTGGAGAATCTGCATATGCTCGTGGCCGGGGCTGGTCAGCTGAAACGTAATGCTGGCGTCGAATCCCGTTACCAGGAACTTATCCGGCCCCAGTTGCGCCACGAGTGCTCGTCCGTGAAAATCCTTTGTTCCCGGCGGCCTCATCCCGTCCCTCTGCGGATAGCCGAAACCAATCGTCGCCTGCCACTTGCCAAAATTCAATGTTTGAACGGCCTGGCCTTCTTCTTCGACCGCGGTCTTCAATTTGCCTTCAAAGTTCAAGGCGGCAATCTCCCGATCCATCGGACCAATCAGCGCATAGTTCTCTGCGTGCATGCCAGGCAAGCCACCTGGAGGGATTGTTGCGTCGATGCGATCCACGCCAAAAGGTGAAAACCCGATAGCACCCATACCCAGCGCGGTAAAGAAGTAGCGGCCAAAGTCATCCCCCGAGCCGGTCTCCGGAATCCACAGTGGATTATCGGGTCTGCTGTACGTGCGAAGGATTTCCCGATAGAAAGCACCATCGCTTGAGTAGATATCCGGCCCGATGATGTCGATATCAGGCGTTTCCATCTTCCAAAGATTGAGCATCGACTGCACCGCGCCGCCGCTGGGGTAACTGATGCCGGGAGTTGGAATGCGCCTCTCCGGCAGCTCGCGGATGGGATAGCTCACCCACACATTCACATACATCGGCAGCGGATACTCAGCCTTACCGGCCTTGGCCACTTCATCGATGTATCGCGAAACCGAGTAGGCCTGAAAGGTTTCATCGGCATCGCCGCCGAACACCTGCTTCCAGGTTCCCGGAGTTTTATGCAGCCCTTTGAGCAGCGCTTCCGGCACCGTCCCCTCGAACTGCTTTTCCGCCATCGCAGAATAATCTCGCACGCTGCCGATGGCGCCCGATTCATTCTCAACCTGCACCATGATCACTGTGTGCTGATCGCCATCTAGCTGCTTCAGGTGCCGCATCAGCGTGCTGAAGGCCTTCTTATCCGCATCAAGATTGCTGGAGGAATTCGCTGACAGCACCTCGATGGGCTCGCCATGGGCGTCCCTCATTCGGGGGAAGCGTGAACCATCCATCTTGACCCACCGGGGCGTGTAGCGCATCTGGCCGTTCTTCCATGTGCCAAACCAGAGAAGGATCAAATGGAGATGGTGCTCGCGTGCCTGGTTCACCAGCGCATCGACCTCTGTAAAGTCGAACTTGCCCTCCGTCGCCTCAATCTGCTCCCAGTAAACCGGAGCGGCAACGGTATTCACGTGCATCGCCTCCATCCACGGCCACACCTTCGGCAACACGGATGCCCATGCGCTTGAGTTATGCATCTGCGCGCCCAGCACCAGATAAGGAGCGCCATCAACCATCAGCGCAAAGCGTCCATCCTGCCGCGAAATATGCGGCATATCCGCAGGGGTGGCCGGGGCAGTGCTTTGGGCTGGCGACAATGGAGCGAAGCTCAACAGGACAAGGCAGACAAGCAAGCCAGGCAGGAAATTGATTCGCAAGGAGGCTCCTCTTTGGAGGTCTGATTAGCCCTGCGAGGCCAAAGCCTGCCGCCGCACAGCCGCCCCAACTTTATCTCCCTGCCTGCGAACTTGTAAATGCACCCGCCGGGGTCTACTCCTGCTTTACGCTCGTGGCCTTATCGTTCTGGAACGTCACCGACCACTTCTTGCCTCCGGCATCGTAGTGCACAGTTCGATTGCCGACGTTCGAGGAGTCAGACTGCTGAATAACTCCCAGCGCCGCGGCGGTCTGCAACTCGTTCATCCCTACCTTTGCCTGGTGCTGATCGACCGTCTGCCACACGTCCGCGGGCCAGTGTTTATACATCGTATGAGGATCGTCATAGTAGAAGATGTCATCCGCGTAATACTTTGAGTCGGTGCCCTGCTCATAACCGATCGCGGTCGCATATTCCTTTTTGTCGCCTGGCATTGTGAACACGGCAAAGATCTGCTTATCCCCTTTTGGGATGCGATCCTCGATCTTTGCCGGTACCGCTTCGGGAACCATGTCCTTGATCTCCAGCGCCTGCATCCCCGGCAGCATCCCCTGGCTCTTCGCAAAATTCACCCTGTGCGCGGCATAGGGAAAATACTCCAGTTCGTAGCCAGCCTGTACCCAGACCGTTTTTCCGTCGAGAGCTTTTGCGGATTTCAAATCATCGATGAACAGCTTGCGAGGAATCACCATCTCATCCGCTGTCAGCTGTCGCTCCTGCGGCTGCGGCTTCTGGACAGCCGGAGCATTGCGCTCCCTCCAGATAAAGAACACCCTTACGCCAAGTGCGGCAAGTGCAATCAACGTAACGACGGCAATTTTCTGCCAGCTCTTCATGTAACTTCCCTTCCTTTCAACAGGATAGGATGCAGATCAGCGCTTCTGTACTTCCTGGGAGCGCTCGTTTAATTCCGCCTGCATCAGCGACTCGGAACTGAGCGCATCCGCTCTCCGCAGGCTCGGGAATAAACCCGCCCACAGACCTGTCACCACCAGGGATCCGATCCCTCCCGCGACAACGGCACGCACTGCGCCCCACCACTGGGCTGTCAGTCCACTCTCGAATTCGCCCAACTCATTGGACGCGCCGACAAACAGCGAATTCACGGCACTCACCCGGCCACGCATCTGCGGCGGCGTCGCCAACTGCAGCACGGAAGACCGGATAACCACGCTCACCATGTCTGACGCTCCGACGATCAACAGCGCCACGAGCGACAGAGGCACGCTCCTCGACAATCCGAATACGATGGTCGCCACGCTGAAAATGCCAACGCAGACAAACATCTTAGCGCCTGCCCCATGCTTGATCGGCATCCATGTCAGCGTCATCGAAACCAGCAACGCCCCGATTGCAGGGGCCGCCCGCAGCAATCCCAATCCGCGCGGCCCTGCATGCAACACGTCTACCGCAAAGATCGGCATCAACGCTACCGCACCTCCCAGCAGCACTGCAAAGAGGTCGAGCGTGATTGAGCCCAGCAGGATACGCGTCCGCCAGACATAGCGAAATCCTGCCAGCAGCACATCTACTGATATCGCCTTATGCTCCATCCGCCCCGGCCGCACGTGTAGCGACCCTACCAGCACGAGGAAACACATCAGCATGACAAGAGTGAAGGAGTAGACCAGCGCCGCGCCCGACAACCGCCCGTGGAGTGGCAGCGTAAAGAGCAATCCGCCCAGCGCCGGGCCTGCAAAGTTGGCCATTTGGAAAACCGTCGCGCCCCACGTCACCGCGTTGACGAAGTGCTCCTTCGGAACCAGGTGTGGGATAAGCGCAGAACTGGCCGGTCCGCTGAACGCACGGCCCGTTCCTACCAGAAATAGCACGCTGTAAATTGGCATCACGCGGTGGATTCCGTGTAGCGCAAACAACAACAGCAGAGTGCTGCAAACCGCCTGCAGCGAGTAACAGACGAGAATCACCGTTCTGCGATCAAAGCGGTCCGCCACATGCCCTGAGGGCAAAATGAACAGCAACCCGGGCAGAAAGAGCGCCAGCCCCGTATAGCCCAGATCCAGCGCACGATGGGTAATCTGATAGACCTGCCACGCGACCGCAAGCGCCTGCGCCTCAGCGCCGATGATAACCGAGAGCCGCGCCAGCGAGTAGAGAGTGAAGTCCCGCGAGAGAAACGCCGCGATTGCGTCGCGACCTGGTGGTTGGTCTGACATTGTCTGATGCTTTTATACCCTGCTGGCGGTACTTCGCGCTTCTCTGCTGGCTCAGAAGTAGGTTTCCACCATATCCACTACATTGTAGTTTTCGTCGACCACCGCGATCCATCGCCACTTGTCAAACGTAAGACAAGGGTGCGAGATGTCGAATCCGATCATGTCGCCCACCCGCAGGTCGTCCTCTTCCTCGATCGCCAGGTAAGCATGCTGGTCCATCATTCGGGTAAGCTTCCATCCAGGGAGCGCAGGAAGAGGCTGCATATTGCCCGGGCGGCAGTGCAGCGTCGGAACAGGCAGCCCGGCATCAAAGGCTGCGTCACGCTTGCCCAGAGTTATGATGGCCTTCTGCGGTTCAGGAATCGACTGCACATAGGCCCAGAGTTGCATTGCAGGCTGCAGGCCCGGCGCCAGTTCCGCAGCTAGGGCACTTCGCGCCTCGATCTCCTGCTGCGCTAGCCGGTAGATCCCCACATCGTGGGTCAGGTAGCAACCAGGCCTCAGGATAATCTCCGCCTTCAGGCCCTTTGCTGCCGCGCCGAAGACCTCAGCGACCACGTCATACCAGGCCGAGCCCGCGCCTGTAAGCAGGAAAGGGCTGCGATCAAAGCCACGGCTCACGGCAATCTCACGAGCCGTCTCTACCACTTCATCGAGAAACAGCCGCACCGCGGCCTCGTTATCGAGAACGCCTTCATACACTTCCACGCCGCAGAGCGCCAGACTCCCGGGCCAGCGTCCCAGAGCGTCGAGCACCTCTTCTAGCTGCTGCTGGTTTCTCACCCCTGCGCGCCCGCCGTCGGAGCCCAACTCTACCAGCACATTCAGGCGCTGCCCCTGAGCCTTAAAAAATGCCCCGAGCAACTCCACCTGCGCCGCCGAATCCACCAGACAGAAGAACTCGCAGCCGGGCAGCAGGTGCGACACTGTGGTCATATTCTGCCGTCCCACAAGCTGGTTCGCCATCAGGATACGGCGCACCCCGTACTCTGCCGCGACTCGAGCCTGCTGAGCCGTCGCCACAGTTATTCCCCATGCTCCCGCCTTCAGCTGCTTTTCGAATAGCGCAGGGGCCATCGTCGTCTTGCCGTGCGGAGCCAGCTGAACGCCGCTGGCTCGCGCAAAGCGCTGCATCCACGCCAGATTATGTTCCAGGCGGTTACTCAGGAGCACGGCAGCCGGCAACATCAGGTCCTCACGCAGCAGGTTCAACCCACGCGCGACAACCTCCTCTACCGTTGCCGGACTCTCCAGCGAGCAAATTCCTTTATTCAGCGGCAAAATATTCTGCATTGCGAATACTATAAGCTCTTAACATGCCGGCGACCCTGATCCGCAATGTATTGCTGGTGGATGGAAGCGGCGAACCGCCGCGCCCTGCAGATGTTCTGCTGCGTGACAGCCTGATTGAACGCGTCGGAACGCTACCAGCCGAGAGCGCGGATACCATCATCGACGCGAACGGCCTCGCGCTCGCACCTGGTTTCATCGATTCTCACACCCACGACGATACTGCCATCCTGCACACCCCGCAGATGCTGCCCAAGTTGTCCCAGGGCGTCACTACCGTCATCGCCGGCAACTGCGGCATTTCAGCGGCTCCCGTGCGGTTGCGCTCTGACCCGCCTGACCCGATGAACCTGCTCGGCGATGCCAGCACATTTCAGTACCCCACCTTCGCCTCCTACGTCGAGGCAGTCCATGCCGCGCGTCCTGCCGTCAACATCGCTGCCTTTGCCGGACACACCGCCCTGCGCAACAATCACATGGACCGCCTCGACCGCACCGCCACCCACGCGGAAATCGCTGCCATGCGTGTGGATCTGCAGGAAGCGCTCGACCACGGCGCATTAGGACTGAGCACCGGCCTTGCCTACCTTTCGGCATTTTCCGCCACAACGGAAGAAGTGCTCGCTCTCGCAGAGACGCTCGCCGCTGCGGGCGCCATCTATGCAACGCACCTCCGCAGCGAAACGGAGCAGATCCTCGCCGCGATGGACGAGGCTTTCCGCATCGGACGCTCCAGCCGCGTTCCCGTCGTCATCTCTCACCTCAAGTGCGCTGGCATCACCAACTGGGGCCGCAGCGGCGAAGTGCTCGCGCGGCTCGACGCTGCCAGCACCGGTCAAACCATCGGCTGTGACTGCTATCCCTACGCCGCCGGCTCGAGCACTCTCGATCTTCGCCAGGTGGACGAACGCGTGAAGATCACCATCACATGGTCCACTCCGCACCCTGAGCAATCCGGCAAAACACTCGCGGAAATCGCCGCCGCCTGGAGACTCTCGCACCTTGAAGCGGCCAAGCGACTGCAGCCCGCCGGGGCCATCTACCACAGCATCTCCGAATCAGACATGCGCGCCATCCTTAGCCACCCTGCCACTATGATCGGCTCAGATGGCCTCCCACTCGACCCGCATCCGCACCCTCGACTTTGGGGCGCCTTTCCGCGCGTCCTCGGCCGCTACAGTCGCGACCTCGGGCTCTTTCCGCTGGAGGAGGCCGTGCGCAAGATGACATCCTTGCCTGCAGCCCGCTTTGGCCTCGTTCATCGCGGACTGGTGCGCGATGGCTACTGCGCGGACCTCGTTCTCTTTGATCCGCAGCTCATCTGCGACACCGCGACCTTTGAGCACCCAGCACAGGTCGCCGGCGGGATCGAATCCGTCTGGGTCAACGGCAGGCTAAGCTATTCCCGCGGAGCCGCGACTGGCGATCGATCAGGGAAATTCATTCCTCGCGGGAGCATTATCGCGTGAGCGAAAGCCGCGAAGAAGCGCGTATCTCGACACCACCGGTAAAGAATTTACAACTCTATTTCTTCCAGGAGAACCCATAATGAAGCGTTACGGAGCGGAAGGCGGCAAAGGTACGGGTGGCCAGCATCTTCCCTTTTCCCGCGCGGTTGAGGCGGACGGCTGGCTCTATGTCTCAGGTCAGGTGCCCATGCTCAATGGTGAGGTAGTCGAAGGCGGCATCATCACCCAAAGCCAGCAGGCGATTCGCAACCTGCTCGGAATCCTGCGCGAAGCCGGTTACGGTCCTGAGCACGTTGTCCGCTGCGGCGTCTGGCTCGACGATCCTCGCGACTTCCAGTCGTTCAACAAGGTCTTCCGCGAACACTTCGGCGAACACCCTCCGGCCCGCGCCTGCGTCGTCTCCAGCATGGTTGTTGACTGCAAAGTGGAGATTGAATGCGTCGCCTATAAGAAGCCGGAAGCGTGATGCCTGTCCACAGCATCTATCTACTCACCGCAGCCGTCGTCTCTGTCCTTGCGCTCGTCGTTCTTATCGCGCGTTATAAGGTCAACCCGTTCCTTGCGCTCTGCCTTGCCTCGTTTGCTCTCGCGCTTGCCACCAGAATGCCGCTCCACACCATTGTTCCGGCGTTCGAGAGCGGTGCCGGCAATACGCTTGGCCACATCGCCATCATCGTCGGCCTCGGCACCATGCTCGGCAAAATGATGGCCGAGTCTGGAGGAGCGGAACGCATTGCACATACCCTCGTCGGCGTCTTCGGCGAAAAGCGTATTCCCTGGGCGATGGTACTGATCGGCATCCTCGTTGGCCTGCCCGTCTTCTTTGATGTCGGCTTCGTTCTGCTGGTGCCTATTGCCTACACTGTAGCCCGCCGCACTCGGCAATCCTTGATAGCCGTGGGTCTGCCCATGGCTGCCGGACTCTCCGTCGTTCACGGCCTCGTCCCGCCGCATCCCGCTGCCATGCTAGCGGTTGCGGCCTTTCACGCGGATACAGGACGCACCATTCTCTACGCGCTCATCATCGGCATTCCCACCGCCATCCTCGCGGGCCCTGTCTACGCCCGCTGGATATCCCCGCGCATCACCCTCGACACTGACAACCCCATCGCCGCACAGTTCCTTGACCAGGATCTGAGCCACGGGCTGCCTGGTTTCGGCATCACCCTGGCCACCATTCTGTCACCCGTCTTCCTGATGCTCTGCGCCAGCTGGGCTGATGCTTTCTCGCGCCCTGGCTCCGCACTCAACCAGTCACTCCGCCTGCTCGGCAGCGCCGACGTAGCCTTACTCATTGGAGTTGTCTTCGCCTTCATCACCCTGGGCCGCATGCGTGGCTTCAGCAAAGAGACGCTTCTCCGCTGGTCAAACGAGTGCCTTGCACCCACGGCTATCATCATCCTGCTCATCGGCGCGGGCGGTGGCTTCGGCAAGATCCTCGAGGCAAGTGGCGTAGCTGCGGCTATCGTAGATGTGGCCATGCATGCTCATGTGCCCATCATCCTGCTCGCCTGGTCTGTTGCCGCGCTGGTGCGTCTAGCCACGGGCTCCGCTACGGTTGCCATGACTACGTCGGCAGGCATCATCGCACCCATCGCCCTGCACCTGCCCGGCATGCACCCTGAACTGCTGGCCATCGCCACCGGCGCAGGCTCACTCGTCTTTTCTCATGTGAACGATGGCGGTTTCTGGCTCGTCAAGGAGTACCTCAACCTGAGCGTCACCGACACCTTCAAAACCTGGTCGGTCTGCGAGACCATCATCTCCATCGCGGGCCTGTTACTGTCGATGGCCATGTCGCTGATCGTGCGCTGAACCGGCGCATCCGGCGAGAAGATAAGTAACTCTACAAGTTACTTATCTTCTCGTCGTGCGATCGAGTCAGGAAGTAGTACACCGCCGGGGTCACGATCAGCGACAGCACCATTGAAATCAGCAGCCCTCCGATCACCGCAATCGCCAGGGGCTGCAGCATCTGCGAACCCGCCCCCAGCGCAAAGGCCAGCGGCAGCATGCCGCTCACCGCAGCCATTGCAGTCATCAGGATCGGCCGCAGCCTGCGCTGTGCGGCTTCAAGCATCGCTCCCTTGGCCGCCATCCCCTGCGCGCGGTACTTCTGATCTGCATCGAGAAGCAAAATGCCATTCTTCGCGACAATTCCGATAACCATGATCAGACCCATGAAAGAGGCGACATTGAATGTGATCCCGGTAATGAGCAACGCAAAGACGACGCCAGCCGTGGACAGGACAGAAGAAGTGAGGATGGCCGTCGGCGCGGAAAAGTTGTGAAACTCCGCCAGCAATACGCCGAACACCAGCATCAGCGCGATCAGCAATACCCGCACCAGCTCATGGAAAGACTTCTGCTGCTCCTGATACGTCCCGCCGTACTCTACGCGAACGGTGGAAGGCAGATGCATCGCATTGATCGCCCTCTGCACTTGCGCGATAGCGCCGCCCAGATTCGAGCCTTCGAGCCTCCCCGTGACGGTGATCAGCTGCTGGAGATTCTCTCTCTTGATCTCGTTCTGCGGTGGCAACTGTACGATATGCGCAAGCGAGCCAAGCGTCGCCGTCTTTCCCGTACTGCTGTTGAAGACCGTGTTGATAATATTCTCGAACGAACTGCGATGCGACTCATCCATGCGTACGCGGACTGTATATGGGCGATCCTTTTCGATAATCGGATTGGCCGTTGGCAGTCCATCGAGAATGGCCGTCGAGTCGACTGAAACTTCCTCCGGGGTGAATCCCAGTCGCGCTGCTACCGTTGGGTCGATCTGAAAATCCGTGGCAGGACCGCTGATCGTATTGTCGATGCCGTTCTGCACATCCACCACGCCGGGAATCTTGCCGATCGTGTCGGCGATCTGCGGTCCAAGTCTCGTCAACAGCGCCATGTCCTGTGAGAACAACTTGATCTGAATCGGCTCCGGCGAATTCGAAAGATCGCCGATCATGTCCTGCAGCACCTGGGTGAATTCAACATCAAGCTCGGGCTCTGAGGCGTGAACTTTGTTACGAACCTCGTTCATGATCTCGTCAATGCCACGGCTGCGGTCGCTCCGCAGCTTCACGGTGATGTCGCCGGTATTCGCCTCCGTAACCGCGGCGAGCCCCATCTGCAGACCTGTGCGTCGTGAAATGCCATCGACCTCCGGCACCGACAGCAGAATGCGCTCCACATGGCTGACTACGCGGTTCGTCTCGGAGAGCGAACTCCCTGCAGGCATGATGTAGTCGACGATAAAGCCGCCCTCATCCATCGCCGGAAGCAGATCGGAACCCAGCGATTGAAAGGCAACATAGGTGCCGCCGATCAGCACAAGGCAAGCCGCCGCCAGCAGCAATGGCCTCGCCAGCGCAACCTCGAGCACCCGCTTGTGAGCACGAAGCACGCCCTGCATAATGCGCCCATGGTGCTCGTGCGCCTCCCCGTTCTTCGTCGTACGCTTGCTCTTGAGCAGTACCAGGCTCAGACTCGGCGTCCAGCTCAAGGCCAGCAGTAGCGATGTCAGTAGCGAAACCGTCATGGTAATCGCCAGCGCACGGAAGAACGTACCTGTCACTCCCGTCACGGATATCAATGGAAGAAAGACAACGATCGGAGTGATCGTTGATCCGATCAAAGGTACGGTTATTTCCTTGAATGCCTTCCGCACAGCCTCCGTGCGGCTCTCGCCGCTGTCGCGATGGAGAACGATATTCTCAACCACAACAATGGCATCGTCGATCACCAGGCCGACTGCTGCCGCCAGGCCGCCCAGCGTCATCAGGTTAAAGCTCTGCCCTGTAGCCCAAAGGAAGACAATCGTAACCGACACGGTTACAGGAATCACCAGCCCCGCTACCAGAGACGAAGTCCAGTCGCGAAGAAAGACAACCAGGATGATAGCCGCCAGCACCAGCCCGATCAGGATTGCATCCCGTACGCTCTTAATACTGTCACGCACCAACAGCGATTGATCGTAATAGGGCTTGATAGTTACACCCGGCGGCAGTGTTTTCCTGAGCTGGGCAATCTTCGCAGCAACTGCATCCGCCACTGAGACCGTATTGCCGTTAGGCTGCCGCGTGACATTCAGCAGAACCGCAGGCTTGCCCTCTGCGGTGACAATTGTATAAACCGGCATAGGTGCACGTCGCACCTCCGCCACATCGCCCACATGGACCGGTACTCCCGAAGCTGTCGTCTTGACTGCAAGCCCTGCCAACTGGGCTGCGTTTTTGGCCTGTGCGCCGACCAGTCCGAGAATAAGCTCGTGACTCGACTCGTAGAGTCCCGGCGAGTCCACCAGATTTGAAAGTTGAATCGCATTGACCAGATCGCTGATCGTGACACCGGTCGCCAGCAGCTTCGCGGTGTTGGGAATAACGTGATACTCCGGCACCTGACCGCCCTGCACCGTTACCGTACTCACGCCCAGTACGCGATTCAACGGCGGCTTCAGGTTATAGGTCGCCAACTCCCAGAGCGCCGTTTGCGAGAGCGTATTCGATGTGAGGCTGTAGCCGAGAATAGGAAATGTCGCAAACGTCAACCGGTCGGTACGAATGCGCGCTGTCGGCGGCAGCGTCTGTTCCACCTTTGAGAGCGCCGCATCCACCAACTGCAGCGTCGTCACCATGTCCACGTTCCAGGCGAAGAAGAGGCTCACCTCAGCCGATCCGCGACTGGTCGTCGAGCGCACCGTCTGTAGCCCTGGCACGCTGTTTACGGCGTCTTCAATGGGCTTGGTAATCGTCACCTGCATCTGCTCGACAGGCATCACACCGTTGTCGATGCCGATGACCACGCGCGGAAAATTCGTATCGGGGAAAACTGAGATCGGTACCTGGAAGGCGAAATACGCACCTGCAATTGCCAGCACGATCGTGAAAAAAAAGATCGTCCGCGACATGCGAACCATCCAGAACGACTGATCGCCTGTCTTGCTGTTCTCTGGCGCATTGACCGGGCGGTGCAGCATGCTCACAGTCCGCCCCCGCTGTCTTTCTTGCCCACTTCGGTGCTCTTCTCCATCTCCTCGGCGGAGACGACCTTCACCTTCGTACCATCATCGAGCCCATATCCACCCGTCGTGGCTACCTGCTGCCCGTTGCTCAACCCCGCGGTGATCTGCGCCTCTTCGCTATCGCGGATACCAACCGTCACCGGCTTCTGATGCACCACGCTATCCGCACCGATCAGCATGACCGTATCTCTGCCGTTCTGGTCTTTTGAGAGCGCAGCCGCCGGAATGACGAGCGTATCCTTGACCGTCGGCCCGGTCATCGTCACATGCACAGGCGTGCCCGGCTTCAGCTCGCCTGCCTTATTTTCGATACGCACCCAGACCTCAACCGTTGTGCTGCCCGGGTCAAGCGCCGGACTTACAAGAGCGATCTTTCCGTCGACCGGTGCAGTCAGCCCCGGCACCTTCACTGAAGCATCCGCCCCCACCCTCAGCAGCTGCGCCTGGGCCTGCGGCAGATGCACCTTCGCCAGTAGCGCCGATATATCCATCACCGTAATCAGCGGCGCGCCAGCTGCCGCCGTCTCCCCTGCATAGAGCGGGCGGTCCGTAACTACGCCGCTTATCGGGCTTGTGATGTGCGAGTAGTTCAGATCGGCCTCGGCCGTCTGGTACTTCCCCTGTGCTGATTCCAGCTGGCCCTTCGCGGATCTGAGAGCCGCTTCTCGCCCCACTGATTTGATTCCTTCAAGGCGCTTCTGCGCGGCATCATAGGCAGCCTGCGCCTGCACCAATGCAGCCTTCGCCATATCCACATCGCGGCCGGCAATCGCTCCTTCTGAGAAAAGCTGCGTGCGGCTATCCACGATCTTCTGGTTCAGGTTCAGGTTGGCCTGTGCCTGCTCCAAATCAAGCTGCGCCTGCTGGTACTGCTCGGGAACCTGCGCCTTCGTGGTCGTCTCGTAGACCGCTTGAGCGGAGTTGTAGGAGCCCTCCCCTTCGAGCGCTGCGCCTGCGAGATCCTGGTTTTCCAGTGTCGCCAGCAGTTGACCAGCCTTCACCTTTGCGCCGCGCTGCACATAGAACTTCTTCACTGGAGCGGTGATCTTCGGCGCAATCGCCGCCTGGGCCACAGGCGAGAGCACCGCATCG
This sequence comes from Acidipila rosea, assembly GCF_004339725.1. GTDB lineage: Bacteria > Acidobacteriota > Terriglobia > Terriglobales > Acidobacteriaceae > Acidipila > Acidipila rosea. The sequence continues at coordinate 73,231 of NZ_SMGK01000004.1, read as the reverse complement.
CTCTCCACGTGTTCGGTGATCGAGCCTGGCGCGACGGTAGCCGCCTGCACGCTCACCACAGCCTCCGGAACAGCTTCCTGCTTGGCGCAGCCCGCCGCCACCAGCGCAATCGGCAAGAGAGCCACGGCAAAATATTTAACAATGCAATCGTTCTTCATAGCGTTCCAGTCAGTGTCTGCAGGTTGGCAAGAGCCATACGATATCGAACAATTCCATCGGCGCGCGCACTTTCTGCAAACGTAAGCTGATTCTGCGCGTCCACCACTTCCAGCGCAGTCGATTCACCGGCCTTGTAGCGTAAGCTCGTCAGCCGCAGCCCTTCGCGCGCTGTATTCACGCTGGTGCTCAGCGATTGCAGTTGGTCATGCGCAGTAACCGCTTCGCTGTAGAGTTCATCGAACTGCGCGATGAGCCGCTTCTGCGTGTAGCTCAGCTGCGTAACGGCCACCTGTCTGCGAATCTCGCTTTGCTTCACCCGGTCATGGGTTGCAAACCAGTCCCATACTGGAATATCAAGCGTGACCGCGGCAGAGTAACCCAGATTCTGCGCCTGGCCGGCGCCTGGCACAAGCGGCCCGCTGAGGGCAAACTGAGGCGCGTCGATGCCATACACAGCCGCCAGCCCGACGTCTGGAAGATAACCCGCCTTGGCTGCAACAACTTCTTTCTGGCTGGCCCCGACGGCCGCCAGTGCCGACCTCAGCTGAGGATTATTCTTTTGCGCTGCAGCTTCCACGTCTCCACGTGAGGGGAGAGCGGGCTGGGCTCCGCCATCCTCAAGCGCAAATGCCGTACGCGGATCAGGGAACAACAGCACCGCCAGATCCAGTCGCGCTCTCTCCGCATTCAGCCGGGCGTCATCCCGATCGCGCGACCGCTGCTGCATCTGCAGGTCGGCCTTCAGCACATCTGCATGGGCAACTTCGCGGCCTTGCTCGAGCTCCCGCGTCAGCTTGTCGAAGTTCTGAGCCTCGTCATAGGCGCGCTCAGTGACCGTGTACTTCTGATCCGCTGCAAGCAGCGAATAGTAGCTGTTGACCACCGTCGCCACCAATCCGCGCCGCGCAATCTCCTGCTCGGCTGCAGCCTGCGCCGCCAGAAAGTCAACCCTCTGATAACTGGCGATCCGGGCCAGGCCTATCGTCTCCGTAACCTCGGCCTGGCTTGCATACTCGTGCACCGCATTATTGGCTATGAATATGGGAGCCGCCTGACTTCCGGTCTGCCCTCCCTGGTTCACCAGCCCATTCGGCTGGGTGTAGAGCGCCTGGTTATGAAAAATCACCCCGGGCAGCAGTGTTGATCTTGCAATCCCTCGATCGTAGGCTGCCGTCTTCCCACTGGCGACTGCGCCGGCGTAGGTCGGATCATTGATCTCTGCCCGGCGGATCGCCTCGTCGAGCGAAATCATCACGGGCGGAGCGGAAGGAGCAGCACTCCCCGCCTGCGTCTGGGCCGAAACCTGGGCCGATAGCTGCATCTGTCCCTGAAGAGAGGACTGCGCTTGCAGGGGAACGCCTGCCGAAAATGCCAGGCAAATCCCCAGACCGACCAATGCTCTTCGCCTGGCAGTCAAGAATTCAAGGGGATCCAAATCCATGTCCATTAGCTGCATAAGCTTCGCATTTACTCTTGAAGCCTACACGGTAGACCTTAAGCTAATCTGAATGCCCTCACGGCATCGATCCGCTGACAAATGCCTGCTCCGCAACTCCTCCGGCCACACGATAAATGGCAAACTGGCGATCCCGGCTGCTCCGCAGCTCAAAGATCAACTCCGCCTGTTTATCGCCATCCGTATCCGCGGCATCCACCAGCCTCATCCTCGGGGTCACATCAAGCTGGTCGCCCCGCGTCACCTGCTTGAAGAGCACTCGCGGATTCCCGTAGAAATCGGGCTGCGCGATCAGCGCCACATACTTCGTCGCGGGCCCGCCATCGCCAACCTGCGCCGTGAAAACCAGTGTCGATCCTCCGCCATAGGAGAGCTCATAGGCCCTGAAAACTTCATTTGTGAACATTGGCAACGGCTGCGCTGGAGCTGTCTTCGCGGCAGTCTTACGCCGATGAGCTGCCGTTGACCTGGTACTCTTCTGCGAGACTGGAGCCGGTCCAGGCCCGGGCGGCGCGATCAGCTTCTGCGCAATCTGTTCCATGGCTGTCTGCATCTTCTTAGCATCACCCGGATCAGCCCACGTATAGCCCCACGCGTGTGGCTCGCTCTTGCTCGCATCGGAAATCGCAACCACCTGCTGCATATTCGCCGGATCGCCCTCAAGTTTCGATGGCTGGTCGATTTTTTCGAGATTCGCAGGCACCCCACGCCGCAGGTGCGGACGGTCCGGGTCAAGGTCGCTGGTAGACGTCACCGGGGAACCCGCCCCTTCTGACTCCTTGCTCACCTTTTTGCCCTCAGGACGACGCCGCAGCGTTGGCCGTTCTGGGTCGACCGGCGGTGGCGCGCTCTTCGCCGTCGTCGCACTCGTATCCGTCGGCGTCGTCTGGCCGCCCTTTGTCTGGCCTGCAGGCTCATTCCGGCTGCTCTTGTCTACTGCAAAGTGCGGCCGGTTAGGGTCCACCTCCTTCACCACCTTGGGAGGCGTCCGCGAAGCATGCAGTCTGGGTTTCGCCGGCACAATCAGCGGCTCCCAACGGCCGATCCCTATCCAGCTGCCGTTCAGCCGCTCGGCCGCGTTCACAGCGTAGAGCCCTTTGGGCGTTCCAGCCTGCTCCAGTTCATATTCGGTTCCAGCTTCCACCGCGAGCGGAGCGGGCTGCGCCAGGTAAAGGCCGCCGGGCTGATAGCCTTCCCCATCGAAAACCGCTATCGGCAGCAGCCTGCTTGCCGTCGGCTTGCTCAACGGGCCCAGATATTCGAGCACCGCAGTCGCCCGCAGGGGCGCAGGCGTATCCCCCTTCGCCTGCGTGTGTGCTGGGTCCTGCTGCGCATACAGAGTCAATCCCGCGCAAATCACACCCCAGGCCGCTACCCTATGAAACTTTTTGCGAAATTCTCCGCCCATCCGTGACACAGCTTTCATGCTTAAGGAACAATCTATAAGACGCAACATTTATTCAACAGGAGTCCTCCCATGGAGCTACACGAAAAAGTCGCCGATTTCACCCTGCAGGATGACCAGGACAAGACCGTCCACCTCAGCGACTTCAAGGACAAGCCCGTTGTCCTCTTCTTCTACCCCAGGGCCGATACGCCCGGCTGCACCATTGAGGCCTGCGGTTTCCGCGACACGTTCACCAAGCTCCAGAAGGCCGGAGCCGTCGTCCTCGGCATCTCCCGAGACACACCCAAAGCGCAGGCGAAGTTCAAAGCCAAGTACGACCTCAACTACCCGCTGCTTGCCGATGTTGACGAGAAGGTCTGCAATCAGTTCGGAGTCCTCAAAGAGAAGAATATGTACGGAAAGAAGGTTATGGGCATCGAGCGCACCACCTTCGTCATCGGTCCCGACCAGACCCTGCTCAGGATCTTTCCCAAGGTCAAGCCCGAAGGCCATGCCGAAGAAGTTCTTGCCGCCATCAAGGAACTCAAAACGAAGTAAATGCCGTCAGCCCATCCTTTCGCAATCCATCGCGAAAGGATGGAGCATCATCAAAATCCTCAGCCTCAATATCAACACGCCCTACTTACGCCACTGGCCACTCCTCTCCAACGCGATTTCTTCCTCCCCGCGCCGGATAGAGTTGCGCGCGCCCTTCTCGGCAAGCTCATCGTCCGTATCCTTGACGGCGAACAACTCACTGGCCGCATCGTCGAAACAGAGGCCTACTTCGGCCTCGATGATCCGGCAGCCCATGCCTATGCCGGAGAAACTGCCCGCAACCGCATCCTCTTCGGCCCTCCCGGACACGCGTATGTCTACTTCATCTACGGCATGCACTATTGCCTCAACGCCTCCTGCGAACCTTCCGGCCATGCAGGCTGCGTGCTCATCCGCGCGCTTGAGCCCCTCAGCGGTCTCGCCACCATGGCGCGCCTGCGCCGGCAGCCGGCATCGCGGCCTCACCTGCTCACCTCCGGCCCCGGCAAGCTTTGCCAGGCCCTCGCCATCACCCGCGCAGATAGCAACGGCTCCGACCTCACCGACCCCAACGCCAGCCTCTTCTTCGCCGATGATGGTTTCCGGCCCGCGCAAATCGCGGTCACACCGCGCATCGGCATCAGCAAGGCCGCCGATCACCCGGCTCGCTTCGTGATTCCCCACAGCAAATTTCTTTCCCGCGCCCTGTAACCAATTGCCGTGCTCACCCGTATACTTGGCAGCACCCGCTGACGGAGACTTTTTTGCAATGATGAACAAAGCTTCCCTGGTGACGCTCGCCGCCATCCTATCGCTCACGCCCGCTATCGCCTTCTCGCAGAAAGCGAAAACGCCACCGCAGGATATGCACCATGAGCTGCCTAAACCCACCAACCTCCAGGTGCTGCCGCGCGACATCCCGCCCAAAGAGCTCGTCACGCTCATGCGCGGCTACGCTGGCCAGCTGGGGGTCAAATGCAATTACTGTCACGCCCGCGACGAGCAAACGAAGAAGCTCAACTTCGCCAGCGATGCCAACCCGCAAAAGGCCAACGCGCGCACCATGATAGCCATGACCATGGAGATCAACCAGAAATATCTCAGCCGGATCAAAGACCCCGATATGCCGATGGTTTCCAAGGTGGAGTGTGGCACATGCCACCGCGGCCACGACGCACCCGAGGCATACATTCCTCCCCCGGAGAAGCCAGAACATCACTAAATTCTGGCCCTGGGAAAGCAACTCTACACGCCGGCTCTTCCGGGGCTACAATCGGGCTGCACTGCCAGGAGCCTCCATCATGAAGCTGCGCGCCGTCACGCTCGCCTTGGTTCTTCTCAGCCCCTTCACCGTCGCGGCTGCCTTCGCGCAATTCCCGCAGCTGCCCGGCTTCGGCTCAGCGTCTAAACTCAATGACACGCAAATCGCTTCCGGTCTCAAGCAGGCTCTCTCTGTCGGCACTGAGAACGCGGTCAAGCTGGTAGCCAAACCCGGCGGCTATCTCGACAACAGCGCCATCAAAATCGGCCTGCCCTCCAACCTTCACCCCGTCGAGCAAATCCTCCGCGCTGCGGGTCAGGGTGCGAAGATTGACGGCTTTGTCGCCAGCATGAACCACGCGGCAGAGAGCGCAGCGCCCGCCGCGGCAGGCATCTTCGCCGATGCCGTCAAGCAGATGACGATCGAAGACGCACGCAAGCTTCTCAACGGCGGCAACACGTCCATCACCGACTACTTCAGATCCAAGACATCAGCCAGCCTCGCCGCCGCCTTCCGCCCGCATGTTGAGGCGGCGATGAAGTCCAATGGCGTCACCCAGCAGTATCAGTCGCTCGCAGGCCAGCTGCCGAGTCTGCCGTTCATGAAAAGCTCAAGCCTCGACATCAACACCTACGTAGTCAACAAAGCGCTCGACGGCCTCTTTTACATGCTTGGCCAGCAGGAGCAGCAGATACGCAAAGATCCCGCCGCCCGCACAACCTCACTGCTCAAACAAGTCTTCAGCCGCTGAACTACTCCCCACCAGCGTCATCTTTCGCCGCCAGTTTCGCATCTGGCTGCGTTCATCCGTACTCGCTATCGAGTTGTTCGCCCTGTGCTCTGCGTCACCGCTCTCTCTCGGACACAGGATCCAAGATCACCCTGTACCTGACAAGTTTCACATCCACCCACTTTCAACAGCAGGGAAGAACAACTCATGAGAAAAACGATCCTTGTTCGAAATGCCTTTTCTCTCGCCATCCTGGCGGGAGCCTGCATCGCATCTGCCCAGTCTGCTTGGACGACCGTAGTGAACAACAGCAGCGTCATGCCCGGAACCAACACCACCTTCAACAGCTACAATCAACCCTCGGTTAACGCGTTTGGCGACGTAGTCTTCCGCGCACGCAGCAAAGGCGGCAATGGCGGCGAGCCCACTCACGGCATTTACCTGCGTGATATGCTTCGCCGCACTCAGACGGTACGCATCTTCGACAGAAGCTCCGCCGTCCCTCAGCCCGATAACACTGGCGCTACCTTTACTGAGTTTCCATCCTTCCCGCGCATCGACCTCCTCAGCCCCACTCTGGCAACACGCGGCACGTCGAAACCCGTCTGGAACTACCAATTGGCCGACGGCTCCGATACTAAGACTGGAACATCCGGCGTCTACGTCGTGCGAAATGGCACGCCCCTTACAGCCGCAAGCCAGCTCGGCGCGGTACCAGGCTATTCGCGCTTTCAGGTCCCCGGAGAGAATGTAGCCTTAAAGTTCGACCAGTTCCCAGGAGCTCCTGCAATCACCGGCAACCTGCTTGTCTTCAAGGGCAACTATACGGACGAAAGCCTCAGCAAAACGGGCGTCTACTTTCGCGACTTCACCGCTCGCAAGGGCCTTGATCCCATCCAGCGCATCGCAGACACCTCTACCCTCATCCCCAATCGCCGCTCTGGGAGCGCCCAGGCCTTCGGGGCCACCGCTCCCCCCAGCGCCGCCTTCGGACTAGCCGTCTTCACCGCATGGGACGATGAAGACACTCCCACCATGGGCGGCATATATCGCGCTCCGCTACGAGCAAACCCCGCGCTTACGACCATCGTCGGCATCGGCAGCCAGGTGCCGGGGGAAACCTCCGGCGTCACCTTCAAAAATTTCGGGGAAAACCTCTCCTTCGACGGTCGCTTCCTAGCCTTCTGGGGCTCCTGGGGAACCGAGCAGCGAGACGTCACCCTCCCCTGCCCGACCGACGGCAACAAGGACCTGATCGCCTACTGCAACAGCCTCTATCCCGGTGGAGTCACCACCATGTCGGTCCCGAAGCATCAGGGCATCTTTGTTTATGACAGCATCACCCGCCGGATCACCCCGCTTGCCCAATCACCCACCAACTTCGATGACTTCCTCTACTGGGTCTTCTCCGGCAAACCGCCAGGAACCGGCGGTAGTGAAAGCGAAGACGGAGAGCCCGCACGCTGGCGCTCCTCGGCCTTCAATGCCGTCTCCGGACGACTGTTTAGCTTCCAGGCAATCTTCAAGGCGCACAAGGATAAAGGCCTCGTCGATGGCATCTATCACGTCGATGGTCCATCCAGGCCTTCCATCACCACTATCCTCGACACCACCATGTCGGGGCAGACCGTCGATCGCAGCGCGCCTGCCGGCTCCACCATCACCGCCCTCGGCATAGAGCGCGAAGGGCTCAGAGTGGGCTGGCTTGCCATCACCGCCAGCATGCTCAACCCGGAAACCAGTGAGAGCTGGGGTGGCATTTATATCAAATACCTGCCCTGATCCTCTCCCCTGCCAGCAGGAAGGCCTTCTGCCTTCCTGCTGCCTCCTTCCATCTCTCACCCTCACCCTTGCTAAACTTAAGCTGCATGATCCTACCCTTTGTCCGCGAGCTGCTCGCGGACCTGGAGCACTCTCCCGCCTTTGAACAGGCCGAGCGCCACCTGGCCCTCGCGCGTGGAAGACGCCGTGTCTCCGGCATGACCTCCACCGCGCGCGCTCTCTATCTCCCCCTCTTTGCTCGCGCCGCGCGCGTCCCCGTCGTCTTGCTGGTTGCAGATAATAAGGCCGCCGATGCCATGCAGCTCGCACTCCGCGCAGCCTGCGACCTCACCGGCGCCGTTGCGCCTGAGGCCGTGCTCAAACTGCCAGCCCACGACGTGCTCCCCTTCGAGGGCATCTCGCCCCACCCTGACGTACAGGAGCAGCGCGCCGCGGTCCTGTGGAAGATCGCAGCCGGCGCCGCATCCATTGTCATCGCTCCCGTTGAAGCCGCCGCGATGAAGCTCTTCGGCACTGACTATTACGCCGGGCTCGCCACGATCCTGCGCCGCGGAGAAGAGGTCGACGTCGACTCCCTCATCGGCCACCTCTCCAGCGTCGGCTATACGCGCATGGATCTCGTCGAGATGCCCGGACAGTTCACCCGCCGCGGCGGTATCCTCGATCTCTATTCCCCTGAATCTGATCGCCCTGTCCGCATCGAGTTCTTCGGCGATGAGATCGAATCCATCCGCAAATTCGATCCTGAGACGCAGCGCTCCTCCACGCCTCTCGATGAGGCCGTCCTGCTGCCGCTCACTGAAACTCCTGTCACCGAGCGCCTGCTCGCCGCCGTTCATGCCCGGCTCAGCGGCGCCCGCCTGGAGTCGGCCGATGATCCCGACCTCGTTGCGCAGTCCATCGCCGCTGGCGGAGTCTCCGTCTTTCCCGGCTGGGAGTTCTTTGCCTCCGTCGCCGGAGCAGACAAAACCCTGCTCGATCTCTTTCCGCGGTGCGTCCTCTTTGTGGAAGAGCCCGCCATGCTTAAGAACCAGCTCGACCGCTGGTGGAACAAGGTTGAGCAGCGCCACGACCGCAGCGGGATCGGCTCTCTGATCGCTCCGACCGACATCTACCTGCGCCCTGAACTCCTGCTCGCCCGGATGGGCTCGCATCCCGGCCTCGACATTGACCAGCTCGGCGCCGTAGACGTTCTCGAAGAAGATGCGACCCTCGGAGAAATCGCCTTCAACTCGCGTCCGACTCTACGCTTCCACGGCTCTATCCCAGCCATGATCGAGCAGATCCGCACCCTCATGCAGCAGGAGACACGCATGCTGCTCGCCGCCCCCAATCAGGGTGAAGTTGAGCGCCTCGCCAATCTCCTCCGCGAGTATGAGGTTCCCTATCGCCTCGGCAGCCGCCTGCAGCACGCCGGCAGCGAAAACATCTATGACGAGTCGAGCTACCTCGCGCGTGATTTCCGCACGCCCGTTCTCGTCCGCTGCACCCTAGCCAACGGCGTCAGTCTGCCGGATGCGAACCTCGTCGTCTTTGGCGCCAACGACTTCTCCGATGAAGCCGACGTCACCGCTCGCCCAGCGCCGCGTCGCTCCAAGACCGCAGCCTTCGTCTCCGACTTCCGCGATCTCGCCGTCGGCGATTACGTTGTCCACGTCGAGCACGGTATCGCCCGCTACATGGGGCTCAAGGAGATCACGCAGGACGCAATCAACATCGAGTTCATGATCCTCGAGTTCGCCGAGCAGGCACGCCTCTATGTCCCGCTCACGCGCCTCGATCTCATTCAGAAATACCGCTCCACTGACGCTGGTCCCGCACCTGTCCTCAACCGCCTCGGCTCGCAGCAGTGGGCCAAGACAAAGGCCCGCGTCAAGAAGGCCATGCAGGACATGGCAGATGAGCTGCTCAAGCTCTATGCCCAGCGCAAGGCAGCCCAGGGCCATGCCTTCCCGCCTGACAACGAGTTCCAGCGCGAGTTTGAAGATGCCTTCGACTACAACGAGACGGAAGATCAACTCTCCGCCATCGCCGACATCAAGCGTGACATGGAGTCGTCCCTTCCCATGGATCGCCTGCTCGTGGGCGATGTAGGCTACGGCAAGACGGAAGTGGCCATGCGCGCCGCCTTCAAGGCCGTGCAGGATGGCCGCCAGGTTGCCGTCTTAACGCCCACCACTGTCCTCAGCTTCCAGCACTTCGAAACCTTCAAGAACCGCTTCAAGCAGTTCCCCATCAACATCGAGATGATCTCCCGCTTCCGTACTGCCAAGGAGCAGAAGATCATCCTTGAACGAGTCGAGGCTGGCAAAGTCGATATCCTCATCGGCACTCATCGCCTGCTCTCCAAGGACCTCCAGTTCCACAACCTCGGCCTGCTCATCGTCGACGAAGAACAGCGCTTCGGCGTGCGCCACAAGGAGCGGCTCAAGCAGATGCGCCGCGAAATTGACGTGCTCGCCATGTCCGCGACGCCCATTCCGCGCACCCTCCACATGTCGCTCGTCGGCCTGCGCGATATGAGCGTCATCGAGACGCCGCCTAAAGACCGCATGGCCATCCAGACAGTCGTCGCCAAGTTTGATGAGAAGCTCATCCGCTCCGCAGTCGAAGTCGAACTCGAACGCGGGGGGCAGGCCTACTTCGTTCACAACCGCGTGGAGACTATCTATGAGATAGCTGCCAAGATACAGGAGCTGGTTCCCGCCGCGCGCGTCATCGTCGGCCACGGCCAGATGAGCGAAGGTGAGCTCGAAAAGGTCATGCTCGCCTTCATGCACCACGAGCACGACGTTCTCGTGGCCACCACCATCATCGAAAACGGCCTCGACATCCCGCTCGCCAATACCATCGTCATCAACCGCGCCGACCGCCACGGCCTTTCGGAGCTCTATCAGCTACGAGGCCGCGTAGGCCGATCCAACCGCCGCGCCTACTCCTATCTGCTCATTCCGCCTGAGCAGGAGCTGACCGAGATTGCGCGCCGGCGCCTCGCCGCCCTCAAGGAATTCTCCGATCTCGGCGCAGGCTTCAAGATCGCCGCCCTTGATCTCGAACTCCGCGGAGCCGGCAACATGCTCGGCGGCGAGCAGAGCGGACACATCGAGGCAGTCGGCTTTGAGATGTACACCTCGATGCTCGAAGAAGCAGTCAGCAAGCTCAAAGGCGAAGAGCGTGTGGAGCGTCCACCCACTCAGCTCAATCTCGGCATCAGCCTCCGCATCGACGAGAGCTATATCACCGAAGAGAATCAGCGCCTGCGCATCTACAAGAGCATCGCGGGCTCCCAGTCTCTCGACGCCGTCGAGAGCATCCGCGCCGAACTGGAAGACCGCTACGGCCCGCTGTCTGAGAACGTCACGCATCTGCTCGCGGCCTCGCGCCTGCGCATTGAATGTGAACAACTCGGTGTCTCACAGATCGATCGCAAGAAAGATCAGCTCCACATTCGCTTCACTGGAAATGCAGGCGTCGATCCGGGCCGCCTGATGAAGATGGTCGCAAAAAATGCGAAGCGCGGAGCGCAGTTCACCCCGCAGGGTGTGCTCCGGCTGCCCCTGACTGCAACGAAGCCCGATGAAGTACTGGCCGAAGTTCACACTCTGCTTGATGAGCTCGCCATCCGCGAGCCCGTCGCTTCCTAGCGGCTCTACTCTCCCAGCGCCGTCCGCAGCCGGCCATGCGTCGCCGCCAGCCGCATTTCAGCCTCGCCTTTATTGAGGCCGAGCCGGTGCATCAGCACGGCAACCTTCACCGAACCCGCCTGCCGCAAAAGCTCCGCGGCTTCAGCCGTTTCAAGTCCAGTAATCGAGGCAACGATGCGCCGCGCACGATCTACGAGCTTCGCATTCGTCGGCTGCACGTTCACCATCAGGTTCCCGTAAACATACCCCAGGCGCACAAAGACACCCGTCGTAATCATATTCAGCACCAGTTTGGTCGCTGTCCCCGCCTTCATCCGGGTCGAGCCGGTCACCACCTCGGGGCCGGTTGCCGGCGTGATCGCAATCTGCGCCGCCAGCGCCACCTGCGATCCCGGCACGCAGCTCAACCCGATTGTCGCCGCGCCGATGTTGCTCGCATACTCCATCCCGCCCAGGACATAGGGCGTGCGTCCACTGGCCGCAATCCCCACCAGGACATCTTTCGCGGAGAAGCCGTGTGCCTCCAGGTCCGCGCGGCCCTGCCCGGGATCGTCCTCAGCAAGCTCCACCGCATTGCGCAGCGCCACATCTCCGCCCGCGATAATCCCCACCACCATCTCCGGCGGAGTGTTGTAGGTTGGCGGACACTCAGACGCATCGAGCACGCCCAGCCGTCCTGAAGTTCCCGCGCCGAGGTAGTAGAGGCGGCCACCTTTGTCCAGCCTGTCCACCGTCGCGTCGATCGCCAGCGCTATCTGCGGCAGCTCGCGCTCCACAGCCGCCATCACATCGTGATCCGCGGTGTGCATCGCATGAACCAGTTCCAGCGTGCCCAGCCGATCAAGATTTTCCGTTGCGGAGTTCCGCGCTTCTGTCAGCAGCTGGTCAAGTTTCAAAGGATCGCGTTCCAATTCTCGTGAGGTTCGTCTTAAGCGTATCGCCACAGGGCGTGAGCAATCATCGCAGCTTATTTCACCGGTGCGTCCAGCACGGGTTTGTCCAGCCCCTGCATCGTGCGTCCGGCGCCGCCATCCAGATCGAACACCACCACCTCATTCGCGCCGCTCTTCAGCCACGGCCCCGGCAGATAGAGTGTCTTCTGCGGCCCTATATTCCACACCCGCCCCAGCGCGCGTCCATTGATCCAGACCTCACCCTTCGTCCACGCGCTCGTATCCAGGTGGGTGTCCGCAGTCTTGCTCACGTTGAAGGCCGCACGATAAAAGCAAGGTCCTGTGCAAGGCTCATCGGTAAAGGGCAGCGAAGCAGTCGCGGTCATCGGCAACGGATAGTTCTCCCATCCGGTAACCGGCTTGCCTGCAGCAGTCACGCCCCCCAGTATTCCCACACGCTCCCCGCGGATTACGGTCGTATAGTTCACCCGCCCCGTATTCTCAACCAGAATATCCAGCTGCGAGCCTGCAGGCGCATCCACCTGCAGCCCCGTCTGGTTCAGGCGTCGATCGACCGAGCCGATGTACTTCCCACCCACATAAACCCGCGCATAGTCATGCAGCGTATGCAGCGCCAGTTCCCCCGACACAGGCTGCTGCAGCTTCGTCCGATAGAGAATATAGCCATACGCCTGCCCCATATCTTCCATCGTCAGCGGCTGTTCGGAGTGCGTTGGCGCAGGCAGCGTCTTCCACAGCGAGACCGACTGCGCAAACTTGAAGGGCGCAATCGCGACCGCAACTGGAGCCGCAGGAACCGGCGGCGGCGTCACACCCGTATCTTTCGAGATCACATCGCGAAAGGCGAAATACTTCGGCGTAGGATGACCACTTTCATCGAGCGCGGCGTCGTAGTCGTAGCTGGTCACGTCCGGCTGATAGTCCTTGCCGTTGGAGTTCGCCCCGTTCATCCATCCAAAGCTCGTGCCTCCCTCGAACATGTAAATGCTCACCGAGTAGCCCTGCTTCAGCATCCAGTCCAGGTCCGCGACCTGCTGCTTCATGTTTGTCACCGCATGCTTCGAGCCCCAGTGATCGAACCAGCCGTCCCAGTACTCGCCCGTCATGAATGGCCCCTGCGGCCGAAACTTCTTCAGCAGCGGATAGCTCCTCTGCGCGTCGCCCGGGCCAAAATTGATCGCCGCAGGCAGCTCCGGCAGCGTGCCCTTGGCCAGCATGTCCGCGCCGTCCGCCGTGTAGAGCTGCGCCTTGGTAAACCCGGCATCGACAATCATCTTGTGAATCTGCTCCATATAGGCGTGATCATCGCCAAAAGAGCCGTATTCGTTCTCCACCTGCACGGCGATAATTGGGCCGCCGTTGCCGATCTGCAGCGGCGCAACCTGCTCGCCGAGCTTCTTCATGTATTCGCTGGCAGCAGAGATGAAACCGGGATAGCTCGAACGCACCACCATGTTGTGGTCCTTAAGCAGCCACGCCGGAAAACCGCCAAACTCCCACTCCGCGCAGGCATAGGGGCCCGGACGCAGAATCACGTACAGCCCCTCCTGCTGCGCCTCCCGCACAAACTCCGCCACATCCCGGTTGCCGGTGAAGTCAAACACTCCGCGCTCCGGCTCCTGTTCATTCCAGAAGACATACGTGGTAATAGTGTTCAACCCCATCGCCTTGGCCATCTTCAGCCGATCGCGCCAGTAGGCGCGTGGCACCCGTGCATAGTGGATCTCGCCCGAAATAATGCGGAACGGTTTCCCATCAAGCGTGAACTGCCCATTCTGGACAGTAAAACTGCGCGGCTGAGCGGAGGAAACGAGCGGCGCGAAAGCCGCAGCAGCAAGCATGGAAGAAAGCACAAATCGCCGGAGACTCATCGGGTCGAGTGTATCAGCTTGAATCCTGCGCACCTATGCCCGCGCAAACCACGCCAGCATCATAAAATTGAATAGGTTCGGCCCGTTACCCAATCCAAAAAAGGGGCTGAATCAATAAAGGGTCTTTTGCGTGAAGCGTTTTTTCGGATTGCTCCTGTTGTTGATCGTAGTGGCTGCCTCGACCGTTGCCTTCGTGCTGCTCACGCCCACTGGCCCGCACACGGAAACCTTTCTGGAGATCGCCCCCGGAACGCCGACAATGAAGATAGCCGCCCAGCTCCAGCGCCAGGGATTCATTCTGAATCGCTATGTCTTCGAAGCGCTGCACGTTGTGCGCGGCGGTTCGCTCAAGGCTGGCGAGTATCGTTTCGATCACCCTTCACGCATGAGTGAGGTCTACTCGCGTCTCGTCCGTGGCGACGTCTATACACGCGCGCTCACCATCCCCGAGGGTGCAAACATCTTCGACATCGCGCAGCGCGTGGAAGCGGCCCAGCTCGGCTCCCGCGAAGCCTTCCTTGCCGCCGCCCGCAAAGACACCGCGCTCATCTCCGACATCGATCCCCTGGCCGATAGCCTGGAAGGCTATCTCTTCCCGGATACGTACCACTTCGAACGGCTCGTCACGCCGGAGCACATGGTCGCCACCATGGTCAGGCGCTTTCGAGAAGCAGCCGCCCTCGCAGGGCTGACCACTGGATTTCATAAGGTCATCATCATTGCCTCACTCGTTGAGAAGGAAACCCCGATCGATAGCGAGCGGCCCCTAGTGGCCAGCGTCTTTGAAAACCGCCTCGCCCAGGGCATGCCGCTGATGACCGATCCGTCGGTCATCTACGCCGCGCTGCTCGACGGACGCTATCGCGGTACGATTTATCAGTCTGACCTTGCGGCGGATTCGCCTTACAACACGTATAAGCATGCAGGACTTCCGCCCGGCCCTGTCTGCAATCCCGGCATGACGTCCATCAAGGCGGCGATGTCACCAGCGAAGTCGAACTACCTTTACTTTGTCGCAGCAGGCGCGGATCCAGCAGGGCACTCCCGCTTTGCAGCCACTCTCGAAGAGCACCAACGCAATGTTGCGGCCTACCGGCACGCAGTCCATGCGGGCGGAACACAATAAGCACCGGAGCAGTTACTTTTTTTGAGGCATGATGCGTAAGCGATGGATTCAGGCAATGGCGATGCTGCTGCCGGCGTTGACCGGATGCCTGAAGCATACCCGTAAAGTGATGCAGGTTAGCATGCCGGGAGTCGTCATGAGCGCCTCCGGCTCTCAACTGGTCGACAGCATCAACAAGCAGTACGATGCAATCGACTCGCTCAACGCCAAGGTTGAATTTCGCGCCTCGGCCGGCGGCGCGAAGAAGGGCAAGGTCACTGACTATACGTCCTTCAGCGGCTATATTCTGCTGCGCAAGCCGGAGAACCTGCGCGTCCTCGGCCTGGTTCCTGTGTTGCACACTATCGCCTTTGACCTTGCCAGCGACGGTCAGACCTTCAAACTCTACATCCCCATCAAGAACAAGGCCATCGTCGGGTCGAACTCCGTGACCGTGCAGTCCACCAATCCGATTGAGAACCTTCGGCCCAACATCTTCTTCGATTCGCTGCTCATCCACAGCATTGGTCCGGACGAGCTCTACTCCATCACCAATCAGACCAAGACCGTACAGGATTCCAAAAAGAAGCGGCTCATCGTCCAGCCGGACTATGACCTCAACGTCCTCCGCAAACAGCCGGACAGCAACGAACTCATCCCCGAGCGCGTCATCCACTTCAGCCGCATCGATCTTCTCCCCTACGAAGAGGACATCTATGACAAGAACGGCGATATCGAGACCCAGGCTCTTTACGGCCCATATCAGACCTTCGGCACCGCAAAATTTCCCGGCATCATCACCATCCGCAGGCCGCTTGAGGAATACCAGATCGTCATCACCATCCAGAAGCTCACGGTCAACCAGAAGCTCAACGACAACCAGTTCCAGATGAAGATTCCCGCCGGCGTGCAGACCCGAATCATCAAATAAAGAAGGGCGCAGCCATCAGGCCGCGCCCTTCTTTCGCTACTGTTGGGAAAGCTTCCGCTCTTACCGCGCTGCGTACTTCTGCAGCGATTCGCCTTCAAGATAAACGCCCGCCGGCATATTGCGGCGACCGCCACTCTTTCCGCGCGTGGGAGCTGGCGCCCCCGCGAACTTCAGCTTTGCTGTATCCACCATCTGCCCGCGCTGTTCGCGAACCAGATTTTCCTTGATCGCGATACGCTCGATCTTCAGGTCCAGCGAACGCTCGAAGCGGGCAATTTCGCGCCGTTCGATCGGCGTGTAGAAACTCGCCGCAATCCCTGTCGCACCAGCGCGACCTGTACGGCCCGCACGGTGGATGAAGTCCTCTGCCATCTTCGGCAGGTCGTAGTTGATGACCTGCGCGATGTTGTCGCAGTGGATGCCGCGCGAAGCGACGTCCGTTGCTACCAGCACCTGGGCGCGGCCCTTCTGGAAGGACTCAAGCGCACGGTTGCGCTGCGACTGGGAACGGTCGCCGTGCATCACCGCTACCGAAACGCCTGCGCGCTCCAGCTTCCTGGCCACATCTTCTGTACGCCGCTTGGTCCCCACAAAGATCAGCGACTGGCCGGCCTCGTTTGAAACCACGCGATGGATCAGCGCCGCCTTCTGGCTCTGCTCCACTTCATAGGCGATCAGCTTGACCGATGAAGAAGTCTTCTGGGTCGAGCCGAACGACAGGCGAACCGGGTTGCGCAGCACCTCAGCCAACAGGTGAGCAACCGCCGGGTCCACCGTTGCCGAGAAGCAAAGGGTCTGCCGCTCCTTGGGAATCTTTGAAACAATGCGGCGAATCGCCGGAACGAAGCCCATGTCAAGCATGCGGTCTGCTTCGTCGAGGATCAGCATTTCAATCTTGTCGATCTTCAGCATCCGGCGTTCGAGCAAGTCTTCGAGCCGTCCCGGAGTGGCAATCACAACGCGCGCTCCTCCGCGGAGGTCGCTGATCTGGCCCTTTTCGCTGGCGCCGCCGATCACGACTGCTGCCTTCGGCAGGTAGCGTCCCACCAGGTCGCGATACTGCTTCTCGACCTGCAGCGCGAGCTCGCGGGTAGGAACCAGCACCAGCACAGCCGGGTGTTTCCCCTGCGTCTTCTGCAGGCGTTCAATCGCTGGAATCAAAAAGCTCAGAGTCTTGCCTGTGCCCGTCTGGGCAGTCGCGTGAACGTCTTTGCCTTCCATCGCCTGCGGGATGGCTGCATCCTGCACAGGGGTCGGCGTAACGAAGTTCAGCGCGGCAAGTTGTTTTTTAAGGTTGGAGGAAAGGTTTAGTTCTGAAAAAGGTGTCATCAAAATTCGGTCTGCTCTCTTGGGATTGGCAGCCGTGTCGGTATGGACTCACGTGATCCTTTGCTCAATCGATTTTGGTTTGCAAAGACAAACAGGGCGGGTGTGCCCGGGAAGGAGTTCCAGCTAAGATCTGGGCTGGAGGCATCACCTGATCCGGATGATTCTCTGCTTGCGCAGGGATCAGGCTCTTATGCATCTGTAGGATAGCATGTCTGTCAGAGTTACGGGGACACATTAACTCCCTGATAACCTCACGAGGCAACGTAGCTCACTTTTGCGACTGCACAAATGCTGGCGAGGGAAACGCCGGCAGGCACTTCCCTCAAGGTCGCCCGAGAAACCGGAAGAACAGCGCCTGCTTCGACACCGGCTCGGCCTTTGCGATCAGCTCCTGCATCTGCTGCTCATTGAACGGCGTAAACTCCCGCGCCAGCGATACATTCTCTTCCAGCTGCGCCACTGAATCGCATCCGATGATCACCGTACTCACCGGCCGCGACAGCGTGTAGTACATCGCCTGCCGCATCGTCAGTGTGCCCGGCTTATCCGTCGGCACAATTCCTTCCCAGGAGTGAAGCTGCTTCTCCATCGGCGGCGGGGTCCAGCTCGCCAGCAGCCGTCCTCGCGACGGCACCTTCATGCCGATAATGCCCATCTGCTTTTCAACTGCCAGCGGCAGCAGTTGATCGGTAAAGCTCCAGTGGTGCGGGTCCGCGGCATTCATCGCCATCAGGATGCAATCGAAAGGATAGCGATTGATCGCCTCCATCAATGCGTCTGGACGATGATGGCCCGTCACTCCGAGAAAGCGCACGACCTTCTGCTCATGCATCTCAATCAGCGCTTCCATCGCGCCGCCCTTCGCAAAAATCTGGTCGACATCTTCCGGAATGCCCACATCGTGCAGCTGCCACAGATCGACGTGGTCCGTGTTCAGTAGCTTCAGTGACTCCTCGATCATGCGCATCGAGCCGTCGCGTGTCCGTTCCTTCGTCTTCGTCGCAAGAAACGCCTCGTTACGCCGCCGTTTCATCACCACGCCCACATACTGTTCGCTCCACCGCGCAGGACCGCCGTAGATCGACGAAGTGTCGAGATAGTTCACTCCAAGATCAAGCGCGCGATCGATAATCGGCACCGCCACATCGAAATTGTTCGGCCGCTCGATGGAGGCCTGCCCGCCCAGACTGAAGATCCCGACCTTGTAGCCAGTCTTGCCCAGGTTGCGCGTCGGCATCGCAGCCTGCGTCCGGGGGTTCACGGGTAGCGGCGGCAGCGTCCCGGCGCGCGCAATCGCTGGCCCGGCAAGCACTGCCGCAGCGGTCAACGCACCACTGCTCTTCAAAAAATCGCGACGATTGGGACGGGAAGGATTCATATCTGCTCCTGCAAGCTGTTGTATCAAAGATTACTCCCTCGCGCACTGTCTCCTCCTTCGCGAGAACATGAGACGTGTCGCTGCAAAGCAAGCGCATGCCCATGCATCCGCACCTTGCACTTCACATTTTTGTACGATGGACGGGCTGCTTTTGGAGGAATCTTGGACGAAGCGAACTCTCGCATCCTGCCCACCCGCCGCTCTGTACTGCGCGGCATCGGCCTTGCCGCCTGCGCCGGCGTAACCCTTGCGGCTGATTCGCAAACCCCGGCAAGCCAGAGCCCTGGGGTCTCCGCTCTCCACCATGATCGCACCTTCGTCGATCTCCTGCGCTCTCCCGACCAGGCGACGGCGTATGTCGAAGAGGCCGGCGCGGTCCCGCTCACGAGGTCCGGCAATGCGTGGCATGGCAACGGCATCGCTCTCGTCTGCGAAGACAAACCCGGCGAGCTGCCTCTTACCGTCACCGCGACCTCCCCGCTGCTTCGCATCCATCTCCGCTGGAAAGCCACCCTGCCTGAAGGCCTGAGCGTACTCGGCGATGCATGGGAGCGTAGCTATGGAGATCTCGGCTGGCGCGGCATGGTTCCCGAGCGCCCCATGCCCTGGTACTTCCTCACCTTCGACGGCAGGAGCGTCCACGCCTACGGCGTCAGGACAGGCGCAGGCGCACTCGCCTTCTGGCAGTGCGATCCCGAAGGCATCTCCCTCTGGCTCGATCTTCGCAACGGTGGCAAAGGCGTCCTCCTCGGCAGCCGCACTCTCTCTGCTGCAACTGTCCTCGCGCGCCAGGGACATCCCGACGAATCCGCCTTCGCCAATGCGCGGACCTTCTGCGCCATGATGTGCCCGCAGCCGCGCCTGCTGCCGCAGGCCGTCTACGGCAGCAACGACTGGTACTACGCCTACGGAGACAGCTCCGCAACAGATATCCTGCGCGACGCCAGCCTCATGGCGGAGCTCGCCCCTCAGTCAGGTCCGCGCCCCTTCACCATCGCCGATGAGGGCTGGAAGAACGTCCAGAAGTTTCCCGACATGGCCGATCTCGCCGCGAAGATCCACAGCAAAAGCGTCCGCCCCGGCCTCTGGGTGCGTCCTCTACGCGCTCGCGGCGAAACCGACACCACTCTGCTGCTGCCTTCCGCACGCTTTGGAGCTCACAGTGAAGACGCCGCCTCCAATCGGGCTTACGACCCCACCATCCCCGAGGCTCGAGACAAGGCGCTTGAAAAAGTTCGCCAGGCCGTCTCGTGGAAGTACGAACTGGTCAAGCACGACTTCACCACCTTTGACCTCCTCGGCCAGTGGGGCAGCACAATGGGCGCATCGCCGACGCTCCCCGGCTGGAGCTTCCACGATCGCTCGAAGACCAATGCCGAGATCATCCACCAGCTCTACCAGGAGATTCGCACCGCTGCCGGCGAGCAGACCATCATCCTCGGCTGCAACGTTATTGGCCATCTCAGCGCCGGCATCTTTGAACTGCAGCGCACCGGCGACGACGTTAGCGGCCGCAACTGGGAACGCACCCGGCGCATGGGCGTCAACACTCTCGCCTTCCGCCTGCCGCAGCATCGCACCTTCTTCACCCTTGACGCCGACTGTGTTCCCTTCACTAAGGACATTCCCTGGAGCCTCACCAAGTCCTGGCTGAGAGCCGTCGCCACCACCGGCACCGCGCTGCTCGTATCCCCCTCCCCTGACGCCACTGGCGCGGAGCAGAAACAGGCTATCCGCGAAGCCTTCCGCATCGTCGCCAGCCCCGGAGCAACCGCGCGTCCAGAGGACTGGCTCCTCACCCGCACTCCACAGTCGTGGAGAATCGGGAATACCGAAAGTCTCCGCTATGAGTGGCTGGAGAGCGGCGGCGCATGGCCTTTCGCTATTTGAAAGAGTTACCCTCTACGAATCAGGAGTTCTAATGAAGGCGTTGCTTCTCACCGAGTACAACAACCTCACCATCACCGATCTGCCCACGCCCGCCATCGCAGCCGACGAAGTCCTCGTCCGCGTCGCTGCCTGCGGCATCTGCGGCAGCGACGTCCACGGCTATGACGGCTCGTCCGGGCGGCGGATTCCACCGCTCGTCATGGGCCATGAGGCCGCTGGCACTGTAGCTGCCGTAGGCTCAGCGGTGACGCAATTCGCCGTCGGTGACCGCGTCACCTTTGACTCAACCGTCTACTGTGGCCGCTGCGCCTACTGCCTCCGTGGTGACGTCAACCTCTGCGACCAGCGGCAGGTTGTCGGCGTCTCCTGTGGAGACTACCGCCGCAACGGCGCGTTTGCCGAATTTGTGACCGTCCCTGAGCGCATCGTCTACCGCCTGCCGGACACGTTGCCCTTTGCCCAGGCCGCAATGCTTGAGGCAGTCTCAGTGGCGCTCCACGCCGTGCGCGTCTCCGACCTTAAGGGCGGAGAGACCGCGCTGGTCATCGGCGCCGGAATGATCGGCCTGCTCACTCTGCAGGCAGCCCGGGCCGCAGGATGCAGCCGCGTGCTCATCACCGACGTTGACCCGTCCCGGCTCAAGATGGCCGCCGATGCCGGCGCTGACGAAACCTTCCTGGCCTCTGAAGTCGTTGCCGCCGTCGCCAGCCAGACCGGCGATCACGGTGTCGATGTAGTGTTTGAGGCCGTGGGCCGCTCTGAAACCATCAATACTGCCCTTCAATGCGTAAGAAAGGGCGGCACCGTCACCCTCATCGGCAACATCACCCCTGAGATCACGCTGCCCCTGCAGCTCGTTGTCAGCCGCCAGATTCGCCTTCAGGGCACCGCCGCTTCCTCTGGCGAATACCCTGAAGCCATCCGCCTCGTCGCCGAGGGCAAGATTCAGGTCCAGCCTCTCATCACCGCCGTCGCACCTCTTGAAGACGGCCCCAGCTGGTTCGCCCGCCTCCATTCCGGCGAGCCCAATCTCATCAAAGTCGTCCTCTCGCCTGAGCCGGAAACGGCGGTGGCCCAATGAGCGAAAACTTCTTCGACCTCACCGGCCAGGTAGCTGTCGTCACCGGCGCCAGCCGCGGCCTCGGCCAATACTTTGCACGGGCGCTCGCGCGCGCCGGGGCGGATCTTGTCCTCACCAGCCGCGACGCCAACGCCCTCACCCCTTTTGTTAAGGAGATCGAGGCGCTCGGCCGCCGCGCTGTTCCCCTCGCCCTCGACGTCCGCGATCATGACAGCATCCAGCGCATGGCCGAGCAGGCCTCTGCCGCGTATGAGCAGCTGCACATCCTCGTCAACAATGCGGGCTGCAACGTCCGCAAGCCCGCGCTCGACATCACCTGGGACGATTGGAACCTCGTTCTCGACACCAACCTGCGCGGCAGCTTTTTTGTGGCCCAGGCCATCGCCCGGCAGATGCTGCCGCATGGCTATGGCCGCATCATCAATATCGGCTCCGTCACAAGTGTCATGGGCTATGCAGGGCTAGCCCCTTATACCGCCAGCCGTGGCGGCATCCGTCAGCTCACTATGAGCCTGGCTGCCGACTGGGGCGGCCAGGGCGTTACCGTCAACTGCCTCGCCCCCGGCTGGTTCCGCACTGAGCAGAACAAGGTCCTCTACGAAGATGCAGGCTGGGTGGACTACCTCGTCGAGCGCATCCCTGTCCGGCGTCCCGGCGCACCCAACGACCTAGACGGCGCGGTTGTCTTTCTTGCCTCTGAAGCCAGCCGCTACGTCACCGGTCAAACCCTGCTCATCGACGGCGGCATCTCTACCGGAGCTCTCCGCGCCACTGTCTCCAAGCGCTCCTGACACCCCCGGTGATTACTTTTTATTGGGCGGCGAGCATCCCCTCGCCGCCCTTCCTCTTTTCAAAAGCTCGGCGCTCGGCGAAGATAGAAATAACTAATCTTTCTTAATTTTTTTTGGTGATCCACGAGCTGGACGATTTTTGTCTCTTTATGAGCATTGAGGCCAAACTGCGCCAATTTACCCTGATACAGCGGCTGCTGATGGGTGCGCTCCTCGGGTTGACGGCTCTCCACGCGTTGCTTTTCGCTCCGGGGTGGCAGCCGGTCCCCGTTTCGCGGCTGCTCACCGCTGCGCTTCCCCTGGTGGTCGCACTCTGTGGCCTGTGGCGCATGAGCAAGGTATCAGCCCGCGAGCGACCCTCCTGGCTATGGCTCAGCCTTGCTCTGGCTCTCTGGGCTTCCGGTCAAATTGTTGAAGTCCTCGTCAGCCGCTCACCTGCAGCCAGCAATCTTACCGCTGACCCATCGGAATTCTTCTACATCCTCGCGGCCTTCCCCCTGCTGCTGGCCATCTCCAGCACCGCCGAGACGGAGTCCATCGCCAGCCTTTTCTCGCTCAACCTGCTGCAGTCGCTTCTCGCCGCTGGCCTCACCTTCGTCCTGCTCTTCCGTACGCCGCTCCCATCACAAAAGGCTTCGATGGAGATCCTCTATGCGGTCGAGTGCGGCTTTCTCGCCATCGCCGCCACCCTGCGCCTCGTCACCTGGTCCACCGCTGAAGAGCGGCGGCGCGTGCGAATGCTCTGTGGCGTGCTGTGGCTCTACCTGCCGATCGAGCTTGGCATGGACTATGCGACACTCCGCTGGAATCTGCGGGCAGGCACCCCGCTCGATCTGCTCTGGAGTGTGCCGTTCCTTTTCGCCGGCTGGCGGGCGCTGACCTTACCCTTCGACGAACCGCCGGAAGCTGCGAAACGCCACAGGATCAGAAGAAAAATATTTCTTCTGATAGAGAGTCTCTGCCCGCTTCTCATCACTTTGGGTGTCTTCGCCCTTGCCGCCATGCTTGTGCCCCGGCACCCGGCCATCGCCCTCGCCGCCATGCTTCTGCTGCTCTTGATCCAGGGGCTTCACTCCGGACTTATCCAACTTAACTACCTGCTGAGCCAGCGTCAGTTGCTCAGGCAGGAGGAAAAACTCAAAGAAACTAACCTGGTCCTCGAACGTCTCTCCTGGCTCGATCCCCTCACCGGCATCTCCAACCGCCGTCACTTCACCACTGCGCTCGATGCGGAGTGGAAGCGAGCCACCCGCCGACGCGCACCTCTCGCTATCCTGATGATCGACGTTGACTACTTCAAGAGCGTCAACGATCTCCATGGGCATAGCTACGGCGATGCCTGCCTGGTCCGGGTCGCCAATGTCCTGCGCGAAGAGCTGCGCGGAGCAGCCGATTTGCTGGCCCGCTTTGGCGGCGAGGAGTTCATCCTCATGCTGCCCGAGACCTCCAGCGAGGACGCGGCTGCGGTCGCCGAACGCCTGCGCTGCGCCACTGCCCAGGCCGCCATCGTCAACCGCGCCTCGCACTTCCATCAGCGGCTTACCATCAGCATCGGTGTCGCCTCCAGTCAGCCCGGCATCGTCATGAAGCCCGAACTCCTGATCGATGCCGCTGACCGCGCCCTCTACGACGCAAAGCGCCGCGGACGCAACTGCGTCTCCCTATGGCACGCGGAGAGTGAAGCAGAGGGTACGCCCGCATCGCTGCACTCGCGGGGAGTAGCAGCACCGCATAGAACCTGACGCACCCCTCGACCTATTGCACGCTCGTCTCGTTCCACAGGAAGGCCAGCTCGTCACTACTGTCCGCAATCGACTGCTGCAGGGAAACACCCGCGCTATGACCTCCCGTCGTGGTGTAGTGCAGCAGGATCGGCCGGTCGCCGCCATTCTCTGCCTGCACCAGCGCCGTCATCTTGCGCGCATGCAGCGGGGCGACCCGGGTGTCGCTGTCGCCTGAGAAGAACATGATCGCCGGAAACTTCGTCCCGGGCTTCACGTTCTGATACGGCGAATAGCGGCTGAGATAGTCGAACTGCTGCGGATTCTCCGAGCTGCCATATTCCGTGGTCCACAGTCGCCCGAAAAGGAAGTTCTGATACCGCAGCATGTCCAGCAATGGATAGCCGCACCAGATAGCTCCGAAGAGCTCCGGGTGCTGCGTCATCGCCGCGCCCATCAGCAGGCCTCCATTCGACGCACCGGCGATCGCGAGCCGTTCTGACGTCGTGTAGTGGTTATCGATCAGGTAGTGCGCTGCCGCGAAAAAGTCGTCGAACACATTCTGCTTCTTCTCAAACATGGCAGCCTTGTGCCACGCTTCGCCATACTCCTCGCCGCCGCGTAGATTTGGCAGCGCCACAAATCCACCCTGCTCCATCCACCAGGCGAAGGAGGTGCTCCACGTCGGCAGCATGTCCACATCGAAGCCGCCATAGGCTGTCAGCAGCAGGCGTGCGCTGCCATCCTGCTTCAGCCCCTTCTTTCCAGCGATAAACATCGGCACCCGGGTCCCATCTTTCGAGTGGTAGAAGACCTGGTGAATTTCATACTGAGAGCTGTCGAACGGCGCCTTCGACGCAGCAAACACGGCAGACTTGTGCGGCCCCGTTTCGTAGTGATAGATCGTCGGCGGTTGTGTAAACGACTGGAAGCTGTAGAAGCCCTCCTTGCCCGTCGACCGCCCCGACAGCCCCGTGCCCGCGCCAATCCCCGGATAATCGATCGAGCCTGTCTGCTTGCCATCGAGCGAATAGCTCGTCGTCTCCGTCTTCACGTCGTGCAGCCGTCTGAGAAACATCTGGCCGCCCACGATACTGAACTGGTCGATTACCTCGCCGCCCGCAGGCACAACCGTCTTCCACGCATCAGGCGCCTCACCCGGAGTCACTTCCACCACGCGGCTGTTCGGCGCTTCATAGTTCGTCAGCAGGAAAAACCTGTCTCCCATCGTCGCCAGCTGCGCATGCGCTTCGATGCCATAAATCACCGGTACAAACGGCGCATCAGGCTTGCGCAGATCCTTCACCAGGATGCCGTCACGCGTCGCAGGTACCCCATGGCTGACGCTCACGACCAGGTAGTGCCCGTTCTCCGTGACGCTCACGCTCATCAGGTCCAGTTCGCCCAGCGCCTGGCCGTTGAATGTCTTCCCAAAGACAAATGCGTCCTTGTCTACCGGTGTACCCAGCCTGTGGTAGTAGACGTTCGTTCCCTCGTGGGTAAAGCGCGAGTAGTAGAACCCCTTCGCCTCATGATCGAAAGCCACATCGTACCGCGCAGGCGGCAGCACATCGGGCAGATCCTTCTCCGTCGCCACGTCGAGCACATGGATCGATTGCTCGTCCGCGCCTCCCGAACGCTCGCCATAAGCGATCAACTTGCCGCTGCTCGCTATGCTCTCGATCGTCACCGATGTGTTCTGGTCCTTGCTCAGCTTCGTCACGTCCAGCAGCAGCTTGTCCTCGCCATTCCACTTCGTGCGCATGTAGAGCGAGGCCTGGTTCTGCCCGGCGAGCCGCTTCATGAAGAAGTAGCGGCCGCTCCGCTCCATCGGCGTCCCATAGGAATCCACATCGAGCAACTTCTTGAGCGAA
This sequence comes from Acidipila rosea, assembly GCF_004339725.1. Taxonomy (GTDB): domain Bacteria; phylum Acidobacteriota; class Terriglobia; order Terriglobales; family Acidobacteriaceae; genus Acidipila; species Acidipila rosea. Next base: position 47,390 of record NZ_SMGK01000004.1, on the reverse strand, counting down.
GCGGCGATCTCCGGCCTGTTCTTTACCTGCCGCAGGTAGTCGTCCGTGTACTTCATCTGCGCGTCAATCCACGCCCGCGTCTGGGGCGAGTTGCCATCCTCCAGCCACCGGTAGTTATCGACCACCTTTTCTCCGTGATAATCGTCCGTTACCGGCACAATCGCCGCCGCTGGCGGAGGCGGCAGCGTTATACCGTTCTTCCCGTGAATCACCGTAGCCTTGCCGCCCGCCTGTGTGCCATGCGAACAACCAGCCAACACCAGCACCAGCACTCCAGCCACCGGCCGCAACCCTCTCCACCACGACAATTCGCTCACCCGGTCATTCTCCCGATTCAAAAGTTGAACTCCATCCTAGCCCATTCCCTCGAATACCGGAGGCGGAAACGCCCTTTTCCTCTCTTCGCGCTAGAGGACATTTCCGCTCGATAGAAATTTCTGCCCTTCCCGAATCGGGAAACGCAATTCCCTTCTGAAACCAACCTCCTCGCCTGCCTCACTTCCACGTTAGAAAACCCTTTATCTTCGCCGCATGATGCGGATGAGGACGACACCATGCAACCCAACTCCAAGCCGCATCTCGAGCAACTCGGCGGCGCTCTCCTGCTGCTCTTTCTCTGCCTGCTCTTCTTCTTTCCGCTCGGGTGCGCTGTCTCTACCTCAGGCCTGACCAGCGCCTCGGCCGCGCTCGCCGCCACCTCTGCGGGAACCATTCAGCCGCAGTTCTTCGGCATGGACATCCTTCATCAAAGCCACTGGCCCTCCATCCCCATCGGTTCACAACGCCTCTGGAACAATGGAGTCTCATGGGCGGAGATCGAGCCGCAGCGCGGCGTCTTCAAATGGGCTCTGCTCGACCAGGAGGTAGAAAACGCGCAGACCGCCCATGTCAGCCTCATGCTCACCCTCGGCATGACTCCGTCGTGGGCCTCAAGCAATCCCGGGCTTCCCTCGACCTACGGGGCAGGCGCAACCGCCGCTCCGGGCAGCATGTCTGATTGGGACGATTACATTCAAGCCGTCGTGTCTCGCTACAAAGGCCGCATCGCCGCCTATGAGCTTTGGGGCGATCCATCCTCCGCAACCTGCTGGAGCGGCACCGTGCAGCAACTGGCTGCGCTCAGCGCCGACGCCTACCAGACGATCAAGGCCACCGACCCCGCTGCAAAAGTAGTATCGCCGGGCGGCGACCAGAACTTCCTCGAACAGTTCCTGCAGTCAGGCGGCGGATCCTACGTCGACATCATCGGTTATCCGCTCACGCCCACGCCGGATGCACCTGAGTCTGTCATCGGCCTCGTCCAGTCCGTTCGCAACATCATGACCACCTATAACATCGCGAGCAGGCCCATCTGGAATACCGCCGACGCCTGGTCCTCGCCGGCCAGCTTCGCAACCGGCGACGATCAGGCAGCCATTGTTGCGCGTTCTCTCATCCTCAATGCCTCGGCCAACATCGACCGCGTCTTCTGGTACGCATGGGATAACAATCGGCCCAGCGCCATCCAGTTCACCGACAGCAACTATCAGCCCACCGCAGCCGCGTACGCACTGCAGCAGGTAGAGCAATGGCTCTCAGGCGCAAACATCAACGGCTGTAGCCCCGATGCAGAATCCACCTGGCGCTGCCAGATATCGCGCAATGGCACTCCTGCATGGATTGTCTGGAATCCGCAAACAGACGTCAGCGCCAGCACCATGGGCATGAGCACCATGACAGATCTCAAAGGCAACCAGCGGGACATATCTAACCAGCAGAACATCACCGCAACTGCGATGCCTGTGCTGCTGCAATAAACTGGCCGGAGACAAATGAACCATTCTCGCAGCTCATTCATCCGTCTTATTCCGACGATGGGCCCGCTCGGCTAATCGTGATGCAGTGCCTTGACGATATCGACGCGAAGGGCCCGCCGCGCAGGTAGCACAGTTGCGATGACCAGGATAAACAAGAGCAGCAGTGTAGCCGCGGAATAACTCGTCGGATCCAGATTGCTGATGCCGTAGAGTGTCCCCCGAAGCACGCTTGAGGCGAAGCCTGCGATCACAATGCCGGCTACGAGGCCCAGCATTACAGGCAAGGCGAACTGGCTCAGGATCGCCCGCAGAATTTGCATCCGTGTCGCCCCGAGTGCAAGACGAATTGCAATCTCCTTCGCGCGCTGGGACGCAGTGTAAGCCACGAGTCCAATAATGCCTATACCAGCCAGTAGCACTGCGATGAAGCCGACCAGGCTCACGGAGGCGGCGATACGTTCGACCGTTGCGACGTTCTCCTGAAAGAGACTTTGCAGCGAGCGAATCTCCGGGAAGAGTTTGGGGTCAAGGCTCTGCGAAATGGATTTGATGATGGAACCCATGCTGGATGCGGCTCCGGCGACCTTGATGACGAGGGACATCTGTGGCATATCGTCTGTCTGCACGGGCCAGTACTGCTCGGTTGCATCGCTATCGCTTAGGGAGTTGACGCGGGCGTTGCCAACCACGCCCACCACTATGTCGCGTGGCGTAGAAGATGGATCGTCACTTGGCAGTGCCTTCCCGATCGGATTCTCTCCGTGCCAGATGCGGTTCGCCAGCGATTCGCTGAGGATGGTGGCATGCTTCTCGGCAGGAACGAAGGTGCGTCCGACCAGGAGTGGGATGTTCATGGTCCTGAAGTAGTCAGGCTCGACGGAGTTGGGAAAGATGGCTACCGGCTTCCCCTGAATTTGGGTGCTGATGCGTGCGACCCTGTGGCCCATAGGTGGAAGCTTGACCAGAGCGACGGACAGGACGCCGGGCTGCTCGCGAAGACGCGACTCCATCTGCGCGAGATAGACTCCTGCGGCAGCGGGTGTGTAGCCATGCTGGGCAAGTTGCGGATCGACTGAAACAACGCTTTGATAGCCGAAGCCTGGCGAGTTGTACAGGATGTGTTGCATAGCGTGAACGAGCAGGCCGGCGACGATGAGCAACACACAACTCGCAGCTACCTGTGCTGCAATCAGCACCTGTCGCGCGACAGGTTTGCGATTTTGCTGCCGCGCGATCTGCAGCGCAGGAGTTAAACCAAACAAGATCGCGGCGAGGAAGGCGATGCATGTGGAGAAGGTGATCACTCTCCAATCCGGTATCGCCGAAAGCCATGCAGGAGCGTTCGTAAGCATGAGGACTACACGCAGCGAAATCACACTGAGAATGAGCCCTGCCAACGATCCAAGCAGGGCGAGCAGAAGACTCTCCGTAAGGAGTTGGCGCAGAATGCGTCTTTTACTTGCGCCGATGGCGATGCGAATACCGATCTCGTGCTCGCGGCTCATGCCGCGTGCGAGCAGCAGGCCTCCCAGGTTTGCACACGTGACGGCAAGGATCAGCAGCGTGAGGATGGATATCATGGCCGCGACCTGATACATCGCAGGCTGCATAACCTGCAGATGACCGCCGGGAAAGGCAAGTATGAATTCGTTCTCCCACACGCCCTGCGGATCCACTTTTTGAAGCTGACCAGTCAAGGTAAGGAGTTCCTGCTCGGCTGCCTTCGCTGTTGCGCCAGGAGCGAGACGACCCCACATGTGACAGGCGTCAACCTGGGAGTCACTGAGGATTTTGCTGCCTTCTATGATGTAAGGCTGTTGCAGAATTGGCACCCACAGCTCAGCCCTGTCTGCACCAAGACTGGCGAAGTTGGAAGGCAGTACTCCTGCTATTGTGACGGCCTTGCCGTTGAGGTGCAGAACGTGGCCCACCACGCCAGGATCCGCGTTGAGACGCTGTTGCCAGAATGTGTAACTCACCACCGCAATCGGCGGCGCGAATGGCTTGTTGTCAAGCACCGGGTCGAACAGTCTGCCGAGAGATGGCCGGGTGCCCAGTTCCGTAAAGTAATTTGCGGACGCAAAGCTGAGATGCGCGGGCTGCGTGTCGTTATCGAGTGCTACAGGTGGAACCTCCATAACAGCCAACACCGCGCTGAGCGTGTGGGCATGCGTACGGTAGAACTCGATATGCGGATAGGGCATTTCACTGCTGATACGGGTAGGCGAGCGACGCTGGAACTGGATGAGCGATCCGGGATCACGCACGGGCAACGGCTTGAGAGCGATCATGTCGAAAAGGCTGAAAGCCGCGACGTTGACGCCAATGCCGATAGCAAGCACGATGACAGCTGTGAACGTGAAGCCAGGCGAACGGCGAAGGACCCGTGTCGCATAAGAGAGGTCCTGGAACAGACGTCCCATCCAGGTCCAGCCCCAGGCGTCGCGGGCATTCTCGCGGAGGATGAGTGTGTTGCCGAAATTGCGAGCGCGCTCCTTACCCATCATCTCGCGGTGAAAAAGCATCTCGGCTTCAAGTTCGCGATCATGCTGTCGACGGTGCAGTAGATAGTTCAAGCGGCGAAAAAGCTCACGCATTGCGGTCTCCCTTTCACGCGGTACGGAGGATGGCTTGAATGGCTTCGGTCACACGATCGTAGTCCGACTGCTGCGCCTGTAGTTGTTTACGGCCGGCTGCGGTCAGGGAGTAAAAGCGTACCTTGCGGTTGGTCTCTGAGATACCCCACTCCGAGGTGACCCAGCCCTTGAGCAGCATCTTCTGCAGCGTCGGGTAAAGAACTCCCTCTTCCACCTGAAGGATCTCGCTGGAGAGAACATGAATGCGCTGCGCAATGGCGTAGCCATGCAGTGAGTTAGAGCGGAGGACACGCAGGATGAGCATGATCAACGCGCCAGAAGGCATAGAGATCACAGGTATACGATTCATAGGGGTAAGAATGCTATGCCTTAGGGAACATGTCAAGTGTAAACTCGGCATCGCGCGAGCTCCGCCATCGGCTTGCATAACGATTTCGTTCCTGTCCCCATACGATTCAGACCGCACTGTGACCCCGGTCACGGACGCAGGTAGGCTCAAGCGTTCAATGTAGAAATCAGCTCGCATGCTTCAAGGTGCGAGAAAGGTGCAGTCTGACATTCGTGGCTAGCTGCCAGAGACAGAACCCTCGATCGCAACCAGTGATGGAAGGATCCACATATGCGCCGGCTACTGACTCTGGAAAAAGTTTGGACAGCTGCCCCTGAAGAAGAGCTCCTAAAGAAATTTGCCCCCTGTGCTCTCGACCCGCTGCCTGGCCCGGTGCAGCGCTTTTTGAAGCACGCTATTGCCCCCGGCACAGCGCTCGCGTCTGCTGTCCGGCTGCAAATGCACGGCGAGATCAAGCTGAAGCGGTGGTTCTCTTTTTCCGCTGAAGAGGTCATTCACTGGAACAAGGCAATGATCTGGAAGGCGGCCATACGCATGCACGGCATTCCCGTTCTCGGAAGCGATTACTTCCTGAACGGAAAGGGCGGCATGCAATGGAAGCTCTTCGGCCTGCTGCCATTCCTCAACGTGTCCAGCCCTGACGTTACCCGTTCAGCCGCGGACCGCGTCAATATCGAATCCCTATGGCTGCCCTCCGTTCTATGCAGAGAAGAGGTCAACTGGACCGCGACGGATCAGAACCACATCCACGCCCGCTTCTTCGCTCACAACGAGGTCGCTCAGATTGACTACCAGATCGACGCAACTGGCCGCTTAAAGAACGTCTCCATGCCGCGTTGGGGAAACCCCGGCCAGGAAGGGTTTGAGGCGCTACCCTTCGGAGCAATTGTTGAAGAGGAGCGAAGCTTTGGCGGGTATGTTCTTCCCTCCGTTGTCAGAGTCGGCTGGTTCATCGGTACCGACAGGTTCGAGCGTGAAGGAGAATTCTTCCGCGCAACCATCGACCAGGCCACATTCTGTTAGGGATCACACTGCTACTCGTTCACACTGTTTCAACTCATTGCTTGCCTGGGCCAGGGTCTTCACTACGGCATCCGGACGTGCCGTCCCGAACCTTTCCCGCATGGAATCCAGGTTCGCGTTTGAGCCCCACAGCCCCAGCACGATTTTGTTCTGCGGCAGCTGCTCGCGAAGCCGCTGGCACAGGGCCCGCGCACGTGCAAAGGCGAAAGGAGGCAGCGCCGAGATGCAGATCGAGGTCTCCGGCTCCGCTGCGAGCCGCGCCAGTATCTCATCCGACAGCGAGACCACCGGCAGCATCATCGTGTTGTGTCCGGACTGCTCAAGCACCTGCGCCAGCATTGCGGCCGCCACTTGGTCCGTCTGCTCGTTCGCCGGGATACATACGATCGGACAGCCCTTGCGCTCCAAGCCAGTATCGAAGGCCATCAGCTCCGCCGTCAGTTCTGTAATCGACTGCAGCATAAAGGCCGATCTCACCTCATCGAGAACGCCCTTATGGCGATCCTGCTCCACCAGGCACAGGGCGGGCAACAGAACGGCGTCATAGAGTTCAAGAGACGTGCGCCCCTCAAGATAGCGATCGGCTATCGCGTGCGCCTCAGCCTGATCCATGGCCAGCAAACGCTCGTAGAAGTGGGCATCCGGCGTCAACTCGGCCTCATCCCCCAGCAGCACATGCAGAAAGCTCATCTGCGGCACGTAGCGGCCCAGCACGATCAGACATACCGTCAACGGAGTCGCCAGCACCAGCCCGGGAATCCCCCATAGCAGCGTCCATACGACTGCCGTAATCAACAGGGCAAGGGACGAAATCCCCGTGTGGCTGCCATAAAGCCACGGCTCTACAAAATTCGCCACCGTGATTTCGAGCACGCCAAACAGCAGCAGCACAAACAGCGGCGGCCCCCATGTATCGAACACCGCCAGTGAATACAGAAACGGCAGCGAGCCCCCCACAAGCGTTCCTGCATACGGCACCAGCCGCAGCAGCCCTGCGAGCGCGCCCCACAGCGTCGCGTTCGGGACGTGCAGCAGGTAAAGCCCCACGCCGAAGACTACGCCGTACGCCGCATTCACGACCGCATTCATCACCAGAAAGCTGCTGATTCGCTGCGCCGCGTCGTTCAGCGCCTGCGTCATCACATTCAGCCGCCCGGCCCCGGCCAGCAGCAGCAGGCGGTTACGCAGGTCTTCGCGCTTCAGCAGCATGTAGAAGGTGAAGATGATCACCATGGTGGCCGTGCCCAGCGGCCGCAGCACCGGCGTCACAAACTGCCGCAGGTACTCTCGCTCGGTGATGGGCGGTGGCACCACTGTTACCAGCGACGGTTTCGGATGCGCCTCTGCTTCGGCCTTCGCCTCCTCACGCGCTTTGCGTGTCATATGGGAGCGCTGTATCGGATGGGAGTCCACCGTCTGTGTGCCGGAGATCTCCTGCCCGACCTCGCCCATGCTCGTCAGCGCCCGCCCCAATGCGCCGTCCTTCGGCATATGCAGGGCATCCATCTTGTCGTGGATATTCAGACGATAGTTCGGCAGATCGCTTGCCACGTTGAGCAGCTGCCTGGCTACAATCCAGCCCACCCCGCCCACCACAGTCGTCGCAAAAACCATCACCAGAACTACAGCCGGCAGCCGTCCCACACGCACCTTCTGCAGCAGGATCACCACAGGCGCAAGCAGGAAATTGAGCGTCAGCGCCATCGCCAGCGGCATCAGAACCGGTCGGCCATAGTAAAGCGCAACCACTGAAAGCGCCAGCATCAGCATCGGCTCATTGGCCAGCATCCCGCGCCGGGGCCTTGCCATTACGCTGGAAGATTTGTCGTGGTGAGAATTTGTGTTCCCGCTTTTTTCGCGCACGCTCATGTTTTTGCCAGTCTTTCAGTTTAGCTGGACTGGAATCATGACGCCGAATATTTCACGATGCGGGAACCTGAGAACAACACAGAACACGGCGGGAAATCGGGACAGAGTTATGTCAAACCCGCTCCGGTTCCCGCCTTTGAGAAGCTAGCTGCGATCCTGCGGCCGCAAGGGCGCGGTCGTCGAGGGAGACGGCGCTCCCGGGAGGTTGCCCTTGGCTGCATTGGCTGCAACGCGCGGCTGCGTCGCGCGCGCTCCCAGCGCCGACCCCATCGGGCGCAGGTTCATGGCAGGCTGAGCAGCTGCCTGTTGGTGCATGGTCACAATAATCGCCTGGGTCGGCTCCTTGCCCGCGCAGCGATAGGAGTGTGGCGTGCTCGCATCGAAGTAAACCCCGTCGCCGGATTCAAGAATATGAACCTTTTCCGCGTGCCGGATCTCCAGTTCCCCCTCCAGCACAAACAGGAACTCGAAGCCCGGATGCACATGCGGGCGAACGTCCGTGCTCTTCTTCAGCGGAACGAATTCAGCAAAATAGGGGTCGAGCTGCCGATCAGGCACCATGTAGCCAAGGCTCTCGAAGAAGTAAGTCGGATCATCGACTCCCGTCTGCGGCAAACGCACGCGTTCCTTCTTTTTGTGAACACGGAAAAGCGTATGTGGCTCTGTCTCGAAGAAATACGACAGATCCTTGCTGAAAACCATCGCAATCCGAGCCAGGTTCCGCAGCGTCGGCACCACTCGCCCCGTCTCCAGCTGCGATAGGAAGCTCGCTGAAAGCCCTGTATGGCGTCCCAGTTCCACCAGCCCCATTGACTTCTTAAGCCTCAGGCGCTTGATGCGCTCGCCGATATGCTTTTCCGCGATGAAGCTCTCAGCACTCTCTTGATCCACCTGAACCGGAGCTACTGCGTTTGTCTTTTCCATGGAGAGATCCTCTGTCTATATCCAGTCTGATGCAATTCCTTAAAACTGTGTTCTTCTCATCAAAATAGTTATTCATCTTAGTTAAATTATTCCCCGCCACGTTTAACCACATGAATATCTCGGTTCACCCGCATCCCAATAGCACCTAATCTCAGAAGAGAAGAGTGAGCAAAATGGCCCTAATGGAAGAACGCATCATCCTGAGCGGCGGATCTGGAATGATTGGCGTCGCTCTCACCCACACCCTCTCCGGTGAGGGTGCAAGAGTCGTGAAGCTTGTCCGCGGAAAGGCCGAATCGGCGGGTTCCGTCCACTGGGATCCCTCTTCCACCCAGCCGCTGGCCGACCTGTCGCCCCTTGAAGGCGCCCGCGCCGCGATTCATCTCTCCGGGGCAAATCTGGCCGCGCATCGCTGGACGCCTGCTTATAAAAAGGAGATTTTCGCCAGCCGCGTCGAATCCACCCACGCCATCGTGCGCCTGCTCCAGTCCCTCCGCCGTCCGCCAGCCGTGCTGGTGACCGCCTCGGCTGTAGGCATCTACGGCGACCGCGGCGAAGAGAAGCTGACGGAGCAGTCCGCACCCGGCGTTGGCTTCCTGGCTGAAACCTGTCGCGCCTGGGAGGCAGCCGCCGATCCCGCAACTGCAGCAGGCATCCGCGTCGTCCACACCCGTTTCGGCGTCGTACTCGATCCTCACGGCGGCGCACTCGCCAAGGTGCTTCCTCTCTTCAAAGCCGGGCTCGGGGGCAAACTGGGAGACGGAGCCCAGTGGATGAGCTGGATCACCCTCGGCGATCTCGTCCGCATGGTGCTTCATCTCATCGAGAACCCTGAGATTTCCGGCCCCGTCAACGTCGTCGCTCCTCATCCCATTCGCAACTCGGACTACACCCGCGCGCTCGGCCACGCCCTCCACCGCCCGGCGATCATGCCCGCGCCGGCCTTTGCCCTGCGTCTCGCCCTTGGCGAAATGGCCGACGCCGCACTGCTCTCCAGCACCCGCGCGCTCCCTCAGAAGATCGAGTCCGCCGGTTTCCGCTTTGAGCATCCTGAGATTGGCCCGGCACTGGCAGATCTGCTTTTGCGTTCCTGACTTGCTTTCGCTTTCCTGATCTGCTTTTGCATTCCTGATGAGGCGTACCGCGCCGGTCTTATCCCGGGGGGCTTGAAATGCACTACTCTTAGTCTTGTCATGAAGTTGCGCGTGCTGGCCGCCTTTTCGCTCACCATCATCCCGGCTGCTCTCACCCTCGCCGGTTGCGGCATGCCCGCGAACCCTCAGCCACCCAGCCTCATGCTCCCCAATCCGGTCAAGGACCTCACCGCCGTCCGCACTGGAGATAAGGTCAGCCTGCACTGGACGATGACCAGGCGCACGACCGATAAGATCACCCTCGTCAGCGATCAGGACGTGCACATCTGCCGCGAACCCGCCGGCAAAATCTGCGAAACCGCAGGAACCCTTCATGCCGCTCCCGGCAAACCGGCTGAGTTCACCGACACTCTGCCCGCAGCCGAGGCGAAAGGTCAGCCAGCCCTGCTCACTTATCATGTTGAGCTTCGCAACAGGTTTGGCCGCAGCGCTGGACCATCCAACCCCGCCTGGACCGCCAGCGGCGATGCCCCAGCGCCGGTCGCCGCGCTTTCGGCGAAGACTGTCCCCCAGGGCATCCTGCTCACCTGGCAGCCTGCTCCGGCTCAGCCCGCGGACACATCCATACGCATTCAGCGCACGACCGTTAGCCCCTCAGCTCCCAGGGCCGCCAACAGCGATAGCTTCCGGCTCAAAACCCCGACCGAGCAGACCCTCGCCGTTCCCAGCAATGTCAGCCAGGCCCTCGACAAGCAGCCCGCCTTCGACCAGTCCTATCGCTACACCGTGCAGCGGGTGCTCGCGCTCAACCTTGGCGGACATCTGGTTGAGGTCGCCAGCAGCCCCAGCCTGCCTGTCACTATCGATGCACGCGACATCTATCCACCAGCGGTTCCCAGCGGCCTCGAGTCAGTAGCCGACCAGCAGGGTCACGCGATCGATCTCTCCTGGACCCCGGACTCCGACGCAGACCTCGCCGGCTACATCGTCTATCGCAGCCAGAGCAGCCTGCCTGCCGTTCGTATCTCCGGCAGCAAACCCGTGGCGACTCCCTCCTATCGCGACACGACCCCCGCGCCCGGCGCCGTTTACACCTACTCTGTCAGCGCCATTGACCGCGATGGCAACGAGAGCGCGCGCTCCATGACCACCAGTGAGACCCTGCCGCAATAACCACTGATTCCTAACTCACCTGCTACGATCAGACTGAACTATGAATCAGCAGGAAATCGTCCTCAAGATCTTCGAGTATGTGATTCTCGTCTTCTCGCTCAGCCTCCACGAGGCGGCGCACGGATGGATGGCTTCGCGCCTCGGCGACCCCACGGCGCGGATGCTCGGTCGCGTAACCCTGAACCCGATGAAGCACATTGACCCGCTTGGGACGGTGCTGATTCCCCTGGCGATGCTCTTCCTCGGCTCTTATGGCCGCTTCCTTATCGGCTGGGCCAAGCCCACGCCCGTTACTACCCGCAACTTCAAGAACATCACCCGCGACGACATTCTCACCACCCTCGCCGGGCCCGTAAGCAACGTAGTCGCCGCCATCGCCGCATTGATCGGGCTGGTTCTGATGGCCAAGCTCTCTCCCGCGGGCGCCCTTGCCGTCCGCGATGTCGCCATGGGCGGCATCGATCCCCAGCTCATGGCTTCAAACCCGACCGTCTTTCCCCTGGCGATCCTGTTCTACCTGAGCGTGGTGTTGAATCTCTTTCTGGCGGCCTTTAACCTGCTGCCCCTGCCGCCGCTCGACGGCTCGCATATTCTTCGTCATATGCTGCCCTACAAAGCGCTCCAACTCTACGACCGGCTGGGCATGATTAGCCTGATCCTGATGATCTTCATCGGCGCGCCTATCGTGAACTGGATGGTCAACCCGGCAATGAAGCTCGTCTACCAGGTCATGATGGCGCTTTAGCACTACGCCCACCCCTCAGCTTTGTGGTGCAGCGTCCTCTGCCGGAGTCTGCACCACCTTCAACAGCCCGTCCGCCGAACGAAGATGCAGATCCCGTTGCGGGAACGGTATCTCGATGCCGTGCTCGACAAACTCCCTGTGCATGGCGAAGTAGAGATCGCTCTTCAGTATCTTCGGCGTCCTCACCTGCGTCTCCGTCCATACCCACAGCTCAAAGTTGATGGAGCTGTCGCCGAATTCAATCAGCACCACCTCTGAATTCCGCGTTTTCAGCACATCCTTGTTCTCTGCCGCCACCTTCAGCAGCAGCCTCCGCACCAGCGCCAGGTCACTCGAATATCCCACTCCGATCGGTAGAGCGAAACGCGTCTCCTTCTCGCTGGCCGTCCAGTTGGTCACCCTTTTTGCAATGAACTCTGAGTTAGGCACGATGATGATGATGTTCTCGTTGGTGCGCACCCAGGTGCTGCGCGCTGCAATGCGGGTGACGTCGCCCAGCAGCCCGTCCACCTCGACGCGGTCGCCCAGCTTGATAGGCCGCTCCGCCAGCAGGATGAGCCCCGCCATGAAGTTGCTGACAATATTCTGCAGACCAAAGCCGACGCCGATGCCCACCGCGCCGCCCAGCACCTCAAAGCTGCTCAGGTTGATCCCTGCGCTCTGCAGCGCCACCACGATTCCCAGAAAGAAGACCACATACCCGGTGACCACTTCGATGGCATACTGCTGCCCCTGGTCGAGACTGGTCTTCTTCAGCAGCCGCCGTATCACCCGCCGCGATACAGTCGAGCCCCACGTAATGAGCACCAGGAAGAAGATGGTCAGCAGCAGCAGCAAGGGCGTGATCGGCGTATGCCGCAGCATGAAGAGCGGCTGCGTCATCATCTGATGCGCATCAGCGACGATCTGGCGGAAGTCCCGGTGAACGCGCCTCATCCGCGCAACGCGCCAGATAAAGAACGCCACCTGCAGCAGAGCGAAGCCGAGCAGGATGCGGAGGAATTTCTTCATTGTCAGTCCCCTCATGCTACTGCAGCAGGCGGCCTTTCCGTACAATAAGCAAAACTACCGGAAGCAGGCTTCGGGCAAGAGTGAAGGAAACAGTGCCGAACAATTCTCCAACAGGCCGCGTATTGAGCGGAATGCGCCCCACGGGCAAACTCCATCTGGGCAACTACATGGGAGCCCTCCACAACTGGATACGCCTCCAGCACCAATACGATTGCTACTTCTTTATCGCCGACTGGCACGCTCTGACCACCGATTACGCCGATCCCTCCCAGGTCAGGCAGAACACCCTCGACGTCGCCCTCGACTGGCTCGCCGCCGGCCTCGATCCCGAGAACTGCACCATCTTTGTCCAGAGTCACGTCAAGCAGCACGCCGAACTGCACCTTGCCCTCTCCATGATTACCCCGCTGGGCTGGCTTGAGCGCGTGCCCACCTATAAGGAGCAGCAGGAGAACATCACCGGCAAGGACCTGACCACCTACGGCTTCCTCGGCTATCCCCTGCTCCAGTCCGCCGACATCCTGCTCTACGGAACGCCAGGCCAGCCGCTTCATGTCCCTGTCGGTCAGGACCAGGTGGCGCACGTCGAACTGACGCGCGAGGTCGCACGCCGCTTCAATTCGCTCTACCGTACAGACGTTCTGCGCGAGCCGCAGGTGCTCCTCACCCCCTCGCCCAAGCTCCCCGGCACCGATGGCCGCAAAATGTCCAAGAGCTACGGCAATACCATTCTGCTCACCGATCCCGAGCCGGTCATCCGTCAGAAGCTCAAGCCGATGGTCACTGACCCGGCGCGCATCCGCCGCAGCGATCCCGGCAACCCTGAAGTCTGCCCCGTCTTCGACCTGCACAAGGTCTTTTCAAGCGGAGAGACCCAGCAGAAGGCCCGCGAAGGCTGCACCACGGCAGGCATTGGCTGCATCGAGTGCAAGGGCTGGCTCGCCGATGCCGTCGTCGCAGACCTCGCTCCCATGCAGGAGCGCCGCGCCAGGTATGAGGCTGAACCGGCTCTGGTGCAGGACATCCTGAACACCGGCGCAAAGCGCGCCGCTCTCCGCGCCGAGGAAACCATGCACCAGGTGCGTGCGGCCATCGGCCTCAGCGAGCCGGCCCAATGACCGACGAGCAAAGGCCGGTTCCCGCTGCGGAGAAGACTCCGCAGCCTGACAGCGCCAGGCAGAAAAGCGCCGACAAGGACACAGCCTCACCCTTCAACATCACCGTGGGCCGCGTTTACGACGGCCCGCTCGATCTCCTGCTCGACCTCATCCGCAAGCAGGACATCGACATCTACGACATTCCCATCGCGAAGATCACCGCGCAGTTCCTCGCCTATGTGGAGCAGCTCAAGCAGACCGACATCGACGCCGCGGGCGAGTTCATCTACACCGCCTCGCTGCTCATCCACATCAAGAGCCGCATGCTCTTGCCGCGTTCGCCTGTCGAGACCGATGCCGCCGCTGAAGACCCGCGCATGGAACTCGTCGAGCGCCTCCTCGAACACGAGCGCTTCAAGAATGCCGCGCAGATGCTGGCCGAGAGGCAGCTGATCGAGGCCTCGACCTGGACGAATCCCGGCATGCGCTACTTCCGCAATGAGGGCGGCTCAGATCAGGAGATCGCCGCCGACACCGGCGATCTCATTCGCGTTTTTCAGGAGATACTTGAGCGCGCCCGCAGCCGCCCCGTCCTTGACGTCGAGGAAGATACCGTCACCGTCGGCCAGATGATCGACTACGTCCGCCGTCGCCTGGTCATGGAAGACAAGCCCGTCTCGCTGCGCCGCCTGCTTGCCAACACGCGCACAGAGAAGGCCGTCATCGCCATGTTCCTCGCGCTGCTCGAACTCGTCCGCCTGCAGGCAGTGCTGCTCCGCCAGGACGGCAACTTCTCCGACATCTACGTCAAAAAGCACGCCGCCTTTGAGCAAGTGCTCAACGAGCGCTCCAGCCAGGTTCAGGACGACTGGTCTTAACCGCTACTTCGGCGCCGCCACCTTCATGTCACGCCGCAGCGGATGCGCCTCCGTGTTGAACACGATGGAATTGAAATCAAGCGTCGATGGTGGCGCAAACAGCAGGTACATATACTTCAGCGTCTCGGCGAAGAAGAAGCTCTCCATGTGGTCGTCCTTCTGCTTCGTCTCCACATTCGCCAATGCCGCAAAACCCACATCCGTGCGGCAATACTTCATCAGCGCATTGAAATAGGTCTGCCCCATCGCCAGGTACTTCGCATCGCCGGTGTAGTGGTAGAGGTAGTAGGTCGATTCGATAATCTCCGGACGCAGCGGATAAGCGGGGTCAGTTATCTTGTGCTTCGCATAATCGAAGGTATCCGGCTCAACTCCGGCAAAATTCCACATCGCATAGCTTGAAGCCTGCAGCCGTGCCGCATCCTCTACATCGCCTGAGAGCGCCAGCACCGCCGGATAGAATGCATCGAGCGCCCCATAATCCGTTGTCGTGCGCTTCCCCGTATTCATATTGGCCTGCCCGTACCACAGGCCATCTGGTCTCTGATCGGCGAGATACTTGGCGTTCGATGCCTTGCTCTCGTCCCACATCCGCTGACAATCCTTATCGTGAAACAGAATCGCGCACTTCAGCAGATATTCATAATAAGAATCGATGCCGCCGCGAATACCCGCACTCGTTCCCGTCCACATGCCCGTCTCGACGTTAATCCCGTCGCCCACCAGGCCAGTCTTGCGCGAACGCCGCCGGTACAGTTCCATCACCGCGCGCTTCGCCTTCTTGTAGTAGATCTGCTTGCCTGTCAGCTTCGCCAGTGTGCCATACTCCAGCAGCAGCGAGCCCACCTCGGCGGGATTGCTGTTCGCGCCCTTCACCGCACCTGTACGCAGGTTGACGTACTCATACGGCATGCCGGTCGGCGAGTTGAACATCGGCAGCATCCGCGTGCCAAGCTCGTCCGCCAATGCGAGCAACCGTTTGTCACCCGTCATTTCGTAGCTCGACATCAGACCGCCCAGCAGCCGGATCGTGATCTCGAAATCCTTGACGTAGATGTCCTGGTTGAAATTCAGCTTCGTGTCGATCAGCCTGCGCGCTTCATCCGCCTGCCGGTCGAGTCCCATCACCAGCATCGTATCCAGCGCATCGACCGGCGTCATCAGCAGCGGAACTTTGTACCAGTCCTCGGGCTTGTGGCTGATCGGGTGCAGTTCATCATGCCCCCACGCATACTGGCGATAGCCGTTCCAGGCCAGCAGAAACTGCCGCCGCACCTCATCAGCCATCTGCTGCTTCTGCGCAGCGGTCATCGGGGTGGGAACATCTGCCTTCTGCTGGGCAAAAGCAGACGGCAGCATGGCAAAAAGGACGGCAAGGAGAAGCGTTCGCATTGCCTACCACTTTAGCCGATAGAGGCCCTCTGCGGAAACGCTCCCACCGCCAAACAGCTCAGGCCCGGTACGCCACGCGCCCTTCGCTGATCGTCAGCTTCACCCGTCCCTCCATTGTCCAGCCATCGAAGGGGGTATTTTTCGACTTCGACTTCGAATCCGCCGCACGGAAAATCCATTGCTCCGCTGGATCAAAAATCACTACATCGGCGAAGCTTCCCACCGCCAGGCTGCCGCGGCCCTTCAGCCCCAGCACCGTCGCCGGCTGGGTACTCAGCAGCGCGATCACGCGGCTTACCGGCAGCTTGTGCTTGCCGTGCAGCACCGCCATCGTCAATCCCAGCGCAGTTTCGAGGCCGGTAATGCCATTTGGCGCCCGTTCGAACTCCTGCTCTTTCTCGTGTGCGGCGTGCGGCGCATGATCGGTGGCAATGCAGTCCACCGTGCCATCGAGAATGCCCTGCAACACCGCTGCCCGGTCGCGCTCCGCTCGCAGTGGCGGATTCATCTTCGCGTGCGTATCGTAGTTGCCGACCGCCTCTTCCGTAAGGATGAAGTGGTGCGGCGCCACCTCGCAGGTAGCCCGCAGGCCGTTCCGGCGGGCACGCTTCACCGCGTCGAGCGCCGCGGCTGTCGATAGATGCGCCACATGCAAATGAGCCCGGCTGTCCTTCAACTCCGCCAGCAGCCGCAGATCGCGCTCCACCAGTCCGGACTCCGCTTCGATCGGCATCCCACGCAGTCCCAGCCGAAACGCCAGCGCCCCCGCGTTCATCGAGCAGCCGCCCGTCAGCCGCGTATCTTCCGCATGCTGGATCACCGGCAACCCCGCGCGCGCAGACGTCGAGAGCGCCTGCCGCATGATCGCGTCGCCCAGAATCGGCTTGCCGTCATCGGTCACTGCGACTGCGCCCGCCGCCTTCAGCGCGCCGTACTCTGTCAGCGCCTCGCCCATCGAACCACGCGTCGCCGCCGCAATGGGAAACACGCGAATCGCCGCGCCCCGCTCAGCGGCCTGCATCCATCGTGTCGTCTCCACTGAGTCATTCACCGGGATGGTGTTCGGCATTGCGCAGACTGCGGTAAACCCACCCGCTGCTGCTGCTGCCGTCCCGCTCGCGATCGTCTCTTTGTAGCCCTGGCCTGGCTCACGCAGATGTACGTGAATATCCACGAGCCCTGGCGACACAGCCAGCCCTTTGGCCTCCACAACCTCAGCGCCCTCGCTCTTGATGGCCGAGTTCAGCTTGCCCGGCGCCTCCACCGCAGCTACACGCCCATCCCGCAACAGCAGGTCGCGGGGTGAATCGATGCCGGAGGCAGGGTCCACCAGCCGGCCTCCGCGAATCAGGATTGGCTTCATGCGCGTTTTCCTTTCGTTGCCTTTACGGCGCCGGTCTTTTTCGCCTTCTCCGCGCCAAGCGCACGCGCCACCAGCGCCATGCGCACGGCCACACCATTGCGAACCTGTTCGGCAATGGCGGATTGAGGCCCATCGGCAACCTCGCTCGTCAGCTCAAGTCCGCGAATAATAGGCCCAGGATGCATCACCAGCAGTTCTTTGTGCGGCGCAAGACGTCCGCCGTTCAACTGGTAGCGCACCTTGTACTCTTCGAGATCGATATGACGCCCGGCCAGCCGCTCGGCCTGGATGCGCAGCATCATCACGACCTGTGACTGAGCAAGAGCCTTATCGAAGTCGCGCTCGATCGTGATTCCCGGCCCCACCGTCGCCGCAACCTCCGGCAGCAGCGCCGTCGGCCCCGAGAGGATTACCTGCGCCCCCAGTTTCGGCAGCAGCAGCATGTTCGAGCGCGCCACCCGGCTGTGAAAAATATCTCCGCAGATCGTCACTGTATATCCGCTCAGGGAGGTTTCCGTCACCGCATGCTTCGGCTTATGCAGGTGCGCGAGCATCGTTCTCAGGTCCAGCAGCGCCTGCGAAGGGTGCTCGTGCATGCCGTCACCGGCATTCAAAATCGGCAGCTTCGTCTCCCGCTCCAGCAGGTAGGGCGCGCCAGATTGCGGATGGCGCAGAATGATGCACTCCGCTCCCAGCGCCCGCAGCGTGATGCCCGTGTCCTTGAGCGATTCGCCTTTTTCAATGCTGGAGGAGAGCGCGCTCACCAGCGTCGTATCTGCGCCGAGCCCCTTGGCCGCCAGTTCAAAAGAGGTGCGAGTCCGCGTGCTCGACTCGTAGAACAGCAGCGCCACGCGCCGCTTGTAGAGCCGCTGCGCCCGCGCAGCCGGATCTTCGTCCTCGAGCTCGGTCGCCAGCTGCATGATCTCCGCAACATCTGCAACCCTGAGGCTGGTCACAGACAGCAGCGAACGGGAAGGAACAACAGCGGCGTCAGGGGTATCGGGAGCTGATTTGCGAGGTGCGGTCTTAGTCTTTGTCATTCGCTGTTTCTATTTCGCGTTCTTCGTGCTTTGAGGCCAGACCGGAGTACTTCGCGGCCATGCCATTGCAGCTTCTCGGTACAAGGTAGAAGTTCAATCGACGCGCTCGACCAGCACCACCTGCTCGTCGCCGTCGATCTCCCGGAGCTTCACTTCGACAATCTCGCGGCTGCTGGTCGGCACATGACGCCCGACAAAGCTTGCCTCGATGGGTAGCTCGCGATGGCCACGGTCGATCAGCACCAGCAGCTGCACGCGGCGCGGCCTGCCATGGTCAAACAGCGCATCGAGAGCCGCCCGCACCGTCCGGCCCGTGTAGAGCACATCGTCCACCAGGATGATGTCGCGGCCATTCACATCGAAGCCGACTTCGCCCTTGTGCACCACCGGACGCACATCGTGCGTCGACAGGTCGTCCCGGTAGAAGCTGATATCGAGCACGCCGGTATCGACCGGATGCTTCTCGATGCCCGCAATCAGCTTGGCCAGCCGCTCGGCCAGCGGCACGCCGCGCCGCTTTACGCCGACCAGCCCAAGATTGGCTCCGCCATTGTTCTTCTCGACGATCTCGTGAGCGAGCCGGACAAGCGTACGCTCGATCTCGGAGGCCGACATCAGGCGGCCCTTGTCGCGCAGCACAGGCTTTGTCCCGGTCTGTGTCTCTGTCATAGAAAAAGTTCCTTCGGGCGATGATACGGGTGCGCCGCACCAGCGGGCAAGCGCCTAGGAGTTATGCGCCGCGCTGGTCTTCGCGGCAAAGAAGCGCGCCCCGACTGCGCCGCCCACTGCCGAGAACAGCGCCATGGAAACCGCGGAGAAGATGGCCATCATCAGGACCACCGCCGCGTGGCCGTCCGGGGACAACCAGAAGTGAATAAACCATGGGATCTGTGCTGCTGCCTCGGGGTTTGACTGCACCATGTGATCCGTTGCCTGCTGCACCAGCGTTTGCAGTCGCTGATCGATCACCCCGCCGTTGTGCTGCACATAGCGCTCAAAGAGCATCGTCAGCCCATCAAAAACAGTGGCAATAAAAGCCGCAAGAATCCCTGCAAGACCGCCGATCCGCCAGCCTGCCCGCTGGTTCACCAGCCGCAGCGTCTTGCGACGATAGAGCGCGACAGCCGCGATTCCTCCGGCGATGACCCACAACACCCCGAAATTGAGCAGCGAACTGAGCGCACCCACGGGCAACGCCACCAGCAGCGCTACCTTCACCGCTGTCCGCCAGGAGATCAACCGCGAATCAAATGCCGGATGCCCCTCACCTGCGCCACCATTGGCCGGATTCGCAGCCTCGTCATCCGCCAGCACGCGCAACTGCGGTGAGCCGCAGACTGGGCAATAGATATCCGGTGAGTGCAGAGTTGCGCCGCAGCGGTGGCAAATGGTTTCCATCCACCTTTGACCCTATCAGCACCGCGCGCGCCGGGCAATCTGACTATTGACTCTCACCCGGGCTCTCCATATCTCCGGGCAGTTCCAGGGCAACCAGAGTGAAGTCGGTTCCATTCACACCGCTGCGCTTGATCTCCATCAGGTGCTGGCGGCGTTCCGAACCGGCCTTGAGGCCCACTCTGTCACTGCTTATCTGCACCTGGTTGTGGTGGCTGCTGCCCTTGTCCTCGCACGTCAAACCCTCTCGGGTCGCGGTCGGCGTCCCCACCGGCTTGCTGCCGCGGCACTCGATCACATCGCCATAGCGCCCCAGGGCTTTTCTATAGAAATCAATGACCTTATCCTCAGAATCCTGCGTCTGGTAATTGACCACTTTTACGCGGAGCTGCCACGGCCCCACCCCCACGTGGACATCGGCAGACTTGCTGTCGCCATCCCCCGACGTCACCTTCGCTCCGGGATAAACAGGCAGACCCATATCCGCAGCACTGGTGTTATTCGTCTGCACGTGCATGGCGCCAAGCGGAGTATCCACCTTCACGTTCTTTTCCTGGCCATTTTTATCGTTGTCCACCTGCACACGGCAGCCAGTGACCACCATCAATGCAAAAACAGCAATGGGAACTGCCTTAAACTTCATCCCGCCTCCTCCGTACTCTTGGCTGTTGAGGTATACGTGAGCCGGCAATCTCTGGTTCCGGCCGCTTTTACCGGATAATGATTATCAGGTAATAATAATTATCGAATCTGCGACAATTTCCCCTTAAAAAGCTAGAATTTCCTCATGTACGATCGCCTTTCAAAGCCCCTCTCCGCATCCGATCCCGAGATCGCCGCAGCCATTGATAACGAGGTCCACCGCCAGCATGAGGGCCTCGAAATGATCGCTTCGGAGAACTTCGTCAGCCAGGCTGTCCTTGAAGCAGCAGGCTCCGTGTTCACGAACAAGTATGCCGAGGGGTACCCGGGACGCCGCTACTACGGCGGCTGCGAGTTCGCCGATGTGGTGGAGAATCTTGCCCGCGACCGCGCCAAACAGCTCTTTGGCGCCGAACACGCGAACGTGCAGCCCCACTCCGGCTCGCAGGCCAACGCCGCAGCCTACATGGCGGTTCTGCAGCCCGGCGACACCATTCTCGGGCTGGACCTGGCCCATGGCGGTCACCTGACGCATGGCCACAAGCTGAACTTCTCCGGCAAGCTTTACCGTGTCGCTTCCTACACGGTCCGGAAGGACACTGAGCAGATCGATTACGACGAACTCGAGTCGATCGCCGAGCGCGAGAAGCCGAAGCTCATCATTGGCGGTGGCAGCGCCTATCCGCGCATCTTTGACTTTCCCCGCATGCGCGAAATCGCCGACAAGGTTGGGGCTCTGCTGCTGGTCGATATGGCTCACTTCGCCGGTCTCGTTGCCGGGGGCGCGCATCCTTCGCCAGTGCCGCACGCGCACATCGTCACCACCACCACCCACAAGACACTTCGCGGACCGCGTTCCGGGCTCATACTGGCGCAGCAGCAGTTCGCCGCATCGATCGATAAGAGCGTCTTCCCGGGTCAGCAGGGCGGCCCGCTGGTACACATCATGGCGGCCAAGGCCGTTGCTTTCAAAGAAGCACTGGAGCCCGACTTCAAGCAGTATGCGCAGCAGATCGTAGCCAACGCGCGCGTGCTCGCCACGGAGCTGGCAGCTCGCGGCCACCACATCATCTCCGGTGGCACGGACACGCACCTGATGCTGGTGGATGTCTTCAGCAAGGGCATTCTCGGCAGTGAGGCGGAGCATGCACTCGGCGAAGCCGGTATCACCGTCAACAAGAACGCAATTCCCTACGACGTTAATCCTCCGCTCAAGCCCAGCGGCATCCGCATCGGCACTCCCGCATTGACGACACGCGGCATGAAGGAAGCCGAAATGATCCTCATTGCCGACTGGATTGACGAGGCGCTGGCGAAGCGCAACGACTCGCAGGCGCTCAGCCACATCCGCGGCCAGGTGCTTGAGCTGGCCAACCGCTTCCCGCTCTACGGCTGGCTTCGCGAACCCCAGACCGTAGGCGCACGCTAGACAACTCCAGACTGCCGGGCATTCACCATGCCCGGCAGCCTGGGCTTATACCGTCACTTCTCTCGCATCCTTCTCCTTCGCAGATCGTCCCTCAAAAAATCCATAGAGCACCGGCAGCAGAACCAGCGTCAGCAGCGTAGATGTAATCAGTCCGCCGATGACGACGATAGCGAGCGGTCGCTGAATCTCTGAGCCGGGACCACTGGCAAAGAGGAAGGGCAACAGTCCCAGGGCCGCCACCGTGGCCGTCATCATGACCGGCCGGAAGCGCAGCCTGACGCCTTCGCGAACGGCTTCCTTCTGCGTCATCCCCTGGTCGCGCAACTTGCGGATGTAGGAAACAAGCACCACTCCATTGAGTACAGCGATGCCCCACAGCGCGATGAAGCCCACCGACGCCGGCACCGACAGGTACTCCCCGGAGAGGAAGAGCCCGAAGATGCCGCCGATCGAGGCCAGCGGCAGCACCGTGATGATGAGGGCCGCGAAACGCACGGAGTTAAAGAGGATGAAGAGCAGGAAGAAGATTGCCGCAATCGTAATCGGCACGATGATCGTCAGATGCTTCAGTGCCCGCTCCATGTTGTGGAACTGACCGCCCCACTCGATGTAATAGCCAGGTGGCAGCGGCACCTGCTTCTCAACCTTCTGCTGCAGTTCCGCGACGAATCCGCCCAGATCGCGATCCTGCACATTGATGCCGACGACGATGCGCCTTCTCCCCATGCTCCGGTTAATGAGCGCTGGACCCTCCACCACCTTGATGCTAGCCAGATCTTCGAGAGGAATCCGAGGGCCATCGGGCGAGCTGATCTGGATGTCGCGAATATCGGGCACGCTGTCGCGCAGATGCTCAGGCAGGCGCACGACTGCCTCGAAGCGACGCTCGCCTTCGTAAATCTCGGTTGCGGCCTTGCCTGCGATCGCGGTTTCAATGATGTCGTTCACGTCCGAAGCGTTCAAGCCATAGCGCGCAATGGCAGCGCGGTTAATGACGATGTTGAGATACTGCTGACCGCCTACGCGGTCCACCCGCGTATCCTGCGTCCCCTGGATGCCGGATGCAACCTTGGCGATCTGGTTTGCCTTTTGAACAAGAACGTCCAAATCGTCCCCGTAAATCATGACAGCTACATCGGCGCGGACACCGGAAACCATCTCATCCACCCGGTCGGAGATGGGTTGAGACATGACGAGGTTGATGCCAGGAAAGCTGGAGAGTTGCTTACGCATCTGTTCGGCGATCTTGTCCTGCGTCATGCCGCTGGGACGCTTGTCAAAAGGGGTGAGCGACGCCAGCACGTCGGCTTCATTCGGACCTGCAGGATCGGCAGGTGATTCACCCCGGCCGACACGCGAAACGACGTTCTCGACGCCGGGCACCTTGAGCATCGCACGCTGCATCGCCATCTCCGTCTTCAGAGATTCTTCGAGCGAGATGTTGGGGACGCGATCTGCATTCGGCGATAGTGTTCCTTCGGCCATCTCCGGAATAAAGGCGGTGCCAAGGAATGGAAACAGCGAAAGAGCGGCGATAAAGAGCACCAGCACACCGACTGTGCAGAGTATGCGATGGCCAAGCGCCCAGTCGAAGATGACGTTATAGGGCCTGCGCAGCATGCGCACGAACCATGTGTCCTTCTCCGATCCGCCCTTCAGCAGATATGCCGACAGCACAGGCGAGAGAGTCAGCGAGAGGATGAGCGAAATGCCAAGCGCGATGGCGATGGTGTAGGCCAGCGGCGCAAACATCTTGCCCTCCATACCCTCCAGCGTCATCAGCGGCAGAAAGACGACGATGATGATCGTCACGCCGAAGAGAACCGGCGTAGCTACCTCACCAACCGCATCGCGAACCAACTGCAGCTTGTGCTCCGGACCCGGCAGTGCATGATCCAGATGTCGCCGATGACTCAGCTTCGCAAAGACATTCTCGACAACGACCACGGAGCCGTCGACCATAAGCCCGATGGCGATCGCCAGCCCACCCAGCGACATCAGGTTTGCCGATAGGCCAACGTGATTCATCACAAAGAACGTAAGCAGCGGAGTGAGGATGAGCGTTGCGCATACGATAAGGCTCGACCGTATATCGCCCAGAAAGAGAAACAGCACAATGACGACGAAGACGATGCCTTCGCCCAGCACCTCCGTGACAGTGTGGATGGCTGCATCGACCAGCTGCGAACGGTCATAGTAGGGTTTGATCTGGAGACCACCAGGAATCATATGCTTCTGGTTGATCTCTGCGACGCGCTCTTTGATTCTGCTGACGATCTCCTTGGCGTTTCCTCCGGAGGTCATGAGCACCACTCCTCCGACGGACTCTGTATATCCGTTCTTGATCATCGCGCCTGCTCGCACCGCCGTACCCATTCGCACCTGTGCTACGTCACGAATGTACACGGGCGTAGCGCCGCGCTCCTTCAGCACGATATTGCGGATGTCGTCGAGATCGCGAATCAGCCCCACGCTGCGAATGAGGTAGCGCTCCTCATGCTGCGGCAGAATGCCTCCGCCGGCGTTGGCGTTGTTGCGTGCCAGTGCGTTGAGCACATCTTCAATGGCGAGGTTGTAGTAGCGCAGCTTCTGCGGATCGACCAGCGTCTCATACTGCTTGACGTAACCGCCAGTGGAGTTGATCTCGGCAACCCCGGGGATGGAGCGCAGCAGCGGGCGCACAACCCAGTCCTGCAGTGTTCGCCGCTCCGTGAGTTCATCGGGAGTGAGGGGACGCTTACTCTCTACAGGCTTTTCAAGTGTGTACTGATAGACCTCGCCCAGCGCATTGGTGATTGGCCCGAGAATTGGCGTAACCCCCTGCGGCATGCGGTCGCGCAGCTCGCTGAGCCGCTCTGAGACCATCTGCCGTTCGAGATAGAGGTTTCGTCCGTCCTCAAAGACGAGCGTGATGAGCGAGAGGCCGGGCTTACTGATTGAACGCATGTCGGTCATTCCAGGCAGACCCGTCATGGCAATCTCAACCGGCACAGTGATGAAGCGCTCGACCTCTTCCGGCGACTTGCCCGGTGCCTCTGTAGCGATCTGCACCTGGATATTGGTGACGTCAGGAAAGGCGTCGACCGATAGATGACCGGCAGCGTTGAAGCCGAAGGCGAGCAGGACCACTGCAACGACAAGAAGAATCAGGCGGTGCTTGAGCGCCATCCGCACGATAGACTGCAGCATAGTTATGCTCCTGCCTTGACTGCGTTCTGTTTGCGCTGATTGTTCAATCCGAAGGCGCCCTCGAGCACGATCTTTTCGCCCGGGCTTACTCCGCTGTCCAGGATGCGATCGTCATCGCTCTCTGCTCCCAGCGTGACCTCGCGCAGCAGGAAGCGATTGGGCGCTGTCTGCACGAAGACATAGTTTTTATTGTCCTCGCGAACGACCGCCGTGGAGGGGATGGTGAGCTTTCGCTCGTCGCGATCCAGGAACGTCATGCTGGCGAGCATCGCCGGCTTGTAGATGCCCTCGGGATTCGCGAGGTCCATGCGCACCTGCACCGTGCGTGTCTCCGGATCGACAATCGGAGCCACATAGGAGAGCGTCCCATGAATCTCCTTTCCTGGCAGTGAAGGAATTGTGACGAGCACCTGCATGCCGCGGTGCAGCTTGCCTGCATTCTCCTCCGGCACGTCGGCCAGAATCCACACGTTGGAAAGATCTGCAACCAGAAAAGCCAGTTCGGCTGGCTGCACAATCTGGCCGATCGTCACCTTGCGCTCGAGCACGGTCCCTCCGACGCTCGAAACAACCGGATAATCGGCGTTGAGCTTGCGCGTCTTCAGCAGCTGTTGAATGCTGGCTTCCGACATTCCCAGACCTCGCAGCTGCGTGCGATAGGACTCCTCTTCAGTGCTGGCCTGCAGCAGCTCCGCACGCCGTCGCTCCAGCTCCGCACGCCCGATCACATCCGCCGCGACAAGCTGTTCCGCGCGCTTGGTGGCCTGCTCGGCAAGGTTCTCCTGCGAATATGCTTTGACGAAGGCGAACTGTGTATCCGAAAGGTCCGTGCTGTGCAGGGTTGCAAGGGCAGCGCCTGCGCGCACGCGCTGCCCTTCCAGCACGAGAAGCCTTGTAATGCGTCCGGCCACGGGCGAGCCCACGCGCGCAATGCGTGATGCATCGGTTTCGACGCGTGCGGCAACCTGCAGCGATCCCGCCACGTCTCGCATCTTCGGCTCACCTATCTTGAGCTGGGCCGCAAGCGCAGGCGTCACCGTCACTTCAGCAGGATTGGTCTCTTCGACCGCGATGGCCTGCTTCACCTCGGCCTTCCTGCAGCCGGGCAGAGAAAAAAAGCAGAGGGCAGACAACGCCAGGACAGCGCGAAGGAATGTTGCTAGAGAGGGAAAGGCAGTCATCAGGGTCTTCCTCCAGGCGTCACAGCGCCGAGAACTTCTAAATCGATCAGTGCATATTGACGGGCGTATTGGGCATTCAGCAGATCGGCACGCACACTCTGCAGAACTCGTTGCGCATCGAGCACTTCAACGATGCCGCGCTCACCGAAGCGGTAGGCAGCCTTCGCCGCATCGACAGCGCTCTCCGCCTCGTGCATTGAGCCGGACTGGAGTGAATTCGTCTGCTGATCGGCAATCTGATACTGCTCATAGGCGCGTTCGAGTGCAGAGAAAATTTCAAGCCTGCGCTGATCGTTGGCGGCAACCGACTGATTCACGATTGCCTTCGCTTCGGCGATCTGCCCTGTGCGACGGTTCCAGAGGGGAAGCGGAAGATGCACTCCAATCCGCCAGAATGTGAGGTCCGGCTGCTTTTCATACTCGCCATAGAAATTGGGCTGCGGAATACGCAGCGTGCGTTCGTGCGCCAGCTGCGCCTTCGACTGCTCAATATCGGTCTGCGACTGCGCGATAGCAGGATGAGCGTTGAGAACGCGTGCGCGAAGTTCGTCGATAGGCCCGAGCTTGATCGGCGGCTCCAGCTCGCCCTGCGGTTCGAGCTGCACATCGGCAGGAGCGGCGATCGCGACGCGCAGCAACGCAATCGAGTTTGCCAGCCTTATCTGCGCGCTGCTCACCTCAAAACGCGCGCGCGCCAGCTCAGCTTCGGCGCGCGTCAGCTCCAGTCGCCCCTTCTCGCCGACGCGCACCTCAACCTCTACGCGACGGCGAAGATCTTCCACCAGGGTTAGGTTGTCCCGCGCATAAGCAACCTCTGCACGCCTTGCCAGTGCGTCGTAAAAAGCGTGCTTCACCTCTGCAACAACTGCGAGATGAATAGCCGCTTCGCCAAAATTACTGCTGAGACTCGCCAAACGTGCACTGCGCTGACGCGCGGAGCGCTCTGCGGGAATCTCA
The DNA here is from genome assembly GCF_004339725.1 of Acidipila rosea. GTDB lineage: Bacteria > Acidobacteriota > Terriglobia > Terriglobales > Acidobacteriaceae > Acidipila > Acidipila rosea. The sequence continues at coordinate 20,246 of NZ_SMGK01000004.1, read as the reverse complement.
ACGGTCTGCGAGGCGGCATAGTGCTGCAACAGGCCGGGAATGCCAGGAATAGCAACCTTGCGGGCGCTCTGATTGCCTGCGAAGTATTCAACCTCAGGATTGGTGTAGGCGCCCGCTGTGCGAATCGCGGCTCGCGCCCGTGCCGACATGGCGCTCGCGCCCTGCAGCATGGGGCTGTTCTTCTCCGCCAGGGCGAGAGCGCGCTCGAGCGTAAGCGCCTCGACCTGCGGGGCGTCTGGGGCGTCTGGCGCGGCTGCAGTCTGTGTCTCTGCCACAGGGCCGGTGGACGCGCCCGCTGTCAAGGGGACACTGATGACCGCCGATGGGGCAGCGGGCAACATCGCCGACGCGCTGTGAAGCGGCTCGCCGAGGTCAGAGAGTGGCACGGCTGCCTGTCCGAAAGCGACAGAACACTGAAGGCCGATAGCCAGCAAGGCAATAGTTCTCAGTTGCACAACTCTGCAAAAGCAATTGACGCGCCAATGGTTTTTGCCCGTAAACCGGGCCTTTGGAGGCCCTGGGTGCACCAAACCGTTCACATCACGAGCCCTGACCGTACGTTTTGGTACACCTGGCCACCCGGGCCCAGCGTCGCACCCTCCCGATACCAGCAACCTGCCTGCATGGGAAAATAAAAGGCATGACAGCGGTCGCATCTATCAGTACGCGCGCGCGCAAGTGGCAGGCGGCTGGAATCGGCTTATCGATTCTCCTGCTCGCGATTCTCACCTGGATTACGCCCGCACGCGCCATTGAGGCACACAATGTTCTGCATCATTTGAACTTTTTGCCGTTTATGGTCTCTGGCATGCTCTTCGGATGGAGAGGCGCCCTCAAGGCGCTGCTGTTTTCGGTCATGTTGCTCGCCCCGAACATAGCGAAAGACTGGAAGGTCTGGCCGATGGATGCGCAGGATCAGGTAGTGGAATTGGGAGTCTTCGGAGTGGCAGGCGTTATCGCCGGCCTTCTTTCTGATCGCGAACGCGAACAGCGGCGGCGGCTGGAGATCACGCAGCAGGAACTGCAACGCGTCTACACGGAGTTGCGGCAGAACATCGAACACCTCAAGAAGACCGAGCGGCTGTCTGCTGCCGGACACCTCGCTGCCAGCCTGGCGCATGAAATTCGCAACCCGCTGGCGAGCATCTCAGGGGCAGCAGGAATCCTGAAGCGCGGCAACGCCTCGGCGCAGAACATGGAAGAGTGCCTGGACATTATGGAAAAGGAGTCGCAGCGACTGAATAAGCTGCTGACTAACTTCCTCGATTTCGCACGACCTCGGCTGCCTCGCTATCAGACGGTCGATCCTGCCTCAATCGTGCAATCGGTAGCTGTGCTGGCCCGACATACGGCTGCGCCGAACGAGGTGCAACTGATCCTTGAGCTTCAGCCGAATCTGCCGCCTGTTGAGTGTGATGCGGAGCAGTTGAAGCAGGTGCTGCTCAACCTGGTCATCAATGCAGTCCAGGCGACACCGGGACAGGGGTGCGTCTGGATCCGCTGCTTCCCCCGGGACAGCATGCTCTGCATCGAGGTGCAGGATGAGGGCAGCGGAGCTACAGAGGAAGCGCAGAGTAAACTCTTCGACCCCTTCTTCACAACCAAGGAGGGCGGCACCGGCCTCGGACTCGCCGTCGCCGCTAACATTGCCGCGCAGCACGGCGGCAGTCTGACAGGCGCAAACAATAACCATGGCTCCGGCATGACCTTTCAGCTCAAGGTGCCCTTCGAGCGGCCAACCAAGACACTCGGTGTCGGAGTAGCTCTGTGACCCCCAACCGGATACTCGTAGTAGACGATGACGTCAGCCTGCGACGCATAATGAAGATGCAGCTCGAAGAAGCAGGCTACCAGGTGGATCTCGCATCCGATGGGCAGCAGGCTTATGAGATGCTGCGCGAGCAGAAACACCAACTCGTCATCTCAGACCTCAACATGCCCACCAGCGGCGGCATCGACCTGCTGCGCCGTATCTCTGAGGATGACCTGCAGACGACGCTCATCATCATCACCGCCTTTGGAACGGTGGAGACAGCAGTGCGCGCCATGAAGATGGGCGCCTATGACTACGTAACCAAGCCCCTCGACTTTGAAGCGCTCACTCTTGTAGTCAACCGCGCCATGGAGCGTCAGAGCCTGCTCGAAGAAGTTCGCAATCTGCGGCTGGCTCTAGACCAGAAGTACGGATTCGAGTCCATCGTAGGCAGATCCAAAGCGCTGTTGCGCGTTCTCGACCAGGCTGCGCGCGTAGCGCCGCACGACACGACCGTACTGATCCAGGGCGAGACCGGAACCGGCAAGGAACTGCTGGCGCGCGCCATTCATCACAACAGTCGAAGAAAGAACAAGCCCTTCATAACCATCAACTGCGGCGCCATTCCGCGCGACCTCGTAGAGTCGGAATTGTTCGGCTACACACGCGGAGCCTTTACGGGCGCAACGATGGACCGCGCCGGAAAGATTGAACTCGCCGATAACGGAACCCTTTTCCTTGATGAGATCGGAGAGCTCCCCTTAGAGGCGCAGGTAAAGTTGCTGCGCGTTCTGCAGCAGGGTGAGATTTCAAAGATCGGCTCCTCTCATCCAGTCAAAGTCAATGTAAGAGTGATCGCGGCAACGCATCGCAACCTCTCCAGCATGATTGAGGATGAAAACTTTCGTGAGGACCTGTACTACAGGCTCGCCGTCGTACCTCTGCATCTGCCTCCACTTCGCGAACGAAAGGAAGACATCCCGGAACTGGTGGAACACATGTTCCGCAAGATTCGCGAGCGCCACGGATTGAACTCCGTTTCGCTCGGCGCATCGGTGATGCCACATCTGCTGGCCTATCGCTGGCCGGGCAATCTGCGCGAACTTGAGAACATGATCGAGCGCCTCCTGGTGCTCGCGCCGCGTGATGAGATCGGCGTTGCTGATCTGCCTGAAGAAGTGCGCAAGAGCCGTCCCAGCTCCTCTGCCCTGCTGCTTGACTTGCCTGACAACGGCATCAGCCTGGAAGGTGTGGAGCGGGAGTTGATTGTGCGTGCGCTCGAACGCTCGGGCGGCAATCAGACGCAGGCAGCACGTTATCTTGACATCAGCAGGCGCACTCTCGCCTATCGCATGGAGAAGCACGGCCTGGCCCCGGATCCACAGCAAGCCGAGCGGCCATAGCTGCTTCACGAGAGCAACAGGTCAGCAGCGGCGCGGTACTCGAACCTCAATGCAAGTGCCAGCCCCCGGTTACTCGATAAGTCGATCCCTCGCCAACGCGACCAGGCCCGCTTATCTGGCAATCTCGGAGTAAATCTGGAAGCTCTGCACGACACGGCTGATAACGCCGTCTGGACTGGGAGCGTCCGGTTTCATGCCATGCTCGATGGAGCAGTAGAGCCCGAGCAGTTGCCCAAAGATTACATCGACCGGCGCACGATAGAGGTCGGCAACTTCCGCATCAATCGCGAGGTAGTTGTCGCATAGCGGCGCCACCGCGCTCTCAGCGGCCTTCGGCCCAATGGCCAGGCGTGACGCTACTATGCCCTTTGCTTCGATCTCCCGCAGCAGGTCCATCTCATACTGCTGCCTGCGCCAGTCACTCGATACAAAGCAGACAAACAATGTCTCCCTATCGAGCGCCGCCATCGGCCCGTGCCGAAGCCCAAGCACTGTTTCCGACATCGTCTTGATCTGCCCTGCGGACATTTCCAGCACCTTCAGCGCAGACTCCTTCGCCAGCCCCGCAAAAGAACCCGAGCCCACGAAGCATATCCGGCTGAAACTACTCTTCGCCAACACCGAGGCACGCTCCGATGCCGCGGCCAGAAAACTTTCGGCCGCCCGCGCAAGCTGCTCGAGAGTCGGCCTGTACTTCTCTATTTCCCAGGCGTGCGCGAGGCATTGGCCAAAGATCACCATGTTTGTAAAGGAGCTGGTCATCGCCAGCCCGCGGTCGTTCACCTCGTCCTCAAGCACCGCCACAAACGCTCGCCCGCTCGCCCGGCTCACCTCGGCCATCCGCGAGCGCGGATTGCAGGTCACAATCAACTGGGCAATCTGTGGATACTTTCTGAGCGCCTGCTCAAGCACGGCCACGCCCTCAGGAGAATCGCCGGAGCGCGAGAAGGAGATCCAGAGATACCGCCGTCCCTCCACTACGTAGTCCTCAAGATTTGCGAGCAGATCGGTGCTGGCCACCGCCATCACTTCGCAGCCCCACTTCTGCCGCAGCAGGATCGTCAGCACTCGACTAATGTAATCGGAGGTGCCTGCGCCGATCAGCAGCACCGTAGGCCGCTGCTCGACGGCAGTCTGCAGCCCAGCCTGCGTCAGAAACTCCCGCAGAGTTGCCGCATAGTGGTCGAAGCGGGCCAGTGTGCCTCGCCAGGTTTTCGGTTGCTGGGCAATCTCCTGCGGCGTGTGGAGCAGGCCCCGAGCGGTCTTTTCTGCAAGCGGCAGAGCTAAAAGATTCGATAGGCTGGTCAAGTTGGTCCCTTGGTGTTTCCTAGCGTTCTATTTCTTGATACTAAAAAATAAAAAGAAAGTAAACAATAGATATCGTAATAAGGCAAAATAGCACAGACACCCCACCTCTCGAAAGGCATCCCCGCATGACCGAAATCCCTCGCTTCGACATCACCCTGGCAGGAGAGATCAATCTCGACCTGATTCTCTATGGCCTGCCGGAGCAGATGCCGCTTGAACGCGAACTGCTCGCCTCGGGCTTCCGTGTAACCCTCGGCAGCTCTTCGGCCATTCTCGCGCATAATCTGGCCACGCTTGGCACGCGTGTCGGTTTCCAGACACGTCTAGGCAGAGATGATTTCGGACAGCTCGCCCTTGGCCGTCTGGCCGAGAGCGGCGTCGATCTATCAGAGATCAGATATAGCGAAGACGGCACAGGCACAGGCGTCACGATTCTGCTGCCTCACGGAGAGCGCCGCCATATCCTCACCTATCTGGGCACCATAGCCAGGTTGACGCGCGAAGACCTGAACATGGACTATCTCACCGCGGCTCCCCACTTCCATCTCTCATCCCTCTATCTGCAGCAGGGGCTGACCGCCGACGTGCCGCAGATCTTTGCGGCGCTCCGGCAAGCGGGCATGACCATTTCGCTCGATACGAACGACGATCCCGGCGGTGAGTGGGGAGGAGTGCTGGACCAGCTGCTCGACAGCATCGACGTGCTGCTGCCGAATGAGGACGAACTGAAGCAGATCGCCGGGAGCGGCACGCTGGAAGACGCGTTGGACGCACTCGCCGAGCGTGTACCGCTCATCGTTGTCAAGCGCGGACGGCAGGGCGCGCTGGTACAGCAGGGAGATCATCGTGAGAGCGTGCCGCCGGTCATCGTCACACCTGTGGACACCATAGGCGCGGGAGACAGCTTCAACGCAGGCTTCCTGAGCGGATATCTCAAAGGCGAATCGCCTGCGCGTTGCGCCGCCATGGGCAACATCACCGGTGCGCTCTCGACTCTGCGGCCCGGCGGCACTGAAGCCTTCCGCGATGCGAAGCTCCGCGAAGAGTTTCTCGCCATGCATGGCTTCTAGCGACCGCTCCACGCGCAGCCGCGGTGAGACAACCGCGGCCCCTGCGCCACTGGAGTAGAAATCGATCATGGCAGAAGCCGACAGTTCAGCTATTCTCAGAACTCAAGGCATTGCGGATGTAATAATGCCTGCACCCAATTGAACTCTATGGCAAATACAGCATCCACTTCCGCATCTGCCCTCACGCTGCCGGATAGCAGGCGCCGCTATAATCGCACCCTACTGCTTGTTGCCGGACTCGGCGGCCTGCTCTACGGTGTTGACGTAGGCATCATTGGCGGAGCGCTGCCCTACCTGGAAGCGACCTCGCATCTCACCGCCGGTCAGCTCTCCATTATCGTGGCTGCTGTTCTTCTGGGCAGTGTTATCTCCACGCTCTTTGCCGGGTTGCTCGCGGATGCCATGGGACGCAAGCCGCTGATGACCCTGAGCGGCCTCGCCTTCGTCATCAGCATCCCCATCATTGCGCTGTCGCATGGCTACGGGCCACTCTTTCTCGGCAGGTTGCTGCAGGGCATCAGCGGCGGCTTCATCGGCGTCGTCGTACCGCTCTACCTCGCGGAGTGTCTCGGTGCTTCCACCCGCGGCAAAGGGACCGGCGTCTTCCAGTGGCTGCTCACCCTCGGCATCGTCTCCGCAGCGCTCATTGGCATCTACTACAGCTATCGCGTCGAAGCGGTTGAGCGCATCGCTGACGCGGCCACTATCTTTCACTTTAAGGACCAGGCCTGGCGTCGCATCTTCTGGGTCTCACTGCCGCCGGGCGTGCTCTTCGTCTTCGGCAGCCTGCTTGTAGCCGAGTCGCCCCGCTGGCTTTTCCGCCGCGGCAACAAGGAGCTCGCCTACGCTTCACTGCTTCGCTCGCGCAGCCCGGAACAGGCAGATACCGAACTGCACGAAATGGAAGAGATAGCCAACGCCGCCGCATCGAAGTCGAATACCGGCACAGCCGTCAAGGACTCCCTGCTGCGCCGCAAATACGTCATCCCCTTTCTTCTGGCCTGCGTCATCCTCTTCTGCAACACCGCCACCGGCGTCAACTCGATCATCGGCTACAACACCAGCATCCTGCTGCAGAGCGGCCTCTCAGACCTCAGCGCCCACTGGGGTTATGTCATCTTCACCTTCGTCAACTTTTTGCTCACCCTCACAGGCATGTCACTGGTGGATCGTACCGGCCGCAGGTTCCTATTCATCATGGGAACAATCGGGATCATCACCTCGCTCATCGGCGTGGGCATGCTCTTTCTCCGAACGGAGAAGCTCACCATCAACTGCCGCAGCGTACTCCAAACCATGGTCAAGCCCGACCAGTCTCTGGCCCTCCAGTTCACGCCTGACGAGGCGCGCACACTGATGGCCAAGGAGGGCTACACCGGCAACGAGATCAACAGCCATCGCGCCTCGCTGGCCGTCATCTACTCCTACGGCGGCTTCACTGGAGCCACCACCTTTGTCCGCTCGGATGATCCTGCAGCAGCCCCGATCCGCATCACCCGTGAGGAGGCGCTACCCACCAGCAGATTTGAGGCGTATGTGAAGAACCCCTTCACCAACCTCGATGCCGCCCGCACTGCGCCGCTCAAGATCGAAGGCGCTTACCTGGGGCAGGTGCCGGATGCGCAACACGGCTGGCTCGTAGCCATCGGACTTTATCTGTTCATGAGCTTTTATGCGGTCGGTCCTGGCGTCTGTGTCTGGCTGGCTCTCTCTGAGCTCATGCCAACGCGTATCCGCTCCAACGGCATGAGTATCGCGCTGGTCATCAATCAGCTGGTTTCCACAACGCTGGCAGCAGTCTTTCTACCTGTCGTCAGCAAGTATGGCTACTCGACCATCTTCTTTCTCTTCGCCAGCTTCACGGTGGTTTACCTGATTACCGTCTTCTTCTTTCTGCCTGAGACGAAAGGCAAGACGCTCGAAGAGATTGAAGCGCACTTCGAGCGTGCCTAGCTTTGAAACCTGGGCGGGCAGTAGCTACTGTCCCGCCTGCTTCAGCAGTGCCGCCGCATTTTCGCGATAGATCTTCTTCAGAATCTCTTCCGGCAGATGAATGCCGCAGATGTTCCAGCGACCCTGCCGCGAGGCATGCGACGGATATTCGAAGTACTCATCCGCTGTCTCGAGAAAGCGGAAGTGAAGTCGGTACATGCTGATCTCCGGTAACAGATCCGTGCCGAATAGCAGCCGGTCAGCAAACCTCTCAAAGAAGGCGCGAGCCGTGTAAGGCTGCCTCCCCAATTCTGCCACGCGGGCGCTCATATCCATGAATACGTTTGAGTGGTTCACAAGCGTCTGCGCCGCACGTCGCAGATTCTCTCCACACTCGCCCATGTGGGCAGCGACAAAAGTCGTCTCCGGGTGTCGGCTGAAGACCTTGTCGCGCTGATCCAACAGTTCGCTCTTGCCATATTCAGCGCCATAAAATCCCCAGTCCGGGTGCGCCGCCAGCTCTTCGTAGCGTTCGTTGTACTGGTCGATCGGCTCAAAAAAAGCAGCCGGGTCTGCCGTATGAAACATCACCGGCACGCCAAGCTCTGCCGCCTTCTCAAAAACTGGGGCAAGGCGCTCATCGTCAATCCGCAGCAGCTTTCCTGAGGAGTCGCGCAGGGTCAGTCCAAGGTCCTTCCAGAACTTAATACCGCATGCGCCATGCTCCACCAGCCGCTCCAGCCGCTCGACCGACTTCCGGAAAAAATTCGGACTGTGCAGATCGGCCCAGTCCATCCAGCCAATCGTAGAGAAGCGATCCGGCGCCGCATCCTTATAGCGATGCAGCATGGCCAGCGCCTCGTCGCCGGTCTTCATCGTGATATTCACCACTCGCTCGATGCCGCACGCGTCCATGATCTTCAGCACATCGCGCGGCTCCATCGAATCAAGATGGTTGTGATAATCGATTGCCGGAACGACCGGGCGCTCTATCTCATGCGTCTCCGTCACCAGCATCGGACGCGGATGAAAGTCGCTCAACTTCAGGTCCACCTCTGCCTTCGCCGTCACCATCGCGACGAATTTGTCTCCTGATGCAGGGCTTTCCTGCATTTTTTCCTGTTCCCGACCGGCCATTCTGCCAACTCCTGCCTTCTCGCGAAATTTCAGTCATCCTGCCGCAAAGCATACACCTGATAGATTTCGTTTATGAACGTTTACTTATGATGACCAACAATAGATTGGGTGTTCTCGGGGCGTCAAGCAAACAAACGGCACCCGCCCAGTTCTGCGCAGGGGCTCGCAGCGATAACCTGACTCAATTCGCACTCATTCGGATCGACTCAAAACCCTGTTCCTTGCGCCTCATGCGATACTTCTCTGCAGAATCTGGAACTCGTCTGACTAGGAGATAGCTGAATCCGCCTATGCGCAGTAAAGCACCTGTAGCCGCCCCCGCAGCGCCCGCCCCCGCAAGGCAAGGCGATGAAATGCTCATCGACGAGCGGAGACAACACATCTTCGCGATCCTCCAGAGTGAAGGTCGCGTGCTGGTCGGCGATATCGCCCGCAAACTCGGCATCTCTCAGATTACGATCCGTAAGGATCTCGACGCGCTGCAGGCAAAGGGCCTCATCCTTCGAACTCACGGGGGAGCCCTGCCAGCACAGACCGGCGCGCTCTTTGACCCCTCGATCCAGGAAAAGCAGCAACGCCACCTGCAGGAGAAGCAGCGCATCGCCACTGCGGCCGCAAAGCTCGTGCATGAGGGGCAATGCGTCATGCTGGACTCAGGAACAACCACCACAGCCGTCGCCCACGCACTCAAGCGGTTCCATCAGTTAACCGTCATCACCAACGCCGTCAACATCGCAGCCGAACTTACAGGAACAGATTTCGAGGTAATCCTCACCGGGGGCACGCTGCGCAAAAACTCCTTTTCACTCGTAGGACCACTGGCGGAGGATGTGCTTCAGGAGATGCACGCGGATGTCCTCTTCCTTGGAGTGGACGGACTCGATCTCGAAGCAGGTGTCACCACGCCTAACGTGCTCGAGTCACGCGTGAACCGTGCCATGGTCAAAGCAGCGCGTACCGTTGTCGCCGTGTGCGATTCGACCAAGTTTAATCGCCGCAGCCTGTCCCGCATTGTCTCCCTGTCTGAGATTCATCATGTGATCACCGACCAGGCCGCCTCAGCGCCCATCGTCGAGGCCCTGCGCAATCACAACATCCAGGTCACATTGGTTTAGCCAATCGCCCAGGCTCAATCGGGCAGGCTACTTAAGAGCCACCAGTGGGCTACAAGCCGCATGCTGTGGCAGTTTGACCGCACGCTATCGGATTGTTACTATCAGATTGCGGGGTGGAGCAGTCCGGTAGCTCGTTGGGCTCATAACCCAAAGGTCGTAGGTTCAAATCCTACCCCCGCAACCAATCAAATCAATCAGTTACGAGTCGAATTTTAGAAGCTACCAACCTCGATTCACTCCCACTGACTCCCATTCGCAAAATCTAGGTTTCAGGCGCTCGCTTTCATTGGCTTGAGCACCATCTCCACGACCTTGCTGTTTGCTTCCCGCTTCGAGGACGACATAGCCTGTCCGTAGACATTCATGGTCGTCTGAATCGACGCGTGACGCATCAACTCTTGCTGCACCTTCATCGGTGCTCCGGTCTCGTCCAGCCACGTACGGTACGTGTGGCGGAACGTATGCCAGCCGATTCGACTGTACTTCCCGGCACTCGCCTTACGCTCATCGTGAATGAGCAGCCGCTTGCCGTTCGGTGTCGGTCGATCCTGCGAGCACCAGACGCCGATCCCAGCTCCGCAATTCGGGCATGCCGCAAGGCAGAAACCCGCAGGGCGGATGTGCCGCTTCTGAATGTCGGTCGGGTGATACGGTCTGTTCGTATGGGGGCTTGCGAAGACCCAACCTTCTTCCGTCGGCAGGGCTTGCTTACTCCATGCGAGCAGAACCTCGACCAGAGATTCGTGCAGCGGTACATGGTCTCGTGAATACTCCGTCTTGACGTCATCGACGTTCCCGTTCACGATGCTCCGCTGCACGAGAAGTTGCTGCCGTTCAAAATCGAAGTCTTGCCACTGGAGCGCCGCGATCTCGCTCACGCGAAGACCGAGGCATTGCGCAACAATCACCATCGTTCGGTACGGCTCTTTCAACAGCCCGAGGATGGCTTCGTACTCGTTCACAGTCAACACGGCTGGGCGCAAACGACGCTTCGTGCTGTCCTTCACACGGACCATCTCGATGGGATTGCGACGGTCGTTGAAGAGTTCCCAGCGCCCTGCACACTCGTACAGCAGGTGCATGACGCTCCGGATATGAGCCTTCGATTTCGGGGCCATGTCCAAGTTCTTCAACCATCCTTCGACCACCATGGGCCGGATCTGGTGGAGCAGATAGCCTTCCCACCTCGGGCGTATGTGCAGCTTGATATTCGACAGATACGACTTGCGAGTGGAGTAGCGTTCGGGCAACTCTTCCTCGATGTACCGGTCGCAAATTGCGCCGAAGGTGACAGCTCCCAGGTGATGCTGAGGTTTCTCTTCGTTGAGTTTGAGGAGAAGGGCTTCTACCGCTACCCGAGCGTCTGACTTGTTCTTGTACTGATTCGTGGTTCCGACGAAGGTCGCTTTACGCTTCCTCGTATTGTCGGCCTGCGTCTCGTAGTACCGGAACTCCCAAACGTCGGCTCCCTTCGCCCGCTTCTTAAGCGTGACACTTCCGAATTGATATCGTGTGCGATCAATCAAGGTATTTCTCCTCGACTTCACAGCACGAATGGCTGTCATTAGGGTAACGCCATCATGCCTGAATATCACTACAAAAACATTGGGTTTCTATGGGTTTCGTTCCTTAACTGGCGATGTCTCTGTCGATCCATTCGGTCAGCACAGATGCCTTGAAACGCCATAGTTTGCCGACATGCACGGCTGCGATTTCTCCGCGATGGACAAGCCTCTGGAGTGTCCTCGGATGGACCTTGAGCATGGCCGCCGCCTGATGGCTGTCGAGCAACGGCTCGCGGTCGATGCGGGGGCGGCCATCGGGTGCTCCCGCGCTTACTGGTGGCTTTCGTTCGTCGGACATAGTGACTCCTCTCCGCAAGCGAATCCTTGCCCGCTTGTTTACAAGCGAGGTTCGCGCCCGGAGGGCAGATCGTCCAATGAAATTTTGGGCGCGCGTCATTCCTTTTTGGAATGACGACATTTCATGCGGCGGCTCGCGCTGCTGCAAATGTCTTCAATTCGGGACTACAATTGTTGTATCGGTGGTTGATTCCGGCCATCTTGAAGTGCTTGCTGTCCCTTCCCAGAATCCGCAGCCTGGAGGATAGTCATGGTCTTACCCGAGATTCGATTGCTGCAATCAGCGATTGTGCTTGCCGAAGAACTTCACTTCTCAAGAGCAGCCGATAGGCTGAACATCACCCAATCTGCGCTCAGTAAACAGATTTTCAAGCTGGAGCGCGGGCTAGGTTTTCAGGTCTTCAAACATAGCCATCAGGTTGCCGAACTCACGGAAGCAGGTCGGGTCTTCATCGTCGAGGCACGTGAAGTTGTTTCCCATGCGGAGCGGGCGGTATTGTCGGCCCGCGCTGTTCTTGACGGGCCAAATGAAATTCTCAATATCGGCAAGTCCTCGTACACCGAACCAATTCTCGTTTCGACACTTCTATCCATTCAGCTCTCACTCTTTCCTGAGATGAGAATCAAGCTCTGGAGCAACTTCTCCAATGAACTTGCCCGCGAAGTCAGCTCGGGAGCGCTCGATCTTGCCGTGATAACAGGAGTCCCGCACAAGCCGCAACTGAGTGTCCTGAATATTGCGGACAATCCGTTTTACATCGCGATGCCAATGGACGATGAACTCGCGGCATATCGGGAAGTTCGCTTCGAGCAGATGCATAAGCGGAACTGGATATTACTCGGGAAACACATAAACGGTCATTTGTACGACGCCATTCATTCAATCGCCGCAGAGAGCGGTGCCTACCCATCGGATGTCTATCACTTCACCAGCCCCGAGGAAGCCTCTGAACTGATCCGAGAGCATCATGGACTTGCATTTCTTGCGCGGTCGGGCGCATGGAGAATTGCTCGTGATGGCATCACGATGCGACCCTTGGCTGAACCTCGTCTTCGCCTCGTCACGAGTCTCGCGATGCGAGCAGACAGTAAATCTCGACTTGTGAATGAATTCGTCAAAGCTGCCGGAAGAAAGTTCGGTGTAATGGGACAGACAAAGCTCCCGCTTGCCGGGTGAACTTATCGGCTCCGGGTAGGGAGAACTTCCGTTCGCCATATAGTTCATTCGGCGCAGAGCGGGCCGGGCTTATCATCCTCTACATCATGAATTTCAATATTCAACGGACCTTCCTTCTCGCATTTCGGGCAGAGAAAAAGCCCCGTCGTATGCACGCGCCCTTCGACTTCTTCCCTCCGGTATCTGCTGGCGCAATGAATGCATACATGGAAATGCAATAGAGAGGGATTCATCTCATTGGGAATGATCGATGCCATAACGTATTTCTCCCCTAGTTTGGCTGAGCCCGTTTGGGCCTCCCGTTACCCGACTCTACTGATGTCCAATCGTTCCCTTATCTCGCGCGTGGGTGGTCACCCAGCGAGCTAAGAACTCTTCTTCCAATGTGCCTATTCCTCGAAGTGCAAACCCTTGGAAAGTGACTCCGATTACATTGCCAACAGCTTTCCGGTCCCCGGTTGGAAGATAGCTGTTAGCAATGAGTCCAGAGGCTAGGTTGCCGAGGAGCCCGGAGTAGTTCGGTTGCCACTTCCCGTTGTCGCCCTTCGTTCTAACGATTGCTAATAGTGCATAACCGATGCGTGAAGGAATGCTTCCTGTGCCTTTGTAGAAGTAGCGAGGGTCTTGATGGAGCAAGGCAGGCATCAACCCCGAGCCCACAATGGTTCCCGATACGACGTCGCCGTAATCGGCTCCATACCGCCGCGCATAACCCGCCGCACCTTGCCCATACCCCGGATAGTTATTACGTGCCTGATCCCATCCGGCATTGATGCCGGTATTGATGAACTGGTACGGATCAACTGCGGCGTGAAGAGCAAGCCGCATCTTCTGACCTGCGGTAAGCGACGCGGGGTTTGGAAGATAACTGACGTAAAAATTGGGGACAACCCAGAGGAAGCGTTGTTTCTCCTCCGCTTTAAGCTGTGCTTCCGCCAACTCATACTGCGTCTGCACACCGACCTGCACAGTGGTGGTCGCAGTCGCAACCTGCATTGTCGTTTGCGACAGTTGATAGGTCTCCCCGGTATGCACAGAGATTCCCGTCTTCACCACAGGCTGAAATCCTCTCGCTGCAATCGTGGCCGCATAGAGACCCGGCCCCACCGCAGAAAAGGTGAATGAGCCGCTTCCGTCAGTCAAAGCTGTTCGTTTGTCATGGGTTGCTACATTTTCCAAGGTTATCGTCGCGCCTTGAATCATGGCTCCCTCACCATCCGCGACCGTGCCAGTGAGCATTGAGGAAGCTACCTGACTCTCCACGGACGCCTGAGGGACCGGTGCTTCCGGCAGCGATGCATCCGCTTTCAATACGGCTTGGGCGTGCATAACTGCTGTAATGAAGAATAGACAGATGAATGGGCTGCAAGCCCGCCAGTGTCTCCCTGTTCTGCATCCGCTGACTGCTTTGCTCATCTGACTGGCCCATCCGAGTCCATGCGAGGGAGACTGGTCCTTCATGATCCGACTCTATCCAAACGCAGCGACGCCGACATCGGCCACTAGCTGGAGAGGTCGTCTCATACTTTTGGGGGAGACATGAATATTCAAAAGCTTATTCTGGAAGAAGTGTTGGGGAGTCTCTGACTAATGGCCGATGCGGAGCAGGTCGATTTTTCTTACGGTACGTACATGGTGTTTGGAAAGCCACTATTCTTCTGGTTGCGCTGGGGTGGCTTTCTCATCGCGCTCCTCGAAGTCATCGTGGAAGCGCAGACCGGCCCCGTGTCCATTCGTGGAACACTGGCTCCCTTGTTTTGGCTCAAAGTATGCGGCGCATTCGTGTACGCATTTCTGTACGTGAAGAACATTCCAATCCGCGTCAATCTCGCACCTCACCGCGAACGATGGCTGCTTCCTCAAATCTTGCTTGGCGTAATGCTTAGCCTCGACCTTACGAACTTATCGGTGTTTTGTATCCCGTTCTGCGTGCCTGTGAAGCGACGATTGCGCTGGTGTGGGATCGCTGTAATTTGCACTTTTGCTGGCTGGATAGGGCGCATGTACATATTCAGGCACCAGGCGGCTCCCTTCTGGAACCAAATTCTTCATTCGCCTGCCAGGTTGGCTGTGGCGGTCGTTGTGATCGGCCAGAATTATGTCTGGTACGGTTTCGCATTTCTGGGTGCATGTCTGCTTTTCGAGCTAGCAAAGCGGCAACACGAACTCGCTGTGTCGAATGGCGAATTGATTACATTGCAAGCAGAGATTAAAGAGTCGGCAAAGTTCGAGGAACGGTATCGGCTGTCCAGAGAGCTGCACGATGCGGCTGGTCACTACCTCACAACTCTTGGCATACAACTAGAGATTGCGCAGCATCGGGCGGCAGAGGCGGCGCTCCCGGCCATCGCAAGGGCACAACTGATTAATCGCGTTCTATTGGCCGAGATTCGAGAATCCGTCTCGGCTTGGCGCGAGGAAGACATACGAGACCTTTCGATTGCCCTGAAGCAAATGCTCCATGATGTCAGCGGCGTTCGTACTCATCTTGAGGTCCAGGGCAATATGACGGACATACCGCCGTCGATTGCTCACGGACTTTATCGCTGTGCCCAAGAAGCTATCACCAATGTGTTGCGGCACTCCGAAGCGCACAATCTTTGGGTTGAACTCACACGGAACAAGGAAAGCGTGCGGCTCGCGATCAGGGACGATGGACGCGGCTGCGGAGCGCTGACGAAAGGCAACGGCCTAAATGGTATCGACTCCAGGGCAAAAGAGATGCGCGGAGCGCTGGAGTTTCCCTTGCTACCGGCTTCTGGCTTCGCAGTGAGTGTGACGATCCCCATCGAGAAGGGAGAGGTGGCATGAAAATCCTGGTGGTAGAAGATGAGACATTGGTGCGGCTCGGCCTATGCGAGCTGCTAAAGCTAAATCCTGCGTATGACATCGTGGGGCAGGCCGAAGACGGTATCCATGCAGTTGACGTTTTAATGAGCGTTCCTTCTGATGTAGTGCTCATGGATGTACGCCTGCCCGGAAAATCGGGCGTGGATGTCCTTAAAGAGGTACGAGATAAAGGACTAACAACTCCAATCATTCTCGTAACGACCTTTGATGACGATGAGACATTCTTTCGAGCAATCCAAGCGGGAGCAAATGGTTTTCTCCGCAAGGATTCCAGCCTAGCGGAACTGACATCCTGCATCGACAAGGTGATGAACGGCGAGCGTGTCTTCCGACCTTCTGTGACACGCACCGCACGCTCCGGCCTCGAAGCATTGCAGCCAAAATTCGAGAGCTTGGATCTTCCCGAACCTCTCACAAAGAAAGAGGCGGAGGTTCTGTCGCTCATGACAGCGGGATTGAGCAACAAGGAGATTGCGGAAAGCCTGGGAGTGACGGAAGCTACCATCAAAACCCACGCATCGACCATATTCGCGAAGCTCGGCGTGCGGGATCGTGTGCGTGCGGTCCTAAAAGGGCTGGAAATTGGCTACATCTGATACTGATCTCATTTGCTTGGAGTCGCAGATGAGATCGCAGAGTCTATCCAGTTCTGAAGGCTCCCGGTCTGTCGCAGCAGCCGTATCTCCGATTCTTGCAACTGTAGGCGGTCGTCAAGAACTCCCATATAGTCGATCCGTTCCTGGATACGCGCCTTCTGCTCGTCTATGGGAGTCATGGGCGCTACCCCTTTGCGTCCGCTGCCTGCTTGAAGTTGCACGAGGACTATATTGAGCTGATCGTTGGCAAGCCCTTGATCGACGACAGCAAGCTGCTCCTTAACCGATAGTTCCTCTATCGAATGGCGAAGATCAACGCTGGCGTTCTGTTGCTGATCGCGTAAGAGTTGGACGGTATGCGCCGCGTGTTGTGCCTCAATGAGTGCTGCGCGGGCGTTAGCCTTGTGCGTTTTATCAAAAAATGGAATCTGAACCTGGACAGCGGCGTAGGCCGTGTTGTAGTTGCCGTTCAGGTTGTAGTAGGTGGACGCGCCGTTGAATGGACTGATGCGACCATACTCTGCAGCGAATCCGATTTGTGGCCTCCATGTATAGTGAGAATCCGCTCTGGCTTGTTCGCTCTTTGAGTGGGCATCCGCTTCTGCGGATACGATGCTGGGTGTGTCGAAGTCATGCACTTCGGTGTTTTGCCCAGCCAGATCGAACGAAGGAACGGGTGGGATTGTAGAGGAGGCTATCTCCAACTGTTCGGTTGGAATACCTAAGAGTTGTGATAAATGATTGCGGAGCGACGCCATTTGGTCGTTCCCTTGGAGCCGCTGTAGCTGGACCTGGAGCAATGTGCGCCTAGTTTGCTTCAATTCCATCTCTGAATTTTCACCGGCAGATACTCGCTCTTCAAGAATCGTTGCCAACCTCTGAGCGTGTTCCAGTTCCTCTTCTAGCACTGTGTTCTTCTCCTGCGCTTCGCATAGCGATAGGTAGGATATGGCGACATCCTCTTCGACCTGTTCTTTGATGTCCCGAAGAGACGCCTTGGACGCATCAATGCCCGCGTGCGCGGCTCTGATGAATCCAAGTTGAGAAGAGTTCATTATCAGCGATTGAGCATGAAGCGTGAATATCGTCGGAACGCTTGTGGTGATGCCGTAAGAGGGGCCAGCGCCGATGTTGCCGGATATACTCGGCACGAAAGCTGCTTTCAGGGTCTCAAGATTCACTTCAGCTTTATGCACGTCATCTTCGGCGAGCTTAATTCGAGGGTCGCTCTTGAGTGCAAGGCCAATCGCAGAGTTGAACGATGTCTGCGCTGTTACGGGTGGGGCAGAGAGAAATAGGGTCGAGGCGGCTAGCAGCGCCGCTAACCTCAAAGCAGACCAGAAGCCCGATGTCGCTATTTTAATTCTGCTAGCCACGGCTTTGTCTGACTCTATCGAAGAGGGACGTATAGCGAATCGGCTGTTAGTCGGAGACTCACTCTCCTACTCCTGGGGGAGACTTGCCAAGTGCCCAATCAGGGGGCCTCGCAGAAGGGTGGCACAGCGGTACTGCTACGGAGGCTTCAAATTCTCACTCCTCCCCCAGAAGTAGGAGACAACTCCTCCTGCCGATGGCCGATTCGTTAGCCATGTCTTTTCATTAGACTTGATTCATATTGGGGCCTACAGCTCTGATATAGAGTCGAGGCTCTGTGTGCCGGGACGCTTCACGCGAACGTCATCGTAAGCAGGCTGTTCTAGAACTGTAATACCGGATGCCTTTGCCGAGGCGCATGATGAGGATTTTGATGTGGAAACGAGCCAGCGTTACTCCATCCGATTTTGCGGCCATCGCGCTGTTGTTGGCTTCAGCGGGTGTATCAATTCAGGCTCAGCAGATGGCTCCCACCCCTTCGCCTGATGCCGCGTTGAAAGAGTCTCTGCCTGACGCACCTTCGACCCATGCACTGCCCTCGTCTCAAGCGGACACTCCTGCGCAGCAGCAGTCTTCATCCTCTCAATCTGAGCCGACTCAGGCGCTAGTCCCTTCTAACCCAAATGTCTTTGTCACGGTGCTGGAGAACACACTGCTGCGTGTCCGAACGGATCAACCTCTGAGCAGCCGATACTCAAAGGGAGGCCAGCCAGTTCTCTTTACGTTGAGCGAAGACGTGATCGTGGACAACATGCTAGTCATACCCCGAGGGGCGACCATTCATGGCGAAGTTGTCGGAGCCAAGAAAGCGGGCACGCTGACTGGCAGCCCGGATCTCATCCTTCGGCTCACATCCCTCGATCTTGGGAAACAGAGCTATCCCTTATATGCCTACCAATTTCGTGTCGAGGGAACCAGCAAAAGTAAACCGACAGAGACAAAAATTAAAGGCGGAGCTGTTATCGGAGCTATCGTCGGTGGCGTTTTTAGTGGGAGTGCCAAAGGAGAAACTACCGCAGTCGGCAAACTCGCTGGCATGGGGACTGGCGCAGCTTTGGGCGCTGGGGTGGGAGCCCTCACGTCTGCGGCGACTCCTGGCCCTACGGTTACTCTTCCGGCCGAATCGCAAATGGATTTCTATTTGGCGAGTCCCATCAGCGTGAAGCCGCTAATGGAGAAGGAAGCGGCACGGCTTTCCCAGGGCTTTCGGCGCGGAGAGCCTGTTCTTTATGTGCGAGGGGATACACCGTAGCCAGCCGAAGCAACACGCGGATGAGGTGGTTAGTGCTTCCTGAAGCCATTGGAGCGGGAGGCGATGTGCAACGAGGCCAGGAAAGAACGCACGAATTAGGAGAATGCGCATGCACGTTGTAAGCAAGAAACTAGGAACAGTGGCGGTCCTGCTGATAGCAATCATGAGCGCCGTGACGTGTCACGCGAGGCAAAATAAGAAGGCAGAAGCCGACGCTGGTTTCTACCTGAGCCCTCATCTCTCAGCCGGTCAAACCCTGAGCTTCATCACATATCGCGTCATCTCTCTCTACGGAACCGGCATAGAGGATAGTGTCGTGACGCTGCCCGCGACAGGTACTTATATCTTCCAGTCGAGTCCCTCCTCAGACATCATCCGCTGGAAGGCGGATGTTCGGATGGACGGCAAGCGCGTGCTAAAGAATGTGGAAGGCGAATACCGGGACCACGGGACTACTACCTGCTACGGTGGCAAGTGCAGCCTCGACACAAATGCGAGCGGCCCCTTCTACAACCCCACGTTCTGGGGCACCCCGCAAGGCGAACTGAAAGCGGGAGAGACATGGACCGTGACTCTAAGCCAGCCTTGGGAGCTAGGCCCCCCAGGCACACAAACGGTCACGGTGATTTCTGTCGATAAGGTGAATGGCATTGTTGTTCTGAAGCGCGAAGGAGATGGAGTGGGGCCATACGAGGGAACCCATGAGACCGCATCTGTCAAGAAAGATAGCAAGATCTACAAAGTGGCGACGAGATTTGGAAGAGCCCACTGGTCGGGGCAAGCGGTCATTCAGCATGGGGTCATCGTCAGTGACGAACTTCTCTGCACCACGCCTGTTGAGCTATCTTCTCCCGACTTTGGCACCGTGGAAGTGCAGTCGAGGCAGTACATGTCCGTGCTAGAGCACCCTGGCGCTATTGGAGCATAAGGTCCTAATCTCTGGGATGTCCGCCACAAAGCCAAGTTCGCATTGGACTTTAGCGCGCAGCCGGCGAGCGGGGGCCGGGACTCAAGCGGATGAGGGGGCGGGGAGAAACCTGCAAAGGGTTCTTCCCGCGCGATTTGTGAGCATAAAAAGCGAGGGGCGGCAGAGCGCCGCCCCTCGGAGTGTTCTGCTAGGCCGCTTTCTTTGCTGCTTTGGGTGTGGGCTGCGGAGCCTTCTTCGCCTTCTCCTTCGCAGCAAACTCCTGCTTCACCTTGGCGGCGATGGCATCGGTATCCACTTTGTAGGCGGTTGCGGCATCCTTGAGGATAGTAGACGGATTGCCGCGAGTGGCTGCAAGCAAAATGCTTGATTCCACCAGCAAACGGGAGAGTGTTCCTTTGGAGTGCCCGGCTTGAAATGTGCCAGTGGATAAGAGAGAACTGGACAAGGAGAGCATATGGGGCGAGGCAAGAAGTACCAGCCTGAGCAGGT
>NZ_SMGK01000003.1:131379-530321 GCF_004339725.1 Acidipila rosea | reverse complement strand
CACGTCATAGACGCTCTACAGTTAACAATTCCACGACGTTGTGAAATGGCACGTCGTAGACGTCATGGACTGCTTCTGAAGGACTAAAGATAAGTTGAAAATCTTATGCGGCGCGATGTTCACCCGATGGAAGAAGCCAGCGGTTTTCGCGCTCTGCTGAATCTGGAGGAGCCGAAGTACAGCATCGAACAAATCGCCGCCCGTACCGGGAAGAGTCCGGCTTACGTCGCGGCTCGTCTTAAGTTGACCGAGCTTGCGCCCGCCGTGGTCGAAGCCTTTCACCGCGAGGAGATCGGCGTCGGCCATGCGCTCCTGCTGGCGAAGCTCCTACCCGAACAGCAGGAACAGGCGCTTGCCGCCTGTTTCAAAGAAGTTTATAGCGGCGGGAGCGAGAAACCTGCGCGTATCCTTCTTCCCGTCCGTCAACTGCGATTCTGGATCGAGAGCAACATTCTTCTCATGCTCAAACTTGCTCCATTCGACAAACGAGACACGCAGCTTGTGCCAGCGGCAGGTAGCTGCGTGGATTGCCCGAAGCGGACAGGACACAACAAGCTCCTGTTCTCCGACATGGGCAAACAGGATGCCTGTACCGACCCAACCTGCTATCACGCCAAAGTGGACGCGCATGTAGCGAAATCCATTGCTGCGAAACCTAAACTCGTGCAAATCAGCACGGCCTACGGCCAGCAGCAGGAAGGCAGCGCCACACTTCCGCGCAACAGGTACATCGAAATACGGCCAGAGAAGCCCGCGACCAAAGAAGAGGCTACCCGACCGGAGTTCAAGACCTGCAAATACACCATCGAAGCCATCATCTCGGATGGCATCGACAAGGGCGAATTTCGCAAGGTATGTACCGAGGCAAATTGCCCCGTGCATCATCCCAAAAAGCGTCCGCACCAGATAGCCGATGATTCCAAGTGGAAGGCCGAACAGGAGAAGCAGCGTAAAGAACAGGCGATTGCCAACACCACCGGTATTCGCATCCTTGCCGCCATCACCGCAGCCGTTCCGGTGCGGTTGATGAAGCGCGACCTGCTTTTTGTCGTGGAACGGCTTGCATCATTGTTGGATGAAAACCGTCTCGCCATCATCGCCCGTCAGCACGGCATCAAGAAAGCCAAAGAAAGCGACTCCATCGGGAAGCTGTTTACCGCTTACCTGCGCCGTGCCGAAGAATGCGAACTCGGCCGCATTCTGGTAGAGATCACCATCATCCACGCTGCCACGCGGCAGAATGCAACGCAGGTTCTCCGCGATGCCGCGACTGTATATAAGGTGGATGTGGATGCCATCGGTTTGAAGGTGAAACAGGAGTTTTCCGCCAAGGAAAAAGTTAAGGTGGCAAAAAGAACCACAGCACAAGCTGTACCGCAAAAAGCCAAAAAATCGGCTTGAGACCGGAAGCGTCATTGGGGTCTGCCGAACAGCAGACGGTGGATTCAAGGTCGAAGTGCAACAAATAAGATCAATGTTCTCCTGGAGATGTCTAAAAGCTGCCATGGAAAAGATGGAAAACAAAGGACGTTTCCCACTTTCCCACGGCACGGCGGCGGCGGTTTCTATGATTCCACTACACATATCTGTTGCACTTGGTCCTTGAACCCGCCGACCCCCTTTTTCGTCCGCCCGTCTTCCCACCCTGGGCGTTGCTCCTGCACAAGGCGCAGAAGCGACTATGCCCGCCCGCCCGACGGGCTTGTGATGGCATTCTGAATTGTTCTAGCAGGGACGAATGACAATCCAGACGACTTGCTCTTGATCTGAAAATCAGCACATCTTCCGACTCAAGTTTCGGATTTACTTAAAGCAAAGGCGCAGTGTAATGAAGTCAAGAAGTACCAAAACA
Source organism: Acidipila rosea (assembly GCF_004339725.1). Lineage (GTDB taxonomy): Bacteria > Acidobacteriota > Terriglobia > Terriglobales > Acidobacteriaceae > Acidipila > Acidipila rosea. Next base: position 528,469 of record NZ_SMGK01000003.1, on the reverse strand, counting down.
GCTAGATTCGGTATGTCCTCAAACGATCGTGGGATACCCGTTAGAGATCAAAGATGTTAATCCTGTATCAGAAGATGAATGATTGGGCATGGTTCACCCCCGGAAGAAATATCGCAAGCGCGCACCAGACCGGATAGAGCTTTCTTCATTCTAGAGAGTTCGACGATCTTATGCTCTATGAGTGTCAATTTCTGCGCCGCAATCTCTCGCGTTTCCAGACAGGCTTTTCTTTCATCAATTCCCAGTAATCCGCTGACCTCTTCCAAAGTGAATCCCAGGGTTTGAGCCCTTTTGATGAACCGTACCCGTTTCACCGTTTCCAATGAATACTGGCGATAGCCGTCAGGCGGCTTCGATGGTTCATGCAGCAGATGACGGCGCTGGTAGTAACGGATCGTCTCCACGTTTACGCCGCTGCGTTTTGCCAGCGTGCCGATCGTCAGGTCGTTGCTCATATCTATCTCTCTTGACTCCGTACTATGGTACGGACTTTAGAGTGATGTTGAAAAGAGCTGCCTGAAAATGCGATCACCTTTCAATGCGAAAATCGCCCTCGCCGGCGGAGTGCTGGCCAGTATCGGAGCGTCCGTCTGTTGTGTAGGTTCGCTTCTGCTTTTGAGCTTGGGAATCGGGGGAGCGTGGATCGGCAACCTTACAGCCCTGGAGCCATACCGCCCCGTCTTCATCGTGCTCGTCTTGCTATTCCTCGGGCTCACCTTCCGAAAGCTCTATTTCGTTCCCCAAAGCTGCGATTCAGAAGCAATTTGCGATGCGGATCGCACCAGAAACGCTCAGCGGCTCATCTTCTGGATCGTCGCACCGCTGCTGCTCGGCCTCATCGCTGTGCCGTGGCTGATGCCACTCTTCTCTCACTGAGGAACCTATGATACGAAAACTCCTTGCTTGTATATTGATCGGCCTGCCAATAACGACCTTCGCCGCAACCCCGCAGACAGCCGTTCTCGACGTGCAGAACATGACCTGCTCCATGTGTTCGATCACCATTCGGAAAGCTCTTGAAAAAGTGCCTGGGGTGATGAATGCCAGGGTCGACTACGATCACAAGACTGCAATCGTAAAGTACGACCCCGATAAGGCAAGTCCACCAGCATTAGTGAAAGCCACCACGAATGCTGGCTTCCCTTCAACACTGCACCATGGGACGCCAAAATGACTTCTTCTGAGGTTGTCCTTGAATCACGGTTAACATGCCCGCTTTGTGGCCACGAAACGGTGGAGACGATGCCTTCAGATTCCTGCTGCTTTTTTCATGAGTGCGTGCAATGCAAAGCTCTGATTCGGCCAAAGGCTGGCGATTGCTGTATCTTCTGCTCATATGGGTCCATGAAGTGTCCGCCAATCCAGTTGCAGGGTCATTGTTGTAGTGGCTGATCTCACGGACTGACTCATAAAGAGAAATATCCCCTTTGGGCACCCCAAAAGAGAAAAGCTTGCAAAGCGACAGAGAATCTTGGGGTTGCTTTTAGCTGACAAGAGGAAGGGTTGGCCTCCCACCGAACTTATCCATTCTGACGATCTGACGAGCATTCTTAAGTTTTTGTCGTTTCGGCCTTGACTCTATACCTAGGTACAGGGCTTACCGTTGATTCATGGATAGTTTGACCATAAGCGAAGTGGCGAAACAGGCAGGAATAAATCTTCAGACGATTCGATACTACGAGCGTCAGGGGCTCCTTGCGCCCTCATCCCGTACCGAAGCTGGATATCGGATCTTTTCGTCCGAGTCTGTGTGGCGGATTCGCTTCATCAAGCGCGCTCAGGGTCTGGGTTTTTCGCTAAAGGAGATCAAGGACCTGCTTTTCTTGCGCATAGACGCTCATACGACACAGGCCGACATTCGTAAGCGGACCCAGGCAAAGATCGCGGACGTTGAACAGAAGATTCGCCATCTCCAAGCCATTCACACAAGTCTTTTGCGGATGGCGCAGGACTGCTCTGGTTGTGGCCCTTTGAAAAACTGTCCCATCCTCGAAAGTCTGGATGGAAAGGAGTTTGTATGACCGAACGTACTTGGAAGCAGAGCCTGCTTGCTGTACCCGGCGTTGGACTCTCGTTACTGCCTAAAGTTGCCTGTCCGGCCTGTTGGCCAGCATATGCGGGGCTGCTTTCTTCGCTAGGTCTTGGCTTCCTGATCTCGACGGCATATTTGCTGCCGATGACTGCGGCATTTCTTCTTTTGGCTGTGGGGATGCTTGGGTTCCGCGCACGCCGACGGCGCGGATACGTGCCGTTTGCTTTGGGAATATTTGCAGCCAGTTTCATCCTGTTCGGAAAGTTTTCTTTAGCTTCCAATCCTGTTCTGTACGCCGGATTGGGGTTGCTCATCGTGGCCTCTGTTTGGAACGGTTGGCCAACGACTTCCCGTTGTATCTGCGCCCCCGCAACGGAGAAGTTCCACGGATTAGGGGCGCTCAAGGAGAATAAAATGGCTGTCAACAAGAGAAAAGTGGAAGTCTTCAGCGCAGCGTGCAGCGTGTGCGATGAAACCGTTGCACTCGTGCAGAGCCTGGCCTGTGGGTCATGCGATGTTATTGTCCATAACATGCACCAACCCGAAGCAGCAGCAAAAGCCAAACGCTATGGCGTCCATAGTGTTCCTGCTGTCGTCGTAGACGGCAAACTCGCCGAATGCTGCTCTGGTGGTGGACCGGAAGAACATGCGTTGCGTGCTGCTGGAATCGGCGTTCAACTCTAAACTGCATTGCCAAATGAGACGACGTGGTGTTTACGGGTTGCCGTACACCGCGCCGGCCTCATGGCGAATTTTGCTCAACAAACAAGAGTCCCGCGAGTGATATTTTCCCTGAAGGGTCAGTAATTTCCGCCGTTCTGATTAACCGGGGCTTCATTCGGTACTCGCTCACTCCGGAGTTCTTCACCATGTTCGATCAGGCCGGAGCTACCGTTTCAATTTCTCCTGCGCAACGTGAAAAGTTGATTCAGACACTCGCCGCTGCCACGTTCTTGATTTTCTTTCAAGCCTATATGGTGGCACCTCTCATCCCCCGCCTCTCCCATTCATTTGGGGTGTCTGAGCAATTCATCGGCCTGATGGTACCGGCCTACATGATCCCGTATGGTTTATCCACTCTGTTTTATGGACTGCTTTCCGATCGGCTCGGTCGCCGCCGCATCATGCTTGGATCGTTGGCCGCATTCATCCTCCTCACCCTCATTACAGCGACGGCGCGTTCCGCTCCCCAAATCCTCTGGTGGAGGTTCTTGACGGGATTGGGCGCGAGCGGGGTTGTTCCGTTGGCGTTGGCGCTTATAGGGGATTTCTTCCCATACGAGGAACGCGGACGGCCTCTAGGCTGGTTGTTTGGAGCCATGGCAGGCGGAATGGCGTTCGGTTCCAGCTTTGGAGTCATACTTACTCCATACATCGGCTGGCGAATGCTTTTTGTCGGCGTGGCATCTGTGTCTGTGGTCGTGTTTGGATTACTGCTCAGGTACAACCCACTCCTGAGCAGACAAACAATTGCATCGGCCCTCTCTGTTACCGATGTGATGAAGGGATACCGTAGTCTGCTCGACAATGCGCGCGGAGCACGCACATACGGCTATGTCTTGCTAAATAGTCTGTTTCACTCCGGGGTCTACACTTGGCTCGGCGTTTTCTTCGCCCAGCGGTATCATCTAGGAGAAATTGGCATTGGTCTCTCTCTTCTGGGCTACGGGGTGCCGGGATTTCTTTTGGGGCCGGTGATTGGCCGTTGGGCGGACCGCTGGGGACGGCGTTGGCTCATACCGCTGGGCCTAGTAATTGCCGCATTATCGGTTGCGGCTCTGATCTTGGATCTGCCGCTCCTCGCGGCGGCACTCGCTATAACGCTGCTATCGCTTGGCTATGACATGACGCAGCCGTTGTTTGCCGGAATTGTGACGCAGTTGGGAGGCAAGCGGGCCGGACAGGCGATGGGGCTGAACGTCTTCATGCTGTTTACTGGATTTGGCCTAGGCAGCATGGTATTCGGCGCTGCGGTCCCGCTCGGTTTTGGAGCAGCTTTTGCAATCTTCAGCTCTATTCAAGTGCTGTTCGGTCTTGCCGCTCTTTTCCTGTTTCGCGCCGAGACTGCAAAGATGAGGAGACCTGAGTAATAGGCGCATCCGTTTACATTCCTGCTGTCATTGGCCACGTTGTGTGCTGGAATTAGGCGACAAGCTGCTGGATTTGTCAGACGAAGAGTGGCTACAGTCGGCAACCTAGATGTTCGTCGTACGCAGCCTTAGCGAATTGGCAATCACCGAGACAGAGCTAAAGCTCATGGCAGCCGCTGCAATCATCGGGCTGAGTAAAAGGCCAAATACGGGATATAGAACTCCCGCCGCGACCGGGACGCCAACCACGTTATAAATGAATGCGAAAAATAGGTTTTGCCGGATATTCCTCATTGTGGCCTGACTTAGGCGACGAGCACGGAGAATGCCCCGCAGATCGCCCTTCAATAAGGTGATACCGCCCGCCTCCATTGCTACGTCTGTGCCGGTCCCCATCGCAATTCCAATGTCGGCCTGAGCCAGCGCCGGTGCATCGTTCACGCCATCTCCAGCCATCGCGATGATCGATCCGTCTTGCTGGTGCGCTTTGACGACATCGGCCTTCTTTTGAGGCAGAACGTCGGCTTCAAACTCGATGCCAAGACGGCCTGCGACGGCCTTTGCCGTCGTAGCGTTGTCGCCCGTAATCATGATGATCGTCAAACCGGCTGCTTTCAGCTCCCGAATGGCCTCCTGCGTCGATTCTTTGATGGGATCGAGAACACTGACCAGTCCCGCCGCTTTGCCGTCCACAGCGACCATCATCACGGTCTGGCCATCGTTTCGCATCGACTCGGCTTGCGCGATCAGGGGTTCGGGATTGATGGAAAGATTGCGAAACAGTTCCGCGTTTCCGACGGCAACGTGCCTGCCATTCACCGTACCCTGCACTCCCTTTCCGGTTGTGGAACTGAAGCCCTGAACATCGGTTAGCGATAGCTTTCTTGCCTCGGCTCCTCGCACGATTGCCGCAGCCAGCGGGTGCTCACTCGAACGCTCAAGAGTGGCGACAAGTTGCAGCAACTCGTTTTCATTGAAGCCCGGCTGTGGGACCACATTGTTCAGCGTGGGCTTTCCCTCAGTCAACGTTCCGGTCTTATCCACCAGAAGCGTGTTTACTTTGCCGAAGAGTTCCAATGCTTCAGCATTGCGAATGAGAATGCCCGCGCCAGCCCCGCGCCCGGTGCCGACCATAATTGCCATTGGCGTAGCGAGGCCGAGGGCACATGGGCAGGCGACAATGAGGACCGCGACGGCGTTGACCAGAGCGTGCGCGAAGCGGGGTTGAGGGCCGACCAAATACCAAACAATGAAGGTGAGGATAGCCGTCAGGATCACAGCCGGCACGAAATAGGAAGAAACGCGGTCGGCAAGACGCTGGATTGGTGCGCGCGTCCGCTGAGCTTCGCTTACCATCTTCACGATCTGAGAGAGGAGCGTGTCCGCGCCGACGCGATCCGCACGCATAACGAAGCCGCCTGTGCTGTTCACCGTCCCGCCTATGACCTTTGCACCGGCTTCCTTCTCAACTGGTATCGGTTCGCCGCTCACCATCGATTCGTCGACGGAGCTGTGGCCCTCAAGCAAAACGCCATCGACGGGTACTTTTTCACCCGGTCGAACGCGCAGCCGATCTCCGACTTGAACCTGGTCGAGCGGCACGTCTGCTTCAATTCCCTGCTCATTGATGCGTCGGGCCAACTTCGGAGCAAGCCCGAGCAACGCGCGGATCGCACTGCTGGTCTGGCTCCGGGCACGCAGTTCCATGACCTGCCCTAATAGAACAAGAGCGATGATGACTGCGGCTGGCTCGAAGTACAAACCGACCTGGCCGTCTGCCATCCGGAATGAGGCGGGAAAAATCTGTGGGACGACAGTCGCCGTAACGCTGTAGAGGTAGGCAGCTCCTGTTCCCAGAGCAATCAAACTGAACATATTGAGACTGCGGTTAACAACGGATTGCCAGCCCCTGACGAAGAACGGCCAGCCGCACCATAAGACAACTGGGGTGGCAAGGGCGAACTCAATCCATGCCCAGGTTCTGGCCGAAAGCAGATGTTGAAGAGGTTTAGATGGCAGCCATTCGGAAACCATCAGCGCAAGCATGGGGATAGCTAGAGCGACACTGATCCAAAAGCGCCTTTTCATATCGGCAAGCTCTGGATTGGTTTCTTCCATCGTAATCTCGCGAGGTTCGAGCGCCATCCCGCATATTGGGCAATTGCCTGGCTCGGAGCGCACGATTTCTGGATGCATCGGACAGGTGTACTCCACGCGAGTTGCGGGCGCGCTGATCGCAGCAGGCTCCAGTGCCATCCCGCATTTCGGACAGCTACCCGGCCCGATTTTGCTTACCTCCGGGTCCATCGGGCAGACATATTCCATCTGCTTCTCTTTATCTCTGGGCCGGGCTTTAGGCTTGGCGGCAGTCTGCGGATGAAGATACTTCTCCGGATTGGCGCGAAACCTGGTCGCACACCCCTGGCTGCAAAAATAGAATATTCTTCCGTTGTGCTCTACGCTTGCCGCTGCCTTCACAGGATCGACTTTCATCCCGCAGACCGGGTCGATGACGGTTTGCACTTCTGCTTTAGGAGCGGCAGCACAACAACCAGACGGCTGAACGTACTGATCGGGTGCGGTGTCGAACTTCTGTTTGCAGTTGGCAGAGCAGAAGAAATAGGTCGTCCCTTGATATTCGCTTGACCCCGCGGCCCTGGTTGGATCAACCGTCATTCCGCAAACCGGGTCTTTTACATCAACGGTGGGTTTGTCACAGCAGCACATTTGTTTCCCCCTTTTTGTTCTTCTATTGCTGCTGACGCATCTGGGAGCGCGATCTTACAGTTGACTTCGCCGACAGCTGCAATCCAGGCACTTATGCTCTGCACAAGTCCCGCAGAGCATCGTTAACTCTTTTGAAACGGCCTTCCTTGCACGGTACAGACGCACCGAAGCATTGTTTGGAGTTATTTGCTGCGTCCGGGCGAAGTCTTCCACAGTCTGGCCTCCCAGATCGACGCGCTCGATAGCCTCACGGTAGTCGCTCTTCAGGTCCCGGATTACGTCCTCGATACAGGCGCAGACCGTTTGCTCCAGTTCGGCTTCATACGCTGTCGGACTTTGAGCTGCAAAGTCAGCATCCGCTCTGTCCCTGGCGGAGGCCCTGCGGTAATGATCCACAATAGCGTTTCGGAGAATGCGATAAAACCAGGCGACGGTACTTTGCTCTTTCCGGATTCCCCCGCCATGTTCGAGTGCCTTGATGTACGCGGATTGAAGAACATCCTCGGCAGTCGCTCTGTCGCCCAGGCGGCGTGAAAGAAAGTTCAGGAATTGGGTCCGAAGAGCGGCAATACGCTCCATTCGATCTACCGATACGTCCGCCGTGTTGTTTGTGTGTTCTGGCATAGTGGGTCACTCCACGTCGATAATCAGCATCAATCCACCGCCGCCCTGTTCCTCGACGTTGTTGTTCGCAGTATGGTGAGGAATATGGCAATGGATGAGCCACTTGCCAGGCTTCCTCGCAGGCCAGATCACGTCGTATCGCTGCCCAGGGCCGACGTTCACGGTATCGGCCTCGAAGCGGGCCGACTCCGGGATAGATTCGCCATCTCTCGCGACTACCGTGAATGGTCCTCCATGTATGTGCATTGGGTGGACAAAGTTATTGTTGGTTCCAATGAAGCGAACCTTCAATGTCTCTCCCACCTTCATATGAATCGTGTCTGTTGAAGGGTATGCTTTTCCGTTGATCGTAAAGTAATTTGCCAGGCCGCCTTCCATGAACATCGCTGGATAGGTAAGCCCCTCGCGCATCAGCCACTCTTGAAGCTGAATCACATATTCATGATCGGCTTTGATCTCATCTTGAGGATTAGCGGGATCAATAATGATTGCTCCGTATAGTCCAAGGGCCTGCTGTCGGTCAGGCAGGAAGTGTGGGTGATAAAAGTAGGTGCCGAATTGCTTTACGGTGAATTCATAGGTATAGCTTTGTCCTGGTGCAATAGGCTTTTGTGTGATGTCTCCGGGGCCGTCCATTTGATTCGGGACGATCAGGCCATGCCAGTGAATGGTGGTTGCTTCCGGCAAGTGGTTATGAACGTTGATGCGAACGTGATCGCCTTGCTTGAAATGCAATCGTGGTCCGGGAATCTGCTCATTGTAGGCATAGGCATCGACCGCGACATTGGGAAGAATGTGCCAACGTATGACCGAGGCAGTTAGATCGAATACCTTAACCCCATTGTCAATACGGGGTTCGAGCGGTCGGTCACCTCGTTGGTCAATTCCGTAAGTTTCTGTGACCAGTTTCGGGTTGACGAACGACATATCGCGCATGGCGTCGGCTGGTGTGTCGCGGTCCATAATCATGCCTCGTGGCATTACCAGCCCGCCAACGTCTTTTGCGCTCAGTGACATATTGACGAAGTTCGCCGGTGCCACTATGCCGGCAATAAGTAGAAGAAGTGATACTCCCGCCACTGCAAGGAGTTGAGGTCTCGTCGTTTCTCCTCCCCCCATCTCGTGGTGTTCAGCACCGCCTTTATGGCTACCCTGATGCTCTATCTTCATCTCTACCGGAGCTTCGCTTGCAAACTTAGAGCCGGGCTTCCGTTCTGTCATCAGGCCATGTTTCAAACCGCGCTTCACCATCCAGACATTTGCCGGGTATGCCATAACGAAGCCAGCCGAAACTCCGAGCGACATCACGCCCCAAAAGATGAGTTGCGTCGGCTCCATCGCGCGCATGTCCCGGCCCATCATAAGCAAGCTCATGACGGGTGCCATTGCCGCCATCATGCAGTTCATGCTGATGAACTCTGGAAGGAAGGACTTACGGACATTTGTCCAGTAAGTCCCGCCCATCATGCTCTGCATGAACAGGGATTGAAAGATGAAAAGCCCAAAAGAGAAGCCCGCCAGATACTCAACAATCAGGTCTATCTTCATCGGCAGTCCAAGCGTGGCTGTGATCACAGCAGCCGCGATAATGCCCGTAGCATCTCCCGCTATGCAATGAATGGTGCTGCCGATCCCTTGTTTCCATAGCGGCTTGATGAACTGCTCATGTGTGCCCGGCTTCGGTTCTTTGTCGGCAAGCACATATAGAAGCAGCCCAAATGGACCCATATAGAGCGTGATGAGAATGAAGCCCCATCGCATCACCGTTGGCTCGGGGTTGTTGCGAAACTGATCTATCGCAACGTAGGTGGTGGAACCCGCCGCGAGAATGAACCAAATGAGAAGAAAATAATCGATGGGCTGAATAAGCAAGAGCGTTCTCCGAAGAGTGCGTTTGTTTAGATGCTTCGTCTTATGTCACATGGGCATTTTCATGCCCTTCTTGTCATTCATTTGCATCTTGTTCGCATCGGGTGACGGGTTTGCATTCGGCGAACCACCAGCGGCTGTTTTCCACGCATCGGATACCTGTGACGATAAGTTGTCCATGTGGCTTAGGAAACTGGTTACCTGCCATATTTCCTGTTCGCTGAGAGCCTGCTTCCATGCGGGCATTCCGCTCATGCGGACACCGTGTTGGATGATGTAGAAGTTCTGGCTTTCGGGCATCTCCGGCGCGTCCTCAAGGAATTGTGGTGCGCGGGGATAGAGAGAATCGGCAAGGGGCGCGCGCCGACGCTGGATGTCTCCGTGACAACTCGCGCAATTTGTTTGGTAAATCTTCATCCCAGCGGTCAGGTTGGCATCCGTGGGCTGAATTGGATTCTTCGCCTCTGAAGCGCGCCGGTCAACTGCGGCATCCAGTGAAGGCATTGCGATCTTGCTTTCAAGCAAGCTAACTTCTTTGTCCGCGCGTGGGTCTATAAACCCAAAGCGGACGTAGCAGAAGGCCACCAATAAAAGAACAGCAATGCCTGCTACAAACCCGAAAATGAACTTACGCATAATGGTTCTCCCTCCTTCCTGGGGCCTCAGATAGGTTTTGACAGTCTCTCTGAACGTCTATGCAACGAGGGGACTCGTTCCTACGGGCAGACTCGTCCCGAAGCAGTTCTTTGGGGCGAAAATCGCTCCGCCATCTTGGTCCATACTCATTCTGCTCATGTCGCCGTGCATTCCCTTCATCCCGGCCATGCCGACCTTAACCTCAACAGCGATCAATTTGCCATCTTTCTTCGCTACTTCGATCACGACGCGGTCGCCTTCTTTCAGATCCTTCATGGCAACCGGTTTATCCATTTGTGTGTACTTTGTATCCGCGGTCGTGCTGACGGTCTGGGTCTTTCCGGCCATTGTTTTAACCGTGATCGAGTTGTCTGTCATGCTTACGACAGTCCCCATGATGTGCTCCATGCCGCCATGAGCGTAAGCAACACCTGCAATAAGGATTATTGCGACAATAGTTCCGAATAGCTTTTTCATATATTCTCCAAATTCCTAGTGATGGTGCGTTGCGGTTTGTGGTTGCGGCGATTCTGCCTCGCCGTTCAAGAAGTTTCGCTCTTCCTGTTCTTCCCTAAACTCATCTGGACTCTTTGGATTGAGAGATTCCATTTGAGCTTCCTCGGCAGGAGTCAAGCGAGGAAGATGGCGAATGAAGTACACGAGTTTCCAGCTTTGATCTGCCGTATCTGCACCCCCGAACGCAGGCATTCCAGACATCCGAATGCCATTCTCGATGATGTAGAAGATCTCCCCATCCGTCAGGTCCTGAGTGCGAGAAAATCTGAGATCCGGGGGTTTCGGATACATGCCGTTGCCAAACATCGTATTTCCGCTGCCGTTGTTCCCGTGGCACACTGCGCAATGATCCGCGAAATGAGCCATCGCCTCATGGAGCACATCGGGCGACAGCCGAACGGGGTTCTTCATCTGCTTTGCAGACGACGGCATAGCCGTATTGCGGGCATACGTGGCCAGCATGGTTTCGGTTCGGGATGGCTTTGCACGAGCGCTGAAGCCGTGCATTGCAGTCTTCATGTAAAGCCATGCTCCTGCTGCAAGCAGACCAAAGAAGATCAGTATCGACACAGGAATCACGAAAGAGCGTTTCATGGCGGAGTCCTATTCTGGCAGAGAGTTAGAGGGATCAACGGGCCATGCCAATCATGATGAATTGGCATGGCCTCATTTCAGTACCAGAGTCGAAGGCCGAATATGAAGCGAGGTTCGCTTGTGGTTTCTCCTGCCTGGCGCGAATAGGTGGCTGTACCGCCGTACTTTCCGTTATAGGCAAACCCTATATAGGGAGCGAACTTGCGGCTGATCTCGTATCGCAGGCGGATGCCAGTATCCAACTCCGAAAGGCCAGAGCCTAGCCCACGCGAAGGGTCATCCTTGCTGTAAAAGTTCAACTCAGCCTGCGGCTGCACAATCCACCGCTGCGTAAGCAATAAATCGTAGGAGCCTGTAATGCGCCCTGCCACGTGACCGCCGTCCCGGATGTAAAGAGTAGGCGCAAACTCGAAATAGTAAGGCGCCAGTCCCTCGATGCCTATTGCGGCCCAGGTGCGGCTCGGACCTGAATCCAGATCGGCACGGACACCAACCTGCGCATCGAAATAGCGCGTATGCGGAATGGGTCGCTCATACAGGGCTTCATGGTCGCCATCGCTGACGGTGCTGTTGTTGCTAATCCCTTCCGATTTGAGCCGCAGCCGGTTCATGTCCGTGCCAATCCAGGCTTCTCCATCCCATCGCAATTCGTGATCCGAGCCATTGGTGCGGCCCTCGAATTGATCGAGCAGAATATGGGAAAAGATGTGACTGTCCATGACCGGCGGCTCCATTGCCGGTATTGTGGCGGCCGCTTTGCCGGAGGTTTGTGGCGTCGGCGTTTGTGCATTTGCCGCCTGTATGCAGCAGGACAGCAGTCCTGCGATAGCAATCGTGCAGGTAAGTAAAAAGTATTTCGCCTGAAGTGTGCAATATTTAACTTTGATTTGGATGCTCATGAGACCACCACCGTTCTGAACATTCCAGCCTCCATGTGATAGAGCAGATGACAATGAAAGGCCCAATGGCCGGGTGTATCCGCGCTGACCAGATAGCTCATGCGCTCCGCGGGCTTCACGCTAATGGTGTGCTTGTATGGATTGAATGCTCCATGCCCATTCTCCAACTCACTCCACAGGCCGTGCAGATGGATGGGGTGCTCCATCATGGTGTCATTGACAAGCACGATGCGTATCCGCTCGCCGAGCTTCATTTCAATCGGTTCAGCGCTGGAGAATTTCTCGCCGTTGAATCCCCAGATGAAGCGTTCCATGTTTCCCGAAAGGTGCAGCTCTATTTCGCGGGTCGGCGGTCGACCATCTACGCCACGGTAGCGGGCACGCAGGTCTGCGTAAGTCAACACGCGCCTCCCGTTGTTTTCCAGTCCGATGCCGGGATCATTCAGCCGATTGGTGACATGCATCGCCACGTTATCGACTTGCGGACCGGTATGCAGCTTCACGGGATTGGACGGCTTCAGCGTTGCTTCAGCCTTTTTCATTTCAGGCATCGACATGGACATGATTGGCATGGTGTTCGGTCCCGGTTGAGGAAAGGGTGTTGTGCCATCTCTGCTGCCCATTTCCATGCCGCCCATCATCTGGTGGGCATGATCTCCAGATTGTTTTTCCTGCATGGCCGAATTGGAATTCATGTCCATATGGTTCATGTCCATGCCTTCCATGCTTGAGTGATCCATATTCATGCCGGAACCGTTTCCGGCTGCGGGCATGTCTTTCTTAGTCATTCCATCCACGCCAGACATGTCCATACCGGACATACCTTCCATTTTCATGCCCTTCATGTTGCCCATGTCCATGCCCATGTCCGACATTGGGCGCATGGGGACCGGGTCCATCGCAGGAACTGCTGCTGTCATTCCCATTCTTGGGGCGAGCGTCCCACGCGCATATCCGCTGCGATCCTGCGATTGCGCGAAGATGGTATAAGCGGTAGCGTCCTGCGGTTGCACGATCACGTCATAGGTTTCGGCGACAGCGATCCGGAATTCATCCACTTGGACCGGCTCAGTATCGTTGCCATCGGCCTGCACTACGGTCATCGGCAAGCCGGGTATCCGTACATCGAAAGCTGTCATTGAAGATCCATTGATGAAGCGAAGACGGACTCGTTCTCCGGATTTGAATAGGCCAGTCCAGTTTGTGGCCGGGTTGTTCCCATTCAGCAGGTAGGTATAGGTAGTGCCCGTTACATCGAGAATGTCGGTCGGGCTCATGTTCATCTTCGCCCACATAAACCGGTTGGAAATCGTCCGGCCCAGGCCGTTCCGCTTCGCCTCGGAGATGAAGTTGGGCAAGGTGAGGCGATGATAGTTGTAATAGTTGCTCTGCTGTTTCAGGTTGCTGAAGAGTGTTTCTGGATTGGTGTCGGTCCAGTCGGAAAGAAACACAACATATTCCCGGTCAAATTCAATGGGGTCCTTCCCGCGCGGCTCGATGATAATCGCGCCAACCAATCCGATCTGTTCTTGAAACCGGCTATGGCTGTGATACCAGGCTGTGCCATTCTGCACTACGGGAAATTTGTAGAGGAAGGTCTCGCCCGGTGCTATGCCCGGGAAGCTCAATCCCGGAACGCCGTCCATGTCCGCGGGGAGCCGTATCGCGTGCCAGTGTATCGAGGTTGGTTCTTTCAGGCGATTGGTCACTGCTATCGTGATCGAATCGCCTTCCTTCCATCTCAAAATAGGTCCCGGCACCGAGCCATTGACCGCAGTGGCTACGGAACGGCGCCCCGTATAGTTCACGGGCAAAGAGTCGATGGTCAGATCGAAGTGTTTCCCGGAAAGAAGTGGCGGCGTATGGGGTGCGCTTTCGCCGAAAGCGGGTAACCCTTTCCAATCGAGGGCCGCGACCGCTCCACCGACGGCCAACCCCTGAACGAAACGGCGGCGGCTGACAGGCTGAATGCAACGGCTTTCTGTTTTGTCGTCCTTCTGCATAACTACTCCTGACTGATTTTGCCCGGATCGAGCAAGTTTTATGACGGCGCTGGCCGTTTAGTTGCGTAGACGTGCAGACGCGGAATTTCTTACAAAAAAGAGTTGCCTTACAAGGAGGGGTCGGGAAATATGCTGCCAGTTAACGGCATTACGCGCCAGCCCGGCCCTGCCAAGAGGCAGCAGAGGGTCAGAACTAGACGCGGAGACTGGAAATGAGGGGATCGAATGTCGGGATGGAGTGAGGACTTCGATCTATCTTGAATTGCAACGGATGCGCAATTTCAAGGGATATTAGGGCGTTACCCAGTGGAATCAGAGGGAGCGCTGAGATTCCCAATTCCTGCACAACTGAATTCTGAAGGAATGTCCAATCGTCTTTGCAAATATGGCTGTCACACGATTGCGAAGACGTTAAGCTGGCCACGAATTGTTGATCGGATGCACGTTGGGACGTCATCCTTTGACAATCAGCCATGCCGGACATCTGGCTGGCAGAGTCCCTGAGTGCCATCGCTCCACAGCGCACGTCACAAGTCGCAGCAAACGCCTGAACGCTCACCAGCATCAGCAACAGCAGCGACCATGTGACTTTAAGCCTCATCCTAGCCGAATTTACACCTTATATGTGTGGACGTGCAAATTGTCCTCGGTGTTTGACTGTACGACTGAGCGCGAATGTCGGATATGCAAAGCAACGTCATACCCAGGGTCTCCGGCGCTTAACTTTGTACTATTCTGGGCACAGATGTACAGTTGAAGCTGCCATGAGGTCTGTGCGCCAATTCGCGCTGATACTGACGATGTTGTTGCCATTACTGGCTCCAACCATGGCCTGTGCTCTGTCGAACGCACATCTGACTCCTGCGGAACGCGCCTGTTGCAAGCAGATGAAGGGCGAGTGCGGAAGCATGGGAATGCCAGCTTCGCACGGCTGCTGCCAGAAAGAAATGCCCACGGCAGACCATTGGAATGCAATGGTCCAAGCGCAGTCCACAAATATTCAGACTGATTTGACCGCACATGCTGGGCTGCCTCCTGCGATCCTCTTTACGTTACGGGTATCCATGTCCAGTCCTGCGCAACGGCCCGCAAGCACTCTGCCTCAATCTCCACCTCCCTCAATCTTTATTCTCCGAATCTAGCAATCTCTTTTCTCCGGCTTCGCTTGGCTGACGGGCGTATAGTTGCGCGCCTGCTCGTGCCAGTTATTACGAACCATTTTGAGAATGGAGATTTATATGTTCAAGGTCCGGGGCCTGACCACCATGCTTGTACTTGCGGCTGTGACTGCCGCGTCTGGACAAGAGCGTTCGCCAGATGCGCCTATGCCGTTATCTGAGCTTTTGACTGAAGCCAGCCATAACAACTCTCAGATAGCCGCAGCCGATTATGGCTGGCAAGCGGCCAAGGAAGTTCCGCGCCAGGTAGGCACATTGCCCGACCCGACCTTCACTTATCAGCAGTTCAGCGTCGGCAGTCCGAAGCCATTCGCCGGCTACACCAACAGCGACTTTTCGTATATCGGCATTGGCGCTTCGCAGGAACTGCCGTATCCAGGCAAGCTCCGTTTACGAGGCGAGGTCGCGCAGAGGGATGCGGATATTAAAGAAAAAGAGCGAGATGCAACTTCGGCCAGCGTTGCTGATGCAGTCAAGATGGATTATTTGCAACTTGCTTATCTGCAAAAGACGCTTGGCATTCTGATGGAGAACCGGCATGTTTTGGACCAACTCATTCAGGACGCAACGGCACATTATGAGGTGGGCCAAGGTTTGCAGGCGGAGGTGTTGCAGGCCCAGGTGGAGCGCACAAAGATCCTCCGTGAGATCACCATGCACCATGAGCAGATGGGACAGATCGAAGCCCATTTGAAGGGGTTGTTGCATCGAGATCAAAGCTCGCCAGATATTGTGACCGAGGACTTGAGCGAAAGCTTATTACGCTACACCTCCGCCGAACTGCTCCAAATGGTGAGGGAACACAACCCGCAAGTCCAAATTGATTCCAGTTCTGTCGGCAAACAAGACGCTGCGCTTACCTCCGCAAAACGTGGAAGCAAACCCGACTTCAGTCTTGGCTACATGTACCAGAACACCGACCGGAAGTATCGCGACTATTACATGCTGACCTTCAACGTTCGTTTTCCCCGGAAGGCGCGCGTAGATGCGGAGATTGCGGAGGCTGCCGAGAATCTGGCGCAAACGAAGGAAACCCTCGATGCACATCTGCAACAGCAGCTTGCTCAGGTAAAGCAAAATTATGTGACCGCGACGAGCGATGAAGAACTATTGAAGGAATATCGAGAAGGTCTGATTCCGCAATCTGATGCCGCTTACCGTGCGACTCTCAACGCTTATGCTGCTAATCGCGACCAGTTCACACATGTACTTTTGTACTTCACTAACGTGCTGACTCTGAAACTCGACGAAGCTCAGGTACTCGCCGATCACGAGACTACGCTGGCCCATCTGGAGACACTGACAGGAGCGACACTGCGATGAACAAATATATTGTTCGCACTTCTCTCGTATGGCTTGCCATTTTGATCGTTGTGGCAGGTCTGCTCGTCTACCGTTCGCGTTCACCAGGGCAGGTAAATTCCAAACGCGCACCAATGTCTTCCGATACGGAGCCGGTTGCGGCTGGCCCTGATTCAAATGCGACGAGCATGTCTCCGGCGCAGCAGCAAAAGCAGGACACGCAATTGTCGCCCGTCCAGCTTTCGCCCGAGCGGATGCAGAGCATCGGCGTGAAGACGGGTTCGGTCGAGTACAAGCAACTGACCGACGACATCCGCGCCACCGGAACCGTGAACATCGACGAGCGGCTGATTTCGTATGTTCAGGTTCGTTTTCCAGGCTACATTCGCAAAGTCTTTGTAAATGCGACTTACCTGTATGTCCGCAAGGGTGATCCGCTCTTTACGGTCTACAGCCCAGACCTTGTTGCGACACAGCAGGAGTATCTGCTTGCGCGGCAAAATCAGAAGTCTTTGAGTGGCAGCACGGTGGATGGAGTCGCTTCCGGCGCTGCCTCGCTGTCCGCCGCTGCCGAACAGCGCCTTGAGCAATGGGAAGTGCCGCAAAGTGAACTACAAAAACTCAAAGACACTGGAAAACCGATCACCAATCTAACGATCAATTCGCCGGTTTCCGGTTATGTCACTGAATATAACGCATTGCCAAACATGTACATTGAGCCTTCGACCCGGCTCTACACCATCGCCGATCTCTCGCGCATTTGGGTCTACGCGCAGGTTTTTCAGGATGACGTTGGACGATTGAAACATGGTGATCCGGTTGAAGTCACGGTGGACTCCTATCCCGGCAGGACGTTCCGTGGGAACGTCGATGAGATTCTGCCACAGGTCGATCCTGTGACGAGAACAGTCCGTGTCCGACTTGTGATTGACAACCCCGGCTTGAAACTAAAGCCGGGCATGTATGTCAATTGCGACTTGAAATCGCCGCTGGGCCGTCAGCTCGTCATCCCTGCCTCCGCAGTTTTTCAAACCGGGACAAAGCAATTGGTCTTTGTCGATCATGGCAATGGCAGTCTGGAACCAAAGGAGGTTGTGCTAGGACCGCGTACGGGAGACGAGGTTGTTGTCCTGAAGGGGCTTCAACGACATCAACAGATTGTCACCTCGGCCAATTTTCTCATCGACTCCGAAAGCCAATTGCAGGCCGCAGCAGGTTCATTCGTGCCTCCGCCTCCCGGAGCGGGCAATGCTTCACAATCAGCCGCATCTTCAGCAGCACAAATCAATATTGACTTCTCCACTGATCCCAATCCGCCACAGAAAGGCACGAACACTTTCCGCGTGAAGTTGGCGGGACCAGGCAATGCTCCTGTTGCCGGGGCCGATGTGACGGTGACTTTCTACATGGCCGGAATGCCAGCGATGGGAATGGCCGCCATGAATACAACCAGCAAATTGACCGATAGAGGCAATGGAGTTTATGAGGGCACAGGCTCGCTTGGTTCAGGCGGCGCCTGGCAGGTGACTATCACCGCTCAGAAGAGCGGGCAGATCCTCGCTACAAAGCAACTGCGGATCAACGCGACAGGAGGCATGTAAATGCTCTCCTACATCATTGAAGTCTGCGCCCGTAACCGCTTTTTGGTTTTCACGGCAGTCCTGTTGCTGACCCTTGCCGGCATCTGGTCGTTGCAGCATGTTCCGCTGGATGCGCTGCCGGACATCTCCGATGTACAGGTGATTGTGCATACCAACTGGGCAGGCCAGCCGCCCGACGTGATCGAAGATCAGGTCACCTATCCCATCGTCACCAGTATGCTGGCTGCTCCCCATGTGAAGGCGGTGCGCGCGCAGACCATGTTCGGCGATTCCTACGTGTACATCGTCTTTCAGGATGGCACCGACCTCTACTGGGCGCGCTCTCGCGTCATTGAATATTTACAGCAAATCAGCGGGCGCCTGCCGGAAGGAGTGCATCCCGTGATCGGCCCGGATGCGACCGGAGCGGGTTGGGTCTATGAATACGCGATCGTAGACAAGAGCCATCGCCATAGCCTGGCGGATCTGCGCTCGTTGCAGGATTGGCACCTGCGCTATGCGCTTGAGACCGTGCCGGGAGTGGCCGAAGTCGCGAGCATCGGCGGCTATGTAAAGCAGTACCAGGTGCAGCTCGATCCCAATAAACTGCTCGCTTATGGCATCCCGCTTTCTACCGTTATCGACCGTGTAAAGGCCAGCACGAATGAAGTGGGAGGACGGCTGCTCGATTTGAGCGGTGCGGAGTATATGATCCGCGGTCTTGGCTATCTTCGCTCGCTTGACGATCTTGCCTTGGTTGCAGTCGGCAGCAAAAACGGCACACCTGTTTTGTTGCGTGATTTGGGCACAGTCAGCTTCGGACCTGATATCCGCGAAGGCGTCGCCGAATGGAACGGAGAGGGTGAGACCGTCGGCGGCATCATCGTGATGCGCCAGGGCATGAATGCCCTGAACGTCATCAATGGAGTCAAAACAAAGCTCCGTGAAATTGCGCCGTCGCTTCCGCCGGGTGTCGAAATCATGTCCGGCTACGACCGGTCCGGTCTGATTCGCTCCTCGATCCAGACATTGCAACGCGATCTTCTGGAAGAAGCCATCATCGTCAGCCTCGTCATTATTCTCTTTCTGTTTCACTTCCGCTCGGCACTGATTGCCATCCTCGCGTTGCCTATCGCAGTCGTTGTGTCGTTCATCCCCATGTATTTGCTCGGCGTGACGTCGAACATCATGTCGCTGGGAGGCATCGCATTGGCCATCGGTGTATTGGTGGACGCTTCCATCGTCATGGTTGAAAATGGCTATCGCCATCTCTCCGAAAGACAGCAAAACGGTACTCAGGTAAGCGAACCGGAACGCCGCACCATCCTCATCAACGCGGCGAAGCAGGTTGGCCCGGCACTCTTCTTCTCGCTGCTGATTATTGTTGTGTCGTTTCTTCCAGTCTTCCTGCTCGAAGCGCAGGAAGGCCGCATGTTCCGCCCACTCGCCTGGACAAAAACGCTGGCGGTTGGATCGTCTTCTATTCTTGCCATCACCCTGGTCCCAGTCCTGATGGTGATGCTGATTCGCGGACGGCTGCGTCCGGAAAGCGCCAACCCGATCTCGCGCGTGACCCAGGCGATCTATCTGCCGATACTGCGATTCTGCTTGCGCTATCGTTGGCTTACCATCGCCGCCAACGTGCTGTTTCTCGTTATCGTTCTGCCGTTAGGCCTGCATCTCGGCAGTCAATTCATGCCGCCTCTATATGAAGGCTCGACTCTCTATATGCCGACTGCATTGCCCGGCATCTCGATTGGGCAGGCGGAAGTGTTGTTGCAAGAGCAGGACCGTATCCTCCGCAGCTTCCCTGAAGTCGTGAGCGTCTTCGGTACGGTTGGGCGCTCGGACAGCGCGACGGATAACGCGCCGCTCGACATGTACGACACGACCCTGATGCTGAAGCCGCGTGAGCAGTGGCCCGCCGGAATGACCTATGGCAAGCTCATTCAGCAGATGGATGCGAAGCTCCAGTTTCCTGGACTCACGAACACCTGGACCAGCCCGGTCGAAAACCGCCTTGACATGGAGCTGACCGGTATCAAAACTCCGCTCGGTCTCAAAGTCCAGGGCACAAGTGTCGAAGGTATTCAGCAGGTTGCCTCACAGATCGAAACCATTCTCTCCACGCTGCCGCAGGTACGGTCTACGTTTGCTGAAAAAGTTGCCCAGGGCTTTTACGTCAATGTGGAAGTGAACCGTGCGGAGGCTGCCCGTTATGGTCTGACCGTGGCCGATGTCCAGACAGCCGTCTCCTCCGGCATCGGCGGCAAGAACATCGCCGAGAACATCGAAGGGCGAGAGCGCTACCCCATCAATGTTCGCTATCAGCGCGACTTCCGCGACGATGTAGAGCAGATGCGCGGCGTTCTCATTGCGACACCGACCGGCGCACAGATCCCGCTTGGGCAAGTGGCGGCCATCTCTTTCTCCAGAGGCCCAGCCATGATTCGCGATGAAGACGGCGCGCTTACCGGCTATGTTTATATCGACCTGAAGAACGCGAACTATGGAGGTTTCGTCGCAGAAGCCAACAACCAGATCCAACAAAAGCTAAAGCTGCCTGCGGGCTACACCTATCAGTGGTCGGGAGAGTACCAGTTCGAGCAGCGCGCGAAACAACGTCTCAAGCTGATTCTCCCTGTGGTTTTCGCGGTGATCTTTCTGCTTCTCTATCTTGTCTTTCACTCCGTTGCAGAGGCGCTCGTGCTGATCTTCCCCACCATCTACGCCATGACCGGCGGACTACTGCTGCAATGGCTGCTTCATTACAATTTCAGCGTTGCCGTGGCAGTTGGTTACATTGCGCTCTTTGGCATCGCAGTGGAGACTGGCGTCGTGATGGTCGTCTATCTCCACGAAGCATTGGAAAAGCGCATCGAGTCAAACCATCAAATGACGAATGCCGACATCGAAGCAGCAGCCATCGAAGGGGCTGTTCAACGCCTCCGCCCAAAACTGATGACGGTTTGCGCCGTCCTGGCCAGTCTTGCGCCGATCCTTTGGGAGTCCGGCATCGGCTCCGACGTGATGAAGCCGATAGCCGCTCCGATTGTCGGTGGCATGATTACATCAACCATTCACGTCCTTATTCTCGTCCCTGTGTTCTTCGTCATGATGAAGGAGCGGGAACTGAGGCGCGGAACACTTCTCGCTAATCAAGATAATCAAACCACCAGCCATTTATAGCTGCGATCTCATGCTATCGTCAGGGGGCTTCGTTATCGAGTGTGGAGAAGCGTCTCAATATCTCCTTTGATGCGCGTGAGGTCAGAGGCTCCCTGATACCGTGCCCTGATCTTTCCCTGGCGGTCGATCAGGAACGTAACCGGAAGGCCGAGAATGCCGCCGTAAGCAGCTCCCAGATGTTCGTCTCCCATCAACACCGGGTAATTAAGCTTCAACTTGTTGATGGTTGAGATCACTGGCGGAGCTGCGTCGTCCATCGATATTCCGATCACCTGAAATTGATTAGAGCCATACTTGTTCTGCCATTCGTTAAAGGTGGGCACCTCTACAAGGCACGGTCCGCACCAGGTTGCCCAGAAGTTGAGCAGGACGACCTTCCCACGGTATGAAGTTAGTTCAATCTTCTTGTGGCGCAGATCCATACGTGAAAAATTTGGAGCAGCACGATGCGCTTTTGCTCTCGAAGGAACTGTTTGTGCAGCAAGCGGAGAACTTCCGGCAAACAAGGCAATAGACACTAGGAGAAACAGCAACAGCATTCGCGGCATCTCAATTCGAGCGTTTCTTTGCATCGATCGTCCTTTATCGCCCTTTAGCTACTGGATAGCCCTTGCCGGCCCAGTCCGTGCCGAAATTATCAGCCAGATAAAGCGCTTTTACCTGAGTGAAGCCGAGCGCGTGTAATTGCTCGTAAGCCGGCCGGATGTTCGGGCAATGACCCCAGGGACAGCATCCGCAGTAAAGGACGATGAACTGGTCCTTCCTGAGGCTGGAGACCCGTTCGCGGAGTGACTGCAATCCTGCACTCGTGCCTGTGGCCCCCACATACTCTGAACCGGGTATATGCGCTTCAGCGTAAAGAACGTGCGATCCGACCTGTAGTATTAAAGGCTTTTCTGAACCATGCAGCATCCGCACGAGTTCTGCCGGTTGCACAAGTGCCGCGGAGGGAATCGTCGTGTCCGCAACAGCCGAGGACTTCGTTGGGACCTGCTGTGCCTGCATGACAGTGCCAGATAAAGCCAAGATCGCAAGCAGTATCGCGGCGGAGGTTATCTGAAGAAAGCGAAATTTCAAGGGGTGATTCCTTTCTGAGGAGGACTAAAGCTGAACTGGCAATAAAGGAACTGTTGTGTCGTGCCCTTTGGCGTGTGGTGGAGTACGGTTGAACTTCGTATCAGGCGAAACCGTGGTCCCATTTCGCGGCTCAACGATTCTGCATCGTAACGATTTGTATCAAGCCCGCTGCATTTCTGTGGACCCTGCGGCCCAAAGGTTGCCATGACCACCTGCCCTCCAATCTTAAGGGCTGAGGTAGTCTGACGTATATACGCCAATCGCTGTTCGGGATTGGTAAGAAAATGGAAGACCGCCCGGTCATGCCAAATGTTGTACGTGTTGACTGGGAAAGCAATTGTTGTCACATCGCCCACTATCCAATTGACGGATTTTGCTGCTCGTTCGAGGCGATCCTGAGATTTCTTAATTGCCGCGCCCGCCAGATCCAGGACAGTAAGGGCACTGTATCCCCTAACAAGCAAGTCATCTATCAGCGTAGATTCTCCGCCTCCAACGTCGATAATCGAAGCAGAATGGTCCGTGGCCGCATCCGAGATCCAGTCGAGTGAGGTTTGCAAATGAGACTCGTACCAACTCGTCTCATCAGGAGATTTGGTTTCGTAGATCTGTGCCCAGTGCGCCTGTGTGTCCATCGTCTTATGCTAATTCTGCCATCTGCGTTGCGAGGTTCGCGGAAATCAGCTCCAGGAAGTTTGCTGGCCTGCTCTCCAATTTCAGTTTTTGGTCATTCTATGACTCCCAAATTGACTCCCACAGTGGAGAAATTCAGGGACTTCATTTATGTCAATATCATTCCATAGTGGAACTATATTGACGTCACGACATCACCGCAGCATACGCTTGAACTGTGACAACCCGAATGGATCATGGGTTCCTTTGGGCCGATCTTACGGTGCATGAAATCGTTATCCATAGTCATCTCGGGAAGGGCTTCTATCGTCATGGTCAAAGGCACTATCACTCTCTAACGAGCCAATCTGTGGCAATATGAACGTATGGGTCTTTGGTCCAGGGCGCTTCGCCTTACCGCAATCTTTCTCGTGCTGTTTACAGCCGTGGAAGTGTTTGCGTGTGACCTTTTGCCTAATTCGGACTGCTACGTCTCACAATCGCAGAGTCAGCATAAGCACCAAGGCCCAACCTCCGGTGATAACTGCCTGTGCTGCTGCGCACATCTCATTGTAGTAAAGCGAGCCGCACTTGCCCCTCAGGTATTGACTGTTCCGGCTCCCCGCGAAGAAGCCGTTGAGCAGCCATTGCTTGCTCCGTCTTCTATCGACCACCCTCCCCAACTTTCCTAGACATCAGTTGGAACTCAGTTTTCAAAAATAATCTAGGAGTTGTGTATGCGAGGGAGACATATCTTCTCTCTGTGCGCGCTATTGCTTTCAGCTTCATTGCTGGGAGCACAGCAAACGCCGTCAACTGTATCTACGGTAGACGACATTGTGCGAGCAGGGATTGCGAATAATAAGGATTTGGCTGCTGTTCGAGAGCGGATCGCAGAGGCGAAGGGTCTCGCGCGACAAGCTGGAGTGCGGCCAGCGCCAACGCTTGGGCTAAATGGGGCAACTGGGAAGCCGCTCGGCACAGTTGGCGAGGAGCAATACGGCGGAGAGTATTCCCAGCCCATTGAGACGTTCGGAAAGCGCGGGAAGCGCATCCGTGTCGCCGAGTTCTCGGTTGGTCTGGCGGAAGCCGAACTACAGGGGCGAACTGCGGAACTTGCCTATGAGATCAAAGCAGCCTATGCCCAGGTGATCGCGGAGCGCCACAAAGTCAAGCTCCTCAGTGACCTTATTGCCTTCAACCAGGAAACCCTGAGACTCACCGAGGCGCGAGTCAAAGAAGGTGATGTTGCTCCACTCGAAGCGGGGCTGCTCAAGGTTGAAGTCAGTCAAGCCGAAGTCTCGCGGATGAGTGCTCAGAGTCGCCTTACATCTGCCGAATTTGAGCTGCGCCGTCTTGCTGGCTTCAGCAGTGGCACTCTAATTCCGGATGCTATCTTTCCTGCTCCAACACCGCTTCGACTGGATGAACTGCAACAAAAAGCGCTGGAGAATCGGGCAGACCTTAAAACAGCGCGTCTTGAAGAGGAGCAGCAAGCAGCAAGCGTAGAACTTGCAAAGGCGAACGCCAAACCGGACCTGACTTTGTCCGCAGGTTATACCAGGCAGCACAGCCAATTCGATGGACTGTTCGGCTTGACCAGCAGTGGAGCACCAAGCCCTATCCGAGACCAAGTTGATATTCTCAGCTTCGGCGTTTCCATCCCATTGCGAACTAGCCGGAGCGGAGTCGGCAATGTACAGGCGGCAACAGCCCGCACCTCTGGCGCTCGCCTGCACCAGGAATATCTTGAGAAAACTATTCCAATAGAAGTGGAGTCGGCATATCGGCGCTGGCGCACTGCATCCGATTCCTTGCAGATGCTTCAGAGCGGCGTACTAAGTCCGTCAAGCGCCAACCTTTCCGTTATCCGCGAAGCGTATAAACTCGGCCAACTACGGCTTCTGGACGTTCTCAATGAGCAACGCCGTTTGGTCGATACACAGTTGGCTTACATCGACGCGCAAGCTGATGCTGCCCGAAGCAGGGCCGAGATTGAGCGTGCTGTGGGAGGAAACCTACCATGAAGAGCCTAATTTTGTTGTTTCTATGCGGCACATTTGCCATAACCGGTTGCAACAAGCACACCAACGAAGATAAGGAAATATCTTCCTCTCAGGAGCAGTCCACGAGCAAGGCGGATATGGTCGATATGACGATCTCCGCCCAAAACCACATTGGGCTGACTATCTCACCTGCTGAAGTAAAGCAACTCACGCAATATCTGAAGGTCACCGGCACGGTTCAGCCGATTGACAGCCGCGTTGCTTTAGTGAGTCCGTTGGCGCAAGGGCGCATCCTGGAAGTCCGCGCAAAAGTTGGCGACAGGGTTGAAGCAGGACAGATTCTCGCCACCTTCGACAACGTCGAAGCTGGAGAATTGGTTGCACAGGAGCTATCTGCACGCGCTGACTTGGAGCGCATGAAGGCGCAGTTAATTCCAGCCACTCGCCAGGCTGGACGCAGCCGCCGGCTTGCCGATATTGGGGCAGGGGCAGAAAAGGACTATGAATCGAGTAAAGCGTCAGAGAATGAAATTGAAGCCAATATCCGTTCGCAACAGGCTGTCATAGAAGGCATACACCAGAAATTACGCCGCTTTGGGGTGTCGGATAACAAGATCGGTGGAACTCTGCTTACCTCCCTCAAAGCCCCTTTATCTGGTGTGGTCATCAAGGCGCAAGCCTCACCTGGAGATGTTGTGGATGCCGCGCGCCCCGTATTCACGGTCGCCAATCTTTCGCACGTCTGGGTACAAGCTGAAGTGTACGAAAAGGATCTGGGGAAAGTGCGCGTTGGGCAGAACGCTTTCATCACGGTAGACACCTACCCGAATCGTTCCTTTCAGGGTCGAGTCGCTTACATCAGCGATGTGATCGACCCGCAGACCAGGACGGCCCGTGTTCGCTGTGATGTGGCAAACCCTGAGTTTCTATTGAAAACAGATATGTTCGCCAATATCGACCTTCCTACAACATTCAGCAAGCGGGCCATAGCAGTACCAACAAGCGCTCTTCAGGAAGTGGAAGGAAAGAATGTCGTTTTCATCCGCAAAACGCCTACTCAATTTGAAGCGCGCGAGGTGGAAAAAGGGACCACAGTTGGCGACTTGACCGAAATCGTGAGTGGACTTTCCAGTGGCGAACCGGTGGTGACACAAGGAGCGTTTCATCTTAAGTCCATCCTCGCGGGTGGAAGCATGGGGGATAACGACTAATGGATCGTCTTGTTGAAGCCGCCCTTCGTTATCGTGTTCTTGTGCTGTTAGCTACTGTGTTTGTCATCGTGCTTGGCGTCGTTTCGCTTCGTAACCTTCCGATGGACGCCGAGCCAGACATTACGCCGAACCAGGTACTTGTTCTCACGCGTGCTCCCAGTCTGTCTCCACTGGAAGTCGAGCAACTGATTTCATTTCCTGTTGAACTGGCGATGAGCGGGCTGCCTGGAGTCACGCACATTCAGTCAACATCGAAGTACGGATTGTCCTATGTTGCTATCTACTTTAAGGACGGCATGGACACCTACTTTTGCAGGAACCTTGTCAACGAAAGGCTGCCGCAAGCAAAGGAAGCAATTCCAGCCACCGTAGGCGTTCCGGAAATGGGACCCATTTCTACCGGCCTGGGAGAAATCTATCAATTCAACGTGACTGGCTCTGGGCGCAGTCCGATGGAATTGAGAACGATTCTCGATTGGGACATCGCACCGAAGTTGCGTCAGGTGTCAGGCATTGTCGAAGTGAACAGCCAGGGAGGAGAACTCAAGACATATCAGGTGGCAGTCGATAACGACAAGCTCACGGGGTATCACATTCCCCTTCGACGTGTCATTGAAGCTCTCTCCAAAAATAATGCGAACTCAGGAGGTGCCTACATTGAACATTCTGAGCAACAGTCGCTTATCCGCGGAGAGGGACTGATCGGAAGCCTGTCAGATATTGAAAACATTGTGGTGGGCAACTCACCTACCGGGACTCCCATCTTCATACGGAACATTGGCAATGTCCAGTATGCCCCAATGGTCCGTAATGGATTTGCGACTGAGGATGGAAAGGGGGAAATTGTTTTAGGCGTATCCATGATGTTGGTTGGTGACAATTCCCGGGCCGTCGCCATTCGAGTAAAAGACAGTTTGGCTGAGATCCAAAAAACTTTGCCGCCAGGTGTACGCATTGTGCCACTTTATGACCGTACAGATCTCGTTAACCGAACGATTCACACGGTCACTCGAAACCTGATTGAAGGAGGCTTGTTGGTCATCGCGGTCCTGCTTCTGCTGCTCGGTAGCTTCAGGGCCGGCATCATTGTTTCACTTGCGATTCCATTATCCATGCTGGCCGCATTTATTGGCATGGTCCAAGCCAATATCTCCGGTAACCTGATGAGTCTTGGTGCCCTCGACTTCGGACTAATTGTAGATGGTTCGGTCGTTATCATCGAAAATATCCTGCGTCGGCTCCATCACCGCAAACCGGACGAAGATCTGGAAAGTGTCTTTGGTTCTGCCGCGCGTGAAGTGGCAAAGCCCATCTTCTTCGGTGTCCTTATTATTGTTCTGGTTTATGTTCCGATCCTGACACTGAGCGGCGTCGAGGGCAAGATGTTCAAGCCCATGGCGGTAACCGTCCTGTTTGCTCTTTTGGCATCGCTCGTCATCGCGCTTACAGTGATGCCTGTACTCGGCTGGTATGCGCTTCCCAAGCATCCAAAAAAAGAACACACCTGGCTGATGCGGAAGGCAGACCACTTCTACCGGCCAGCTCTCAAGCGGGCATTACGCTCACCCTTTTGGACTGGCGGCATCGCCCTGGGAATCTTTTTGGCTTCATTGTTTGCTATTCCATTTTTGGGTGCTGTGTTTATTCCGTCTCTCGATGAGGGTTCGATACTTGTACAGATGTACAGGGTTCCGGGAATCTCCATCACCGAATCGTTGCATGGCAACCAAATTGTCGAAACGGTACTCCGTGAATTTCCGGAAGTGTCTCACGTCTTTAGTAGGACCGGAAGCCCGGAGGTTGCCACCGATCCAATGGCTATCGACCAGAGCGATGTGTATGTGATGTTGAAGCCGACCGAGCAATGGCCCGTGAAACGCAGCAAAAACGATCTTATTGCTGCGATGAAGAAACGGTTGGGCGAGGAGGCGCCAGGAGCGGTATACAGCTTTTCGCAGCCAATCCAGATGCGAATGCAGGAATTGATGGAAGGCGGTTCGCGCAGTGATATTGCAATCAAGCTGTTCGGAGATAACTTGGACACCTTGCGGCAGAAGGCCGATCAGATCGCGGCAGTTGTCCAGAAAATCCCCGGGGCGGCCGATGTGCGCGCCGAACGGGTTGCAGGTCTGCCTTATTTGCGCCTCCGACTTCGTCGCGATGCACTTGCACGTCACGGCCTGGATGCCTCAGATGTGTTGGACACAATTCAAGCTATTGGAGGCAAAACTGTAGGCGAGATAGTGGAAGGTAATCGACGCTTCGCTTTGCAGGTCCGCTTTCCTGAGCAGCAGCGTGCCACGGATGAAGCAATCGGAAATTTGCGGGTAGGTGACAATGAAGGACATTTCATCCCGCTTGCTCAACTCGCCGACATTCAGGAAGAGGATGGCCCAGCGCAAATCAGCCGCGAGGGTGGTCAGAGACGGATCAGCGTGGAGGTAAATGTTCGCGGACGTGATCTTGCCAGCTTCGTCAGCGCTGCCAAACAGGCAATCGCCACCCAGATCAAAATTCCAAGCGGGTACCAATTGGAATGGAGCGGCCAATTCGAGCAGCTTAAAAGTGCAAGTCAAAGACTAATGATTGTAGTGCCTGCTGCGCTGACGCTCATCTTCGTTTTGCTCTATTTCAATTTTCAAGCTACCTTTCCGGCGTTGCTTATCTTCCTGAACATTCCGCTGGCGGCAACGGGCGGCATTCTAGCCCTGCTTGTGCGCGGATTGCCATTCAGTATTTCCGCAGGGGTCGGATTCATCGCACTGTTTGGCATTGCGGTTCTGAATGGCATTGTTCTTCTGACGTATATCCGCGAGCTGAGGCAGAAAGGTTGTCCTATTGAAGAGGCCGTGGAGCAAGGCGCGCTGACGCGACTACGCCCCGTCCTGATGACAGCACTCGTCGCCAGTCTCGGATTTATCCCGATGGCCGTTTCCCACGGAGCCGGAGCCGAAGTCCAGCGGCCGCTTGCTACCGTCGTGATCGGCGGCCTGGTAACTTCCACGTTGTTGACATTGCTGGTTCTTCCAACGCTTTACAAATGGGTAGAACAACGGCGTGAAGCAAAGGGAGTTCAGGCTTGAACGCCGTTCTCTATTCGCTCTTTCCCGTGGCGGCGGCGCTTGTGGCTGCTGCTTGCGCCGTCTTCTCTCAAAAAAGCGACCGCATTCGCTGCCTCATGCAGCATCTTGCAGCCGGAGTGGTTGTCGCCGCCGTTGCTGTGGAGTTGATTCCCGAGTTGCTGCATAGGCGCTCCCCCATTCCAACTGTGCTGGGATTTTCTTTGGCAGTTATTGTCCTGGTGATACTCAAGCGGACAGAGAGCGGAGGGTCTTCAAAGAACGCCGCCCTAACAATCCCGAAAAGCTATATCGCTGCAACGGGAATTGATCTATTGCTGGACGGGATTGTCATCGCCATAGGATTCGCTGCTGGAAGGAAACAGGGAAAGCTGCTTACTGTTGCCCTGACACTTGAATTGGCTTCCCTTGGATTGGCACTCATCGGAGAGTTGCGAAGTCGCCAGCTTTCACGCTGGAGAGCTTTCACAATTACGGCAGGCGTTTCGTGCTTCTTACTTATTGGTAGTGCTCTCGGGGCCTTCATCCTGGACTATCTTTCAGCGCCTTTCCTCACTGCGGCACTTGGCTTCGGAGTAGCCGCACTCCTTTTCCTGGCGACGGAAGAATTGCTGTTGGAGGCGCATAAGCTGGAAGATACCACCTCCACGACCGCCATTTTCTTTGTGGGATTTTTAAGTATTTTGATTCTCGACATAATCAGTGGTTGATGTAGATGCTTCCAAACTGGATTTGCTTATGACCAGCAAGAAACATGACAAAGATCGTCCGGTAACGATGCCAGCAGCAGTCGTTTGGCTGCAAGGCATTACTATCGTGTGGATGCTGGTTGAAACCGCTGTGTCTCTCTACTCAGCGCAGCAGGCGCATAGCGTAGCTCTTCTGGCCTTTGGTTCCGATAGCCTTGTGGAGCTAATCTCGGCAACTGTTGTACTCCTTTCATTTATGCCGGCGTTCTCTTTCAGCAAAAGACGCGCTGAGAGGTGGGCGGGGATTTTGCTCTTTGTGCTAGCGGCCATTGTTGGCTTCACCGCAGTGGCGTCTCTCATTGGCGGTGTCCATGCGGAGACGAGTTGCCTTGGAATTGGAATCACGATAGCGGCACTCATTATCATGCCAGTGCTTGCCTGGGGTAAACGAAAGGTAGCGCTTTTAAATAACAGCCGAGCTTTAGCAGCGGATGCCATTCAATCAGCAACATGCGCCTATCTCGCGGCACTTACGCTGGCTGGCCTGACGATCAATGCAGTCTTCCACATCCATTGGATAGATTCGGTGGCTGCACTCGCTGCACTGCCCATTCTGCTCATTGAAGGAAGTCGCGCAATGCGTGGTGAGAACTGTTGTTGAGCTAACTAGGATAGACGAGTTCGGGAGTCCTGAGGACTGTCAATATAGTTCCATTATGGAACCATATTGACATTTCGCCCCCCACCGCCGCACACTGTATTTATGCCGCGCACCCGCATGGACGAGCTATACGCACTCGCTGAAGAACATGATGGCCTGCTCACGTCTAAAGAAGCACGCGCCCTGGGAATTCAAGATTCCGTGCTTGCTCGGTTGAGGCAGCGTGGCCGCTTGGAACGAATGAGCCGAGGCGTTTACCGGATTGCCCACTATCCGACAGACCGGCTCGCACAATACCGCGAAGCGGTGCTGTGGGCACAAGCAAGTCATCATGGACCAGAGCGCATTGCTCTGTCTCATGAGACGGCGCTGGCCCTCTATGGCATCTCTGATGTGAATCCTTCGCGGGTGCATCTCACGGTTCCAAAATCCGCCCGTCTCCGCCGGGAACATCCCGAATGGATCATGATTCATCGGGCCGACCTTACAGTGCCGGAGATCAGCCAGCATGAGGGAATGCCTGTCACGACCGTGACGCGCTCTATCATGGACGTCTTATCGACAACGCGCAGGACTGACATCGCCCGGCAGGCCATCACCGATGCGCTCCGAGAAGGGCTACTCAGCACCGCTCAGGCAAATGGCCTTCGCAAGGCCATCAATCGCTCCGCTCACGGCCTTTCATTGTCAATCAAAGGAATCAAGGTAAAAGTACATGACTCCACGGCCAGTTGAACGTCTTGAGAAGACGCTGGCGCGAGTCGCCAGAGAACAGGGCTTGGCACAAGAGCGCCTCCGCCGATGGGTCTCCTTTCTGGCACTCTGCGGAGTGCTGGAGCGGGCAGTGAGTGAGGGCGTCCTGACCAACTACTACCTCAAGGGTGGCGTCGCGATGGAGCTTCGATTTGCTGAAGGTGCTCGCGCAACCAAGGACATCGATATTGGTGTTGCTGGCAAACGCGAGGAAAGACTTCGGGTATTTCAGGATGCAATAGCATTAGGATTCGACGATTTCACGTTTCAGGTAAAGGGCAAGCCATTGAGCATGGACAAAGTGGACGCTGTGCGCTTGGAACTCGCTGTCCGGTTTAAAACCCGTGCGTGGCAAACCATCGAAGTTGATCTCGGCTCATCGGGAGAGGGTGCAGTGGATCTTGTGGAGCCTGCGATTCCCGGGCTTGCCGCAATGGGATTGCGCATACCATCTCCGGTCCGCTGTTTGAATTTGAGTGAGCAAGTTGCCCAAAAACTGCACGCCTGTACGGGACCATATTCGCAAGGCCGTGCCCGCGATGTGCTGGACATCCTGTTGGTTGATTTGTTGGGAAAATTGGATATTACGGCGGTGCGCCTTGCAGCGAAACAGGTTTTCACTCAGCGGGCCACTCACGACTTTCCTCCTTCTAACCAACTTCCGACGGAATGGCAATCCGAACTTGAGGCACTGGCGAATGAGCTTGGCTATCCGGCGACCTCCGCGACAGAGATAGAAGCTAGATTCCGTGCTTTTGTAGACCTGATCGCGGACTGGCCATAAACATTGACCCGGATTTGAGATTCTGGCACTATTAGCAGGTATTAACTGAGTAGCTATGCGCGGAGTTGTCCCTCCCCCATTCCGCATTGCTGCCGGTTTGCTGTTGGCCGTCCTGTTGAGTGTTGTCGGATGCCACGTCCTCCGCCGGAGGAATCCTGCCTCTCCAGAGGCGCTCCTCAAGCGAGCCGACGACATGTCGTGGCTGAACAGCTGGATAGCAGCAGAACCACTGTACCGACAAGCGGAAATCCAGTTTGCACAGAAACACCAACTCTCAAGGGCACTCTATGCGCGGGTCAGTGAGATGCCTGCTCACAGCGAATCTTCAGCGGGAATCCCGGCCCAAATCTCGATACTAATAAAGGATCTGAAATTACCTGAAGCGCGTGATCCTGAAACGCGGCTTCGCGTTCTGACGATCCTTGGAATGCTCGAAGTCAACTACGACTCTGGAATGGCAAGAGAAACGTGGACTCAAGTTGAGAATTTGGCGCTTCGGCGGCACCATTATCTGCTCGCATCCAGAGCGGTCGGTGAGCAAGGAATTGCGGCATTTCTCCTTGGAGACATGGCGACTGCGAAGAAGGATGTGGTCAAGGCATGGATAGTGGCGAAGACGGCTGATCCCGCCGCTCATATTCGATATGCAAGTATGTATGGCACAGGGTTGGTGGAACTTCACAAATACAAAGAAGCTCTTGGCCCTCTGAACGAAGCAATTAACGTCGCCAAAGATACTCCCGGCGCGGCTTATCCAACGATTGCCATAACCGCGAAAATCGGAGCTCTCAGCGGCCTTGGAAAAGGCCAAGAGGCGTTGACGTTGGCGGGGGAGGAGATGGAGCGAGTAGGCAGATACCATCTTGTCGAACATCTCGCCGACGTTTACCAAATCAGAGCTGGAGTCTACGAAGCAATGGGGAATTGGGATCAAGCCGTATCCGACTACAGACAGTCCGCCCAATATGCAAAAAAGGTATCGCATTGGCGCGGCTTGACTCAGGTAGATGGTCTGCTCGCAAAGGCGTATCTACATCAAGGAGCGTTGGAATCAGCATTAGCCGCGATAAATGAAGCTATCGAGGCAAACGAGCGTATCCCCGATGAGCTGTATTTTGTTCCTAAGAATCTCGCCATTAAGGCAGACATTATGGCTAAGAGGGGAAACATCAAATCGTCAAATCAGTTATATGAGAAGAGCGCAGATATGCTTGACGCTCTTCTGAGCAAGGTGCCGACCCCGACTGTCGAACGCCAACTCCTGAGCGATTTGAGCGAGGTGTACTCGGAATATTTCACATCTTTGAGCAATCAAGGCAGGACTGCTGCTGCGTTTCATGTGATCGAACGCGCGCGAGGTCGAGTCGAAGCACAAGCATTAACGCATCACGAGGTGATTGCGCCACACGATCCGAATCTTATGGAGCAGCGCCTGACAAAGCTGAATTTTGCATTGCTCAATACCGATGAACCGACCGCTAGAGGCCACATTCTGGACGCGATTTATCAGGTGGAGCAACAATTGACTCCGAATTCAGCGGAAGTCGATACAGCGCCAGAACCCGTGGATCTCAGGCAACTGCAACGTGATCTTCGCCCTTCTGAACTCTTTGTTGAATATGTCCTCGATAGCCCGCAATCCTATGCTCTCGCCGTGACCCATCAAACTGTCCATCGGTATACGTTGCCATCGAAAGATATATTGGGGCAACAGGTGATGCGATACAGGTCTGAGATATTGCAACAAAAGAACGATCAGGCGCTTGCACAACAGCTTTTCAATGCTCTTCTGGGTGGAATTCAAGAATTCAAAGACAAGCAGACGTTGATAGTAGTACCTGATGGAAAGCTCCACCTCCTACCCTTTTCAGCTCTGGAAAACGGCGGCCACTATATTCTGACCTCACATCTTGTGACCGTGGTTCCATCTGGAACCGTGCTCGACATTCTAAGACACCGCACAAATCAAATGGTGAGAGACGATCTACCGTATCTAGGGGTAGCAGCGTGGACAACCAATTCATCATCCCCGAGCACACTTCTTACAAGCATTCGCAGAGCAGTTTCGGGACCTGACAGAAAGGAACTCGTCGCTCTGCCAGAGAGCCAGCATGAAGTCGAAACGATTGCGTCCGACCTGCCAAAGCCGAACACTGTTTTGTTGGGGTCACGCGCAACAGAGACAAATTTCAAAAGTCTTCCGCTTAGCCACTACAAAGTTGTCCACCTGGCCCTCCACGGATATGTTGACCCCGTGTTCTCGGATCGTTCAGCCCTTATCTTCGCTCCAGAGCCGGGGCTCACCGATGACAGCTTGCTGCAGGTTCGGGAGATCAGGAAACTTCATTTCAATGCCAACCTCGTAACCCTCTCCGCCTGTAACACCAGTGTGGGACAAATCGGCGAGGAAGGGGCTGCGAATATCGTAAACGCATTCATCGAGGCGGGATCTCAAAGTGTGGTGTCCACATTCTGGGAGCTTGAAGATCACGCAACCACACACCTAATGACCGTTTTCTATGAACATCTCGGCCGTCATGAAGAGAAGGCAGAGGCTTTGAGGCAAGCGCAACTTGAAATGCTGAATTCAGGCTCTCCTCCGTACTATTGGGCGGCCTTCGTGCTCAACGGTGAACCGAACGGCAGTTTATTTTCAGCGCCAGATAGCAATCTTTCTTCAAGGAGTATCCAATGACAAAAGATAAATCTGCCCCAGCGGAATCATCTGTCCAGCTTTCCATGCGCGAACGACACACCATTCTTGAGAACGTACTAGCCACTTTGAATAAGCGATTCTATCTCCCGGAAAAACTGAACGATAATTGGCTGAACGCTGTGGAGCGCCACCGGCCATTGATTGAAGGAGCCGACACAGCAGATAGATTTGAACAGTCCATGAGCGATCTCCTGGCGGAGCTTCATACGTCTCATCTGGGATTTTTTCATGGCCGCGCTCAACGAGCTTCGAGCCGAGCCGCATTGAGCGCCACCTACCTAGCCGATGAAACACTGGTCGGAAAGCGTTGGATATTTCAGGATGTCCACTCGGGAGGTGCCGCATCTATCGCCGGAATTGAGCCTGGAGACATTCTTCTAAGCGTGGATGGCCGGGAGATTACCCCGCCGGAGCATCCGGTCTTCCCGATGGGTAAGCAGACCGTTCTGGACATCGTGGGCAAAGACGATCAGCGGCGCACCGTTGCCGTCGATGTGGCGCGACCCAAAGGAAAGAAGCTGCACTTCGTCGAGCCTACGCTCGTTCAATCACGGCATCTCGGAGAGGGGCTGGGCTACCTAAAGGTCGCGATGTTCCCTGGGATGGTCGGAGTCGAAGTTGCAAACGAAATCTCGCGTGCCGTCGATAAATTAGGAAAAATAGACAGTCTCATCATCGACCTTCGCGGGAATACGGGAGGAGGAATTGGAGCGCTTCGTGTTATGAGTCTGCTCACGCCCGGCAGGATTCCGGTAGGGTTCGCACTTCCTAAAAGCCGCGTGACGCCGAATCTGGATTCCGAAAAACAACAGTTTCGTCGCTTCGGCAGCATCCCGACTTCCAAGAAAGCACTCTGGCTGCTGGCATTACAGTTTGCGCCGGCAATGCTCGCCAAAACTCCTATCGTGCTTGAGACGGAGGAATTGGGCCACAAGCAATTTCATGGAGGGACAATTCTTCTAGTAGATCGCCATACCGCGAGCGCCGCCGAAATGATCGTTGCGTTCGCGCGCGAGAACAATCTCGCCAGAATAGTTGGCGAGAAGACCGCTGGAAGGCTGCTTTCCGCCACTTCCGTCAAGGTGGGTCAGGGGTACCGGCTGGCATTGCCGACCGGGGCCTATTACACATGGAAAGGCACCGTTCTTGAAGGAACACCCATCGAACCGGACGAACAAATTCAGTTTGACTGGCGTCAAAGGAGCGCGAGTTTTGATGGTCAACTTGACCGAGCTATTGAAACTGCCCGTGACGTGCAAATTCAACGGGCTAGTTGAACCGACCATTTGATAATGCTTTGAGCCATATTTAATGACTTTCTGTCGAAGCCGGTTGCGATAATAGGCTATCTAATTTGGAGAGAGTAGTAATATGACGCTTGATCCTGCTCATGAGTGGTTGAAAGAAAATAAGATCCGGGTCGAGATTTCCGCAAATCGAGGTAAACCGAGACTTGTTCTCGATCTCCGGAGCCGATTGCCATTGAGCTGGCGTGAGCCAGTATGTCCTGGCCTGCCTGATCACGGGTCACGGCTACATCATATCGCCCCGCTCCGCTATAGCGAGGAAGAATGATTGTCAATTTCACCAGTGCGGCAGGCAACAGAACAGTCTTCAATCGACTAGGTTGATCGCCGCGAAATGTTCCAGCGTTCCAGAGGTTAACGGTTTGAGGAATTGCGGCAACTTCCGCCATCTGATTCTGCGTGCGTGCTCTGCGGCGACCTAGCATGACGAACACGACGGCAACCAATAGGCACGAAGCAACTGCGACCGTGAGAACGAGCCGTCGCCGGCGCGAATGGGTTTCGCGCCGCAATTCCATCAGCCGCGTCATGCAAACGTGACAATTCGCCGCATGGTTAACTCTTGGATCTGATAATTGGATACGTCTGGACTTAGTGGCCAGGCTCTTAAGAAAGGACTCATCGGGACAGGGACCAGCAGAGATTTCCCGCTCTGCGAGCACGTGTTCCTGATGGCGCTGCGCAATCCAGGTCTCAAAGCGATCTTCGGAGCGTGAAAGCCCAGGCAATTTCAGCCACATTGGGAAGAATCTCCAGATTGGGAGAGAGCGTGGAGCAACAACTCCATCTCCCGAAAATAAGCACGTCGCACAGCAGTATGGTCCATGTCGAGGTGCTCAGCGATCTTTCTCCACGAATAACCCAGCCAGCGCCACTCTACGATTGACTGGGCGAACGGTGAAAGTCGCCTGAAAAGTTCCGTCGCATAGACTCTTTGCTCTGCCTCTGACTGACCAACATACACGTATTCCAGATCACGAAGCGACCCATATTGAATTTCTCGACTTTTCTTCTCACCTTGTT
Source organism: Acidipila rosea (assembly GCF_004339725.1). Classification (GTDB taxonomy): domain Bacteria; phylum Acidobacteriota; class Terriglobia; order Terriglobales; family Acidobacteriaceae; genus Acidipila; species Acidipila rosea. Next base: position 491,311 of record NZ_SMGK01000003.1, on the reverse strand, counting down.
GCCGAGCGCGGCGCTTAAGGACGCTCTTTATATGCCATTTGAGCTTATTATCGGGAGATTCAGGATGACGCCCAATGTAATTGGACGCGCTTTGTACAGCATGATCCATGAGGTCATGGGCAGCGGCGTGATCGTTCAGGTATGTCCATGCACATAGGACTGCGTAGGGCCAAGCTGCCTTCGCAGCGGCTTCCACCTTCTGATCAGACGCAGGGTGCCCAGTCGAATAGGCCCAACTCCACGTCAGCTCCTGCCAGATGCGACCTTGTGGCTGCATACGTGAGCGACCGTCTCGAATGGGTTAACCACTTCAACTCCAAAAGTATAGACGAGCGCCGCACGAATATTTTCGCTACCTTGCCCCAAAGACGAAATGAAAGTGCCTTTAACAGATACGGGGCAGAATTGCGAGAGTGTCCCAGCACGCGGAATGAGCCTTCAGGATTGATGGGCGGTGACACATGATTTGGAGTTCGCCAAAGCAGGCTTTTCGTGATTCGACAAACCAAAGTCCGCATTTGCCAAGACGAGCTGACAAAGGCCCACCGAACTATGCCAGTTGCCGACGGGAAAGGCAGGAGAGAGTCGCTAGTCGCACGAAAGTACAGGGAGGAGAAGGATGCTCGGCTCAATTCGCAATCAATCTCATTCAGGGGAAATGGAAGATGCGTATTCTGTCCCGCCTTCAGCATGGACCAGCCCGCTTGAGTGAGTTACGTAGGATGTTTCCCGAGGCATCAAAGAAAATGCTCACCCAGCATCTCCGCGAGTTGGAAAAGGACGGCCTCGTTGTCCGGACTGACCTGAGTGGCCGATTGCCGCACGTGGAATATTCGTTGTCTAATTCACGGGGCCTCGCGGCACTGAGCTTGATCGACACTCTGGCGGAGTGGAGCAGAGAATATCTGTCGCAGCGGTAAAGGTTCAGGAAACTCGACAAGAATGCCCCATCATTTGCGAATGCATATCTGGAGCGCCCCATCTGAGGGATGAGCGGTTATGAACAGACCGCCGTACAATTGATACTCATCTGGAAAATGATTGTGAGCTGGCCCGCCACGACCCAGCCCACGGCCCTGAAGTTTGGTGTCAAATTGGTGTCAAAGTGCGCCGATTAGGCCGATTTTTCCGGTTATGCCGTCTTCTAACCACGCTGCCGTCAACAATTTAGGTTTTTGGCAACTCCATGGCATGGAAGAGGTCATCGGTTCGATCCCGATCAGGTCCACCAAAATATCCAGACTAGAATCAGCGTCTTACAAGGAGTATCCGGAGGGAAAGCAGCTTCGGATCAGGTCACCGAAAAGGCACTGACGAAATCATAGCGTCGACCAGCACCTGAAGTCGACGAAAATGAAGCCCTCCAATAATCGGAGGGCTTTCGGTTTTTAAAGTGAATATGGTTCAGCTTGCCTTTGAAGGGACAATAAATAGTTCGTTCACATGGTTCTGAGCGGCACGTTTCGCTTCCTCGTCGCCCTGTGCATACACGTCTAAGGTAATTTTTGAGTTGGCATGCCTCATGAGCTCCTGCACGACTTTTACTCCTTCACCTTTCTTCATCAGGAGAGTGGCAAGAGAGCGCCTGAAGGTATGCCAACCAATATGCTTGTTCACCTTCGCTCGTTTGGCTGCGGGGCGGAGCTGCCTTGTGAGTGCAGCATCAAACCAGTACGGAGAACGGCCTGAAGTGGCAGGCGACGCAAAGACCCAATCATCGTCGGCGCGATACGGTGTCTCCTTGCGCCACATCAGCAAAGCTTCGGCCAACGCCTCGGAGATCGGGATGGTCGCTGCCGATGGCCGGTTTTTAAGGTTGGTAAGGTACTTATTCACGCTGCCGCGCGACGGAGTCAGCCAGCCACCGTCCAAATCAAGGTCCTTCCATTTAAGGCCTCGAAGCTCCGAGCGTCGCAGCCCCGTGGCAGCGGCTACCAGGACTGCCACTCGAATGGCTGGCGTTGTGATCTCGTCCATGATGGCCCGAATCTCTTCAAGAGCGAGTACAGCTGGTTTGATTCTGGGTTTTGACCCTTGACGAACCGACCCCATCGGGTTTCGGTCGCAGAACTCATATCTCTTCGCATGCTCGAACAGCGTATACATCCTGCTCTTGAGCTTGGCACGACTTGACGGCGCTAAGTGGTGCAGAGACCTTAGCCAACTCTCGACTTCTACTGCTTTCATCTCCGAGAGGAATGTCTTACCCCAGCGCGGAATGATGTGAGCTTTGAACAGCGTCAGGTAATTCTCGATGGTCGTCTCAGATCGGCATACGTCTGGGTCGCGCAACTCATTTGCCTGAAAGTGACCCCAGGCTTCTTCGATGGTCATCTTCCCTAAGCGCTCTTGCCGGGCATTGATCTCTGCCCGGAGATTCTCGACGGCACGTTTGGCGTCAGCCTTGGTCGGATAGCGGTCAACGTCGCCGATGATCTGCTTGCGCTGGACGCGCCGACCATCTTCCTGTATGTCCCTCCAACGATAGGTCCATACATCCGCACCTTTGACGCGGGGAGAACGGTCGATAGTACCTTCCTGGTACCGGTGATTGCGAGTGGTGGTGGACAAGGTGACTCTCTCCATCACTCGACGGGCTGGCAAGTCGACTGTACCTGAGACTCGGTCCACGCTACAAGATCGGCGCGACGGAATCGCCAGTGCTTGCCGAGACGAAGGGCGGGGAGTTGATGAAGGCGAGCCATCTTGATGACGGTCTTCTCATGTAGTCCGAGGTAGGTTGCGGTGTCGGCGGGATGCCAGAGCGGGTCAAGGTAGTTTGGGGAATGTAGCGCGTCCATGAGGGTCAATACCCAACGGTCCCGCGATTACTCCTTTATCATCCCGATCATCACCCTTGGCGATACAATGAGCTGTCAGAAATCGACGGGTGACTCTATAAATAGGGGTCGAGGCCTGTGATCTCGACCATCCACGAACGGTGGCGACTCCTCGGAGTCACTAGCCGATCCGTGAGATCGTCGGCGGTAAGGCGAGGGTCATGGTCATCGGGCTTCCACCTTCTCACCCATTCTCACCGTGACCAAGGGCCTCCACTCGGGCTTCGGGGTCACTGGCGCGGGCGGGGGCGAGGGCTTGGGCTCTCGCTCGCGATACTGTTTGACCATCGCAGGCACATCCTTCGGTTCTTCGGGCATTATTGAAGCATCTGAGCGTGAAGCGGGCCTTTGTGATGCCGCCCCCCCATGGGAGTGCAGGAGCACGACTTTAGCTGACATGTCACTTCTGTAACCTAGCCAAAGACCCCAAACGCCTGACAACACGTCCTTGGAGAGCCGGTATATGTTCGCCTTCGTGGTCTAAACCGTCTTTTTCTTCCGGCTCTCTACCCACTTCTCCATACCGCGTGCCCCGTTTGACTCGTTGAACCTGGCACCATAGCACTTCAATGTGGTGTTGATATTCGTGTGAAAGAGGATTTTGGAAAGAGTCAGATAGTCCTCCGGATGGTCATCCAGCCACGCATAGGCAACAATATGCCGGAACGTATGCGGCGTAACCCGCTTACCGATATGCCGCAACGTCAATTCGGCGACGATGATGGTCATCCTGGCCCGAGAAATTCTTGTTCCTGCTTCGCTTGGGAACAAGTCCTCTGAATCTGTCCCCCGAATCAGATGTTGGCGGTGGTACTGAAGATATTCTTCAAGCAAGGGGATGAGAGGCCGAGGCACAAGCAGGTGTACGCTGTTGCCGACTTTGGTCTCTTCTGAGGAAAACTTAACCTGCCAAAACTCGGCGTCCGGGTCAGCTTTTGATGCCTCCTCAACCCATTCCGGTTTAGCAACAGCCGCAACGGGGCTAATCTTAGCCTTAAAGAGATTGGGCCGGGATCCGCCTACCCGGCATTCACGAAGATTCATCTGTCGCCAGGGAAGGACTGTCAGCCAGAGCATCAGGAGTTCATTGCGTATTACCAGGGCAAGGTCCTTTTCTCCCCGGCGTGCGGCAGCCTTCCTTTCGGCATGGATATGATCCGGGATGGCCTCGACCGACGCATAAGGAACCTGTTTGGCCAGCTGCTTTTCTTTCAACTCGGCCTCATGCTCCGTAGGAATGCTTTCAACCAAATCCTTAAGCCAGGTGACATCGGTTTCGCGATAGTGGGGGTGTTGACTCAGCGCTGCCTTAATCACGACGAGGCGCGAGCATAGGGACTGGCCACGAACTTTACGATCGTTGATCGCCCACTCGATGTAATGGCCAATGATGTCTGGCGTAACCAGACTGCAAATCGAATCGATCCCTGTCATGTCCATCACCCTGACAGTGAATCCAAACAACTCACTGAATGAGCGCCTCAGGTTACCGGCGCTCTCCGCGCGAATCTTGCCTCGCTTGGACCTACCTGCGGAATAGTTTGCCTGCTTCCATTGCAGAAGCTTCTCGACTTCCGATTTCAACGGCTCGGGGAATTCGTCAAGAGGCACTCCGAAACCGCCTTTCAGCATAACTGGAAGCTCCTGCAAGGCTCCACATGCGGCGAGAACCTTCCAAAAGGCTGAGGCTCGATTCCTTGCAGTACTCAATGCCTTTCCCTGCTTGACATAACCTTCAACCCAAGAATCCACATCTGCAGGTACAACCTGTTTAGGGGCTTTCCGCTTCCGCAACACGTACCGGCACAAGTCATCGCAGCGAACCGCAATGCAGCGTTCCAGGACAGCATGCCAGGCAACTGGGATTTCAGCGTTTGGCTTCCACCCCAACCTCTCTGCGTGATTCAACAACGTCCTAACTTCATAGACGTATGCCTGGATCGAATTCTCGGCCAGCCTGCGGCTCTTCAGATATGGTCGCAGACCTTGTTTGGTATCTTCGACCTCGTCGATCGTGATCTGATCGGCAGGCTTCCGCAGAAAGTCCGCAAGAACGGACGCCTTCGACCGCAAAGCCGGGAGGTTTGAAGCGCCCTGTGCAGTGAGCCTGTCCAAGAGTTCAGTGAGAGTCCTGGGAGCTACATGCTGATGGTCTACGGCAGGTGCACCATAATCATGTACGGCCTGGTTGTTCTGTTCGGCTGTTTGCTGGGTCATTCTTCCTTCCTTCTCAAGCATTCACTTCGGAGGCCGCATAGAGTACAGAATCGTTCGCAAGCAGACCCGTATTTTCTGTCCCTTTAAGTCATCCGCTAGTCGTAACCTCTTCGGTCGTAGGGAGGGTTGTGGAGTCGCCCGACGATATTTTTAGGAATGCCCATGAAGAGAGAAGAAGTGGGAAGGGTATTGCCGAAGACAGATTGACCTCGCCAGGAAGAGGCGCAGGTAAGTGGCTTGCGAGAATAACTGCAGTGAAACGTAGATGGCCGAAGCCCATAAGCAATTCGAGCTCCATGCCGAAGATTGCGGCAACTTATATGTGCAATTCCACTATCGAATTTGACTATTATCGATTGACAAAAATGCATAGAAAACGTGTAGCTATGCGAAGCAGCACGAAGCTCACGAAGGAAGTCTTGAAAGTAGGAAGATTCGCGCAATATAACGCTGCAGCGAGTACTCCTGCGAAGAACTGGGGGACATGAAAAGCTCAATGCCCCTCTCCCGGCACGACCCCTGCTGAATGGGGCCGACTTGTTCAGCTTCGGTCTTCGGGACATGGAAGGCGTAACGAGGTGAAGGCCGCGAGTCATTTCAGCGGATGGTCTTCAGGCTGTTTGCCAGGAACTGTTCGAGATCAAGCGGCAGGAACCGCGCCCTACCGGGCAGGTTACGTGGGGTGAGACCTCCGCGCTTGATGCGATCCTGAATAGCTCGAATCGAGACGCCGAAAATCTCGGCGACCTCACGGTTGGAGTACATCGGTTGTAATGAAAATCCCTTGAGCTTGAGGATCTGTTCAAGGAGAGGGTAGGCAGGCAGGTTTACATCGGGCATAAAACTTTCCTTTCGGTATCTGTACGATTTCTTCAGATATGTCTGAGAAAGGAAATCTCTCCCATCACAACCACATCTACTCGATTAATACCGAGGCTGCAGCCGTTTTACTGCCTTTACGGTCGAGAAACTTTTGGAGGAAATTTTATGGGCCTGAGGTGAGGTGGAAGGAAAACTGAGGAAGCCCCACGAAGGGAGATCGTCGATCCCGGAATCTATTCTGATGTCAGGGCCCGGGATGGACGCGATCAGACTCCTGGTGGCAGTCCGTTGCGGAGTCTGCTCCGGCTATGGCTCGAACCCGGCGTTCCCCTGGACCAGTATTCCGCACTCGGGTGCGCTGGTAGAAGAAAGACCAGCCGTAGTCAAATGATCGCCGGACCGGAAACTTACAACAACGTCATATTGCGCGCCTCAAAGATTACGTTCCGGCGCAACATCTCTTTGGGTGTCCTCGCCCGCATGCGATACAGTCCTACTTCAGAATCTGGCATCAAGATCGTGAAGTACTCTGGCTCCAACAAGAAGTACTCCGGCTTTTCGATCCAGCTCGGCATCGGCAATCTATATAAATGAGAGAAAAATTCGGCGACTCCTGCCAGCATCGCCCGCCGTTCTTTTGAAAACCAGAGTGGTGGCTCTTCCTCCAGGCATCGAGGATCTTTTCGACTTATGAATTCATGTCCCCAATTACTCCAGGCATATTCCCAATCCTTGCCTGCCTTTATTACATCTCCCATCTCGCCGAAGGTCTGCGGGCGTTCGCCGGACCAGGGAGTTTCGCGCCAATTTCGAGTTGTCTGCGGTGCTTCGGCCATCGACTTCCAGACGATTTCATCTCGTTCCTGCTGTGTCGAAGAAGAATTAAGAATGCGATCGATCCAGTCTGAAAGCATCCCCTCCAAATACCAATCGCATAGCCTGGCGATCTGCCTGAGGTGTCGGTCGGAATCGTGCGTCAGCCACTCGAAATCGCGGGCGAAGTCTGCAATCTTCGGCCAATTTGTTGTCCGTGATGCGATGACGTCATCTCTTGATGAGTAGAACGCCAGGCGATGCTGGGCGGATCTCTCAAGCGAAAGTCCGTCGGCCCACGTCGGTGAACTGATTGCCATCACCTGAAGGTCGTCCCGCCCCACCTCCTGGAGTTTCGCCGCCACTAGACCACCCAAGCTAATTCCGACTAACAAGGCGTGGCGGGGAATATCCATATCCAGCAAATGTTCGATAGAGATCTCGCATAGAACTCCGGGATCGTGATGTGGCAGTAAAGGACGATGAAAGCTTAAGCCGGGCCAGCGCTGCTCCAAGATTATGTGCAACTTTTTGATGGTGCCTTCCGGCGATCCGCCCTTGCCATGCAACAGGAAAACCGCAGGAATGGGCCATTCAGGCTCTACATCAGATCCATGCATGATGGGCAACCTCCAAGCATTTAAGCCTCCGTTACTGATTAACGGCAGGCCGTGACTTCACCCAACTCTTGGACGGCGAGCAGACGATCTCAGTTTTCAACTGTGCAAAAGCAGCGGTTTCACAGCGCGACGCGAGCTCTGCTGTTGCAGGGTCTCTTCGATGTGACGGCCAGCCTGCCTGCTCGACACGCGCGAGTCGCGCTCCGCACCGCATCCCGCACCATGCGTCGCTGGCCCCCAACTTCCGCGCTACTCAGGCAATCGTACCCGCACCAAACTCGCACTCCCGGCGAATCTGCTCGTATAACACCTAGCTCTCCAGTCCAACTCCCGTCCCTGCCCTAAGCTCGCGCTCAGCCTAGACTGGGAGTTCGCTCGCTCCAAAGGGTGGGCTACTTCAGAAGGCCGGAGTCAGTTGACCTGCCCCCGATTTCTCATCCACCCATAGCTGGAGATTCTCAATTCAGGTTGAGCCCCATATCCGCGTAGCCTTGTGTTGTCTGCCGGAACTCCTCCGGACTGCGATAGCGACAGTTCAGCCCCGCGGGTGCGGGGAATGCTTCCCCTTGTTGCTTACAAGCCGATCCGTGTGCGGTTCAGCCCCGCGGGTGCGGGGAATGCCGTCCGCGATGACGGCGGAAAACAAATAATAACGGTTCAGCCCCGCGGGTGCGGGGAATGCATAAGCCGGTAAAGGTGAGCGTTTATGACACTCGGTTCAGCCCCGCGGGTGCGGGGAATGCCGGTCAGTCAAATAACACATCGTCATCAGTATCGGTTCAGCCCCGCGGGTGCGGGGAATGCGGGTCAACAGCGGCAACCGTCCGCTGATCAACCGGTTCAGCCCCGCGGGTGCGGGGAATGCCTGGAAAGCAGCATGAACATAATCAGGCTCGGCGGTTCAGCCCCGCGGGTGCGGGGAATGCACATCTGCCTGCGCCGCCAGCTGCATCTTCTACGGTTCAGCCCCGCGGGTGCGGGGAATGCCGGTCAGTCAAATAACACATCGTCATCAGTATCGGTTCAGCCCCGCGGGTGCGGGGAATGCGGGTCAACAGCGGCAACCGTCCGCTGATCAACCGGTTCAGCCCCGCGGGTGCGGGGAATGCCTGGAAAGCAGCATGAACATAATCAGGCTCGGCGGTTCAGCCCCGCGGGTGCGGGGAATGCCGTCCGCGATGACGGCGGAAAACAAATAATAACGGTTCAGCCCCGCGGGTGCGGGGAATGCTTTTCAGGTCGCAACCTATCAGACGCCGCTGCCGGTTCAGCCCCGCGGGTGCGGGGAATGCTTTTGACGCGCCTACATTCTCCCCAAGCATCCTGGTTCAGCCCCGCGGGTGCGGGGAATGCAGCAGCGCCAGGCAGCTCGCCTCGGAGTCATACGGTTCAGCCCCGCGGGTGCGGGGAATGCAAGAGATTACAGGACCAGAAAAGTCATTCAGCCGGTTCAGCCCCGCGGGTGCGGGGAATGCGAGCACTCCTGGCGCTATCAACCTGAATCAGCCGGTTCAGCCCCGCGGGTGCGGGGAATGCTCATAAAGGCAGAGGCCGGACGCGAGCGCAGACGGTTCAGCCCCGCGGGTGCGGGGAATGCCCAAGAATCGCACTCAACAAAAGCCGGAACAACGGTTCAGCCCCGCGGGTGCGGGGAATGCATAGGCCGAAACCGCTACATTAGTGTACGGGGCGGTTCAGCCCCGCGGGTGCGGGGAATGCACTTCCGGTAAGTGGATGATTACACATTTCTTATCGGTGAGTATTGCAGCCACCGATGCTTCAAATCTTCGGTTGTCAAAAACCAGAAGCCGGACCGGGCGCTGAGCCCACCGGGTGGAAAGCCACAAGCAGCAGCCCGTCAAATTCGACCGGAACTCGGCGGTTGGTCCCCAAGGTCTGAAACTCATAGCCGGATTCGTGCTGGCTGCCCCAAGCGATTACAGCACTTCCCTGCTCCTCGAGGCCTTCGGCAAGCTGCTCCCACAGCATTTCGCGCGTGCGGCGGGAGACATCGCCGATGTAGACGCCGGCGCGGACCTCGAGCAGCCAGATGGCAAGTCGTCCCCTGAGCCTGGGAGGCGCATTTTCGACCAATACCACAGTAAAGGCCACCCTTCACTCTCCCACTATCCGGTGGCCGGCATCGCCCGAAGGAGCCGGATTGGGAATCGCTGGCGGAACGGACTCTGAAGGAGCCTGCGGCGGCTCTATTTCTCCAGCCGCCAATACCTCTTGGATCATCGGGATGATGCGTGCGAGCAGATGAGTCTGGCGAAATGCGTCCCTGCAGGCGAGCCGCACTTCACGCTCGGCCTGCTTTGGTTTTTTTGCAGCAATTCGGAAGGCGAACAGGTGCGCTTTCTGCTGCGGGCCAACCGCTTTCACCTCAGACACCTCAATATTTATTGACGGGTACATTTCAATAATGAGTTTGCCATTGGATTTTCGTTCATGCAAGGCGGTCGTCCATTTATCTCTTTGACTGCCCTCACCTTCCCTCACTTTGCTGCACAAGGCAGCATTTGGCAGCACTTTCCCTCATCGTCAGAAGCGGTGAGGGTGAGTGAGTCTTTGTCTGCGAGAATGCGGCTTCTGTTGCAGCCTGAGGCTGCGCTTTCTAAGGCTCGGAGAGCGGTGGAGGAATGCTGGGGCGTCAGGTATCTCTTAGGTAAGCGCGGTAGTGGAACATAACGCGCAGACGCACTTTGAGGGTTTCGCTCTTCCATCTGATTTGTTTTGTGCAAGATATCCTGCCGCACATATGTACCTTTAGAGGGGCAATGTGCGTCACATTCAAATTGCACATCTTCGGTACGAAATTGCAGATTCAGCCCTCAGCTTTGCGCTGTACCACCAAGTCCTTCCAGTCGCCCGTTCGCAGTGATCTGAATGCATGCGCTCCCGGGTGTTGTGAGGCCCGTTCCAAAACCCGCAGGGAGAGGGATATCGGATGCGTTGGGCTGGAGATTTACCTCGCATTTATTCCGTATTGTGGAATAATTGCAAGGTATGATTCAGCGTGCAGCCAAAACCCGGCTCCTTCAGCTTTTAGGTCAGTTCCCCGCCGTTGCTTTGCTTGGACCGCGACAAGTTGGAAAAACGACCCTGGCACTCAGCCTCACCAACGAGGCCGAGAATTCACCGCTGTACCTCGATCTGGAGCTTCCCTCAGACCGCGCAAAGCTCGCCGACCCAGAGCTCTACCTTGCTGATTATGAAGATCGACTCGTAATCCTGGACGAGATCCATCGACTTCCAGGAATCTTTCAAACTCTGCGTAGCTTGATCGACAGGAGAAAACGAAAAGGAAAGCGCACCGGCCAGTTCCTTTTACTCGGATCGGCATCCATCGATCTCTTGCAGCAGTCTGCGGAGACGCTTGCGGGCAGAATCTCGTATATGGAGCTGACCCCATTTCTGGAGAGCGAAGTAGTTGGTTTCTCTCCCAATGCCGCCCAGGCTCTTTGGGTGCGTGGCGGCTTCCCAGACAGCTTTCTCGCGGCGACCGAAACTCAAAGCTTCGAATGGCGCGCGGCCTTCATCCAGACCTATTTGGAACGCGACGTTCCATCGTTAGGTCCGCGCGTTCCCGCCGAGACGCTTCACCGCTTTTGGCAGATGCTCGGACACAATCAGGGACAGATGCTGAACGCGGCGCAGCTTGCGGCGGGCTTGGGAATCAGCGGTCAGACGGTCGCCAGATATCTCGACATTATGGTTGACCTCCTACTTGTGCGTCGATTGCAGCCGTGGTCTTCCAACGTCGGCAAGCGTCTTGTCCGCTCCCCAAAGGTCTACGTGCGGGATAGCGGACTTCTGCATACGCTGCTGGGGATACGCGATCAGGAGACCTTGCTGGGACATCCCGTCGTCGGATCGAGTTGGGAGGGAATGCTCGTAGAGAACATCTTGAGCGCGGTACCGGCCAATACTCAGGCGTGGTTTTACCGCACATCCGTTGGAGCCGAGATTGACCTGGTTTTGGAGACCGCGTCAAATCAGCGATGGGCAATCGAGATGAAGCGTTCGCTTAGCGATCCAAAGCCCAGCAAAGGATTTTATATCGGCTGCGCCGATGTCAAAGCCAATCATCAGGTCGTCGTTTACCCAGGGCAGGAGCGTTTCAAGCACGACGCAAAGACAGAAATCATGCCTCTCGACACCCTGCTCAAGCAGCTGGTACGGCAGGAAATCCGATGAATCTCATGCCGTACCACGCAAAGTATTTCGCGCATGAGCTTACCAAGCGATGCGCCTCGGACAGTGCCGAGAAACTGGCGGGTGCCGTCGCAAGCGCCCAGGTAGACCTAAACCCGCACCAAGTAGACGCTGTTCTGTTCGCGTTCAACTCACCGCTTGCAAAGGGTGCGCTATTGGCGGACGAAGTCGGCCTGGGAAAAACGATAGAAGCCGGGCTTGTCCTTTCTCAAAAATGGGCGGAACGAAAACGCCGCATTCTTGTCATCACACCTTCGAACCTTCGCAAACAGTGGTTTCAAGAGGTGACCGAGAAATTCTTCCTACCCTGCAAAATTCTTGAAGCCAAGTCTTATAACTCGGAGATCAAACGCGTAGGAGCACATGGAAGTCAGACCACGTCTTAATTGGATCACCAGAGAATCCGTGAATAAACAGGAGTGCCTTCCGTTGCGGACGAACGGCGAATAAGACCTGAACGTCTCGATCAGGCTTGTCGGCTCCTTGTAGTACACGAAGAGCTAGATGAGTTTGCACATGGAAGATTGTAATGGAACAGATTTGACAATTCCGGCGGGCAGACTTCCTCGTTAGGCTGCCTAGTGCTCAGTATTCGAGAAAGGTCTCGCATGAAGTTCCTCGCACCTCCGTTGCATAGGAATACCCTCCCTTGCAAAAAATGACCATGATCGTAGGCGACTTGCAAGCCTACTTCGAGACCTCGCATTTGGGGGATCAAGTGATATGCAGACACCACGGAGGGATTTCTTACCGGGACTCGCGGACCATGCGACCGATTGCTCCGTAACTTTGCCATCGGTCATGGTCACTTCTGTCCGCGCAATGTTCGAGCGAAGCGCACGGCGTTGTTCCGTGTTGAGAATCTCACCGTCAACACTATTGCGCCGAAAGAAGCGGATGACTCCTGATTGTTGGTGTCTATCCGCGTGGTACTCCAAGCAGTGGACACCGGTTTAGGCCGCACGCAGTGAGGCGCACAGTTCGAAGAACCAGGCAGGCATAGGGAAATCTAAGTCCCAGTAGATGCTCATTGGCCGACTTCCTGAATGCGAAACGTATCGCAGAGGACCGAGGAATACGAACGAATCGCCCTTCTTCGGTCGGACGAATAATAAGAAGCTAGCGCCATTCTCCCGCTGGCGTGAGTACCTCTGGCCGGTAGGAGAGTTCTCGCCCGTAGTGCTCTGGGATTGCCAATGAAATCTGGTGGGACTTAGCGCGAAGTCCTCGTAGCGTGTTGAGGGGGAAAAAGTCTTCTCAGACTTGTCTAGCGTCACGAATAAGATCTCCGTATTTGATGATTCAATCCAAAGACGGCCCGTCTGAGTGTGACGCGCTCCAACAAGATTTGGCAGACCTAGTCCAACCAGAACCTCCTCACGCGTGTATCGCCGATGGAGGAAGAGAGGGCATTCATCCATCAGGGGTCTTTCGTCAGTATGCAGCTTCACGATATCCAATAGTGCTTCGCAGAGTTCCTGTAACTCTGCTCTCGCCGAGTTGTTTTGTTGCAGTCGCACCAATCCAGCATCCCAATCGGTGTCCTTTTGTCGCGCCTCGCTCTGCAATAGGCGAAAGGTGAGCATTTGGACCATACGCTGTTGCAAAGGGGGAATCGACTCAAGACCAACATGTCTCGCGCTCAATTGGTCTAGGTAAAATCGCAGCCGACGGGTCGAATCGATGTGAAGCAAAAGCTGGAAACGCTTCGACAGAAGAATGTCGGCTTCCGTTGGTGGCTCTTCAAGGAACCGTCCTTCATTGAGGAGCACATACCAACCACCGATCGAAGGCTTGTAAATGTCTGAAAGCTCATAGTGCGTTTCGGCAAGATATTCGATCAATGTAGGCCGCCGTCCGAGGTGACCAGCCAGGGCATTGAGCTCCGCGACCATCCGAGCCCGACTCACTTGCAGCTGCGCTTTCAAATTCTCCAAGACGACTTTTCGAGACTCTTTGTCGAGTCGGAAGTAACAGTTGCCGGGCAGCCGCGTGATCCCCGTCTCAATCTGCCGAATTACCTGCTGGCGAGTTCCGCCGAATAGAGCAAGGAATCTCTGATCAAATCGGAATTCTCGCCTCTGATTTCCAATGAAATCCAGGACAAGGCAAGTCGTCTTGCCTGTATCCAGACGAAGTCCGCGCCCTAACTGTTGGAGAAAGACGGTTGAGCTCTCGGTAGGTCTCAGAAAGAGGACGCAATCTGCCTCCGGGATGTCCACACCCTCATTAAAGAGATCAACGGTAAATAGAACGTTCACCTCTCGATTGCGTAATCGCGTGGCGGCCTGGGCCCTCTCGTCATCAGTGGATTCGCTGGTAATAGCGAGGGCGGGTATCCCCGCCTGACGAAACGACTCAGCCATGAATTGAGCGTGGGAGATACTGACGCAGAACCCTAGTCCTCGCGCAAGACGCCAGTCGCCATAGAATTCGCAAAACTCCCTTATGATTAGGTTCGCCCGCCGCATATTGCCCAGGTAGCGTTGTTCGAGTTCGCCGATGGCGTATGAACCGCGGCTCCAGGTAAGTCCGGTTAGGTCGGTGCCGTCGTGAACGCCGTAGTAGTCGAATGGCACCAGGTACTGGCGCTCAATTGCATGCCAGAGACGCATCTCGTCTGCGATTCGATTTTCGAACCATGGCAGGATGCTCTCCCCGTCCATACGCTCCGGGGTAGCGGTCAATCCCAACAAAATGCGCGGCCGCAAAGAAGCGACGATCTCTCGGTAGCTCTCTGCTGGCACGTGGTGTGCTTCGTCGAGCACGACGTATTCCCAATGTGTCTCGCCCTGAGTTTCAAGCAGACCTCGGCTGCGAAAGCTCTGAATCGTCGCAAATAGATGCTCGTAACTACTCGGTTCTTCTCCACCACCTAACAGATCGCCAAAAGACTCGTCGCGCAACACGTGACGGAATCGATCACGGGCCTGGCGCAGCAACTCTTCTCGGTGCGCTAGAAACAGCAACCTCGGTCTAGGTCCCGAGAAGGGTTGGCGAGCATAGTCGAAGGCCGCGATCAGCGTCTTGCCCGTCCCTGTTGGGGCGACGACGAGATTACGGAAATGCCCTTTGTCGATCCGTTCTGTCTCAAGTTGATCGATGGTGGCTTGTTGGTAGGGATGCGGCCGAAGATCAAAGAACACTGGTGGTCCGGAATCGCGGCTTCCTGGCCCGCGCTTCGCATATTCCAAAGACTGCTTCACCCGCCGGCAAAATTCTTCATCGTCTGGTTGGAACTGCTCAAATTCCTCATCACACCAGAGAGAGTCGAACGCTCCGCGGAAGCGTTCGACAATGTGAGGAGCTTCCACTTCGCTCAGCTTGACTGTCCATTCGATCCCGTCTTCAAGAGCGGGTCCAGACAAGTTGGCGGAACCGACATAGATGCTGCTGAAGCCATTGTCCCTCTGAAACAGCCATGATTTGGCATGGAGACGTCGCCGGCGCCCATCCAGTGAGATTCGCAACTCGACATTCGGCAGCCGCGAAATTTCCTCGATAGCTCGGAAATCGGTGGCTCCAATATAGGTCGTCGTGAGGAGTCGAATTGGAACCTGGCGGGTCGCGAGTTCGTGAAATGCGCTTTTGAGTCGCTGCCACCCGCGCCACTGGATGAAGCTGACCACCATAAATACGCGATCGGCCGTGGCCATTTCGCGTTCAAGTTCGAAGCCGAGACGAGGTTCATCCAACGCGTTCATGAGCAGGCTAGTAACGCTAAGGGGCGTGGATGGCGGCTTTGGTGCATCAGCGCCGCGGTAGATAGCGCGAAGAACTTGGCCGGGTACATCGACAGGATCTAATTCGATCGAATCTGCCGGATCGCGCACGAAGTCCAAAAGAGAGTTCGCCAAGTCGATCTGCCGACGATTACGGTCTTCCGCAGGTAATCCATGAAGGGCGGCCTTTATCTGTCGAATTAGGTGACGTGCGAGATAATCCGGGTGGTCGTTCTCTTCGATCGCTTCAACTAACGATTTCAGGCCAAGGGTGGCTTGCCGATCGAGGGACTCACGAACGCGGCGAGTGATGAGCTGGTCGTACAGGCCCTCGTTTAGATCGCTCATTCTTGAAAGGAAGGTCCGAACATGCGTCCTCATCATAAATGAGTCAGCTTCAGACTATATTTCGAGTTTCGGATCGGAGCTTAGTTGGCATTTCGTTTTCGTATATTTTCATTATTCACGGCAGGTACAAAACCGAGAACGACCCGCCGAAGAGAGCCGCGGGTTGGAAGAACACTACGCTGAAAGATATTCACTGAACGTCGATAGCATGGTCCGAGTGCGCGGCAATTGTTCCGGCTCCAGTGGCCACCGGGAGGCTCGTATACATTCCGCCAGCGTGTCCATAAAATCAGAGACGAAAAAGGTGCCGAGTCTGGTCAGGGTTGCGGGACTGGAGAGTTGCCGGGCATCGCGTCCGGCAAGTGCGGCTCCGGCGAGTTCTAGATCGTAATTTAACTGTTCCAGGAGAGATATCTCTGAGTCATAGAGCCTGTCAGTGTTGCCCGCATCTGCGTAGGTAGAGATCACGCGGTACAGGTCGAGAGCGTCCTTATCGTTCGTCTTTCGATCCTGCCAGGCAAATACCTTCAAGACAGCCAGTGCGGCAAGGGAGACCACCGGGAGCGAGAGGGTCGCATTTACTTGGACTTGAACCGACGCCGTTAGAGCATCCTCAAATCCGGCAACCGTCATCACCGTGTCTCTATCCGGCGGCCACGCAATTGTGTCGCCTTCGGCGACCCCTCCAAACGGGATAAGGTCGATAGGGATTTTGGTTATTCCCTCCAGCGTCTTCAGAAAAAGTCGGTGCTCAACTCGGCTGGGCTCGAAGTGATCGGTTGCTAGTAGCGCAGTACGGAGTTTCTGAAATTGCTCCCAGTTCTCGACGGCGATGGCAAAGTCAACGTCCTGTGTGGCACGCATCGCGGGAATCCCGAACACATGGTAAAGCAGCAGATCGCGCGCCGTCGCACCCACGACGATGTATGGACACCCTTGCTTTGCAGCCACCCCGTCCACCACGGTAAGGATGTGAAGTATTGCGGGATCGAGCGGCCTGTCCTCAGGGACGGTGAGTGGGTTCGAGAAACTGCTCATAGAGAAGGCGTGCTGTTTCGAGATTACGTCCATCTTGCGTCGCCATCAAGTCGGCGTAGGCCAATAAGGGGGGGACCAGGTCCGGATGATTGGGATCTTCGGGAAAACCCCAGAATGCCTGTAATACTTCGGTATTTCCCTTTGGGTCGAGGCGCATTCTAGCTTGGTTGAATAGGGGCTTTCCATCGCCCCGTAGATAGATCGTGAATTGCTCAGGCTTGAGGTATCCGGTCAGGCGCTGAGCGGCGACCTCTGCGCCCCAAAAGGCATGTTGCGCATGCAGATTAAGAGCGAGGAGCCGGTCCGTGTCGGCTTGATAGCGGTTCTTGAATAGCTTTGGGCGGAGAGCGTCTGGAAAGCGGGCGACCCACTCTTCTGTCAGCTTTTTCGTCTTGGTGAGAATTTTCTTGTCACGTTGCACGAGATAGCCGCGGTTCTCCAGATCCTCGATGACAGGCCCGACCGTGCCAAGCGCAACCTGGGCTGCGGCGGCGAGATTGCGACGAGTGGCCTCGGCCAACTCTGGCCGGCATAGCAGGGCGAAGACGACCTTCATCCCGACTGTGGTGTAAGCCCGATAGCGCGGTTCATCACGGGCGATGTCTGGACGGGGTTCGCCGGTCACGTAGATCGTGAGGCCCGGAGCATCGAGATACGCATTTCCTGCCATGTCAAGAAATGGAAGATGCAATGCGCGGCAGTGTTCTGTCAATGCTCGAGTGATATAGGGAGCAACCAGGAGAGGATAGACCCCGCGGTCCAGATGAGCGAGTTGCTCCTTTACTAAGCCGATGGTGGCGAAGTGTCGTACAGTTTTGACCTCGGCCAGAAACTTGTATTTCTTCGTTGTTGTTTTGATTTCGATCAGAGCATCCCCTGCCGCAGGGGGATCGCAGCGCTTGATGATTTGCGCCTCGATGCCGGTAGTTCGACGAAGTGCTGCGAACGCCTCTTCGAGGACGGTTTCCTCGCGGTGTGTATGGTGTTTGTCCATATAAGTCGCTTCTTGTACAAAATTTACCACTGTTCGTGATTCACGAACATATAAATAAATTGAACAAGATCAGTCTGTCTTAAACCTTATGAAACCCTAAACCACAGAAAATCAGGAGGAAATCTTCCTCGCCAGCTCCGGCGTTTCTAGTCTCCGGCGCCTACTGACCGGGCGTATTACCCTTCGCTCCGGCTCCGTCAAGGCTCTCCGCTGCGCCTCGACCGCTGGCGCGGCGCTTTGCGGCCCTGACCGACACCTCCGCTCCGGGTGTTGGCTGGTCATGAGAAGCATGCGCTTCTCCATTCTCGAGAGAATCGACCGTCTAAAATGACTCGCCCAATAGCGCGACAAAACGCCTCCGGAAGGAAGGCACAACAACGCTCTGGTGGCTCAGGCTAACAGGCCAAAACTGCCTTTCTTTACCTTAGAATCGACTTGTTTGTTGAAAGTTTCATTTCAATAAAATCAGAGAACGTAGAGACGGCGAGGTTTGAATGGGTCGCGATCCTTCGACCCCGCCGATGTCTCGTACCAGGAAGAGAGATTACTTGGCATCAAAGAAGACAGCGAGAAATGTGAACCGTGAAGGACAGCGGTGGACGGAAGACCGGGCAGGGATGACTCTGCGCCTCCCGATTGACCTCAGAGAGGCGGTTACGGAAGAAGCGCGGGTGGCCGGCGATCTTTCGAAGGTGATTCTTTTCGCTCTGCGCCATGTCGAGCGGAAGGATGTAACGATTACGCAGACTCGCAAGGCCGGGCTTCCGCTATCCAAGCCGCAGCTGCTACATGTCGGTGCCGAAGCGCGAGCTGTCATCCGAGCTTGGGCGGAGGAGGAAGGCGTCAGCGTGAATTCAATCGTGGTGAGCGTGTTGGAGGAGTTTTTCAAGCGGCTCAAAAGGAGCAAGGCGCTTCGCGAAGAGCTGCGCCTGGAGATTCGGGCGCGACGTGGTTTCCTGCCGAGCTAGGAAATTACCCGTCCCGGCGGGTCATCATCTTGGGTCTTTCGTGTTCCTTTTCCTCTAAACTCGTTCGCTCGCGAAGACCCAGTCATCCGACTCGGCGTAGCAAGTTTCCCGTTTCCAGGCCAGCAACTCGGCAGTGGTGGTGGTCAGCTCATCGATGGAACCGGCCTGCGGGAGACCTCCGTTTTGCACTTCCCGACAATGCCATCCACCACCGACCGGATAATGTCCATCTGTAACGTCTTACAGTCAATATCCATCTACTTCAGGCCCAGGACTTCGCTGATACGCAGCCTAGGAATCGCCCCCAACCGCCGCCGTCCAGTAATGTCCTCTACCCTGAATTTCCCGAAATGCTCTAAGCCGTATTTCCTAATGCGCCTTACAAAACAACTTTCGCTGTGAAAACCTTCTCTATTTGGATTGCTGCTACGCCTGTGCAGTTCATAGGACCAGTAATCGGCACCTAGAATTTTCCGTTGCCATTTTTCCATTCCGCGCCGAATGCTGGGATCTCCTCAATGGTGTCCCAATGTTCCACGATCCTGTTCTCGACCACGCGAAACAGGTCATAGAACGAGACGTGTTTGCCGCCAAATTCACCTTCACTTACGCTGAGAACGAAGCTGCCTTCACCTAAAATGCGGTGGATAGTGTCGTACTTCAAAGTGATGCCCTCGCGGGCCATGGCCTCAAGCGCTTTTCCGAGACCAGACAGGCCATCTCCGATATAAGGATTGTGCTGGACGTAGTTGTCGCCTGCGATATAGTCGCCGAGCCTCTGCATTCTGCCGTTGACTAAGACATCTTCCACAAAAGCTTCTACAAGAATCTTGTTGGCCAAGGTCTTGTTGAGATCCGTCGCTACTGCGGGTCCATCCGTCATCGTATGTCCACTCGGATTCGCTCCTGTAGGTCTTTCCTGGAGATTGTCCCAGTGCTCGACGATGCTTCCATCTTCGAATCGGAAGATGTCGAAGCCGATCTTCGGGCCAAAGAAGTCGTATTCGGTGTGAGAAAAGACGAATTCCCCATCCTCAAAGACGCGCGGAGTGAAAACTTTCGCCGACCCTGCGGGGAGCGACGCGATAAGTGCTCCGAAGCCTGCAAGCCCGTCAGCGGCGCGGTGATTATGTTGAATGTATTTGTTCGGATTGATGTATGACAGAGGGGCAGTATCACCGGTCTGGATACTTTTCAACAGGTCAACGACCTGATGCTTCCGTATGGACATGGATTGGCCTTTCTTGGCAGCTCGATATGTAAACGATTGTCAGGTCGACCGATCAACTTGAGTAGTGTCAAAATCGTACTGAAAATGGTCAAAATCGGACACCGTAGCCCATCCATTACCCGAGTCAATTTCGCCGCCAAAAAGCAAGCTCTCGGCTTTGAAGCGGTGACGCTGGCTACTGCGGTCCAACGTGCTGGAAAAGAGCACTTTGCAAGACCGCGCTGCGCTGCGTTCTTTCAGTTGATGCTGGTGAACGAAGGAACAGCGCATCAGGAAATCGACTTTATCTCCTACCGACTCAAAACAGGATCACTGATCTTCATCCGGCCCGGTCAGGTTCAGCGTTTATTCATATCAGACCGGTGTAAGGCGCAACTACTGATCTTTGAATTGAATTTTATTTCCCCCAGCAAGGAAGGAATACAGCCGCACCGCATCTCGACGATGATTGAATCGACACCGCCGATTAGAGCTGCATTTGCCACCTTGTTTGAGGAGTATTCCGGAGGGGATGCGCACCCAACTTCGCGGCGTATCCTGTCAAACGAGTTGATCGTACTTTTGTTGCGGCTGGAACGCCAGAGTGACTTGCTCTCGGACGTGTCCGCGCAAACATCGAATGTGTTCGACATCTTTAACCGATTTGAGACGCTGCTGGAAGCGTCCTTTGCTGAGACGAGGTCTGTAGCCGCTTTTGCCCATAAACTAGGTTGCAGCGAAAAAACTCTGAATCGAGCTTGCAGCGTAGTCACTGGAGCAGCGCCGAAGGAACTTATACAAAAGCGCGTGGCACTGGAGGCTAAACGCGTGCTGGTTTATACCAACATGACAGTGAAGGAAATCTCGGAGGAGCTGGGTTTCTCCGAACCGACCAACTTTGTGAAGTTTTTCCGACGCTTAACTGGGATGCTTCCGATGGCCTTTCGAGATCAGGCACTATCGATTCCTGTGAGGCACGGCGTTGTTAAGTCGGATCACTAACTAATCAACATTCGGCAATTCCGGCGCATACCCTGCCTTGTGTTAGGGTCTCGCCTTGCGATGGCGATTTGAGCGAGGTATCCGACGTCGCAGAGGAACAATAGCTCACGAGCATCAGGAAAGCTATTCCTACCCTTATTCATCGCCAGCAGGGATAAACTTGTCTGGTCTACCAGCTTCGAGCAGATACGATTGACAGAAGCATAGATATCTTTGACTCCAACGATCTCAGCCAGCTGCGTACTTCCAGATCCTTGTCGGCAATGACGCTTTCCGTTGTCATCTATCTTTTATCTTTGCAATTGATCGAGTGCGTCATCCAATACCACGGTGGATACCTCCGGAGCGTAGTGAAGTCCAGATCAGGCTCCGATGCCCGCTATCCGGAGTCTACCGCCACCACACTAAAGAGTCTGTGGCTCGCAGCCTTTGTTGTCCACCGAAGGTTGGGCATCGATGCCCAACCCCGGATGGTTTCGCATTGACTGTGTACTCCGGCACAATTCCGGCTGCGATTAAATTCCAGAGGAACTGTTGATGTGCGGATAAGCATGGCAGTCTCCCTCTTCTGTGAGCCACTTCAATGTCCGAACCACTCAATCCTCGCCGTCCGAGGCGAAACACCTGGCAACCCAAGCCGGAAATCAGTTCGCTGCTGCGCGTCTCGGGTAATCCCATCAACGGTGTTGGCGAGGGGACGCCGCGCAGACCTTCCCCGTTCTTTTGGCATCCGCCGGATCAGCACCCTTGGGGTGAACTGCAGATCGTTGCACGCCAGAATTCCCGGAAATGCCCAGGTTCTGCGGAAGCGTTTCAGGCTGCCTCTTCGTATCCCGAGCTTAATGCGGTGTCAGCAACACGCAACGACGCGCCGGCGGAGACTCTGACCGAGGAGGTCCGGAGATTCGCGCTCTCTAACGAGGCGGACGATATTGGGATTGCTCCAATGGATCCGCTGTATGTCTTCGACGGCTATGCCATCGATCATCCATTGGTGATCGTGCTTGCACTTGCGCACAACTATGAGCGCCTGCGCGAAGTCCCCTCAGACGAAACCAATGGTGTAGGGGTCTGCGACGTGGGCGATCAATACGCAAAAGGAACGCGATCGTCTTATACACTGGCAAACTGGATCCGCGCGCAGGGCTATCAGGCCGATCCCTATCCGGGGCCTTCAGCCGGAGCGTTGGTGCTGATTCCACCCGCGATCGCCGCTGGCCTGGGTGAACTGGGAAAGCATGGCTCGCTCATCAACCCGCGTTTCGGCGCGGGCGTCCGTCTGGCAGGCGTCACTACAGATATGCCGCTGATTCCGACGTCGCCTCGGCGCTTCGGCGCAGATGATTTCTGCAGCACATGCCAGGTGTGCACACAGGCATGTCCACCGGGCGCGATCACGCCGAAGAAGCAGATGGTGCGCGGTGTCGAGCGATGGTATGTCGACTTCGACAAGTGCATTCCCTATTTCGCGGAAGCAGCGTCCTGCGGCATCTGCATCGCGGAATGCCCATGGACCCGTCCAGCAGTGCGCCCGAAGCTTCTGGCAACCATGGCCCGACGGCTCGGCGAGGGATGAACACGAGCCCAGCCGGCCTTGCGGACGAAGGCTCGATCCACTACGCCGGATGGGACGTTCACGCCGCCACCTTTGTCGGCGTGATGGTGAGCTTCGCTCCATCACTCCTTATAGAATTGGAGGCTGCACATAGCCGAATTCTCGATCAAGCTGTGCGGCGATGCCGAGCGCCATCTCGTCTTCGAATGGACGGCCCGCGAGCTGGACTCCAATCGGAAGGCCTTCTGGAGATCTACCGACCGGCACAATTGCTGCAGGCGCCGCCAGGAGGTTGAACCATTGGGTGTAGCGCATAGCATCTAGATAGCGGACCGGCTGGCCTTCGATTATCCAGCTTCGCTCGCCGTGCCGGAAGGCGGGAATGGAGCAGGCCGGAGTGAGCAGGATGGGGAACTCTCGCATCTCCGCCAGCAGGTTGCCGCGCACCTGGTCACACTCGATCCAGGCTGCGAGTAGTTCCTCGCCGGTGAGCGGCAGCTCGCGGTGCGCAATTTCACGGAAGTCTTGAAAGGTGGGGCTGAGATCGTCTTCGCGTCCACGGACGAGGGGGTCGAGCAGCATCGCGCCGCAGCGAACGAAAAACTTCCACCACAACCGGCGCGCCTGTTCGAGGGACTGCGACCGAAATGGGCTTACCTTGAAGCCCTGCTTCTGCAGCGCTGCGGCGGCATCGCGCACGGCCTGCCGCGTCTCTGCGGTTACGGGCGTAAGACCGTCATCTTCAAGAAATCCGATGGGGAGTCGCTTCAGTTCCTCGGAAGAGTAGCCCCGCCGGTGAACAGGCGCTCCCGCAGGGTCGCCGGCATCCTGACCGGAGAGAACCTCAAAAAACAAGGCGACGTCGGAGATTGTCCGGGCCATTGGGCCGATGGCGCCAAGGATGGAAAAGGGTCCGGCACAGGGAGGCAGATGGCCTAGCGCGGGGACTCTGCCCGGCGTCGGTTTCAGGCTGCAGATGCCAGTGAAGTGAGCGGGCACTCGCACAGAGCCGCCGCTGTCGCTCCCCAGACCACCTGCGGAAAGCCCCGCAGCGATAGCAGCCGATTCGCCGCCGCTTGACCCTCCTGCAGTGCGACTCAGGTCCCAGGGATTGGCTGTGCGCCCGTAGAGACGATTATCGGTTTCGTAGGCCATGAGAAACTCCGGGCAGTTGGTGGCGCCGAGGATGACCGCGCCTGCCTCACGCATACGCCTGACAACAGTGGCATCAGTGGGCGGGGTGTAGCCGCGATGGAGCAGACTTCCGATCTCGCAGCGATGATCCGCGACGGAGATGGACGCCTTCACCGTCATTGGCAGACCGAAGAGCGGACTGCGGGGGTGAGGACTGCTCTCGAGTGCTTTAGCCTGACGACGGACGCGCTCTGGATCGAAGTCGACGAGTGCATTCAGTTGCGGATTGCGCTGTTGGATCTGCCGTATGAATTCGTCTGCTAACTCAAGTGGGGAGATTTGATTGCTTTGGAGCAGAGCCAATAAATCGACTGCGGGACGCGTGGTCAGGTGAGTCATTCTTCCTCCCTTTTGCCTGCGTGCGAGTTCGCACGCGATCTGTCGTGTCGTTTGAGAAACTCCAACAATGTCTCGCAGACACATTCAATCTCCTGCGGCCGGATGCGATTGAAGAATGGGAGCGCCAGGGTGCGTGCAGCATGTGATTCGGTAATGGGTAAGCGGCTTGTCTCTCGCCACGCAGCATAAGCCGGCTGTAAGTGGATCGGCGCAAAATATCGCCCACAGCCGATGCCGGAGGAAAGCAGATGTTGCGCCAGCGCATCACGGTCTGCCGCGCTGTAGCTGGTGTTCAGGCGCAGGACATAGACAAACCAGCTGATACGGCGCCCGGGCATCTCTATAAGTGGAACAATGAGATCAGGGTGCCGGCATAGGTGCTGATGATAGCTCCGCGCAGCCGTTTCGCGCATAGTGAGAATCTCGTCGATGCGCTTGAGCTGTTCGATTCCGAGGGCGCAGTTGATCTCGGAGAGGCGATAGTTGTAGCCAAGTTCAGAGTGCTGGAACCAGTCGTCGGTATCGTAGCGCCCCTGGTTGCGCAGCGCACGCATGCGGCTCGCGAGGCTGCTATCGCGGGTGACGACCATACCCCCTTCGCCAGTGGTGATCTGCTTGTTGGGGTAAAACCCGAAGACTGCGGCATCGCCCAGGCTGCCGATCTTGCGTCTGCCGTACTCCGCGCCGAGGGCCTCGCAGCTATCCTCGATCAGCAATAAACCGTGACGGTGAACTATTTCAAGGATTGCGGCCATACCGGCTGGGCACCCAAAAGTATGCACGACGAGGATGGCACGGGTTTTTGGCGTGATTGCGTCTTCAATAGCCGCAGGATCAATATTCATCGTGCGTGGTTCGATATCGACGAACACAGGCGTTGCGCCCTCATAGCGAATCGCGTTTGCTGCGGCTATAAAAGTGAAGGATGGAACGATTACTTCATCGCCGACACCGATGTTGAGTGCGCGGATACAGAGGTGAAGACCGCTGGTGCCGGAGTTGACAGCTACCGCGTGGGGAAGGCCGATGTAGTCGGCAAAAAGCTGTTCAAATTCCTCTAGCATGGGCCCGAGACTAAGCCGGGAGCCGCGCAGCACCTCGACGACAGCTACGATCTCATCCTCAGTTATGTCAGGCGAGGATAGTGGAATCTTCCCAGAATTAGTCGATGGCATCGCACTCCCTCGCATGTTTTATGAGCAATTTAGGCGAGAGTACGGTAGTTGTGAGCACTTTCACAATCCGTTCGGAGGCGTGGCCATCACCGTAAGGATTTGTCATTCCTTCCAGAGAGCTTTTGAATGCTGCACTCTTTGCGCAGTCGATCGCTGCCAGGATGGCTTTCGCATCCGGCGGGGCATCCAATACATTCCGCGCCCGTTCGCGGCCCTTTTGGCGCAGTCCTACGTTCACAGTCGGCAGTGCAAAGGATGCTGCCTCCATAATGCCGCTGCTGGAGTTGCCGACGAGAATATTGACCTGCTGCAGCAGGCTCCAATAGGTCACGGGGTCAAGATTGACAAAGATGCGGCCGTCGGCCCGCGCGGCGAGAAGCCCACGAGCGCGCTCGATGAGCTTATGGCTCCCTGCATCCGCATTGGGATAACAAAAAAGGAGTCGATCATCTACCTGCGCGAGTGCCGAGAAGAGCGCATCGGACTCCTCAACAGTATCGCGGATGATCGTTACCGGATGATAAGCCACCAGAATCGCAGGCTTATCGAAACTGAGTTTGAGCACCGACTCAAGCTCTTGACGGGTGAGCAATCGACTGCGGCGCAGATGATCGAGGGAAGGAGCGCCAGCACGATGCACACGCCAGGACTCCTCATCGAGGGAAATGACACGGGCGCGCGCCTTCTTCGTAGAGGTGAAGTGGATATGGCTCATTTTCGTCAATGCGTTCCGTACCGCATCATCGATTGCGCCTTCGCTGATCTCGCCGCCTTCGATGTGGGCAATCGGGATGCGAAGAGTCAGTGCGACGGCGGCTGGCGCCAGCATCTCATAGCGGTCAGCGATCAGCAGCAGCAGGTCGGGGCGCATCTGACCGAGGAGATCGGCGAGAGAGAGGATTGCGACTCCCATGGTTTTTGCCATCCCGATATCTGTGTCGGAGCTGAGCAGGCACTCCAGCTTTGCCGCGATGGGAATGGCATCCTTCTCTATTTCCCGCACAGAATAGCCGAACTGCGGGGAAAGATGAGAGCCAAGCACAATCAGCTTAAGGTCAACTTCGGGGTGATCGGCCAGATCT
This sequence comes from Acidipila rosea, assembly GCF_004339725.1. Classification (GTDB taxonomy): domain Bacteria; phylum Acidobacteriota; class Terriglobia; order Terriglobales; family Acidobacteriaceae; genus Acidipila; species Acidipila rosea. Next base: position 465,154 of record NZ_SMGK01000003.1, on the reverse strand, counting down.
TTCAAGGGCCAGTAGAGGTGGCTGAAGTCTGCACGTGAGGTTGTAACAACGGCGATGGTGCGCTTCATGCGGTGGGAACCCGTTCCAGGACTGTGGTGTGCGGATGGAGCAAAAGTTCGCTGGGCTGATATTCCGGGATTGCTCTCAGCATCAATCGAAGCAACTCGTCTGCATCGCAGTTCCGGCAGCACGAACCCAGCTCCCGCAGCGTGCGATGGAGCAAGTCAGACGGAATGGCGGAACTATCGACCACCCTCAAGAAGCTGCTCGAAGCTGTGATCGATTCATGGGTTGCAAGCAGCGCCTCGACCATCTTGTCACCAGTGCGAAGACCGGTATAAACGATCGGGACAGGCGCCGCGCGGGAGGAAGAAAGTTGTGCGAGCATATGCCGGGCAATGTCTTCAATCAAGACAGGCTCCCCCAGTTCGGGTACAAGAATGGCAGTGCCGAAATCGCCGGAAGCAGCCAGCAGGAGGCACTCAACCGCCTCTTGCGTGGTGAGGAAGTATCGGCGGGCGTGGCGATGAGTCACTGTGACGGGGCCGCCGCGCGCGATCTGTTGCGCGAAGAGCGGAACTACGCTGCCGTGCGACCCTATTACATTTCCCAGCCGGAGAGCTTTCCACTTGACATGGTCTGCTGCGCCCGCCATCAAGACGAGCTCAGCGAGCCGCTTGGAAGCCCCCATGATGCTGACAGGATCTGCGGCCTTGTCAGTGGAAATCATGATGAGCTGTTCGGTTCTGCAATCAGCTGCGACTTGCGCCAGAGTGTAGGTACCGAGCGCATTGTTTTGCACCGCAGCGAAAGGATTCCGCTCCATCAGCGGCACATGTTTGTAGGCTGCAGCGTGGTAGACGATCTGCGGCACATGCCGTACAAAGATGTCGGCCATAGTTAACCGATCGCAGATGTTGCCGAGTACAGACGTATGGGGAGGTGCATCGTCCCTCTCCCGCATCGCGCGGTCGATCTCGTAGAGAGCGTGTTCAGAGGCATCGACAAGCACAAGATGCGCCGGATCATGTGCCGCAAGAGCCTTCGTCAATGCCGAGCCAATCCACCCGCCCGCGCCGGTGACAAGCACCCGCTTACCAGCCAGGATGGTTCGCAGGTGCGCGTGGTCAACGATAATCGGGTTGCGCCTGAGCAAGGTGCCCCATGCGCGGAAGTCATTGTCGGCAATCACTGTCATACCTTCGTTCACTGGCCCGGACTTTTTCCAGGTAGAGATTTCATGCGGAAATAACCCTCGTCATCATACGAGCTTCCTCTCGAGTCATGACGCAGCAGGCGATCTACCTATTTAAGTTCAACATGGCCGTTGAGCCCTCAACCGAAAGGTTGATGACATGCCGCACTCAGCTCCGGTAGCCTCGCATGTGTTTGTCGTGTGACGTGGATAGGATTTCTGCGTTTCCTGTATTCAACTCTGGACCGGATTGCCAGAGTCATGATGATTTGAGCGCAGACAGTATTTATTTGTACCTTGCCTGCTAATGAACAAGCGGGATGCTGTCAGGATCGATTCCGCTTGAGTTTATAAAGGCCTGTTAGAGTGACATCCCTTCACCTTTCTTTGAACCCGCCGCCTTCTCGCAGGACAATAGCCAGCCGGTCGCCTAATCTTTGGCTGCTCGCTCTTGCCTGTATCGCAGCGGCGCTGGGCGGCTGCCGCTCGCATGAGCTGCCGAACACGGCATCGCAGCCCTACCGCGAAGAGGTGAAGAATTTCTATGTAGGGCTGGCAGCGCTGCAGGTGGGCGATGACGTGCGGGCCGACTCTGCACTGAAGTCCTCCACGGAGCTTGCGCCGGGCGAGCCTGCGGCCTGGGCCAACTGGGGCGTGCTGGCGTTGCGGCAGGGAAACTTCGAACTCTCTGCGGAACGGCTGGCAAAGGCGCAGAAGCTGGCGCCGCAGAATGACCACATCCTCTACCTGCAGGGGCTGCTTGAGAGCAAGAGAGGAAATTCGCAGGCGGCGATCGATCTACTTCGCCGTGCGGTGGCGGCAAACCCCCGCAACACGATTGCAACCTACCTGCTTGCGCAGGAGGCCGAAAGGCAGGGAGGCGCAGAAGCTGAGGCCGAATTTGAACGGCTGCTGGAGGGAATCCTGAAAGCGCAGCCCGAGAACCAGGCCGCAATGGTGGAGTTAGCTCGCGCTGCTGCCAAGCAGGGGGATGCCGCTACTTTGAAAAACATGGTGGCACAGCTGCGCGCCGGGGCAGCCTCCTGGCCCGCGCCTGTGCAGCAGCAGATGACAGAGCTCGAAGCAGCGGCGGCAGGCTCCGATCTACGGGCTGCCGCCGTGCGCACCGCGTTTCTACGTAACACGCTGATGCGTGTGCCAGAGTTTCGGCGGAGTGTGGCCAGCCTGCAGCCCGCAGCGGGAGATGAAGCCGCTCCTTTCACACACTTTCTTCGGCTTGCCACTCCTGCTTTTACGCCTGCGGCTCCCGATACCGGGATAAGCTTTCACATCGCTCCTGCTGCAGTGGATTCTTCCGGGGCATGGAGCTGGATCGGGGCTCTGTCGCTCAACGGCGAAGGTGCGCCGGTGGTAGCGGCCGCGAACGGCCAGACGGTCAGGCTGGCGAGCGGTGCATCAATTCCTTTTCCCGGCGGCAGCAGACATGTTGCTCCCGGGGAAGACTCTGTGCTGTCAGTGGACTTCAACTACGACTTCAAAATGGACCTGGTGCTTGCCGGCGATGGAGGCGTGCGCTTTCTGCGGCAGGACAGCCCGCGGCAATTCACCGATGTCTCCACCAAGACGGGTTTGCCTGCGGCTGTATTGAATGCCCCGTATACAGGCGCGTGGGCGCTTGATGTGGAGGCTGATGGCGATATGGACGTCTTGCTCGGTTCATCGAGCGGAGAGCCTCTGGTGCTTAGAAATAACGGGGATGGAACCTTCGCGTCGATCCACCCGTTTCACGGTATCTCAGGGGTGCGCGACTTCGCGTGGATCGATCTGGACGGCGACGGAAATCCAGACGCAGTTCTGATGGACAGTGCGGGTGCGCTGCATATTCTGCACAACGATCGTGGCGGAGTATTCCACGAGATGCCGCTGCCGGCAGGGGTGGAGCAGGTGAAGGCCATCTGCAGTGCCGATGTGGACGGAGGGGGCACGCTCTCGCTGATTGCTGTTGAAGCTACAGGCAGCATAGTCGGTATTGCGAGAACAGATGGACCCTCTCAATGGACGATCACTGAACTGGCGAGGGTTCCCGATGCAACATCCTGGCTACAGGGCGATGTGCGCTTGCACAGCGCAGACATGGACAACAATGGCGCGGTCGACCTGGTGCTTACCCATAACGGTGCAGAGACAGATGCCAAATCCGGCGCCCTGCTCTGGCTGGGCAGAGGACAAGGGCAGTTCACGTCCGCGACTCAGATTGTGGGGCCTGACCGCATCTTCGCTATCGCCGATCTCAATTCCGACGGCAGGCTCGATCTGCTGGGGCTTTCTCCCAGCGGTGCAGCAAAGGCCTCGATAAACGCCGGAACCAAGGCGTACAGGTGGCAGGTCATTCGTCCGCGGGCGCGACAGGCCACTGGCGATCAGCGAATCAACTCCTTCGGAATCGGCGGTGAAATGGAAATCCGCTCCGGGTTGCTGACGCAGCGGCAGGCCATCGACGGGCCGCAGCTGCACTTCGGTCTCGGGGATCAGGATGGCGTTGATGTGGTGAGGATCCTCTGGCCCAATGGAACAGAGCGTGCGGAGTTCGCTCTCAAGGCCAACCAGGAGGTCTTGACCGAACAGAGGCTGAAGGGCTCCTGCCCATTCCTCTTTGCCTGGAACGGCAAGGAGATGGCGTTTGTGAAGGATACCGTTCCGTGGGGTTCAGCGATCGGGCTGCAAATCGACTCGATCGGATCGCCGAGGATTGCCGCAACCGAGGAGTGGTACAAGATCGCCGGGAACCAGATTGTTCCGCGGAACGGCTACTACGACCTGCGGATCACCGGCGAGCTATGGGAGACATACTACTACGACTTTCTGAAGCTGATGGTTGTCGATCATCCAGCCGGGACCGAGGTGTTTACCGATGAACGGTTTGCGGTGCCGGCAGTCAAGCTGCAGGTGACGGCGACAGGACCGCTGCAGCCGATTGCCCGTGCAGTAGACGATACAGGGCGCGACGTGACTGAGATAGTAAGGACGCAGGATCGAAGGTACCTGGACACTTTTGGACGTGGGCAGTATCAGGGGCTTACGCGCGACCACTTTGTCGAGATCGATCTCGGCAGAGACGCGCCAGCTACCGGTCCGCTCTGGTTAGTCGCGGATGGCTGGCTCCATCCAACGGATTCGACGGTGAATGTGGCACTCCGGCAGGGGCACGCGCAGAAAGCTGAGCAGCTCAGCCTCGATGTGCCGGATGGGCACGGCGGATGGATGGTTGCGCGCTCGAACCTTGGCTTTCCAGCCGGCCGCAATAAGACCTGCCTCTTCAATCTAGAAGGACTGTTTCGCCCCGGGACAGAGAGGAAGCTTCGCCTGCGCACCAACCTTGAGATCTACTGGGACGCGATCCACTGGGCAAAGGGACTGCCCGAGACACAACTGAAGATGACGAAGTTGCAGCCCTCGCTGGCCGAGCTGGATTATCGAGGCTATTCAGTTGTGCGGCAGGCGAATGCGTCGTCACCGGAGCTGCCCGATTACAACCAGCTGGCATCCACCACCCAGGTCTGGCGCGATCTCGAGGGCTATTACACGCGCTATGGCGATGTGCGACCGCTGCTGAAGCAGATCGACGACCGCTACGTCATCATGAATGCAGGCGACGAGATGAGATTGCGGTTTCCTGCGTTGGCGCCGCCGCAGGCCGGATGGGTGCGGGACTATGTGATCATGGGCGACGGCTGGATCAAGGACGGCGACTACAACTCACTTGGTTCGCGGACGGTGCGGCCGCTTCCCTACCATGCACAAACACTCTACGGCGATCCGACTGGCACGCTCGAAAAGGAGTGGGTCTACCGGCATCATCCCGAGGACTGGCAGCAGTATCAGACGCGCTATATCACCCCGGCTCCGTTCGATGATGCGCTGAGGAGCAACGCAGCCCAATGAAACCACGACGCAGCGCAAAATTCATCCTGGCGCTATTCTTTGTAGCACTGCTGTTTGTTCCCTTCGTGCTGCAGCGGCGCGACACCCGGCATGCTGCAGCACAGGGTGCGATCAGCAGCGCTACGGCGCTCGCGCGATATGGCTTTTATTTCGACGAAGTCTCGAAGCAGGCAGGCATCAATTTTATCCATGAGGCGCCGACGCTGGACCCCCGGCTCGATGCCATCATGCCGGAGGTCGCCTCGATGGGGGCGTCCGTATCAATTGTGGACTTTGATCGTGACGGATGGCCCGATCTCTATGTGACGAACAGCGCTATCGGCAGCAGGAACCATCTCTATCGCAACATGCACGATGGGACCTTTCAGGATGTGGCAGAGAAGATGGGAGTCGCCGATGTAAATCGCGCAGGGACGGGAGTCTCGATGGGCGCGGTGTGGGGCGATTACGACAACGACGGCTACGAAGATATGTTCCTGATCAAGTGGGGCAAACCGGAGTTGTTCCACAACGATCACGGGCACGGCTTTACCCAGGTAGGTGATGAGGCAGGACTGCCGCCGTGGATCAATGCAAATACAGCGGTCTGGTTTGACTATGACGGCGACGGCAAGCTGGACTTGTTTGTGGGTGGGTACTACCCCGAGAACGTGAATCTGTGGAAGCTCGACAATACACGCATGATGCCGGAAAGCTTTGAGTACGCAAAGAACGGCGGCCGCAAGTATCTGTTCCACAATCTTGGCAATGGAAAGTTTGAGGAGGTCAGCCAGAAGGTCGGCATCACCAGCCGTCGCTGGGCGCTCGCAGCGGCGGCCGCTGACCTGCGCGGGACGGGACGCCAGGATCTCTTCATCGCCAATGATTACGGCGTTTCGGAACTCTTCCTGAACGACGGTGGACGCTTTCACGAAGCAGGCCAGCAAACGGGCGTGGGGGCAGCACCCAAGAGCGGAATGAATGCCGCGTTCGGCGATATTTTTGACCAGGGGAAATATTCGATCTATGTGTCGAATATCTCCGAAGAAGGTGTGCTGATCCAAGGCAACAACCTGTGGGTACCGGACGAGAGCGCACCTAAAGGCTCGTTGCGCTACACGAATATGGCGCGGGATATGGGTGTGGAGCTTGGAGGCTGGAGCTTCGGTGCGCAGTTTGGAGATCTGAATAATGACGGCAATCTGGACCTCTACCTGGTGAACGGCTACGTTTCGCTGGATCGAAGCAAGAGCTACTGGTATGACTTTACAAAGATTGCGGGCGGTAACAGTACGATTATCGACGATGCTAAGAATTGGCCCGCGATGAAGGGCCGCAGTCTCTCCGGCTACCAGCAGAAGAAGGTCTGGTTGAATGACGGAGAGGGCAAGTTTGAAGATGTGGCCCGAGCAGTCGGAGTGGCCGATACGCATGATGGCCGCTCTGTGGCGATGGCCGATTTGTGGAATCGTGGTGTACTCGATGTGGTGGTAGCTAACCAACGTGGGCCGCTGCTTGTGTATAAGAATCATGTGAAGCCCGGCAATCGGTGGATCGAGTTTGCGCTGGAGGGAACGCGCAGCAACCGCAGCGCGATCGGCGCTGAAGTCACGGTCTACTGGAACGGCAAACAGCAGATACAGCAGGTGTCCGGAGGTAGTGGCTTTGCAGCGCAGAATGATCGCCGTCTGCATTTCGGGCTCGGGCCAGATGCACAGATCGACAAGGCGGTTATCCGGTGGCCATCTGGTACAAAGCAGGTGGTGCACGACCTGGCTCCGGACAAGCTCTACCATATCCTGGAGGCGAAGTGAGCCAAACACTCTCAGCGGAAGGCGTGGGACAGGGAAACTCCAGTGCGGGATGGAAGCGCTTTCTCAGTCCTGAAAATCGCTACTTATCTCCAATCCTGATCACTGCGATCCTGCTGGCAGGCCAGCTTTCTTACGGCATCCTCGAAAGTTTTGCCAGAACGCTGCTGGCTATCGTGACATCAATAGTGGCCGAGCTCGTGCTCTCGAAGATCTTCTACGGCCGATGGCCTCACCTGGCGAGCGCCTATATCAGCGGCATCAGTGTTGGCATACTGATCCGCTCGCCGGCCTTCTGGCCCTATGCGCTGTGCGCGCTCATCTCGATTACGTCGAAGTATCTTTTTCGCGTGAATGGAAGGCACATCTGGAATCCGTCGAACTTCGGGATCTCGGCCATGCTGGTGCTCGCCTCTGCCACGGTTGCGGGGCTCAGCATTCAATGGGGTAATTTCTTGTGGCCCATGATCGTGATCTGGGCTCTCGGTTCGGCGATCATCTGGCGCCTACACCGATTTCATATCTGCGCGACATATGTCGTCTCATTTATGGGATTTGCTTTTCTGCGCAGCTGGATGACGGGGAGTCCATGGCAATCTGAAATTGCTCCCATTACGGGACCGATGTATCAGCTGTTTGTTTTCTTTATGATCACTGATCCAAAGACGACTGTTAAGGCGAAGTGGGCCCAGTGCGTGGTCGTCTTCGCTGTAGCTGGGGTGGAGATGGTGCTGCGCCTGCACCAGGCGGTCTATGCCCCGTTCTATGCACTGTTTCTGGTTGGGCCATTGGCGTTGCTGCTTGAGACATACCTCGCATCGCGCCAACGGCGCGCCTATGCAATGGCAGCATGATCTTACTTAGGCGGAAACGATCCGGATGAGACTGTCGCTATTCACAACCTGCGCACTGACTGTAGCGCTTTCCTTCGTCTCGGGCTGCAGGCAGACCGACGGTCGGAAGCCGGTGGAGAGAAGCCAGACAGCAGCCAAGCACACAGGCTCAACTGCGGCTTCGCCTGCTACGCAGGCGGCGATATCTGCCGCAGCAGACCGGCCCTTGGGGCCTGTCCAATTCGTCGATGTCACACGCGAAGCAGGCATTCACTTCAAACACAATAATGGTGCCTTTGGAAAGAAGTATCTTCCGGAGACGATGGGCAGCGGCGTCTGTGTTCTCGACTACGACAATGACGGCCGACAAGACATCCTGTTCGTTAATTCAGCCGACTGGCCGGGACACGGCTCCGCTGCCTCTTACCCGGCGCTCTATCACAACAATGGCGACGGCACCTTCACGGACCGCACGCGCGAAGCCGGGCTGGCGAGCTCATTCTATGGCATGGGTTGCGCAGCCGGTGACTACGATAACGATGGCAGGGAAGATATTTACATCACTGCAGTTGGCTCCAATCACCTGTTTCACAATCTCGGTAACGGGCGGTTCGCAGATGTAACCAAGAAAGCCGGAGTGGGAGGGTCGGGTTTTTCGAGCAGTGCCGTGTGGGTCGATTACGACAATGATGGGAAGCTCGATCTCTTTGTCGAGCACTACGTGACATGGTCGGCTGAAACCGACCAGACCTGTTCCCTGGACGGCAAGAACAAGTCCTATTGCACGCCGCAGGTTTACAAGGGAGAGAGTAATCACCTGTATCATAACCGCGGCGACGGCACCTTTGAAGATGTGACACAGAAAGCGGGGCTCTACGACCCGACCAGCAAGTCGATGGGGGTTGCCCTTCTCGACTACGACAACGATGGCTGGCTTGATCTGCTGGTGACGAACGATACGGAGCCGAACAAGCTCTATCGCAACAACCATAACGGGACGTTTACTGACGTGGGAGTGCAAGCAGGTGTGGCCTACAGCGAGGCCGGTGCTACCCGCGCGGGCATGGGCGTAGACGTGGGAGATTATCAGAACTCTGGACAGCCTGGCGCGGTAATCGGCAACTTCAGCAATGAGGGGCTGGCACTCTATAGCACGGACGGCGCCGGAATCTACAGTGAGCAATCCTCCACAACTGGAATCGATCGCTGGACCAACAAGGTGCTTACCTTCAGCACATTCTTCTTCGACTACAATCTCGACGGACTGATGGATGTGCTCGCGGTCAACGGGCATGTGGCTGATGATGTAAGCGTGACCCAGCCCTCGATTAGCTACAAGGAGCCGACACTTCTGTTTCGCAACGAAGGACACGGCTCCTTTGAAAATGTCTCGAATCGAACCGGGCCGGCGCTGCAGCAGCCGATCGTGGGCCGTGGCGCCGCGTATGGCGACTTCGATAATGATGGCGACCTTGATCTTGTGATCACTGCCGGCAATGGGCCTGCACGCCTGCTGCGCAATATGGGCGGAAACCAAAACGATATGCTTCGCGTGCGACTGGTAGGCACACGATCGAACCGCGATGCCATCGGTGCGGTAGCAATCCTTGTCGATGGGCGGAGCCTTCGTCTACAGCGAATGGTCAAAGGTGGCTCAGGATACCTATCTCAAAGTGAGCTTCCCTTGACCTTTGGCCTGGGGAAACCCGATTCCAGCAGATTGCTGAAGCTGAGTATTGCGTGGCCGCGTGGCCATCGTGAACAGATCGCAGATATCAAACCTAATCAGAGCCTTACGATCGTGGAAGGAAAAGGCATTGTTGCAAGTGAGCCGATTGACCTCAGCGGAAAGGCATCCAATAGCCACGGGGCAGCTGACACGCAGAACAGGTAGGAGGCAGCTATGTCTCCCAAAAGCCTGAGCGTTCAAGCATAGCTGCCACCTCGGGCTGGGAGGCATGAAGCTTATGTGCGTTCTGCAGTAAGTCTTCAGCGTCCACCGGATACCAGTTCTGTCGTTGGGAGTTGCCAAAGCCACCAAGATTGATAGGCTCGATTAACTTCATGGCTTCGCCGATCAGACGCTCTTCATCAGCCGGGTTTACGGCATGGTGCAACTCTTCGAACAATCGCTTGCAGGCGGTGGCAAAGTCTGTGTCTGTATGCAGAAGAAACGACGATGCGAGCGATGGATTTTGCATTCTGCAGGCTGTCTCCGCATAGCTGACCGCCGCAAAATAGAGGAAGGAAATGGCTGCAAAAAGACGGAAGTTTCCCATGCTGCGATAAAGTGCGCCGATGAGCTGGGATGCAGCAGTAAACTCCTCGCCCGTCTCAGCCGCATAGTTGTGCAGCGCTTCGTCAAAGTGCGACGTTCCCCAGTCCTGGCGGATGATCCCGGTAAGCCGCTCGATGCCCAGCAGGGTGAGGGGAAAGCCAGTGGACAGAAGCGGATCGACAAAGCCAGCTGCTGAAGGCAGCATGGCCCAACGGCTGCCGACCATCCTGCTGCTGCGAAAGCCCACTCGCGGCATGTGGACGAAGCGCTCGACAGGCGATGCGCCTGTGAACTGCGCCCTCACGCCAGGCAGTTCATTCAGCATGCGCATCCATGCTGCTTCGCCGTCAGTGAGTTTGAGCCGCTCAGCCACCGCAGCGCTGGCGGCGACACCCGCGCTGGTGATGCCGTTGTTGAAGTGAAGAACCCAGATCCAGCCACCTTCAAAGACATGATGGACCGCGGCATCCTCTACCGGATAGGGCACCGCATCATCGGCGAGCGGCCGACGCTCCACGCCGCGAAAGTGTGAGTAGAGCGCCTGCGTAGAAGGCATTCCTACCGGCGCCATTTCTTCAAGCTGGAGTGCCTGATGCAGAAAGCCGCGGGGCCCTGTCGCATCGATGATGAAGCCAGCTTCGACTTTGCGCTGCTCGCCGTTGCAGCTGCCCCCGATCGCTACCCCGCTGTCTGTCAATTGCAGCGTGCTCAAGGCAAAGTCTTCGTACAAGTCCGCGCCGAAAGACACTGCTTCCTGCGCAAGGAAATGATCGAATGACCCGCGATACCAGTGAGTATCGCCAATCCGGTCATGAGGACTGGCAGCGACGAGAAGATGCCTCTCGCGATCTGCGGGATCATGCGCCGGGCCGCCCAGCGAATGATGAAAGAAGCTGAAGCCGCGCTTAAGTCCGCAAGCCAAATGCGGATAAGTCGCTTGCCAGCTGCCCCACTTGCAGAGCGGAGTCAGCCGCTCCAAGTCATACTGCCTGCACAGGCGTTCCAGGATCAGGTTCGTCAATGGTGTGGATGACTCGCCGATGGCGAAGCGGGGATGCCTGTTGCGCTCGAGAAGCACGACCGACAGCCCCATGCGGCGCAGGATCATTGCCGTGAGGGATCCGCCAAACCCTGAGCCCGCGATAGCGATGTCATATCGCCTGCTCAACTCGCCGCTCCGCACTGAGCACACCCTACACGGGAAAGGATGGTCTGCTGCAGATTCATCTGTCGCAGCCGTGCAACGCGATTCGCGTTGCACGCGGCGCATGTTGTGTGCAGATCCCATGTATCTACAAAGACGCGGCCTCTACCCAGGCGAAGACCGTACTCCATCGCCGCCTCCACCGTGACAAGCGAGGGCGGCACGAAGCTTCCGTCCGCGGCGAGAGTTTCCATCGCTCCGTTGCCGCCGCGGGTCGGAATCAGGCTTGCAGCGGTTGCGCCAAGATCGAATGCGAGATCGAGAGATGCCTGCGCCCAATGAAGAGATTCCTGCGGCGGCATGAACGGCGGCTGCACCAGGATGAATACGCGCAGGTCTATCTCATGCTTGCGCAGAAAATGAGCCGCAGTTGCGAACTGGGTGGGAGTCATTCGCTTATTGAGGCGTGCAAGGGTTTCAGGGTGGGCCGTCTCAAGGCCCATGGCTATCTCAAGTCGTCCGGAGAGGAGATCGCGAAAGCGCAGGCAGCTTTCACCCGTGAGCAGCGGGTGGTTCTCGACGATAACGCGTTCAAAGCGTGTGAGCCGTTCGGCGATTGCCGGATAGTCCACGGGAGGAATGGCTCCCGGATCAAAGAAGTTTCCACTGTTGTAGAGCTTGACCTGCGTGGCTGGCGCCAGGGTGGCAAGGGCGTGATCGATCTGCGCAGGTATCGCGCCGGGAGGCACAGACTGAGTGAGCGTATAGCGCCACAGATCACACATGACGCAGCGGAAGGGACACTCTCGATTGGTAAGAAAGATGGTCGCCGTTGGCTCGATCGTGCCCACAGCCGTTGCTTCGTCCTCCACAAAGCATGCGTACGGCAGCCCAGGATTGAGTTGCTCCCGCGCCGGACGCCGGGAAACGATCCATCTGTCGCGGGCCAGTCCCTGCTCCGGATAGATGTGCAACAGGAGATCAGTCATGGGTACAGTGAAAGAAATTGCTGGCGATAGTCGGCTTCCTTGTAAGGAAGCTTCGCTTGAAACGTGGCCTCTGAAGCTGCGCCGTGTTGAAAGCGCCGCTTGGGAAAGACCGGCATCTCAAGTCCCGTGACCGCCCTGACACCGTTCGAAACGATCTCACCCTTTAGCTCGTAAAGACGAGGCACATCGTAGTTGGTGAGATCGATGAAGGGAATGCCTTCAGCCACGGCAATCACGCCTGGGCGGGTAAAGGGGCTGAATCCGCGGAAACCGAAGTGATGCGCGGGAGCATAGGTGCGCGTGTAGGAGCGGCTGAGCCCGCCACTGTAGGTCAGAGAATGCTTGATCTTGCCTACACCCCAACCCTCCTGGTAAAGCATGGGGTTGTTAACCACGCTGCGAATCGTCAACTCAGGATTCTCTTCAATCGGGTAATCTTTCAGATTTTCATCGCCGCCGTCGCCATCAATCAGATAACGCCAGTCCGGATAGCGTGCTCGAATGCCCCTGCAGAGTGCAGTAGCCATGGTCGCAGACTGCACATCAAGCGCTTTGTAGTCCTCAATGATGCGAATGGTCTCTTCCACCCTGAGAGATGCCGGCTCTACCTCCACTGTTTCCAGAAACAGCTCGAGCCCTAAAGCTGAAAGGAAATTGTGAGCCTGCTTCACATCAGAACCGTTGCCTATGTCGAGCACAAACGCCTTAAGCCGTGCGGGACTCATGCCCAATGTGCGCATGACATGATAGGTCGTAAGGAAAACACTGCCGCTGTCGATGCCCCCGGAGAAACATACCCCGGCAGGCTCTGATGGCGGTATGCTCCTGAGCCATTGCGCAATCTCGTCAGCGAGCGCGCTAATATAGGCGCGGCCAAGCATTTCTGTATCGGCAGGCAGACTCCCCTGGGATGGAGTGAAGAACCTTCTGTAAACAGGATCGGGGTCAGGGCAACCGATGAGCTGTAGCTCAACTACGTGATGAGCCGGAACCATGCGTGTGTAACTGGGATGGAACTGTGCGTCCAGTCCTTCAGCCCTGAGCCAGTCATGGATGGTATCGATGCGCGTAGCGACGACCAGCACAGGGCCGGCCTGGCGCTTGGCAAGAAAATATCGCATAGGGCGGTCCATGGAGCGCGCCAGTAGCACAGTCTTTCCGCGTTGAGCCACTATTGCGAAGGAGCCTGCGATCCGCGAAACCTCTTCTGTATCGCCCTGCAGCAGGATATCCAGAGCCTGCTGCACGGACATCTGATAGAGATGGTTCGCTTCCGGCTCAATGAGATTAACCACTCGCTCGACGTATTCGTGCAGCATCAATACCTCACAACTGCTCAATGTGATTCAGGATATAGCAAGCTCATTCCTGGATTGAGCCAGCATATCGCGAAGGGTTGCGACTGAAACCAACCGAAAGGTTGATCTCCATTCCGAACTTCGGAACGATTGACTTCTCTTCGTCACTACAGCACTCTAGCGGTCACGAATGAAAACAAATAAATTAGCCCTTCTGGTGGCCTCATTTATCGCCATGGCTGTGCCCGCCGTACATGCGTATGGACAGAACTCTCCCGTTAGCATTTCCGTCTATGAGCGAGCTCGCATCAATGCCTGGCAGTGGTTTGCCGCTCCTCCTGAATCCGAGACCTATGGCTACGTTGAGTCGCTGCTGCGGTTGGGGGTTGCTCAGCAGGTTCGCCACTGGGACTGGCAACTGGAACTGTCTCAGCCTGCAGTGCTCGGCTTGCCGGATAATGCAGTTTCTCCGCTCCCAGCGCAGGGGCAGCTGGGACTGGGTGGAACCTACTTCGCATCGAGCGACAACAATACAGATCCGGCGGCGGCCTTTCTCAAGCAGGGGTTCCTGCGATACCACTTCGATCATGCGGACAGGAATCTTCGTCTGGGCCGCTTTGAATTTTTTGATGGCCAGGAGACGCAGCCCAAGAATCCAGTGATTGCATGGGTGCAGGCGAATCGCTCAAGCAATCGGCTGATCAGCAATTTCGGCTTCACCAATGCACAGCGCAGTTTCGACGGCATAGATGCGCATTATGGCATTGGAGCGTGGGACGTCACGGCCTTCGCAGCGCGTGCCGATCAGGGCGTCTTTAACATGAACGGCAATCCGGAACTGAATGTGGATGCGCAATATCTGGCCGTGACGCGGCCCGCTGTGAATGGACACCTGCTGGTACGAGCATTTGGGATTGGTTATCATGACGGTCGCACCGGCGTTACGAAAACGGACAACCGTCCTCTGCCCGTGCGACAGGCAGATCACAAGAATATTCGACTAGGCACGTATGGGGGCAACCTGATTGCTGATATCCCGGCAGGCCATGAAGATATCGATTTTCTCTTCTGGGGTGTTCTACAGAACGGCAACTGGGGAACCCAGAGCGACAGCGCTGGAGCCACCGCTCTTGAGGGTGGCCTCAAACTGACAAGTGTCGCGACTTCGCCGTGGCTGCGCGGCGGCTGGTTCCGGTCCACGGGCGATAACAATCCCACGGATAATCACCACAACACATTCTTTCAGCTTCTTCCCACGCCGCGGTTGTATGCTCGATTCCCTTTCTACAACCTGATGAACAGCACAGATAGTTTCGTGCAAGTGATGGACACTCCAGTGAAGAAGCTAGCACTTCGCAGCGATCTGCACTGGCTCCAACTCACTTCGGCGCAGGACTTCTGGTATCAGGGCGGCGGCGCATTCGACAATAAAGTCTTTGGGTTTGTAGGACGTCCTGCGAATGGGCACTCTTCCCTGGCGACTGTCGCAGACATCAGCGCTGACTGGCAAACCACATCGCAACTGGCCGTCAACTTTTACTATGCGCACGCGAGTGGGAAGAGCACCATTGGCGCTATTTATCCGACGGATCGCAACGGGCAGTTCGGCTATGTGGAATTCGTCTACCGCTGGGGAATCGCGCAGAAGAAAGCGCTTGCGCAATAAAGAGCGTGCAGTGTACCCGCTATATAAAACCAAGATGTACGGCAATTGAACGAATGCAGTAAGGTTGTCCCGTACAGTTTGATCCAGTCCCCAGGAGCACTCAATCGCCCGACATGAGGCTGACTGCCCTTGAGCAGGGCTGGGTCAAACAGGCCACTCTCAATGAGGTCTTGCTGTGCAAAATAAAGTTGTGACCGCGCAATTGTCTTGTCCCGATCATGAAATTCGCAACGCTGCTCTCCGGCTCTCACGATCGTCTTCCACTGAAAGCCGGCGAAATGGTTTGCGCGGAGTTGCGGGACGCATTCTCTGCCTGATGACGATGGTGGCTCTAGGCGCAAATGCTCTTGCACAGACGTCTCAAGTGCAGGCAGCCAGGCTCAATAACATAGGCGTTGCGCTGATGAATCAACAACTGACTGAGAAAGCGTTGCAGCAGTTCGAGGAGGCGCATAAGGCAAACCCTGCTCTGCTGCTGCCGATACTCAACAAGGGAATCGCCCTGCTCTACCTGCAGAAGTATGCAGATGCTGCAACAGCGCTTGAGCAGGCAGCACGGCTCGACCCCAAAGATGCGTGGGTATGGTACAGCCTGGCACTGGTGCATCGCAGTCAAGGGCAGCCGCGCGTGGCCGCAGACGATCTTGAGAAGGTAGTTCAAATGGACCCCTCGGACGCGGACGCGCACTATTATCTCGGCGCGTCCTACCTGGAGCTAAGAAACGCAGATAAAGCAGTCAGCGAATTTCAGGCGGCGCTGCGTGTGAATCCCTTGCACGCCTCGGCGACCTTCGGGCTCGCGCGTGCCCTGCAACTGCAGGGCAAAAACGAGGAGGCTCGCGAGTATCTGAAGCGCTTCGCGCACCTGACCCGGACGAAGATTGCAGCGCCCTTGACCACAGTCTATGGCGAACAGGGACGCTACGCGAAAACTCAGGACATCATGACGAGTGAGCCTTCAGTTACCGCTATGCTGCCAGTCCACTTCGCCGCGAGTCCGATCGGAGACGCAACCGTGGGGGCGAGTGCGACTGCAGGGCCGCAGGGAGGAGCGTGCATGGTCGATCTGTTTGGCCCTAATCATAAGGACCTGGTGGTCCTTGGCCGGGGCGGAGATGCGATCAACGTTTATCGCAATAACGGAGACGGTAATTTTGCAGTGGTGCCCGCGGCGCAGACCGGGCTGATGGCCACGGGTGAGGGAATCTCCTGCGCGGCGGGCGACTATGACAACGATGGGCGAGCTGACCTGGCGATTGCACTGAGCGATCGCGTGCTGCTCTTTCACAATATGGGTAATGGAAAATTTGAGAATGGGACGAAAGCCGCAGGCATCGAGGTAAGCAACCAGCCTTCGGGACTTACATTTATCGACTTTGACCACGATGGAGACCTCGACCTATTCGTAACTGGAGCAGGCATAAATGGAGGAGCGCCCAATGAGCTGTGGCGGAACAACGGAAATTCCACGTTCACAAACTGGACAGCTCCGACTGGATTAGGCGGAAGAGGCAAGACGGTCTCTGCTGTGCTCTCCGACATCAACAACGACCGCGCAGTGGATCTAGTAGTGACCGGATCGACGGGCGCTCCGACCTATTATGCCAATCCGCGCGAGGGGGACTTCAAGGCTCAGCCGCTTTATATCCAGCAAGGACTTGCGTCGTCAATCGGAGTTGACGCTTTTGATTTCAATAAAGATGGTTGGATGGACATTGCAGTTACGCATGACGGCGCACCCGGGCTAAGCCTGTGGCGCAATGTCGATGGGAAACAGTTTGAGCGCGTACCCCTGCCACTCAAAGATGCAACACGAGCCTGGGGAGTGACAACGATTGACTTCGACAACGATGGCTGGCTCGATCTTGCGGCATTGGTGCAGACTGCACAGGGGCCCGCACTGCGTGTCCTCAGAAACATGGGAGCGCAGGGCTTTCAGGATGTGAGTCACGCACTCGGCCTCGACAAAATACAGCTGAAGAATCCTCGAGCACTCATCGCAGCAGATGTAGATAACGATGGAGCAACCGATCTGATTGTTACGCAGCTCGGAGCGCCTGCGCTTGTCCTGCGCAATGTTGGGGGGAACAAGAACCACTCCCTGCGTCTGGATCTCACTGGGCTGGCTGACAACAAGAGCGCCATTGGCACCAAAGTTGAAGTGTTTGCGGGCGGCCTCTGGCAGAAGTTCGAGATCGCTGGAGGCGCCGGCTACCTCAGCCAAGGGCCGACAGAAATCGTGGTGGGACTTGGCGGTGAACCGCATGCCGATGTTGTGCGTATGCTTTGGCCTACTGGAGTTCCCCAGGATGAGCTGAACGTTGCCACGGGGGCAAGCTCGTTTGCCTTTACGGAGCTGGATCGGCGCGGCAGT
This sequence comes from Acidipila rosea, assembly GCF_004339725.1. GTDB lineage: Bacteria > Acidobacteriota > Terriglobia > Terriglobales > Acidobacteriaceae > Acidipila > Acidipila rosea. The sequence continues at coordinate 447,684 of NZ_SMGK01000003.1, read as the reverse complement.
TCCTGCCCGATATTGTTTGCCTGGGACGGCAAGCAGTACCGCTTTGTTACGGATGTGATCGGTGCAGCTGTTGTAGGGCACTGGGTGGCTCCCCACCAAACAAATCATGCAGATGCGGATGAGTGGATCAAGATCGACGGCTCACGGCTGAAATCGCAGAATGGATTCCTCAGTGTGCGCTTTGGCGAACCAATGGAGGAGATCAACTTTGTTGACCAGATGCGCCTGATAGCTGTCGATCATCCTGCGGGTACAGATGTCTATCCCGACGAGAAGTTTCTGAGCGAGCCGCCTTTTGCTTCAGGCAAGGCGGTGATCTCAGCATCAGCTCATCTGCCAGCCGGGGCGTGGGATGATCACGGTCATGAGGCGCTCGCTGCACTGCGTTATCGCGACCACGATTATCTGCGCGATTTCACAAACCTCAGCTTCGCCGGCTTTGCCAATCAGCACACTCTTACTCTCGATCTCGGTCCATGGACACCACAGAATCCTCTGCGTCTCTTCCTGCACGGATACGTGGAATACTTTAGCGCCAGCTCGATGTACGCTGCGTGGCAGGCGGGCCTCAAGCCGATGCCTCCGTATCTTGAAGCGCAGATGCCGGACGGCAGTTGGAAGCGTATCACGAATGACATGGGCTTCCCCGCCGGGCTGCCACGCACCATTGTTGTAGACCTGACGGGAAAACTGCCAGCGGGTGTGCGGCGTATTCGTATGACTACAAACCTGCAACTCTACTGGGACCAAATACTTGTGGATAACGGGCCGGATCGGAGTCATGAAATCCGCCAGACCGAGATGCCGCTTTCTGATGCGCACCTCTACTTCCGAGGTTATCCGCAACAGGTAGAAGGCAAGACGCCCGGCGATCTGACCTATCGATACGATCGCATCAGCCGGACTGGGCCGTTCGCCTGGCAGCGCGGCAGCTATACCCACTATGGAAATGTGACGCCTCTGCTGGGTAAGGCCGACGACCGATACGTGATCTTTGGCAGTGGCGAAGAGATTGACGCAGAATTCAACTCCAGAAGCCTGCCTCCGCTGCCGCCTCACTGGAAGCGCGATTACTTCTTCTATGCGAACGGTTTCGTCAAGGACATGGATTTCTATGAGGCGCTTCCGTTTACGGTAACCGAGCTGCCGTTCCACAGGGAAAGCACATATCCCTATGACCGGATCATGGAGCACTATCCTGACGGTCCAGCTTCAGTTAGGTACCAGTTGGACTGGAATAATCGGTTTGAATCAGGAGACCGCATCCAGCCCTATCAGTTCAACTATCAACCCTCGACGTCAGCGCCGATGACGGAGCAGTGATTCACTGCTCCGCATTGATGGGCCACACCCGCGATCGGAGATTTAAACATTTATCCATCCTCGGCTGCTTGCTTGCGCAAAGCTGGTCCGGCAAACTCACGCTCTACTCAATAGCAGAAGTCGAGGTTTTCTCCTTCTGATTACATGAAGATGGCGAATTCAGAATCACGCATGAGGATAACCGTGAAAACTAAGCTGCTGCTAGTGATTTTGCCAGCTGTCTGCCTGTGCTGCCGGGCAGACTCAATCTGTGCTCAGCAAAGATCCAGCATGGGAGTCGACCGCCCTATCAAAGCGACGTCCATGCAGATAGAAAATGACTCGAGCGTCACTTCTGCACGGGGCCGTATATCTGGGATATTGAAAGATCCTTCTGGGGCGATTGTTTCAGGGGCAAAGGTGACAATAAGGAACACTGCCTCAAGGTTCAAAGAATCATTGTTAACTAATCGGCAAGGGTACTTTAACTTCACAGCCGTCCCTGTGGGTCACTATCAGGTTATTGTCAAAGCAAAAGGCTTTGGTCTTGCATCTGTCCACGATGTTGCTGTTGCCGTTGACGAACAAATGACGGTTGAGATAGCCCTCAAGCTCGCATCCATTAGCACCAGCGTCATGGTAATTTCGCCAACTGCGAATCCTGTTACAGCGACCTTGCACCAGGTGAATCAGAATGATCGTGATGAAAGCCGCAACTCCGCAGAATTGCTGGCCAGTATGCCTGGCATCAGTCTGCGGAGCAACGGTCAGCTTGCTTCAAGTCCAATGCTTAATGGTCTTGGTGATGAGCGCACTAAGCTGCTCGTAAATGGCATGACGGTTTCCAATGCCTGCCCTAACCATATGAACCCGCCCCTGTCCTACATCTCTCCGTCCAATGCGGCCCAGATCACCGTAATGGCAGGCATTACGCCGGTCAGCGTGGGGGGCGACAGCCTTGGCGGAACCATCTCCATCGAATCGCGCTCGCCTGACTTTGCTGGTCCCGCTGAGCGGCTTCATGAAGAAGGCACATCCTCAGGCTTCTACTGGAGCAACGGGCAGAATTATGGCGGCTCTCTTTCTGAGTGGATTGCTGGCCATAATCTGGGCATCGGTTACACCGGCTCCTGGGTTACCAGCGATGATTACACTGACGGCAGCGGCCGCAAAATTACATCAACGTATGCCCAGAGCACCGACCAGGCGCTAACGCTGGCTGCACGAAATGCCAGAAACCTCGTCGTCCTCCGGGCTGGCCTGCACCACATCCCTTACCAGGGCTTTGTCAACGCGCGCATGGACATGGTGCGCAATTACGCAGCATCGCTGAACCTGCATTACCTCAGAAGGTTCGATCATGGCGGATTGGACACGCATGCTTCCTGGCAAAGCACTTCACACTCAATGAATATCGGCAGAGACAAAATCACATTTCCCATGTCCATGTGGATGCCGATGAACGACCATGGCACGGACATTGGTTACTCAGCAAAATATGAGGTTCCGTTCTCGACACAGAACACGCTGCGCATAGGGAATGAGTTCCATCATTTTGTTCTCAACGATACCTGGCCTCCGGTTGCTGGGGGTGCACCAATGATGGGGCCAAGCAGCTTTGAAAGCATTAACAATGGACACCGCGCTCGCCTGGGGACATTTGTGGAATTGGCCAGTACATGGAATGCACAATGGACCACACTCATAGGCGCGCGCAATGATACCGTCTGGAGCAACACTGGACCGGTGCATGGCTATTCGGCCATGTATGCTGCCGATGCAGCGGCTTTTAACGCATCAAGCCGCGCCCACACAGATGTAGACTCCGATGTAACTGCGCTGGTGCGGTACGAGCCCAACGCTTCCACTGCCTTTGAAGCTGGCTATGCGCGCAAGACTCGAGCACCAAACCTTTACGAGCGCTATGCATGGTCAACCAGTCAAATGATCAGCAGTATGATCGGCTGGTTCGGCGACGGTAACTACTATGTGGGCAACGTTAATCTGAAGCCAGAGATTGCCCAGACTGTCAGCGGCACAGCCACTTTGCATGACCATGCTCGCAAAGTATGGGAAATCAAGACCACGGCCAGCGAGACGCATATACAGGATTATGTTGACGTAGATCCGTTGGCCACTATCGCAAACGGCATGAGTACTTTTGCCCAACTGCGTTTCGCCAATCATAAGGCCAGAATCTACAGTGGCAATATGTCTGGCGATGTCGTCTGGATCAACCCTGGGTTTGGGAAAAGCAGGCTCAGCGGCGTTGCTGGATGGTTGCACGGTGAAAGGCTTGATAGCAGAACAAGCCTTTACCAGATGATGCCATTACATTTGCGTATGAACCTGGACGAGGAGTTCAAGGGGTGGTCGGCAGGCTTTGGCGTCGAAGCTGTGGACCGCAAGTCCGATGTCGATCCGCATCGTTTTGAGCAGAAGACACCAGGCTACGCTCTTTTACATTTGCAGACGGCCTATCATGCATCGCATCTGCAGCTGAGCGCGGCTGTCGATAATCTATTCAACAAAAATTATGCATTGCCATTAGGCGGTGTGAACCTCGATGATTTTCTGGCGAGTATGTCAATGAGCCAGATAAAGCCCGTGATGGGACGCGGACGGTCAGCCTACCTCAGCGCGACCATTCCCTTCTAGCCGTCGCGACTTGATAACGCTATTTGCCGATGAACCTATTTTTTTCGCAACATTCAGGCGCGACTGTCTCGGCAATCAACCGAAGGATGGACTATGTGATCAACCTCTCGACGGTTGCGCATTCCGCATGCTCTTAGTCATGCTTGCATGGCCGTGGATTGAGCCAGCCCGCGTTGCACCTGCGCGCTGTCCCCAGAGAAGCACTCACACTCCATTGCACTAGGAGAAGAAAAAATACCCTTCGTCTATTCGAGTTCCCGACATTGCCACATTTCCAATGTTGCGGTCGATAGGTGACAGGATGCAAGTGAATTGGACTGCCAGGAGGCAAGATCATGGCGCGTAAGGCGTCTCTATTTTCCAGTTGGGGTCATGCGTTTGCGTTTTGGGGTGGTTGTGTAGCGGTGACGATAGGCGTCCTGCTGCACATTCCCATGTTTTTGATGGGCCGCAGTACGCATTACAAATTGGCAGGTATGCCAATGGACATGGGCATGGTTATTGGTATGGGACTCATCGTTGCTGGGTTTGGTGCTACAGCATACGGACTTATACCCCGCCGCAGCACAACAAACCGCGTCTATGAGGAGATCGCGCCACCTGAAGATGCGCCTCTGACGCGCGCACACTGGGTACAGATCATTGTGCTCGCGGCTGCACTGATCATCGATGTGATGAAGGCTGCGACGCTTGGTTTCGTCGTCCCCGGAATGCGCGCTGAGTATGGCCTTACGTTCGCTGGTGTGGCCTTGCTGCCGTTCTCCGGACTGCTCGGCACAACTGTTGGATCCTTCACCTGGGGCGCCCTGGCGGATTTTTACGGGCGAAGGGCCACTATTCTCCTCGCAGCTGTCATCTTTATGGGAACCTCCATATGCGGGGCCATGCCATCATTCAACTGGAACATTTTCATGTGCTTCCTGATGGGCGTTGGCGCCGGCGGCATGCTTCCGGTCACGTATGCCTTGCTGGCCGAAATCATGCCCACCCGGCACCGCGGCTGGTGTCTGGTGCTGGTTGGTGGCATCGGATCCATCGGAGGCTATTTTGCTACCAGCGCACTGTCTGCGTTGCTGCAACCATACTTTGGCTGGCGCATCATGTGGCTCATCAACCTCCCGATCGCCCTCATCCTTATTGTTGTGAGCCCGATGTTGCAGGAGTCGGCCCGTTTTCTGCAAAGCATGGGACGTCTGCAGGAAGCACGAGAGACGCTCGCGCGGTTTGGAATCTCCCTTAGCACAAGGAAAGACAAGCAGGCTGCACCACAGAATCTTCCAACTGTCTCTCCGCTTAAAGTCTCCAATCTGTTAGGCCTTACCTGTGCGCTTACGCTCACCGCTCTATGCGTGGGCTTTGTCAATTTTGGCGTACTGCTGTGGCTGCCCGGCAGCCTGATGCATGAGGGGCGCAGCATGGGCGCAGCCAGCAGGCTTATTGCGCGCTCTACGCTTATCGCTACGCCCACAATTGTTCTGACGGCATGGCTCTATAGCATCTGGAGCACCAAGCGTACGCTGATTCTTGCCGTCGGAGTCACCACATTAGGATTGATAACAATTGTTCTGCGTGATGTCGGTGGGCTGCGCATTTTTTCCAGCCCGGTCATCCCGGTGTCCCTGCTGATCGTTGGCACCAGTGGAATCATTTCAATGCTTTTACCCTACTCGGCAGAAAGCTATCCTCTCCGGGTGCGAGGCCGTGCCACCGGTTGGGTCGCTGGTTTCAGCAAAGGTGGAGGCCTTCTCGCCCAGGGGCTAGGCGCATTGGCTCTGGTTCCGCCTCTGGGTGTGGCAGCCGGAGTGGTGGCTGCTCCCTGCGTGGTGTCAATTCTGCTGATCGTCCTTCTAGGCCACGAAACTCACGCGCGTGACCTACGCGAACTGGAAACGGCCGGGGCGACAACTACCACGATGGAAGTCGCCCCGTTGTACCCGGATTGACGCAGGGCTGCCCCTTCGCCGTAGCTACGGGTGAGTGTCTCTATAAAGGCTTTGGCGCCCGCTAGACGGGGACTCAAAGCGGTGTAGTCGATGGTGTAGCCGTCGTCGCTCACGGTGAGGCGGGTTTCACCCGCCATCGGTATTCTGACCGTTTTCCACCCCGTCGCATCCTCCTGACCGCCATCCTGATCTTCGCATTAGGGCTAGCTTCTCTCAGCAGGCTCGGCTCCCACATTGGGCAGTTCAATTTCACGTTCTCACGTCGGGTGAGAGTAGCCGCTCACAGGGGTGATCGCCGCATTCAGATGGCCGGCGTCACCCATAACGGCATCGGTTCGCGTGATGCTCATTCCCAGATATTCACCCGCAGCCGGGCACAATCTCTTCTGCGGAGAGCCATCGGGTTGCCCCGCGGAAAAGCATTGGGGTGACTTGCCTGGATGCGCGGTGCAGGTGAGCACAGGGTTCCAGGGCATTCGTTCAATTCGAAGCAGATTTGGCCTAACGCGACATGCTCAGCTATACTTCGTTCCCTGCGAGGGTTGAAGGTAAATGGTGAATCGATTTTCTTTTAGGCTTTTGTCTGTTGCTGGTCTCCTGCTCGCAACCGCTTTGCAGGTGGCGGCATTCGGCGCCGACGTCCAGATGAAGGTAACCAAAAACGACTACCTCAGTACGCAGGGCTTCGACGTGATGCTCTACGACAGCAGATATCATCCCGTATTCGTAGATCAGAAGAACACGGCTATGGAGATGATTCTCCACGACCAGCGCATCGCCACGAACGGCGACGTGCGCCTGATGCCGACGCCCGAGCAGTGGGATCTGGTGGCAACCCTCAAAGCACGTCACGCCGAGCAGGCGAATAACCGGCTCACTGCCGATCTCGCCTTTCCGACCTTCGGTCTCAGCTACACGCTGGAAGTCGCAGCGGAACCGGGCGGCGTGAGGGTCAGCGTGAATCTCGATAAACCGCTACCGCCGAAACTTGCCGGCCGCGCGGGCTTCAATCTTGAGTTGCTTCCCTCGATCTACATGGGAAAAGCTTACCTGGTGGATGGAACCAAAGCGGGGATCTTTCCGCGCACGCCCGACGATCCAATGATCAAGGTGTTGCCGCTACCAGATGAACCGAAGAAGGCGTACTACCTGGAGGATTGGGACAAGGCCAAGGGATACACGCAGCCGCTTCCCTTCGCCGAGGGCAGGAGCATCACCCTGGGAGTTGACGATGCGCTGGCCCGAGTGAGCGTTAAGTCGGATACTGCCGACCTCATGTTGTTCGATGGACGCGACCGTGCGCAGAACGGCTGGTTCGTGTTGCGTTCCCTCATCCCTGCGGGTAAGACCAAGGATGCCATCGTGTGGCACATCCGGCCGGATGTGATTCCGAATTGGACGCGGCCGCCGATGATCGCGCACAGCCAGGTGGGTTATGCGCCGGATTTCTCCAAGGTGGCGGTGCTCGAACTCGACCCGAAGTACAAGGCCCCGAAGACAGCAAAAGTGCTGCGCCTGATGGAAGATGGATCATACAAGCAGGTGTTCGAGGGGCCCATCACGCCTGCAAAGCCCTGGCTGCGCTACGTCTATTCGAAGTTTGACTTCACCCCGGTGAAGGACCCCGGTCTCTATGTCATTGAGTACGCAGACCAGCGCACGGCGCCCTTCCCCATTTCCCATGATGTTTATGCCAGAATCTGGCAGGACAGCCTGGACCACCATCTTGCGGAACAGATGGATCACGTTTCCGTCCGCGAAGGCTACCGCATGTGGCACGGCGCTTCTCACCTGGACGATGGCCGCATGGCGCCAGTAGTTGGGGAGCAATTCGACGGTTGGTATCAGGCTACGGCAACGGACGGGAAGTACAAAGGCGGCGATCACATTCCTGGAATGAATGTGGGCGGCTGGTACGATGCCGGCGATTTCGACCTGGAAGAGCCTGCGCAGCTGAGCGTGATTCAAAGTCTGGCTCTGGCGTATCGCGAATTCAATCTCAAGTACGACGAGCTTACGGTGAATGAGACCTCGCGTGAGGTTGAGATGCACCGTCCTGACGGCATGCCGGATACGGTCGAGCAAGTCAAGCACGGCGCTCTGTACATCCTGGCGCAGTTCGACAATATCGGCCACGCCATTCGCGGCACGCACGAGCCGGATTTGCGCCAGTACACGCAGGTCGGCGATGGAGCTTCAAAAACCGACGGACGTATCTACGACCCGAAACTTGGTCCGAACGAAGTGAAGGGCGACTACTCCGGCAAGCCGGACGACCGGTGGATCTTCACCACGAACAACCCCTATTTCCAGTGGAACGCCATTGCGGCGCTGGCTGCAGCGGCCGATACGCTGAAAGGCTATGACGACGCATTAGCGAAAGACTGCCTCGACACCGCGATCAAGGCGTGGAGCGAGGAGAAGTCTCATCCAACGCAGTCTCCGGCGAGCGGCGGTTTAGGTCCAGGGGCTGGCGTGCTGGCTGCTTCTCAGGGTACTGTCGGGGGCGCTCCTAAACGACAGGGCAGCTCGGGCGCTCCGGCAGGTTCTGCTGGCAACAGTGCAGCGCCAGCTCCGCCGGCCAGTTTCCGCCGTAGTGGCTTCGGGGTCGGAGTGGACTGGCCTGCGGCTCTGGAACTGACGATCGCTACGCATGGCGCCGAGCCCTACAAGTCCCGGCTGAAGGAATTGTTCCCTCAGATGATCACGCCCCAGCAGATGGAGTTCCGTGGCTGGTCGGCAGTCCGGGCATTGCCTTATCTCGATGCGAGCGCGAAGGATCAGATGCGGGAAGCCGTGAAGACATACATGGCAGGTCTGGACAAGAAGCTGGACGCCACGCCCTTCGGTGTGCCCCCCAGCCTGGGCACCTGGGGCGGATCGGGCGCCGTGGTGGATATGGCCATCCGAATGTACTTCCTGCACAAGACGTTTCCGGATATTGTCGGCCCCGAATATACGCTGCGGGCGGTCAACTACATCCTCGGCACGCATCCGGTATCCAGCACTTCGTATGTAGCTGGCGTCGGTACGGTGTCGAAGACGAAGACGTATAGCAACAACCGTGCCGATAACTCTTACATTCCGGGCGCCGTGATTCCGGGATACATCATTATCAAGCCGGATTTTCCTGAGTGCATCGATGACTTCGGGTTCCTATGGTTCGAGGATGAAGCAGTCGTCGCCGGGTCGGCAAACTGGGTCGTGGCCGGGAACGCTGCCGAGGCGATCGTCAATGGATCGAAGTAAGAGAAGCTCGAGAAGCGCCGTGCTCCCTCAAGGAGTGCCTCGGGCTTCGTCTTGAATGATCGCATTGCGGCACGGGCATTGTCAGAACAGCATGACCGCTCTTGAGGAAGCATGCCTGCTTAGCTGCGACATGCGAAAAGAAGTTGTGGAGCAACGGAGGCCAAGTAGGTAAATGAACATACGCGTAGCAGTTCTGGCTATAGCACTTGGCGCTGGATGTATGGCAGCCGCTCAGAGCAGCGAATCACACGATGGGTACATCGACTTTCGATTTCAACCGCATACACTCGACCTGAAAGTCGCGGGCGTGCATCTCTCGGGCCCGTCGACACTCTGGCAGTTGACCGGAAAGAGCCTCAACGCTGTAGATCGGGTTGGTCAGGCACCCGAGGTGGAACTTAAGCAAACCGCTCTCGGCAGTGTCTCGCACTCGTTATCGGTCGCTCCCATCAGCGTCAATATCTACCGGTTTCCGGTCACTTCGCCCATGCAATAAAGATCCCGATGTACCCCATCTTCGTCAACTGACTCATAACCATCGGGAAGCCATCTTTTGAAAACCGGAAGGAAGCTGCAATATCGAAATCAAACACGGATGATCCTCGTCTCCTGAGCCGGCGCGACGCTCTGAAGCTTTCGGCTGGCGCCGGGCTTGCTGCAGGGGTCGTTCGTCCGGCTCACGCCTCTGACAGCATCAAAACCGGAGTTCACCAGCAGGAGCCTCCGTTCTGCTCCACGCCTCAATTGGCGGTTGCCAATACGAAATACGGCAAAGTGCGAGGCTTTATTTCGGGCGATGTCTTCACCTTCAAGGGAGTTCCCTACGGCCAGGATACCGGCGGGGAAAATCGCTGGCTTTTCGGCCAAACCTCCCCTGCCCTGGGAGGGTGTCGGTGGTCTGCGGCATCTCTCAGCGGGCCCATTCGTCGTACCAGTGAAGAACACGGAGCGCACGGAGCGTGTTCCAGCGACTAGGCTCCTCAAGTTTGAACCAGACCCTACCGGGATGGGAGTTTTCCAAGAGCCACGACCCGTCCGACTGTTGTTTGGAGCACACCAGTTGAATCGCTTCACCCAGGCGACAATCGGGATCTCCGCCGACGGAGCGAGGTGATTAACCTTTATGAGAGCCATCATCAGAAGTAGACTCGCCGCCCAGATAGCAGCCGCGTTGTGCTGCCAAGACATGTCAGTACGCCGCGGCGTTCACAGTATCTATGGTGGCTTGGGTTCGGGGCGGATTCGCTAGAACCGATTGACGGCCTCTACAATGCGACATGTATGCGTTTGATCTTCCCATACAGATCCCGCAATGGAGCAATGATAGTGAGCAAGCTGAAGTGGAGCGATTGGCGGTTTCAATATCTTCCTGCGATGTTAGTTTATTTTGCACTGAGTGGGGTCTCAGCTTTTTCTCAGGTCGGCGATTCCGCAAAGGCTGACCCGGCTGCGCTGGTGAATCCGATTATCGGCACCACGAATGGCGGGAACGACTATCCGGGAGCCACATTGCCGCTGGGCATGCTCGCGTGGAGTCCGGAGGAGCCACGCAATCATCCGCGCCTTCAGGTGCAGGGCGTGCCTGGGTCAATGCGTGATGATCGTGGGCGTCCCGCAGCTCCGGGTGGGTACGAGTACTCCTCCAATCGCATCAGCGGATTTTCCCTGACGCATTTGATGGGAACAGGCTGTGCCGGAGCCAGCGGAGATATTCCATTTATGCCGTATGTGGGCGAGATCACCTCATCTCCTGCGGACGATACTGGCGCAGAGAGATACGGCAGTACGTTTTCCCACGATAACGAGACGGCTAAAGCTGGCTATTACAAGGTAAAACTCGACGATGGCGTCCTTGCCGAGCTGACGACAACGCTTCGCACCGGATCAGGGCGATTCACCTATCCGGAGGGCAAGCCTGCGGTAATGCTGGTGCGGACGGCGAATTCCGAGACCGGAAGCACGGATGCCCGGATACATATCGATTCCAAAACGAGAACAATCTCCGGCTCGGTGACCAGCGGGAATTTCTGCGGCTACATAGGCACTGCCGACCGCCGCAGCTATTACACCCTTTACTTTGTGGCGCATTTCGATACCGACTTTTCGGGTGCAGGGACCTGGCAGGACGCGACGGTGCGTCCGGCTACGTTCGATGCCCGCGGCGGCACGACATATGGGACAAAGGGATTTGTACCGCCAGGAAAAGGCTCCGGGGGCTGGGTCACACTCGACACTTCGAGGTCCACCAGTGTCGGCGTTCGCGTCGGCATTTCCTACGTTAGCGAACAGAATGCAGAGGCCAACCTTCGCGCGGAGAATCCGGAGGGGACAGCGTTCGATGCGGTGCGCGAGAAGGCACATGCGGCATGGAATGAAATGCTCAATCGGGTACAGATTGAAGGCGGCACCCACGATGAACGAATCGTTTTTTACACCGCGCTGTATCACGCATTGATGGGAGAGAACCTCTACAGTGACGCAGACGGGCGCTACCTGGGTATGGATGGCCAGGTGCATAAATTGGTCGCTCCACAGAAGGCGCAATACAGCACCTTCTCGGGTTGGGATGTGTATCGATCGCAGCTGCAGTTGCTCACTCTGCTGGCTCCGGATGTAGCCAGCGATGAGGCCCAGTCCCTACTGAATCAAGCCGACCAGAATGGAGGCGAATGGGACCGGTGGACGCATAATTCAGGGATCACCCATGTGATGAACGGCGATCCGGCGGCGCCGGCGATCGCCGATATCCTGGCCTTTGGCGGCAACAACTTTGATGCCAAAGCGGCCTATCGGTCGCTGTTGAAGGCAGCCACCGTCCCGACGGCACATGATCTGAGCAAAGAAGGCTGCGAAGTAGAGTGTGTAGGGCAGAGGCCGTCACTGGACAAGTGGTTATCGCTGCACTACATTCCGGTAGGAGCCAACGCCTGGGGACCAGCGGCAGACACGCTGGAAGATGTCACAGCGGACTTCGCCGTGTCGGAGCTGGCACGGCGCATGGGCGACGATGCGACACGTAAGCAGTTTCTCGTGCGCGCGCAATACTGGAAGAACATCTTCAATCCTCAGGCGACGCCCGAGGGAGGATACATTCAAAACCGCAACGCGGACGGCTCGTGGCCGAAGTTCGATCCGGCATCGGACGAAGGATTTGTCGAAGGCAGCGCAGCTCAATATCTATGGATGGTGCCTTTTAATGAAAAGGGCCTGTTTACGATGATGGGTGGGGAAAATAAAGCAAGTCAGCGGCTGAATACATTTTTCTATAATCCCGATGGCAGCCTGGCGGTTACGGAATCCGGCGCCCTGCATGCCGAACTGAATAATGAGCCTTCCATCGAGACACCGTGGCTCTTTGACTTCCTCGGGCAACCGTGGAAAACGCAGGAAGCGGTGCGCAAAGTTCTGAATTCCATCTGGACAAATTCGCCGAAGGGTATGCCGGGCAATGACGACCTTGGAGAAATGTCCTCCTGGTATGTCTGGTCGGCGATCGGGATGTATCCGGAGATTCCAGGCCGCGCAGAGCTGATATTAGGAAGCCCGCTCTTCTCTGAGATCTTGATCCACCGCCCTAACCGCGACATCATTGTGAAGGCAAGTGGCGCCGATACGAATTCTCCCTATGTCCGAAGCATGAAAATAAATGGAGAACTCTCGACCAAGACCTGGCTTCCAGAGAGCTTCGTCGAACGTGGCGGGACAATTGAGTTTGAGCTGAGCGCCTCACCGGATAAAAGCTGGGGAATTCGTGCAGAAGATGTACCTCCATCGTTTGAGCCGTAGAACGACAACCAGCAATGGCGAGTAAGCTCACCGCTCTCCTTCGAAGCTCTTCAGCCCGATTACTCTCCTCTGACGGGTGAAGGAAAGCGGCTGACCCCCACATTATCGAATTGGACACGGTCCCAGCTCGTGCCGATTCCGAACATGCCGTGTGCATGGGAGGAGTCTGTGGCAGAGGCGAGCAGCTTGTTGTTGAGATAAGCGGAAATTTGAGTGCCGTGAAAAGCGAGTGCGAGATGGAGCCAGGCGGCGGGGGCCCGATCGAGCGTGCCGTGAGCCAAAAGAAGGGTGGGCTGCTTGTAGGCGGAGGAGAGCAGTGACCACCGGCCCGTGGAGTCGAGCCGGAGAACATAGCCGCTGGGCAGCTTCGCCTTCTGGTCCGCAAAGACATCTGCTGAATCGATGCGGCCCAGGAGCATAGCAGTGCCACGCCCCTGCAGGTGTACATCTGCGGTGACCCGATAGTCTGTCCATCCGATATCGCCTGCCAATGTCCATGGATCGGGCAGCGGACCCCAGGGGATGGGCTTTTGTGTAATCACCTGTTCAAGACATCTGCCTCTGCGGCCCACGCACTTATCAACCTCGAACGCTCCATCCTGATCGGAAAGAAATTTTGGAGAGTGTCGCAGCGTCACCTGCTCAAAGTTCTCGGACCAGGGGAGAGGAAATGGACGAGGATCGGGAGGTGTCGACGTGCCCTTGAATTGGCCAGTAGTAGTAGTGAGTGAATAAAGGGAGCCCGCCTCAAAGGTATAGGAGAAATGGCCGCCCTTCACTGGGATATCGGCCACGTGCTCGAAGGTGCGGCTCGCGTTGGTCTCCCAGATGTGAACAGTATCCCTGGAAAGGGCGCCGGAGATCTCAAACGAGACAGTTTGCGGCGAGCTGGCATCGATCGTCTCGAGAACAGTACTCCAGTCCTTTCCGTTGGGCGATGCCAATGTGACATAACTGCCCTTGGAGGGGAGATGGCCGCAGGCGCGCTCCAGGTATTTCCACCCCGGCTGGGCAAACTGCGTCGTGTGTGCAGTCACCCAGATGGCAGACTGCACCTGATAATTCCCAGACCAGGGAGTGTTAGCGTACATCAACCCGGAATTAGGCGCTGCAAGGATGTCGTAGTAGGACGTAACCGGACTCCAGATTTCTGTCGCAGTGAAGCCGCCGTCAAGGTAGTTCTCGTTGTAGAGCTTGGCCAGGATTCGCCCTCCGTGCTGCCAATCTCTGGCCAGAATAGGCCCTCCTCCGGAGTTCGGCTGATCTTCGCTCGACCACAATGGCTTTTGCGCAGCCTTTGCTTCCGGGGGAGTTGTATACCCTTCTTTTTTGCGCGGGTAGTGTACCGAGACAATTGCAACGGCGCGAGCGAGCACTGGATCCCCCCGCATTGCATCAAGAATCTTCCACTGGCCACCACCCTCGCCCGGATACTCGTCACAGCAGACGATTCTGGTGCCTGGGCTTGCCGCGTCCAGTTTCTGCCGAAGAGTCTTCACATAGTCGGCATTGAAGGGCGTTTCGTTCCAGACTCCCGTTTCCGCAAACTGCAGGTGAAGTGCGCTGTCTGCGCCCGCAACGAAGCCCGCCATGTATCCAGCATTACGGGGGGAATAAAACTCGCCTACCCACCCAGGTGCGCCCCAGGCAAGGGAGTCGAGTACGATGGCAGGATTTCGGAGTTTTGCCTGCTGCATCAGCCACCACTCGTATCCACGAGTGAAATCGCGATCGGTAGGCGTGCGCGCATAGCTTGGTTCGGACCCATCGGTCGAGTTCACATCCGCCCCGATCTCGACCTTCAGGTGCTGCAATGATGCCCCATAATGCGGCTTGAAAAGATAGTCCAATATCTGGCTGCGTTGCGGTTCAGGATAGTCGATGAGCAGGCGCGAGGAAGCTCCGGCGCTCACCGCTCCAATTCCGTCAAAGGTCTGGGCAGGCCCGGCTGGATCGACAACGATCAAGACACCAGACGAACTGTGACGGGAGCATCCTGCGGCCAGCGCGAGCAATGCCCCGAGCGCAACCTTCCAGCCAGATTTAACCTTCATCGGCATCCCTCGCCTCGTGCTTCTGCTGCCATAAAGTTTCAATCTCCTCAAGACTTCTCCCCTTTGTTTCAGGAACAACGCGCCAGACCAGCGCAAAAGTAAGCACGCATAGCATGCTGTACAACGAAAACGTGCCGGTGATACCAATGGCATGGCTGAGTGTCAGGAAGGAAACTGTTAGTACAAAGCTGGCACTCCACAATGCGACATTGGCAACCGACATGGCCCGGCCTCTCACTCGCGTCGGGAGAAGCTCAGCCATCAACACCCAAGTGCACGGCCCGAGCCCGATGGCGAAAGAGGCGATACAAAAGAGCATTGCCCCGAGCACCAGTGCCGACGGAACAGGATTGAGAAGAAAGGCTGCCCCGAGCGCCAGCTGGCAGATCGCCATCACCCCGCTGGAAATCATAAGCAACGGCTTCCGCCCTAGGCGTTCGATCAACACCAGAGCCAGGATCGTAAACGCAAAATTTACAATTCCCACGAGGATATTGGCCTCAAGCGCGCCCGATGCACTATGCGGATGCAGCTCTCTCTGCCAGATGAGAGAGCCATAGAACAGCACCGTGTTGATACCCGTAACCTGCTGGAGGACGGCGAGCGCAACCACAAGCAACAACGGGCGCCGCAACGCCGGAGCGAGTAAGTCCTGGAAGGTGCTGCGCTCCTGCTGTGCCGCGACATGGATGAGCAGAAGTTGGCGGGCGCCCTCTTCTCCGCCTTCTATCTGTTCGAGCACTGCGAGTGCTCGCTCGTCCTGTCCTTCCTCTACCAGCCATCGCGGGCTCTCTGGAACCAGCAACGTTCCGAAGAAAAGGACCGCCGAAGGTAAGATCGCACTCGCAAACATCCATCGCCAGCCCCACGCGCCGGAAAGCGAGAATCCCCAGTTGGCGAGATAAGCGACTAAAATTCCAGTGACGATCGCCATCTGGTTCAGCGAGATCAGTCTTCCGCGCATCCTTGCCGGCGAAACTTCTGCAATATACATGGGAGCAACGACAGAGGCGATTCCGATCGCGATTCCTCCCGCAAGCCGTGCAGCACTGAATTCAATAAAATTGCGCGGCAGTGCGGCTCCAAGTGAGGATGCGGCGAAGGCCAGAGCGGCAAACGACAACACCCGCCGCCTCCCGAAGCGATCGCTCAACCAGCCTGCAAGTCCCGCTCCGCCGATAGCCCCCACGAGGAGGCTGCTTACCGCAAACTCCGTGTGAAGGTCCGACAGGTGGAACTCCGCCCGCAGCAGCACGATTGCGCCATTGATTACCGCGATATCGAAGCCGAATAGAAAACCGGAGATCGCTGCAACACAGCTGACGAGCCCCGCAAAACCTGCAATGGCCTTTCGCGGGGGAGGCCACGGACCGCTGCCTGCAATCTGTGGCTCTTCCTCGTTCTTTTGGCTCTGTGTTGGCAATCCATTCATCGCGTGCGCACCCTATTGGTTAAAAATAGTACTTCAGCGCGAGTTGGAAGAAGCGGGCGTTTGGCGTAAACGCTCCCAGCGAGCGCGTATTGGTGATAACTCCCCCATTTGAGTTGTTACTGCCATTCGGCTGTCCGAAAGCAGGCGTGTTGAAAAGGTTGAAAATATCAGCCCGGAACTGGAGATACTGGCCCTCTACTGTATCGAAATTCTTGAAGAGGCTCATATTGATCCGCTGATATCCAGGACCGTAGATCTGGTTGCGTGCGGTGCCCAGAAACGGGAGGACAGCAGCCTCGCTCAGCAACGGAGTGCCTTGTGGGTTTGAGGAGGTCTGCGTATCCGGGATTAGATTTCCAGGCAGAGGATTAGCAAAGGCGCAGGGATTGAACCAGTTTGTGATGTTGCGTGTTGCAGGCGCGCAGGCTGTGCCAGCATTGCTCGCATCGGGACTTCCTCCCGCCGAATAGGGGTTTCCAATCAATATGGCGCGGCGGGCACTCGCGCCGTTTGCGCCCGCGTTGTTCGGACCCACCGTAAATGGATTGCCCGTCATCGCGTAGAAAGTCAAATCGTCCGACCATCCGCCCACAACCTGGTTAATAAATCCTCCCCGGTTCAGAAAGCGGCGCCCTTTTCCGAAAGGCAACTGGTAATCCCCGGAAAAGGTAAATCTCTGCCGCACGTCCCAATCAGAGTTCGTGTACTCCGATCCGATGGGCAGGAGGTTGGCATTCCGATAGATGTTACTCCCGCCATTGAGCGGGGTAGCCGTATCGTCCAGAGCGTGCCCAAGGGTATACGCCGCGAGGAAATAGAGTCCATTCGAGGCATGCTTCTCGAGTGTCGCCTGCAGGGAGTTATAGCTGCCGACCCCCTCGTAGGCGTCGTACTGAGTACCGCCAAATCCCGGGAATGGGCGATCGAGCTGAGCATTGTCCTGCGGACCAACCAGGCCGAACGGAGCATTTCGGTCAATAATTGCCTGCAGATGGCGCGAAACATTTCCCACATAAGCCAGTGTGAGACTCAGGCTGGAGCTGAAAGCATATTGGGTGGAGAGGTTGTACTGCTCGGTATAGGGAGTTTTGGTTTGGAGCTGACCACCGACAAGTGCAGGCGTGGAGAGGTAATTGTTCAGGCCCGCGGCAATGGCGTTTGAAAATCCATTTGCGAGCGTGATTCCATTCGTCGGGCAGAGATTCCCGCTACAGCCGGGAGCCGGGAAGTTCAAGGTGAACGCAAACGGATAGTTGTATCCCGGATTCGGAGCGCCTCCGATACTTTCAAGCCCCCCGAAGAAAACTCCGAAGCCGCCACGCACCACCAGACGGGAAAGAGGTTGGAAGGCGAAGCCAACTCGAGGGCCGAAATTCGCTTTTTGCGAAAGCGCGAGGGAGCGATTTCCGGAATAGATTAGGTTGATGTTATTACTCGCCAGCAACGATAAGAATGTGGGCGCGATTGCAACGTTACGGGCTCCATTGGAAAGCAGGAAATCTGCGGTTCCGCTGCCCGGTCCGCTGATGGACGTTGGATTCCAGTAGGCCTGGTGATCGTGCTGCTCAATCGCGGGCTGAAAATAGTCATACCTGAGACCAAGATTGAGCGTCAGATTTGGCAGGGCCTTCCAGTCATCCTGCAAATACCCGGAGTTATACCAGCGGGCGTTCTCAATGTTGAAGAGGTTGGAGAGACTCGCGCTGTTCATCTGGTCGGCGAGAAAATCGGCAACGCCGGACCCCGTAAAGCTCACGCCGGGGTTGGAAGTATAGAAGCCGTTGTAGCCGAAGGTACCGTGTGGACTTATCGGCGCCGTCGTAGACACGCGGATTCGCTGAAAGTTTACCCCCATCTTGAGCGTATGGTTCCCAATGACACGGGTGACATTATCGAGTATCTGGAAGACGTTCTCGTATTCAATGGCGGGGTAAAAGCCGGGAGAGCCAAAGCCGCTGATTCCCGAAACGCTTGTACTCGGCAGGCCGCCATTGTTCGGCCCAAACGGTATCCCGCCCAGGCCAGCGGCAGCAGCAACATTGGTGTTTGCGCTCTGCTGGAGATACTGCGGATGGCCCCAGTTGTACCCGAAGCGGAACTCATTAACCAGCAACGGACTGAAAATGTGGGTTTCGCTCAATACATAGTTTTCCCCCATGTTTACTACCGGACCATCTGATCCGTAGCCGCCACCATCAAGAATGGGTCCAAATGGGGCTGGATAATTGCCGCGCTGGTTGTAGTAGCTCATGCGGAAAAAGGCCTGATCTTTCGCACTCGCATTCCAATCAATCCTGGCGTCCCAATCTACTGTGTTATTGATGTCGTTGATGTTCTCCACCAGATTGTTATAGGTCTTGCCGTCGTTTGTATTCGGCAACGGATATAGCTGCAGCAGATGTTGCGCCACTGGACTGATCTGTCCCGCGCATAATACATTCTGTGCCCCATTGCAGGAAAGCAGGGCTGTCCCGTTCGAGCCGGGCTGATAGAGCGTGATCGGCTTGCTGCTCCCCGTGAGTGCAGGATTAAGCAGCTCCGAGAAATTTCCCTGCCGCATGAGTGGCGTCGGCACTGAATAGGTATTCGTACTTCCGAAGACAATTCGGTTCGCCTCTACATCTCCGAAGAAGAAGAGCTTATCCTTGACGATGGGGCCACCAATCGTGCCTCCGAACTGGTTCTGCCGGTACTCGGGGGTGGGGATACTCCGGGCGAAGTAGTCCTTCGCATCGAGGATATTGTTTCGCCAATACTCCCACAGATTTCCGTGCAGGCTATTGGTCCCGCTCTTGATCGAGGCGTTCAGAACAGCTCCGGCCGAATGGCCAAACTCCGCATCGTAGTTGCTCGTCTCTACCTTGAACTCGGCCAGGGCATCGGGCGGAGGCTTGATGATGTAGCTCGCCCCATTCAGAAAGTCGACCTGATTTGAATTGTTATCCACCCCATCCAGAATGAAATTGTTTTGCTCGGCTCGCAGTCCATTAGCGCTGAAGTCGCCATTTCCCTCACCTCGCGAGCCATTGGATTGTGCAACGCCTGCCGCAAGCTGCGCTACAAAAACGTAATTACGGCCATTCAGGGGCGTGTCGTTGATCACCTTCGTGCTTACCGTCTGCCCGGTAGAGGACTGCTCCGTTTGCAGCAGTTCCGATGCTCCGGCCTTTACCTGGACCGTTTGCGAAACATCGCCCGCGGGCAGGCTGAGACTCGCCTGCAATCTTTGGTTTACATTCAGGACCAATCCTGAGAGAGTGACGGATCGAAAGCCTGCCGCTGATACCTGGACCGTATAGCTCCCAATCTTGACAGGCGAAAATACGTAGACGCCGTTGGGGTTCGTGGTTCCGTTGAGCACGAAGCCGGTCTGGGTCTCCGTTAGGGTCACTTTCGCTCCGGGGATCACCGCTCCGGACGGGTCCGTTACCGTTCCCGTGATCGTTCCCTGATCGACCTGCGCGAAGATGCAACCAGGACCGAGCAGCAGGGCCACCAGCACAGTAAACACTGCAGCCTTTGCTATGCTTGCAAAGTTTCCAAACCGTCTCATTCTGCCACCTCCAGGCTCTCCATTAACGTGTACGTTAACGGCAAATCGCAACGCTACGCTCTTCTGGAATTTCTGTCAAGCAGGATATTTAATCAGCTTCTCCAACGGTTCTGACTCTCGTCGTTGCTGCTGGACGAGGAACCGACTGAGACGGCTAGGAGCGCTCGCCACTTTCTCCACTGCTGAGCCTGCCGAGGAAGAGTGGAAGATTGCTGCGGAGAACTATATGGGGCGCCAATCGAGTTGAGGATGGTGGCCGGATACCTTCGAGCAGATATTGTGTCAGCGTTTCGAATGCGACCTTTCCTTGCGTGAAGGGGCGCTGATAGAGTGTTGCCAAAATCCCGCCGGATTCGAGGAGAGGGAGTAGTTCG
The DNA here is from genome assembly GCF_004339725.1 of Acidipila rosea. GTDB lineage: Bacteria > Acidobacteriota > Terriglobia > Terriglobales > Acidobacteriaceae > Acidipila > Acidipila rosea. The sequence goes on along the minus strand of NZ_SMGK01000003.1, from coordinate 427,333 downwards.
GGAAAGAGATCCGTAGTGATGATGCGGACCTGTTTAAGCTGCTTATGCTCCTGCAGCGCGCGCAGCACGGGAAGGCTATTTGCCGTGCTGATGTAGATTCCCGCCAACCCAGGCTCGCGCGCGAGAAGATCGAGCGTGGCCGCATATGCCTCCTTGGGGCTCTCGTGGCTCTCGATTGCAGGCATCAACGTGAGGTGGGGCGCAAGCGTGGCAAGCGTTGCGGCAAAACCACGTAGCTTCTCGGCATGATCCAAGGTATTCAGATCGCCCGTGATCGTGGCAACAGTGCCTTTGCGGAAAATGGTCCTTCCGAGCATCTCCGCCGCGATTCCACCACTGACCGCCGCATCGACGGAGATGCCCGCAATCCGATCTGTGCGGGGAGCGTCACTGGCAACGCAGACTACAGCAGTACCTTGCTGGGTAATGAGGCGGATCAAGGGATCAATGCTGGCAGGATTTCCCGGAGTGAGGATGATTCCGTCGTAGCCGCGGCCGGCATCTTTTTTCAGGAGCTCGATATCGCCATCGCCGAGCCGTGGAAAGGTGCGGAAATCCAACTCGACGTTCAGAGCATGCGCGGCCGCAGCCGAGCGAATCCCCTCGGCTAGCGGAGAGAAGAACGATGCAATCTGCCGGGGAAGATGAACGGCGATGCGCAGAGTGCGGTTCAGCTTGAGACTGCGTGCAGCGAGATTCGGCCGGTAATTGAGAGATTCAGCGACCTTCAGTACTTTGGCACGGGTCTTGGGGCTTACACCGGAGCGCCCGTGAAGAGCGCGGTCCACCGTACCGATGGAGATCCCGAGCGCAGTGGCGATCTCTTTAATTCCGGCTGGCTTCGGTTTGCTCTTATCCCTTTTATCCATCGATATGCGCAATTGTAGAGAATTATCACGATCGCAGTATCGAGGAATTGAAAGCGCTCTGAGCCCTTCATTGGAGTAAGTCTGAAAATATCCCGCCAGATTCCCTGAAGAAGTGGCGCCTGCCTCCTTGACATTTAAAAAGGAGGTGCCTACGGTATATATGCGTGTACGTTAACGCGGAAGGCCGACCGTGAATGCGAAACTCGATCCTGGGATAGAGAACAAACCCGCCGTCCTTCACCTGCCTGATGCTCCCGCACATCTGCAGGGGCCCGTAAAGGCGTGGAAGCAGGAGGTTGAGATACTTACCTACCTTCCTGAGAACCCAGAGCTGAACCCCATGTTCCTTGAAAAGCGGGTGTATCAGGGAAGCAGCGGTCGCGTATACCCGTTGCCCTTCATCGACCGCATTGCGACAGAGCCCCAGCTAAAGCGGTGGGACGCTATCCACATTGAGAACGAGTACGTGCGTCTGATGATCCTGCCTGAAATAGGCGGCCGTATTCACATCGGATACCACAAGTCGACAGGTTATGACTTCTTTTACCGTCAGGACGTGATTAAGCCCGCCTTGGTTGGCCTCGCTGGTCCTTGGATCTCCGGAGGGGTGGAATTCAACTGGCCACAACACCACAGACCAGCCACCTTCATGCCGGTGGAGACAGAAATTGTAAGACACGCTGATGGTTCTATCACCGTCTGGTGCAGCGATCATGATCCAATGCTTCGGATGAAAGGCATGCATGGGATACGCCTCTCTCCGGGGCAAGCTTCCGTCCAATTGAACGTTCGTCTCTTTAACCGCACCCCGCTCATGCAAACTTTCTTGTGGTGGGCTAATGTTGCGACTCGCGTGCATGAGAGATATCAGTCATTCTTCCCTCCGGATGTCTGCTTTGTCGCCGACCATGCAAAGCGGGCAATAAGTACGTTTCCTCTCAGCACAGGCCACTATTACGGAGTCGATTATGCTGGCCGGGCGGCCGCAGGAGTCCCGGACGAAGAAAAGCCACCCATGTTTGTGCCGGATGGTACGTATCCCGCAAATGACCTTAGCTGGTATGCGAATATCCCCGTGCCCACCAGCTACATGGCCATAGGAACGGAAGAGGACTTTTTCGGCGGATACGATCATCGCGCCGATGCTGGGGTCGTCCATGTGGCTAATCACCACATTGCTCCTGGCAAAAAGCAGTGGACGTGGGGAAATCACGAGTTTGGCTATGCCTGGGATCGCAGCCTGACCGATCACAATGGGCCCTACATTGAGTTAATGGCCGGCGTATACACGGACAACCAGCCGGATTTTTCCTACCTGGCTCCTTGGGAAACGAAGACTTTTACTCAGACATGGTTTCCTATTCATCGGATTGGCATACCCAAGACCGCCGGCCTGCACGGAGCACTCAGCTTGCAAGTTGAAGGGAGGCACGCGCGCATTCGTGTGTGCGTACCCCGCCGACTCGAAGAGGCACAGATCTCGCTGAGCCATGACGGGAAAATCATTGCGGAGTGGACTTCAAGCATCCCCGTAGACGTGCCCGCAATTCTGGAAGCAGAGCTACAAGATGGCATCCGGGAGGAAATGCTGCGGGTGACGGTGAGTTCCGAGGGCCGCACGCTGCTCGATTACGATGGACAGCGGGTGCAGCCTGCTAAATCTCCTGTTGTTGCTGTGGAGCCAAAGCCGCCGGAACAGGTAGCGACCATTGAGGAGTTATACCTCATCGGGGTGCATCTGGAGCAGTATCGTCATGCCACACGCCAACCCATGCCGTATTGGGAAGAGATACTGCGGCGTGATGCTGGTGAGAGCCGGGCACACAATGCCCTCGGTCTATGGCAGCTGCGTCGGGGCGAATTTGAACTTGCGGCAGAGCACTTCGAGGCTGCTATTGAGCGGCTCACGCAGCTCAATCCAAACCCCAGGGACGGAGAGCCCTACTACAACCTCGGCCTTGCGCGCAGGTATCAGCAAAGGGACAAAGAAGCCTACGACGCTTTTTACCGTGCTACCTGGAATGCTGCATGGCGAGGGCCTGCATATTTTGCGTTGGCCGAGGCCGATGTAAAAGCCCAGCGCTGGGACTTGGCGATCGATCACTTGAGACGCAGCCTTGCCGCAGAGGATGGGAATCTTAACGCACGCAATCTTCTCGCTGTGGCCTTAAATCAGATTGGCGAGACGGAGTCTGCGGATCGCCTGATTGCCGACACTCTCTCGATGGACCCGATGGACATCGGAGCGCGGTGGCAGAAAGGCATCAGGCCATCGAGCGGCCAGGAGATTCTGGACCTTGCGTTCGACCTGCTTCGCTCGGGCCAGCAGAAGGAGGCTATTAGGGTTCTCGAGTCGGCCAACATGGACGCGCGCGATGGTTCCGTGCCTATGATCCTGCTCACGCTCGCATCTATTGAGGCGCAGCTTGGACTGCCTTCAGCTGAAAGCACCTTCCGAAAGGCCAAGGAGGCGCCGCTGGATTACTGCTTTCCAAGCCGGCTTGAGGAATTGCTGATACTTGAAAGCATCGTTGCGTTTCATCCGGAAGATGGCAGAGCCTCTTATCTGCTAGGTAACCTGCTGTACGACAGGCGGCGATACCAGGACGCCATTGCGGCATGGCAGCAAGCAGCCGCATGCATGCCTTCCTTTGCAACCGTATGGCGCAACCTGGGAATTGCATACTTTAATCACGGACATAATGTTCAGCAAGCGTTGGACTCCTTTGATCGCGCCTTCCGAGAGAATCCGCAGGATGGACGGATCTTCTATGAACGCGATCAACTATGGAAGCGAATTGGCACTGCGCCCGAACGGCGCCTGACCGAAATGCTGAAATACCCACATCTCACTCAGAGCAGGGACGATCTTTCTGTAGAGTTGGCCACACTCTATAGCCAGACCGGCAGGCCCGAAGAAGCTCTGGCTCTGCTTCTCAACCGGAAGTTCCAGCCGTGGGAGGGCGGTGAAGGCCTGGTCCTGGCACAATACGTTCGTGCCCGACTGCTGCTGGGCTGCAAGGCGCTCGAGGTGGGTGCTATTGACGTCGCCATACTAGAATTCCAAGCTGCTCTCGCGGTACCGCCCAACCTGAGCGAAGCCCGGCATCTGCTCGCTAGCCCGAGCGATATCTATTATTGGCTGGGTGTGGCTCTGGACAGGCTGGGCCAAAGAGACGCGGCGCGGAGTTGGTGGGAGCTCGCCACACGCCATAAAGGGGACTTCCAGAACATGGCCGTACAGAGCATTTCTGAGATGACCTACTGGAGTGCGCTTGCATACCAGAAACTTGGCGATACCGGCGCAGCTGATGCGCTTCTTCAATCCATCTACGCTTACTCACTCGAGCTTCAAACAAGGGAGCCCAGGATCGACTACTTCGCAACCTCATTGCCTGCGATGTTGCTGTTCGACGACGACCTTTCTCGTCGAGCTTCCACCCTCGCCCGCTATTTACGAGCCCAGTCGCTCGCCGGGATGGGACGCTCCGAAGACGCGGAAGTACTGCTGCAGGAGATTCTGTCCACAGACGGCAATCATACGGGTGCAGTTGACTTGTTGTGGCATATTCGCAGGAACAAGGCTGAAGGCTAAGTGAGCTAGCTCTGCACTCCGGCGATTGCCACACTTGTAAAACTCAACGGCTCCATGCAGTGTGCACTGCACGGAGCCGTTGAAAGTAGGAAGCCTGCGTATTACCTGCCTCTTCCATCGGCTATTCTCCTGAGCCGACCGCGGCAGACCTGCCCTCTACCAGTAAGTAACATTCAACTTATCCAGATAAGTCGTGTATGCGGACTGCCGGTAGTTTCCGTCCATCTGATAATTAACCGTCATACCGTACCAGCCGGAGGGAACCTGGAAGGGGGCGACGGTCTGGTTAATGGTGTGTGTCACGCCGTTGACCGTGATCGATTGATACAGGAGGTCGTTATTGGGTTTGCGCTGAACCTGAAGCGTTACGTGGTTCCATGCCTGATTGTTGAGGTTGCATGCAATACTTGTCGGCACCCACCTGGCCTCGACATTGTTCCAGATATCCCAGACTCCGTCGGCCAGATGGTTACACTCCGTTCCCCATTCCATTCCGACGCCATTCATATACATGTTGATATCGAATTCCAGATCCTGGGTCACAGAGTAATTCGTCACATATACATAGGCATCGTAGGTGAGATTGTGCACATTCGGAAGGATCGTATGACCAGTGTCGGGTAAGCCCTGCGTCGTGCCCTGGCCAACGATCTTGTTCGACCATAGGACATCAGAATAGGGCGTCGATCCACCAATATTGAACTGTGTTGCATCTCCGCTGAGGGAGTTAGAGCGGACGTGCTGATACATGGACCAGTTCACCCCTCCGCACGAGGAGCAAATGTCATAGACGGGGGCTAGTTCACCCCACTGGTCCCACCCTCCGCTGGCCTGCAGATTAGAGAGCGTCGTTCCGCCCACATTTACATTTACAGGCGTAGACGATGAGCCACCGCAATAGTCCCACTCCTGCACAACCGCCTTCTGGCTCCCACCGCCCAAGGGTAACTGGGTACTCAGCTGTGCTCCCCCCGTAACATAGGCCAGTTGACCATTCAGATAAATTCCCATTGCTGCCACACCCCGCGAGCAGCTTGTCGTCGCCGTGGCGGCAAAGGTAGCGGGAGAGCCCACAGTGCTGCCGTTTGCGGGCAATGTCACTGAGACACCAGCCTGGCTGTTGACTGTGACGTTCATAGCCGCGCCTGTGGCGCCGCCGCAATAATCCCACTCCTGCACAACGGCTCTATGCGTACCAGACGGAAGGGACACACCCGTGTTGAGACTGGTTCCGTTCGCTACATACTTGAGCTCGTTATCAACATAGACGCCCATGGACGCCACGCCTCTGGAGCAGGTGGTGGTGTTGGCGCTTGCAGAGAATTGAACGTTGGAGCCGACGGTTTGGCCATTCGAAGGACTACTGACAATTACAGTTGCGAACGCAGGTGCCGGGAGTAAGGCGACGATCAGGAGGATGCGGGAGAAAAGCTTCATGAATCTGCCTCAAAACTTTGGGTCATTTGGGGGAGGTTAAGGTTTTCGAATTGGATCTTTTCGCTGCACCTGACAGTGAAGAAATCCAGCACGTCTTCTTAATTGCCGGGGTGGTCTGAGCTTCGCCTGAGGCACAATGCGCCTGAGATAACTCGACCTCTTTTACTCATGTGGGGTCAGCAGAGATGCACACCTCTGGCAGATCCGAACCAGAATTTGACTTGGGTGCGAACTCCCTCACGGAGCATTCATGCTGTTGTCTTTGCAGCATTACCGACGGCGCGGGATGTTCTCCACCAGAGCCTAAATTCGGGCATTTCCAGGCAGACACGAAAGTTGATTCAAGGGAATAATACATAATCAATCTCCCTAATCGAGCCGGTTTTTTGCGAAATTGAAAGAAAAAATCAGAGCCTCAGGCATCCTTTTTCCCATCTGTGCAAATTGTGCTCGAAGGCAAAGTAAGATTGGCGGATCGGCTGTCATATTTACACTCCCAGCAGTAAATTATTTTCTGCAGCCTTTTCTGTCTGACCTCACTGAGGTCTCGAAACCGAGTGGCTCCCATCCAGGGGCAGCTTCCACGCGGAGCTTTTGGGGGTAGGGCCGCACTCGATCGAGACATGCGGCCCTATTCTGAAGAAGACTCCACAGACACTTCAGCATCGCTGGTCAGGCAATCTGCGTTCTACCAATACATGAAGCTGAAGTTGTCGAGATAGCTTGTGTATGCCGCCTGCTTCTCGTTTCCATCCATCTGGTAGTTGACCGTGATTCCATACCAGCTCATGGGAACGGTGAAAGGAGGATATGTCTTGTTAATGTTTGCAGTAATTCCATTGAGTGTGATCGATTCATAGATAACGGAATTATTGGGGCCACGCTGCACATTCAGAGTTATGTGGTTCCATCCATTCGCAATCGGATTGCAGGGAATCCCTGTGGGCACCCACTTTGCGTTTGCGTTATCCCAGATATCCCATTCATTGCCGCCATGGACTCGGCACTCCGTTCCCCACGTTATGCCGACACCGTCCATGAACCAATTCACGTCAAACTCTTCCGCCTGCGTAGCCTTCTCATCGCTGTAGTAGAAGTAAGCGTCATAAGTGAAGTTATGCAGGGAAGGAACAAGTTTGCGATCGATGTCCCGGAGATTTTGCGTCGAAAACTGACCTATCACTGGATTCTCAAAGAGCACATCTGAATAGGGCGTCTTGCCGCCGAGGTTGAATTGCGTTGCCTTGCCGTGGAGGGATGGTGCCTTCACGCCCTGCGCCATCGACCAGTTCACACCTGAGCAGGGATTATTGCAATCGGCATATACCGGAGCCAGTTGCCCCCAGCTATTCCAACCCTTACTGGCCTGAAGGTCGGTAAAAGTGTTGCCGCGTCCTTGCACCGTCACGCTGACTGGCTGACTTGAGGTGCCACCACACTGATCCCATGCCTGCACCACGGTATTTTGTGTCCCTGGACTCAAATTCATCTGAGTGTTGAGCCTCGAGCCCTTCACCACATACATCAGCTGGTTGTTGACGTAGATTCCCATCGCAGCCACACCCTGCGGACAATTCGTCGTGGCCGTTGCGACATAATTTGTCAGCCAGCTCACGGTGCTGTGATCAGAAGGTGAGGTGACCCAGACTCCGGTCTGGCCGGCTACGGTGACAGGTATGGAAGTTAATGTCGCTCCTCCGCAGTAGTCCCACTCCTGGACGACTGCGTTATGCCTGCCCGGCCTCATGCTCAGGGACGTCTTCATGCTTGTTCCCTGCACCACATATTCTAGGTGGTCGTCTACATAGACGCCCATTGAAGCGACTCCCCTGGAACAGGTGTTGGTGTTGGCGTTTGCCGTAAATTGCACGGGAGAGCTCACAGTTTCTTGGTTCTGTGGACTGCTGACCGTAACGTTGGCAAATGACGCTGCAGTGAACGACATAAGCATCAGGATGGAGGAGAGGAGGATTTTCATATGAGCCCCTTTAGTAACCAACTCCGAGCGGATTAGAGATACCAAGGCAGAACGACGCGAATGCGTGTAATCGCATGAGCAGTTACAGGCCGGTACGTCAGTGGTTCTTTTGAGCCGCTTCTATGGAGTGTTTATCGAATACTAAGTCGACTAACTTTGAGGAGCAATCAAACGAAGGTTGTATAAGTAGCGTTACATACGTAACAAGATATGCTCTCACCATTACTCAAGTAATTTTCGGGGTATGGGAGTTAAGCTATTCCCTTTGGAAATGCACCTATTGCCCTATTTAGGGAAAAATATGAACGATAACATGGACTAAATCCAATAGCTTTAATAAAGCTATTGGTTGGATATCACCAAAGTAATAGGAAATGTCGCGAGAGCTAAGAGAAACTTACAGCGCCATCTTCTGAAGACCAACAAAATGCCTGGAGTCTTCGAAAACGAGGATCTAAAGTATCTTCGCTTTCGAGATCCAGGCATTGTCCCGCATCTGCCTTGGGGATGTGGAGTTTTGCGCTACCGCCCTGAGGGGGCAGAGGACGGCGCAGAGGTCTGTGCTCCTCCCGGGATTTGATCCATCGGCAGTTCCAGCGCGAAGACAGTGACATCCTTCGCATCTGCATAGACCCACACGCCATGAAAAGCTTGCCGCAATCCAGGGTGCTGAGCCAGCAAGCCCGTCATCACATCGATGGCCTGCTTGCGCGCAGCCACCGGATCACGCAACTGTGCAGACTGGGCATCACTGGGCGTGTAATGAACTACGAAGTCCAGCGGCCCCAGCTCAGCCGATGCATCCACCTTTGTCACCTCAAACGAAGTGCCATTCATCTGGAGCATCACAGGCTTATCGTCCGGCAGATCTTTCGGCCTTATCTCATCAGCCTCGTGCTTGAGCTTCTCCATGTTAGGACTGGAGAGGAAGTCCACCGGATCGACGAGGAACTCTGCGATTTGATAGTAAAACCACGCCGGCCACTCCAGCTTTTGCTGCGCATATTCACGAGCATGAGTCCAGTACCACAGCCCATTTTGACCGGCCAGCATCAGCGATTTAGTGAAAAATCCCGCCAGTTTCCACTGTTTCTCAGGACTCTCAGCGAGAATGAGGGAAATCTGTTGCGGCTTCGGAACGCCAGTCGCGTGAAGGATAGCGAGCACATACTTTCCGGGGGGCAGCGTTGAGAAATTCAACACTACGGTCATCGAGGAGTTAACCGGACTACAGAAGAACTGCGAGCCCAGGGTGCCCTGGGGCGCCTGGGTAGCCTCAAATGCAAAGAGCTGGTCCACGGTGATACCGGCCTGCTGAATAAGCGGCTTTAGCGCCTCCGCTGAATGTGCGATGCCGTCGAAGTTAGCAGCAACGGAAGCAAGCGTATTGTTGCGGAGGCCCTGAAGATCGCCACTCTGGACTTCACCCACAAGCGTGCGCGCGACGCGCGACAGCTCTTCCCGCTGCGCGGAGGGAATTTGCGACTGCATGGTACAGGAGTCGCCATACGCGACCGGCAGGACCAGCGCTCCAGCCAGTGCAAGCACCAGGAGCCGAACAGCGTGTCTCAGTGTTTGATCTCTTTGCATGATCTTAAAGCTCTCCGATTACAGGCTTCCCAATCCAGGCCGCCGTGACTCACATACAGAGATGCAATTTGCCATTCAGAAGACAACGACTTCTGTCTCGGTCCACAACAAAGGGAACCATGCATCTTGCCTACGCAGCACGTAAAACACAGGAAATGCATCTCTGAAAGCTTCATCGTACATCAGAGGGCATCAATAGATTGATTATCGAAGATGTGCGCTCTTGCTGCACTTAGGAAGGGCATGTCTTGTGAGCCGACGAAGTTAGATACGCGTACGGTTATACTGAGAAATTCGTAGCTAAGCAGCAATGGAGCAACTGTGGACGCAAGAGCCGAGATAATCACACGAGCCGGAAATGAAGCCGCGCTCTCAGCTACGGAACACTGTGTCGTAGTTATCCCCTGCTACAACGAAGCCAAGCGTTTTCGAGTTGACGAATATGAGAGGTATCTGAAGAGCAAAGAGAGCGGCGAGATTCGTCTGCTCTTTGTCAACGATGGCAGCAGCGATGAAACGCTTCCAATGCTTGAGGCTCTACGCAACAGGTTTCCAACCCGAGTCTCCGTGCTCGATCAGCAGCCTAACCGTGGAAAGGCTGAGGCTGTACGCAACGGCATGCTGCATGTGATTGCCTCTGGAAGGGCCAGGATCACGGGGTTCTGGGATGCTGATCTCGCGACGCCTCTCCCACAGATCAACGACTTCGTGGAGCTAATGGTCTCCAAGCCTGACCTCAATCTAGTCTTTGGCGCGCGGGTGCGACTTTTAGGTCGCGATATCCATCGGCAGCCGGTTCGCCACTATTTAGGTCGATGCTTTGCAACTGCCGTTTCCCTGCTGCTCCATCTGCCAATCTATGACACTCAGTGTGGTGCGAAGCTGTTCCGCATTACACCGGAACTCAGCCTGGTGCTGTCCCAGCCTTTTCACTCTCGCTGGATATTTGACGTTGAAATGCTGGCCCGCTTTCTCGCTATTCACCAGGGCAGCACGAAGCAATTGGAGAAGGAAATTTATGAATACCCGCTGCCCGTCTGGACGGATGTGGCAGGCTCCAAAGTCAGCCCTCTGGACTTCTTCAAGGCTCTCGGCGAACTGGCCACTATCTATCGCCGCACGCTGAACGATAAAGCTTTCTCACCTCAGAGGCTTTCTTCAGGGCGCACTCGGCAAGAGTAAGCAATCGGCCACCTCGGGCAGCTGCGGCGGTGCTTTACTTTGCCTGCTGGATCGGCTATCGCAAACAGTGAGAGAGAGCTCTACCCGGCACTCACCGCTGCTTCTGGCCATGCATGTATTGGCCTTCGATCTGATGGTCGGGTCCTACATACACCCACCCTATGAGCGAAGCTGTTCCCGCCTTGTGCCGGAACTTCTCCAACTCCTCTAAAAGGCTGGGGCTGTCGAAACGCATATCAAGAAATGCGACTGTGTGCCAATGTTGTCCGGCTGGAGTGGGTGGTGCGACCGGGGCGGGTATAGACAAGGAGCCCATGTCTTCGATGAGCGGCCATGTCGACCAGTCGACGTAGACTTTTCCCAGGTGAGACTGCTTGGCGGCCACGACTGCGGAGGTAATCGGGCCCTTTAAGATCACTCTTCGATTCAGGACAACCTCATTGTGCAGCGTATCGACACTCGCAGTACGGTAGGCGTTCCCTGTGTCGATGACCATATGCCACCGGAACGGGCTCGTCATGGAAGGCTCCGCGCCAATACGCCGGACCGGTTCGGCAAAGTAGTCCCCATTCTTCACCAGGGCGTTAGCGTGCGCCTGTTGCTGGCTCCGTAACCCCCACCACAGCAGAACAAAAGTCAGCGCAGCCCATGCCCATACGCGCTGTCCGGCAAACTTCTCGCGACTGCCCCTCTCCTGATTGCCAAGGAGAAAAGCACCTGGCGCGAGCAGCGCAATCACCAGCGACAGGAAGATAAACGTGTCGAACAAATTGAGAATTCCCCAGGCGTACCAGTGGGGGTTGAACGGGTAAAAGGGACGGACACCGTAGTTCGTCGTGTAGTCGAGCAGAATGTGGCTGAGATCGGCGATGAAGGCGCAAAGCCAGACCCAGCCCCAGCGAATGGGTACGGAGGGTCTGGCTGTTCGCATGCGGTCAAAGATCATAAGCACAGCCAAGGTGCCCAAAGCCATGAAAGGTGCACCAAGAAAAGTGTGCGTGATCCCGCGATGATGTTGCAGCTCGGATACAGGGCCATGCAGTCTCCAGAGCATGTCGAGGTCAGGAGCCTCTGCGCCAATCACCATGGCTGCCGTAACATACGAAGTTTTTCTATTTAATCCGGAGCGGCTGAGACAAGCCCCGGTGAGCATATGGGTAACAGGTTCCATTCAAGAGTCACCGTAATGGCTCAAGCAGGTCTGCGCAAGATAACCAGAGGTTGGCTAAATCACTGCAAACACTTGACACTTCCCGCTACTGGGGTGCTTCCTGCTGTTTTTGCTGGTCATGCATCTGCTGAAGCCGCCGCAGATTCTGCTCAGCTCTCACCTGGGGGTCATCCGATCCGGCAGGGGGAACGTGAATAATCGCACCTGGGCCCGGAGGCTCTTCCTCGGACTCGCTATCTGAATTTTCGCTACCTCCCGAGGCTGCAGCATTCGTTCTGGGCGCCTCAACAACCGGCAAACTGCCATTCTTCGGCAGCAGTTGCAACTCACGCGGGGTGCCATCCGGGGTATTTCCGATCATAATGAAGTTACTCCCTGACCCGGCCAGGAGATCTGTAAGAACGTCACTGGGATTGCCAGGACCATATACGCCAAATACCCGTCCGCTCTTGACGTCGCCCTTGATGGTCATGCCACTCATCTTGGCAATATTTCTTAGAATCTGGCTCAGGTCAGAGTTGTCCGCTTTCACCGTGAGACTCCGATTCTTCAGTAGCACTTGGGCTATGCCAGCTGGAGCATCTGCAGAGGACGCAAGATTCTTCGGCTTTTCAACCGGCAAACTGACCCGTCGCTCTTTGGCAGCAGATGTTTTTCTCGGCTTATGAGCCGTCCTGGCTTGCGCCACAGCGCGCGAAGTCTGTGGCGGCGCTGCTTGGGCCTGCACCGCCTGCACATAAGAGACACTGGCAATACAGAGCATCCACGCTGCCCAGCGGCCGCAGCTTGCGGCTCCACGCATCACCGGCATCTTTTCGCAAATCTTGAAGAACTTCATTGAGGGTTCTCGGAGAATTCGGGGCGAGCGTCAACCTCTATTTACAAGACTAACAGCGGCCCCATTGCGCTCGCCAACGCCAAGGCTCCCCGGGGTCAGCCCGCTTAGACCCATCGCGCCGAAAGCACATTAGGCGAAGGCAGGAAATTGCGGTTACACTGCTGGCTGCGTGGAAAACGTTGTCCGGAGTATGCCTGAATGCGCCGAATGATCTGGATGCTTGCCGCCTTATCGGTTCTTCCCCTGGCCGCTTTTTCGCAGCTTGCTCCCACCCCTCCAATGGGGTGGAACAGCTGGGATTCTTATGGACTGACGATCACCGAGGCTGAGTTTAAGCAGAATGTCTCGTGGTTCAACACGCACCTGAAGCCCTATGGCTGGAAGTACGTCGTGATCGACGAGGGATGGTATCTGGCGCACCCGGAGAATGCCGGGACCAAGGGCGCGGACCAGGGCTATACGCTCGATGCGAATGGCCGCTATACTCCGGCCCCGGGTCGTTTTCCTTCGGCAGCGAACGGAGCCGGCCTCAAGGCTCTCGCTGCTTACGCCCACTCTCTGGGACTGAAGTTCGGCATACACATTATCCGCGGCATCCCCAAGGAGGCCGTGGAGCGGAATCTGCCGATCGCAGATTCGAGTTTTCATGCCGCTGATGCGGCGGACAAGGCCGATACCTGCCGATGGAATCCGGACAACTATGGCGTCAAGAACAATGCCGCCGGGCAGGCTTATTACGACTCGATTGCGAACCTGTATGCCGGGTGGGGTATCGATTTCGTTAAGGTGGACTGCATTTCCGCGCCGTACAAGCAGGGCGAGATCCACATGATGAGCGCTGCGCTGAGCAAGACAGGGCGGCCTATTGTGCTCAGCCTGTCCCCTGGGCCGACACCGCTCGAGGACGCGGCGGACGTGACAAAGCAGGCGCAGATGTGGCGCATCTCGAATGATTTCTGGGATGTATGGTCGCAGCAGAACAACGATCCTCATGGCTTTCCCCAGAATGCGGTGCAGCAGTTCCTGCTGGTGTCGCAATGGGAGCAGTTTGCTGGGCCCGGGCACTGGCCGGATGCCGACATGCTACCTTTTGGCACCCTGGGACCACGGCCCGGATGGCAGCAGCCTCGCAAATCCCGGCTGACGGCGGATGAGCAGCGGACGATCTTCACGCTGTGGTCGATTGCGCGTTCGCCCCTGGTGCTGGGAGCAAACCTGACCCAGATGGACGCGGCCACCGAGGCGCTGCTGACGAACCGCGAAGTGATTGCCGTGAATCAGGCCTCGACCGGTAACCAGGCGCTGATGCACACGCCGCAGAGCTGGATCTGGACGGCCAAGGCGACATCGGCGAAGGGTGAGTATGTCGCGCTCTTTAATGTGAGCAACGGGCCGCTCGACATGGAGTACACCTGGCAGGATCTGGGGCTTGCGGCGGGGAAGCACACGGCCCGCGACCTCTGGCAGCACAAGGATCTCGGCAGCTCAACAGGGGTAAAGGTGAAAATTGCGCCGCACGCTTCGCTGCTCTACAGGGTAGAGTAGCTGCACCTAATGCAACCTATTCTTGGTCGTCACGTTCAACATCGGGAAGATCGCGACCTGTACGCTTATGGCTGTTAGCTGGCGCGTTGCTGGCGACAATTAGGGCGATACGCCTGAGGCGCTATACCCGAGTACCATACTGCTATGGAGTCTCTTGACGAGCTGCTGAAGGCGGCAGAGGCGGCGCATGGGCATCTCTGCGCCGGACAGATCCTTGGCGTGCGGATGGCAATGTTTGGTTGTGCGCGGCTTGGGATCGAAGAGCCCCGCGGCAAAGATCGCAAGCGGCTGGTCACCTATGTCGAAATTGACCGCTGCGCAACCGATGCCATCGGAGTCGTGACGGGGTGCAGACTTGGCAAGCGTGCGCTCAAGTTTCGCGATTGGGGGAAGATGGCGGCGACCTTCTGCGATCTTGCCACCGGCCGGTCGCTGCGAGTAGTTGCGCGCGAGTCATCCAAAGCAAGGGCACGGGAACTCTATCCCGAAATCGAAAATAAGAATCAGCAGCAGATGCGCGCCTATCGCGAAATGCCGGATGTGGAACTATTTGCGGAGCAGTGGGTGAAGGTGGAGATTGCGCCGAAGGAGTTCCCCGGCTTCAAGGGCGAGCGGGTGGCATGCGAGGAGTGCGGCGAGGGGATCAACTATGATCGGTTCGTACGCCGCGAAGAGCGCTTGCTGTGCCTGGGCTGCGCGGCGCCGGAGCAGCGCTACTACACCGTCCTTGAGGCCACTGAGGCTGAGACAACAGGGCTTGAGGGCCCACAGAATTAATGCGAAAACGAACGCGCATCACGATCCTGGTTGCAGCTGTGATTCTTGTGTTGCTGGTGGTTGCCGTCTACCTGCGGAAGAAAGCTCCCCCGGAGGTGGCACGGCTGCTCCCGGAGTCGGACGGCATCGTTTACCTCAACCTGCGGCCACTGCGCGCGGCGACGCATTTTGACCAGCGCCAGGTGCCGCACGATCCGGATTATCAGAAATTTATCGATGCCACGGGGATTGTCTTTGAACGCGATCTGGATGAGGCGGCGTTTGCGCTGCATCGCAGGCCCGACCCGTTCGGGCCGAATGGGCCGGTGGCGTTCTCTGAGGTCTTCGACGGGCGTTTTGATGGGCACCGGCTGACGAACTACCTGGCGGGTGTAGCTGCCTCGCAGGAGAAGTACGCCGGCCACACGATCTACAACGTCCCGAGCGACGGACGCACGGTGAGGGTCGTGCTGCTGGGCTATGACATGGTGGCGATCAGCAACACTCCAACTTCGGAGCAGATTCACTCCATGATTGATCGATACCGGACAGCGGCGCTGCCATTCTCCGGTTCGACGCTGCTGGCGCAGCACTATGCTGATGTACCGCTACTGTCTCTGGCATGGGGCGTCGGGCAGATAGGACTGCCACTGGGGCAGGAGGGGGGAATCAGGATCATGGGCATCCGCCTGCCGCTGGCCGTCGATGCTACGTTCATCGCGTCGCTGCGGTGGACCGGATCGATCCGGCTGCGCATTGAAGAGATTGCACCTACGGAGGGCGCGGCGACCGCTTCCGCCGAGTCGATCAAGGCGCTGGTATCAATCTTCCGAGCAGCGGAAAACAACCTGCCGGGCAGCCTCACGGATGCCGACACTGCGGCGCTGCTGAACAGTACGAAGGTGGTGCACTACAAGGATCGTGCAGTGCTGACGGCTACCCTGCCGCCCACTTTGCTGCAGCGAATTGTGAGTGCCCCGGAGAAGACGCACAGCCTGCCGGTGCCCAGCCACGGTTCGGGGGACGGCCAGCGATAGTCCATTTGGCGGACGCAGAAACAGCCGGGTTGAACTATGCTAATGGGTCCGAGGGCGGTCCAGCCTCGAGTCGCCACCACGGAGAAAGTACGATTGAAGGACGAATTCAGGCTCCGCCGCTGCGGCGCGGGTGATGAACAGGCGCTATCGCTGGTTGGGGCGGCGACATTTCTGGAGGCGTTTGCCGGCACTCTGGAGGGGCGAGACATTCTGCTGCATTGCCAAAAGCAGCACGCACCGGAGGTCTATGCCACGTGGATGGCAGAGACCTCCAGCCGCATCTATATAGCAGAAAGCTCTCAGGGCGGCGCGCCAGTGGGGTATGCCGTCCTTGCTGAGGCTAAGCTGCCGGTGGCGGATCCGCAGCTTACGGACATTGAACTGAAGCGAATCTATCTGCTGCATCGGTTTCAGGGGTGTGGGCTTGGACGTGCGCTGATGGAGCAGTCGATCGAAGCGGCCCGCGAGATGGGGCGGAAGCGACTGCTGCTGGGCGTTTACGGGCGCAATGTTGGGGCAATCGCATTTTATGAGCGGTGCGGGTTTCGCAAGGTAGGAGAACGTACCTTCCTCGTGGGCACGACACTGCACGAAGACGCCGTGATGGGGCGGGAAATCTAAAGGAGACGGGGCAGAGTGAGAAAGACGCTGACGCTCGATAACGGGAAATTGCATGTGGAAGTCATACCGGAGCTTGGCAGCAAGCTGAGTTCGCTGCGTCTGAGCGGGGGCGCGGAACTGTTGCAGCAGCCTCTGCGGCCTTATGCCGCCCGCACCAGGGAGATGGCTTTTGATGAAAGCGATGCCAGCGGCTTCGATGAGTGCCTGCCCTCGGTTTCAGGCTGCGTTGTTCAGACTGCTGCAGGAGCAGTGACGATTCCCGACCATGGGGACTTCTGGCGCATCGAGTGGCAGGGGGAGCAGTCCGGAGACGAGATTCGCCTCAGGGCCGATGGGTTTAGCCTGCCGCTGCGCTTTGAAAAGACTCTGCGTCTTGAAGACTCCAGCGTAATCCTCGCCTACCGGGTAACGAACCTGAGCGATCAGCCGGTCGAGTATGCCTGGTCGGCCCACCCGCTGTTTACAGTAGACGCGGGTGATCGCATCCTTTTGCCGGGAACTGTAGAGAGCGTAGTCGTACAAGGGTCAGCAGGAGATCGGCTGGGCACTGCAGGTACTCGCCATAACTGGCCACGGGCAATCCAATCGGATGGTAAAACGGTCGATCTTAGCATCGCCGGAGATATCGCGGACGGTATCGGAGATAAGCTTTACACCGCTGCTCCGGCCGAGGGCTGGTGCGCGATCGAGCGGCGCAAAGAGAAGTGCCGCATCTCAGTTCATTTTGATGTGACTGAAATTCCCTCGCTGGGGCTTTGGCTCTGCTACGGAGGGTGGCCTGAAAAGGGGACAGCGCGGCAGCAGTGTGTCGCCCTGGAGCCTTGCACGGCTCCGGTTGACTCACTTGCGCAGGCAATGGAAAATGGCTCGGCAAAGCGGTTGACAGCGGGACAGAGCGATACCTGGCAGATCACGGTTCGTTTAACTGGTGTATCGTAGGCGTTGGCAGAAATGAGGATAGGACTTAGATGATGGATGTAACCGCTATCAAAAGGACGCATCTGGAGCGCTTCAAAGAGACGCCGAGGGTCTTTACTTCTCCGGGTCGCGTGAACCTGATCGGGGAGCATACCGATTATGCGGAGGGCTTCGTAATGCCGGCGGCGATCGATTTTTCGACGCAGGCAGCGATAAGTTGCCGGGATGACAGACAGGTCGCGATCTACTCGGCGAATTTCACCGAGCAGGTGATCCACGATCTGGATGCGATGCCGGAGCGGGGCTCACACCACTGGAGCGACTACCCACTGGGCGTGGTTCATATGCTCAGGCTGGCTGGCATTGATGTACCGGGCTTCAGCATGAGCATCGAGGGCAATGTGCCGTTGGGCGCAGGGCTGAGTTCCTCAGCGTCGATCGAGGTCGCGGTGGCGCTGGCGGTGCTGAGTGCGGCAGGAACGACGCTCCCGCCGCCGGAGGTAGCGCGGCTGTGTCAACGGGCAGAAAACAGCTATGTTGGAGCTTCGACTGGGATCATGGACCAGTTCATCGCCTGCTGCGGCGCGGAGGACCACGCCCTGCTGCTGGATTGCCGGAGCCTGAGCTACAGACTGGCGCCCATTCCGAGCAATATCAGCCTGGTGATCTGCAATACGATGGTGAAGCACTCCCACGCCGGCGGAGAATACAACACGCGGCGCGCCGAGGTGGAAGAGGGTACGGCCATTCTGCGCAGTCATCGGCCAGAGGTACGCGTGCTGCGTGATGCGACACCGGAAGACCTGGAACGCTGGGGGCACGAGATGCCGCCGAATGTTTTGAAGCGCTGCCGCCATATCATCACAGACAGCCTGCGGGCCATCGCCACCGCGGATGCCCTCGAAGCCCACGACCTGAAGAAGCTGGGAGAGTTGCTGGCGGCTGCCCATGCGAGCTACCGCGACGATTTCGAGGCCAGCTGTCCCGAGGCTGACATCATGGTGGACCTGGCGGTTCGCGATCCTCACTGCTACGGCGCCCGGCTGACGGGCGGAGGATTTGGCGGCTGTACGGTAAACCTGGTCGAAACGTCGGCGGCTGAGGCCTTTTCAGAGAAGATCGCAGCCGACTATCGTGCAGCCACTGGCATACAGCCCGACATCTATCGCTGCAGGGCCTCCGCCGCCGCGCACGAAGTGTTGTAAGCGGGAACTGAGAAGCTGGCGTCTCCTTTCCCGCGCCATACCGGATTTGATATGGCACCTGATATGGCAACAAAGTCGTATTCCATAACAATGGCGCGACCGCTAGACTGCAGCAAGGTGGATCTGCGTGTCCTGCCGGTCCATTTCCCGGAGAAGCCGAGTGGCTTCCTTCCGGGAGTGCGGGAGATAATAAAGTAATGTCTTTTTCCAGTCGTGTCCCAACCGAAGTCCTCAACTCCAGCACCAGTATCGTCGCGTATTTCTCGATGGAGATAGCCGTACGCCCTGACATGCCGACCTACAGCGGCGGTCTGGGAGTACTCGCCGGAGATACTCTGCGCTCCGCGTCCGATCTGGGGCTGCCTCTCGCCGCTGTTACTCTGGCGCACCGCCAGGGCTACTTCAAGCAGCATCTCGACGCCGACGGCAATCAGACTGAGGAGGCTCAGCCCTGGAGTCCGGAGGCGCTCTGCGCGGCTGAGGATGCGACGACCGTGGTGATGATTGAAGGCCGTCCGGTCACAATTCGCGCCTGGCGCCACGACATGAAGGGCGTGACGGGAAAAATTGTTCCTATATATTTCCTAGACACCGATGTTGACCAGAACGATCCTGCAGACCGCATCCTGACAGATCGCCTCTATGGTGGCGATAGCAATTATCGCCTGCGGCAGGAAGCAGTGCTGGGCATCGGCGGAGCATACATCCTCCGTGCGCTAGGTTACGAGCCAGTTGTCTACCACATGAACGAAGGTCATGCGGCGCTCCTGACGGTGGCGCTGCTGGAGCAGCAGCTCGGCGAGCGCGGCCTGCTATCGGCTACAGAGCAGGATTACCGGAAGGTGCATGAGCGTTGCGTCTTTACGACGCATACCCCGGTCCCGGCAGGACACGACCGCTTCTCAATGGAGCAGGCCTATCGCATTCTCGGCGACGAACGTTCGTCGCTGTTGGAGCGGGTGGGGGGCGTACATGAGGGGCTGCTGAACATGACCTATGTGGCGTTGCGCTTCTCACGTTTTGTGAATGGGGTCGCGATGCAGCATGGCAAGGTTTCGCGGGAGATGTTCCCCGATTACGCCATCGATGCGATCACCAACGGGGTGCATGCGGGAACCTGGACGTCGCAGCCATTTCAGGGACTCTTCGACAAGCATCTTCCGCGCTGGCGACAGGACAATGTGACGCTGCGCTACGCCATCGATATTCCGGAAGTAGAAATAGAGCAGGCACATAGCCAGGCGAAGCAGACCCTGGTAGACGCAGTAGCCCAGCGCACGGGCGTGCGACTGGATACAGAGACCTTCACGATGGGCTTTGCCCGGAGGGCCGCAACTTACAAGCGGGCAGACCTGCTCTTTACCGATCCGCAACGGCTGATTGAAATGGCGCACAAGTTCGGCGGCATGCAGATCATCTACAGCGGCAAGGCGCACCCGGCGGACGATCCGGGCAAGGCGAAGATCAAGCACGTGATCGAGCTGGCTAAGGAGCTTAACTCAGACGCGCTCCGAATCGTGTATCTGGAGAACTACGAGTGGGAGCTGGGCGCGCTCCTCACGGGCGGCGTGGACGTGTGGCTGAATACCCCGAAGCGACCCTATGAAGCCTCCGGCACAAGCGGAATGAAAGCCGCGTTGAATGGTGTTCCCAGCCTCAGCATTCTGGACGGCTGGTGGATCGAGGGCTGGATTGAGGGCGTGACCGGCTGGGCCATCGACGATCACGACGATGAAACCGGCGAGAGCAACTCGCTCTACGAGCACCTGGAGCAGGTGGTGCTGCCACTTTATTACGAACAGCCGCAGCAGTGGCGTCGGATCATGCGGTCGAGCATTGCCCTGAACGGGTCCTTCTTCAATACCCAGCGAATGATTGAGCAGTATGTGCTGAACGCGTATTTTCCGGAAAAGCGAGTGATTGGCGCACCGGTAGAGTCGCTGGAAGCAGTCATGTCCCGATAGGAACACATCGAAGCGAGGCGTGTCCGGGGGATATTCGCAACTCCCTGGGCACGCCCCGGAACCCCGACTTCTCCGGTTGGAAGTCACGCACTGGCCTTCCCGTCGTATAATCGTCCTTTGCGGTCAGCGGCCTGCCGCTTTCCCCTAATCACTCCCCTACGGATTGCTGGATGACCGAACACGTCAAGAAAAAGCTGCAGGAAGAAATCACCAAACTCGAGCACGAACTGGCTCATGAGCTTCCCCTGGAAATCAAGAAGGCCGCTTCGCTCGGAGACCTGAGCGAAAATGCCGAGTACCACATGGCCAAGCAGCGCCAGGAGTTTGTAAACGCGCGCCTGGGCCAGATGAAGAAGCGCATGGCCGAGCTGGCTCTCGTCAACCTTTCGAATATTCCGCATGACCGCGTGGCCTTCGGTTCGACAGTGCTCGTCTATGACACTTCCAAAGACGAGAAGATCGAGTACAAGCTGGTGATGAGCGAAGAGTCCGATGTGAACAAGGGGCTGATCTCGACGACCTCGCCTATTGGACGGGGCTTGATCGGCAAGCAGGTTGGCGATGTGGCGACGGTGGTCACACCCAACGGCAAACGTGAGATGGAGATTCTGAAGCTCACGACCATTCACGATGAAGCCGAGTCGCCAGCCTAGAAACATGAGCACCCGATGAGCAGAACATGGACGAGTGCGTTTGGCCGCGGCTGCGGAGTGATCCTGCAGGCCATCGTCAATGGCCTTGCGCTGACCCGCATCTCGCCGAACGTGCTCACCTTTGTCGGCCTGATTATCAACACTGTAGCGGCCGTGCTCTTTGGCTACGCCAATGAGCACAACTACGTCCGCATGTTCGCCTACGCGGGGCTGGTGATTATCGGCGCCGGCATCTTTGACATGGTAGATGGACGGGTGGCGCGGCAGACGGATCAGGTGACGATCTTCGGCGCGTTCTTTGACTCCGTCATCGACCGCTACTCTGACGTGGTGCTCTTCTTCGGGCTGCTGGTCTATTACGCACGCGGAAATCGCTTCTTTTATGTAGTGCTGGCGGCCTTTGTAATGGTCACATCGCTGATGGTCAGCTACACACGTGCGCGCGCTGAGGCCCTGATCGGCAAGTGCAAGGTCGGCTTTATGGAGAGGCCGGAGCGCGTCGTGCTGATTATTCTTGGTGCACTCTTCAACCGTTGGGGCGTGATGGCGCCGGTATTGTGGGTGCTGGCGGTGCTGTCGACGGTGACCGTGATCCACCGCATCAGCTTTACCTACCAGATGACAAAGCACCTCGCACCCGTGAAAGAAACGCTGCCGAGGGTGCTGCGCAACCTTCCCCAGGAGCCAGGCCCGGATCTGCAGTCGGCGACCGATGCTCCGCGCGCCTGATGGCGCGGAAGCATCGCGCAACTTCCTGCCTTGTCGTTCGAGTAGAATCAGCTAGCCACTTATGACTCACACTCCTGTATTGCTCGTCCACGGCGGCGCCTGGGCGATTCCCGATGACATGATTGATGCGCACAAGCAGGGTGTTGCCCGCGCGCTGGAGGCTGGCTATGCGCTGCTCGAGCGGGGCGCATCTGCGGTCGATGCGGTCGAGGCCGCCGTAACCGTGCTCGAAGACGATGAGACATTCGATGCCGGAAGAGGCAGCTTCCTGACGCGGGACGGGCGCGTGCAACTCGATGCGCTGCTGATGGACGGCGCAACGCTGCGCGCGGGCGGAGTCGCCTGCGTGGAGCGGTTGCGGAACCCGATCCAGGCGGCACGGCTGGTCCTCGAGAAGAGCCCTCACGTCTATTTTGTAGGCGCGGGAGCGGAAGAATTTGCCGCGCAGCATGGAATTCCGCTCATCGATAACGCTGAACTGGTGCTCGACCGGGAGCGTGAGCGGCTGGCCGAGGCACAGAACCGAGCGCTGGCTGGCTTGCCTGATCTGACTTTTGCCGGAGATGACAAGTCAGCGGAGACGGCGGCAGAGCTGGCTTCGCGCGAAGCGGGGCTTGCGTCTCACGACACGGTCGGGGCGGTGGCGCTCGACGCGCACGGCCACATCGCCGCTGCAACCTCAACCGGCGGAACGCTGAACAAGGCTCCGGGGCGAGTTGGAGATTCTTCGCTGATCGGCTGCGGCTGCTATGCGGACAACCTTAGCGCAGCGGTTTCGTTGACGGGCTGGGGCGAGCCGATCATGAAGCTGGTGCTGGGCAAATGGGCGACCGACCGGGTGCAGCAGGGGCGCTCGCCGGAGGCAGTCGCGCCAGATGCGATCGCATACCTTTACAAGCGGCTGGGTGGCCACGGCGGCATCATCCTGCTCGCGCCCGATGGGCGCTATGGAGTGTCGCACAACACCCCACGCATGGCCTGGGGCGTGGCGACCGCCAAGGGGCAGCAGGTGGAGATTGTAGTCGAGTAGCTTCGCCTCGATCACCCGGCACATCGTTGCTCGAAGCGATTGCTACCTGCGCTGCTCGTCTGGAAACGCGCAGCGCCGGTAGACCTTAGTCTTCCTTGTAGAACTGGATGTCGAGGGTTCGCAAATAAGTGTGGAAACCCGCATCCTGGATGGGCATCACAAAGGCCTCGTCTGCCGACTCATTCACATGTTCATGCCAGAATCCGGGCGGGGTGACAAAGGCTGAGCCGGAGACCCAGTCGACACGGACCGCGTCGCGGATGGTGCCGTTTGGGTTCAGCTCGGGACCTACAAGGGTATAAACGCCAGGCTTTGCATCCACGACATAATCAAGCGCGACGGACTGGTGGCGGTGGGGAAGCTGGCGTGTGCCGGGAGCGATGGTGCCAAACATAGTCCATAGGGTGTGAGTGATGGTCATCGTCTGCTCGAACTTCTTGTTGGCGAGCAGAACGCTGATGCGGCTGCGCTTCGAAGCTTCGGGATCATGCTTTGCCCTGTCGAGCTCGGCCATTACAAGCTCGCGGGTATAGAGTGTGGGGCGGAAGCGCGCCTGAGCCCTGCTCGCGCCCAAATAAGCGAAGAGCGGCGAGTCGTTGACCATATAGAAAGCTGCTTCTTCGTCCGCAGAGTGGATCGCCTCGATGCCGGGCAGCGCTAGAAAGTCACCCGCTTTCCAAGCGATGGAACCCTCTGCCGTCTCCGAGTGGCCACGTCCGCAAATCACAAAATAAAACTCACTGCTCGCGTTAGGCGCGCTGACTAGCTTTTCTCCGGCAAGGATACGAACGAAGCTGGCGAGCAGGCCCGGACCGGTCGCTGGCCAGGGGGTACGAAGCTCCGAGCTGAGATCGAGCGGAATAATGCGGGTGGGACCTGAAGCGTAGAGGTCTGCGGAGAATCCCTTGATCGGGATAGGCGGGGTCGAGCCGGACTCGATAGGGTTGGCTGCCCGGCTGTATTCGAAGATCTGCGCGTCCTGCGTAAGGGTCGCGGTGGAGATCAGCGGCGCTGCTGTCTGGGTGCTCATTCGTTATCTCTCCTGAACGTGAAGTGCTGTTGCAATCCGTCCTTTTGAGCGAGTGGAAGCAGCGCCGCTGTACCTTATCGCCGAGCGTTGATGACCTTGCCTGCTTTCTTTGCGGCGCGGCGTGCTGCGATTTCGCGAACTTCCCTGCCCATCTTCGTCTTGTTCATTGCCATCTGCTGCACGATGCCGAGTACGTTGCTTCCGGCCCAGTAGAGGGCCAGCCCCGAGCCAATGTTCCAGGTCATGAAGCCGAAAACAGCCGGCATGGTGAAGGCCATCATACGCTGCTGAGCCGGATCTACGCCGGGCGACGGCGTAAGCCATTGCACGGCAAACATCGAGATGATGAAGAAGATCGGCAGGATGTGATATGGATCCGGCGCGGAAAGATCGGGCAGCCAGAGCCAGTGGGCCTGGCGCAGCTCAATGACGTTGCCGAGCATGCGGTAGAAGCCGAGCAGCAATGGCCACTGGATCAGCATGGGAAGGCAGCCGCCGAACATATTGACCCCTTCCTTCTTCTGGAGGTCCATGATCTCGCGCTGCATCTCCTGCTTGCGCGGGTCGGTGGCTTTGAACTTGGCGTATTTCTGCTTGATCTGGTCCATCTGTGGCTGAATGCGCTGCATTTTCAGCGACGACTTCATCATCTGGAAGCGCGTGGGCAGCATAGCCACATTCAGGATCAGGGTCAGTAGAAGAATGGCCCAGCCCCAGTTGGGAATCAGATGCTGGTGGAAGAAGCGCAGCATAAGGAAGAGTGGCTTGGAGATGACTCCCCACCAGCCAAAGCTGACGACCTTCTCAAGATTCGGTCCGCCGTCGGTCGGGATGGAGCCGAGTACGCCGAGCGCTTTAGGGCCTACAAAAAGGCGGGTGCTGTAAGTACCGGTGGGGCTGCCGAGGCCCGCGCCAAGCACAGAAGCACTCTCGGTCTGGTTGGGCTCAGGATGCTTCGGATTCTTGGGGATATTGATGGTGTTATGCAGGGTGACGAACTGGGACTCTTGGCCCGGCTCCGGCAGGAAAATGGAGGTGAAGTAGAGATCGCTGACACCCGCCCACGCAAAAGTGCCCTGCTGAGTAGCTCCGCCAACGACCTTTTTGTAGGCGACCTGCTCCACCTTATCGCCTTGCGCGGTGTCAATCATACCGCCGGCGTACTGGGGAAGCGTCTGTTGATCGCCGAATCCTGAGGGCCACGCAAGCATGGCCGCCAGGGGCGAGCCGTTGCGGGTGGCAGTCACCTGTGCGCGAATCACATAGCTGGAATCGAAGGTGAAGCTCTTCTCGACCGTGACGCCATTGGCTGCGTACTCGAAGCTGAGCGTGCCTGGGGCGGTGAGGGAACCTGTAACAGAGGGCTTGTAGAGGGCACTCGCCAGCTGTCCGCGCAATGCAGCATCGTAGGTATAAAGCGATAGCGGGTACCCGAATTTCGCGGCGGCGGAGTGGTTGACCAGGTCAAGCGGCTTGCCATCGTCATCCTTGTACTTCTTAAGGATCCAGGAGGTTACCTGCGCGCCCCGGTTGGAGAACGTAATGCGATAGAGCTCATTCTCAACCACGGTGGTGGACTCAGCCGCAGCCTGAACGCTGCTGGCGACACCGGAAGAGGCGCCAGGAACCGCAGCGGCGGGTGGCTCAGAAGAAGCTGGAGTATCAGACTGGCTTGTTGCTGCAGCCGCTGGCTTTTCAGCGGCGGGCGCCGGCTTATGCTGCTGCTTGAAGAACTGCAGACCAAGAAACATCACCAGAAAGATTCCAGTGAAGATGAGGACTGTCTTTGAGTCCTGTCCGCCTTGCTGATTCGGATTGCGTATTTCTGCCAAGAAGATTTCCTATCGATGACCGGCGGGAAGCGAGCATGCCGGTTCTTGTACTGGTTCTATGGTAACTGCTCCTGCGACGGTTTCATCGCAGTGGAAATTACGTCGCGGAGGGACAGGATCAAAGCCGCCGCGGGCGAAAGGCTGACAGCGCAGCAGGCGCCAGAGGGCCAGACCGCTGCCGCGCCAGAATCCGTGCTCGGCGATCGCGATCGATGCGTATTCAGAACAGGTCGGCTGGAAGCGGCAGGCCCCCGTGAGCCCCAGCCCAGCATGCAGCATGGGAGAGAGAATCTGCTTATATATCCTGAAGAGGATCTGCCTCATGGCTGCGCCTCACTGACTGCGTGAACAGCGCTGGCGATTCGATGAAAGATGGTGACGATTTCCGCCTCAAGCCGGGAAAACTCCATCTCGGCGACAAAATGGCGGGGGTGAAGAATGACATCAATGGACTGAGGCAGCAGGTCGAGGTGTAGCCGGACTGCCTCGCGCATGCGGCGCTTGATGCGGTTGCGTTTGACCGCATTACCGAGCACACGCCCCACGGTAAGCCCGATACGTGGCGTCGCCGTGTCTATCAGTTCAGCCGGGCGCACCCGGTAGAAGTAGCTCATCGAGGGCGAGGACTGCTTGCGGGCAGCCTTATAGGCACTCTGATAGTCCCCGTGCCTATGCAGGCGGAAGGGCGCGAGCGAGACGCCGCGACGGGGCGGCTGCTCCGTGACGGTAGTGGAAGACTGGGTCTGGGTTGGCATGAAGGCAGTCCCTTTTCTGCGTGCCGCCAACTGTGGGCGGCACCTGCCGAGGGAGAAAACATTCGCGGGACTGGCAAAACCAAAGAGCGCCTGCATGACGCCGGGCGAAACTAGTCGCGATAGCCAGCGCTGACGGCAACCTTGTGGCGACCCTTGGCGCGACGACGTGAGAGGACGGCTGCACCGCTCTTGGTCTTCATACGGGTACGGAAACCGTGCGTCTTTGCACGATGGCGGCGGTTGGGTTGGAATGTGCGCTTAGGCATGGAACTGCGCTCCTCAATCTTTTAATCTTTTTAAAGTTTAATGCACGCGGCAGGAGCGTTTTACCGCACGCCGGGCGAATCATCAGTATAGCGGAAAGGCGAGCGCCCGACAATCCTAGCGGGGGTAGCTCCCTCGCCGGCCCACGGCAAGTGAGCCGGCGTGGCTGTTTCGTGCGGCCAACGGGAGAGCCAAGACAGAGAATTACAAAGTGGTGCAGTGAAAAGTGGTACCAGCGGCCGGCTGAGCGGTCTGGCCAGGTGCTTTACTGCACCTGATCCTCAACAAGGAGAATGCCGACAACAACGGAGCCCCCAAAAGAACAACCAAGGCAGAAATCAATACAGAAGGACTGCAGGAAATCTCAGGCTTATGATCCGCCGATCGCCTCCAGGGCAGCACGGCTGGGGATCATCATGGTTGCACCTTTAAATGTGACCAGATGCCTGCTTTTGAATTCGCTGAGCGTCCGAGTAACGGTCTCGCGGGTTGAACCGACGCATTCCGCTATCTGTTCGTGAGTCAGACGAACCTTGATCTGAGTTCCATCCTTTGTTTCTCTTCCATCGGCGCACCAATGAAGGAGAAGGCGGGCGAGCTTGCCATGCGCCGAGCTCGACAGTCCGATGGTTCGGAGCTGCTCGCAGGCGCTGCTGTATTGCGAGCTTAGTTGCATTGCCACGGCCTCATACACCTCGGGATAGGTGTGCACAAAGCGCAGAAAGTCATCGCGGCGAATAAAGGCTATCTGGCAGGGCTGAAGGGTTTCGGCGCTTACCTCAGCGTGAGCATTCGACATGACCGAATGCAGGCCTATAATTTCCCGCGGTCCCGCAATACGCAGAATCAGGGTCTTGCCGCCACGGGAGCTGACAGCCAGTTTCACCAGGCCCGAGCACAGGAGGAACACTCCGCGGGTGTGCTCGTTTTCAAGAAACAGCACAGATCCTGAGGGGTAGGTGGTTGA
The DNA here is from genome assembly GCF_004339725.1 of Acidipila rosea. Lineage (GTDB taxonomy): Bacteria > Acidobacteriota > Terriglobia > Terriglobales > Acidobacteriaceae > Acidipila > Acidipila rosea. The sequence continues at coordinate 399,367 of NZ_SMGK01000003.1, read as the reverse complement.
GTATTTGATCGCCGCAAACTCTTTTGCCGCTGCAGGAGAGAGATGGCAGAAAAAGTTGTCTGCTTTGAGCTTGCAGCTTTCACAGGCTAGGTTAGAGGCGGTTCCGTGCAGGCCAGACATATTCATGACTCCTCTTCGAGTGTCCTTAATGTTTGAACTACTTCATTTGCGAATTGCCTGGTCAGCGGTGAGTCCGCCAGTATCTCGCAACCTGTTGCCCTGACAATGTCTCTCAAAATGCGTTTCCCCTCTTTATCCACAAAAGTCATGCCGCGTATATCCAGGCGGAGCTTCTTCGAATTAACTGAAAGCATCTGCCACATCTGCTCCAGTTCTGCCACCCAGGGTCCGGCTAATCGTCCTTCTACTTTCAAGATCAAGAGGCTTGGGTGATCATGCTTGGAAACTCTTAACAAGGTGACTTCTCTTCTTTCTTGCCTGTAATCCTAAGTACACTTGGGCGACCAAAGAAGGAGGTTCACCGGTCAAATGCCGCATCTTGCTGATTGAAGATAAGATAGATCGCAGATAATTAAGGCTAGGAGGGAAGGGGCTGATAGCGGTGACGACGCTTTAAGACGAAATATCGTCACAGGAGACTTACTAAAGTCACATATTCGGCCCTAAACCAAAAAAGTGCCCCAAAAACGGGGCACGGCTCCGTCGTACGATGTTCGCTCAACGGTGGTGGTGGAGTTGTATTGCTACCTGAGAGTCATAACAGGGACGGTTGCCTCGGCAATAATCCGGTGCACAACACCTGCGGAAACGAGGCGGGCTGTTTTGGATGCGCCCGTTGCCCCGAGCACAATCAGATCGGCAGGCAGCGCTTTGGCCTCGGCAAGAATCTCCGCGGCGGGATCGCCATCGCGCACTACTTTTTCGAGGTCACACCAGAGCTCGCTCTCACCCTTGGCGAGCGACGCCAACTCGTCTTCCCTTTGCTGATGCAGCTCCGCATTGGCTGCCTGCCCGGCGGGGATTACATGGAGCAGAACGAGGCGCGACTGGTAGAGGTTAGCAAGCTCAAGGGCTAGCTGCGCGCTCTGATGCGCAGGGTGATGAAACGACGTAGCGAACAGAATCGAGGTCGGCACCCCCTCCTGGCGCACCAGGGGGGAAACATGGGGCCCGATGACACAGACGGGGATGTCGAGCGAGTGCAGCAGGTCCTCGGCAACAGAGCCAAGCAAAAGCCGCTCCAGCGCCTGCGCAGCCCGGGTACCAACAATTACCCGATCGACTCCGCGCTCGTTGACGAGTGTGGAGATCTGCTCCTGCGGCCGGCCCTTCAACACAAGCGGCTCGCACACGATGCCGTTGGCCTGGAACTCCTTCACGAACTGATTCAGCTTGTCTTGTGCAGCATGCAGTGTAGGCCCGGGCAAGACAAAAGGAGCACCCTCCGTCGGGCTGGTGCGAAGGTACTCGGGCTCGAGGACATAGGCAAGGAGAACTTTTGCCGCACTGAGCCTGGCCTGGGCTATGGCATGCGGCACAAGATAGGGACCGTCGTGCAGGTTTGTAGCGACAAGAATCAGATCGGGACTGCTCCACTGGTGGGTCTTTGTTTCCTTCATGGCATGGTCTCCAGGACACACGCCCAGCTTGGGCGTCAAAGGCCAGCGCAGTCTGTGATGAGGATCACTCAGGTCTTCCTGGCAGATGGGTCAGTTGCTTTCGAGCTGTATTCAGTGGCCGCCGAGCGGGAGATCACCAGTAGAATCCGTGTGGCGGGGGCGATGAGACAGCCGGAAAAAGAGAAAAGGCAAGAGCTGGAGAGTGGAAAGAATCGCGACATAGCCAAGCAGCATTGCCATGTGCTCGTTCGAAAGATCGCCTCCACTGAGAAGTGAAATCCCGAGAACTATCTCAAAGGCTCCACAGAGGTAGAGCGCCCGCCGGATCGCGCGATGATGCTCCAGGTGATGAGCAATGCGCAATTCCCCCAGCCCGAAGAGGAATGCGTGAGGAGCAACGACCAGGGCCACCGTATGCAGGGATGCCTGGCGGGAGAGCGCAAGGTAAAGGCCGGTACCGATGGATAGCAGCCCCAGTGCGAGATAGACCACCAGTTCCCGCTTGTGGGCGGTGCCGAACTGAAAGGCGATCGTTCCTTCTACAAGGCCTATGGTGACGAAGGCGGCCGCCACGAGGACGACGAGGACTAAAGAGGCAACGACCTCCAGGCGCTGATTGGCTAGCGTTGGATTGAGGTAAATCAGTGCGGCGATAAAGGCGATCAGCAGAGTGACGACGGTGGTGATAACGAAGCGGTGAAGTTTAAGTTCCGATTGCATGACGTTTTCTCGCCCGAGCGAAATTTACATTCTCGCGTAGTGCCAGAGTAGCGATCCAGACGTGTGGCAGGATGTGATGAAGATCACCACAGACAGGTCGCGAACATTTGAGGAGAGCCTATGCTTAAAAGTCCTGCAGATCGCGGGAAGGAATGGATGCGCGGACGGCATTAAGGACCGCGAGCACGTCGATGACCTCCTGGCCGATGGCGCCAGCCAAGGGCGGAAGATAGCCAAGAGCCGCAGCGATCATACCTGCCGTGCTGAGCACCATACCGCCAATAGCACTCTGCAGTGCAATCCGGCGCATACGGATGCCTATGTGAAGAAGCTCATCAACCTTGCCAAGGGTGGGCTCGAGGATGACGGCGCCTGCTGCCTCAGAGGTAATATCACTGTTCTGACCAAAGGAAACGCCCACGGTTGCAGCCATCATGGCAGGTGCATCATTGATGCCATCGCCGAGGAAAAGGGTGGCTTCTTTCGCGGTCTCCTCACGCACAATATTGAGCTTCTGTTCAGGGGTGAGGCTGGACCGGGCATCTTCGATCCCGACTATATCGGCGAGGTGCTCGACTTCGCTTCCACGATCGCCGGACAGAATCACCAGATGCCTGACATGATGCATAGGTCTTAGATGACGAATGAAGCGGCTGCCTTCCTTACGTGGCCGGTCGTGAAACTTGAAGAGGGCCGCCAGGCGATCGTCCACAAGAACGATGCACTCCATGCCGGATGCGTTAACGGGAAGCAGCGCCGCCAGCTCAGGGCGGAGGCTGCGCCGGCCGGTAACCAGCACCGATCTCCCTGCGATGTTGCCGCGCAGGCCCTCCCCGGGCTTTTCACTGATCTCCTTAACCGGCTGGAGCGCGAGGTTCTTCTCCTGTGCAGCACGGAGTATGGCGCCGGCCAGCGGGTGCTTGGAGTATTGTTCCAGGCTGGCTGCGAGTGCGAGCACGTCGCTGCTCTCTGCGCCGGAGAAGCTGATGATATCCGTAACGACAGGCTCCCCATGAGTAAGGGTTCCGGTCTTGTCAAAGAACATGGTTCGAATCTCCCCGACCTGTTCGAGGATGACCGGCTTCTTGATGACGATGCCTCGCTTGGCCGAGAGAGAAATGGCTCCAATGATGGAGACGGGGATCGCCAGTAGCAGCGGGCACGGAGTGGCGATGACGATGACAGCGAGAAAGCGTTCCGGATTGCCGCTGAAGAGCCAACCTGCCGCTGCGACTGCGATCGCGATTGGCGTGTAGATAGCTCCAAGGCGGTCCGCCAGGCGGCGAATGCGCGGTGGATTCTGCTCGGCGCGCTGCATCACTTCCATGATGCGTGCGTAGCGTGAGTCTACGGCGAGCTTCTCCGCAACGATGGTCAGGACGGCGTCCTCGTTCAGCGCGCCGGAGATGACCTGGGAACCGGAGGTCTTTCGCATCCGGAAGGGCTCGCCAGTGAGGAAGGACTCGTCCATGGTTCCGCTGCCGGACTCGACAACGCCATCCACGGGACAGATTTCATGCGGGTAAATAATGAGCCGGTCGCCAACCTGAATGTCGCCTACCGGAATATCCGAGGTCATGTCACCCGCGATGCGGTGGGCTACGCTGGGCATGCGGCGAGCCAGCGCATTGAGGACCGAAGAGGCACGTTGCGTTGCGTAGGCCTCAAGCGCCTGCCCGCCAGACAACATGAGGACGATAATGGTCGCCACCAGAAACTCGCCCATCAACGTGGCGGTCACGATCGAGAGTCCGGCAAGGAAGTCTGATCCAAACTGCCGCTTCAATGCCTGGCGGGATAATTCATAGAGCAGGGGGACGCCCCCTGCGATAATAGCTATCCACAGTGGAACGCTCGCCGCATAGCCCGTGACGGAGAACCCATAACGGAGAACCAGATGCAGAACAATGGCTGCAAAAGAGAGAATGGCCGAGATACTGTTCCAGGCGCGCACCAGATTGCGTGCAAGCGAGTCACCTGCGATTTGTGTCGACTTGGACGTCATTGCGATGGTGGAGAGAGTACATGATTGCACGCAGTCGCGAAACTGCTTCAATATTCGTCATCGTAGACTTGCGTGCTGCTTTATTTCTGTGACTGCAGTCACTACAGGGACTGTGGGCAGAGGATATGCTAAGAGCGCCTGAATTGCTTCGAGGTTTCAGATAGCGAAAGGCCGCAGGCTGCTATGTCTACAGTGAAGAGTACATCGAGCCTCCATGAGGCCCCCTATGAGCGGCCGGCTCAGCAGGTTCTAGCTGATCTTGGCGCTGATGCAGTCACCGGACTAACTTCCGCTGAGGTACGCGAGCGGCAGCGACTCTACGGCGCAAATATTCTGCGGGCGACAACTCCCACACCAGGCTGGCAGCGATTTGTGGCGCAGTTTCATGATCCGCAAGTTTACTTGCTGCTGGCTGCGGCAGCGCTATCCCTGGTCGTCTTCTGGCTTGAGCGCGCAGGGGGGATCCCCTTCGAATCCCTGATTATCCTCGCCATCGTGCTGCTGAATGCCGTCCTGGGATTCTTCCAGGAAGATCGAGCGGAGCGCGCACTGGCGTCTCTGCGCAAGATGGCTCCTGCCGAGGCGACTGCGATTCGGGACGGGGAGCAACGCCGCCTGCTCGCCGAGGAGCTTGTGCCTGGCGACGTGCTGGTTCTTCATGAAGGGGATGTGATCGCAGCGGATGCGCGTCTGCTGCAGGCGCGATCCCTCCACACGTCAGAAGCATCGCTGACTGGGGAAAGCCTGCCGGTACTCAAGATGACCGAGCCGGTGGCGCACAGTGCCGCCATTGGAGACCGCGTAAATATGGTTTTCGCAGGAACGATGGTTATCTCTGGAAATGGGCGAGGAGTTGTAACGGATACCGGCCCAAGAACCGAATTTGGGAAGATCGCCGAGATGCTCCAAACTGCCGAAGAGCAGACAACGCCCTTGCAGCAGCAACTGAAGCAACTGAGTAAACAGCTCGGCATCGCGGTTGTGGTAATCGCCACAGTGGTTGTGATTACACTGCTGGCCTTGCAGCGCGGCCACGAGGCACATGCCGGCATGGAGATTCTGCTCTTTGGAATCGCGCTGGCTGTGGCGGCTACGCCAGAGGGGCTGACAGCGATTATCACGCTGGTGCTGGCGCTGGGGGTGCAACGGATGGCGCGCCGGGGCGCGATTGTGAGAAAGCTGGCCGCGGTAGAGACGCTGGGCTCAACCACGGTGATCGCCTCCGACAAGACTGGCACCCTGACCCGCAACGAGATGACGGTACAGATACTGATGACAGCCTCAGGCCGCACCGATATCAGCGGCAGCGGCTACGCTCCTGAAGGCGACCTAAGCAATTCGCAGGCAAGTGGATTGGGTGATGGGCATCTCGATGAAGTGCAGGCGCTGCTGTTGGGCGCCGTGCTGGTGAACAATGCGCAGCTGAGCAAGGTGGAAGACCGGTGGCGGATTCTCGGGGATCCCACAGAGGCTGCGCTGCTGACGGCCGCGAGAAAGGCGAAGATACTGCCGCAGGATGCTCAAAAGGCATATCCGCGGGTGGGAGAAATCACCTTTTCCTCAGAACGCAAGATGATGAGCACACTGCACACAAAGATGGAGGCGGCAGAGGATAGAAGCCTCTTCACCAAGGGGGCTCCAGACATCCTGCTGCAACGCTGCACGCACGAGTATGTCGCCGGCGAAACGAGGATTTTGACGGAAGAGCGCCGGCTCGAGATCGAGCGCGAGAATGAAGCGCTGACCAGCCGCGCTCTCAGGACGCTCGGCGTTGCTACCCGTCGCCTCGCGTCGGACGAAGCATATGTGACGGACGCGACCGAACCTCATCGCCTTGAGGTAGGGCTGACTTTTCTAGGGCTGGTCGGCATGATGGACCCGCCTCGGCCCGAAGCCCGAGCTGCAATCGAACTGGCCCGAGCTGCAGGCATCCGGACACTGCTCATCACTGGCGACCACCCACATACGGCAATCGCCATTGCGCACAGCCTGAATATCACCTCAAATGATCGTGTGCTCTCAGGCGCAGAATTGGATCGGATTTCAGAGAGTGACCTCGCGGAAGCTGTGCGCGACACCAGTGTCTATGCGCGTGTCAATCCTGAGCACAAGCTGCGAATCGTACGAGCACTGCAGCAGAATAACGAGATCGTAGCCATGACCGGGGATGGGGTGAACGATGCACCAGCCCTGAAAGCAGCGCATATCGGAATCGCAATGGGAATCACGGGAACGGACGTATCGAAGCAAGCAGCCGACCTGATCCTGACGGATGATAACTTCGCTACGATCGTCGCCGCGGTTGAAGAGGGTCGTATCGTTTTCGACAACATCAGAAAGTGTCTGCGCTATCTACTGGCGACAAACCTGGGCGAAGTGCTGATCATGTTTCTAAGTGCCGTCATCCTTTCTCTACGCGAAACGAGCACTGCAGCGACATTTGTACTACCCCTGACGGCGGCCCAGATTCTCTGGATCAACCTTGTCACGGATGGAGCTCCAGCACTTGCGCTTGGCGTAGACTCGGCCGCACCAGGAATTATGCGCCGTCGACCAAGGCCATCTGGTGAGAAGCTGATCAATTTCGGCATGGCGAGAAGCCTGACGGTGGTTGGCATCGTCATGACGGCAGGCACCCTATGGATGTTCCTCATACCGAGCAGCAGCTCATCAATGGCGCACAACCGGTCGCTCGCCTTCACTACGCTGATCCTCTTTCAGCTCTTCAACTCTCTGAATGCACGCTCCGATGCAGACAGCTTCTTTCGCGGCATATTCAGCAATCGCTGGCTTTGGGCAGCGATCCTGGGATCGCTCGCATTGCAGTATTTTTTGCTGAATACTTCCATTTCACGACTTATCTTCGGCGTCGTAAAGTTAAGTGGTAACGAGTGGCTTCTTGCGGCTGGTGTGGCCAGCTGCGTTCTGTGGGTGACAGAAATAAAGAAATACCTTGTCCGGCACAGCACACGCACATCGGGCATAGCCGGATAACTTCGAGAGCTTTCATCAGTCGTTTTCTAAATCGCGCAGCCGGGGAGCAGATGGATACGAATCATCCGAAGTTTGCAGCAGACGAACATGGCTGGAAAGATCTGACTTTTTTTCTGCTTACCATAGCTGCCGTCCTTCTCTGCGCCATAATGTTGAACCCCTTTGTACCAGCTGTAATCGGCGCCATCGTTCTCGCCATTGTGACCCAGCGTCCTCATGGCTGGGTCACAGGAAGAGTGAGGAATCGCACGCTGGCCGCAAGCATCAGCGTAATCGTTGTAAGCCTGATTATCATCGTGCCATCATTTTTCCTGGGCCAGGTAATCGGACGACATGTGCTGGCCGGGGTGCACAATCTCCAGAGTGGAGGCGCCGAACAGGGCTTACGTGATTATTTGAATCGATCCCCCCGAACAGCAACTGCCCTGCAATATTCCCTGGACAACATCAACCCCAGCCAGGCTCTCGAGAGAGCCGCAGGCTTTGTAGCTGGAAAGATCGGTGTAGTGGTTGGCGGCTCCATCAGCGCGCTGACGCAGATCATCCTGATGCTATTCATCCTTTTCTTTCTCTACCGCGACAAGCAGCAGGGGCTTGGACTACTGCATTCGCTGTTACCCCTCCATGAGAATGAAATAGAGTACCTGCTTGCGCGCATCACCGATACGGTGAACGCCATAGTGACCGGGCGCTTTCTAGTCGCAGGCGCTCAGGGTCTGGTTGCGGGCATTGCCTTTGCAAGCCTGGGAATTGGCGGGGCAGCCTTGCTGGGATTCATCACGGCGCTGTTTGCCATGATTCCTTCCTTCGGCGCTTTCCTCGTGTGGCTACCAGTGGCCCTCTATCTGGCTGCAATTCATCATTGGTTACAAGCAATCATCATGGCTGTCGTCGGCTCACTCATCATCAGCACTCTGGACAACTTTCTGTATCCGGTTCTTGTGGGAACACGATTGCGGATCCATACAGTCCCTGTCTTCCTATCTATTCTCGGGGGTATCTGGCTCTTCGGAATTGCCGGTCTGATCCTGGGACCCATCATCTTCACAGTGGCGGAATCCTTTCTGGTTATCTGGCGGCGAAGGATGGAAACATAGAGATAACAACCTTGTTTGACAGGAAAGCTTTATATAAACCAGAAAGGATAGTGACGAAGATCACATGCCATCTGCTGGGCTATGCTTAGAGTGAAAAAGCAAGGAAGAGCAGGCGCCTCGTATAACTTTGATTTCGTCACGCCTCTCTGTGGAAGGATGATATCGACATGGCGGAATACCTTGAAAAGATAAGGACGATCCTGCTTGCATCGGATCTCTCCAATGCTTCCTTTGGCGCACTTAATTATGCCAAGCAGTTTGCGAAAAGCTTGTCAGCTAAGCTCCTGGTCGTCCATGTGGTAGATCCATGCGGTGTGCCTTTGCAGAAAGAGCGCGAGAAAGAGACTATCGCTGACCTGATCAATTCTGCCGAAGATCATTTACAGAAAGTCAACGCTGCTCTCTGCTATGAATCGGTACGCAACGTAGTGATGGTGCGACAAGGCGCTATCGAAGATGTGCTGCTGGAGCTTATCGGCGAACGCAATATCGATCTCCTTGTGATAGGTACGAGTGGCAAAGGCAATAAGAGCAGTGAAAAGCTGGGATCGGTTGCAGAGCGGCTTCTCCGTACGATGCCATGCCCGGTACTAACCGTCGGGACGAGAGTTCGGCAGGATGCTCTTGAAGAAACGCATCTCAGGGGGGTGCTGCTACCCACAGACTTCTCTGAAACATCGCAAGCGGCAGTGGCGTATGCTGAGCGACTCACGCATTACCTTGCAGGACACCTCTTACTGCTGCACGTCAACGAAGATGGGGTCGATGCTGCCTCTCCGCAATGCCCCGGAGGGCGGTTTCAGGAGGTAGCGAGTCAGATCCAAGATCCATCCATCGTCTCCGAGTACATCACCCGACGAGGAACTCCGGTAGATACGATCGTTGCCGTAGCCCATGAGAAGCGTGTCGATTTCATCGTGCTGGGCGTACATGAACGGAACAAGGGCGAAGGACCGGCGCTGCCGCGTGTGGCCTATGATGTGATTCGGCTTGCGACATGCCCCGTGTTGACGGTGTGCCCCACCTGTAAAGGTCTGTAAGGCGCGAACGTTCCCGACTGGAAGGTGTGGTCCGCTATTCAAAGCGCAGTGCCTCGATAGGATCAAGATAGGCAGCTTTACGGGCTGGGTAAAAGCCAAAGCCGATTCCCACCAAAGCCGAAAAGACAACTGCGAGCAGAACTGCAGCAGGGCTGATGACTGTTTGCCATCCCGCGAAGTGAGAGATGATGACAGAAGTGGCAATTCCCGTCATGATTCCTACAATCCCTCCGAAGATGGATAAGGTAGTGGCCTCAACCAGGAACTGCAAGAGGATATCGCGGGTCTTCGCTCCTACTGCCTGTCGCAGTCCAATTTCACGGGTCCGCTCCCTCACTGAGACGAGCATGATATTCATGATCCCGATGCCGCCGACCAGGAGAGAGACTGAGGCGACAGCAGCCAGCATCAGCGACATAATGCGAGAGGAAGTGACCTGTGCTTTCAGGATTTCCTCCAGATTCCGCATCGAGAAGTCGTCCTCCTCGTCAGGCAACAGGTGGTGGCGCTGGCGAAGCAATGCTCTGGCTTCTTCCTGCGCAGCATCAAGCTGGTCGCCCGACCTCGCCTGGATCAGGATTGCATCCACCGCATCCGCGTTGGCGGATTTGAAACCGAGCACTTTCTGCTTGGCTGACGTGATCGGCAACAGGACAATATCATCCTGATCCTGCCCGCCTGCGGATTGCCCTTTGGAAGCAAGAACGCCCTGAACAATAAAGGGAACCTGTTTGATACGGACAATCGTTCCTATCGGATCTGCGCCGCCATAGAGCTTCTCCACAACGGTCGAACCAAGGAGGGCCACCTTACTTGCTTTCTCAACATCCTGCTCGCTCAATGCCTCCCCTTGCGCAATGGCTATGTCTCGAATTCGCAGATACGCAGGCGTCGTTCCGAGAATAGTTGTACCCCAGTTATTGCCCTCATAAATTACCGACGCGGCGCCGCGAACAGCGGGGGCGGCATCCTTAATATCTGCGCATTGCTCGCTCAGCTCTCGCGCATCGGAGCGTGTGAGCGTGGTGACGGTTCCCGTGCCGAGTTGCATCCCGGAACTGGTGAGGCTGCCAGGAATAAGGATGATCATGTTGCTGCCGATGCTTGCGATCTGTGCCTGCACTCGTTGGCTGGCGCCCGTGCCAACGGCCACAGTCGCAATCACAGCTGCGACTCCAATAACAATGCCAAGCATGGTGAGTGCGCTGCGGACCCGATTGGTTTTCAGTGCGGCAAAGGCAACGCGTATCGTCGACATCCAATGGTTAAGCATGATAGCTACCTCTTAGCTGCCTGATCCAACACCACAGGCATAGGGACTGCGGCCTCACCATTCACCAGTCTGCCATCGCGAAAATAAATAATCCGGTCCGCGTAAGCCGCCACTTCATCGGAGTGGGTCACGACGATAACCGTAATGGAGCGGGTTTGGTTGAGATCACGAAAGATCGTCATGATCTCGCGGCTGGTCTTCGTGTCCAGAGCGCCGGTGGGCTCATCCGCAAGGATGATCTGCGGTTCGTTAACAATGGCGCGGGCAATGGCTACACGCTGCTGTTGTCCACCTGAAAGCTGACTGGGCATATTCTGAAGCTGCCCTTCAAGTCCAACGGCCGCAAGAGCTTTTGCGGCACGTGCATCTGCATCCCTGATAACGTTGTCGGCGTAAAGCAGCGGAAGCTTGGCATTCTCAAGGGCGGTCACTCGAGCAAGAAGATTGAAGTTCTGGAAGACAAAACCAATCTTACGATTTCTTATTTCTGCAAGTTCATCGCGCTCCATGCTCTCAACCGAAACACCATCGAGGAAATAGCTGCCTGAGGTGGGACGGTCAAGGCAGCCGATTATGTTCATGAAGGTTGATTTGCCGGATCCCGATGGTCCCATGACTGCGACAAACGAGCCGCGGCTGATGGTGATTGTTACATCCGAGAGCGCGTGCACTTCAACTTCACCCAGGCTGTAGGTCTTGCTCAGGTGACGAACATCTATCAGCGGAGTCATAGCGTAGCCCTTATGGTTAGGGGAGACGGCGCATTCCTGGTGCGGTTGTTGTGGGAGTCGCCTTCTTAGAGACTGCCGAGCGAAGGATGACGGCATCGCCCTCCTTAAGGTCAGGCGACGTCACGGCCGTAAATCTGCCATCGGAGATACCTGCGGATACCGGGACGCTAAGCACCTCGGAGTCTGAAAGCAGATAAAGCCGCGACCCGAGGCCTGTGCTGGTGGCCGACGCCTTCATCTTCGCCAGGAGCTCAGCACTGGGGCGAAAGCGAAGAGCAGCATTGGGAACCTTGAGCACGCTATCTTCCCTCGATGTCATGATCGTCACCTTTGCGGTCATACCTGGAAACAACTTCATTTCAGGGTTAGCCACGGAAATTACGACGTCATAGGTGACTACATTCTGGGCATTGATAGGGGCGCGTCTCACGTCGGCAACCGTGCCGTGAAAGACCATACCTGGATATGCATCTACGGTGAAATCCGCTGATTGCTCCGCGCGAATCGCACCTACATCCGCCTCATCCACATTTGTATCCACCTGCATCTTGGTCAGGTCTTCGCCGATATCAAAGATGTCAGGCGCCTGAAACGATGCAGCAACTGTCTGTCCAACGTCAAAATGGCGCGCAATGACGATGCCTGATACAGGAGCAACGATCCGAGTGTGATCAAGATTGATGCGAGCTTGTGCCAGGCTGGCTCTGGCCTGCTGCGCCTGCGCAGTAGCCGCATCCCGCTGCGAGTGAGCGGCCGCAACCTGCGCCTTCGCCGACTGAATGTTATGCATTTCCGCATCGATCTGAGCCTGGTCCGAAGCAAGCTGAGCCTGAGCAGCATCATAGGAAGCCTTTGCAGCATCGTAGTCCTGCAATGAGGCAATGCCCTCTTTGTACAGTTCCTGAGTGCGGTCCCATTGATTGCTCAGGTTCACAAGTGTCGCACGATCCTTAGCCGCTACGGCCAACGTCTGCATCCTGGCAGCCTCGGCTGAGGATGCATCGGCGGATGCCTTCGCGTATTGAGCCTCCGAACTCATCACCGCGGCATCATAATTCCTAACAGACGCTTCCGCGACGTCTACCTGTGCCTGGAAGAGCGCAGGATCGATCTGCGCAATCAGCTGTCCCTTCTTTACCTTTGTATTGAAGTCTGCGTAGAGGGCTTTAATGTTTCCGGATACCTGGCTTCCTACCTGCACATTCACAACTGGGTTCAGATTGCCGGTAGCTGTAACAAATGCCTGGATCGCGCCTCGCTCCACCTTGGCAGTCTCAAACCGCGGCGCATCGACGGGACGCATAAGCCTGATGACAACGGCAGCTGCTACGATGACCAGCGCTACCAGTAGTACAATCCAGACCTTCCGGCGATGGCCCTTACGCTGGCTCAAACCTGCCGGATTGGGCTTCGCGCCTTCAAAATCAGACTGAGGTATTGCGGCTGCCATATTCTTGCCCGAGATTGAGCTGGTATTCGCCATCAGAGGATCCATCCGCAGGTAAAGTCGCTTCCACTTCCCTGCCACCATTCATGATGGCGTCTTCTTTCGTGATCGGCTGTGATCTTCATCACCCGCTGCATAAACGGGACGAGGAGGCGCTCGGCAGGGTGAGCTATCGCCCACGCCCCGAACTCTGTGCCTTCCCGTACCCGTTCTCTGCAGATCAAGCTGCCAGGGGATGCATGCTCGATACGCGATGCTTCAGGCAGATTGGCTGTTACTGAGCACCCCGCAGCTTTGCACGACCTATCGTCTTGCATGGCTCGCGGCCTTATTCGCCGCTGCCAGAAGCAGGTAGTTCAAGTTTCTGCTCAAGCGATTCAGATTTTGCCTTGGCCTTGCCGTACTCCACCAGGTCGCTGATGACGGCAGTCGTTCTGGCTGCCAGCTCATAGTTCGCCTTCGCGTAGTCGCGATAGGGCGGCATGTGAACCTTGGCCCGGTTGTCGTTCAGGTGATTGATGGTGGCCGTAAGATTCTCGGCCATGTCATTCAGAAGAGGATCGATGCGATCGATCGCCTCCTGCTGCCAAGCTGAGCCCTCTGCGCGCTTGTCCTTCAGGTCCGCTACAACTTTGCCCAGATTGTTCACATGCGTCTTGATCATTTCAAGCCGGTGAGCATGCGTCTCCCAGGAGAGTTTTGAATTTGTATAGGAGCTGAGGGTGTCGGCGTCGTTCTCCGCCAGCACTGCATGGTCCTTTGCGTCTGCCAGCAACTTGTTAATCTCAGGCGAATCGGCGTTTTGCGCCATTACTAGCGGAGAGCCGACCGCAAACAGGAGTGCGAGAACTGCGAACGCACCAGATACACGAACCATCCATCGGGATTGCATAGTTCCTCCTTGCCGATAGGAATCATTTATTCCCAGGCGATAGTAGAGTTACCGATCGGGTAGATAACAATCTGTGATTTGTGTCACGCGCCATTCGTGCGCCAGATCACTGTTCCTGTGACAGAGATCACCGTATATTTGTGTCAAAGTACAGGATGATCTCTGTATGAACAGGAGACCGTCTCTCCGGCTGGCCAGGGCCCTTGCAGCCCTGGTACTCCTGTCTCTAATCATCGACCTGGTGCTGAAACGCCCTGCTGACAGACACGAGATCATGTGGGCCTGCTATTGGGCATCGATAACGCTGGCAGTTGGAATTTTCATCCGCTCCGACCGGTTAGTATCAGCGGGGGTTATCTTCTTTCTTGGCCTGGGGCTGCCCGTGTGGTTGCTGGGCATCATCGTTGACAGCCAAGTCGAAATCACCTCGGTCCTATTGCACACGGTACCGCTCATCGCCGGTTTGAACTATGTATCGTCCATGACAACCGTGCCCAGATACTCCGCCTTTGGAGCATGGCTGCTCTATGTAGTGCCGTTTTCACTTGCGTGGCAATTGTGCGATCCGCGAGCCATGATTAATCTTTCTCACTGGTCACGATGGCCGCTGCCCGATCTGGTTCCTCATGCGTGGCAGTTCTCTTTGTTCCTTTTGGCAACGAGTGCAGCAGCTGTGAGTGTTGTCGCCCGCGTAATGAATTCATTCCTGTTACGCAAGTCTGCCCTAAGCACGCAGACACAAGACGCCCCTTCTAGTGCTCCCGTCGTCTGACATGTTCCGCATGTCTATGGCGTGATGCGTGTCACAGGAACTTTGATCATTCGTTGCTAGCCTCTATTCGAGGCACATCTATGTCTTCCCAGCTCATCTGCACAAGTGAGGAATCATGACCGAGGCCGTTCAGCGCACAGCTGCCATGGCGGATGGTCCTCTTGAGTCGCTCGTCCAACTGGCTCTCGATCTTCGTTGGTCATGGCATCACACTTCCGATGAGCTCTGGCGGCGTCTGGAGCCGGAGTTGTGGGATCTCACGCAGAATGCGTGGGTCATCCTGCAGACCGTCTCCCAGCAAAAGCTGAAAGCTACCCTCGAACAGCCTGCAATGATGCAACTATTGGAGGAATTGATTGCTGAGCGCCGCAGCGCCATCGAAAGCCCCGGATGGTTCCGTCAGACGCATGCAGACTCGCCCCTGACATGCGTCGCCTACTTCAGCATGGAGTTCATGCTGAGTGAGGCGCTGCCTATCTATTCTGGCGGGTTGGGCAATGTGGCGGGAGACCAGCTCAAGGCTGCGAGCGATCTCGATATCCCCGTGGTCGGCATAGGCCTGCTTTACCAGCAAGGATACTTCCGCCAGCAGATCGACGCAGAAGGTCTCCAGCAAGCTCTCTACCCCTTCAATGATCCGGGCCAGCTTCCCATCACTCCTGTTCGCGACGCCGCTGGTGAATGGCTGCGAATTCCAGTTGTCCTGCCCGGCTTCAAGCTCTGGATCCGTGTATGGCAGGCAGTAGTGGGCCGCACCCGACTCTATCTGCTCGATACGAATGATCCTGCTAATCTTCCCTCTTACCGCGGCATCACCAGCGAGCTTTATCCTTCAGGAGCAGAGGCTCGCCTGAGACAGGAGATGGTTCTCGGCATCGCAGGGTGGCGGCTGTTGCGGAGTCTCGGCCTACATGCTGAGGTGTGCCACATGAATGAAGGCCATGCGGCCTTTGCCGTACTTGAGCGGGCCCACGGCTGGATGTTGGATCACAAGCAGCCCTTTGATATCGCGCTTGCGGTTACGCGTGCAGGGAATTTATTTACAACCCACACGCCCGTCGAGGCAGGCTTTGATCGCTTCGCTCCACAGCTCATCGAGCAGTACTTCACGCTTTATGCGGAACAAGCTCTCGGCATCCCTCTGAAGTATCTGCTGGCCCTGGGACGCCAGAATCCTGAAGACTCTTCTGAACCCTTCAACATGGCTTATCTGGCCATCCGCGGCAGCTGCGCGATCAATGGGGTAAGCAAGCTGCATGGTCAGGTCAGCCGCCGCATCTTTCAGCCTCTCTTTCCGCGATGGCCTCAGCTGGAGGTTCCCGTTACCGCCATCACGAATGGCGTCCACACGCCCAGTTGGGATTCGGCGGCATCAGATGCGCTATGGACCAGATCCTGCGGCAAGGGCCGCTGGCTCGGAAGCCTGAAGACGCTTGAAGAAAGCCTGCGCTGTGTCAGTGATGAGGAGTTCTGGGAGCTGCGAGCTGTCTCACGCCGGGAGCTGGTGGAGTATACCCGCGTGCGCCTGGCGCGCGAGCTTGCGGCGCGCGGTGAGCATCCGCAGCAAGTCGCCGTCGCCGGACAAGTATTCGACTCCAACACTCTCACCATTGGGTTCGCCCGCAGATTTACAGCCTATAAGCGGCCAAACCTTCTTCTCCATGATCCTGAGCGTCTCATACGAATACTGACCAACCGGGATTTCCCCGTTCAGCTGGTGCTGGCGGGTAAGGCGCACCCGCAGGATTTCGTCGGGCAGCAGCTCATTCAGCAATGGGTACGCTTTGTTCACCGTCCTGAGGTCAGGCCGCATGCTGTGTTTCTCAGCGACCATGACATGCACCTCACGGAGCACCTGGTGCAGGGTGTCGACCTCTGGCTGAACACACCGCGGCGCCCCTGGGAGGCCTGTGGCACCAGCGGGATGAAAGTGCTGGTCAATGGCGGCCTCAACATCTCTGTACTCGACGGATGGTGGGCCGAGGCGTTTTCTCCGGAGATAGGTTGGGCGATCGGTGATGGCCAGGAACATGATGGAGCCAGGGATGCACAGGACGCCAATCAGCTGTATCAATTGCTTGAAGAACGGGTGATTCCTGAGTTCTATCACCGCAACTCACAGGGTATTCCGGCGAGATGGGTCGCGCGAATGAAGGAGAGCATGGCGCGCCTTACGAGCGCCTTCTCAAGCAATCGTGCTGTTCGTGAATACACCGAGCAACATTATCTCCCCGCGGCCACAGCATATTTGAAGCGCGCCCGAAGTGAGACTCTTGGGGCGGAGCTCCTGGAATGGCGACAGCATCTTGACCGGCACTGGCATACCATTCGCTTCGGCACGCTCACCGTCTTGCAGGAGAAAGAACGCTTTTTGTTCAGCGCACAGCTGTATCTCAATAGCCTTCCTGCTAACTCAATTCAGATGGAAATCTTTGCCGATTCTCCAACCGGCGGGCACCCTCTCATTGAAGTCATGCAGCGCGGACCGGATCTCGTCGGATCTCAGAACGCATATCTATACACAGGCAGCGTCCCCGCTGATCGGCCATCGCAGGACTTCACTGTGCGTGTTGTGCCCTTCCATCCCGAAGCATCGGTTCCTATTGAAGCGTCACACATCCTTTGGCAGCGATAACGTCATGCGAAATCTACGTGGGAAGAAAACTCGGCCACCTCAATTGAGGACTTCAAATTGCGATCCAGATTATCGGATGAAATGCGAATTCTTCACTGCGTGCTGGTCATTCCAGACGGCGTACTTCTGCCCTTATTTAGAACTCATCGACCCGGAACGGTACCACCCTACAGCGAAGGGCAACATATGAGGCTGACCATTCGATCCGCGGCGCACATCATCCTCTCGGCGACCTTGGCAACCATTCTGACGGGGCAGATGGTTCTCGCGCAGAACTCCCTGCCTCAGGACTTATCTCTTCGCGACGCGATCCAGTCTACACTCACGCACCGCCCGGAATTGCGGGCGGTTGCTCAAACCTATCAGTCCTCGTTGCAGATGCGCCGCCAGGCCGGCTTGATTCCCAATCCTCACCTCTTCTATCAGATGGAGAATCTTCGGCCAGATATGGACTTTGGGCAGGGCATCGATATCTATGCCTATGTCAATCAGATGTGGGAAGTCTCCGGAAAAAGGGGAGCACGTATCGCTACGGCGGAGAGCGGCGTTCACCATTCTCAGCTCACTTCAGAGCAGCAGAAGCGAGTCATCGAACTGGCAGTAGCGCAAAGCTACTGGGATGCCTTGCGGCTTCAGTACCTTCGCATCCTTGCGGAGCAGAGCGTTGGATACTACCGCGAGATTCTGGACTATCATGCCAAGCGTTTTAATGAGGGTAAGATCGCCGCAGTTGATCTTCTCCGCATCCGTCTGGAAGAAGCGCGCGCGGAAGCCAACATGGAGTCAAGCAGGTTGATGGAGGCCGAAGCCAAACAGCGCCTTGCGCGCGAAATGGGGCTTCCCGAAGCCGGCAACTGGAGACTCAGCGAACCCTTTGAGGTACTCAATCCACCCAAGGAGCCGCCGACCGTCGTGAATCCGGAGAATGAACGGATCGAGGTCAAGCTCGCCCAGCAGGCTATCGATGCAGCGCGTGCAAATCTGATGGTGCAAAAGGCGCAGGGGCGCCCTGATCTTGACACCGCATTTGGTTACAAGCGTACGGGAGGACTCAACACCATGATTGCAGGTGTCCAGATGAATTTGCCTTTCTTCAACCGCAACCAGGGCGCTACCGCAGCAGCGAAGTTTGACATTCAGGCCAACGCAGCAACCCTCCAGGCGGTGCAGCAGCAGAGTGCGAGCGAGTTGAAGCTGGCGCGCATGTCCTATGAAACCTGGAGGCGCCAGGTCTCAGAGCGCTACCGCCCTCTTCTTGATCAGGCAGTGGATATCGCCAACATCTCTCTTGCCGCGTATCGCGAAGGCGGCATCGACCTTCTGCGCCTGCTGGATGCAGAGAAGCTGCGCCTGGACACACAGAGCGCCTGGGTCGACGCGTTGGGGAATTATCACCAGAGCGTGCTTTCACTGGAATATGCCAATGGGCTTGAGCCATGAAGAGGGAGCGCAGCGTGAAAGCGCGAGGACGAAACGTTATGACACGAAGAATTGAAATGCAGCAATGGAGACGATTGTCGGCAACAGCGGTAGCTACGCTCGCGATAGCGGCAGGCATAGCTCTCGCGAGCGGCTGCAGCTCCGCAGGCAGCAAATCCGGCGCTCCAGCCGAGGCAGCCGTGTCGACATCGGCATCGAAATCCGCCCGCGATGCAGCGGAGATAGTGCTGCCCGTCGCGGAGCAGCACGGGGTCATCACCACAACGACCCTCGCAGTTCAGGAAGAACCCGATATGCTGCAATTCCCCGGCAAGATCGTGCTGCCCGATAACCAGAGCTGGCGGGTCGGAGTGTTGACCACGGGACGCATCGAACGTGTCTACGCCAACCTCGGCGATTATGTGCATCAAGGCGAGGTGCTTGCGCGGATGCACAGCCACGATGTCCATGAGGCGCGCGCGGCCTACGCGATGGCTGTTGCCGAGCGGGCGCGACTGCAGTCGGCGGAATCGCTGGCGCAGATCAATTTCGATCGCATGCAGCGACTCTATGCTCTCCGTGCGGCCTCGGTTGAACAGACGGAGCAGGCACGGCAGGAGCTCATCAACTCGAAAACCGCTCTCAAAAACGGCGAGATCGATGTCACCCGCACCAAAATGCATCTGGAAGAAAATCTCGGCATCCCTGCAGATCTGCCCCCGAATGCCAGCAGCGAAACCACCGAGTTGATCCCGATAGTCGCACCGGCAAGCGGATATGTTCTGCAAAAGAATATAACTCCGGGCACCACCGTGGCCCCGGCGACAGATATTTTCATTCTCGGAGATCTGCGGCACCTGTGGATGCTGGCCTCTGTGGGTCAGGAGTTCCTGGGGCAGTTGAAGGTGGGGCAAAATGCCTCGATTACGCTGCCTGGGGTTGCCGGTCAGCGGTTTAAGGGCCGCATCACGAATCTTGGCCAGGAATTCGACCCTACGACCCGGCGCCTGCAGGTGCGTATCGACATTGAACATCCAACGGCCATTCTGCGACCCGAGATGCTGGCAACCGCGGAGGTCGCCGTTGGGCAAGGGCACCCGGTCATGCTGATTGCGCCCGAGGCCGTGCAGCAGGTGAACGGACAGGATATAGTCTTTGTCCGCACCGCTCCCGACCGCTTCGCTCCCCATCCTGTCCGCATCGGTGCATCGGTAAACGGCAAGGTCATATTGGCAGAGGGAGTGCGCCCCGGCGATGAGGTCGTGGTGCAGGGCAGCTTTCTCCTGAAGTCCCAACTTCTCAAAGCCTCCATGCAGGGGGACTGACCCATCATGTTCGCAAAGATCATCACTTATTCGCTCGCTCATCGGTGGGTCATTCTACTTGGGGTCCTTGTACTCATTGCAGGAGGCGGTTGGGTGGTTGGCACCATCCCCGTCGATGCGTTTCCTGACCTGACCAACAACCAGATTGTTATTGTGACGGACGCGCCCTCGATGCCTCCTTCTGAGGTAGAACAGCTTGTCACCTATCCGATAGAGCGTGCCCTGATGGGTATGCCCAAGCAGGAGCAGGTGCGGTCGCTGTCGAAGCTCGGGTTATCCATGGTGACCGTGGTCTTCGAGGACAGCGTGCCCACCTACTTCGCACGCCAACTCGTCAACGAGCGGCTGCAGCAGGTGGCAACTTCGCTCCCTGCGGGAATCCAGCCTGTGCTCAGCCCTCCTTCCACTGCCTTCGGCGAGCTTTATCAATACACCCTTGCCGGTGGCGGCCTCTCGCCCATGGACCTCAAAGACGTGCAGGAGTGGGAGATCAAGCCGCTGTTGCGCACCATTCCCGGTGTCAGCGATGTGAACACGTGGGGCGGCGAAACCAGGCAATACCAAATCAAGGTCGATCCGGCTCTGCTGCAGCAGTATGGGCTAACCCTCAAGGATGTGGCTACGCGCGTAGTCGAGAACAACACGAACTTTGGTGGCGGCTACATCGAGCATGCCTACGAGCAATACACCTTGCGCGGCCTGGGCAGAACAAGCACGGTCGATGAAATTGGCAATATCGTTCTGCTGGCCAATCAGGGCACGCCGGTAGTGCTGCATGACGTTGCCCAGGTAACAATCGGGCCGGCACCTCGCCAGGGTGCAGTTCTCCGCAATGGCGAAGCCATCTCCGGCATGGTCATCATGTTGAAGGGCGAGAATGGCAAGCACGTTATCGAACTGGTAAAAAAGAAGATCGCAGGCATGCATCTTCCTCCCGGCGTTGTTCTCAAGCCCTTCTACGATCAATCAGTCGTAATCGATGGGACCATTCACACAGTAGAGCGCAATCTCTTCGAAGGGTTCATCCTCGTCACCGTTGTGCTGCTGCTCTTCCTCGGCAGTTTTCGCGCTGCTCTTGTTACGGCTTCGATCATTCCACTCTCGCTGCTCTTCAGCTTCCTTGGAATGAAGCTCTTTGGCATCAGCGCGAACTTGATGAGCCTTGGTGCGATCGACTTCGGAATGATTGTCGATGGCGCAGTCGTGATGATCGAGAACTCCGTTCACAGGATGCACGACCATGCTGAAGAGGAGAAGCCTGCCACCTCCATTGCGCTTGCTGGGCTTGAGGTTGCGCGACCCATGGCTTTCGGCGTGGGCATCATCATAGCTGTCTACCTTCCCATCCTCTTTCTGCAGGGGCTCGAAGGGCGCATGTTCCGCCCCATGGCGATCACCGTCTGTGCGGCTCTGCTTGGGTCGCTGCTGCTCGCGCTCACCTTCATTCCTGTCCTCAGCTCTTTCGTGTTCCGCCATGGACTCAAGAAAGACAAGAAGAAGCTACACAAAGTGACATGGATGGATCGGCTGGCCAAGCACTACACTTCCGGCCTGTCGTGGGTGATTCGCCACCGCCTTCCAATGATCGCCGCCGCGGCGGCTGTCCTGATTGTGTCCCTGGCTTCGCTCATCTTCATCGGCACGGAGTTCATGCCTCGCCTCGATGAAGGCTCCATACTGGTTGAAACACGCAAGCTGCCCGGCATCTCGCTCACCGACTCTATCGAAATCTCAAAGCGCGTTGAGGCAACACTTCGCGCTTTCCCTGAGATTTCTGACGTCACCACCAAGATTGGGCGGCCGGATTTTGCTACCGAGGCAATGGGCATCAACGAGGGCGATGTGTATGTAGCTCTCACTCCCACTAAGGAGTGGAAGAGATTCCACTCGAAGGAAGAGCTCATCGATGCAATGGATAAAGCTCTGGCGAAGATCCCCGGGATTAGCTACAACTTCACCCAGCCGATGGCCATGCGGCTGGATGAAACAGTCTCCGGGGTGAAGGCAGACCTCGCGATAAAGATCTTCGGAGAAAACTTCCAGCAGCTAGACTCTCTGGCCCAGGAGGTGCTCCGCCAGGTGAACACGGTCCGAGGCGCGGCAGACGCGCAGATGGAGATCACCTCAGGTGTTGCCGAACTTTCAGTGGCAATCCGCAGGGCTGCTCTCGCTCGTTATGGGTTGAATGTCTCGGATGTGCAGAAGGCCGTCGAGGCGTCCGCCTCCGGCGCCGTTATCTCTGAGGTCATTGAGGGCCAGCGACGCTACACGATCGCTCTGCGCCTGCCTGATCGCTACCGCACTGATCTGTCTGCAATGCGCAGCATTCCACTCTACGCTCCGGGCGGCGAACTCGTTACGCTCGGGCAGGTAGCTGATGTCACGTTGACCCGAGGAGCTGAAAAGATTACCCGCGAAGAAGGCCAGCGGCGCATTGTGGTCATGTCGAACGTAAGAGGCCGTGACCTTGGCAGCTTCGTTGCCGAGGTCCAGCAGAAGGTCAATGACAATGTGAAGCTGCCCGCAGGCTACACCGTCACCTATGGAGGCCAGTTTGAAAACCAGCAGCGAGCCACCAGGCGATTGCTGCTGGTTATCCCGCTTGCGCTCGCTGTTGTATTCGGGCTTCTGTACATGACCTTCCACTCAATCAAGCTTGCTTTTCTAATCCTCGTAAATGTTCCCTTCGCGCTGGTGGGCGGCATTGCAGCTCTGTGGATGTTTCACATCAATCTCAATCTCTCCGCATCCGTGGGCTTCATCGCGCTGCTGGGGGTCGCAGTGCTCAATGGCGTCGTTCTCGTCAGTTCCATCAATCAGTTGAGAGAGGGCGGCATGGTGCTGCATGAAGCAGTGCTGCAGGGCTCCACGAGGAGATTGAGGCCAGTCCTTATGACAGCTCTCGTAGCCAGCCTCGGCTTTGTTCCAATGGCTATCTCCACCTCAATCGGCGCCGAAATTCAGAGGCCGCTCGCTACCGTAGTCATTGGCGGACTGATAAGCTCGACACTGCTCACCCTCTTCCTGTTGCCTACGTTTTACGAATTATTCAACCGCAAACCTTCTATTTCATCCCTCGAGAGGAATCCCGAGGAGGTGCCTGCATCCCGATTGGAGCCAATCTAGATTTCTGCCTCGGAACTCCCCACAGATCTATTATTTTGCTGTACTGCAGGCTACCCGGGCAGAATCGGCTGCATCCCAACATAGCTCGGTCCAGCGATGGCAGAACTCACAATCCGCCGATGCTCTCTTCCTCCATGGCGCCCTGTAAGATGGTTCTGCCGCCGAAGCAGAATTCAACAGCTAAGCAGTTGAGCGCGATGGAAAGTGATGGGCATTCCCGATGGAGACCAACCGACTGCTCAGTCAAACGCTTTTTCAGGTTTTGCCCGACGCCGTTCTGACTGCAGATCACAATGGGTGCATCTTCCAGGCAAACCCGCAAACTGTAAGGCTATTTGGTTATTCGCAGGATGAACTCATTGGCAGACCAGTCGACACGCTCCTGCCAAAGCGATATGCCCAGACCTACACGTCATATGTCCAGACTCGCCTTTCCGAAGCTCGTGACGGAGATGTCCAATCTCTGATTACGATTCACGGGCTTCACGCCGACGGTCATGAAATCCCCATTGACGTGATGGTGGAACCGATCGAAGAAGATGCAGCCCAGCGCTTTCTAGTCGTGATTCGCAATATTTCTCGACGCCGAAAGACAGAGGAAGCTCTCCATCTGACCGAAGAGCGATTTCGCCTGCTGGTCGAGGGGGTGCAGGATTATGCGATCTTCATGCTTGATACCGATGGCAATATAGTCTCCTGGAACTCCGGAGCAGAGCGTATCAAGGGCTATCGAGCTGAGGAAATCCTAGGAAAGCACTTTTCCACCTTCTACACACAGGAGGATATCGACTGCGACAAGGCCGCCCATGAACTCGCGGTAGCTGCACAGGAAGGTAGGTTTGAGGATGAGGGCTGGAGAATCCGCAAAGATGGCTCCCGCCTCTGGGCCAATGTAATCATCACGCCGCTGCGCGGAGAGGATGGCAAGCTCCTCGGCTTTTCCAAGATCACGCGCGACCTTACCGATCGAAGAAGAGCGGAAGAATCTCTTCTGCTTGAACTGAGCAGCATCGTCGTCGCCAGCATGGATATACGGAGGATGCTCACCGCCATCGCCTCCAGCATCTCCCATCTACTGCCTAATGACTACGCTACGATTGCGCTCTACGACAGCAACGCTGATCGCCTCCGGGTGCAGGAGCTTCCCTCGCAGGAAAACCAAGTGCCCCCCCGCGAATTCACCCTGCCGCTCGCCGGCTCACCCGCCGGATGGTGTTATCAGAATCGGCAAGTGCTGTTTTTAGACCAGTTGGATAAATCGCAATTCGCGCCCGGCTCAATGGACCATCTGGTGAGGGCAGGCGTGAAGTCGGGCTGCTGGCTTCCGCTGAACAGTCATGGAAACATTATTGGGACGCTCCTGATAGGCAGTCGTCGCGAAGCAGCTATTACGACCGCAGACACCGCAATGCTGATGCAGATGGCTCGACAGATAGCCGCCGCGATTGACGGCGCTAATGTCTTCCGACAGCTTTCCGAGATGAGCAACAGGCTGCGCGAGGAAAAGCGTTATTTAGAAGAAGAGCTTCGCACCGAGTACAGCTTTGAAGAAATCGTCGGCGAGAGCCCAAGCCTAAAACGCGTCCTGAAGCAGGTCGAGACACTCGCCCCTACGGATGCCACCGCTCTTGTCCTGGGAGACACCGGCACAGGCAAAGAACTAATCGCCCGGGCAATCCATCATCTCAGTCCGCGGCGCGATCATACGTTTGTGAAATTGAACTGCTCCGCCATCCCCATGGGGCTACTCGAAAGCGAGCTTTTCGGCCACGAGAAAGGCGCCTTCACTGGAGCCATCGCGCAAAGAATTGGCAGACTGGAACTGGCCCACATGGGGACATTGTTCCTGGATGAAGTGGGGGATCTCCCCCTGGAACTGCAACCAAAGCTCCTTCGCGCCTTGCAGGAAAAGGAGATTGAGCGGATAGGCGGTAAGAGGACAATCAAGGTAGATATCCGACTGATCGCAGCCACAAATCGCGATCTTGCCAAAATGGTTAAGGAAGGACAATTTCGGATCGACCTCTATTATCGCCTTAAGGTATTTCCTATCCTCATTCCCTCCCTGCGGCAGCGCCGTGAAGACATTCCACTGCTGGTCAATTACTTCGTAGCGAAGCATGCGCGACGCATGAGCAAATCTATTTCGGCAATACCTCCAGACGTCATGACAGCACTTTCCAATTGGCATTGGCCGGGGAACGTCCGCGAACTGGAGAACTTCATCGAGAGAGCTGTGATTTTGAGTCAGGGATCAACTCTGCATGCACCGCTCGCAGAATTGGAAGATCCCGAAGACACGCAAGAGGCAGATCCTACGCTCGAGACAGCGGAGCGTGAGCATATCCTGCGCGTGCTTCGAGCTAAAAGAGGTGTCATCGGAGGCCCCGGCGGCGCCGCTGAAGAGCTTGGACTCAAGCGAACGACCCTCAACTCTAAATTGAAGAAGCTGGGAATCAGCAGAGAGCAGTATCTATAACCTGCAGGGCGGATTCCGCGAGCAAAAGATCTCAAGACTATTTCCGGGCCCACCTCGCATTTTTACTCACACTCATTTGTGCTGACAGCAACCTTATCAATGCTCTAATGAGTCATGCCTCTTGCAAGACGTCTTACTGCGCTTAAGCTTCTGGTTCTTTTTCCGTGCTTACTTGCTCTCGGATGTAAATCGCAGGAGATTTCACCTGCCGCCCCGACACCCACGCCTGTCCTTAACGCGGAAACAGTGGCGGATCGCCTGCGCAGTCTGGCTACAGGGGGAGAGCTCAGCGACTTGCGATGGCCTGACTACAGAAACTATGTGCAGCGCATTCAGGAGCTGTATGCGATAACGAATTATTCCCCTGTGTGGTCTCGAGACGGAGAGCCTACACGCCAGGCACTGGGCGTCATCGCAGCCCTTGAAAGCAGTCAGCAGAAAGGTCTACTTCCCCAGGACTACGACGCTTCGCTCTGGCCCTCCCACATCGCTGCGTTGCACGGTGCACCTAGTAATGCAGATACAGTTGCGCGCTTTGATATGGCGCTTACCGTGAGTGCGATGCGCTACATCTCAGACCTGCACATCGGGCGAGTAAATCCTGCGCAATTCAAATTCGATCTGGATATCAACCATAGAACGTATGATCTGGTGCAGTTTCTCTCGCAGAGGGTCTTAATCGCGCCCGGTGACATGCAGGCTGTCCTGAATGAAGCTGAGCCGCAGTTCGATGGCTACAGACGCACGGAGATCGCTCTTCAGCATTACCTGACATTCGAGGCCATGGATCCCGGCAAGCCGCTGCCGCAGGTTATAAAGACCTTGGAGCCCGGCGATTACTATGCGGGGATTGCACAACTTGCGCAACGGCTGCGACTCGTAGGCGACTTGCCGCCGGAGGC
Source organism: Acidipila rosea (assembly GCF_004339725.1). Taxonomy (GTDB): domain Bacteria; phylum Acidobacteriota; class Terriglobia; order Terriglobales; family Acidobacteriaceae; genus Acidipila; species Acidipila rosea. Next base: position 372,930 of record NZ_SMGK01000003.1, on the reverse strand, counting down.
AATTGTAGATACTGACACCGGAATCTATGACGGAGCTATCGTAGATGCAGTAAAGCACTACCAGGTGCGACACGGATTAGGGGGCGATGGGCGGCTGGGCAAGCAAACTTTACAGCAGCTCAACATCCCGTTGAACTTCCGGGTAACTCAGTTAGAAGACGCGCTGGAGCGGTGGAGATGGCTGCCGCATGATTTTCCTCAACCTCCGATTGCTGTCAACATCCCGGAGTTCGTGTTGCGTGCATTTACAAAAGATCGAAAGGTCGCCCTGCGCATGAATGTTGTTGTAGGGAAAGCGGTCCGGCACCAGACCCCGGTCTTTGCACAAGACATGAAGTATATTGTCTTTCGCCCCTATTGGAATGTCCCGCTAAGCATCACGCGGGCGGAGATACTTCCTTCCATCAGAAAGGACAGGAATTATCTTGCGCGAAAGGACTTCGAGGTTACGGATTTAAGTGGTCGCCTCGTGACAAGCGGCCCGGTGACTCAAGACCAGATGGCGCAGATGCGATCAGGCAAACTGCTCGTGCGACAGAAACCGGGACCGACTAATTCGCTAGGACTCGTGAAATTTCTGTTTCCGAATACCCATAGTGTCTATCTGCATGACACACCAGCACCCCAGCTGTTTGCACAGTCACGCCGTGACTTCAGCCATGGGTGTGTGCGCGTGGAGAAGCCACTCGAGCTTGCGACATGGCTATTGCGGGACCAGCCCGAGTGGACTGAGACGAGCATCAGACAGGCAATGGAATCTGGACCAGACAATCGACAGGTGGATCTCACGAAGCCTGTACCTGTGCTGATTGTCTACCTTACCGCGGTGGTTGAGCAGAATGGCGAGGTTCACTTTTTCGACGACATCTATGGCCACGATCGCTCGCTTAATGCAGTACTGGCAAAAGGACGGCCTTATGCGAACTAGCCTTCACCACCGGCGCACTCTACCTACATCCACGTGCACAAAGTTCGACTGCGCATAATAACCTACCCCGCCGCGATGCAGAGAAAGAGCGGCGTCGCGAACTGTCGCTGCAGAAACTCCTGGAATACGAATGTCAATCGCCCTGGCTTCCATGTGCTGACTATGCAGCGCAACTCCGTGTCCATGTTCGCGAAGATAATGATTGCTCCAAGGTGTGCGATAACCGCATACGATGTCAATCTCCCCATTGGGCCGCCCTAGCTTGGCAAGCAGATCATGGAGAAGATCGAACTCCTTAACGTCATAGTCCTTTTCATCGCCCGTGCGGTGATCGCGGAGAAAATGATCCAGCTCAGCCACAGCTTCCGGAAGATACTGATTGCCCCTCCGATAGACTACATCGATATGTTCGCCCGTGTGCAGGTGGTAGAGGTGAAGGCGATAGGGTACGGCGTCGAAAGATGTGCCCCGGTTGATAGTCGTTGCCCCGACAGTGGAGACAGTCGGCAGCGACAACAGGAAAAACAGACCCGCGAAGGCGGAGTTTCTTAACAGCATGTATCTTTTCCCAGTGGTAGTGTTGCTTACTAATTATAGGACTTGCCTATAGATTGTTGACACAAGTTTTCCTCCGCTTCGATTGCATAGAGATAGCGGCATAACATTGCTCCCGGCGCGCTGGCTCAGTGCAGCTTCTCATTGCGGCGCGTCATCGACATGATCTTGGCATTGATGACAAGAAAGCGAATGATCTGCCAGGGAAGAAATGTGCGCATGAATACAGTCGCTTTCGTTGGCACCGTAGCATACTCCGATAGCCCGCGAGCTATCGGAGCAATGGGCTTTACAACTGTCTGCTCGTTCATAAGTTACTCCGGTATCCAGGCCCAGCCAGGGCGTAGTCTCGCCTTATACATAAACAAATAATGGAGCAGCAGCTTCACCCAGTGGCCGGCGAGGCCGATCTCTCCAATGGTGTAATCAAGATCACGGCCATATTCAGGGAAGCGCTCATAGTCTGGAACTATTGGGAACACGGTCATCGTGGCAGCGGTGCCGTGGAAGATATCAGCCCCGGCCGATGCAACACAGGCTGCGCCCAGCTCGGCCATGGATGCCGAATGCATTGGTTTGCCGGTGCCGCGAATCATGTCAACCACTGTATGTGCGACTGTTTTTCCGATGGTGGCAGAGGGCATTCCTGTTCTTGGAGGAGCTGCAAAGATTGGTGTTCCACGCTTGCTGATGTGAGGCCGGGAAATGGCGTGAGGAGGAGCGAAGGCAATGCCGGCGGCGAATATGCGAGAACTGGCGGGACTTTGATAAGTCCGCGGCCAATCGCTCGCAAGCCAGTTCTCATAGGGCTTCGGCTCATACACCGCGTCAACCTTCATAAAGCCGTTCGGAGTAAACATACCAGGCGTTATGTCTTCTCCATTCTGGTTATAGGCTTTCAGTCCAACTCCAGAGAATGGCGGAAGGAGCATAGCCATATCAAAGGCTAGATCCTTTTCCTCGCCATCGAGGTTCTCATAATAGAGGCGTCCAGGCTCCAGCTTCTGCACATGCGATCGTATAATCCACTCGATTCCCCGCTCAGCGAAGAGTGACTCGGTGAAGATGTTTGTCGGAGTAATGTAGCCATTGCGACGGATGTGGGCTCCTCCCATGCCAAAGTCGCCAAGCTCATATTCGTTTGAAAGATAGATGACATCCGCCTTGTCGCGAACACCGTGACGGCGTAGCTCGAACTCAAGGTTGACGATGTACTCGAATGCCGCGCCTTCGCAGGTGCAAGTGCCATGACCCGTACCAACGACAAATCGCCGTCGCTCTCCGCGCTTCATGCGCTCAACATTTTCGAGAAAGGCTACAGCTGTCTCCGCGGCATGCGATGCGGTGCAAACAGAGTAGCTGTACTTATCCGGCCCAAGTCCTTCTGTTGCGGCATAGTTCAGCCTCGGCCCTGTGGCGTTAATGAGAAAGTCATAGTGGAGGATCTCTCTTGCACCAGCACTCGCAGCGAGAGTGGATTCGATCTCAACATGAGGAATTGCATCCGTGACACTCCCTTCGGGATGGATGCTGAGAGCGCGTGCCTGTTTGAATCGAATCCCATGGGCACTGTAGATGGGAGCAAGAGGAATGAGGACTTTGTCAGGGCTCATGCGTCCCACGCCTACCCAGATATTGGAAGGCAGCCAGTTGTAGTCAGGCTTGGGAGAAACGACCGTGACTTCACCGTCGCTACCCAACCATTTTTGAAGAAATGCAGCAGCGGTATGTCCCGCCACTCCTGCACCGAGTACGAGGATGCTTGCCATAACAGTAGAACCTCCTTACCGTTGGACCTGTGCCTCTGTCGGACTTTCTGTCGTCAACTGGATCGCAATCTCTGGAGGATTCAGAAGAGTGTTATGCACAAGGCACTGATGCACGGCGCGCATCATTCCCTGCTTTTGTTCTTCCGAAAGCGGAACGGGACAAGCGACCTGGATTAGAAAATTTCCGATGCGAGAAGGCTGCTTCAACTTCTCTGCATGTACGGTGACTTCCACTCCACTCTCGGCGAGTTTTCTTATTTTCAGATACTGGACTGCATAAAATGCTGCGCAGGAGCCGAGGGAGGCGAGCAGCAGTTCCGGAGGCGTCATTCCGGTGTCGTTGCCGGCAGCCTCAACCGGCTGATCGCTGATAATCGTATGACCACGTGTCTGGATCGAGAACCGCACGTGGTCAAGATGAGCCACTTTGATTTCCATGTTTTCCCTCAGAAGCTTTCTTTTGCTGATGTTTGGGGGTCGGGAATAATGAGCAGAAGCGCTCTTGCCATACCCACCGTGGGTCGAAGCGTAGAGCATTTCCAGGCAAACGGGAGTGACCTTCCTAAGCCACTCGCCAAATTGCTCAGGCTCTTCGACGGAACCACTGCCGCGCCACGCTGTCAGCAGCGCATCGCAAAGCAGCGGCGCAGCATCGGGCCTGCCTCCTTCGAGCCGCAGCATGGCTCGATAGGTTTCATCCCTAAGAGCATTCACGGCCTTTCGCACAGGCCGACGTCGTGGAGTAGGCGCATCCATCGGTTCACCTGGCGCAAGACTGTCCGGTTGCGGAATCCTTCAGCCCCAGCAGACGAAGGATGGTCATAGCCGGGCACCAGTTTGTAACTCCGGACTGGAGCAGATTAAGTCCAACAAAGGCGGTCAGAATGTACCAGTAGGGGGATACATAGTGCGCAAGTGCGAGCGATATCAGAATCACGGTACCTGCGATGAGACGAAGAGCACGTTCGACAGTCATGGGAGTTCTCCTTATCCACGAGAGAGTTGTTCCGGTACATCACATACCGGACGTTCACACTCGGCGATATTTTCGGGTGAATGGATGTGAGTACCGCCGCCGGCAGAATGCTTCTGAACCATGTAGTAAAGAACAGGAACGGCCAGTCGCGAGAGTACGGTTGAGGCTACTTCGCCTGCGATGAGTGAGAGTGCCAGCCCCTGGAAGATAGGATCGAAGAGGATGACACTCGCGCCAACAACAACAGCGGCGGCGGTGAGTAGCATGGGCCGGAAGCGGACAGCGCCGGCATCGATGACTGCCTCGGCGAGAGGCATGCCCTGGGCCCGGCGGAGTTCGATGAAGTCCACAAGGATGATTGAATTGCGAACGATGATACCGGCGCCAGCGATGAAGCCGATCATGGAGGTAGCAGTGAAAAATGCCCCCAGCATAGCGTGCGCTGGAAGAATGCCGACCAGTGTCAGTGGGATCGGAGCCATGATGACCAGCGGCACGATGAAGGAACGGAACCACCCGACCACCAGGACATAGATCAGAACAAGGACGACCGCGAAAGCAAGTCCGAGATCGCGAAAGACTTCAAGGGTAATCTGCCACTCGCCATCCCACTTCATGGAGTAGTGGTCGGTCGACTCAGGCTGCACCGAATTGTAGCGCGTCAACGTATAACCGGCAGGAAGCTTGAACTTATCGAGGGCGTTGTTCATCTTGAAGATCGCATAGACAGGGCTCTCTTCCGCACCCGATACGTCTCCAGTGACATAGACCACCCGCTGCATGTTCTTGTGGTAAATGCTCGGCTGCAGCGTCGTCTGCTGCACCTGGGTCAACTCTCGGAGAGACACGGTATGTCCGTCAGCTCCGGTGAGCTTCATGTTTTCAATCTGCTGCAGCGATGAGCGGTCAGGGCGCTCCATCTGCACATCTACAGGGATAGGCTCGCGAGACTGCGCATCGTGAAGAAGCCCGGCCTCGGCTCCCGATTCGGCGACCTCAAGTGCTTTCGCGACCTCCGACACAGCGATCCCATGCAACGCGGCCTTTGCTTCATCCACTTTGAAGACGAGCTTCGGCTGAGGGTCGTCGACATACCAGTCGACATCGACTACACCCGGAGTCTGCTGAAAAACCTGCTTGACCTTTCTGGCTACCTCAAGCTGCCCGGCCATCTGCGGGCCGTAAATTTCAGCGACAAGAGTTTGTATGACAGGAGGGCCGGGCGGCACTTCACTGACCTTGATGCGCGCACCAAAGGGGAGGCCCAGCTTGACCAGCTCTGGCCGCAGCCGCTTGGCAATCTCATGACTCTGGACGCTACGCTCTGCAATGGGCAGCAGGTTAACTTGAATGTCGGCCTGGTAGGGCTCGTGGCGCAGGTAGTAGTGACGAACTAGCCCATTGAAGTTGTAAGGGCCCGAGAGACCGGAATAAATCTGATAATTTGCGACTTCCGGTTGCTCGGCCAGATAGTGGCCCAGCGTCTGAGCAACCCGCGTGGTCTGCTCGAGCGTAGTCCCATTCGGCATGTCGATAATGACCTGGAACTCGCTCTTATTATCAAATGGCAACATCTTGACGCGGACAAGTTTGAGAGGAACCAGCGCGCAGGCCGCCAGTAGCAGAAGAACAACTCCCACTAGAAAAAATAACCGGTGACGGGAGGAATTGATGAGCGGCGACATGATGCGCCGATAAAAGCGCGTCGTCGCACCTTCCTTCGAACCGTGCTTTGCATTTTGTTCCGCACTGTGGGATACCAGGCGCATTGCAGCCCAGGGAGAAACCACGAAGGCTACGATGAGCGAAAACACCATGGCCGAAGAAGCACCAATTGGAATGGGCCGCATGTACGGCCCCATGAGTCCCCGGACAAAGGCCATCGGCAGGATGGCAGCGATGACAGCGATGGTGGCAAGAATCGTCGGGTTGCCGACTTCGGCGACGGCCTCGATGGCAACTTCGCTCGCCGGCCGGCCCGTGTTCTCGGGCAGGCGGAAGTGGCGAACCATATTTTCTACGACAACGATCGCGTCATCGACGAGAATGCCAATGCTGAAGATGAGGGCGAAGAGCGTAACGCGGTTAAGCGTATAGCCATAGAGATAGAAGACAGCCAGCGTAAGCGCCAGCGTTACAGGAATGGCGAGCAGCACCACTCCCGATTCGCGCCAGCCGAGGAAGACGGCTATCAGAAGAGTGACGGAGAGAGTGGCCAGCAGCAGGTGCTTCAGCAGCTCGTCCGACTTCGCCTTTGCTGTATCACCATAGTTCCTGGTAGTTGTTATGTTCAGATCTGCCGGCAGGGTGGTCCTGCGCATTTCTGCAATTCTCTTCAGCACTGCATTGGCGATGTCGGTCGCGTTCGTCCCCTTGCGCTTGGCAACGGTGATGGTGACGGCGGGAAACTCACTGCCGATGGTCTGGCCCTGTATTTTTGTGCCTGCGCCGGTGCCGAACAGAACATAGTTTTGGGGCTCTGCAGGGCCATCTTCGATCTTCGAGGCCACGTCGCGAAGATAGATGGGGCGCCCATGATCGACGCCGACCACTACTCCTTCAAGGTCTTCTTTGCGCTGGAAGAAGTCTCCTGCGTCGACCAGAAACTGCTGATTGCCAGAGGCGAACTGGCCTGCCTCAACACGGGAGTTAGCCGCCCGCAGCCTGTCGACAATGTCTCCGGCCGAAAGGGAGTAGGAGGCCAGCCGATCGTTGCTGAGTAGCACCCGCATGGCGCGCGGCTGCCCCCCAAGAATGTTGGTCTCAGAAACGTTATCAACCTGCTGAATGCTATGTTCAAGTTCGGCCGCCATGGTCCGGAGCTGATAGGAGCTATAGTTCTTTCCCCACAGGGTCAGCGACAGGATAGGCACATTGTCAATGGACCTCTCCTTAATGACAGGCTGCGAGGCGGCCTGCGGCAGACGATCCATATTGGAGAAGAGCTTGCTATAGACCTTGACCAGTGCATCTTCTTCGCGTGTCCCGACAAGGAAGCGCGCAATGACGAGACTCTGGCCCGGGCTCGATGTGGAGTAGACATACTCTACCCCCGGAATCTCCCGCAGTAGCCTTTCAATCGGTACTGAGACTCGCTGCTCAACCTCTGCCGGAGATGCACCGGGCATGGCAGTTGTGACGTCGAGCATCGGCACGACAATCTGCGGCTCTTCCTCGCGCGGGATCACCATGACTGCAAACACGCCGAGAATAAGCGACGCGACTATAAAGAGAGGCGTCAGCTTCGAGTCAAGGAAGGCAGCAGCCAGACGTCCGGCGATGCCGAGGGAGCCTTTCATTGCTGCACCTCGATCCGCTTGCCGCCGAGCTCGCGATCGCCTGGAGATAACACCACTGTCTCACCGGCGCTGAGCCCTGACAGAACCTCGATATTTGTCTCGTGCTTGCCGCCAAGCGTGATGTAGCGCAGGGATGCAATGCCGTTAGCGTCGAGGACCCATACCCCATTCATCGAGCCATGCGTCACGAGCGACGATTGTGGGACCACGACCACGGGATGATCGGTACCGCCGCTCATCCGGGCTGTCCCGAACATGCCCGAACGAAGACCTGCAACAGCTGGAAGATTTATCTTCACCAGAAAGGTGCGACTGGCCGGATCAGCTGCTGGCACCACTTCCGCAACCTTCCCTTGGATGGGCTGCGAAGAGATGGCTGAGATCTGTACGGGGACCGCCCCCCCCTGCTTCAGGGAACCGAGCAGCGACTCATCTACAGCGGCCTGCAACTGTAGCGGGCCGGTGCGCTCCACTTCAAGTAGTGGCATGCCTGGTGTCGCCATCGCGCCTGGATCTACATGCCGCGCGACGACCACCCCGGCGAAGGGCGACATCAGCCGGGAGTAGCCCGCAGCAGTGCGCGCGCCCGACTCTGCCGCCTGAGCAGCCTGGCCCTGCGAGCGCGCAGCCTCAAGCGCTGCAGTGGCGGCCTGGGCACGCCGCTCGACTTCATCAAATTCCTGCGGGCTGACGCTCTTGCTATCACGCAGAAGCTTGTAGCGAACCAGTGTCGACTGGGCGAGCGATGCCTGGCTCGCAGCGACCTTCACCTGCTGATCGCTGGCAGCGACCTCGGCCTGAGCGCGTGCCACATCTGATCGCGCCTGGGCATCATCAAGGATAATGAGCGCTTGCCGTGCTCGTACTGGATCGCCCTCATGTACGCCAACGGAAAGAACACGGCCCATCACTTGCGCCGAGAGGACAGCCGATTCGCGTGCATGAACAGTGCCGACAGCGTCAACCGTATTCGGCAGCTGCATCAGGCTGGATCGAGAGACCGCTAGGCCTGTCACCACAGCGGGCGTAATTGGCGTACTGCTCTTATCCGCGCATCCGCCAAGTACGAAAGAAGCGGCAGTAAAAAAGATGGCGAGTCTATTGCTGAGACTGGTCATTGAAGGTCCTCTACGCTGCCAGGTGTCAGCGTTCCGGTTGCGAACTTGAGATTTGCGTAGGTCAGCGTGTTGCGAGAGACTGCCTGCCAATAGTTGGCGCTGCTCTGTGTCTCCGCATCTTCGGCTCGCAGCAGTTCCGTCATCGTTGCAAGTCCGGCCTGATAGCGGTTCTGCAGAATGCGCAGGCTCTCCGCTGTCTGAGCGGTTGAGGCACGGGCCACGTCGAGCATCTGCTGCGCTGCCTGATGTTCGTAGTAAGCGCGGGTGACTTCGAGCCGAATCTGCTGATCGGCGGAAGTGGTGGCGGCTTCCGCGCGGCGCAATGCGATCTTGGCCAGTGCAAGATTTTCGCGCTTCGCAGCGGGCAGAATATCGACGCGGAGTTCCGCCCCGGCCAGCCAGTTTTTGCCACCTGCGCCTGCGATACTGGGCCTGTCTGTCTGCCACGAGCCAAAGGTGCTGATCTGCGGACCGAAGGCAGAGCGTGCAGACTGAACGGCCGCCTGCTGCGCCTGGCGCTGCAGGGCGAGATCCTCACGGTCGGGACGCGACTTTAGGGCAACAGCGAGCTCGTCAGCCAGCGGAAGGGGGTCAAAGTGCCGCTCGCCGAGGGGCCGCAGATTCCGCGCCTCGGGGGGAATAAGTTCGCCGATAGCGGCTTCAAGCTCGGCCCAGGAAACCTCTACCCTACCCTGGGCGCTGATGAGGTTCTGCTGACGTTCTGACAGATTAGCTGCGGCGGTCAATTGATCCGCATCGACGGCAAGGCCGGCTTTCACCTTATTCTCGCTGGACCCAAGCAACGCCTTCGCTGTCTCCACGTCACGCTGTGCCACCTCTACCTGGCGCATGGCCAGCAGGATCGACTCATACGCTTCGACCGCACGGTGAACGATCTCCTGGTCCGCGCGCGTAGCGGCCGCCGAGGAGCTTTTGGTCAGCAGATCGGCACGTCTGATCTCAAACTGGGTGTGCCAGGAATCGAAGGCCATCCAGTTACCGGCGAAGCGGGTCGTGAAGTCATTGATCGGCAACGGGCGGTTCAGGCTGTTCAGCGCGAAATCGCTCTGCTGAAAGCGTTGCTGCCGCAGACGAGTCCCGAAGACATAGACCGGGTCATTGCCGCGCGTCGCTGCCTCACTGAAAGTGAGACTGGGCAGCAAAGCAGTGCGTGCCAGGCGCGAGCCTTCGCGGCCGGCATCTACCGCAGTCTGGGCCATTGTTCTGTCGGGGCTCTTCTCCAGAGAAACTTCCACGGCCTCTCGCAAGGTCAGAGGCGCGGTCTGCTGCTGCGTGAAACCCCAGTGCCACGAAGAGGCAAGGAAGAAGCACATGAGACCTGCTCGTAAATGAGGAATAGTTCGCATCTCTCTCTCTTACCGCCACTCCTCACGAATAGTCCGCGGAGAGCATGCAGCGCTGTGATCCTTGTCACGCTGGAACACAGCCGCTGGGCGGCTTTGGAGTGCCTTCAAATGGCGCTCTCACCATAAAAAAGACACAGGAGACGGAAACGTTACAGAATGGATGAGTTTTTTTGCGGAGCCTGGAGCCCCAGCATCCGCAGATACTCCTGCGTCAGCAGAGAGCGCAGCCGCCCGGAAGTCTCCGGATCACAGGGAACGTCAAGCTTGCGGCAACGGTCAATTGCCTGCCGGAGATCCCGAATGAAGGCAATGCAGGCCGGACAGGCCTCAATGTGCTGACGCATCTCCTCGCAGGTCCGGGGAGTCACCTTCCCATCCAGATAGTCGGAGAGGTTGGCAAAGAGTTCGCGGCACTCCTTCGGCCGCCCAGGAGCGGCAGCCTCTTTGCGAGACCGTTTGCGCGGAGCCTTTCGGGCAGGTCCTGCAGCTGGAGCACTCTCCAGCAGCAGGGCCATCTCCTTCCGCACCTGGAGCCGGGCGCGATGCAGCCGTACCCTGACCGTCCCCGGCTGGATATTGAGAATCTGGGCGGTCTGTTCCGTGTTCAGGTCTTCCATATCGTGCAAGACAAGGACGATCCTGTACTGCGGAGGAATAGCCAGAATAGCCTTATGAAGCAGCTGATTCTGTTCACCTTCCAGAATCCTGCTCTCCGGGTTTGCTGTCGCGTCGCGAAGCAGCATGCCAAGTTCCGCCTCATCCGGCATCAACTCATCGAGCGACAAGGTGTGCCGCGGAGCATGGACTGAGCGGCGGCGCATTCTCCAGCATCGGTTCCGGGCGACAGTGTAGAGCCAGACGGCCAGGGCTTTGGGATCGTTGATCTTGGCCAGATGCGGCAGAGACCTGACGAGCACTTCCTGCGCCGTGTCCTCCGCGTCTTCTGGATGCCCGCACAGCTTCATGCTGAAGGAGTACACGGTCTGCTGCAGCAACTGAATGGCCTCGGCGACGGCCTCAGGACGGTCGCTGCGCAACAGCTTCGCTGCTTCTGTGAGTTCAGGACGCATCAGGCAGGCAACCGGAAACTGGATCTGCCGATTGGAAGTATGTCCGACCTCTTCATGTCTTCGAATATAGCGGCTTCGGGCGCAGTCATCCAGCGCCGCCTTCCCATGACAAACAACAAGGCCCATGCACGAGGCTGGCGCGGAACTCCGCGGATCGATCAAAGATGCTGCGGCATGATGAGTACAGGACAGGGTGCCTGTTGGATCGCGTTGCTTACTACTTCCTCTTTTCGGAAGGACCCTTCGCAAGTCGACTCGTGGTCAAACAAGATCAGATTTGCATGAATCTCCCGGGCACGATCGGAAATCGCGCGATCGCACGGACCATGAAGCAGCTTCCAGCTGACAGAGAGTTCAGGGGTACGCATCTGCTCCGCAAGGTCACTGCAGTGGCTCTCAAGCTGCGCGTGGCGGTGAGCATCCGTCTGCGTGCCACGTTCGCTGCTGGCGCATGCAATTTCAATCTGCACCGACGTTTTCTGGGCAAGTAGCTTGGCAAATCTTGCAAGGTGCAGCTTCTGCGAAGCCTGAACAACATAGAGCACGTGCCGCATGGGAACAATCTCGCGGCTACCGCGCATCATCATTTCAGGACCGATCACCATCACGCCGCAGGACATGGTTTTTATCATCGCCTCCGCGGTGGAGCCAAGCCTCGGCGGATCCAGCCGCCTGCTGCCATATGCCCCGAGAATGACCAGATCTGCATGCAGCTCTGCAGCCTCACGAATCAGAACATCCGCGATCACGCCGGAGCGATGAAAGACTTGATGCTGCACATTCTGCTCGCGCAGCCTCTGCTCCAGGCTGTGCATCTCCGATTCGATTTCCCTTCGTCGCTCGCCCATCCTGAATCCGCTTTCCATTTCTGCGGCAAATTCACGGGCACTCTGCACATAAACCACAGCCACGAGCGATCCAAAGTGGCGACTCAGCTCAATCGCGTATTCTAACGCCACCTCGGCAGGCTCAGAAAAATCGTAAGCGACAAGAAGGGTATGCAAAAAGGCCCTATGAGCTTCGTGCTGGACGGCGTCGATCCCTGAACGATTCATACGTGGCCTCCTGTCCGGCCCGGCTCATCTTGGGCGGGCTACACTGTGTGCGCTTCTGTGGGCGCAGACCGAGCCTCAAGCTGCTGCCTGCCCGCTGACGGACTGGTCGCGAGAGCGCACGATCTCTACAGAACAAGGCGCATGGAGAGCAACGGCCTGCGCCACCGATCCAAGAAGAAATCTCTGCACCGGCCCGTAGCCATGCGAGCCCACCAGGACAAGATCGGCCGACCAACGCTCCGCCTCCTCGACGATCCGCTCTTTGGGCGAGCCCACCAGTATGCTGGTCGATAGTTTCAGATTGGGAGCGCTCTTCGCAATCGCGGCCTCAGCCTCAGCGACATCGCGGGACGCCCGCTCCTTTTCTTCGCTGAGAGAATCGTAGTGCGAGGCGGCCACTATCAAAAGCGGATCGATTACCAGTGGCGAGGGATTGGCAACCGACAGAATCCTCACCTCGGAATCTGCAGGCCACGACCGGCGTGTAATTTCTGCAACAGCTTCTTTGCTGAACTTGGAGCCATCAATCGCGAGAAGAATCTTCATCGTCTTCATCCTTCATGTTTGCATTTTCCTACGCACCCACCGTACTCCGCTGTCGAGCGAAAATCGGTGATTCAGGTCACACTGCAAATTCCTTCCTTAAAGCCTGATCAAGAAGAAATGCAGCACCGCTACAGCTCAATACAGTGCGGACGACGATGACCTTCTTCATTGGACGCGTCGTTCTGTGCATGAACGATCGCCGAGGCGATCGCGCACGAAAGCACGCGCGACTCAACTGAGTCAGCCCGACTCGTGAGGATAATTGGCACAGTGGTCCCCAGGACAACACCAGCCAGACGTGCTCCCCCCAGATATTCGAGTTCCTTGGCAAGCATATTGCCCGATTCCAGATCGGGAACAAGCAGAATGTCCGCATCTCCCGCAACCGGCGACTTCAGCTTTTTCACCTTCGCCGCCTCGGCGCTCACGGCAGTGTCGAAGGCCAGGGGGCCATCCAGGATAGCGCCTGTGATCTGGCCTCGATCCGCCATCTTGCAAAGGGCTGCGGCATCCAGTGTCGAAGCGATTTTTGAGCTGACCGTCTCGACTGCGGATAAGAGCGCAACCTTCGGCAGTTGGATGCCGAGGGTGTGAGCAAGGTCAATCGCATTCTGAAGAATCTCCGCCTTGTCATCCAGCGTCGGGCAAATGTTGATGACGGCATCGGTAATGAAAAGCGCATGCCGGTAGAGGGGCGCCTCTGCGATAAACACGTGACTGATGCGGCGAGAAGTGCGTAGTCCTGCTTCTTTCTGCACGACCGCTCGCATCAGCGAGTCTGTGTGCAGACTGCCTTTCAGCAACGCAGCAGTCACGCCTCTGCGGCACAGTTCCACACACTTTGCAGCAGCCTCCTCTTCACTGGCTGCATCTATGATTGGATAGTCGTCAAGAGACACATTGAGAGTGTCGGCGATGGCATGAATTTCACCCGCTGAGCCGACGAATACCGGAGAGATAAGCCCAGCAGCAGCCGCTTCCACCGCACCTGCGAGCGAGACCGCAGAACATGGCCAGCAGACACTCACACAAATCGCAGGGCGCTGCTGACACTCCCGGATCAATGGTTCAAGAAGCTCGCCGCTGCGAACCTCGCTCTGCTCATAACTGGCAACAATCTCTGGCATGCTTCATCTTCCCTTTCCACTGCACAAGTGCGCACAAGGCCAGAAGGCTACTCCGGCGCCACGCGCAGCCCCCTGCTAAACGAGGTGTGGCCGCACAGCCAGCACCGGGCAATGTGCTTTTCGTATGACCTCTGACAAAGTGGCCCATGGAGCGTGGTCCGCCAGCACCCCGTGTTCGCGAACTCCCATCACAATCAATCCGGCCTTATGACGTTTTGCGCTCTCCAAAATCCGCTCGCTACGGTCGCCGACCAGAACTTCAAAGCGAACATGGCTTGCAATCTGCGGATCATTCGGAACCAGCTGATGCAGCTGCTCTGTTGCCCGTGTCATCTCGAGCTCGTAATCCTCCTCCTTCGAGGAGCTTTTTGGGAGAACATGAACCAGGGTGATTGAAGAGCCGGTCGCCTGGGCGATAGACATCGCGTGCTGTGCGGCTCGCAACGATCCGAAGGGCAGATCGGTTGCAAACACAATGGAATGCAGTGGCCCGTAGCGCCGCACGCAGCGCGGCCCGACTACGAGTATCGGACAGTGCAAATGGCGAATGACTGCCTCTGCATTCGACCCCAGAACAAGCTTCTGGAGCCCCGTGCGCCCTTGCGATCCGACTACAGCAAGATCAATGCTTCTAGTCTGTACCAGGTCGAGCATGGCTTCCGCCGGCGGCCCCACCAATACAACCTCTTCATGTCTGAGCGTACGCACTTCAGGAATTTTGCCTGCATACTTGCGCAGCTCTTCCTGAGCCTGTTTAGTGTCAAGCTCATATAGGACCGGTGAAACCACGCCTACACCCGGGGCATACAGCTGCGGCAGGATCGTGTGGAGCACGTAGAACTTGCTCTCGAGCTGCTTTGCCAATCGCGCGGCAATCTTTACCGCCAGGGTCGCCTGGCTTGAGAAATCGGTGGCGGCAAGGATTCCCTTGATGTGGAGAGGAGCGGTGCCGAGGTGAAGGGCTGGAGACGTTTCCTGCAGTTGCGTCAATGCTGTGTCCATGAGGTTCATCCCCTGGTGACGCCGTCGCGGCTTGGAATCTCGGACGCCGCGCGATATCACACCCTGAGGTTAGAACCCACGCCTTCAGGGTGCCGTGACGCAGGTCACAGCCCTTAGGCGTGATGCCAGTCACATCGTTCGCGGCCGAAAGCTATTAACTTTGAACGCACGGAGACTTTGCCGCTGCTACGAGTCAACTGGAGGCTGCATGACGGAAGTATTGGAGATTATTCGCCAGAGACATTCAACACGGGGAGCATTCGATCTGAGCCGCCCCATTGAAAAGACACAGCTACACCAGATACTGGAAGCCGCCAGGTGGGCCCCGACCGACCACAATATGCAGAATTTCGAGATCCTGATCGTTGACGATAAGGAGAAGCTTGTGGCCGTCGGACAGATCCCGGCTGAGCTGTCAGAGGATTTTCTGCGGGAGAACTATGCCCAGCTTTCGTTCTCAAAGGAAGAGCTTCTCATCAAGAAGAGAGGAATGCTGGCCAGTGAATTTCCCCCAGCGTGGATTGATCCGGAAGCCTGGAATCCAACCTCGGACTACACATCGCAGCTTTCTTTTCTGGCAAGGTCTGTAGGCGAGACGCCGCTTTTGCTCATCGTCCTCTATGACGCGACCAAGCGAGCGCCAGCCTCAGAGGGCGATGTTCTTGGTCACATGAGCCTTGGCTGCGTCCTGGAGAATATGTGGCTCGCCAGTGAATCGCTCGGCATCGGGTTCCATGTTCTCACTGTATTCAGCAACGGGCGTGTACAGGAGCAGGTAAAGCGACTGCTCCATGTACCGCCCCAGATGAAGATTGCTTTTGCCTGCGCTCTCGGATATCCAGCAAATTCATCGGACGAATCCCTGCGGGTACGCCGTAACCTTGAGGACTTTATCCATCACAACCAATTCGGGCGGAGGGACCTGCTCTGGGAACCTAGCCGGCCCTGAGCGCATCGAGGGAAAGGACTTGCCGCTCTCTCGGCAGTTCCTTTCCCCCTTAAGTGACCGTCCGTATCTCTACGGCTCCTGCAGCACCATAACTGGACAGGATGCTTCCGCGAACACCTGGGGAGCGATGCCACGCATCAGGTGGGTCGCAGCAGACGATGCTCTATGCGCGCCGATAACGATCAGATCAGAGTTCCTCTCCTGGGCAAGCTTGACGATAGCGTGCCCGGATATCTTATCGGTCAGCAGGGTATGTAGCGCGGGTATCGGGCCGTGATCCTCCGGCATAAGCTGGATAAGTGCCCGCTCAAATTGAGCAAAGTCTTCCTCGTTTACCTTTCGGGCGGAATCCTCCACGTGGAGCAGTGTGAAGGCAGCCTGATATCCCGAGGCAATCATAAATGCGAAAGCTGCGATCGGTGCTGCATTCGGATCCAGATCGCTGGCGCAAAGCACATCCCGCGGGTGCCATGCCTGCGCCCCGGCCGGCGCTGCTGCAGGTCCAACCACCAGCACAGGACTGCTCGCATGGCGTAGCAGATCTTCAGCATCTGAGCCGAAGAGGAAGCGCGCCAATCCTGTTTTGCCATGCGTGCCCAGCACGATCAGGTCGACCTTTTCTCTCTGCACCGAGGCCATCAATTCATCTTCGAGCAGGCCTGCGGCTGAGATAGATCGCGCGTTAAAGCCCTCGGATCTGAGTTCGGCGCCCATCTGCTCTAGCTGCTGCTCTCTCCGCTGTAGTATCTCAGTCTCATCAATCCAGCTGCCCTCAGGTGGTCCTATGGGATAGATAGGTTGGCTCACATGCGCAAGAAGAATCTCGGAGCCATATTGTCTGGCGATGCTTTTGGCATAGTCCAGCGCGCGCTGGGAGATATCAGAAAAATCCGTAGGCACGAAGATGCGTTGAAATGTAATTTTGGCTGCAGTTGAACTCACCATCTTTAATCTCCTCCCTGCTTGAGCTGCCGGGCTGACCGTGGATACCTGTTAGACCACGTTCAGCCCGGCCCCTGAAATGCCAGCGGCTATGGCTGACGCTAAGCGGCCTTGACTTCAATGGATTTCGACGGCGATGCCTTCGCCAGATGCAACTCCAGCACGCCCTTCTCAAGACTGGCGGAAACCTTATCGGGATTGATAGCAGTTGGCAAGTCAATGCGGCGGCATAGTTCGCGCGCAGAGACTTCGCTGTACTTTACCTGCTCGTCCTTCTTGTTTTCCTTCGTCTGCTCAGCTTTACCGTGAATGTGGACATAGCTCGGTTCGACCTGAATATTCAACTCTTTGGCATCGAACCCGGGAACCTCAGCGCGAATGACATAGGAGTCGTTAGACTCCGTCATCTCGATGGGCACGGGCCTCAGCAACTCCGACTCCGCCCGGAGCCAGTCGTCCCAATCCTTGCCATTGGTGCCGCCGCGCTGCTGGAAGAGACTGAATGCCTCTTTCGCAATAGCATCGGTGACTGCATTGAAATGCTCGAAAACATCGCGGACTTTGGGGAACTCAACCATAATCCTGCTGGAGCTGCGGGGATTTGTTGTAAGTGATGTAGACATAGCTCATTCTCCTTAGGCAAACTGCATGGCAGATTGCTATTCTCCTCACCGTAGGCGGTCGCCCACGTGAGAGTCCGTGACGTGGGTCACAGTGACGCTCTCTGCCGCCGTTGTCCGCTCTCTGTTCGCACCAGCTATAGAAGCCACTCTTATACGAACGGTGGTGATGCAAATCACAGCCTTTCAATTTGTTAGCTGACATGCTCGCTCTAGTGGTGGTGGCGAAAAGATGCGTTCCCAGATCAAACTCGGGCGAATATTCGGTATAAAAATCGGCCTGCATTACAGCTGGCTGTTGATTGCTTTCCTCATCGGCATTTCGTTGTGGAAGGAATATCACACGAAATATCCACTTTGGCCCATGGTTTCCGTGGTCGGCCTCGCCATTGCGACTGCGCTTCTTTTCTTTGCCTCTCTGCTCATGCACGAACTTGCCCACGCGCTCATGGCAAAGACCTATGCGATACCAGTGCACGAAATCACCTTGTTCGCCCTGGGAGGAGTATCCCAGCTGGGCGGCGAAGCTCCGAGCGCGAAGGCGGAGTTCTCCATCGCTATTGTCGGCCCGCTCACAAGCGCACTCTTTGGAGCCTTCTGTCTCGGCGTCGTCCATGCGATGAGCGGGAACATAACGCCCGGGCCGTTCATGGCCATGCTTTCCTGGCTCGGCTACATCAATCTCGGACTTGGCGCTTTCAACATGGTGCCTGGCTATCCCATGGACGGTGGCCGCATTCTGCGCGCAGCCATCTGGTGGAAGACGGGAAACATGGATCGCGCAACCCGTGACGCGACCCGCGTCGGGCGGGTCGTCGCAACCCTGTTCATCGTGGCAGGCCTCCTCAATTTTTTCAGAGGAGGGGGAATTGAAGGCCTCTGGATCACTTTCATCGGCTGGTTCCTGCTCGAGGCTGCACGAGAAAGCTACATAGAGTCAGCCCTGCGACAGTCTCTTGCAGGGATTCATGTCAGCGATCTGATGGTGAAGAACTATCCCACCGTCGACGGACGTGAGAGCATTCAGGATTTTGTGGAGAACACCCTTCTGCGTACGGGAGGCCGTTCCTTCCTCGTCACCGAAGGCGGCAATACGATCGGCCTGATTACACCGCATGAGGTTAGGCACATCGAACGTTCGGAATGGCCCAGAATCGCGGTTGACGCGGTCATGCGGCCGTTGAAGAGTGTCCGTACGATTAGTCCCGATGCGCCTATGATGAAAGCCCTGGAGGTGATGGGACAGGAAAATGTCGCTCAGCTTCCGGTCGTGTTCAACGGCCAGGTAACAGGAATTCTGCCTCGCGAAATCATCTTTGGCTTTCTCCAGAACGTAATGGAGCTGGAGGGCGTCACCGACGTTCAGCACGCTAGTCTCCACACACATTCTTAGCACCTGCCTCCCGCAGCGCAGTAGCGATTCGCCTCAGGCAGGTAGCGTGTCCAGTCTGCGGCGATGCCCTGCTGAGCCTCTGCTAGAGGTATTCTGCCGGCTTTCACTTCATCCGCCAGATAGTTTTCCACGCGGTCCTTGAGCTTAAAGTAGCGACCGTCCAGCGAGACCCCGGCTGGCCCGCACTCAGGCCAGATATTGCCCAGCCCATCTGCTCCCCCCAACTCAAGCGGCACCAGGTGGTCGAGCTCGCAGACCTGGGATTCGCCGGAGTTCTCTCTCGGCTTCACAATGCCATACCACTTATATGTAACGTGCTTCTCGGCTTCGCTTGACTGGCAATTGCGGAGACATTTTGTTCGCCATGCCGGATTGCGGATGGTCTCCTCGCTCACCGACGCATCGATGCCGCCGGGAGTGCAGCGAGGATCGGGTACAGGGTAGCCGTGGCTTAGCCGGGTGCTGCAGGAACCAGGCCGGGGCTGCCGCCACTGAGCCAGGTACTGAGACTCGCAGGTGATGCCGAATATGGAGCAGTCTTGAGCTGGTGCTGCCTGCTCGCGCGATCGGTCGGGGTTTTCTCTGCGACCAGGTCGGCCCGCGTGCTCTGAGTACCGCCGCTCGCGGGAGCGATGCTGACGCGGCACAGGCCGCTGTTGAAGCTGAAAGAAAAAATAACCCACTAGCAACAGGACAAAAAGAAGTCCCAGGAAGGGAAAACCAGTTTTGCGGCGACTCATGCTCTTATCACGCTAGCATGACGCCTCGCGGAGCCAATTTCTGGCGGAACTCGGCATGGCTGACGAGCCATCTTCCGACGCTTTCTTTGCGTCTCATGAGAGCACATTTTAAATTTCACTGCCTTATTCTCCAGAAAGCAGAACAGGAACCAATGAAAGAGAATCCGATTCGTGAGGGTCTACCGCATCCGCGCGGCGCAACATGGGATGGCCAGGGGACGAACTTTGCCCTCTTTTCAGCACATGCAACCAAAGTCGAGGTTTGCATCTTCGATGAGAGCGGCACAAAGGAACTTCGCCGCGTAGCCCTCCCGGAGTACACAGACCAGATATGGCATGGCTACTTGCCGAACGTTCACCCGGGTACCATTTACGGCTATCGTGTCCACGGCCCCTACGATCCTGAGAATGGCCATCGCTTCAATCCAAACAAGTTGCTGCTCGACCCTTATGCAACGGCCCACTGTGGCGAGCTTACGTGGGACCCTGCAGTCTTTGGCTATCAGATGGAATCGGGAGACGACACTACTTTTGACGAGCGCGACAGTGCGCCGTTCATGCCCAAGTGTGTAGTTGTCGATCCCAACTTCGAATGGAGAGGAGAATCGGGGCGACGCTTTCAGCCGTATGACGACACCATCCTTTACGAAACCCATGTGAAGGGCTTTACCAGGCTTCATCCCCAGGTTCCTGAGCATCTGCGCGGCACCTATGCCGGACTGTCGCAGAAACCGGTACTCGACTACATCAAGTCGCTGGGTGTGACCTCAATCGAACTGCTGCCCATTCATATCTTCATCAATGATAGTCATCTCCTGGAGAAAGGCCTCAAGAACTACTGGGGCTACAACACCATCGGCTTCTTTGCGCCCGACCCCCGCTATGCTTCAGATCGCCCCAATGCATTGCGGGAGTTCAAGGAGATGGTGTCCTGTATTCACGAGGCGGGCCTCGAGGTGATTCTCGACGTGGTCTACAACCACACGGCCGAGGGCAATGAACGGGGGCCAACGCTATCGTTCAAAGGCATCGATAATGCCAGCTACTATCGGCTCCTGCCGGATCAGAAGCGCTACTACATTAACGATACGGGCACCGGCAACACCCTCAATGTTAGCCATCCCCGCGTGATCCAGATGGTGATGGATAGTCTGCGCTATTGGGTGCAACTGACCCACGTAGACGGCTTCCGCTTCGACCTGGGCACCATCCTGGCGCGCGAGGATAACGGCTTCGACAATCGCAGCGGTTATCTGAAGGCCTGCTGCCAGGATCCGGTACTGAACACGGTAAAGCTGATCGCCGAGCCCTGGGACTGCGGGCCGGGCGGCTATCAGGTCGGGGCCTTCCCCCCGGGATGGGCAGAGTGGAATGACAAGTTTCGCGATACGGTGCGTGACTTCTGGAAAGGGTCAGCGACAGCTTCAGCGCTGACCGAGCGAATATGCGCCTCGCCAGACTTCTTCAATCATGAAGGAAGAAGACCGTGGGCCTCCGTCAACTTCATCACCGCGCATGACGGCTTTACGCTCAACGACATCGTCACCTACAACGAAAAGCACAACGAGGCGAATGGTGAAGACAATAAGGATGGCAGCTCCGACAATCGCTCGTGGAATTGCGGAGTAGAGGGTCCCACCGACGACCCCGAGGTCAACCGACTGCGCCGCCGACAGATACGTAATATGCTGGCAACCCTGCTGCTTTCGCAAGGTACTCCAATGATGCTGGCAGGCGACGAGTTTGCACGTACGCAGGGCGGCAATAACAATGCATACTGCCAGGATGACGAAATCAGCTGGCTCAACTGGGAACTGAAGGAGAAGGGGACGCACCTGATCCAGTTTGTGCAGCAGCTGACCAGGATGCGGCACAAGTATCCGATCCTCCGGCGCAATCTCTTCCTGAACGGCGCTTATGACGAGGAACTGGGAGTCAAAGACGTAACCTGGATCAACGCCAATGGCTCCGAAATGGAGAATGACCATTGGGGTGATGAAACCATGCTCTGCTTCGGCATGATTCTCGACGGCCGCGCCCAGTCAACGGGTATTCGCCAACGAGGCAAAGAGGCGACACTGCTGCTCGTGATCAACGGATTTCATGACCTGGTGACGTTTACGATGCCCCAATCCGTAGGCGGACATAAATGGTCGCTGATGATCGACACCAACCTGGAAGAACCGTGCGACCATAAGCCGTTCCATGCTGGCGACACCTACGATGTGACCGCACGATCTCTGCTGCTGTTTGCACTGGAGCAGGAGTAGCGCCTCTGAACCTCACGCTTTCTTCCCAAGCTGAAAGCGTGAGGTTCAGGGCCGAAGGTTCTACGTTTTGAGTTGAGGAAACGCTGTGATGCGGAGCTTGGCTGCGGCGTAGGGCACCAGTGTCAGCTTATCCTCAGCTGCGGAACTGGCGATGGGACCAGCGGGCACAGGTTTCGCTACACCATCTTCCGCAACCCATGAGGGCAGTTTTCGTCCCATCACCTCTAGCTTGACCGGTGGATTGGCAACAGTAAAAGGCGACTCGACCACGGCTGTCTCTACCACGTTGAGCGAGGGAGCTGTCTTCTCATCGACGTTAAGGGCATAGTTCCATTCGCTGGCCGGGTACACCTGCCAGTCGGCTGTCATCCCGCGATCGCGGAGCTTGAGCCAGTCTTCTTTCACCGGCAGAGAAAACACCAGCGAGCCACGATCGATCGCCACCGAGTTCTGAAACCAGCGGGTCACGCGGGGCTTCATGGCGAAGGCGATCTCAACTTCATCGCCTGCTTTCCATGTGCGCGCGATATTCGTGAAGCTGCCAGCCTGCGCTGTGACGCTCTTGCCATTCACCCTGATGCTGGTGCCCTCAGACCATGCAGGGATGCGCAGGCGCAATGGAAACGCAGTTGGACGTGCCGCATCGATGCTGATCTGCACTCGATTGCGAAAAGGATAGTCTGTCGTTTCCGTGATGCGAACCGGCGTCTCTCCCAGCATTGCTTCAACACTGGACGGGGCGTACGCTACCGCCGCCAGCCCATCATCGTGCGACGCCATCCAGAGGGTTGCCGCAAACTTCGGCCAGCCCTGATGAAAGTTTGCAGCGCAGCAGCCAAAGTTCGGATCGAGACCAAAGAGATTAGACTCAGGACCGTCAGTGGTCCACGGCTCACGATGCAGGCTGCACTCCACCTGGTTGGGCTCTTGATTATATTGGTGTGCCCACATGTCATCGGTGAAAGTCCCGGGCAGCGCGTTGAATGCAACCTTCTCCAGCCTATCCCCCAGCAGCGCATCGCCTGAAATGGCAAGCGACTGCTCGAGTGAGAACATGAGTTCCACCACCGTACAAAGTTCCGACCCCTGCGAGGGATTAAGCCCGGCTAAGTGCTCGTCACAGGAGAACATTCCATTGGGCAGACCATGGTAGCGATCGAGGACTCTGAGCATTTCTGCTGCGGCATCACGATCGGCCGCAGCCCCGGAAAACATGGCCCAGACTGGGCCGGTCTTTACGGCCATTCCATTGTTGACGCCGTGGGTTGCAAGAGCTACGTCGCTCAACCCACCGCCGCTGTTGAGCTTGATAAACTCCGGCGTGATGCGCTGCTTGTAGTGGAAGTCGGCAATTTCCGCCTGCCAGTCATAACCCTGATCGTGCAGCAGGTGCGCCAGTTTGAGCAGGTTTGGATCGCCCGTGCGGTTATAGAGCCAGACCACGGAGAGAACTTCATCCTGCCATCGGAACTTGCCCCAGTCGCGAAGTGGTCGCGTAGGCAGAGCAGCGAGCTGATAGTTGAAGTAGCGGCTCATGAGTGGGATAACGCGTGGATCGCCGGTAGCTTCCTCATATTGCGTGAGAACTTTCAGCATGACCATGCGCGGCCACCAGTCGTCGTTGGACCGCGGGCCGAACATACCGCTGGCCTGCTGACTGCTCAGCGTCCAGTCAATGTATTTCTGAGCCTTCGCCTTGAGGCGTGCATCATCGAGCTGATAAGCAAGCGGGACGAGACCGTCGAGGAAATAGGGGCCGCGTTCCCAGCTCTCGCCCGTCCCCCCAAGCCACCCGCTGTTTGGTCCCACATCGGCCCACGTTTCGTCGAGATGTCCGCTAAGGCCGTTTGCCTGGATGCGGAGCTGCCGAGCAAGCCAGCCCTGCGGTTTTACCGCGCCAAGAGGTAGCGCGTAGAACGAATTCGCTACCAGCGGCGAGCGATTTTTCACGGGAGTTGCAGCGGTTCCCCGGGCGCTCAAAGCATAGACTTCACCGGGAGCAGCGGCTGTAATGGCGACTGCCCCTAGAAGTTTGAGAAAATCACGACGGCCTGTATGCAGGAACACCGACTCTCCTTTTGCCTGAGGGTTCATCTCCTCAGCGCACCTGCTTTCAGGTATTTCACACCTGCGGTCGGAGCGAAACGTCCACATGGACTATTCCGGGATAGTCCATATGCAGAGGACGCTATCTCGTGTACGTCCCGCTACTGCAGGTTCCCGCCGTTGCCAATATCCATGCTCGGAGAAATAGGATTGCGCTCATCGATGTATTTCTCTATGCATGCATCCAGGATTCCTTTAGCTGCGAGGATGAAGTCAACCACATCGCGGCCCGCGCCATGCCCTCCGACATTTGGCGTAACCCAGTGAGCAGCAGACTTCACCTGCGGACGGCCATTCGCCACCGCGACGGCAAAGCCACACTCGCGCATGACTGGCAGGTCGATAACGTCGTCACCTACATAAGCGATCTCGTCCAACGTAAGCGATTCCTTCGCCATGATCTCGCGTACCGCCTGCATCTTGAATGACTGCCCCATGTAGACATATTCAAGGCGCAGGTCGCGGGCGCGAAGGGCGACGGTCTCGGAAATCCGCTTGGTGATGACACCACACTTCATGCCGCCAATGCGGGCCAGTGAAATACCGGCTCCGTCATGTGCACTGAATCCCTTGGCCTCGATCATGTTGGCGGAGTGAATGGCATAGCCTCCCTTGCCCTCCATCTGCTGCGCGTGTTCTGCGGTTGTGGGGCTGGCAGCGGAAGTCGGGAAAATCCAGATGCCGCCGTCTGTCAGCACTCCGTCTACGTCGAAGAGAATGAGCTTGATGCGCCGCGCGCGGTCTTCTGCAGAAAGGTTGGTCATATCTCAAATTGTAAAGTGGAGCTTCAGAAGGCGAAGAAGAAACGAAAACAGCGCTAGAATAACGGCATGCTGCCCCCCGTCGTGCTCGAGCCTGCATCACCACCAGACACTTTGGCCTGGGCCCATCCAGTCGTGCAGGAGTGGTTTGTGCGACGCTTTGGAACGCCGACCGAACCACAGGAGCAAGGCTGGCCACAGATCGTGGCGGGCAGGCCGGTACTTATCTCGGCCCCAACCGGCTCGGGTAAGACGCTTGCTGCATTTCTGGTAGCCATCGACCGGCTGCTGCGGGAGTCGATCGATGGCAGCCTGCCCGCACAGACGCAGATCATCTATCTCTCGCCGCTCAAGGCGCTCTCGAACGATGTACAGAAAAATCTCGAAATGCCTCTGCGCGAGATTCAACAACTCGCGATGGAGCGCGGCTATCTCTGCCCGGAGATTCGCACCGCTGTTCGCACCGGCGACACATCCCCCGCCGAGCGCAGGATGATGCTCAAGAGACCGCCGCATATCCTGGTCACTACGCCGGAGTCGCTCTACATTCTGCTGACCTCGGAGAAAAGCCGCGCCAATCTTGCGCATGTCCGGACGGTCATCGTCGATGAAATCCACGCCGTTGCCGATGATAAGCGCGGCGCTCACCTCGCGCTGACTCTCGAAAGACTGGACGCTCTGGTGCGTGGCGAGAACCGCCTCTCCCCCGGCGCATTTGCGACAGGACGTCGCGATGCTCCGCAACGCATCGGGCTCTCGGCCACTCAGAATCCGATTGAGCTCGTTGCGGAGTTCCTGGGCGGCGAGCGGCGATCGGAAGTGGAGATCGTACAGGTTGGGCAGCAGCGCGTGATGGATCTGGGAGTTGAAATCCCATCTGGAGAGCTCAGCTCGGTTGCAACGAATGCGATGTGGGACAGCGTCTACGAGCGGCTCGCGGAGCTTGCCCTCGAACATCGCTCGACGCTGGTCTTCGTGAATACTCGCCGCATGGTGGAGCGGCTCGCGTTTGCTCTGGGTGAGCGCCTTGGCTCAGAGAACGTTGCGGCGCACCATGGCAGCCTCTCGCGCAAGCTGCGGCTGGAGGCCGAAAGCAAGCTGAAAGCAGGGGAAATCCGGCTTCTGGTGGCGACCGCTTCACTGGAGTTAGGCATCGATATCGGGAGTGTCGATCTTGTCTGCCAGATCAACTCGCCCCGTGCCATCGCCGTGGCGATGCAACGCGCAGGACGCGCCGGACACTGGCGCGGCGCAATTCCCAAGGCACGCTTCTTCGCAACGACGCGCGATGACCTCATGGAAAACGCCGCCCTGCTGCGCGCAATGCGAGCAGGTGTGCTCGACAAGCTGGAGATTCCATCGAAACCCCTAGACGTTCTGATGCAGCAGATCGTCGCGGCCTGTGCAGCGGAGCCCTGGGAAGAAGACGCATTGTTCCACATGCTGCGCCGGGCCCAGCCCTACCATTCGCTTTCTCGCGAGGAGTTCGATGAAGTTCTATGCCTGCTCACAGAAGGCATAGAGTCCAGTCGGGGACGCTACGGCGCTTATCTGCTGCGCGACCGCGTGCATGGCCGACTGCAGGCCCGACGGGGGGCACGCATGGCTGCGGTACTCAATGGCGGCACGATTCCGGACACGGCAATGTTCCCGGTGATCCTTGAGCCCGAGGGCGTACAGATCGCAACCCTCGACGAACACTTTGCCGTCGACTCCTCGGCTGGCGACATCGTACTGCTGGGCAACACGAGCTGGCGAATCCAACGCATTGAGAGCGCCGGCCGCGTGATCGTCGAGGATGCGCACGGGCAACCCCCGACAGTTCCCTTTTGGACCGGCGAAGCGCCGCAGCGCACCCTCGAACTTTCGCGCTTCGTTTCAGAGCTGCGAGCAGAGATCTCCAGCCATACGCAAACGGTGGTGCCCGGCTATCTCAGCCAGACAAATCTGGAGGTAGCCGACACGGCCCGCTGGTTGATGGACGAGTGTTGCGTGACGGAGACGGCGGCACTGCAGATGATCGGTTACGTCGCAGCAGGGCGCGCAGTGCTGGGCACGGTGCCCTCGCTGACGACTGTCGTTGCGGAGCGCTTCTTCGATGAGGGCGGCGGGATGCAACTGATTCTGCATGCACCCTTCGGCGGACGCATCAACAAGGCATGGGGGCTGGCGCTGCGCAAGCGCTTCTGTCGGGGCTTTAACTTTGAGCTGCAGGCATCCGCGACTGACAACGGCCTGAATATCTCTCTGGCCGAGCAGCATAGCTTTCCGCTGAGCGACGTGTTCCACTTTCTGACGGAGCAGACGGTCAGGGAATTGCTCGAACAGGCTTCGCTCCCATCGCCGATTTTCAAATCGCGTTTCCGTTGGAGTGCTGGCCGCAGCCTGCAGTTGCTGCGGTTTCAGAAAGGTAAGAAGGTTGCGCCGCAGGTGCAGCGCACACGGTCGGAAGATCTGCTGGCCAGCGTTTTTCCGCAAGCGGCCGCCTGCCAGGAAAATATTGAGGGCGACATCGAGATTCCCGATCACCCGCTCATCCGCGAGGTCATGAAAGATGTACTTGGCGAGGCGATGGACCTGGAAGGGCTTATCCAGGTGCTACAAGGTATGAGCACAGGTGCGATACGTTGTCTTGCAGTAGACACAACGACGCCGTCCCAGTTCGCCCATGAGATTCTTAACGCGAATCCGTATGCCTTTCTCGACGATGCGCCGCTCGAGGAACGCCGCGCCCGCGCGGTTGCGATGCGCGGTACCGTGCCGGACCATCTGCTGGGCGAGGCGGGACGGCTCTCGCCGCAAGCAATCGAGGAGATTCGAGAAGCGATCCGGCCCGACCTTCGCGACGAGCACGAACTGCACGACTTGCTATGCACGCTGGTGATTGTCCCTGCTGAGGCAATCGCCGAATGGCCGATCTTCTTCACGCGTCTTGAGCAGCAGCAGCGTGCCTGCCGTGCATTTACCGCCGAGAGCGATTTTTTCGTAGCTGCGGAGCAGTGCGCTACTCTGCGGCTGCTGCATCCGCAAGTGCGCTTTGCGCGTGAGTTGCCCCCGGTCGCAGCAAAGCCTGAATCCGCCGAGGATGCACTGCGCCGTGCGGTACAAGGGTGGATGAGTATTCTCGGCCCCACAACATGTGGCGATCTCTCAGCACGGCTCAGAGTCGGGGTGGGTGAAATATGGAAGCAGATGCTGCGGCTCGAAGTCAGCGGCGCCGTGATGCGGGGCATCTTCGAAAACACTTCGCCATCGCAGGCTGACGAAACAGTGAGCACGGAGTGGTGCGAGCGGCGGATACTGCAACGCATACACAAGCGCACGCTCAGCGCATTGCGCAAACAGGTCGAGCCAGTCACGCCTTCCGTCTATCTCCGCTGGTTGCTCGACTGGCAGCATGTAAGTGCGCGCCACCAGCTCTCCGGCATGGAAGGGTTGGTCGAAGCACTGCGCGGGTTAGAGGGCTTCGAGGCTCCGGCGATCGAGTGGGAACGATCTTTGCTGCCGCAACGGGTCGCTGGCTACGATCCGCATTGGCTGGACACCCTCTGCTTGAACGGTACCGTTGGCTGGGGTCGCATCTCGCCGCATCCCGCCTTCGCATCGATTGAGTCAGGTGGGCCGCGTCGCGTAGTTCCAACAAGCATGGCGCCGGTAACCTTTTTCTTGCGGGAAGAGGCGCTATGGATGGATTTGTGCCTGTCGCTGCGACAAATTCCAGAAACCAATCTTCAGGCCAGCCTCAGCGAGCTTGCGCTCAGAGCTCGCGCCACCCTTGACCGCAATGGGGCGATGTTCGCAGGTGATCTGATGCGGGTGCTTCATGCTCCGCAGGCCGAGGTAGATCGCGCCATGTGGGAGCTGGTTGCAGCGGGCCTGGTGACTGCCGATGGCTTCGATAGCCTGCGGATACTGATCGATCCGCGCCGCAGGAGCGCCTATGCAACACCATCAACGATCAAGCCCCACGCGCGACGACGAAATGCGAGCGGACGCTGGGCTCTCTTGCGTGCACAGGAGTTTCCCACAGGCGCTGCACCCGACAGCGCGCAAGCGCATGACGCGCAGATAGAGTCTGCCTGCCGCATGCTGCTCAAGCGATATGGCGTTGTCCTCCGCGACCTGATGGAACGCGAAACCTCTGTACCTCGCTGGCGTGAGCTGTTGCCTGTATTGCGGCGACTGGAGGCGCGTGGCGAGGTCCGCGGAGGCAGGTTTATCTCCGGTTTCAGTGGAGAGCAGTTTGCGCTCCCTGACGCCGTCGAATCGCTGCGGGCCTCCCGCACGCGCAGTCCGCAGCCTGCTGTGACGGTAGCCGCAGCCGATCCGCTGAACCTGATCGGCATTCTGATCGCAGGCGAGCGCGTTGCGTCCGTGCCCGGAAAAACAGTCGCCCTGGGCGGGGAATTGAAGCCGGATCAAAGCAGCGCAGCTGCTACCTCTCCGGGCTTTGGGCCTGCTCTGCAACAATCGATGTATGGCCAACAACCTACAGCCTGAACAGCCTGCACGCGAAGGCGAGGACTACTACATGGATGGCCCGTATCTCGTCTTTACCGAGGCGTATCACCTCAAGCGAGGCTACTGCTGCGGGTCGGGCTGCAGGCATTGTCCCTGGAGAGTCGCCAACGAGCCGGACGAGGAATAATCACCCCGGGAAATGCAAAGCAGAGGAACTGCGGGTGACTCAGTGCAGGTGAAGCCGCCACGCAGTGTAACTGGCAATCTCATGCGCTGTCCGGCTGAACGACTCAGAAAGCGGAATCGCACGCCCGACGGGCCGCGGCGAGGTGAAGACATCCAGCCCATCATGGGTACACAGCGCATGGATGCGGAACAGGTGCGTGCCATCGCTCACCGCCAGGATGCGGCGGAGATGATTGGTGCGGGCAATCTGTGCCAGCCTCCGGGCGGACTGGCCGGTATTGCCACTCTGGGTTTCGGCAATGATGGCGCTCTCAGGCACTCCGTGCGCCAGCAGGTAGTCGTGTCCGACTCCCCCTTCGGAATGCTGCTCCGCAGGGTCGCCGCCGCCAAGGGTGATAATCAGCGGCGCAAGCCCGCGCTGGTAGAGTTCCAGGCCGTGATCGAGCCGGGCGCGCAACACAGGGGACGGGCGTCCATCGTATTCCGCAGCTCCGAAGACGGCAATGGCGTCAGCCCGCTGAGCCTGATCGTGCGTCGCATACCATTGGATCTGTCCATGAACCCAGGCAACCCAGACAAAAGCCGCAGCCAGCACTGCTACCGCTACAACCACAAGCGTCCGGCGACCGCTGCCAGCTGCGCCCGGTGCATTTCGCAGATTATCCTCAGGCACGATCATGACGGCACGCTAGGATTGAAGCGCTAAGGCGATTTCGTGAGTAGCAATGGCGCCCTCGCGGAGGATCTGCCAGGACGTACCGCCCGACAGGTCGACGATCGTTGTCGGCACACTGCGCGCGGTCGGCCCTCCATCGACAATTACCGGTATCCGGTCGCCAATCTGGTCACGAACGCAGGCGGCATAGGTACACTCTGGCGCCCCCTGCAGGTTCGCCGAGGTCGCCGTGATGGGCAGCCCGAACGCCTCAACCACTGCCCTGGGAATGGCCGAGTCCGGTACGCGGAGAGCAACGTTCCCCGTATTGGCAGTGCTGCGCAGCGGCAGGCGAGAACTGGCCTTGACGATGATCGTCAGCGGCCCGGGCCAGAATCGCTCCGCAAGTTTGTCGAAGTGAGGACTAATCTCCCGCGCCAGCTCATAGGCCTGGCCAACGCTGGCAATCAGCAGCGAAAGCGGCTTATGCTTGAGACGGGATTTGATGTGATAGATGCT
Organism: Acidipila rosea; assembly: GCF_004339725.1. Taxonomy (GTDB): domain Bacteria; phylum Acidobacteriota; class Terriglobia; order Terriglobales; family Acidobacteriaceae; genus Acidipila; species Acidipila rosea. The sequence continues at coordinate 342,516 of NZ_SMGK01000003.1, read as the reverse complement.
CTCGACGGCACGCAGATTTACCGGATCTACGGCGAGGCCATAGAAGGTGTCCGTCGGCATACCGACAACTTTGCCGCTTCGCAGGCAGGAGACGACGTAGTTCACGCGGTCCTGTTCCGGTTCATCGGGATGGATACGCAGGATTTCCGCTGACAAGGCAACTCCCAATGATGATGTTTGCGTGTAGTGCTGAATCGGAAACTAACACATTCTCCGCCTCGGCATCCACCAGCGCAACGGGGTAGAATCGCAGCCATGCCTACCCGTTCTTCCATTGTACAAAGCCGCCACAATCAGCGTGTAAAAGCGCTGCGGGCAGCACTCAGGCGCGGCATCAACGAGGCAGGAGAAATAGGCATCGAAGGACCGCATCTTATCGAAGAAGCGATGCGGAGCGGGGCTGAAATTACCGCAGTTTTCATTCGCGAGGGCAGTTCGATGATCTCTCTGCCTGCGATGGAAGAGGCCATCCTCCTGCCGCGAGAGATCTTTGAGAGCGCCGTTACCACGGAGTCGCCACAGGGGATAGCGGCTCTCGTCCGCGCCCCCGTGTGGTCGCTCGATGACTGCCTGCGCGAGCGCGTCCCGCTGCTGCTCATCACCGCCGGCGTGCAGGATCCCGGCAACCTCGGCACCTTGATACGTTCCTCGGAAGCGTTTGGGGCTGGAGGAGTACTGATGCTGCCGGGAACCGTAAGCCCTTGGAATGCAAAGTGTATCCGCGCCTCTTCCGGATCGGTCTTTCGCCTTCCGGTGATCTCCGTGCAACCGTCTGAGGCATTTGCGCGGCTCCGCGAAAGGGGCATACGCATTCTCGCCGCGTCCGCTGACGGGGCCATCCCAGCGACCGCTGCAGATTTGAATGCACCGGCAGCAATGGTGATAGGCAATGAGGGTGCCGGAGTATCCCGGGAACTGCTGGCTGAATGCGATGGAGCCATTCGCATCCCCAGCCCGGGACCGGTGGAATCACTGAACGCCGCAGTCGCCGGAAGCATCCTTCTCTATGAAGCAGCGCGGCAGCGGGCAGCCGCGGCAAGGAAAGCGTAATGGGACTTTTTGGCGGAACCCCCGAGATCAAAACCACCCCCCACAAAACTGCCCCCCTGGCAGAGCGCATGCGCCCGCGCACGCTTGACGAATATGTCGGGCAGCAGCACCTGCTCGCCCCGGGCAAACCTCTGCGGATGCAGATCGAGCGCGACGATGCTGCTTCGATGATCTTCTGGGGGCCTCCTGGCGTCGGCAAAACGACCCTGGCAAAGATTATCGCGGAGACGACGCAGGCCAGCTTCCTGGAGTTCTCGGCAGTGCTCTCCGGCATTAAGGAGATCAAGCAGGTGATGGCCGATGCGGAGAAGGCCGCCGAGTTCGGGACGCGCACCATCCTCTTTGTTGATGAAATTCATCGCTTCAACAAAGCACAGCAGGATGCCTTCCTGCCCTATGTTGAGCGCGGCACAATCCGCCTGATTGGCGCAACCACAGAGAATCCTTCCTTTGAGCTGATCGCCGCGCTGCTCTCCCGCTGCCGGGTCTACACGCTGCAGGCGCTCACAGAGGAGCAGATCGTTGCCTTACTCAGAAGGGCACTGTCCGACCAGCAGCGCGGTCTAGGCACGCTCGGTCTCTCCGCCGATAATGCGGCGCTGGCAATGCTCGCCTCCTACACCAGCGGCGATGCGCGGGCCGCGCTCAACGCACTCGAGATGGCAGCTCGGCTGGCTGATACAGGCGAGAGGCAGATCACAAGAGAGATTGCCGGAGAGGCCCTGCAACAGCGCATCTTGCTGTATGACAAAGCTGGGGAGGAGCACTATAACCTCATCTCCGCGCTGCACAAATCCATCCGCAACAGCGATGCAGACGCCGCGCTCTATTGGCTCGGGAGGATGCTGAAAGCAGGCGAAGATCCGATGTATGTTGCCCGCCGGGTAGTCCGTATGGCAGTCGAAGACATCGGCCTGGCCGCCCCCGAGGCATTGAATCTCACTCTGTCAGCCCGCGATGCAATGGACTTCCTGGGCTCTCCTGAGGGTGATCTTGCGCTGGCGCAGGCGGTCGTCTACCTGGCGCTTGCGCCGAAATCGAACGCCGTCTACACCGCCTATGGCGCCGTGCAGAGTGATATTGAGAAGACGCGCGCGGAAGCGGTTCCTCTCCATCTGCGCAATGCCCCGACCGGGCTGATGAAGTCTCTGGGCTACGGCGAGGGCTATAAGTATGCCCACGACGAGGCAGGACGCGTCGCAGACATGGAGTGTCTGCCGGAATCCCTCAGCGGGCGAAGGTATTACAAGCCCACCGGAGAGGGCCGCGAGAAACTGCTGGCGCAGCGAATGGACGAGGTCCGCCGCATCAAAGAAGAGAAGAAACAACGCAGGGAATGAAAGGAAGCGTGGTGCAGGCTGCTAGTCCTGCCCGTGGCAATCCACCTCGGCTTCAGCATTAGCAGAAAAGTGACCGGCGTCAGCTATATCCCCGGCCGGCAGACAGCTCCGAATGTTTTACGACCGCGATCCGATGTATTTGCGAAGGAAGACAGTCGCCTGGGGATTGTCGTTGTAGCGTGCGCACGAAACGTACCCCCGTTGCAGATACAGAGCAATGGCAGCCTTCAGGTCGTCATAGCTATCCAGATAGATCCAGCGCAAACCTTTCGTGCGTGCGAAATCCTCCTGTACCTCCAGCAGGTTATTTGCAATGCCATTCCCCCTCGCTGCTGGCTGAACATAGAGTCGCTTGCACTCTCCCGCGAAAGGAATGGAGGCAAGCTTGCGCAGCACGACACACCCGACAGCCTTCTCTTCCAGATACGCGAGCCACACAGCGGAAAAAGGGTCATCGATGATCCCCTGGATCGCTTCCGGAGTATCCCGTTGAACGACACAGACTGCCTCGTAATACTCCTGCAGCAGTCGAATCGCTTCGTCGTTCGATGTAGACAAGCGAACGATCCGAACCGAATTTCCCTTAGGTTTACGCATGACCGGGCGAATCCTGTAATTACGAAGTGAGCAGCAACATTGCGAGCTTCGGCGAGCAAACTGCCGCAAGGAGGGAGCTTTCTCAATTAGCCTCCGGTAGCGGCCTTTGGCACTTGCTGCCCTATAGAAACTTGAGCCGCTCTCCTGATCTAGCCGAGCGCCGGGAGAGTGCCTCATCACTAACGCTTTCGAAAAGTAAATATTCTGTCAACTCGATAACGTGAGATTTAGCGAATCATGTATCTTGATGCTATTTCAGCAGCGGTTACTATTAAGGGTCATGCGAACTGTGCGTCTTTTTCGCGATCAATACTTACGACTTCATCGCATGGAAGGCCCATTGCGGATCATGCGCCTTCTGCTGCTTGTCTTTCTGCTTGCGGATACGTTTGCGTTTGCAGTCACAGCAACGCCCGTCAGAGAGACTGACGCTGTTTGTGCAAATTGTCACAGGGATATCTTCAATCGGTACGTCAAAACACCCATGGCAAATGCCAGCGGACTGGCGACCGATCACTTCATCCCGGGAACACTCGAGAATCCTGCCTCAGGCCTGACATATCGTGTTTTCGAAGAGGATGGCACAGCATGGCTGAGCTATCACGATCCACAGGCCCCCCTGTCCGATGGCAGACGAAAGCTGGACTACTTTCTGGGCTCCGGCCACTTAGGCGTGACTTACCTCTATACCGTTAACCAATATCTACTGGAGTCGCCCGTCGCCTACTACTCGACAACTGGACGCTATGACATGAAGCCGGGGCTGGCCGCCCTGCGCGATATTCCGCCAGCCCTGCCTATGGAGCCGGGCTGTCTGCGTTGTCACATGAGTGGCGTTCAGCACAGTGAACCTGGAACCGTGAATCACTATGCGCAAGAGCCATTTCTTAGTGGTGGGATCACTTGCGAAAGCTGCCACGGAGACACCAGGGCGCACGTCATGAGTGGAGGCAAAACTCCTGCCATCAATCCTGCCACTCTCGACACCGCCCGGCGCGACTCCCTGTGCATAAGCTGCCACCTCGAGGGCGATGTTTCCGTCGAGCATGAAGGGCGCTCGGCGGTCGACTTCAAGCCGGGAGACTCCATCGCAGACTATCTTTCCTACTTTGTTTATGCGAGCAACGATCCAACCGCACGTGGCGTAAGCGAGGTAGAACAGCTAAGCGCCAGCACCTGCAAGCGCGCAAGCGGCAGCAGAATGTCCTGCACCACTTGTCACGACCCGCATTATTCGCCGCCCGCTGCAGAGCGCGTCTCCTTCTATAGAGGAAAGTGCCTGACCTGTCACAGCGATCCCGCATTTGTGAAGGCGCATCATCCGGAGAATCCGGATTGCACAAGTTGCCACATGCCCCGCAGCACCGCTCAGAATATTCCGCATGTAGCCTGGACAGATCACCGCATTCTTCGTCAGCCCGCGATGAAAGTCACCATGAACGACGCTACCCAGAGCAACGTTCTGACGCCTGTCTTTTCCCCTTCGGCATCTCCGCGAGATCTGGCCCTGGCCTACTATGAGTCGGCAATGAAGGGAAGATCAGCCGTACGCGATAAGGCCTACGAGCTGTTAAGCCAGGCCCGACAGGCGCAACCCAATGACGTGGCGGTTCTCGCATCGCTCGGCATACTCACTGAAACCCGCGGCGACTACCAGCAGGCAGCATCCATCTTTCGCAAAGTACTAAGCCTGGACTCCGACAACCTGACCGCCGCCACCAACCTCGGAGTGCTGTTGGCTAAATCAGGAGACCTTCCCGGCGCACTTAAACTGCTTCAGCCTGCCTTCCAGCGCAATGAAGATATGCTCGGACTCGCCAAGAATCTAGCAGCGGTGCAATGCATGATGGGAGACGGAGCGGCGGCAAAGGCCACTCTGGCGAAGACCCTCGTCTATAGCCCTGATGCCAGAGATGTATTAGACAGGTTGAAGCAGACCAGCTCGTGCACCGGCTCGCAACACTGATGGAACAGGGAAACTCTCTTCAGCGAGGCTATCTCACTGCTGCAGTCTCCGGCGACAACTTTGCACAGGTAGCGCAAAGCTCGCCGACAACTCCCTTGCCTTCCTCAACCGTGAAAATGCGATCTACCTTCGGCAATTTGATCTTCTCTACTGCACCGCTTGGCCAATGAATTTCGACCTCGTCTACCGTCGTCGCATCTCCCAGACCAAAATGTAGTCGCGGATCATTGGAAGAGGCGAAGCTGCCGCCGCTAATGACGTCCGCTCTCTGCCTGAGCTTTTCGGTCGTTAAATATACGGCTGCGCCCACCGCATCCCGAGGACTCTTCGGCCCGCCTATCAGCTTTAGTTCGACCCAGGAATGCTTCCCTTCGCTCATGTTACGGAGGAGAGTGGGCGTATGGTTCACACTGTTCAGCACAACATCGATTCTGCCATCGTTGAAGAGATCGCCAAACGCTGCACCCCGCGCAGGCAGCACCGCTGCAAGCCCGCTTCCACTGGCTGCGGCAACAAGATCGAACCCGTTGCCTTTCTGGTTGTGAAAAAGCAGAGGCCGCTCGGCGTAACTAGTCCCCCAGTCCTGCTTGTCCACTTGCGGATATACATGCCCGCTGGCGATGAAAATATCCTTCCATCCGTCGTTATCGTAATCAAGAAAGCCGGTGCCCCAGCTCAGAAAGGGAATGGTTTGCTTAGCGATGCCAGAGTCGTAACTCACATCTGTGAAGTCGAGATTTCCTTCATTGCGATAGAGCACTTTGTAGTCATCTGAAAAATCCGTATCGAAGAGGCCGGGTCGTCCATTGTTCAGGTAGTCGCCAACCCCGATGCCCATCGTTGCCGTCTCTCGCCCGTCTCCATTGACCGCATAGCCCGATTCGAAGCTAACGTCCTCAAACGTGCCGTCACCCTTGTTGCGGTAGAGATAGTTCGGGGTGGAGTCATCTGCAACAAGCAGTTCAGGCTTGCCATCGTCGTTCAGATCGGCAAAGACTGCCGTCAGGCCATAGTAAGCATTCGGATCACTGACGCCGGCCTTCACGCTTACGTCCGTAAACGTGCCATCGCCATTGTTGTGAAAGAGGTGGTCATGCTCGCCCTGCAATCCCCGGGGACCGCAAAATACATCAATGCCGCGAAACTGGCAGAAGTTTGACACCACGTTTTTGGAACCGGGAACAGGCGGATGGTTCAGATCATAATGCACATAGCCCGGTACGAAGAGGTCCAGTCTTCCGTCGCCATCATAATCGCCAAAGGTCGGCCCCGTAGACCAGCTATCGAGAGCAACACCCGCATGTTCCGCAACATCAGTGAAGGTGCCATTGTGATTATTGTGGTAGAGACGATTTTTGCCGAAGTTTGTTACGTAGAGGTCGGGCCAACCATCGTTGTCGTAGTCTCCCACCGCGACTCCTACACCCCACCGATCATTGGTTACACCCGCCCTGGCAGCTACATCGGTGAAAGTTCCGTCGTGGTTGTTATGGAAAAGAGCAGCGTGTTCCGGCGCAGTCTTGCCGTTCACAGCATCATAGGTGAGACCGCTGACCAGGTAGATATCGAGCCAGCCATCGTTATCGTAGTCGAGCAGCGCCACCCCGCTGCCCAGCGATTCGAGGATGTACTTCATATCCGCCGTGCCATCGGCCTGACGCCAGCTGGTCAGGCCCGCCTGGGCAGAAACATCGCGGAACACCACCGGCGCATTGGCCACAAATCCGCCGGCGGTAATGGGTCGATTCTCCGCATCGTGCACCGGCGCATGAACACTGCCGGTACTGCTGCCTCCAATTTGTTGGGCGAGCAGCGGCGTGGCTGAAAGTAGCACGCAAGCCGCGATGCTGATCAGAAGATTCATTGTCTAGTGCGCGTCTTGCTTCATCTTCAAGGACTCTGAAGCCCTCTGCGCTACCGCTGCGCTGGCATCACGCTGCAGACGGCCGTAGGTCTGCAACTCGGCCCGCGCTTCGTCAGCCTTGCCCTCTGCGCGATAGACCTGGGCCAACAGAAAATGGATGGAGGGCTCTTCCGGATTCTCTTTCACTGCGATCTGCAGGTCAGGCAGCGCATCCGCAGGACGCCCACTCCGCACCAGTGCACGGGCGCGATCCACGCGTGCCTGCATCAGGTCGGAGCAGCGAGCCACAGCCTTATCCAGCAGCGGCAACGCACCTGATGGCGGCTGGTTGTTTTCGAGCATGGCATTCGCCATCTTCCACTGCGCTATGCAATTATTCGGGTCCAGCGTCAGCTGCTTCTGGAATTCAGCTTCCGCAGATTCCCATTTCCCCATCAGCCAGTACGCATTGGCAAGATGCCCGTGTGCGTCGCCCCCCTGCGGCTCCAGGTCAATGGCTTTCTTGTATTCCACGACCGCGCCGTCCATGTTCTGCATGCTTTCCATCAGTTCACCGGAGATTTCATGCGAAAGCGCAGAGTCAGGATTGATGAGGCTTACCTGCGATAGCGCACTTTCCGAGAGCTGGAGATAGCTCTTTCCCAGCAGATACCATGCTTCCTGATTTTTTGGCTCGCGCGCGACCATCCTTTGCAGATGCGCCACAGCCTGCTTATAGTTCTTCACGCCCATCTGTGAGCGCGCCAGCATCATCTCTGCGTTGCTGTCGTCCGGGTTCGCACGCAGTGCCGCCTCCAGCGGCGCTATTGCCTGCCTGTCGTCTCCCAACTCATGAAGCGCGGAGCCAAGCATTGCCTGCGCTGAAGGCATATTCGGATTGACCTTAAGCCCCTGCTCCAGAACCCGGACAGCGTTCGCCCAATCGTGCTGATTGAAGTACAGCATTCCCAGGTTGTTATAGGCCGGAGCCAGATGCGGAGCCAGCCGCAGCATCGCTTTGTACTTCGCGATGGCCGTCACATTGTCGCCCTGCGCCTGCGCAGACTTCGCCTGCGCATACAGCTCCTGCACCTGCGGCGTGACCTCAGATGCAGAGTCACCTTGTGCGCGCACGACAGGCATCGCCAGGCTCAAAAGTACGCAAGCCGCCGCGCACGGCAGAAACCGGAACACAGTTTGAAGCCTCTTCATATCGTTGGAACGGTATCCTTGTGCGACATTATAGTACCGCTGCGCGATGCACTTGGATATTCCTGCCTTCATCGGATTTCGCGCACCCTGCTCACCCATTGCAATCCGATTCGGATGAAAAAAACAGGCTGGCTGCCGAACATGGCAGCCAGCCTGTTGAGTTATATGCGCTTAGAATTCGAGGCGCATTTGGATCTGTCCTTGGCGATTAGCCATATTCGAACCGCGCGTATAGGCGGTGCCAAATTGAGATCCGTGGTTGATGTTTGTATCCGGCCCTTGGAACTGGGTCCGATTAAGCGCGTTGAAGTAGTCCATCTGCAGCGTTGCGTTCACGCGGGAGCCGATGGCGAAGTGTTTCGCTACGTTGAGGTCCTCATTGCGGAATGCAGCATTGCGCATCGAGGAGTAATTGCGGGATGCGTCACCGAACACATACTGGGTCGGCGTTGGCGCGAATGCAGCGGGGTTGAACATCTGGGCGACAGGAGCGTTGCCCGTAAAGAAGTCTCTCTCCCGGTTATAGGAATTCGTCTTCAGGTGAACCGCAGAAATCCGGTTCGGACGGTTGAAGGTGTTCGGCCACGGGCTGCCATTGGCCGAGGGGCCAAACGGCGTACCGCTCTCGTAGTCGAGAATCCAGCCAACCTGGAAGCCACCCAGCAACTCTCCCGTGATTCCCTTGTTGTTGAGGTAGCTCTTTCCTGGGCCGATAGGAAGTTCATACGTGCCGCTCGCCTTGATGACGTTCGGCTCGTCGTGTCCATCCACTGCCCACTCCTGCTTCTGGTTGTACTTGTTTTCGGCGCTGCCCACAAAGCTGGAGAAACCGCTATCTCCGTTGGACATCGTCTTCGACAGCACATAAGAAACGAGGAACGACAGTCCGCTCGTAAAGCGCTTCTGCACGGCAACCTGTCCGCTCTCGTAGTAAGCAGTACCCGAGGTTTCGAAGTTGTTGAAGATGTTGGAGTACTGCGGAAATGGCTCCAGGGCCTGGCCGACTGTGGCAGACGCTCCGAAGTCGTTCACGAAGTTTGCATATGGTACGGTAAAGCCGGCCGCCTGCGCAGTGCCGTCAGCGAAGTTCAGTCCAAGCTTCGAACCGTACTGCAGAGACGACAGGGGAGGCGTATTGATTCTGTTCAGCTGACTCGGGAGGTGGATTTCCCGATTGCCGATCCAGGCTACGGTCAGGAAGGTCTGCCACGGCAGCTCACGCTGCAGGTTCACATTCCACTGCTGGCTGTAGGGGGTGTTGATTCCCGTCCTGCTGAAGGCATCGATCTGCGTGCCTACGCCCAGGCTCGGGCTAAAGGGAGTTGGCGGAGGTGCGATCAGCTGGTTTGCGTCCCAGCTTCCAAATGCCGGGGTGTTCGTTCCCGAGCTGTTGCGGGAGAAAGAACCAACCAGCAGATTGCCATAGTTAACGGCCACCTTGTTGGTGCCGTACTCATAGGCGCCGCCGTCTAGGAAGGCAATGCTGAAGCCGCCCTGGACGACCGTCTTGTCATTGATCTGATAAGCGAAGCCGACACGAGGTCCAAAGTGCCTCCACTGGATGTCCGCACGGTTATAGCCCGCGCAGCCTGCGCAGCTGCCAAACTTCGTAGCCGCTCCTGGGAGATTGTCCGCCGCCGGATTCTTGACCGTCGGATCGAAGAACACGATCGTGTTGTTGTTTTCCGTGAACGGAACCATGATGTCCCACCGCAGACCAAGGTTGATGGTGAGCTTGGGACTCATCTTGATGTCGTCCTGAATGTAGGGCGACAGAGCAAAGTTCCGCAGTTTCAACTCCTGCGAAAAGCTGCGGTTGGCTGCATCCACCTGGCCAAGCAGGAAGCTGGCGAAAGCGCTGCCGTAGTTGCCGAAGTTCGGATCGTTCGGATCAGGAACCGAGGTGGTCCGCTGGCTGAAGGCAAAGTGGCCGCCTGCAGTCTGCTCTTCGTTGTCGTCCTGATAGCTGCGCCGGGCCTCACCACCGATGTTGAAGGTGTTACGCCCGTGGCTCCACAGCCAGTTATTCACAATCGCGATACCCAGCTTGCGGTTGATCGACTGCAGCCATGAGCCGCTGGTGCCCCATGAAGTCGGAGCATGCAGACCGTCAAAAGTGATGTTCGGAGGAATGACGCCGTTCTGTACTCCCGGGAAACTATATTTCGTCTGGTTGTACTGGTCGTTGATCTCCCCGAACCAACCCATGCCGGCGGTAGCCACCAGGTTTGGCGTGACGGTATTCGTGTAGTTCAGCAGGAAACCGGAGCCGAGCGCCGGCTCGAACTTCATGCTGTTCAGCGGATTGGGTGCGATTACAAACGGAGAATTATCGAAGCTGTAGTTGCTGAAGCTGTCGCGCCACTGGGTAAAGTGGAGACTCTGCGTAGCCGTCAGGTTGTGGTCGATCACGTAGCCCCAGTTGTGTTGAATATGGGGATTAACGAAGGGCACATAGCTCTTGTTGCTGTCCAGACCCGGCTTATCCGGATCAGGCAGATACGGAGTCAGTGTCTGCGCCAGCGCACTGATGCGGTTCGCGGGGATGACGTTTCCAGGGAACGGCTTGCCCGTCTGCGGATCGTAGATCGGGATCAGATTCCCTGCACTGTCTTTGAAGTCGCTGAAGTCGCCGCCTTTTTCAAGGGCAGTCGGTACGGTTGAAAAATCCGTATCTTCGCTGTTTTGCTTGAACCACTCATAAGTGAAGTGGAAGAACGTTCTATCGCGACCGTTATAGAGCTTGGGCAGCCAGACCGGACCGCCTACGGTGAAGCCGTAGTTGTTTTCGTGGTCGGTAGGAACCTTGTCGTTGAAGAAGCCTTTCGAGTCAAAGAAGCTGTTGCGGTTGATCTCGAAAACATCTCCATGGAACTGGTTGGTGCCGCCTGCGGTCTGATAAGTAATCGCGCCCTGGCCGAGGCCATACTGCGCTGCAAAGGTGCTCTGCTCAACGTGAAATTCGTTGATCAGCTCGTACGGCGGGTTCACATTCGTCGTGTAGCCTTCCGTCTCCGATTGCGGATAGGGAATGCCGTTGTAGAGGACTTCCTGTTCGAAGTCGACGCCGCCATTCACTTCGTGCGAAAACGAACTTCCGTTGACGCCCGGCGCCAGGAACTGCAGAGCATCAATCTGACGGCCGCGGCCAGACACCACCACCGGCAGAGCCTTGACCACTTCTGGTTCAATCGTCGTGCCCATCTGGGGCTGCGTAGTGTTCAGCGAGATTGCGCTCGCCGTCACTTCCACTGTTTCGCTGGTCGAGCCAGTGGACAGCATCACGTTGACCGTATCCATAACAGTAACGTCGACGTTGATGCCCGTCTGCACAGACTTCTTGAAACCGGTCGCTTCCACCGTCACGGTGTATTTGCCCGGCAGCAGGCCTGTCGTGGTGTACACGCCAGAGCTGGAGGTCTTGAGTTGGGTTTGTGTGCCCGTGGCTACGTTCTTAATGGTAACTTTTGCGTTGCTTATGACCGCGCCGGAAGAGTCAGTCACGGTTCCCGTGATGCCGGTGGAGGTCTGTGCATGGGCTAAGCCTGTGGATAACAGGGCTATGAATAGGATAGGAACTGTCACGAGCGCGAACGACGTCGCTACCCGGCGTATGGCGTTTCCCAGCCCGCACAGGCTGTCTCCGATACTGCATGCGTATCGCATATTTTGCATCTCCTCCAAAAAGCATTCAATTCAAGCTGCCAGCGTTCCGGTCAAGAGTTTGCCCATCTGTCAGAAAACCCCTCTTGCCTTTTGCCATAAGGTCCAACGGGATCACACTTGCGTCACATTGAAAGTGGAAACGTTCCACCATAAAGGTGGTAACGTTTCCAGTGCGCAACTTTAGCGGCGCATTTCATGAATGTCAAGGGAAAATTACGGATTGTTTTTTTCTGCACCTAACCAGGGGCAGCAGCCTCACCTTACAGTCATCCCCTGGACCGCCGCGCAATCAGATTGCCTGCATTGAAGAGTAGTGGACTGGTAAATACTCAGACAGGAGACACTCTTCCATCATTGATTGTTGTCAATAAATAGTCTGCCCTACACCCCCAGCCGTAAACCCTGTATCCATGTGTGCTTCAGCATCCTTTGCCAGTCCAGTCAGATTGGAGCCGGGCGTGCTTTCCTGCGCCTGCAACGCCTGCGAGGGTAGATGGCCTGGCTAATAGATATGCTGAATCCGGCAACAGGAAGAATTACCTTATCGAGCCACCCCTTTGGAGCTCGGACCTTTTCACCGCAGTCACCTGTCCCTTCGTTGGCAGGCGGCTTAGGCTGAAGACTGGCGTTAAACCGCTGAAATGGCCGGAAGGGTAGAATAGTTTTGTGTGATCTGACGCAATCAGACGAATGCGAAGATGCACTTCAACTTGGTCTGCGCTCCAGCCACCATGTACGAGGCGTGGGAGCAAGGCAGGCCGGGTTCAATATGGCAGGTTTCCTTGGCTTGAGGTTCGATGTCCACCAATTCAGACCTCAGCGTTTCCCTCTTGCGCTACGGCGATATTTGCATCAGAACTGTCATGAACTAGAAGGAGTTTCTGGATTTCCAGCCGACGTCCTATGCCCGCAATAGCTTTTCTAAGATCGTGCGTCCTCCGGAGTGTGGCTCCGGCAGTCTTCCTGTCGCTTTGCTTATGCGCACAGTCCTCTCGGGCTCAGGCCCAGCAGCCGGCCACTCCGCCAAAGCCGGCAGCAACCTCGACCCCGAGTGTCGATTACACAAGGCATGAGATCCAGCCCAGCCTCGATATCGACCATGACCCTGTACCCTCTCCAGATGCCGCGGATAACGAGCCTGCCACTCCGGGCAAGGCTTTAGCCAAGGAGGGGGCAGCCAACGTCTATACGCTGCACGAGAACGTAGACGAAGTCTTGCTGAACTGTACGGTTGTCGACGAGAGCGGACGCCTCGTGAGCGATCTCAATCGGAAGGATTTCCACGTCTGGGAAGATAATGTTCTGCAGAACGTTACCTCGTTCCAGCACCGGGATGTTCCGGTGTCATTAGGAATCCTGGTGGACAACTCCGGCTCGATGCGTGACAAGCGGACGGCAGTCGACGAAGCCGCTCTCGACCTGGTACGACACTCAAATCCGCAGGACGCTGCTTTCATCGTGAACTTCTCCGAGAAGGCTTATCTTGACCAGGGCTTTACCTCCAACATCAGCGACCTCGAGAAGGGACTCTCTCACTACGATGCAAGGGGCACCACGGCCATCTACGACGCGGTAGCTGCCTCGGCCGACGAACTGTCGAAACATGCAAAATGGCCCAAGCAGGTACTGCTCATCATCACCGATGGCGCTGACGATGCATCGAGACTTTCCCTGGAGCAGGCTGTTCGCCGCGTGGAGCAGCTGAGCGGTCCCGTCGTCTATTCGATCGGACTACTCTACGACTCAGACAACAAGCAGGACATGCAACGCGCCAGGGATGCATTGCAGGAGCTCTCCAACGAGACGGGCGGGGTTGCTTACTTTCCCAAGTCGTTGCAGGAGGTCGATGACATTGCCAATGAGGTCGCGCGGGTCATCCGCAATCAGTACACTCTCGGCTATCATTCGACGAAACCACCCAGCCTCGGGGGTTACCGCACAGTACGAGTCGAGGCCGTGGGCCCGAAACACAGCAAGCTGATCGTCAGAACGCGCAAAGGCTACTACTCTCGCGAGATCAAGGAAATGCACGAAGTGCAGACGGCGCAACAGGCAAAGTAACCACTCCCTGCGGCAGGCAAGCTGTCGATGCCTGCTGCAGAGGCTTCACCCCAGGCGCCTGCCTTTGGCGGAGGGACTAACACTTCATTCCTCTCCGTACACATCAAAAAAGAGAAGCGGAGCCGTGGTTGGCTCCGCTTCTTTGCGTAAAGAAATGATGCAGCGATCAGTAAAGACGAAAATCGACGTCGACCATCAGCCGCACAGGAACCGGATGCCCCTGATACATGGCTGGCCGGAACCGGTATTGCTGCACCGCCTCGATGGCCTTATGATCCAGACCCATTCCCAGGTGGTGAACGATTTGAATATTGGCAGGATGGCCCGTGGCATCGACAATCAGCTGGATGGAGACGACGCCCTGGTACTTCGCTTGGCGCGCCTCATCGGTGAACTCCGGCTGCACAGAGTGAAGAAGCTGCGGGGCAGAAACTCCACCACCGACGCTCATAACCCCTCCGCCATAGCCGCCACCGCTTCCCGGACCAACACCGGCACCGCGTCCCATGCCAATGCCGCCTCCCAGTCCCTGGCCAAATCCTGAACCACTGCCTCCACCTTGGGAGGCCATGGCGACCTGCTGCGACTGCGGCGCACCGATGTCCGGCATGTTTTTATCCGGCATTGTGATCTGCTGCGGCATATCGATTGAGGGCTGCGCTGCCAGCTTCGGATGATCGATCTTGAGAATTTGCGGCGCAGTGGTCTGCAGCTTCATCACCGGGGGCAGATGTCCCTTGCTGGCTTCTACGATTTCGTGAGCGCCTCCGCCACCACCGCCGCCCATCGCCTTTGGCGCCTTTACCGTTACCGGGATATAGGGCTGGATAGTTACAGGTGTCACGATTGCATTCTTCGGCGCCACAATATGAGTCCGAGCCTGCAATGTCAGCCATATCACCAGAGAGATGATGAGCCCGTGCATGGCAAAAGAGATCGCGCTGGATGTCGGATCGCGTTTGACCGCCAGTGGATCTGTCACGGCTACAGGCTGGGACGTTAGCTGGAGAGGCGGAAGCTTGGAAGGAAAGAAGGCGGCCCTCAGGTTGCCCCAGAGTGATGTCCAGATCGACTCTTGTGGTACTACCTCGCGCCATACTGCTGGCTTTGAGTGCAAAACAAGTCTGCCTTCAAAGCCGCCAGCAATCTGTTCGTCTTTCGACTCGGCTTCAGTGAGCCTCAATACCGGATAACCCATAATTCGTTTGCCGGGAGGCAAAAGAGCAGCACCCGGCCCTCCTTAAGGAATGAACAACAAAGCAGAAATGGAGGAAGACAGCACAAATGTGTCGCATTTATTCAGCATTCCGTAACGATTGAGGCCTACCAAATCCCCTTATCGGTGCCCGTAATTTTGTAACCTACAGCAGCAGCAGTAGCGAGCCACGGCAATAATCCAAGCCTCGCACTGCTTTGCAACTCCCCGCGGCGAATCAAGCCCGCGAGTTGAGAACGATATAACGCAGCAGACTGCGGCATGATGGGAACCCGCAGAAAATCCTTACCGAAGTACACGAGGTCTCCGCCGAAGCGCGCGGTATCAGTTACAAACTTTGGCAATCCGAGGTCCGAACCACTGTATTGCCGCACATAATCCGACACGATGAGAAGATATGTTGCAACGCCTTCCCAGATGCCTGCCGCCTTGGCTGAAGTGCGCAGCTCTTCATAATCAAGCGCGCCAGAAACAGCCAGGGTCGCCGAATCAACGATGTCGCACAGACGGAAATAAAAGTGGCGATACATACGTTGTAGCGTCGAGATCATTAAACGATCTGATGCCGATGGCACACGAAACGTATGGCCCTCCATCTCAACCTTTCGTGCACGTCCGGGCAGACGCGAAGCAAGAACCAATTGTTCTCCGGTCTGTCCCAGTCGCCCCATATGTACCTCCACCGGTTCGAGCAAGCCTGGAAGATTGAAATTCCACTTGCATGCCAGCCGGTCTCCCCAACTCCGAGAAGCAATTTCAGCACCAAAGCGTCTTTGCATCATGGCGCAAACGGATTGCGGGGATGAATTCGTATACAGATCGAGATCGCTGCCCAGATCCGGCCAGTGATCCAGTGATTTCATCACCGTCACATCAAGCCCTTCCTCATCGAAGGCATTGCAGATAACGTGCAGCCATTCGATTGCCTTGACAATGCGCGCACGCTCCGCAGCAACTGCAGCTGCTGCCCATTCGGCACGCGCTGCGTCCTGCACGTTGAGCATGATCCCGCGAAAAATCTCCAGCCCGCGGACTATGACGTGGTTGGAATGCGCCAGCGACACCAGGCTATCGAAATCTGCTTCGCTGATATTCCGGACCATCGCGGTCTTCGACGCAAGCTGCGCCTCAGTCTCTTGGGGCGATAGCAACAGGTGGGAAAGAATCGTCATCGAGTCATTCGAGACGTGGGCAGAGGATGGCTTTTGCATAGAGGAATCCCTTGGGGTGATTGCAGAGAACTACTGGGGGGAAGAAGAGTCAGACGAAGGAGTATCTGGGGAAGGCTTCTTAGGAGATGCCTCTGGAGTATCCATACTTCCATTCCTGGGCGTCAGTTCGATCGGGCCCGTCTCCCGCCGACGATTCTGACCGTACGCGACGAGTTCCTGATTCACCTTCTGATCGCTTTCGCCTGCGATGGCGTCGAGGTGCTGCCCCTGCGCTGAAGATTGAGTCGCCATGCCGATGCGCGCACTCGCATCCCCCGCTTTACGGGCTTTTGCATAGTAGTACTTCGCACTCTCCAGGTCGCCTTCCTTCTCTGAGACATATCCAAGATTGTTCAGAGCGAAAGCACTGTTCGGGTCAAGAGAGTACGCCTCGAGAAAATCCTGCCGTGCTGCACTCCAGTCATTGCGGTTCGTCGCGGATACTCCACGCATCGCCAGCATGGAGGCGCGCTCCTGCGTCATATCCATGTGGCGCATCCTCTTCCGCAAATCCTGCGCGCTGGTCTCCGCCATCTGGCTGATTGGTTTCCCTCTCCACGAACGCTTCAGCGTTACAACGATGGGCTCAGTCGAATGGGAAGCAGCAGCCTGGTCGTAGTACTTCAGTGCGCTCTCGAGATCTCCTGTCGCTTCTGCTGCAACTCCGAGATTATTCAGAGTGAAGGGATTCTGCGGATCGAGGACAAGCGCCTGCTTCAGCAGCGATTCGGCCTCGAAGCCCTGTCCCTGCGACAGCAGTTCAACTCCCAGCACGTTCATGCGGTTCAGACGCATGGGGGTGTTCTTCAGTGTGCCAAACGCGTACATCATCGGGTGGCCCACCAGCTGCTTAGTGCTGCTGCGATCAATGATGGCGCCGCAGCTCTGCTCTGATGCGAGCTTGTAAAACTTCTCCGCTCGATCCAACTGGCCTTGCAGCTCAGAAATATAGCCGAGGTTATTCAGCGTAAATGGATCGGCGGGATCGTAGAGGTAAGCTTTGTAAAAAAGGGCTTCTGCCTTTTCGTATTGATGCTTCTGTACTGCCGTAACGCCATCACGGTTGAGGCGCTGCACCGGGGTGAGGTGACTGCGTTGCGGTATCGTAATCCTGAGGTCTCGCGCTGTTGCTATCGAAGAGCCCGCGCAAATGACGAGCCCGAGCACTGAGACGAACCGAATACGTTTGACAGAAGTTTGAAGCAAAATCACCTTCCCAACACATCTGCGGAGGTAAGCTATCCGAGCATAAACTTTGATGCTGACCGGTCCGAAGTGTTGCCCGCTTGCTGCGCCTTTAGAGGATTGATACGCGGCCAGCGAGGTTGTTGTCTCACAATTTGGCCAGATTGTACTAATGATATACCGTAAGATGACAGAATGGTCCGTCTATTTCCGGTTGTCATGCTCAGCATCGTGGCGGTAACCCCATCTTCGCTTCAGGCACAAACGCCTGAGCAGGCGCCACTCCCTTCAGCAAGTGCTCCGGCAGCCCTCCCGCCACTGCCTCCCGGCAAAAGCACTGTGATCGGTGGTGAGATTCGCAATGTCGATCCGGTGCGCGATCAATTTACATTACAGGTCTTCGGCGGCGGGTCCATCAAGGTCCTCTATGATGAGCGCACGCAGATCTATCGCAACGGGACGCGCATCCCCGTGCGGAATTTGCACGCGGACAATCATGCATCCGTTGAGACCACACTCGATGGCACCAAGGTCTTCGCGCTGAGAATCCACATGCTGTCACACCTTCCTCAAGGCGAGTGTCAGGGACAGGTTCTCAGCTATAACCCGCAGACCACTGAGTTGACAGTCCGCGCGGCCCAGTCGCAGGAACCTATCACCCTCCGCGTGCCCGCAGGCACGCCCGTCGTCCGTATCGGTCAGAATGGCTTCGCCGCGCAGCAGGGCGGAGTATCTGATCTCGCGCACGGCTCCCTGGTCGACGTAACCTTTGAGTCCGGCAGCAAAGGAAAGGGCATAGCTACCCACGTAAATATCCTGGCTGTTCCGGGCGCCACCTTCATCTTCAGTGGCAACATATCGTTTCTTGATACGCATACCGGGCGATTGGTGCTGGTAGATCCCACAGACAGCCAGAGCTATCAGGTCTCGTTCGATCCTTCCAGGTTTCCCGTCAGTTCCAAGCTTCATCAGGGATCCCACGTGAAGGTGACCACAAGCTTCGATGGATCACGGTACGTGGCGAGCGACATCACTCTCGAGTAGGAAGCTTCAGCAATCGCGGCCTGTTTTGTTCAACGGCAAACCACTCCCTCTTGCTGTGCTTCGTGGAATAGTCCCAAAAACAAAGAGGAGCAGAACGCCGTCCTTCGGCGAACTGCTCCTCTTAAGTATCTCTACTCTTCCCGCAAGCGAGAATCAGAACACCACTCTCGACCACGCTTCAAACCAACCCAGCTACAAAGTCCCCCTCCATCCCCTCATCCTCCTACGGCCCGTAGTTCGCAGGAGTGCAGGAGGATGGATCTGAGACAGGAATCGGCGGCGTAGGCGGCGTAGCCCACGGAACATTAGTGAAGTCGAAGATGTTCAGCAGATCCGGCTGCACAGCATCTCTGGCCGTCAGGTGCGCCGAAGGGCCAATGAAGCGATTCTCAACGAACTTGAGGACCGCCGTATGATCCATCGGAGCATGCGAAACATAGTGCTTTCGCGTGAAGGGAGAGATGATCATGTTGGGCAACCTGAACCCAAGCTGTGCAGAAAATCCTCTACCAGAAGGCAGATTACTCGGATTAGCCGCAGCATCCGTTGGAGTGGATCCCGGATCATTGGGGGCGACCAGATCGCAATGCACAGTTGGAGTCCCTGGCGTTGGCGGCAGGCATGGGTTATAACTGTCCGGATTCACAGCGATCGTAGAGATATCCGGAATTTGTGATGCTGACACGCTGCCAACAGTCGCGTCCGTATAGTCGTTCGAGTGGTTCGGCACCGGCGGCACATGGTCATAGGGACCGCCACCTTCATCGTAGGAAAGAAAGAAGACCGAATCTTTCCACGCCGAACTGGACATAAACGCGTTCACCACTTTTGCCACTTGTGCCTGCCCCGCAAGGATCGACTGGCCGGATCCAGGGTGCTCGTCATTGATGCCATATCCCGCTTCAATGAAGGCAAAGCTCGGCAGCGTACCGTTCTGCAGATCCTTGTAGTATTGAGCCAGGGGTGCGATGTGGTCCGGATCGATGCAGAAGGAATTCGTGCTATCGCCCACGACACTCGAGGGCTGCGTAGGCGCAGCACATGCCGTTCCCGATGGTGGGATATACAAATACTGATAGGAGTAGCTCAAGCTCGAGAAGTTCGTTGCGGGATAAGCAGCCGCTGGCCCGCCTCCGCAAGTGGACTCATCCAGACATGCGCCCTGCGTAACCGTGTAATAAATCTTCCACGACACCTTCGCCTGATCCAGCTCCTGAAAGATAGTCGGGATATCGAGCTGTGATTTTAGACCGTCATCATTGCCCGGATCGAAGACCAGGCCTTGCGTTGTTCCTCCGGTAAAGGCAGCAATCCGGTTATCGATACTCTTGCTGGAGATCGGCGAAAACCAGCGATCAGAAACCGCGAACTGCGATGCCATGTAGTAGTAGTAGTTGAGGAAATTCTCGTCGTAATACCCCATAGCTCGCCTGCCCGTGGGAGGAGTGCCGTTGATTGTACCCGCGCATTTGGTGTATCCAGCCAAACAGTTTTTCGCGTAGTTCTCAGCAGTGTGCACAAAGCCGTCCATCTTGATCTGACGGGTAGTGCTGAAGTCATAGCGATTGACATCGCCGTAGCTCTCCAGCCAGGACGAGGTCTCATCATCAATGCAACTGCTGGTGAATTTGAAAAGTGAATAGGCTGTGCCTTCATCGCTGTCATTGCTGATCGTGGTCAGCTTGTCGTCGATTCCATCCACGTTATAGGTCTTTCCGTCCGCGCCGATATTCCAGCCATTCTTTTGGCGATAGGGATTCAGCATGCCGAAGTAGTTATCGAAGGTATGGTTTTCCTGCAGCATGAAGATCACATGATTCACAGACTGAATGCTGCCCGGAGGCTGCACATCCACGGTGACAGTTGCCGTAACATTTCCGCCCGGGCCGTTGGCGGTGGCTGTGTATCCCGTCGATGAGGTCGGGCTCACCGTCAGACTGCCGCCGGTGGACGCAAGTGTTTTGCTGCTGCCATCGGTTCCCGCGACCGTAACCTGCGTCGCATCCGTCGCAGTCACTGCCAGCGTGGAAGAATTCCCCGCAATTATCGAGGTTGGATTCGCAGTAATGCTGACCGTAGGTGGCGGATTCGGGGTCACCGTCACATTCACATTTGCGGCGGTGGTGCCACCCGGCCCAGTGGCCGTGGCAGTATAGGTCGTCGTTGCAGTCGGCTTGACTGTATAGCTTCCACTGCTCGAAGGCAGAACGTAATTAGTACCGTCATTCCCGGTGATCGTCACCTGTGTTGCGTAGGAGGTAGCAACCGTCAGCGTGGACGAATTGCCCGCGACGATCGAAGAGGGGCTGGCGCTGATCGTGACCGTCGGCGGCGGGTTCGGAGTCACCTTCACGGTGGCCGTTGCCGTAACCGTTCCACCTGGACCGATCGCCGTGGCGGTGTACGTGTAGGTCGTAGTCGTCGTTCTCGCTGCGGGTGGACTGACTGCCTGCGTCCCGCCATTCGCCGCAAGAGTATAGGTTTTGCCGTCGCTGCCCGTCACCGTCACCTGGGTTGCATTCGTCGCAACTACGGTGAGCAGCGACGAAGTGTCTGCAGTAATCGAAGTGGGATTTGCATTGATCGTAACGGTCGGCGCGGGCGGCCCTACCGGGGGTGCGGTCACCGTAACAGTCACCGTGGCTGATGCGGTTCCACCCGCTCCCGTCGCGGTCGCCTTATAGGTCGTGGTCGCCGTCGGAGTTACCGCCTGGGTTCCGCCGGTCGGCTGCAGCGTATAGCTGCTGCCGTCACTGCCCGTCACCGTGACCTGGGTCGCGTTCCCCGTGATCACGTTTAGCACGGAGGAAGTCCCCAAAACCACCGATGAGGGCGTTGCCGTAATGCTCACGGTCGGAGCCGCTGCGGGAGCCGGATTCACCGTGACAGTTGTCGTTGCGGTTGCCTTACCGCCAGCTCCTGTCGCCGTCGCAGTGTAGGTAACCGTCGCGGTAGGGGTAACGGCCTGCGTTCCTCCCGTCGGCTGCAGCGTGTAGCTGCTGCCATCGGTTCCCGTCACCGTAACACCCGTGGCATTGGTCGCCGAAATCGTCAACGACGAAGATGCCCCTACGGTAATGGCGGCAGGACTGGCTGCGATCGTGACCGTCGGCGTTGGACCAGGCGTGGGCGGCGGCGTCGGATGAGGCGAGACTCCGCATCCGGCAAATACCAGAAGCACCGGCAGGCAGGCGAAAAGCGCCACCGCCCCGGATATACGCGAACTTAATCTGTCAACAAGCAACGAAAACATCTTGATCTTCCTTCCAGTCGTTGTCGGACATGATTGCCGTGCGTCCGGTGAATTGGTTTTTCTTTTCCAACAGATATCCAACAATTTGCCTATCCAGCGCTCTCTAACCCCGTTGCGTCATACCCGTCCTTCTCTGCCTTCCCGTGCTCGGCGCAGGGCTTGCGCAAAGAGGATGACTTGCTAGTCAGGCGAGCGGGCGGAGGTTCCGGCTGGGTAGGGTCGACTTCCTCACCAACGGCATTGCCATCCGGATTATGCGGTAGCAAATCTGCGTCCAAAGTCCAGCCCGAAGATACTTTACCGGCCCGGGAGAACCAGGAGCGCATTCCACGCTGCTGGCGCTGGGCAAGCGCTTCTCCCTCGGCCATGGTGCGCTTGAACTTATGGAGTTCAAACCAGCGCAGATAGTTGCGCGCTACGGTGGCCATCATCATCTGCACTCCGGCCTCGTAGTTATGCTCTGACATTTCCCGCTGGAGGTCAGGGGACCGAAGGAGATCGGTGAGCTTCTCTGCAAGCTCCTTAGCATCTCCGACCTTATAGAAATTGATGGCCATGTCATCATCTGTGGCCATACATCGGAAGTCCGGAATGTCGGCACAAACGATCGGAACTCCGTATTCACATGCCTGGTGTGCAGGGCCACTCGAACCAGTCGATGAGTCGTACGGCATCACGAGAACAGAACTCGTCCGGAAAAGCTCCGGAACGTCCTTTTGATGAATGTAGCCACGAAACTCAATTGGCAGCCCCGCCGGCTGTGCATCCCTGACCGACTCCCAGTAGCCTGCCGCCGCCGGGTGATTTCCGCCGGCAACAATCAGCCGTGCATTCGGGATGTTTTTCAATACCGCAGGGAACGCCTCCATCAGCGTTTCTAGACGCTTATAAGTACCCCAGTTTCCAAACGCCAGGATGCGGAGCTCAGGATTGCCGCGCTTGGTGAAGTCAGGCCTGCTCGGAATCGTGGTGAAGGTACCGTGGGTGCCTACCAGGATGTTCTGCGCCGAGTATTTTGACATCAGCGTGCGTCGATAGGCCGAGAGCAGCACCGATACAGAGTGAGCCTTGAGAAGCGCACGCGTAGCCAGATTGGTGCCTATGCGATAGATCTTCTCGCGACGCACTCCTGTACCCGCGAGATCCACATGCTCCACAATATGGTGCAGCGTAATGTGCGTATAAAACCCTGCAGCCCGCGTGAGCGCTGGCACGGATAAGCCTGCAAAGGCGGCGAAAGGGCTGCTGGGCGCTCCGAAGCTGGAGAACACCAGGTTGAACCACACCACGTCAGGATTCAACCGGCGGATCGTGTTGAGCAGCCGCATTGGAGTCGTGAGGCTCCCGAATTTCCAGCAGCGAACTACATTGAAACCCGGCAATTCCGCCAGCCGCTTCTTCTTAGAAGGATCGTCCTCCTCCATCTCCACGGCGAATTCATACTCTTCCAGCTCATCGGCCAGGATGATCAGCTCAACATCCTTGTGCCGTTGAATTTCGCGGGCAATGTGGAACGAGTATTCATTCAACTGCCTCTTACTGGGAGGAAACGCCGCCACCAGACAAATCTTCATCTTGCCCCGCCTTAAAAAATATTGATGCTGACATAGGGTCGAAACACCTGGTTTCGCCCGTACGCAAAATTGGGAAAAGTTTCCTCTTGGACGCCCGCTGAAATACGGATCGGATATTTCAGGTGAACCTCACCTGTCTCATCGTTAAAAGTGCGACCGAAAGGTCGGGTGTAGGAAACTGCGAATCCATTCTGCGTCATGTCATAGACATGAAAGCCCTGAGCTCTCTCGTAAGCGGAGGTAGCCTGGATGTCCAGATTTCGCGTTGGCGAGAAGTCAATCGTTGCGGCTGGCCGCAGGCCTTGCGAAATTCCGGAATGGATAATGGGAGGCGCCGCTGGAAGGCCTGGTGCAGGGAGCGTGACATACGGCACGACTCGCCACGTACGCAGATCCTCTGCGATCACCTCGGCGTTGAGGCGCGTGCCGAAGCGGTGTGTGAGCCCGATATAGGTGGACGTGTAATAGTTCTCCGTATTTCCCAGTGTCTTCGACGTGAACACCTGGTCGTTGGAACCCCAGCCCGTCACCAGCGCTGTCTTTCCCCACGGAGATCCGACACGGAAGTCGATGCCTCCAATGAGAGCGCGCTCGTTGATAGGAAGTTCAGTAAAGGGTCCGATCTCGCGGGCGAAAAAGCCATCCATCGAAACCGCATTGAAAAAAGAACTGGTGGTCATGTAGGTGAAAACGCGGAACAGATTCTGATTCATCTGCTGCGGCGAAATCGAATCACGACGAATCGTTCCCTGCACTCCGGCATTGAACGTCACCACATTGCCGCCCAGGTGAACCGTGGGGTCCACACCATAGTTCATCGTGTAGTCGGTGGTGTTGCGCTTCACGATTCCCCCCGTCACCACTCCGCCGGGTCCGCTTACAGCGGTTGCAGGAACGGAGATAAGTCCGCGAGCATTCCTCAGCTGGAAGAAACCACCCGTGGTCGGCAACGAGCCCAGATGCAGATGATAGGCATTCGTCCAATCCGTTTCGATGGTGTAGCGCGGAAGTGGAAGTTCAGCCGTATTGATGGTCGGACCGGAAGCCGCAGGATTCCTGCCGAATGTCTTTGCGTCCAGAACATAGACCGTGCTGTCCTCGAAGAGCGGCTGCGACGTCAGATTCGAAAGAATGCTCACCGTGGGATTGATTCTGTATCCCTCACTGGCGCCTGCCTGCAGCATATCCTGCTCTGCCGTCTGGTCTTCGCCCGAGGCGCTGGCCGCTGCGGCGAAGGTGGAAAGCGCCTGCGTACCGCGATGCTGTTGCTGATATACCGCCGCTTCGGCGAGCAGATACTGGTAGTTCGATCCCTTATTCTCCGTCTGGCTCACAGCCGCCAGTTCCTCTGAGGCTCGCGACGTCTGACCCAGAGCAAGGTAGCTATTGGCCAGAGCCACACGCACGCCTATGTCTGAAGCACCCGCGGCCTTCGCGCGCTGCAGGTAAGTTTGCGACAGTTGGTATTCGTGTATCTGCTGGAAAATGTTCGCTGCTTCGATGTACTGGTCACCGGTCGGCGCCGCAGTATCTCCGGCCTCAACTTCCATCTGCGCCAGAGCGATCTGCCGCTCCGCATCGGCGGAGTGACCTTGCTCTGCCATCAACCCGGCAATGGCAAGTCGTACCCCCATACGGTTGCTATCCGGCGCAGTTAGCGCCTTGCTGAATCGCTCCATCGCCCCTTTCTGATCGCCCAGCGTACTCAGCGCCTCACCCGTGGAAACGTAAATATCGCTGATGGCGCCTCGCTGCGAGGCCGTATCCGTTGGAGAGCTGGACTTCCGTCCCGCATACTCCTCCGCGAGTCGAATGTTTTCGAGCGCTTGCTCGCGATCCTGCAGATTCGCATAGGCACGCGCCATCAGCGCGTAAATCGAAGCATCCGCAGGCAGCAGCTTTTTAGCCGTCTGCAACTCCACCACCGCGTCGTGATAGTGCCGCTGCGCAAAGTAGATGTTGCCCAGGGCCATGTAGAGTGACCCGTCCTTCGGATCAAACTTGAGCGCAGCCCGGTATTCCATCTCCGACTTGCTCAGCAGCCCCTGGCGGCCATAGGCTGTGGCCCGGATGATGTGGATCACCTCTGAATCGCCGAGCACCTTCTCTGAAAGCTGGGTCTGGCGGATCGCTGCCTCTGGATGATGCAGGTTCAGCTCGGCAAATGCCAGTCCCAGGTGGGCTTCTCCATTCCCTGGCTCGCGCTTGAGGGACTGGTTAAAATCCTCCGCAGCCAGCTCTGGCTGGTGAAGGTCATTCCGCACGAACCCACGATTGACATACGCCGTAACCGTATCGGGAGCTCGATTCAACGCCTCGGTAAAACTCTGCACCGCTTGTTGCAGCTGTCCGTCATGCTTGTACACATAGCCGGCAAGCAGTGGAATATCAGGATCTTTAGGGAAGACATCCATGTACTTCTTGGTCAGCGCCAGCAATTCGCTGTACTGCTCAAGGTGCAGCAGGTCGTATCCGAGATACACAACAACATCGCGATCCCGCGGCATCACCTTAATGGCTTCGCGGCCGATGGAGGCAGACTGCTGGCTGTCGCCCTTGAAGCTGAAATACCGCTCCTTCTCTCTCAACACCTGTGGAGTCGCATCCATATTGTCCGTGACGCGCTGCAACCAGTTGCCAGCCAGCGGCAGGTTATGCGCCTCGATTGCAGCATTCATGCCTCCAGCCACGATCAAGGCATTCTGCGGAGCAACCGCATACCCTTTGGAATAAGATGCCTGCGCCTTCCTATACTCGCCGCGGGCTGTGTATAAGTCGCCAAGTGCAAGATAGGGCACATACAGGGACGGATAATCGTGCGCGAGCTGCTCAAAGTACTTTTCCGCATCGCGGTCATTCCCCGCTGCGCGCGAGGCATACCCAAGAGACGTGAGTGCAAAGCGGCTCCGGGGATCGATGGTGAGAATTTTCCTGTACGCGGCTATCGCATCCTGAGTACGCCCCATCTTCATCAACAGATCTCCATCTATCTGGAGACTGTTGGGGTCATGGGGAGTCAGCGCCAGCGACTCATTCATGTCATTCAGAGCGCTGTCGAGCTGCCCGGCACTCATCCTGATCAGGGCTCTCAGGCGCAGAAACATTGCCCGGTCAGCCCCGCGCTCGTCCATGGGAGCGATCTGGCTCTGAGCGATCTGCAGCTGGGCATGAGCCTGCTCTGTCTCGTTCAGGTTCCGATAAAGGGCCTCCAGGTTCATATGCAGCTGAATCCCGTAGAGCGGCCCTTCCGCAGGGGTGGCAGGCAGGTGCGCCACGGCTTCGCTATACTCCCGCACGGCGTCGCTGTCCCGATCCTGCATCTGCGCAATCTCTCCGCGGATGGCGTGCAACCTGTAGAAATTGGGGTCCAACTGAGCCGCACGCTTCAGAAACTCCTCCGCATGCTCAAAGGAACCGACCCCCACCTGCGCCTGCGCCGCTGACAGCTGCAAACCCAGGTCATGGGGCTGCGCATTGGCAGCCTGGCTGTAGAGTCGAGCCGAATCTTCCGGCTTGCCATCGAGCCCATAGGTGTACGCGAGTTCGGCCACCACGTCCGGCCTGGGGTTGCGAATCGCCTTCAACTCATCGATCGCCTTCGAATACTCCCCCGTGTCCCGGTAAAATGCCGCCAGCGACCGCTCGATATCCGGATTGTTCGGCGCGCGGCGCTTTGCCAGCTCGAGATAACGGCTGGCCTGGGGCATCTGGCCAAGATGCTGATAACAAAGCGCCATCAACAGCTCAGTACGCGCGTCCGGCTGCATCCGTTCTGCCTTGCCCAGCCACGTCAGCGCGTTCGTATAGTCACCGGCACGCATATAAAGGTCCCCGAGAACCGCCAGATCGTCCTTTCGTCTCGGATCAGAGGCGATAACCTGCTTCAACAGGCGCTCTGCTTCATCATTCCGGCCTACAAAGCTGTAGGTCTGCGCCAGCCCGGAAAGCCCATCGAGCGAGCCCGGATTCAACCCCAGTCCTTTCTTATAGGCGTCGATGGACTGGTTATATCTACCATCAAGCCGGGCCGCGTATCCGAGCAGAAACCAGAGCTGAGGATCGTTGGGAGCAGACTGTGCAGCGCGTTGCGCATAATTGAGCGCGAGCGCGCGATCTCCCTGCTGCAGCGCAAGTTGCGCGGCTCGAGCGAGGCGGGCGTTCTGAATGTTTGATCCCCAGCCCAGCTGCGGCTCCGCCGATTGCGGATGAGCAGCTTGGTTCTCAGGCTTCGCATCCGGGCCAGAACCTACCTGGTAGGTCTGCGAATATCCATGGCTCGTAAACGCCATGAACGCAATCGCACATACAATTTTCAAACGGCCAAATCTAACATTCAAAAGGAACCACCAACATATCCACTAAAAAAACCGAGGTACTTCAATTTAAAGAACGCAGGTAGCGATCGATAGAAATGTATTGCTTTCCGATGCAGAGAGCTCCAGACGAGTTGGCCGCATACGTGCCTAGGATATCTACGGTCTGAGTCTTCATTGCCTAAGACCTCCATTTTACGCAATTGCGTGATCTGGGAAAGTTACCAAGGCCACTAGCCTGTAGAGTTACTAGAGACAACCAGCCTCGGCAGTTTTAGAATCACAGGTCTTTTCAAGAGGGCACTTTGCGCAAATTTGAGTCAGTTGCTACAGCTTCACGACCGATCCCTTTGAGCTTCATCCTCTTGGCGGCGGTCGGGGTACATCTGCCGCTGCTTCTTATGCAGCTACCGTTAAAGTCGTACGATACAAACTTTCATATCTTTTTTGCCTCCCATTACGTTCATCACTGGTTCAATCCGTGGAACGCGAAATGGTTTGCAGGCTTCTCTCAGACCACCTATCCGCCGCTGCCGCAGCAATGGGTCGCCATCGTCTCCTGGGTTCTCGGTCTGAATATGGCTTACATGGCGGTGCAGTTCGCCGCGATTCTGCTTCTGGTCGTAGGCGTTTACCGCTTCTCGATGCTGTGGGTGAGCCCGCGCGCTGCCTCCTTCGCCGCCCTCGCAAGTGTTCTCCTCAGCTCGGAGTGCTTCCTCGTCTATTCAGCCGGCCAGCTCAGCACCACCGCAGCCGCCCCGATCTACCTCAACGCGCTCCCCTATTTTTACGATTGGATCCGCTACGGCAAATGGCGCTCGTTTCTCAAGGCCGTTGTCCTGTTTACAGCCGCTGCCGCAGCGCACCATGCGACGCTGATCTTCGGCTCCATGCTGTTTGCCCTGCCCGTCATCGTGCTGGCGCTCATGGATCGCAAAGATGATGAGAACTCCTCTGCCTCAGCGCTGGTGATGCGCACCGTCATGATCGTGCTGCTGGTGGGCGCCGCGATTGCCGTCGTTCTGCTGCCGTTCTGGATCGGCCTGATCCGCTACCCAATCACGCAGACTCCCATTCCTCACCCCAGCCGCGCGAATTACATCCTCAGCCCGCAATGGGGCGTGAACTACTTCATCGTTCCCTACGGCGCTCTGATTCTTGCTCTGCCCTTCATCATCCTGCGTGGAGCCAAGGTGGTCCGGCTTCGTCCGCTTCTGCTGGGCTTCTGGGTCACCTTCATGATCGGCCTCGGCGGCACAACGCCCGTTGCCCGCGTGCTCCTGGGCCGCGCCTTTGAAGTTCTGACCTTTGAGCGCTTCAGTTACTGGGCGACTCTCCTCGCGTTGCCAATCCTTGGCCTGCTCGTCGCGGAGCTTGTCGATCGTTTCCGGATGCGGGCCATCGTGCCGCTGACACTGCTGGCGTCTCTCTCCTGCGCGCTCGCCGTTGCGTGGTCCACCTTTCGCCCGGCCGACGCTGCCAACTTCAAAGTGGACTCTGTTGCCCAGTGGCTCAATCGCGACGGCCACGACAATTACCGCTACATCACCCTGGGATTCGGCAACAAGCTATCCCGCCTGGCGATCATGACAGATGCAAGCAGCGTCGATGGCGAATCCAACTCCTCGCGCATGCTCCCGGAGCTTACCCGCTATGGCGGAGCCGCGCTCACCAGCGCCAAATACTTCGCCAAGCCGGGTCTCGACTCGCTCCGCGCAATGCTGGCTCACTCCGACCGCTATGGGTTGAAGTGGGTAATCGTCCGCGATCCCTACTATGAGCCGCTTCTGTACTTTGCCGGCTGGCGCAAGGTAGACGAACTCGATGACAAGACCATCACCGTATGGGGCAAAGATGGCGTACCCCCGGCCACCCCGATGAACGCATCGCAGATGCCACCTCACTGGCAGGGCGTCATGTGGGGCACGCTCCCCTTCGGCAGCAGCCTCCTCGCAATCCTGGTTGTGCTCATCCCGGAAAAGCGGAGACGAGGCTGGCAGGATGAGGATCCATCTACCACGCCTGAAGATCTCAACTCGGGGAGGATGATCTCGTGAACAAGGGAAATCTTCTCGCTCTGGTTCTTGCCGCTGCCACCGTCGTACTCGTGGCTGTCGGTACAGTGTGGCCCGTCAAGGCTGCAGTCTTTTATGCGGGTGGAGGAAAAGAAGGCCTGCTGCGTCCATCGTCTACTCCTGAAGAAGCGGTGGAAAATCTTGGGACTCAGATTCGTCTGCTCGCCTGGGAAAAAGCTTACGAAAGCCTCTCCAACAAGGCCGAATTCACTGAGCCGGAATTCCTCCACGATCTGACGGGATACGCGCTCAGCCTTCGGACCTATGCAACCCTGGACAGCTTTGAAGTGCAGCCGCTCCACCAGTCCGCGACCGATGCCGAGATGAGAATGAAGCTGCGGTGGTCGACGGTAGTCGGCACCTTTCAAGACACGCGCGACCTGCGCGTGGTCAAGAGCGGCGATCACTGGGCCGTGGATTGGCCCCTGGTCAAGGAGCAGCACGTGCCCCCGCAAGTGATCCCGGTGAACTATCTGCGCTGGGACGTGATCTATCGCGGCGCAGGCGACGACTGGGGATCGCAGGATGTGGAGGCTCCGCATGTACGCATCATCGACATGCATCCCGTGAACCGCGCTGAGGGCGTCGTCGTCATGGGCGAGCTCCTGAATGAAGATGTCGTGCCGGCCTTCGTGTCGGTTCGGGCTACGCTGCTTGCGAAGAATGGCTCTCCCCTCGCGAGTGAAGGTAGCTTCGACATGATCTCGCACACGCTCCTGCCCAAGCAGGTCACTCCCTTTGTCATTCGATTCCCTGATGTGGATCTGTCGCAGGTTGGCAGCATTCGCATGCAGCCTCTCTCGGTCCTCGTCTCTGCATCGGCAGACCCCGTGATCGAGGTGCAGGATCAAAAATTCAATCCTGCTCCCGGCGCTTCACTCACCGGCCAGCTCTCCAACCAGAGCGGGCAGGTCGTCAATATTGCGCACGTGCTCTCCACCTTCTACGACAAAAATGGGCAGCTGGTCTGGGTCGGCGGTCAATACATCGATCGTGCGCTCCAGCCGCAGACGCCGGTCGCCTTCCACATTGCGATTCCTGAGGACCTTGCGAAAAAGATCACGAATCAGCGAACAGTGGTAGCGACCTACAGTTCGGGGAGCTCTCTGTGAGGCGGAGATATCCATCGTTGCTGATCGGGCTCGCGCTGGCTGCCGTCTCCATGGCGCCAGCGCAGAGCGTTCACATGAGCCTGCCTCCGAGCGTCACCGCCGGAAGCGCCTTTTCCATCCCGACCGCCGGGAGTGGCAAAGCCGTTTTGTATATCGTCGGGCAGGGGCAGGCAATCCGGCGGGATGTGCAGATGGGGGAAGCGACCATGTTTCCCGCTGGAGCGCTCTACAACGCCGGCGAATATCTGGCCATCCTGGTGAACGGCGCCTCCACGGAATCTGCCGGGTTCTACGTCTCGCCAGCGCCTCAGCCTGAGACGCTGGGCTTTCTGGCGAAGCCCTCTCGCCTGCCTGTCGGCATCCGCGGAGGAATCAGCGGCGCGGTATACGTCTTTGATACCTACCACAACCTGATCACCACGCCGCTGCCGGTTTCTCTCGAGCTGGCCAACGCTTCCGGCACCATGCAGTCACATACCATCACCACGCGGAATGGCGTGGCATGGACCACGATGGATTCAGCGGCAAAAGAAGGCCCGGCCAAGTTCGTGGCGCGCATCGCAGGAGTGTCGAGCACGCGAGTCATTGACCAGGTCCCCGGGGATCCATGCGGGCTCACGATTACCGCGCGGCCCAATAATGGAAAGGTGACAGTGCAGACTGCGCCCGTGCACGACTGCAGCGGCAACCCCATCCCGGATGGCACGATTGTCACCTTCACCGAAACCTACAATGACCAGCAATCCACGGTCGATGTCCCAATCAAGCAGGGCATTGCGCGTGTCGATATGCCAGCTTATCCCGGAGCAAAAATATCCGTCGCAAGTGGCGTTGTGGCCGGC
This sequence comes from Acidipila rosea, assembly GCF_004339725.1. Classification (GTDB taxonomy): domain Bacteria; phylum Acidobacteriota; class Terriglobia; order Terriglobales; family Acidobacteriaceae; genus Acidipila; species Acidipila rosea. The sequence goes on along the minus strand of NZ_SMGK01000003.1, from coordinate 310,956 downwards.
AATGAGATTCGATGGGGGGGAGGAAAATGATCAAGCGCATCCTGGTCATGAGCTGCGCCCTTGCACTCCCACTGGCCGCCCTTGCAGATCAGCCGACCGTGCAGGTGAAACCACCCGAGCTGCAGGGGTCCCGTCCGCTGGAGAAGCAGACAGAGGCGGCGGTCATTCGCGACTACCTCCAGTCGTGGAAGAGTCTTCGCTCGGCGTTCGATCTCAATCAGCCGGAACTTCTGAGTCCGGATTTCGTCGGGACTGCTCGCGAAAAGCTGGCAGCAACCATCGATCAACAGGCTAAGCTGGGAATTCACACCCGCTACCAGGACCGCACGCATGATCTTCAGATCGTGTTCTACTCGCCGGAAGGGTTATCGATCCAGATGATCGACAACGTCGGATATGACGAGCAGGTTCTCGATCACGATAAGATCCTGGCGACGAAACGGATTGAGACTCGCTATGTCGTCGTACTCACACCCTCCGATGTGCGATGGAGCGTGCGTATCTTCCAGGCAGCAGCAAAATGATCTCCACCTGCTGCGAGCTGTCTCCTTCGTGTGCACCCTCGCACGTGCGGAGCTCCTCGTATAGAGAGCCGAGGATCAATAAAAAGCGCAGGTCTCGAAAAAATCGAGGCCTGCGCCTGAAACGATTCCAATCTTCCTTGCTACTTGCCTGCGGAAGCCTCCGTCGGCGCGCTCTTCTCCAGCTTCTTCAGGGATTTTGGCGGGGACTGATCTCCACAGGCAGGAATGCCCGGTTCAATCGCAGATCCCTCTTCATAGTCATTCCAGGTCTCGACCAGCATGAAGGGAATGATCTGATCTGCCGGAAAGAATTTCTTCCAGAGACTGAACGTGTCTTTGAAGGTTTGCCCGCAGCGCGCCGAGATATGCCTGTTCAGGCTCCACGACGCCTTGCTGTCGTCAAACTGTGCCCATGCTCCGCCGACAATAATCTTGTCAGGGTATTTCGCCCCCATCGTCTGATAAAAGTCGGTGAGGTATTGATCTCCCCAGTTGCTGCCGTCAGGCGCCCACTTTTTCGGCCCCGGATTGATCCACGGATAGAATCCGTCAAAGGCATCGGCATATTGTCCCGGCAGGTTTTCCTGGATCAGCAGCGGCGCGGGGTTCCACTTGTTCACCACATTTCGAACCTTGCTCCAATCCGTATGTCCGCCATTCGGAAAAATAAATATTACGGGACGGCCCTGGTAGGTAAGGTATGCATCATGCCCAGGCGCCTTCGGCGTGAGGTAGGTGTCATGGAACATCGTGAAATCCGCGATCACCTCATCTGTCGCGCCTTCTTCCTGGCTGGTCTCGTCGTACATCATTGCCACGTGAAACTTGTTCTTCGCGGCAAGGCCCTGCACGAGCGCGTAGTTCTGATCGATGTACGGCGACCGATCTCCAAACCAGTCCACCACGAAACCGGAGATTCCCATCTCTTTAGCTTTGTGAATCTGCTTTCGGATGACCTCGGGATCATGGGACGAATAGCTAACGGACATGTGGTTGGGCTGTCCGAACCACGCTTCGTAGACTGCCAGCAGTTCCGGTGATCCGCCTGTCGCTTTATATTTCAACTGGACTGGTTGCGATGGGCTGGAACATCCGTGGAACAACAGAAATATTGAGAGGAATGCAGTGCTTGCACGAACTAACATAGGGTTACCACTTAGAAGCATAACGGAATCGTTCAGGTTGTCGCGACGGCCGCACTATTATCCAATACAAGCAGCCACAGTAGTTGGACTTGCATCCTTTCATATGAGCCGCGCTACAGATCTTCTATCTTCTGTGTCTCTGAGCGAATCCGGCTGCCCATGCTGACCTCTGCGTGGCTAAACAAACTGGGCGCATCGGTGAGAGCTGGAGATCCTTGGACGTGTTAAGCAGTAATAAAACAAAAACATTACAGGCTCGTATTGTGTCGGGAAGCGTTGTGCTGCTCTCCGGTTCAAGCCTGACCACTGCGATCAACCTCGCCTATAACGTGGCGGTCGCCCGCTTCCTTGGCCCTAAAGGTTTTGGGCATGCTACCGCTGTTTACACACTGCTGACACTTATTTCAGCGGTGACGCTCTCGTTTCAGATCATTGCCGCGAAAGTTGTGGCACAGCAGGACTCAGAGGAACACAAAAGCGCAGTTTATCGGGACTTCCATCGCGCAGCATGGGCATGCGGTGGGATGGTCGCATTCGGCCTGTTCCTCTTTCAGCGCGGCCTTACCGATTATCTCAATCTCCCCAGCCCTCTGCTGGTCGTACTTCTCGCTGTTGGCGCTGCATTTTATGTCCCTCTTGGCAGCCGCAGAGGATACATCCAGGGCGCATATGGGTTCCGCAGCCTAGCCACCAATCTTGTTCTTGAGGGAGCCGTCCGCTTTGTCGGATCGCTGCTCATGGTTATGCTTGGCTTCGGAGTCATAGGCGTCATCGCAGCCAACTCCGCAGCGATAGCGGTAGCCTATTTAGCTATTGCGCCGCGCCTGGCTGCGCGCGTCCCCAACCCGGTCACCTTCAGACGCGGCTTCCTTGAAGTCGGCCAGGCGATGGTTTTTTTCGCCGGGCAAGTGCTCATCAACAATTGCGACATCGTGCTTGTGAAGCATTTTTTCTCGCCCACAGCCGCGGGGCTCTACGCTGCTGTCGCCATGGTCGGACGTGTCATCTTCGGATTTTCTTCTGCAGTCGTGAATAGTATGTTCCCCCTTGTAGCGGGAATGCGAGAGGGAGAAAAGAGGAATCTCTCACTCATTTCAACTTCACTGCTGCTGGTGCTGGGCATCGGTTCCGTATTGGCTATCGGTCTGCGCATCACCCCTGCATGGGTCTGGGCAACATTCTTCGGTTCTGGTTTTCAGCTGCCCGGTCATTATGGATTTCCGTATCTTCTCTCGCTCTACGCCGTCACAACCGTTATCTATTCGCTGAGCGTCGTTTTCATCACGTACGAGATGTCATACAAGATCGCCAATACCAGCTGGCTTCAGCTGGCATTCAGCGGCGTGCTGATCGCAGGCATCTGCAAGTTCCATAACTCCCTCCAACAGGTCATCATGGTGCAACTGGTCCTCATGGTTGTCCTGCTGATTCTCGTCGGCGTACCGGCAATCATCGATGCCGTACGCAATTCGAATGCAGCAGGCAAGCCAAACTCACGCTCAATCCGCTTCATCCGCCGCATTTCCGAGGATGAGGTCATCGCAGAGTTCCTGAAGAGCGATTTCGAGAATGTGGCATATCGGGAATATTCCGAAGTGCTTCACACCATCGTCCGCGAACCCAATCTTGAGAGCGATAGCGAGAATGCGAAGAGACGTGCCTTGCTCTTCCTGCGTCACCGCTCTCTGTGGAAAGAGCTGCCTCTGGATACCGATTGGTTCGAGGTAGAAGTGCAGGCATCGGACCTGGAGCAGATACGCGTATTTCCCCGGGCCCAATGGCTGAAAATCGCAAGGGCGAATTTTGCCATCAAACAAGTAGTGGATCGTATACGAAGCAGACAGGAGCAGGCAGCAGACGATCCGTTCGTAGCAAAGATCGCCGCGATCCGGGAACGGCTCCTTCAGAACGATGCTATGCCGGGCGCGGTAGTTTTGATCGGCCAGAATCAGGCTGATCCGTTGACGATACTCGATGGAAACCACCGTTTAGTCGCGGCTGTGCTCGGGGACAAAATGGATCGTCTTCGCTTTGTGTGCGGATTGTCGCCGAGAATGACGCGCTGTTGCTGGTATAGAACCAATCCTCTCACTCTCACCAGGTATGCGCGAAACCTTATTCGGCATCTAACCCGTAGTGCAGAAGATGAACTGGAGCGCCTCTTTGAGCGTTCTTAGCAAAATTCCGGGGAGTAAAGGCCGAGAGTTGCAACTTTGGAAGCTTAATCGCTAGAGTTATGGTAATGCCCTGGAAAACGCGGAGAATATCCGTAAATTCATGAATCAATTGCAGTAGGCAATGAAGTAATTTCTCTGGGGGGTGAAAGGAATGAAGCTGATGACGATAAGAACGCGTGCCGTAAGGGTACATCATGTACCCGCGAAGGTGACCTCCGCCGAGGAGCGAGCCTTCCTGCAGGACTTGCAGAAGTATCTTGAGAGTGAGCGTCCCCGCTTTGTGTTGGACTGCTCGAAGGTGCAGGAGCTGGATAATGCGACCATCAACCTGCTCCTTGCCTGCCTGGAAGAGGTCATGAAGCGCAATGGAGACGTCCGGCTCGCGTCTGTAAATTCGGATGTAGAAGCAGCCCTTCGGTTTATGGGAGCAAATCGCTTGTTTGAGATATACCCAACCACCGACGGAGCCATACAGAGCTTCCATCAGGGTTCTGCCAACAATCTTCCCCCGGCCTTTGAGGTCGAAGCCATTAACAGTGCAGAAGCTGTCAATGGGGACTCCGAATTTGCGGCTTGACCGACTTGTACAATCGAAAGAGCTGAGTATAAGCAGGTTCGGGAGCAAGCAATGAGAGTCGCGAATTCGTGGCTGAAGCGGCAGGTAGCTTTGAGTCTGACGATGCTGCTGATGGTGCCTTTCGGCGCAGCCGCAACGCCACGAGCCCCGCAGGCAGCCCAAGATGCTGGGCAGACTGAGAATCAGGTGCAAAACAATGCACAAGATCCCGGCAAGCCCGCTATGGCTGCTGGGCAGCAGGTCTCCCCAGCAACCAGTTCGACTCCAACTCCGGCTCAATCCGGAGACGAGAAGCCGCAGGCTCCCTCGCCTCAGACTGAGCCCGCCAATCAGCAGAATGCCAATCCAGCACCCGTGGGAACTGCAGTAGCTCCCTACATAAAGCCCAACGGTGCCCCGGCATCCCGGCCAGCGGGAGCGGCCATCGCTCCCGCCAAGCAGAGAAGGGTTCGTTCCTGGGCCATCCGAGTGGGTCTCCTGGCAGGGGCAGCCATTGCAATTGGTGCGGTGACCGCAGCCTCCATGGGCAGCCCCAGCAGGCCAAACTAAACCAGCAGTTCATCGTTTGAGACGAAATCATGCGCGCCAGTTCAAAGAGCCGGCAGACCATTCTTGTCAGTTTTTCTGGCATCGATGGCGCAGGCAAAAGCACCCAGATTGAAAATCTCCGCAGTCAACTGCAGCAGTCCGGTTTCCGGGTTGAGTTGATCACCTTCTGGGATGACGTAGCACGCCTGAAGCGGATTCGGGAAGGCGCCGGGCACAAGTTGTTCAAGGGTGACAAGGGCGTTGGCACACCCGACGCGCCCATTGAGCGCCGCGACAAGAATGTCCGCTCACCTTTGATGACGCTGGTGCGCCTCGCCATCTATGTAGTTGACGCGATGTCCTTGCGGAAGATTGGCGGCAAAGCGCTGCGATCTGAAGCCGACGTAGTGATCTTCGATCGCTATATCTACGATGAGCTCGCAAATCTGAATCTGAAAAATCCGGCGGCACGTTTCTACCTGCGGAGGGTGATGAGCCTGGTGCCCAGGCCCCAAGTCGGCTTCGTACTTGACGCCGACCCCGCGCAGGCACGGGCCCGCAAACCGGAATACCCTCTCGATTTCCTCTACGCCAACCGGAATTCCTATATCAGGCTGAGCGAATTGCTGCCCGGCATCACAGTGATACCGCCCCTGCCGCTTGAAGACGCCAAAGCAGAGGTAGTGAAATGCGTGATGAGCAGGATGTTCAGCGGGAACCCCGCCATGCCGGAAGAGCCTTACAGCGCTCAAGCGTAATTGCAGGGAAGGTTAATTCCGGATCATTTCAAGGAGAACCAGGAAGAGTTGTGAATCTCTTCGTTCTTCCAGGTCAGAGGCTACTATCGTAGCTCTTATTACAAGTTAGAGAATAACTACGAGGCCGCTTACAAGGCGGCCTCGTAGTCGCTGCAGATCAGAACGCGTACTTCAGCTCAAACTGAATATGTCGTTCCGTGCTGCGGGTTGAAGTAATTTGTCCGAAGCTGGAATCGGTGATTCCGTTATCAGGGTTTCCGTAGCTGGCAATGTTAAAGGCGTTGAAGAAGTCGGCCCGGAAATCGAAGCGATTTTCACGCCACACCGGGAACGACTTGGCAACTGCCATGTCGATATTGTTGAAGTCCGGCGCGCGCAGACTGCCGGGACGCATATTGCCGAATGTGTTGTTGGGCTGCTGGCCATAGATACATGTTCCGTCGAAGCCGTTAGGTCCGCACACATCCGTCAGGCCCGGCGCAGTTCCGAACCAGTGGTTGATCGAACGGTTCTGAATCTGAAGCGGGAGATACTGGTTAGGCCGGGCTGCGCCGCCATAAGCGAAGACCTGGCTTGAATAATTTGCCGGAGAAGTGATGGTCACCGGGAAGCCGCTGTAGGTCACAGAGGATCCGCTGATCTTCCAGCCGCCAAGTGCCGAGTTAACTGCGTAGTTCCAGCCTGCACCATACTTCATGCCATGGCCAAAGGGCAGATCATACTCGCCCGTTACGCTCAATGCGTGACGAACATCTTCGCCAGCTGGGCCCCACTCAGAGTGGAGGTCGTAAGCATTCTGCTGGTAGAACTGCTGCTGGATATTGCTCACGCCGTAGTAGCCGACATCATCCGTCAACGACTTTGCGTAAGTATAGTTCGCAGTAAATTCAAGTCCCGCCTTATAACGTTGACGATAGATAGCCTGCAGCGCGTTATAGTTCATCGCAGAGTCGGATGCGGTTATCTTGACTACACCATTCTGTCCAACAACGTTCGCGTACGGCGCAGTAGTTCCCGGCGCCAGCAACTGGTTGCCAAACTGTGGATCAGTCAAGTGATGCCCACCCTCTCCGATGTATCCAACCGTGAGCGAAGAGGTCGAGGTCAGCTCATACTCCGTCGTCAAGCTGTACTCACTGATGAAGGCGGGACGCAGATTCTTCTTCCACGCATAGAAGGTTGTTGTGGGGACGACAGTAGTCGGAAATCCTGCGGTCGTCGTGTAGAAGGTTCCTGGTGAATACACCCCGTTCGAGACGCTTGGCGATTGCCCCTGCTGCTCGAAATCAGTGTGGAAGGGTGGATTCTGAGTCAGGCGAAGGTTGGCTCCCGTGCCTTCCAGGTAATTGGTTATGCCAAACCCTCCACGAATCACAATCCGCGGCTTCACCTGGTATGCAAAACCTATGCGAGGCATGAAGTTGGTGTAGACCGGATCGTACAGAGCACGGCTATTCCCATCGACTCCTGCATATTCGATCGCGCCGGTAGCCAGGTTCAGATTGGCCTGCTTGTTATTGACCTCATAGATTGGCTGGTCATATTCGTAGCGAAGTCCAAGGTTGAGGGTCAGGTTCGGCATCACCTTGAAGTCATCCTGCGCATAGAACGCATCGCGCCATTGACGCTGCCCGGTACGCCCATTCACATTTCCAATCGCCACATCGTTCGATCGGTTCAGAAGGAAGTCAGCGAAGGAGTACCCTGGCGCACCTCCTTGTGCAATGGATGGATTGCTCGTATAGCTGCCGTTATAGATGAACTGCCCTAGTTCACCGTTGTTTCCAGGATAGAAGCTGTTCTGCTGGTAGCGGATAAACTCACCACCGAACTTCATCAGATGGCGGCCTCGCTGGACGGTAAGATCGTCAGCATATTCAAAGATATTGTCGATGAATATCTCAGGTGTCGGGTTAACGCCGAAATTGCTCACCGCCCCCGAACCGCTTCCGTTGAATGCCTGCAGACTGAAGCCGGCAGTCTGCTGCGCCTTGCTGGGAATACCTACTTTCTGATTACCGAGCAGTCCAAAAATTCCACTGGGATCGACGGAAACGCCACTGTTAAACCGGATGCGGCCATAGGATGCCCGCGCCATATTCACAATGGATGGGTTAAAGGTGTGTGTCCAGGTGAGATTGAAGAAGTGATCAGGATAGTTGGACGCAGACGGAAACTCTACTGGCAGTGGATCTGTAACCTGCCCGTTCTGTGCATAGCCCTGCGAGTAGCGGCCTGAGATTACGTCAGACTGATGAAGATTCCAGTCAATCCGGACATCCCCCTGATCGTTCCGCTGAAAGCTGTTCGTCGGTCCAACGAAATTGTTAAAGACACCCGTCGGATCGCTGGTCGGATTATTGGGGAGCGGATAAGCCGCTTGATTCGAAAAAAGATACTGGGCTACAGGATTCAATATCGGAATGTGATTGTTCTGGAAGGGAACAGGCTGCCCATTGGGTCCAACTGTCTGCGTATCGTAGAGCTGAATATTCAAAGCCTGAATAGCCGAGAGATCACCGCTGCGAAATGCCAGGGGCGCAACGCTGTAGTTTGTCAGGCCGCCCTGGTGCCAGCGATATCCTTCGTAGTCCGCAAAGAAGAACAGTCTGTCACGCAGGATGGGACCGCCGATGGTGCCACCAAAGATTGTCTGCGTAAAGGGATTCTTTGGGACAGGAACAGGATTGTTGTCATTGGTCCAGCTGTTCGCATCGAGGTTATAGTTCTCGAGGAAACCAAAAGCGCTTCCGTGGAATTTGTTTCCGCCGCTCTTGGTAACCAACAGAATCTCGCCACCGTTGACGTTGCCAAACTCGGCGTTTGCATTCGACGTAATGACGCGCATCTGCGCAAGTGCATCTGGACTCGGATTGTAGCCAATCAGGTTGTTCAGGTTCTCGTTGATTTCCTGACCGTCCAGCAGATAGTTATTTGACTGCTGACGATTACCGTTGACATTCGGACTGGTCGCCGATGAAGTATCACGCTCCGCTGAGCTCGAGCCACCATAGGAGCCGAAGGATGTAGAAACAGCTCCCGGCGTATAGACAGTTAGCTGCGAAAAATCGCGTCCGTTCAAGGGAACGCTATTGATTGTGTTTTCAGTGAAGGTTTCACCCAGAGTAGCGCTTTCGGTATTCAGGATCGGCGATGTTTCCGCCGACACATTGACCGTGGTCGTTGCAGCACCGACCTTGAGCTTAACGTCGATCTTGGCTAGCTGATCAACTTCCAACGAAAACGGACCTACTTCCTGTGTCCCGAATCCGGCTGCTCCTACTGTCAGCTTGTACTGCCCGATCTGAAGAAATCTGACTGAGTACTCCCCTGAACCGTTGGTGATGGTCGTACTGTGGACTCCGGTGGCTGCGTTTGTAACGGTTACAGTCGCACCGGGAATAACCGAACCAGCTTCATCGGTAACGGCGCCTCGGATCGATCCTGTAACAGTCTGCGCAAAGGCCGCTGGGCTCAGCAACAGCATTGCGATGCAGGCCCAATAGACGTATCTGATTGTCTTTCCCATCATTTAATGCCTCCCAAGGATGTTTGTCTTCTGACTCATCTTTACTGGATGAGCGGCTGCATAATGCTCAAGGCTCTGTGGCCCTTTTCATATCTCTCGCCAAGGCTTCGAGATGCCGCTTATTAAACCCGCCGCAGACAAAAAGTTCATGGTTTACGGCGGACGCCAAAACGAATTGCCTTAGTATAGACAGCTAGCCACATTTTTAAACACAATTTTTTTAAAGAAAGTTGGACGCCATAAAGCAAAGTTATTGCAGCCTGCTGCTCAGAACATAGGCGCAATGCGAAGCTGGGGAGCGGGCCGATGACCGGCAGGGCGAGGGTGTCGTGCCGAGGGGAAATATAAAACGGGATCTGCGCCAGCAAAGATCGCAGATCCCGTTTGAACTATAGCTTCAAGCGTTGACGCTTGCGCACCGAAGACTTAGTGTGTTGCAGCTGCAGGAGACACTTGCTTGAACCGGGTCCACCGCTCCGCCTGCCGTACCGCATTGGTAGGAGCTTCCGTCCAGAGCGGACTGCTCATTCCATTCAAATCATAGACGACCTTGCCATTGCGAATCGTCATCTCGCAGATCAGCTTTTCTGTTCCCATCAGCTTCGTGTCGAACATATCGACGAATCCAAAATGGCCGTGCACAACACGCAGAACAGCAATATCGGCGGGCGCTCCGACAGAGAGATTGCCGAGCTCCTCACGCTTGATTTCGCGCGCAGGGTGCCATGTGTCAGCCGCGATCACCTGATCGAGAGGCATGCCCAGCGCCAGCATCTTGTCGGACACATTCAACATGTCTTTCATTCCGGCGTTCATACTGCCCACATGCAGATCCGTGGAGATGGAGTCAGGAAGAAAGCCCGCCTTGGTAAGCGGAACCGCGACTCTCCAGTCGAAGCTCCCGCCGCCATGGCCCACGTCAAAGTAGATACCTCTCTTCCGCCCTTCAATCAAGGCCTTGCTCGGTCCAAGCGTGGTCTTATCCTGTTCGCCGCGCAGCCCTGAGTACATGTGCGTATAGATATCTCCTGGCCGCAGCACGCGCGTGAGCAACTGATAGAGCGGCCGCTCAGGGCGGTTGGCTCCGTAATCGATCATCACCGGAATATTCGCCAGCGTACCTGCCTTCACGGCCTGCAGATACGGTGTCCATTCCGGCCCCTCGAAGTGAGCACTCTTGATGCCCACAACAATCTCCGGATACTTGCGAGCCATCGCTGCAGTTGGCTCTGCTTGCATGTCGGCTAGGTTCTGCTCGTATTTAGGCCCTCGCATTCCCGAGCCGACAATATTCAGCAGCGCCAGCACCCGTGTTTGCGACCGGTCGATAATCTTATCCTTGAAGTCTTCAAAGTTCCGCCAGCCGGAGCACCCTGCATCGACAACCGTAGTCACCCCATTGCGGAACGTGAAACCATCCGGATAGACGCTCAAATCGCCAGCATACGAGCCTCTCTCGCCCGTACCAGCAAAGACGTGCACGTGAATGTCAATCAGGCCCGGCGTCACATACAGATCGCTGGCATCGATTGTTTTCACCGCTTCCGCAGGAGATATATTCGCAGCCACTTTGGCAATCTTGCCATCTTTTACGGCGACATCCATAGTGGAGCTGATATGGTTTTTCGCGTCGACAACGTGGCCATGCTTTAGCAGCAGGTCATAGGTTTGGGCGTGGAGAGACGGCGCAACCGTAAAGAGTGCGCCGACTGTGGCCAGGCAAAGTGATACCTTACGTTCCAATTTGCGAAGATACATCTGCAATATCCAATCTGAATTCGCGATGAATTCTTGGCAGCTTGCTTCTTACAGCAAAGGTGTGGTCGACACACTTCTCCCTAGCTATCCCGCAGTTATGGGAAAGTCGGCCGTTTATATATATGCGATCAGGTCAATCTCAACAAGTGAGTTACCCGGAATGCCGCCTGCAGGGGCAACCGTAGTGCGAACAGGAGGTACTTTACCGAAGCGTCCCTTGTAGACCTCGTTCATCGCAGGCCAGTCTTTTATGTCATTGAGATAGACATTCACTTTCAGCACCTTGTCCATCGATGACCCTGCATTGACCAGCTGCTTCTCAAGCTCGTCGAGAACATGCTTCGTGTGCGCCTGCACATCCCCCGGGAAATGCGCACCCACTCCGGATAGAAAAAGAAGGCTTCCATAAGACACAGCTGGAGAAAAGAGCGGCGCCTCATTCGGATCGGAAGGGGCAAGGCCATATGCCTTTTTCTCAAGCGGTGCTTCCTTGGTCTTCGCCTGCGAGGTTCCAGAGGCAGCCAGCGCAGCGCCTCCTACGGCTGCAGCTTTCGCTGCCGTCTTCAGCATGTTGCGGCGAGTCGTCTGATTCATAAGCGGTGTTCTCTCCTTGTCACTCTTCATCTTTGAGTTAGGCGTTCCGGGCTGTCAGAACCTGCCTGAGCCTTGATCCAACAATGGCGTCTTCCCCAGGCTGGAGCATCCACACGCCCACCACAATCGTGTCTGCGTTCGATGGAATACTCGTACGTTCACTTGTTCCAGTTGCCGGATTCAGCTCGATTGACGGAGTTCCCTTGCGAAGCATCTCCATCGCCTGCTGAACGGTTACGCCAACTGTAGCGGGATTGTACTCCAGCAGCAAATGCGGAACGTGATTTGCCACCTCTGGCATGAAAGTACTCGCCTTCATGGTGGGGATATCTTTTACTTGCTGGATGATCACATCTACTCTGCGCTTGTATTCATCCTGCATAGCCTCATTGGACTGCTCCAGCAACCAGTCCACCGCAGCCACCATACCAACGATCTGCTCTTTCGCCACCTTCATCCCGCGGCCTACAGCGTCAGAGATGGGGCTGTTGTTGCTATATGCCAAATCAATCAGCTTCTTTTTTCCCAGCAGCAGTCCCGCATTCTGCGGGCCGCGAATACCCTTGCCGCCTGAGAAACACACAAGATCAAAACCCATGCCCGTATACTTCCACAGGTTTTCTATCGGAGGCATATCCGCAGCGGCATCGTTCATGCACGGCACATTATGCTCGTGCGCGATCTTCAACCAGGTCTCGCGATCGATCTCTCCCGACTCTGCCGCATTGAAAAAGTGCGTCATGACCGTTTTCGAACTGAAGGCATTGCGATAATCCGACTCTGTAACGACTTCGCGAAACTGAATGCCGCAGTTCAACAATGCCTGGTCATATTCGTAGCGGTGTCCCTTCTGTACGATCACTTCGTTCTTCATCGCATCCGCCCCCTGGGGCACGCGGATGGTTCCTTCGACATTGTTCGCCAATGCCATACAGGCCGCAGTTCCCAGCGTGAGCGCCGATGCTGCTCCGGCAGATACGAGCGCACCCTCGCACTTCAACTTCTTTGCCAGATATTCCCCGGAGGCCACTTGCAGATCTTTCAGCCGGACAGGATGCTTCGCTGCTTCAGCCACTGCGCGTTGTACCTGCGGCGGCATGATGGCAGCCGTCAGGTACGTATAGGTTCCAGCAGCATTGATAATGTGGGCTACGCCAAGCTTTGCATAGTAATCGTCGTCTGCGCTCTCCTCGCTCTTACCCGCCTGCGCAAAAACCGCCGAAGGAAGAACTGGAAGCAGACTGATGCCTACAGCAGATTGCTTGACGCTACTTAAGAATCGTCGACGCGATAGCATAGTTCTCACTTCTCCTGATCACCTGTTGAAGGCATGATGGATTTGACGTCCACCATGCCTGCAGCTATCCGTTAAAAGTTAATCTTTCCAGCAAACTGCAAGACACGATTTGGAGCCAGAACCGCCGCCGTATTCTGAATAGTGCCAAACGAGGAAGTCTGGAATGTCGCGCTGGGATTGGCAAGCTGCGCGCGGTTGAATACGTTGAAGGCCTCCGCACGTAATTGCAACGTCATCGTCTTATATACCGGAAAGTTCTTGAAGAGAGAAACATCGGAATCCAGGTAGGCGGGCCCATAAAGCACATTGCGATGTTCATTGCCATAGGTGTAAGAGGCTGGAAGGGTATACGCGCTTGAGTCAATGCAGCTTGCGCCGGAGACAACAGAATCAGCATTGCACTTAGCACTGGGCGCGTGTACATAGTTAGGACGCTGGTTTCCCACTCCCGTATTCGCCTGGTCAGGCGAGATGGTCACATTGAAGGGCATGCCAGACTGCAGCGTGGTGATTGTGTTGAGCTGCCAGTTCCCCAGCGCCGTTCTTACCGTGGGCGAAAAATTACTGAGCTTGGGAAGCTCCCAGATGATCGATGCTACCAGGCGATGCCGAATATCCCAGTTCGCATTCCCGTAATCGGCGCGGAAGTTATAGGGATTCATCGGCGCGCCGCCGCCATTTGAGTCTGTGGAGACATCAAGATCATGGGCCCATGTATAGCTCACCATAGCCTGCACGCCATTGGTCATGCGTTGGCGAAAGATTGCAGTCAGGCCGTTGTAGTTAGCGAACTCATCATTCTGAATCTGGCGAATGGAGCCCCATAGCTGGTTGGGCCGGCGAGCATTTACATTCCCTGGCGCAGGCAGCGGAGTGTTGTTATAGAAGCTGCGATCGAGGTGCAGTGAGTGTGAACCGAGATACTGCAGCTCAAACGCCGCGTTCTTCCATAGATCATTGCCAGCGTCCAGATTCCATTGATACATCGTAGGGGTCGGCAGATAAGGATTAACACTGAAGACAGAGACATATGTTCCGGGCGTTCCAGGAACTATTGTCTTCGATTGATTGGTGCCCGGTGTTGGATTGGCAAACGAAAGCGCGGGTGAACCGGGAACTGTGGAGTAGGTCGTTGATTGCGCAAAGGGCGGATTACCCGTAGCCAGGGTAAAGCTATTCGTCTGGTTTGGGTTGTAGAAGATTCCTCCGCCCCCTCTGATCACCACGTGATTCGTTGCGCGATAGGCAAAGCCTACGCGAGGCGCCCAGTCCTGGTGGTTCGCGTCGATGAAATGGAATCCTGCCTGCGGTGCGTTCGCGGGTATAAGTGCCGTCTGCTGCGCATTGAGAATAGTCGCAAATCCATTCTGACTATAGGGAACGGTAGGAAGTTCGTACCGGATTCCGTAGTTCAGCGTAAGTCTTTCGTTGACCTGCCAGTTATCCAGGATAAAGAATCCGTCTCGCCATTCGGTCACTACGCCTTTCAACTCCTGTATAGGCGTAGCATCATTCTGCGGCAGGCCCAAGAGGAAATCCGCAGCAGCGTTGCCCGTTCCAGAGGCGCACGCTCCTCCCTGGACCTGGCACGTGAGCTGCCCATTGAAGGCGAAGATTCCAAGTGGATTGTTCTGAGCAGCCCGCCCCGTTGTCATCTTCCGTAGTTCGGCGCCTGCCATAATCGCGTGCTTGCCGTGGGTCCAGCTGACCTGGTCATAGCCGTGCCACGTCGTATCATCCTGGAACCAGTTGGTTCCGTTATTGCCCATGGAAAGATAATTGGTCACGGTCATGTAGGGAATGCCAGGATTATTGAACTGCGTATCCGCTGCGAAGCCTGGGATGCCAAGGCTCGTACCTGCATTCAGCAGATGATTCTGGTACCAGTAGTTCAGCGCATTGCTGATCAGGTGATTTCTGCCGAATCTAAAGTCGTTGATGAAGTTGGGAGTAATGACCTGCGTATAGCCGAAGGCTATATTTCTATTATTAGTGGGCCCATAGGTAGCGCCAGTGGGTGTAACGCTCGAGCCTAACGCAGTTAGGTTCTGCCAGTCATAGCGTACAAACAGGCGCACATTCTGCCCAAAGGTTTGATCCACGCGCGCAAGTACATTGTTGATATTTACTACCGAAGGCAGCGGCGCAGTGAAGTTGTTAGCGCCAGTTGCGTTCGGCAATGGGTAATACAACGAGATGATCTTCTGCGCGATCGGAGAGACCAGCCCTGGATCAATCTGGTTGTTAGCGAAGGCCGTGCCGGTATACGGATTGAAGAGCTTCGCCGATGTCTGTGAGAAGTCCCCGTTCCGCATCGCCTGTGTAAAGGTATTTCCCAGGCCTACCCCTGTCTGGTTATTGTTCCTCAGCCCTTCATAGGCCGCGGTGAAGAATGTCTTATCGCGACCATCGTAGATCTTCGGAAGATAGACAGGTCCATCTAGTTCAAATCCGAATTGGTTGTAGCGCAGGGGCAGCTTGGTATTAGAGCGGTTGAAGAAGTTCTTCGCGTCGAAAGCATCGTTCTGCACATAATCGTATGCAGTTCCATGGAGCGAGTTAGTTCCCGTCTTCGAAACCATGTTGATATGTACGCCCATGTATGCGCCGTATTGAGCTGTGTAGTTTCCAGTCTGCGTCTGAACTTCCTGGATCGCATCCGGGCTAACCGTAACGGCTGAGGTAGAGATCAGATTGTTCATGATGGTAATGCCATCAAGAGAGAGGCTATTCGTGATTTCTCTCTGACCAGCGCCAATAAAATCCTCACCTGGCGGTATACCTGTAAAGGAAGTTTTAGGGCCCACAATTACATCAGACTTGGTAGCCGCAAGGTCCATCGTGCGCCTGCCGCTTAATGGCAGATCCTGAATCGCCCGCGTATTCACGGTCTCCTGCACGGTAGCATCGTCCGTGGCAAGCGGCGGAGTCGATGCGGTCACCAGTACTTGATCCTGCACGGAGCCGATGCTTAGCGTAAAGTTCGAGCGGACCGCTGCGTTAATCGCAACAGGAATGCCCGTACTAGTCTCGGACTTGAAGCCCTGACTCTCTACTGTGATGTTGTAGGTTCCCGCCGGTATGAATGTGATCGCATAGTAACCCTGATCGTTGGTCTTGCCGGAGTAATTCACCTTGGTGCCGACATTTACTGCCTTCACATTCGCGCCGCTTACTGGATTACCGGAGGGATCGAGAACCGTTCCTACCAGTGAAGTGTTGTTGGCAACCTGTGCGAATGACGTCACAGGTAGCGCAACTACCAGGACAGCGCACAGCCATATGCATATTGCACTAGAACGATTCCACATCACTTTATCTCCCGACGCTGAACAATCATGGTGCTAGTTGGAGCCCAGTTCTCGATCACGTGACAAAGTGTCTGGCACTTGCTTTTCAGGTAGTTCCAACAAAGCCGTGCGGACGAGACTAGAGCATGTCGGCAGTCATAAGCTTCCTGGCTATGCTGCTCAACCTGCACGGCACATGCCGATCGATGGAGTGAGTGTGAAACGTCGATGACAGCAAGTCAACAGATATTTGAGACTGCGTATCGCCATGCGGTATTTGTTTTGGAAAAGAATGGGGTGCGGGCGGATCAGCCAGTTAAGGAAGACTTACAGACTTACCTGGCTGGATCGAGTCGGGCGCACAAACAGCCAGGCGACGCCCCCGGCAAAGGCGACGATGGCAGCCACAGCAAAGGCTGCAATCCACCCGAACTTCGTGGCGATCCATGGCGTCAGTGTCGCTGTCAGAGCTCCTCCTATCTGGCCGCCCATGTTCATCAGTCCGGCCGCTGCCCCTTTTTTCGTCCCGCTCGCGGCGATAGCCGCGCACCAGTAGCAGCTTTGCGAGGCGTAGAGCATGCCCGCTCCAGATGCCAGCACCAGTGCGGCAGCCGTCACTGAAGTGATACGAGATCCTTCCAGCAACAGCAGCGCCGTAAGCATCAGCGAGACCGCCGCGAAGATGGATCTACCTCTATAGGAGCCATAAGCGTGACTTATGCGATCGCTGATATACCCGGCCACCGGAGAGGAGATGGTCATCGCCAGAAAGGGAAGAGTCGTAAAGAAGGCGCTATTCCGCAGGCTCAGGTGGCGCACTTCCGCAAGGTAGAGAAAAAACCAGCTAAAGAAGATCCACGCGGTATAGCCGAATGAGAAGTAACTCGCTGAGAGCAGCCATATCTGCCCGTTCCGGTAAGGAGATGCGCTGGAGGGATCAGCCTTTCGGACATCTGCTGTGGACTTAGCCTCAAGGCCCCGGCGAATATGCTCTAATTCCTTTGCGCTTATCCAGGGATGAGCCTCTGGCTGATCGCGCGAGCTGAGATACCACACCCCGGCAGCGAAAACGCCAATGAGCGCGGACAGCCAGAAGCAGGCCCGCCAGCCGTAGGACTGGATGACCCAATTCAGCAACGGCGGAGTCAGACCCGCGCCGGCTCCGACCCCTGCAAAGATGAGCCCATTGGCAAGCCCTTGCTCACTCGTCGGAATCCATCGCGATACAAAGAGATTGCCCGCAGGATAGATGATCGATTCACCTACGCCTAGGGCGAAGCGTACTCCGAGCAGCAGGAGTAAGGCAAAGCGCCAGTGTGGCTGCACCACTGCCGTCATGGCAGTAAAGAGACACCATCCCAGGACTCCTGCGGTCAGCATCTTGCGAGGCCCATAGCGATCCGCGAGCTTGCCTGCTACAAGCTGGAAGCCCGCATAACCCACAAGAAACGCGCTGAACACCCACCCCAGCTCAACATTGCTCAGGTGGAAGCCCGCTCGCAATTCTGGTGCAGCGATGGAGATATTCGTTCTATCAAGAAACGAAATAGCACTTAGGCCAAAGAGTAGAAAAATCAGGAAGAATCGCAGCATTCGACAACTCTCTCACTCGATGATCTGAATCAACGCTTTACAATCTGCCTGTCTTCTTTACGGCGGCTTCGATTGACTTCGACTGCTCGATGTAGCCGTACATCATGTGTTCCTGAAAATCGAGCTGCTGAGCCCTGGCAAGGACCGCCGCGGCGATGGCACGCGGCACGACGACTACCCCGTCCTGGTCCGCTGCGATAATATCGCCGCCATTCACCTGCACACCATCGCAGTTGACCGGGATATCGGAGCCAGCAAACACGTAATGGTGAACGGACGTAGATGGAACAGCTCCGGTCGAATACACCGGGAAGCCTATCTTCTTGAGCTGCGCAACGTCACGCACCCCTCCATCGATCACCGCCCCGGCATATCCGCGAGCGTTCATGGCCACGCCCATCAGCCCTCCCATGCCAGCAATGTCCGCGCCGTCTTCTATCTTCATCACCCACACCGAGTCGGCCTGGCCTGCGTCGATGGCGGCCAGCATCCCGTCGAGCGCTGACGGATTTTTCTGCTCTGATTTTTTCAGCAGCACCGTGAGGGCAACGCCGACGAAGTGCGTTGGAAAGATAGCCTGCATCTTGTGCGTCATATACATCCTGCGGCCGGTCAGCTGTTCGATCGCATCGGAGATCGAAGCCACTTCCACATGCCGATATTCCTTGATTAACGATCCGACAGATTGATCGCCGCGCGCTGCTGTGGGACTTTGCTTCGCGGCAGATGGCGCCTGAGCATGTCCGACGGCAATCACGGCCAATACAGCAAGGAGAAACCCTCGCGACTTGTAACCGAAATTCATTTCCTGTTCCCTTCCTGAAGATAAGCAACTCTTCCGATATTTTTCATTCGCCTTTATCGTGGGATAGGTTAAACTCTATCTTCCAAAGTGGCTTCACCATATCATGAGAGTTCGTACCGCAATGCAAGATAGCGAAAGTCAGGCATACAAGCTCCAGGCGCTCGATCGCACCTTTGCCCTGCTCGATGCTCTCGCCCGGAGCAACGAGCCGCAGAGCCTTGCCGAGATCGCGGCATCGCTCAAGCTGCACAAGAGCACCGCGCATCGGTTCCTCATGGTTCTTGAGCGTCACCGGATCATTGAAAGAAGCAGTCGGGGCCGCTTCCGCCTGGGCCTCAGGCTCTTTGACTACGGCTCCCGGGCACTGGAGCAGCACGACCTTCGTGAGATAGCGGCGCCGCATCTGCGCAAGCTCGTAGACGAGGTTGGCGAGACAGCCCACCTCAGCATTCTCGATCACGATCACATCGTTTACCTGGACAAGATAGAACCCGCGCGCAGCATACGCATGATCTCGCGCATAGGCTCGACCAGTCCCGCATACTGCACAGCCTCCGGCAGATCGATGCTCGCCACGCTGGCTCCGGAACTGCGCGAAAAGCAGTTGAAGAGAATCAAGGTCGAACGGTTTACCGAGAAGACCAAGGTGACCCTGGAAGATCTGATGAAGGAGCTTGAACGAACCAGGAGACGCGGCTACGGCATCGACGACGGAGAAAGAGAGGATGGCGTGCGCTGTCTGGGAGTGGCGATCTTTGCTCCTGATGGAGTCTCGCGCTCAGCCATCAGCGTATCGGGGCCGCCTTTTCGAATCACCAAGCAGAAACTACCGGCAATCGTCAGCAGCCTGCAACTTTGCGCGCGGGCCATTGAGCGCGACATGGGATATAGTCAGCGCGAACTTTAAGCAGAAATGGAATAGTTTGATACTTTGAAAAAGTCGACTACAACAGGAGGGTTGCTGTCACTGCGAGAGGCAGAGAGCGTCCGCTGGGACTGCCTCAGCCTGGGTGAAGTAATGCTCAGACTCGATCCAGGAGAAGGGCGCATCCACACCGCCAGAGAATTCAAGCTCTGGGAGGGTGGCGGCGAATATAACCTGTCACGCGGCCTTCGCCGCTGCTTCGGCCTGCGCACCGGTCTCCTAACTGCTCTTGCTGATAACTCTGTAGGCAGGCTGATCGAGGACCTCATCCTGCAAGGTGGGGTGGATACCTCTCTCATCCAGTGGGTGCCTTATGACGGCGTGGGTCAGACCGTTCGCAATGGTCTCAACTTCGTCGAGCGAGGCTTTGGCGTGAGGGCCGCAGTCGGCTGTTCTGACCGTGGACATACGGCTGCTTCGCAACTAACCCCTGAGAGTTATGACTGGGATTTGATCTTCGGTGAGAAGAACGGCACGCGGTGGTTTCATACTGGAGGCATCTTCGCAGGACTCTCAGCGACTACTCCTTCAACCATCCTCGCCGCCATTCACTCCGCGCGAAACTACGGAACCATCGTTTCGTATGACTTGAACTACCGCGACTCATTATGGCGAGCACACGGTGGCCACAAAGAGGCGATCCGCTGCAACCGCGCCATCGTCGAGGTCGTGGATGTGCTCTTTGGCCACCGTCAGGATTTTCTGGCGCTGCTTGACCGCGACTCGCACCAGCCGGCCAGCGAGGATCTGGAATCCCGTGTCGATGAAAGCTGCGAGCTTATGCGCGAGATGCAGAAGAGCTATCCCAACTTGAAGATCGTCTCCTCGACTCTCCGCAAAACATACTCGGCCAGTCGTAACGGCTGGAACGCCGCGGCTGTTTCCTCTGACGAAGCCTGCAGAGGTCCGTGGCGCGAAATAGAAGTATTCGACCGCATCGGCGGTGGGGACTCTTTTGCCTCTGGCCTTGTCTACGGCATCATGAGTGGCCAGCCCCTGCAGTGGTCACTTGAGTGCGGCCTGGCGCACGGCGCCCTTGCGATGACAACTCCCGGAGACAATGGCGCAGCAACTATGGCAGAGGTCATGCAATTGATGCAGGATGCCGTCCCGCACATCACCAGATGACACGCCGCATGATGAGCTAGATGAGCAAAATGAAAGGAGCCGTCGGTTGCCGTCCACTTTAGAAAAGATCCTCTCTCGCTGTCTGGTTCCCGTCCTGCGCGCTCGCTCCGCAGATCTCGCCTATCAGGCCATCGACCTGCTGCTGGAGTGTGGCATCACTGTAGTAGAGATCACGATGACCGTACCCGACGCCTCCCAGGTCATCGCCGGCGCGTGCCGCCGCTTCGGCGATGCAGTTCTCATTGGGTCAGGCACCATCACCACAGCGGAGCAGTGCGAGAGCACCATCGAAGCCGGGGCAGAATTCGTAGTCAGCCCGGGTCTTTTCCCTGAGGTTGTCGCACGCACGAAAGCGCTCGGCAAGCTATCCCTGCCCGGCGCGCTTACTCCCACTGAGGTTATGCAGGCGTGGACACTGGGCGCCGATGTAGTTAAGGTCTTTCCCTGCTCCGCCATGGGAGGCGCCAGCTACCTCGCTGCCTTGCGCGCGCCCTTCCCTCAAATTCGCCTTATGCCCACCGGCGGCGTAACTGTGCAGACAGCGGGCGCTTATCTCCAGGCCGGAGCAGTCGCACTCGGGGTCGGCTCTGATCTGATTTCGGACGCCAGACTGGCCAGTGGTCAACTCGAATCCATTCGCGCAGCGGCAGCTTCTTATCGTGAGGTAGTGCGCATTCACAGGCAGGAAGCCGCGCTTCCGCAGTAGGCCGCCGCTGCACTTGGTCCACTGCGTTATCTGAAAGCTGCTATGGAATTACCGGGCCTTTCGTTCGCCCGCGAGAGCTTGATCGTTGCCATACTTTCGAAGTTAGCCATGCTCTCAGCAGGCATAGATAGCCACGGCTTTCGGCGATACAACTCGCGCCATTTCCTTCGCCCTCACGATTGCTCCAGTAGACCTCTTGACCTCCAACTGCACGACGCGATCACGCGCATCATCGAGCAGGAGCAGACCTTGGCCGTCCCCGGTCATTGTGAGAGCCGCAGCGGACCCTACATCTCCCCGCCATCTCTGAAGAATAGATACTGTACCCGAGGCGGAATCGAGACGCCATTGACTGATCGCGTCTCCTGCAGACACATACAGGAAGCGACCTTCCTCATCCATCGTCATCGAGTAGCGCTTCACTCCACGACCCACTCCACTCTCCAGCCGGATCCACGACAGCTCTTCTCCCAGCCGCTGACCAGTTGGATCAAAGCGGTAGCACGACAGAGAATCATCCAGTTCATTCACGACGTAGACGAATCTGCTGCCCGGGTGAACGATCAGACTTCCCGGCCCAAGTCCTGGTCGAGTGTCCACGCGGCTGTGACGCACCAGGCCTGCTCGTGAGAGATGAAAAACACTGATCCGATCGCTGCCGCTGTCGCTTGCCAGCAGAGCGTCTCCATCTCCTGCAAACCACAGAGTATGGGGATGTGCCGCGGTCTGCGCTTCGCTCCGCGGCCCGGAGCCGATCTCCTTGAAGATGCCACCAACATCCCCCAGTGCGCCATCTGCTCTTATCGGAAATACGTTGTAGGCGCCGCCACCGTGAATGGCAACAGCCAGAGAATCCCCTCCGGGTGAAATTGCAAGCTGCCGCGGGTTTATCCCTGAAAGGGAAAGCTCCTTTCGATCAAGGAGCGTGAGCTTTCCGCTCGCCGGATCGAAGCCGTAGGCCTCGATAGTTCCGCGGGGCAGATCTCGAAAGCTATCCACTTCGTTGGCGACATAGAAGCAATGCTTCCCAGGATGGAGGACGACGGATGAAGGTGCTCGGCTTGCGACGCTGTCAACATGCGTCCAGCGGTCCTTCGCGATGGAGAAGGCCTGGATCTTATCGCCGCGCATCGAGCATGAGGCTACAAAGGCTAGCCGCGCTTCCATTGGTCGCTTCTGCTTCGCAAACGCCTGCGCTGTCGGCGCGATCGTCCGCAGCCGCTCTGCCAGCGCGAGCGACGCCGCGCCCTGCAGGAACAAGCGGCGGCTATAGTGCGAGTCCGTCATCATCATGCTCCCTCTTCAAGGCAACGCCGCTTTCCGAGCAGCGCCGCTTTCACGCCCGAACTGACATTGCATGGTGGAAGATATTATTTGGATCGTACTTGCGCTTCACCGCCTGCAGAAATGGGTAGAGCCCCTGATCGCCGTAGTAAAGCTGCGGCCAGAAGCTATGAGCCAGCATGTCGCAATCGGGATAGTTGATGTAGCAACCTTCATAGCGATCTCCCGGATAAGGCGTATGGGCAAACTCCGCACTCACACCCGGATCGGAGTAGAGGTCGTTGTAGAAATCCCTCACCCATTGCAGGCGAGCCTTATCTTCCTCCTCGTGCGCCCAGTAGGACTCGAACTGCAGCTTCATGATCGAGGACCTTTGCCAACTCGCCGTCTCCTCAACCAGTGAGGCGCGGTTCACGGCGCCGCCATAGGAGTCGACCGCGAGGTAGTTGGCTCGCATATCAACGCCCGGCACATCCATCGTCAGATGTTTATAGATGCACCGCGCTTCCGCTTCCGTGAAATTGCGCTTCATGTGCGACGACTTGTACTTCGCGCGTATGCCGCCGCTTCCTGAAATGCTCGCGGTCGCTTCCAGATACCTGCGCCGGGTCATGGGCCGCATTTCAGGGCAGAGCAGCCCTGCGGATTCGCGGGCAGCATGGCGCGCCGGAGCCATGACTGCAGTGGAGGACCCTCCGCAGGATCGGAAGATTTCGAGGAACTCATTCACTACGCTCAAATCGCGGCACGTGCCATCAGGGTTACAGAACTGGAGCGACAGGCTGAGGTGTTCCGCTGATTTGTGCGTAAGCCCGAACATGGTGAAGAGCCCCCACGTATCAGGCGCCTTTGCCTGCGTCTCGAGGTATCCCCCATATTTGGTAACGATGGAGATGAAGCGGCTTTCCGTCATTTCATCCCAGCTGAAAGATATTCCGGCGTCCACGACCTCCTGCGGCGCCGGAGGTAGATCGTCAAACAGAAATCCCGTGATAACTCCGAAGTTGCCGCCTCCCGCACCTCGACATGCGCGAAAAAGATCCGGATCATGCTTGGCATCGACTCTACGCAGGATCACTTTTCCATGCGCGTCAACGGTCAGGATATCCACGGCAGAGAGCCAGTCGACAGTGAGCCCGTGGAGTCGCGAAAGCAATCCATATCCGCCACCGCAGATGTGTCCTCCCGCGCCTACGCTATAGCAGCTCCCCGCCGGGATCGTCACGCCATACCGCTTGTAAAGGTCGAGATAAACATCGCCCAGCTGTCTGCCGGGACTTATGCGATAGCGCTTCCCATCCTCAGGAAGATGCGCAACGGATAGCAGGCTCAGGTCGAGAATAGTTCCGCCGCTGTTGTTGACCACGAAGTCTTCATAGCAATGGCCGCCACTTCGTATGGTCGGGCGGACGCCCGCGTCGATGATCTTCTGAAGAGCACGGGCGGCATCCTCCGCTGTCTCGCACAGCTCAATGCTGCTGACCGCATCTGTTTCCTGTGCGGGCCATCGCAGGTTCCGGCTTCGTTTCAGAGTGTTATAGCGCGCATCCTGCGATGTAACGGTGATACTCATATCACCCTCGTACCTGTAGATATGCATCTACCCGTCCATCCACTGCTCTGCAAGCAAGGAGCAGTGGCAGCGAGTCTCGGGTCAGCGTATCCGAAGTTATATCTTGAATTCGCCATGAACACTACACCTTTATCCCGCAGAGTGAGATAAGGCGGCACAATCTGAGAGTGCATCAACTCAAGCCACGCTCCGGGATAAAACATCCCCAACAGGCTGGGCCGGCCAGTTTTCCCGCAAGGGTCTTTATACTTTGAGGTAATGATCTCCTTACGCCCTGCCGAAAAGAATGATGTTCCCTTGATCCTTTCCCTGATCCGCGCGCTCGCCGAATATGAACGCGAACCCGACGCCGCGCGGCTTACCGAGCGCGAACTCCTCAGGGATGGCTTCGGACCGGATGCGTGGTTTGACTGCATCATCGCAGAGGCAGATGGCGAGCCGGCCGGCTTCGCGCTGTACTTTCCCGTCTACTCCACCTGGGAGGGCCGCAGCCTCCACCTGGAAGACATTTTCGTGAAGCCGGAATTCCGCGGACGCGGCATCGGCAAGAAGCTACTGACCAGCGTAGCAGCCATCGCAGCCGAACGCGGCTGTGCCCGGTTGCAGTGGGACGTGCTCGACTGGAATCAGCCCGCCATTGAGTTCTATCAGTCCCTCGGCGCCGTCATGATCCCGGAGTGGCGCAAGATGCGCGTGACCGGGGACTCTATTCAGGCGCTTGCTGACTCCGGGGCAAAGGCTTGAGCGCCCCTCGCATCAACGTCATCGGCGGAGGCCTCGCCGGGCCCGAGGCGGCTCTCACCGCCGCGCGTTTCGGCGTGGCCGTTGACCTCTATGAAATGCGCCCCGTGCGCTCCACGCCTGCGCACCAGACGGAGGACTTCGGCGAACTCGTCTGCTCGAACTCCCTCAAGTCCGAGAGTAAAAACACCGCTCCCTGGCTGCTGAAGCAGGAGATGCGCCGCGCCGGCTCCTCGCTCCTCAAGTTTGCCGACGCGAGCGCAGTGCCCGCGGGTCATGCCCTGGCCGTCGACCGGGTTGAGTTCTCACGGCTCATCGGCGAAGCCGTCACGGCTCATCCACAGATCATCACTGTGCATCGCGAAGAGGTCACCAGCCTGAACCCCGAGGATGGCATCACGGTCGTCGCCAGCGGCCCCCTGACCTCCTCCGCGCTCTCAGACGAGATTGCACGGCTCACTGGCTCCGATCATCTGGCCTTCTACGACTCGATCAGCCCCATCGTCGACGCCGATTCCATCGACATGGAGCGAGTCTACTTCGCCGCACGCTGGGACAAGGGGACCGCCGACTACATCAACTGCCCCATGACCCGCGAGGAGTACGACACCTTCTATGAGGCGCTCGTCAGCGCCGAAACCGTCGAGGGCAAGGAGTGGGAAAAGCTCCCCTACTTTGAAAGCTGCCTGCCCATAGAAGAGTTGGCCCGGCGCGGACGCGACACCCTGCGTTTTGGACCCATGAAGCCCGTCGGCCTGCGCGACCCCAGAACCGGAAAGACTCCTTGGGCGGTCGTCCAGTTGCGCTGTGAAAACATGCGCGCCGACTCCTATAACCTGGTCGGCTTCCAGAATCACATCCGCTACGGCGAGCAGTCGCGCATCCTGCGGCTCATCCCCGGCCTTGAAAATGCGAAGTTTCTGCGCTACGGCCAGATCCATCGCAACACCTACATCAACGCGCCGCGCGTTCTCACCCCGCATCTCAATCTCCGCGACCACCCGGGCATCTATTTCGCCGGGCAGATCTCCGGAGTTGAAGGCTATACCGAATCCATCGCAGGCGGCCTGCTCGCGGGCATCTTTGCAGCCGGAGCTGCGCTGGGTCGCGAAGTTGCACCTGTTCCGAGGCAGACTGCTATTGGCTCACTCGTCAACTACATCACGGGTGCTGATCCCAAACGGTTTCAGCCCGCAAACATCACCTTTGACCTGCTGGAGCCCCTCGAAGAAGAGCTCAGGCGCAAGGTGCGGGACAAGCGTGAACGTCACCGCATGCAGTGCGAACGAGCACTTGCAGCCTTCGACGCATGGTGGGAAAGTATCCGGCCGGCGCTGGCCGTAGAGTAACCCTTAAGATACGAGAAGAGGCACATTTGCCCCATTTTCGCTTATCATAAGAGGTAACAAAGTATCCCGAAGGAGACATTCAACCATGCCGACCGCCGACGCCACCAAGACCGCGACGAAGCGCCGTAAGCCCGTAGCCGAGGGCACCGCGAAGCCTGCAGCCAAAGCGAAGACGACCGCCAAGGCCACAACTCCCGGGCCGGTTGCAGTTCCCCGTCCCACGCACGAGGAGATTTCCCGCCTCGCCGAGCAGTTCTGGAATGAGAACGGCCGCCCCCATGGCTCCGCCGAGCATGACTGGTTGCGCGCCGAGCAGCACCTGCTGGGCAAAGCCTCCTAGCGAGGCTTCCATCCGCGAATCATGTCACCGGCCCGCTGGGCTGCATTCAGCGGAATCATTACATTTGGGCTTCCCGATGGCTTGATATTCGGCCCAAAGAGCGGGTCGGCAGATGCGATTGCGGAAACATCGACATCCGGGATGGTCGTCTTAAGCGATGAATTCATTGTGTCGATGAACTCGTTCGCCACCAGCGCATAGCCCGTGTTCGTCGGGTGCACGCCGTCCAGGCCCACAAGTCCTCCCAGGAAGTTGAGGCTGGCATTGTAGTTGTTGATGGTGATGCCGGCCGCCAGCTTCGCGAAGAGCGCGTGGATGTCCACGAGCGTGCCCCCGGCTGCTGCAACCTGCTGCGCGATCACCTGGTTGTACTGGTCGATCGTCTGCTGCACCTGCAAAACCTCTGCCGCAGACAGGAACCCGGCATCGTCGATGGGCCCCTGCTGCTGGCTGGCGACGATCTTTTGCGCCTCCTGCAGTCCCGTAGCGTTCACCAGATCTCCAGCCGTGATGCCGAGCATCGCGCTCAGCGTCGCCTGCGGAATTCCGCTCGATGCTGAGATTTCCGCGAGCACGGTAGCGGCAGGCGTCAACACCGGCGATTGAGTCACATCGGGAATGTTCGCGACGATCAGATTCGCCTTCGTCTTGGTGGTCAGCGTCTGCATCATCTGGGTGTAGAGCGTGGTGAAGCTGCTTACCTGCGTCATCGAACTCGGCATACCCGTGTCATCGGCGACCAGCGCATCATTGGCGCCGATCCAGACAAAGAGCGTCGTTGGCTGCAGCGCAACTGCTTCCTGCAACTGGGTATTGCTGTTGCCCAGCGGGAAACCCAGCACCAGGTTCGTGATGATATCTTCAGCCGTCGAAGGCGCAGCAGTAGGCGCAGCATTGATCAGGTCATTCAGCTTGTGCCCGGGAACGGCAAGGTCGGTCGGCTGCGCTGAAGGATTATCGCGCCCGGTAGTCACGCCGCTGGCGGAGTTGATGACGGGCGGCGGTCCCAGGCTCACCAACTGCAAAACGGCGGGTGCTCCCGGCGGCGCAATCAGCGGCAGCGTAATGGCCGCCTTCGCCTGGGTAGCGACCAGGTTGGCCCAGCCATTCGGTTGCTGAGTGTCGAGCAGGGAACCATTCTGAAAGCCCGCAGTCAGCGAGTCACCGATAAACACGGTGGTAGTGAAGTTCCCCGCATTCTCTGTGCTTGACCCGGAAGAGGACATCGACTTCTGGCTCGAACCGCAGGAGAGAAGCGTGCCACAAAGCAGCGCAGCCATGGATGATACTGCCGCTTTACGAACGAAATGAAGGGTAGTGCTGGGCATATGGCTCGGTAACCTCTGAATGTCACTGCGTTTGTGATGCGGACTTTTATCCTACAATCATGCGAAGACGCCTGATGCAGGTATAATTCACAAAGATAACAGCCGGAGAGATGGCCGAGTGGCTGAAGGCGGCGGTTTGCTAAACCGTTATAGGGTCAAAAGCTCTATCGGGGGTTCGAATCCCCCTCTCTCCGCCAGCATCCTTCCTCTCTGCCACTCCCTTTCATCAACTCATCTCTTCTATTGTTAGCCATGCGCCTGAAGGCATGCGGTCCCCGGTCTCTGCACAGCAGCTCGACTACTGCATCTCCAGCAGCGCAGCCATCGTTCCCACCCCATCCCACAGATTCTGCAGGCGCAGGTTCTCATTGGCGGCGTGCTGGTTGTCGTCGTAGTTCGCAATCGGCACCGTGATCGTGTGCGTTCTCGCTGCACGCTCCATGGCGCCTAAGGGAACACTCCCGCCCATCGTAGGCAGCAGCACAACTTCGCCTCTCGCCTGCTCTACAGCGCGGATGACTTCCTGCGCAATCGGCAGATCCATCGGCGTGCGCACAGCGTTGTAGCTGGCCGGGTCGCGCACCACTCTCGCCACCCGGCTGTGCGCCAGCAGAGTCTCGCGGCTGGGCTCGCTCTCCACAATGAAGTATCCGCGCGACCGTATGAAGTCGATCACCCGCTGCTGTTGTTCGCGCCAGTCAATGCCCACCACCAGTCGCAGATCAATGTCCGCGGTAGCCGTGGGCGGAATTACGTTTGCGGCCTTCGCACCCGTCTGACCGGAAGAGAGTCCGTTGATGTTCAAAGAAGGCTGATTGATCAGCTCCAGCAGATGCGCTCCCGAACCGTCCGTATGTCCCAGCCAGAACGCTTTCATCAGCATTGTGTCGTTGACCGGGGCCTTGGCCAGCGCTTCCTTTTCGATTGCGGAGAGTGGCGCAATTCCGTCGTAGAAGTGCGGCACGAGCACGCGGCCGTTCTCGTCTTTCATCCCCGCCAGCAATTGCGCCAGCATCATCGCAGGGTTAGGAGCCCAATTGCCGTAGTGTCCGCTATGCAGCCCGTGATGCGGGCCGTAGAGGGTTATCTGGAGGTGCGTATCTCCTCGCGCGCCGAAGACAACCGTCTGCTTTCCGCTCTGATCTACCGGGCCATCGCACACCAGCCAGACATCGCCATGGATCAAGTCCCGGTTGGCATCCAGTATCTGCTCCAGATGCGGAGATCCAGCCTCCTCTTCGCCTTCCCATACAAAACGGATATTCGCCTTCAGCGGAATATGCGCTTCCCTGAGTGCATCGAGCGCCGTCAACTGGGCAAAGATGGCAGCCTTATCATCCCCGGCTGACCGGGCATAAATGCGTCGTGCCCCATCTACCTCGCGAACCACGGGCGTAAACGGGGAACCGCCCTCCCATTCTGACGGCGTGACCGGCTGCCCATCATAATGCGCATAAAACACAATCGTGTGTTGCGCTCCGGGCACGCTGATCTGCCCGTAGACAACCGAAGGAGCGCCGGGCAGAGAGAGCAGTCGCGAGTCGACTCCCCGCTTCCGGAGCATCTCACGCAGCACATCTGCATTGCGCCTCAAATTCGCAGGGTCAGCCGCAACGTTGGGGATGGACAGCAGGTCGCTGAACTGTTGCAGAAGCTCAGCCTTATGCTTCGCCGTATAGTCGCGCGCAGCGTCTGGCGCCATCTGCCCCCGGAGCATGGGCGCGAGGCAGAGCAGGAGTGTTCCCACAGTGCCGAGTCGAAGCCTGACGGCTCCAAGCGTAGCTTTCATGCCCCCACTATACCTGCCTGCAGACGCTTGCCGGTTACGCCGGGTTAACTTCCATCTCCGGCTGGAGGTGTCCGCTCGTGGTTGCTCCTGCATCCGGTCGAAGCCCCAGGCTGTCAAAGACCGGGCCAAGCGCCAGCACCGCCATACAGAAAATCGCCAGGTGGAAATCGCGAAGCTGCGGTGTAACGGCAGAGTGGCCGTTCGCATGAGCGATAAGGCGTATCGTGATTGCGCCGACTGCCACACCCATCCCCATGCTTAGCTGCATGATGGCGCTGAGAAATCCATTGGCCCGGCTCATCCTGCTCGGCGGAATCTCTGTATACGCCAGCGTAGTCATGCAGGTGAACTGCAGCGAACGGCATGCGCCATGAAAAAACAGAATCCCCACAATCAGCACCGCCGAGGTCGACGGACTGAGCAGCCCGCAGAGAATCATCGAACCCGAAGTGATCACTCCATTTACGAGAAGTATGCGGCGGAATCCAAAGCGGCGAAGAACCTGGATGACGAATGCCTTCATGCTTAGATCGCCCGCGAAGAGCGCGAGCAGGTAGAGTCCGGACTGAAACGCATTCAATCGGAAGCTGAGCTGAAACATCAGCGGCAGCAGAAACGGCAGCACCGTGACAGCAGTGCGAAAGGCGCTCGCGCCATACACCGAGAGTGAGTAGGACTTCAGCTTCAGCGATTCGAAATCGATCAGCGAGGTAGCCGGCCTGCGGCGCGCAACGACGATGGCGAGAAATCCGCTGATCACGCTCAGCACGAGGATCGCGGCAGGAAACTGCCAGTGCCTGCCCTCGCCGCCCAGCTTCTCCATCGCATACACGGTCCCGCTTGAAGCGAAACCGGCGAGGAGAAACGTCCCCCAGTCGAAGGGATGCGTCTCCCCCGTACGTGTGTTCTCGATCCAGAGCAGAGCCAGATACAAAGCGATGAGGCCGATGGGGAGATTGATGAAGAAGATCCAGTGCCAGCTCGCATAGGTCGTGATAAATCCGCCCAGCGGCGGCCCCAGCACAAGCGCCGTAAGTCCGGGCCATGTAATGTAGGCGATGGCCTGCGTCAGCCTGTCCTTTGGCGTGTTGCGCAGCACCACAAGCCGCCCCACGGGAACCATCATGGCTCCGCCCAGCCCCTGCAGAATGCGCATCAGCGTGAATTGCGTCAGCGTGTGAGACAAGCCGCAGAGCAACGAGGACACAGTAAACACGCCGATCGCCGAGGCAAATACGGAGCGCGCGCCGAAGCGGTCTGCGACCCAGCCGCTGATCGGGATCAGCACCGCAAGCGTCAGCAGGTAGGCGGTCATGCCGATATTGAGCCGCACCGCACCTACGTGAAAGCTGCGCGCCATCTGCGGAAGCGCCGTAGCGATGATGGTGCCGTCCAGGTTCTCCATGAAAAAAGCTCCCGCTATGAGCGTCGTTACATACAACGGCGAGCGGCTGTTTTTCATTGATCTATTTTACGGTTTACTCCGCGGTGCATCTTTCAGAATTCTTACAAACCGCAGACCCTCGGCCTTTGCGCGCGCGCTTTCAGCCTCACAAAATTCATCCGTCCATCCCGTCACTCAGCCGTGGCCCTTTTCATTTTCCCCGTGTACCCTACAGCACAAATGCCTCGATACGCACTGGTCCTGCTCGCCCTGCTTGCTGCTTCTTCCGCCGCCGCATCCGCCCAGACATCGGCCCATCCGCGCGATGGCCAGATTCACGATGCAGACACCCGCGCATGGTGGCACACGACAGAGTATCTGTCCTCCGATGCAATGGAGGGTCGCGACACCGGCTCTGCCGCCTATGCGCGAGCCGCGCAGTATGTAGCCGAACGCTTTCGCCAGGCGGGCCTGCAGCCTGCGGGCGAAAACGGTTCTTACCTGCAGCAGGTCCCGCTGCATGAGGTGCAGGTCACCCCGCAAGGCACCACCTTCACCCTGCTGCGCCCCAACGCGCCCGACCATCCTCTCCAGTTTCTGCAGCAGATCACCATCGCGCCTTCCGCGTCGCTGCCTGCCACGCTTGAGGCCCCTCTGGCCTTCCGCGGCTACTGCTCCCGAGCGGAAGCCACCAATCTCACCGGTAAAATCGCAGTCTGCTTCGGCACTCGACGCACCGGCCTCCCCAGCGCTAGTGACCGCATGCAGGCGGTGCGCGCCGCAGGAGCGGTCGGCATCCTCACCGTGGATGACCTCGCATTCACCATCGAGCCGCCACGCTGGCCCGAGGCCTATGCCCGCTCCGTCACTCTCGCCGCCGCAACGCCCACTCATGCAGCGCCGACAGCCTTCGTCTCCATGCGCCTGAGTGCCGCCGTCTTTCCGGCCCTGCTGGAGGGCACGTCGCAGAACGCGCAGCAGATCCTCACGTTCGGCGGCCAGTCGAAACCCTTACCCTCCGTCGATCTGCCGACACGCCTGCGCCTCACCACCCACACCATCACCCGCGATTACACTTCGCCCAACGTCCTCGCTGTCCTTCCCGGCAGCGCTCCCTCGCTCAAGTCGCAGTACATCGTCATCGCGGCCCATCTGGATGGCTACGGCCACGGAACCCCGGTCCTCGGCGACGGCATCTACAACGGGACCCTCGACGATGCCGCCTACGTCGCGCTTCTGATCCAGTTCGCCGACGATCAGCATGCGGCGAGGAGCAAGGGCGATCCCGGCCTCAAGCGCAGCATTCTCTTCTGCGCCTTCACCGGCGAGGAAAAGGGTCTGCTCGGCTCCACCTGGTTTACGCAGCACCCCACCGTGCCCAGAACTGCGCTCGCCGCCGATATCAACCTCGACCAACTGCGGCCTCTTTTTCCGCTTCACATCCTCACCGCTCTTGCCATCGATGACTCGACCCTTGGCCAGACGGCACGCGCTGTCGGCGCGGCCATGCACATCACAGTGCGAGCCGATCGCGAGCCGGAGCGCAGCCTTCTCCGCCGGGCCGACCACTGGCCTTTCATGCAGATCGGCGTTCCGTCCATCGGCTTTATCTTCGGCTACGATCCCGGCGCCGATGCAGAGCGCCGCTACCGCCAGTGGTACACCACTCAGTACCATCGCCCCCAGGACGACGTCACCCAGCCCATCGACTTCGATGCCGCCGCCCGGTTCGACACCTTCTTCTATACCCTGACCCGCACCGTCGCCAACGCCACCAGCCGCCCCGCGTGGACCGATGGCAGCCCTTACAAGCCCCATTGATCCGGCAGCCGCCCAGGAAATTTTGATCTTTCTCTCGCCTTGCCTAAAATCAAGACTGAGAGGAATACCAAGGCAAATGGCACACATGGTTTTTTGCGCGAAGTACAAGCAGGAGATGGAGGGGTTGGACGAGGCGCCCTTCGACAGCGATTTCGGCCACAAAATCTATAACAATGTCTCGAAGAAGGCCTGGCAGGAGTGGCTGGAACACCAGAAGATGCTGCTCAATGAATACCGCCTTCAGCCCTGGACTCCGCAGGCGCAGGAGTTTCTCGTAGAGCAGATGCAGCAGTATTTCTTCGGCGACGGTTCCACCCTGCCCAAGGAGTACGTTCCTCCTGCAGCGGGCTGAAATCTACCCTTGGCTTCCGCTTAACTTGTAGTGAACAGTAAAGATAGAGTAGCTCCCGCCGCGCGAAAAGGAACTCCCCCTTTTGGGGGAAGTCACCGATCAAAAGGGGGATAGGACAGAAGATGGTGCGCCCGGCAAGATTCGAACTTGCGACCTACAGCTTCGGAGGCTGCCGCTCTATCCAGCTGAGCTACGGGCGCGCAGCTACTAGAATACTACGAAGGTCTAGGGTGTGTCCGGCAGACAGGCCTTGAAGGTGATAGCCGGCAACTCCTCCACCGCGCGGCGCAGTGACCGCTCCCACTGCCGGTGAATCACGTTCAGTTCCGGGTCATCGGCCTTGAAGCGGCGATAGCGGTCAAACTCCAGCGCGTCATTCTCATAAAGCAGCATCTCGATAGGCGGCCCTACCGTTACATTCGACCGCATCGTCGCGTCGAACGACAGCAGCGCATACATCGCAGCCACCTCAAGCGTGGTCGCTCCCGCCTCGATGCCGCGGTCCAGGATAGGCCGTCCGTATTTCACCTCGCCGATCTGCATATAGGGAGAGTCGCGGGTAACGCTCAACGGATTACCTTGGGGATAGATGAGATACAGCTGCGGCGCCTCACCCTTGATCTGGCCCCCCAGCAGCAGGTTGATATTGAAGTTGAATTCATCCCGCTCCAGCGCTGAACGATCCAGTTCCGCCACTCGACGAACGCACTCACCCACAGCTCGCGCTGCAGCATAGAAGTTACGAGCCTTTGCCAGCCCTTCACCGGCATCAAACTCATCACGCAGCAGCGTAATGACAGATTGGGTCAGCGAAAGACTGCCGCTGGTGAGAATACAAAAGGAGCGCTCCCCTGGCTCCACGAAGGTGTGCATTTTCCTGCACAGATTCACCTGATCGTACCCGGCATTGGTGCGTGAGTCCGACGCCATCACCAGCCCCTGGTGGGTCAAAATGCCAACACAATACGTCAAAATGAACTTCGCCTCTCTTCAGATAGTAAATGTTCACTGGATCGAGATACGTTTCGCCGCCAGGTCGCATCCTACGACCATCTTTTGACGCAACTATGTTAATTCGCCTCGGTTACGATATTCGTTTTTACATGGCTGCCCGCACGGCTTTCGTCGCCATGCTGCATGTCCATCCTTCGCGGACCGACGACCTGCTTGAGCCCGATCATATGCGGATCGAGTCGGGCGGCACGACCATCCTGCCGGACAGCTACCTCGACAGCTTCGGCAACCGGTGTTCACGATTCGTTGCCTTGCCTGGCGAGTTGAAGCTGACCAGTTCCACCCTGATTGAAGACTCGGGAGCGCCCGACCCGATCAACCCCCGGGCCATCGAACTCCCTGTCGAGCAGGTCCCGAATGAGGTGCTGCGCTACCTCATGAACAGCCGCTATTGCGAAGTCGATAGCATGCTGCACATCGCCACCGATCTCTTCGGGGGCTTGGCTCCCGGCTGGCAGCGGGTGCAGGCCATCAACAACTGGGTGCATCAGCATGTCACATTTGGCTATCACCACGCCCGCGCCACTAAAACAGCGCTCAATGTCTACACGGAGCGCACCGGCGTCTGCCGCGATTTCCAGCACCTGGCCGTCACCTTCTGCCGGGCCCTCAACATTCCGGCGCGCTACGCCACCGGCTATCTCGGAGATATCGGCGTGCCGCCGTCTTATACACCCATGGACTTCAGCGCCTGGTACGAGGTCTACCTGTCGGGACGCTGGTGGACCATGGATGCGCGACACAACGCTCCGCGCATCGGAAGAGTGTTGATGGCCGTCGGCCGCGATGCTTCCGATGTCGCCATTACCACCTCCTTCGGGCAATCGGACCTGACGAAATTCGAAGTCATTAGCGACGAACTGCCGGGGGCGGTAGCAACGCAGTAAACTGAACGAACGTACGACATGAACACAAATAAGATCGTTTTTCTTTTTCCGGGACAAGGTTCGCAGGCAGTTGGAATGGGCCGCAATCTGTTCGAACAGTTCACCGAGGCCCGCCAGACATTTGAGGAAGCTGACGACGCCCTGGGCTTCTCCCTTTCGAAGCTGTGCTTCGACGGCCCGGAGGAGCAGCTCCGCCTCACCGAATTCACCCAGCCGGCCATCTTTACCGTCTCCATCGCCGCCCAGCGGGTGCTCGCCGCGCATGGCGTCACACCGGCTTATGTCGCCGGCCACTCGCTCGGCGAGTACTCGGCCAACGTCGCCGCCGGCTCCATCTCTTTTCGCGATGCCGTCACCACCGTGCGCAGCCGTGGCAGCTTCATGCAGGACGCGGTTCCAGCCGGCGAGGGCGCAATGGCGGCCATTCTGGGCCTGCCCGCCGACGTGGTCATCGAGCTTTGCGGCAAGGCCGCTGCAGAGACCGCAGCCGTGGTCTCCGCAGCCAATATCAACTCGCCGGAGCAGACCGTCATCTCCGGCGCAGTCATCGCGGTTGAGCGCGCAGCCGCGCTCGCTAAGGAAGCAGGTGCGAAGCGAACCGTAATGCTGCCGGTCAGCGCTCCGTTCCACTGCGCACTAATGCTGCCAGCTCAGGACCGTCTCTCCGAACTGCTGCTGGCGCTTCCTTTCGCAGACTCGCAGGTTCCCGTGGCCATCAATGTCGATGCGACGCTCGAGACTGCCGCGGATACTCTCCGTGATGCTCTCATCCGCCAGGTATCGGGAGCCGTACGCTGGGTCGAGTGCATCCGCCTCTTAACTGCGCAGCAACCCACTCACTTCATTGAGGTAGGTCCGGGGAAAGTTCTCGGCGGCCTGATGCGGCAGATCGACCGCAGCCAGCCTTATCTGAATGTTGAAGATCAGGCCAGCCTGGATAAGACGTTGGCGGCGCTCAAGTCAAGTTAAGAAAGGGCGGCATAGAAGTGCGGCGACAAAGCAGTCTGAAACTCGCAGTTGTGTTCTGCCTGATTGCGTTGCTCCTTACGCCGCCCCCCGCGGGCGCTTACGCAGTGCTCTCTCATGAGGAGGTGGTGGACCTCGCCTGGCACAGCCACATCAAGCCACTCCTGCTCGCCCGCTATCCTCATCTCACGCCCGATCAGTTGACCGAGGCTCACGCCTACGCCTACGGCGGCTGCATCATTCAGGACATCGGCTACTATCCCTTCGGCAGCCACTTCTTCAGCGACCTGCTGCACTACGTCCGCACCGGAGACTTCGTCAACAATCTCCTCCGTGAATCGACAGACAGCAACGAGTTCGCCTTCGCACTGGGTGCTCTCGCCCACTATTCCGCCGACGCCTACGGACATCCCGCCGTCAACATCGCCACCGCTCAGGAATACCCGAAGCTGCGCGACAAATACGGCCATGTCGTGACCTATGACGACAGCCCGGAAGCCCACCTGCAGACTGAATTCGGATTCGACGTGGTTGAGGTTACAGAGCGCCATTACGCACCCGAGCAGTATCACGACTTCATCGGCTTCAAAGTAGCGAAGCCGCTGCTCGAGCGCGCCTTCCGCGATACCTATGGCTTTGAAGTCAATCAGATCATGCCGCATGAAGACACCGCCATCGGCACCTACAGGCACACAGTTTCCGGTCTTCTGCCCAAGATGACAGGCGTCGCCCTGCTCAATTACCGCAAGCAGATCGAAGAGAGTAATCCCGGCTTTGTGCCGAAAAAATTCATCTATCGCATGGACAAGTCCAGCTATGAGCGCGAGTTTGGCAGCGACTACCGCAAGCCCGGCGTGGGAGCGCATATCCTGGCCTTCTTCATCGCCATCCTGCCGAAGATCGGCCCGCTCAGGGCTCTCAAGCTGCGCATGCCGGACGCGAAATCGCAGGAGCTCTTCCTCAAGAGCATGGATAGAACGGTGGATCACTACAAGGAGTATCTGAGCCAGATCCGCAATGAACCGATCAACCAGGCTCATGTAACCCTGGAAGACCGAAACCTCGATACCGGCACGAGGACCCAGGCAGGGAACTACAAGCTCGCCGACCAGACCTACGCCAATCTGCTGGCGAAGATCGAGGAGAAGCCGGACGTCCCCATCCCCGGCGCTTTGCGCGCCAATATCCTGGCTTACTACAAGAGCAACAAGCTGAACTACGTCGCACTCAACAGGAAGAAGTGGAAGAAGACACAGGCTGACCTCAAACTGCTTGAGAAGGCTCGTGTCACAGATGTCAAGATTTCCGATCAGCCGACGGACATGCAGCAGAAGCCGGTCGCGCTCACCCCGGCTCCTGCCACAGGAATGCGATAAGCTACATCACCAGCGCGACCCGTTCGAGTTCTGCCTGCATACACTCGATGGAGCAGCCTGCCACTTCAAGGCGCAGCACCGCATCCCGCAGCAGCGCCGAGTCCACTCCATAACCACGTCCCGCCAGGAACAATGAAAGCATCTGGCTCGCCTGCCACGAGTCGATCCCCGATTGAAGTAAGTCGCTGCGCAAGTTGGATAGCTCTGTCCCTGAAAATTGTTCGATCCTGCCCGTCTGATCAGCCATGCTACCCCTCAATCACTCAATTTCTAAAAACCACATTTCCCAGCAATGCAAATTACGTTCCGTTTAAAGGTACGTTGCAGATTGATGACAGATTGGTTTGATCTGCTGAATGAAATTTCTTTGGCGAAATTCCTTTTTTTCACGCGATCACCATAAAAAGTCCGAAAATCAAGCCCAATAAAAAACGCAGCCAACAATCCGAAAGCCTCTGCTCCGGAGTTCGCTGCGCTTTTTATGCTTCCTGGACACACCCCATAGTTACATGGTGGCGGTAACTTTAATACCTCAATACTTCGGAACAGTCGGATCGATCTCCGCCGACCACGCGTTGATGCCTCCAGCCAGATTCTGCACTTTGGTGAAGCCATTCTGCTTCAGGAACTCCGCCGCCTTCTGGCTGCGTCCTCCCATCTTGCAGTGGACGACGATCTCACGGCTCGCGTCCAGTTCGCTCACTCGCTTCGGCAGATCATTCAGCGGAATCAGGTGTCCGCCCATGCTCGCGATCTGGAACTCGTAGGGCTCACGAACATCGAGAACGAAGACATCATCCTTCGCATCCAGACGGCGCTTCAGGTCCATTGGCGTAATCTGCTCGATGCCGTTCAGCACCGCTGCTGGCGCCGCCGCCGGCTGTATACCGCAGAACTGGTCATAGTCGATCAGCTTGGTCACCGTAGGATTCGTACCGCACACCGGGCACTCCGGATTCTTGCGCAGCTTCAGCTCGCGAAACTTCATGCCCAGCGAATCGACCAGCAGCAGCCTGCCTATCAGCGGATCGCCCTTGCCCAGAATCAGCTTGATGACCTCCGTCGCCTGGATGATCCCAACCAGTCCCGGCAGAATCCCGAGCACTCCGCCCTCGGCGCAGGAGGGCACCAGCCCCGGCGGTGGCGGCTCAGGGTAGAGGCAGCGATAGCAGGGGCCTTCCTCGGTCGCAAAAACGCTGGCCTGCCCCTCAAACCGGAAAATCGATCCATAAGCATTCGGCTTGCCGCTGAGCACGCAGGCGTCATTCACCAGGTATCGCGTTGGAAAGTTATCGGTGCCGTCGGCGACGATATCGTAGTCCTTGATGATGTCCAGCGCGTTCTGGCTCGTAAGCATCGTCTCGTGCTTCACGATCTTCATGTGGGGATTCAGCGCCGAAAGCTTATCGGCCGCCGAGTCGATCTTCGGGCGCCCCACGTCTTTGGTCGAGTGGATGATCTGCCGCTGCAGGTTGCTCTCGTCAACCACGTCAAAATCCACCAGCCCCAGCGTTCCGATGCCGGCCGCCGCAAGGTAGAAAGCCAGCGGCGCGCCCAGTCCGCCCGTGCCGACGCAGAGCACCTTGGCCGCCTTCAGCCTCTGCTGGCCTTCCATGCCTACTTCCGGCAGGATCAGGTGACGCGAGTAGCGGGCCATTTCAGCCGTGCTCAGCTCCGGCAGCGCCGTGGCTTCTTCCATCACCGGCGCACCGCCTGCAATTGAAGGAATAATCGAGAGCGAATCGGCCTCGCTCACCGGCGTCGAGTCCTTTGCGGGAAGGTAGCGGATATCTTCGTCATTCAGGTAGACATTCACGAAGGCGCGCAGCTTGCCGTCTTCGGAGTAGAGGTGCTTCTTCAGGTCCGGATGCTCTTCGGTGAGCTGACCGAGGGCTTCCCCGACGGTTGTTGCGTTGACACTGACTGAGTCCTGCTTGCCTGCGTAGACACGCAGAGGCGTAGGGATATGAATCTTCATGGCTTTCAGGAACCTTTTCTGTCTGTTTAGAGGCGAAAACACGGCGCCGCGATGCAAAGCGCCCTTGATCAGAGAGCAGCCACGCTACATCGCTCGACTTCAAGTGCCTCATCCAGAAAGGCTTTATCGTCTTCGCCGGAGCCCGTGAGCAGGAAGGAATTTGTTACGGTGGCACGGCCCTTCTGGACAGACGTAATGACATACGAACAGCCCAGCCAGTGGGCCTCGGCAAAATCCGTTTTAGACCACTGCGCCGGGTGATCCGGGTGCGAGTGGTAGAAGCCAACAATATCCAGCCCGCGTTCACGGCCCTGGCGCTGTATCTTCACCAGTTCCTGCGGGGCGATGTTGTAGCGGTTGTGGGCCGAATCCGTGCGGGTATTCCCGGCGCGGACGGCATCTTCGACGCAGTTCACGTCGCCCTCGGAGCGGCCCAGCAGCACGCCGCAACACTCATGAGGGTAGGTTTCCTCCCCATGGGTTCGCATCGCGCTATAGACCTGCTCGCTCAACTTCAGCATTGGCCGCTCACTCCTCCCAGAACCGTTCACTCAGGTATTTATCAGCTGAGTCACATAGAATTGTAACGATAATCGCTTCTTTTCCGCGCGCAGCTTCTTCCTCGGCGATCTTCAGCGACGCCACCACCGCAGCCGCAGCCGAAATCCCCACTAGCAACCCCTGCGTCCGCGCCAGCCGCTTGGCCATGGCATAGGCGGCCTCCGTCTCGACCTCCAGGTTGCGGTCCGCCAGCGCCGGATCATAGATCGGAGGCACGATCGCGGTCGCCATATGCTTCAAACCCTCAAGCCCGTTAAAAGGTGAATCCGGCTGCATCGAAATGCACTGGATCTCCGGGTTCAGCTCCTTCAGCCGTCGCGTCGTCCCCATGAAGGTGCCGCTGGTGCCGAGTCCCGCCACAAAGTGTGTCAGCCGCCCGTCCGTCTGCTGCCAGATCTCGTTCGCCGTAGAGTGATAATGCGCCTGCCAGTTGGCATCATTGCCATACTGGTCGGCGTAGTAGTACTTCTCCGGCTCCGCTGCCGCCAGCGCGCGCGCCTTGCGAATGGCCCCGTCTGAGCCGTCATTCGGATCCGTCCACACAATCTCCGCGCCGTAGGCCTGGAGGATCTTCTTGCGCTCCAGCGAGACGTTCGAAGGCATACAGAGCGTCACCCCAAACCCGCGTGCAGCCCCCAGCATGGCGTAGGCGATGCCAGTATTCCCGCTGGTTGCGTCTAGCAGGTGCTTACCCGGCGTCAGCAGCCCCTTGCGCTCGGCGGCGTCCACAATGGCCGACGCCGCACGGTCCTTCACGGAGCCGCCGGGGTTCGCCCACTCCGCCTTGCCGGCGATCAGCACGCCGGGCAGGTGCGCCGTCAGCCGATCCAGCCGGATAAGTGGCGTGTTGCCAACGCGCTCGGCAATAGTCGTGCCTAAAGTTCGAGTGGTCAATGTTTCTGTCAGGGTAGCCATTCGTTGCAACGCGTCCTCTGAATATGCGACAGTGAAGAAGACCGCCTGCTCCCAGTGTAGCTTTTAC
Source organism: Acidipila rosea (assembly GCF_004339725.1). GTDB lineage: Bacteria > Acidobacteriota > Terriglobia > Terriglobales > Acidobacteriaceae > Acidipila > Acidipila rosea. Next base: position 269,897 of record NZ_SMGK01000003.1, on the reverse strand, counting down.
GCACCGGCTGCAGCAATGCACGGGAAGCCAATGCCTAAGAAAACCAAGCCACTCAGCTTCGACGAAATCGTCAGCCGTCTTCGCAGTCTTCAGTTTGATGTTCGTCCCGCCTCTCAGGGTGCAAACGGAATGCTCGTCGCCAAATACGGCTGCGCTGCCGTCCTCGCCCCGGCCGAGAAGGGTCAGGGAGCTGTTCTCACCGTCAAGAGCGGAGTCCTGCTGGCGGGTGAGATCGCCCATATCCTCGATCGCGGCTTTCAGAAAATGCTCACCAACAGCAAGATCACCGTCGCCGCGACGGCGGATCGGTTGAAGGCTCTCCACCTGTTTCAGGAGGAGCTGACCGAGGTGATCGGTGCCGAAAGCTTTTACAATCAGGCGCTTGGAACGACCAGCGACGTCTACATGTATGACCGCGTCAAAGGCCGTGATCTGCCGGCGGCAAAGCGTCCGGTTCCCGCATGGGAGCTGCCCGCCGAGACCCACTGAAGCCCGGTGCTCCGCCCACGGCGCAAGATCATCTCATGACTACCCTCGCCGGCCCCGCGGCAACTCTGATCTATGACGACTGGTACCCTGCTCTGCGCAGTGATCTTCTGCAGGGCAGGACAGTCGTCAAGGCCCTGCTCCTCGGCATCCCGATGGTACTCGGACGCAGGGACGACGGCCGCATCTTCGCGATGCGTGACAGCTGCCCCCATCGCGGCATCCCGCTCTCCTGCGGCTGGTTCGACGGCAAGGCGCTCACCTGCAAGTACCACGGCTGGGCCTTTGAGCCGGTCAGCGGCCAGTGCCTTGAGATTCCGTCCCTTACCTCGAAGGACACCCTCGATCCTCACAAAATTTATGCCGGAGCCTTTCCCTGCGAAGAGCGCGACGGCTACGCCTGGGTTTACGTACCCCAGCCCGGCGCCGGACGCATACGCGTGGGCGAAGCCACTCTGCCGCCCATCCCGGAAGCCCCGAAATTCGGCGCCAGGTTCAAGAGCGCACACCTGACCGCCGACCTGCCCTGCAACGTGGATCACGGCATCATCGGCCTCATGGATCCGGCACACGGGCCCTTCGTACATCAGGCCTGGTGGTGGCGAAAGCGCGCCAGCATTCACGAAAAGGAGAAGCACTTCGAGCCGATCGCTCAGGGCTTCAGAATGTCGGCTCACGCGCCGTCGGGAAACAGTGCCCCTTACAAGCTGCTCGGCGTCTACGGCGAACCGATCACAACCACCATCGACTTCGTGCTGCCCAACCGGCGTTATGAGACGATCCGCTGCGGCGCAAAATGGTTTTCGAGCCTCACCACCGTGACCCCCGTGACAGCGAGCACCTGCAGGATTGATGTCTACGCCGCATGGAACGTCTTCTATGCCGTTCCTTTTGTCACTGCAATCGCAAAATTCTTCGGCAGGCGCTTCGTCGGTCAGGACCAGCTGACCATGATCCAGCAGGCAGAGGGCCTGCGCTACGATCCCGCCCTCATGCTGATCGATGACGCCGACCGCCCCGCCAAGTGGTACTTCGCCCTCAAGCAGGCTCGCCTCGACGCAGCTCCAGGTGCCGAAGTAAAAAATCCCCTCAACGGCCCGGTGACCCTCCGATGGCGGAGCTGATTGTAGTCCTGGTCCGCACGCGGAACCCGCTAAATATAGGCGCAGCTGCACGGGCCATGAGCAACTTCGGCATCTCGCAGCTGCGCGTCGTCCAGCCTTATGAAGCCGCGTTTCGCGAAGCCCGCAGCGCAGTAGGTGCTGCCAGGCTGCTGGCCGAGGCGCAGGAGTTCACATCGGTTGCAGCGGCAGTTGCCGACTGCTCGCTGGTCGTCGGCACCACCGCGGCAAAAGACCGCGAACTCCATCACCCACTCTTGCGCCTCGAGCAGGCAGCCCCCCTGCTCAGGCAGCATCCCGGAGCAAAAACCGCACTCCTCTTTGGCTCGGAGAAGACAGGGCTTTCCATAGAAGACATGAGCCACTGCCACTGGCTGGTGCGTATTCCTACCCGCGAAGAACACAGCTCGATGAACCTGGGACAGGCCGTGGCAATCTGTCTTTATGAAATGGTCAGACAATCACCAGCCGCACATGACTATGGCACAAGCGAAACAGCGCCTCAGGCGACGCTTGAAAGACTAACTGCTTTTCTCTATGAAACGTTGGTCTCGAGTGGGTATGTAAAGGGTGGCGCAGAAGACATGATCAAAACAAAGGTCCGCAGATTAGTAAGACGTCTCTCTCCGAACGCAAATGACGCCGATCTTTTACTCGGGATGCTGCGCAAAATTGCACGGCTGTCCAATCCATCACAAAATTAAGACACTCAGATTTTTATATTGAGAGCTCACGATTACTTGGGTGACGCAGGTGCTCCCTGTTAGACTCAAGGTCTACTACTCATTCAGCAAGTAAGTAATCAGGTCTTCATCACTAGGCGGGTGATTATGCGGAATCGTGCCTGTCAGTGCTTGAATATTCCATCGAAAGATAGGAAGGTCTTCACTGTATATGCAAGCAGCCTTCACGAACGGTAAGGGTCCAAAGGTTCTCTATCTGCCCAATGAGGGTGATTTTCGCGAAGAAAGCCGTCAAGTCGGGGGCCGCGCAGCATTCGCCGAGATGGCTCAGGATGGGACGATTGGTGAGCTTTTAATTTACAGCTTTTTAGCTGACTGGAGAAGCGACAGAAATCAAGCCCGTTGTCATGAAGCATTGCTGACGCATGTACGGTCCTTCCAGCCAGACATAATATTCTGGCAACACCCATCTGAATACCCCCTGAGTTCCGAATTCATTCGTGCAATACGCGCTTGCGGAAGTTCGCCACTTATTGCTTACCACGAAGGGGACCCCTATGACCGCTTCTATAAAAAAATCACCCCTACGACCAAAACTCTGTATGTAGAGTCAGACATCTTTTGGACAACCGGCCTGGGAATGCCTCGCCGCTTATTTAGCGAGCTTAGGGTGCACCCGCATTTTTACTACTCCCCGTCAAGCTTTGACCGTGAAAGATTTGGCTCTGAACCAATCGACATTTTGAAGCTGGGTAGCAAATATGACGCCGTAATGTTCGGCACCATCGCTACTAAGTGGCGGTCATTATTCAAGCAGCCAGACTCGATGCAACGCGTTCGCCTTGCTCGTAAGTTTGCGCACTTATTTGGAGATCGCTTTGCAGCGTTTGGACGGGGGTGGCCCAGAAAAACAAACTCGAGGGGTCCCATCTCCTACGGCAGCCAGGCTGAGGTCATTCAGCTATCCAGGATGTCCGTCATATGGGATCTCTATCCTCACTCTACATTCTATTTCTCTGATCGACTACCGATTGCCTTAGGCTCAGGAGTGCCCTTCATTACAAATGGGCGCAAGGGTTTGGACGTCGTTCTAGGCAGGGCTCCCGGGCTATATCTCGTGGATACGATCGAGGATGCTTTGGATGTCGCTGTCTATCTTAGGGGTTTACCTATAGAGGAAATAGCCGACATCGGATTGGCTGCGCGGGCATGGGCCTTAGAAAATCTGGAAGCACGTGCGGTATTCAGACGCGCATTTGAAACTTGCCGCCGCCAGCGCGCAAAGTCGCAGCAGATTCCCGAGAATAATTTGTGAGTGAAATGGACGAAAGCAGACACTCGCACCTGCGATGGAGCTATCTATCTACAATTTCGACCGCTGGCATGCAACTGCTAGCCTCGGCAACTATAACTCGCTTCCTGCAGCCCAGAGATTATGGGTTGGCGGCCATGGCCATGCTTTGCGCCAGTATGGCCAACTACTTTACCCAATTGGGAATGGGCCGGGCAATCATTCAGAAACCTGGGCTGACCGAAGGAAATATTCGAGCGGCGTTTTCGCTAAGCCTTGCAACCGGATTCGGGGGGTTCATACTCCTTAGTGCACTCTCTCCACTTTTAGCTCTATATTTTCGCGAGCCCAGACTAACCCCAATCATCATTGCCTTTGGTCTTAGCCTTATCTTTCAGGCATCTTCCGGAGTTGCGGGTGGACTATTGAGACGTGAGTTTCGAATCCGCGATCTGGCGATCTGTGACTTTTTGGGATATTTGCTTTCTACGTTCGGGCTCGGTCTTCCCTTGGCGATGAAAGGGTTTGGCGTGTGGGCATTGGTGGCCAGCAATGTCTCGCAACCATTAATTGGATCCATCGCGTACCATATCGCAAGGCCGCACCCGATGAAGCCCACCTTCAAAAGAGCAGATTACAGACATATAGGGACCTTTGGCGGTAAAGCATCCTTCACTACTTCAATAGAGGCTCTTGGCGGCTCACTAGATACTATTCTGATGGGACGATTAGTCAGCCCAACTTTGCTTGGCATTTACAATCGCAGTCTCACCCTGAGCACGCAGCCGGGATACAGCCTTTCAATGGGTCTTACACGCGTGTTCCACCCTACTATCGCCCGCGCGGCAGAGCGGAGTCTCGCCGAGTGCCATAAGATCTTAACCTCCAGTGAGCGCCAACTTATGGCCTTGATCCTTCCATTTTGTGCAGGGGCAGGTGTTGCTGCACCTACTGTGATCCCGGTCATCTTTGGGCGTCAGTGGACTTCCGCCGTACCCGTTTTCCAGGTACTCTGCGTCGTCGCTGCACTAGATGCGAGTTATCATCTCCCTAACATCCAGCTAGAAGTGTTGAGTCTCTTTCGCCGCAAGTTGCTAGTGCAAATTACCTTTGCACTAGCATTTGGTGCAGGCGTCTTATTGGTTGCCCACAAAGGCATCGTCGCGGTCGCCTTGGTCTATGCTGGCCTTGAAGTTATTAGAACCAACACTCTGCATTTGATTAGTGCCCGCTCGCTCAAAAGCAGTTACTGGTCGCTCGTCTCTAGTTGGATTCCGGGATTGATTTGTGCATTTATCGTTGGTTTTTTTCTATACTTCACGCAGAAATATTTAATCGCCTCGGATCTGGTAATTCCGGTAATCAGGCTGGCTATGCTCATCGCATTAGCCGGTGCAACTACAGTTGCGGTTTATAGGCTTCTTTACAGAACGACCGTGTACCAGCCGTGGATATCACTTTTCCGGAGACAGAGTCAAAAGGTCGGTTGATAAAGTGGATCTTAAGCGGAAGATATTTTTTGGAATTTAGTTTGTAGGACACTGGCTCACGAAAAGGAAGGCTAGATGCAGAAAATTCAGTTCGATGATTTGACCCAGTCCCAATTGCCCATGGCTGACGTTACTTTATTCGTCAGTTCGAGTGATGATTACGAAGATTGCTGGCTTCCATTCTTTACTTTGCTAAAAAAGTTCTGGCCGGATTGCACTCTTCCCATCATCTTGAACACGGAGAACAAGTCGTTTTCATTAGAAGGGCTGAACATCCTTTGTACTCAGACTGGAAAGCAAAGCAGTTTTGGCAAGACTTTCCATGCGGGCCTTGAACACGTTAAGACCCCGAACATCCTTCTTATTATGATTGACTACTTCATCATGAAAGAGGTCAATCTTCGCTACTTACGAGATGCCTACTCTGCATTTATAGAGGAGAACCTCGATGCGATCTACCTGGTAGACATGAAAACAATCAAAGAAACCAAGGCGCTGCGCGACAACCTCTTCCTCATAGCGGGCCCAGGTCAGGACCGTTTTTCTTTCCAAGCTGCTCTTTGGAAAAAATCAAGTATTAGGAAATATGTACTCAAGCATGAAAACCCGTGGCTGTCCGAGTACTTTGGTTCACTTAGGTTTAAGTATTCCAACGATCGAATTGCATTTGTAGATGAGAGTGCTGAACCTTTCAAATATCTACATACTGGCGCCCTCCATAAGGGAGGATGGATTAAAGAAACTGTTCCTGACTTAGAGAATCTTGGAATCTCTCTCGACTGGCAAAAGCGTGGTTTTTACAGTTGGAGGAAGCTTTCTCTACTTCAAAGACTTAAGAAGCGGCGGAGAACTGCAACACAGGAAGTTAAGTCCCGCTTGCATCTTATCGGAATGAAATATGGACTGATAAAGCCTGACTGAGCTTTCGTCTATCCAATCAGCATTTATAAACCGAGATGCTCCCAACTGGCGACCGAAAACCCTCCTCTATTAACCTGGAGGAGTTTCGATCATGGATAACCTCGGCCCTACTCTTCTTCCACTGGCAGCTTCGCATTTGCAATGAGCTTCTCGGCAATAGCCTGCGGCACCACATCGTAGTGGTCCGACTCCATGTGGAAGCTGCCTCGCCCCTGCGTCATCGCAGTCAGCGCAGCTCCATAGCTGAGCATCTCCGCCATCGGCGCCTCCGCGCGAATCACCGTCACCGGCCCGCGCGTCTCCATGCCCTGCACTCGTCCGCGGCGCTGGTTCAGGTCGCCCATCAGCGCGCCTGAGAACTCCGCTGGAGCCTCAACCTCTACCCGCATTACCGGTTCCAGCAGCACAGGCCGCGCCTGCTCCATACATTTACGGAACGCGATCCGCCCCGCCATCTTGAAGGAAAGTTCGTTCGAGTCCACCTCGTGATAGCTGCCATCGAAGACCGTCGCCCGAAAATCCACCACCGGGTAGCCTGCGAGATAGCCGCGCGCAGCCGACTCGACCACGCCCTTCTCCACGGCAGGAACAAACTGCCGCGGGATCGCCCCGCCAAAGATGTCGTTGACGAACTCAAAGCCCGCGCCGCGCGGAAGCGGCTCGATCCGCAGTTTGCAGTCGCCATACTGCCCATGACCGCCGGACTGCTTCTTGTGGCGACCCTGCGCCTCGGCGCGACCACGTATCGTCTCGCGATACGGCACCTTCGGAGCCTTCAGCGTCACCTCCGTGTGATAGCGCCGCCGCAGCCGCGAAACAATCGCCTCGATATGCGGCTGTCCCGCGCTCGCAATCAAAAATTCATTGGTCTGCGGGTCACGATAAAAACGGACAAGCAGATCTTCCTCCATGATCTTGTGAACAGCGGGCGCAAGCTTGTCTTCGTCCGCGCGCGTCTTCGGCTCAATCGCGTAGGTCATCGCCGGCTCCGGCAACGGCGCCGGTTCAAAGAAAATCTCATGGCCGCGCTCCCCCAGGCTATCGCCGGTTAGCGTCTCCTTCAGCTTCGCAACCGCACCAAGATCGCCTGCATGCAACACGTCCACCGGCACAAGCGTGCGCCCCTGCATGATGGAAAGATGCGCAAGCCGCTCCGTTGTCTTGCGGGAGTAGTTCACCACCGTCGCATCGCTGGCAACTGTCCCTGAGAAGACCTTGAACAGCGAGATACGCCCCGCGAACGGATCCGTCATTGTCTTGAACACATACAGCGCCAGCGGCTCACCATCCTCCACCTTGCGCATCACGATCTCCTGCGAGGCATCCGCCGCGGCGCCATTGGCGCTCGCGCCCACCTCCTGGCTCATGGCGCGTGCCGCCACAGGCCCGCGCTCCGCAGGGGCAGGCGCATATACCTTCAAAAAGTCCAGCAGGTGATCCGCGCCTACGCCCGTGAGTCCGCTGGCAAAGAGCACCGGAAAGATGCGGTCTTCGCGGATCGCCTCATGCAGCGCGGTGATGAGGTGCTGCTCCGGGATCGTGCCCTCGGCAAAGAACTCTTCCATCAGTTCATCTTTGCCTTCAGCCACCAGCTCCACCAGCTCTTCATGCGCAGCCGTGGCCATGTCGCGCAGCTGCTCGGGCATCTCCCCGATCCGTCCGCGGCCATCGCCGCCCGGCGTGTAGTAGAAGGCTTCCATCGTCACCAGGTCGATCACCCCTTCAAAGCCGCTCGCTCCTGTAATCGGCAACTGCACCGGCGTCAGCGTTCGGCCAAAGCTTTCGCGCAGCCCTTCGAGGGTTGAGGACACCTCTGCCCGCGCGTGATCCATCTGGTTGATCACCACCACCCGCGGCAGGTTGAACTCCTCGGCATACTTCCACACGCGCCGCGTCACTTCCTCCGCGCCCGAGGTTGCATTCACAACCACCATGGCCGCCTCCACCGGCATCATTGCGCAGCGCGCCTCGTGCGCGTACAGGTGAAAGCCCGGCGTGTCGACAATGTTCACCTTCACCCCGCTCCACTCGGCAAACGCGACAGCGTTCAGCATCGTGGTGCCGCGAGCGACTTCCTCTTCGTCGTAGGCAGTCACAGCCGTGCCGTCCTCAACTCTGCCCATCCGGGGAGTCATCTGGGCAGCATGCAGCAGCGCGGAGACAAGCGTCGTCTTGCCGCTGTGCGCGTGCCCCACCACTGCTACATTGCGAATCTCACTTCCGGAATAAGCTTTCATCGTGTGCTCCTGATGGCAGCAGACAAAGGAGTTGCAAAGGCGTCGCGAGGGGCGTCTGAGGGGTTGCTGCCGAATTGCGATCTCTGCAACTCATAGGAAGCAACGGACGCAGCTTTCAAGCGTTAAAAATAACCACGTCCTGAAGAGCGCAAATGGTAGCACACCGCAGGGCGCAGTGGGCAAGCCCCTTCCGATGGAGATACGAAGGAATGTGTCTGCCGCGTTGTCAGCAGATCGACGGCTGTCCCGGATCGCACGGCTCAACAATCAGCTTGAGCTGGTGAAGATTGGAGAAGCTTCCCAGCGTCACATCGGCGCGCATCAACTCTTTCACGTCGCCCGTGGCACTGACTGAGGACTGGCTTCCGCAACTCGCCGCCAACCCCTCGCGCCCCAGGTACGCCAGGCACCCGACCATGCGTTGGAAGAGCGGCGCGCGCATCGTCCGTTCAGGGAACGATACTCGCCCGTCCGCATCTGTCGTGCGCTGCTCCGTGTGTTCCTTTCGCTCGACTGAGGTCTGCCACCACACCTCACTCACCGGTGCAGTGGCCATCGGCTTGTTGAACTGGTTCAGCAGCGTCACTTCATAGGGCGGCGCCACCGTAATCTTTGCCGGATAAGCAAAAAACAGTACGACCAGCGCAGCCCCGCCCCACCAGGAAATCTGTTTCTTGCTCATTGGTTGCAGTATCTCCTCTTTTGCTTTCATCTTGAAAGCAGGAACCGGCTCCCGGTTCGATACAATTTAATCAGTATGCGAGCCTTCGTGCGCCTGACAAGTAGCGTTCCTCTCTTCGCCGTCCTTTTTGCCGGCACTTTTTTCCTGCTCGGCCATCCGCAGTCTGCCCACGCGCAGACGCAGACCACCCCCGTGCACAACGCCCGCGCGCTGAAGCCGCCACCGGGAGCACGCGTCGCCATCCTTGAGTTTGACGACATGGAGTGCCCTGACTGCGCCCGCGCCAATCCGCTGCTCAAAGAGGCGGCCGAGAAATACCACATCCCCTGGGTCCGCCACGACTTCCCGCTCCCTTTTCATACCTGGAGCTTTGACGCTGCCGTCGATGCGCGCTGGTTCGACACCAAATCGAAAAAGATCGGCGACGAGTTCCGCGACGAAGTCTTTGCGAATCAGCCCTCGATCCAGACCCAGGACGACCTTCGCGCCTTCGCCCAGAAATTCGCCCAGGCGCACAATCTGGCCTTTCCCTTTGTCGTTGACCCGCAGGGCAAGCTGGCCGCAGCAGTCAAGGCAGACTACGATCTCGGGCAAAGCATCGGTATTCAACACACCCCGACCATCTGGATCGTGACCAACAAGACCAGCGGCGTGCCGTTTGTCGAGGTTGTAGACCGGACTCGCCTCTATCAGCTCATTGACGAAGCGCTGGCCGAAACCAAGTAGCCGCTGATCGTCATTGCCTCACCGATAAGGCCCGCATTCTCAACACGAGCGCGGGCCTTATCGCTTCAGCCCTTCGAATATCTCGCCCGTAAGCTGTTCAGACAGCTTCCAAAGCCGCTGCGCCGCAGCCTCGTCATAGGCCTGCGCCTCGGCTTTCACCTCCACCGGATAGCCGCGCATCTCGCGAAATCCATCCGGCCCGTAATATCCTCCACCCCTCACCATCGGCGCGCTCGCCCCATAGAGTGTGGGCAAAGCCCCTTGCGCATCCGTCTGTGAGGTCAGTGCAATAAAAGCCGGGATGGTCTTCGCGAGCAGTCCGCCACCCTGCCCCGGTCCTGCCTGAAAGAGATTGGTGTTGGCCACTCCGGGATGAACAGCAAGGCTGATGGCATTTGAGTCCGTACGTCGCAACCTGCGCTCCAGCTCAAAGGCGAAGTAAAGATTCGCGAGCTTCGACTGCCGATAGGCAGGCCATGGCTTGTAGTCGCGCGTCCAGTTCAGGTCGTCGAAACGAATGTGCCCGCCGCGATGTGCAATCGAGCTGACTGTCACGATCCGCGGATGCGGCGCCGCCTGCACCGCAGGCAGCAGCATGCTGGTCAGCGCAAAATGCCCCAGGTGGTTCGTCCCGATCTGCTTCTCGAAGCCGTTGTCGGTGAACTGCCGCTCCGGCAGCGCCATCACCCCGGCATTGTTCACCAGCAGGTCGAGCACGCGGCCGCTGGTGAGAAATTCCCTGGCGGCTCCGCGAATCGAGGCCAGATTCGCCAGGTCGAGCTGCAGCAGCTCAACGGCAGCCTGCGGCAGTTCCTGCAGGATGCGCTGCCTTGCCGCGGCGCCCTTCTGCAGATCGCGGCACGCCAGGATCACTGCCGCGCCTGCACGGGCCAGTTCCATGGCCGCATGAAAGCCGATGCCGCTGTTCGCGCCAGTGATCAGCGCCAGCTTGCCCGCCTGAGAAGGAATCTCTGCCGCAGTCCACTTGTTCACTGCCATCGTTCTCGGCTGCCTTTCTGCTATTCAGTTGGGACGACTTCCACCCGCGCTCCCGGGCTGCCTGCTCTTATGCCGATAGATCGTGCGCATCCCCCAGCGTGACTCGGGCCGTCAGTTTACGATGTCCGCGCAGGAAGGTGACGGTGACAGTATCGCCCACCTGGTGGAGGTCCATGACCTGATTGATGTCCTCCGTGCTGGCGATCTGCTGCCCGTCGATGGCGATGATGAAGTCACCCCCCAGCAGAATCTGGAGATTGCCGAGATAGGCTGCCTGCGTGCCGCCGTGCAACCCTGCGCGCTCCGCCGCGCCTCCCGGCACGACCCGTTGAATCAGCACGCCATAGTCCGCAGCGAGACCCATCTGCTGGGCAAGGTCTGGCCCGATCGACAGGGACGTGATACCCAGGCTCGGCCGCCGTGCATGCCCGTACCGCTGGAAATCACCCAGCACCGCCTTGGCCGTATCGATGGGAATGGCAAACCCGATGCCCGCACTCTGTTCCACGTTTTCGTTGGGGTTCGTTGCAATCAGCGAATTGATGCCGATCACCTCCCCGCGCGAGTTCAGCAGCGGCCCGCCGGAGTTGCCGGGGTTGATGGCCGCGTCCGTCTGGATCGCGTTCTCGATCGGTGCGCCCTGCGGCCCGCGAATCGAGCGGATGGCGCTGATAATGCCCGTCGTCATCGTGCCACTCAGCCCAAAGGGATTGCCGATGGCATACACCTTCTGCCCGACCACGAGGTTATGGGACTGCGCCAGCACAGCCGGCACAAGGTCCGCCGCGCCATCGATCTGCAGCAGCGCCAGGTCATGCCGCTGATCCTTCCCGATCACCCGCGCCTTGTAGTTGCGCTTGTCTGACGTCGTTACCTGGATATTCTGCGCATCCGCGATCACGTGATAGTTGGTGAGGATGTGCCCCTGCTTATCCAGCACGAAGCCCGAGCCCTGGCCACGCTGCGGCACCGGCCCATAGAAAAAGTCGAGCGTCACCGTCGTCGAGGTAATGTTCACGACCGAGGGCAGCACCTTCTTGTAAACAGCAATGTTATCCAGTTCTTCCGTGTCATACTCGGGCGCGGCATGCGCTTCCGTCAACGTGAGCGGGGAGTGTGCTCCCTCTCTGTGCGGCTGTCCCTTCCACGCAACGAAATAGCCGACGCCGGCCGCCAGCAGCACGGCGAGAATGAAATTGCGGATCTTCATGACTTTCTCTCTACGGGTGCGAACCACTGCTTATCCCTCAGAATCTATTCTAGCTATCCTGCGGGTGCAGTTCAGTTTTGCTCACGCAGCGCTCGAAAAATGCGCTCCGTCTGCTCGCGGGTCTCTTCCAGGCTGCCGCTGTTGTCGATCACATAATCGCTCAACTTCATCTTCTCGCTGTCCGGAAGCTGCGCCGCCAGCCGCGCTCGCGCATCTGCCTCCAGCGCCTCCCGCTTGAGCCCGCGCCCGGCCATGCGCTCCACAAAGCGCGCAATCTTCAGAGCCTCGGGCGCCGTCACCAGCACAATCCGGTCAAAGCGGCTGCGCCACCCCGGCGCCGTTCCGCCAGAGTCGGCCTCGAAGATCAGCGCCGACTCGACCACCGCAATCGCCTGTGGCTCTTGAACCGCCAGCTCCCTCGCCCACGCTTCCTGCGCCGCGATCACCGCCGGATGCACAATCCGGTTCAGCTCCGCCAGCCGCCCTTCCTTGAAGGCGAGACCGCTGAGCTTGCTCCGGTCCAGCCGTCCATCCGAACCCACCACCGCCGGGCCAAAATGCCGGACAATCTCTGCGTAAACCGGCTCCCCGGGCTCCATCAGCCGTCGCCCCACCTCGTCGGCGGAGAGGGTATGTGCGCCCAGTTCAGCCAGCATTCCGGCGACTGTAGTCTTCCCGCTGCCCAGCCCGCCGGTGAGTCCCACACGAAGCATCGACTAGTCCACGATGCCGCGGCGCAGCTTGGCAGCGCGCACCGTGTTCGCCATCAGCATCGCGATCGTCAGCTTGCCGACTCCGCCCGGCACCGGCGTATAAGCCCCCGCCAGCTTGAACGTATCCGGATGAACATCGCCCACAATCGTCGACCCCTTCAGCAGGAACATCTCCTCGCGGTGCTTGTCGCCCGCAAAGTACTTGTCGAACTCCTCGCGGACCGTGATGCGATTGATGCCCACGTCGAGAATCGTAGCGCCCGGCTTGATCATCTCCGGCGTCACAAAACCCGGCCGCCCAATCGCCGCCACCAGAATATCCGCGTTGCGCGTAAACGAAGCAAGATCGCGCGTGCGGCTGTGGCAGATTGTCACCGTCGCATTTTCCTGCAGCAACAGCACAGCCGTCGGCTTGCCCACAATATCGCTCCGCCCCAGGATCACCGCATTCTGCCCCGCAATCGGCACCCCGCTGCGCTTGAGAATCTCGATCATCCCCACCGCCGTGCACGGCGCGAGCGCTGGCTGCCCAGTCTGCAGGCGGCCCACATTCACCGGGTGAAAACCATCCACATCCTTCTCCGGCGCCACCGCCTCAAGCAGCCGCTTGGCGTCCACCTGCGCGGGCAACGGCAGCTGGATCAGGATCCCGTCAATATCCTCGCGAGCATTCAGCGTCGCCACCAGTTCCAGCATCTCCTCCGTCGTGACCGTGTCCGGCGGAGTAATCAGGTCCGAATAGAGGCCCAGCTCTTCGCACGTCCTCACCTTGCTGCGAACATAAATCTCCGAAGCTGGCACATGCCCCACCAGCACCGCCGCCAGGCCGGGCCGGATTCCGCGCGCCTCCAGGCGCACCACTTCGGCGGCAACTTCGGTCTTGATCTGGGCGGCGATGGCATTTCCATCCAGAACGCGGGGCACGGCGATTGTCGGTGTCTGTGTCATTATCAAAACCTTCTCCAAATGCTTCTCTATCCTAAAGGATGGGTACACTGAACTTATGGATGCGAAACCTATGGACAGGAAGGTTCTCAGCCTGCTCGGATGCCCCAACTGTCACGGCGCGCTCGAAGAACACCCGCACGGGCTCATCTGCCGGAGATGCGGTGTCCGTTTTCCGGTCATCGACGGCATCCCCGTCCTCATTCCCGGCAGCGCTAAGGCTGTTGATGAAAGAACGGAAAAATAAGCCGATAGGCGACCGCCGCCGCTACCAGGATCGCTCCCAGCAGAATAAAAAGCATTGCCCTCCACGAGATTCCGCCTGAAGGCTTCTGCCCATCTTCCTGTGTCTCTGGTTTCTCAGTCACTGCTCTCAGTGTAGACCTCGCCTGCCCGGGTTAGATCAGGGCCCGCAGCTCCCGGTCAACCGCCAGCTTCTCTGCCGTCAGCTTCTGGATCAACTCGCCGTCGCCCTTCCGCGCCGCCTCTGAGATAGCCGCGCGCAGGCTCCGCTGCCTCTGCTCCAGGGAGCGGTGATGCAGCGCTTCGAGCGCGCCCGTCACGTCCTCCGCCGTTACCGCCTGCAGCTCTCCGATCAGCACCTGCGCCAGCATCGCACGTTCGCCCGCATCCTCGATCACGCTCATCGGATCAGCCTCTCCGCGCTCTGCCAGCCGCTTCAGCAGTGGAGAAATCGTAAGCCCGTCAAAATGATCCGGATGCGTCTCCACCGCCTGCGCCGCGGTGGTGAAAGCCGCATCCGAGAGCGGCGCTGCAAAGGCTCGCAGCACCACTTTTTCCGATTCGCTGAGGCTCACCAGCGGCTCCAGGTGGTCGCGCCGCTTCGCTGCCGCCTGCTTCAGCTCTTCCCGCACCAGCGCTGAGTCGATGCCCAGCTTCTGCGCCGCGTCTGCCGCAAACTCGTCCCGCGCAATGCGGCTCGGAACCCTGCGAATATGCGGCAGCAGATAGTTCAGCGCCTTCACCTTCGCCTCTGCCGTCACCGGGGGAAAAAGCTGCCGCGCCCGCTCCACCAGGTAGTCCGTATGCCGACGCGCCCCGCGCAGCGCCCCCATGTAGGCCGGTACGCCTCGCTCGCGGATGTAGCGGTCCGGGTCCAGCCCGTCGTCAAGCGTCACCACCTTGACCTGGAAGTCTTCCTCCGTCAGCAGCGCAATCGACTTCTCAGCCGCATTCGCCCCCGCCGTATCCGGGTCAAAGTTCACCACCACCTGCGTCGTATGCCGCCGCAGCAGCCTCACCTGCGCCTCGGTAAAGGCGGTTCCGCTCGTGGCAATCACATTCGCGATCCCTGCCAGATAGGCCGAGATGCAGTCCATCTGCCCCTCCACCAGCAGCGCAAATTTTGCGTCCCGGATCGCCTGCTTGGCCTTGTCCAGGTTGAACAGCACCTGCCCCTTGGAATAAAGCGGCGTCTCCGGCGAGTTCAGATACTTCGGCCCCGCCTTGTCGCCGCTCTCGAGCGCCCTCGCCGTAAACGCAATGATCCGCCCCGACTCGTTGGCAATCGGAAACATCACCCGCTTGCGAAAGCGGACATAGAGCGGCCCCGGCTTGCCATCCTCCAGTTCCTTAAAGGAGAACAGCCCCGTGGCCCGCAGCGTCGCCTCGTCTGCCATCCCCTTCAGCCGATCGCGCAGCGCGTTGAAGTTGTCCGGCGCAAAGCCGATCCGGAACTTCGCAATCCCCTGCGGCGTCAGCCCGCGTCCCGTCAGGTACTCGCGCGCCGTCGCTCCCTCCGGGGAGCGCAGCTGCTCTTCAAACCACACTGTTGCCGCCTCGTGCAGCTCCAGCAGCTTTTGCCTCTGGCGCGACTCCGCAGCCTCTTCTGCTGAGCTGAACTCCCGCTTCGGCAGCGGAATCCCGCACTTCTGCGCCACGGTCTTCACCGCTTCGCCAAAGCTCAGGTTCTCGATTTTCTGAAGGAAGGAAAACACATCGCCCGACTGCCCGCAGCCAAAGCAGTGGTAGAACTGCCGACCGGCGTGGACGGAGAAAGAGGGTGTCTTTTCGCTATGAAAGGGGCAAAGGCCGGAGAAGTTCTGCGCCCCCGCCTTGCGGAGCCGCACATAGTCGCCGATGATACGTACGATATCGGCCTGTTGCTTTACGGTCTGGGCAAAGTCAGAAGCCATCGGCACTCGCGGAACCCCGCAGCCCGGAATGGGCGAGTGCCATGGAGAAACTGGTCGGGACGGGCAGATTTGAACTGCCGACCCCTCGCACCCCAAGCGAGTGCTCTACCAGGCTGAGCCACGTCCCGACGATCCAACGGGGGTCTCAACACAGTCTACACGAGTGTGAGGGCCCTTGGGGGGTTCAACGTGCGGTGTTTGCAGAGGAAGCAGGCCGCCGCTCCCGCCGCATTCTGAATGCCAGATGAAAAGTAGTGTATGTACGAAGGTGACATTGCCGGCAGCGCACGGGGTAATAGAAAATGAGCAAACGAGAAGCATCCTTCCACTTCAACCGCGATAAGTGGAAGTTGGAACGATAGCAACGCGGACAGACTGGAGCAATCATTTTGCTTGCCTCAGTGCCATTCTCAGGAAGTTTGTTACAGCTCCTCCCGGCGGCGATTGACTCAAGCAAGATAAGCAGAAAGTAATAGGAAAGCAATCCCCTTCTGCGCTAATGTGATGAAAGATATAAGAGGTGGATATGGTTTGGGACGTTTCCTTCACGTGTGACATCTGCGGCAAGAAGAAAGGCGAGGCCAACCACTGGTGGATGGTGGTGCTCGGCGAGGTACCCTGCTTTGAAGAGGGCCAGCCAGCAGTGCGCTTCACCCTCATGCCTTGGAACGCCGCCGAGAGCCGCAATCCGGCGATGTATCACCTCTGCGGTCAGGGCTGCGCCATGCAGGCGATGGAGCGCTTCATGACCACGGGCGAAGTCGAATCCGATCTCGCTCCCAACTGGCGCTAAAACGGGCTTACTAAGCAGGACTAGCTGAGTCCGCACTCTCAGATCTTCGCCGTCTCCACCGCAGCCGCAGCACTTCTGAAGCTGCGGCCGCGCTTCTCCGGGCCCAGCCAGAAGATCACCATCAGCGACAGGATCACCACCAACTCAAACGAAGTCAGCGCCCAGGGATAGCCAAAGCGCCGCTGCAGCAGGTTCTGAATGGGCAGCGCCGGGCTCGAAGCCAGCACCCCAAGCTGATAGACAAAGCCGGGAAACAGGCTGCGGATCGCGTCAGGCGAAAGCTCATTGAGGTGCGCCGGAATCACGCCGAACGCTCCCTGCACTCCCAGCTGCATCAGGCTCGAACCAAGCACGATCGCCATCACCGAACCGCCGAAGGCCCACGCCGGTATCGACAGCAGACACAGCACCAGCGCGAGAAGGATCGCATAGCGTCTTCCGATGGACTCGGAAAGCTGGCCGATCGAGAGCGCCCCGACAATCGCCCCGATGTTGTAGACCACAGGAATGCCGAGTGTCGCCTTCATCCCGAAGATCGTCGCGCCCTTCATCCAGCTCAGCGTCTTCAGGAAATCCGGGTAGAGGTCCTGCGTACCGTGGGAGAGACACGTCATCGCCATCATCAGCACCAGCAGGTAGCTGAAGATGCCGATGTGGCTGTAAAGAGTCGCAAACATCCCGCCGATTGAGGGCATCCT
This sequence comes from Acidipila rosea, assembly GCF_004339725.1. Classification (GTDB taxonomy): domain Bacteria; phylum Acidobacteriota; class Terriglobia; order Terriglobales; family Acidobacteriaceae; genus Acidipila; species Acidipila rosea. The sequence continues at coordinate 252,746 of NZ_SMGK01000003.1, read as the reverse complement.
GTGCTGCTTCCACGCATCGGATTCAGGCGCAAACAGGGTGAGCACCACAATCAGCAGCGCCACGGAGGAGCCGACCAGGAACATCGCCTGCCACCCATAGCGCGGCGCAATCGTCTGCATGCCAATCGCCGCGCACAGGTAGCCGAAGGGGTAGCCGCCCTGCATCATTCCGGACAGAAATCCCCTCTGGCGTCGCGGCGCGCTCTCCATCGCATACGAAGCGCCGATGCCCCAGTAGCCGCCCATCCCGATCCCGTACAGAGCGCGCAGCACCAGGAAGACCGTGTACGTAGGCGCAAACGCAGTCAGAACCGTGACCGTCGAAAAATAAATTACGCAGCCGATCAGCGGCTTCTTGCGTCCGAACTTGTCGCCCAGCGCACCGAAAAGCAGCGCGCCCAGCGGCCGCATCGCCAGCGTCGCCGTCAGCGACCACACAATCGCAGGCTTGCCGACATGGAACTTCGCCATCAGCTCGTTGATCAGGAAGACGACAACGAAGAAATCGAAGGCATCGAGCACCCAGCCGAGAATGCCGCCCGTAACTGCAAACTGCCATCCCGGCGTGTCGTGCTCGGGCGCGCCCGCGTCTTCAATGTGCATGACGATTTAACCTCTGGTTACAGCTTGGGACGAACAGGCTGCACCAGCCTCTGCCGGTGCAAGCCCCGGGTGCAGCGCTAGTGCTTTGTCTCTCCAGCGGCCGCCGCCTGCACGGGCAGATCGCCCATTCCCAGCCGCCGATGGAAGAAGTCAAAGACCAGCCCGTAAAGCTGGTAGGCCAGCTCAGGATCGTAGCGTACGCCTTCATCGCGCATGAAGGCATGCGCGCCGTTCACCTCGTGCCAGGTGAACCGGGCATTCACCTCATTCAGCCGCGCCAGCACCTTCATCCGGCCTTCGAGCGGAATGTGCGGATCCTGCCGCCCCCAGATCATCAGAAGCTCGCCCTGAATATCTTTGGTCCGCTCCAGCGAATCGTCCTTCATGCCCCTGCCTAGGCCGCCCTTGTGGATGTCCGTCGCATAGAAGCAGACCGTCCCCCGCACATCGGGATTCATCGCCGCACGAAACGCCAGGTGGCCGCCGATGCAGATGCCCATCGCCCCCAGCTGCCCCGTACAATCCTGGCGCGACTTCAGGTGGTCGAGCACCGCCCGCGCGTCCGCATCATAGCTCGCCAGCTCCTTGGTGGTCTTCCACGCATTGCCGCGATCCGACCCGGCCTGGTCATAGGCCAGCACCACTCCGGCCGTCTCAAACTCGTGGTAGATCTCCGGAACCGCAACAACGTACCCGTGCCCGGCCAGCATCGCAGCCGCCCGGCGAATCGGCCCCGTCACCTGGAAGATTTCGCTGTAGAAAACAATCCCCGGATACTTCCCAGGCGCCGCCGGACGGAAGAGATGCGTCCGCATCGGCCCGTAAGGGGTGGCGAGTTCAACGCTTTCGTTGTCGACAATGATCATCCGGGCTGCCTCATTTTCTTGATGCCGATTCTAGCGCATCGCACCGCCGCACCTGCCCGGGTTCGCGCTCCCACCGTCGCCCTAGCGCAGCAGCGCTCCCCAGACCGTATCCACCGTCGCATGGGCGATCGCCGATGCGGCAATCCTCCTGTCGCGCCTCCATGCCCGTCCATAGAACAGACCCGCAATCGCCGCCAGCAGCACATACCGCCAGTTGAAGTGAGCGGCCCGCTTATTGAAGTGCGACAGTCCAAAGAGAATCGACGTAACCACCAGCGACGCCCGCGCCCCCAGCCTGCGCTCCATCAGATTCTGCATCCACCCGCGAAAGAAAATCTCCTCCGGCAGCGCGACAAAAAGGAAAGAAAAGATCCACGCCAGCGGCACAATCCACGATCCCGCCATCCGCGGGTGCAGGTGCAGGTGCAGGAACCCGATCGCCAGCCCCAGCAGAATGGCGCCGGGCGCATACAGCACAAAGTTCCACAGCCCCGTCTTCCAGTCCTGGCCCTTTATTCTCAGGTCAAAGCCCACGCCATCCAGCCCGCGCACCCCCAGAAAGCCGTAGAGCCCCGCGTCCAGCAGCAGCAGCTTACTGATCGCCGTAACCCCGTGTGGCCACGCCGGCTCCAGCCAGCGCAGATCCACCGCCAGCCCCAGCGTCACCAGCACCGCAAAGTCGATCCAGTGGCCCCGGCGCGCCTCATCCAACCGGCTCGCCAGCCACAGCAGGCAGGCCACCATCGCGGGCAGCAATAGATAGAGAGTCAGCCAGCCGGCCCGCAGAGTTCCACTGGGCACAGCCACCAGCAGGTAAGGCACAACGCCCAGCAGTGGCAGGGTAAGGCGAGGCAGTAGGGGCAATCCGGCGATCGCCTTCCGCAGGCGCTCCCCGGCAAAGCCGAAGCAGAAGAGCGGCAGCAGCGCCAGCAACCCCGCCGCCACCGTCCATGGGCTCAGATATCTCACCCGCTCATGCTACTGCTTCTTATTCTTCTTCAGCTCTTGATCTTCAGCTCAATCACATTCTTCAGCTTTGAGGAGAAAGAGCTGATCACCTTCGTATCGCTCTTCTTCCCCTTGTACTCGGCCCACACGTGATAGTCCGCATCGGTTGAGAGCTGCCCAAAGCGGAAACTGCCATCCTTGGTCGAGATGAAGCTGCGTATGTTGTTGGTCTTCGAATCCTGGATGTAAACGATGGCGTCGGCCACCGGCGTCTCGTCGTTGTTCACGACGCGGCCCTCGACTGATTTCATGGCGCCGCCCTGCGCACCGGCCATACCCGGCAGCAGGAACACCGCCAACAGAAGCATGACTACCGCGCATGCGGCAGCCATGCCTCTCCTGGAGTGGCTCATTCTTCTTCCTCTTCAGCTTCTTCTTCGTCTTCTTCGTCGAAGTCTTCATCGATCTTCGCGAGTTCAAGTGGATCTACAGCGACGATCTCGTACTCCGTGCCGCATTCATCGCAGACGACGACATCGCCTTCTTCGGCATCGGAGACTTCGAAATCAAGAGGGCTCTCACATTCGGGGCAAATCGGCATAACTGAACCTTCCAGGCAAATATAGTTAGGTGGCTAAGTTAAAAGACGCATGGCGTTACAGCTTGGCTTAGTTTTTAGGAGAAGCCGTCTGTACGTCAAGCGCTTCGGGGGTGCAAGGCTGTTGATGCGTTATTATCTCCTCACTGCGGAGATCACTACGAATGAAGATGTGTAAAAATCGCTGGTTCAGTCTTCTTCTGCTGGCATCGCTTGCGCCGGCAGCTTTTGCCTTCTCTGACGGCGCCGTGCGCGATCTGGATGCCACCGGGCAGCCAATTAATGTTGCGCCCGCCGATCCGGCCATCGCCGCGGCACTCAAACAGATCTCCGCCACACAGATTCAAAACACCATCCAGACCCTGGTCAGCTTTCATAACCGCAATACGCTCTCCAGTATGGATAAAGACCTCCCCAAGGGGCAGGGGGTAAGCGCCGCAGCCGACTGGATCGAGTCGGAATTCAAAAAATATTCCGCTGACTGCGGTGGATGCCTTGAGGTCAAGCGCGATACTTTTACTGAGTCGCCCCAAAGCCGCATCCCCCAGCCCACCACCATCAGCAATGTATACGCAGTTCTCCGCGGCACTGATCCCGCCCAGGCCCCGAGAATGTATCTCGTCACCGGCCACTATGATTCACGCAACTCCGACACCCTCAACACCAGGGACGAAGCACCCGGCGCCAATGACGACGCCAGCGGCGTAGCCGTCAGCCTGGAGTGCGCCCGCGTCCTTTCCAAACTCAAATTTCCCGCGACCCTGGTCTTTGTCGCCGTCGCCGGTGAGGAGCAGGGCCTGAACGGCAGCAGCCACCTCGCCAAGCTCGCCAAAGCCGAAGGCTGGCAGCTCGAGGGCGTGCTCAACAACGACATCGTCGGCGGCAACACCACCCCCGGCGACAAGCTGCAGGACAAGTCCACCGTCCGCGTCTTCTCCGAGGGCATCCCCGCCAGCGCCACTCCGCAGCAGACCAGGCTCATCGAGATGCTCGGCTACGAGAGCGACTCTCCCTCCCGCGAACTGGCCCGGGAGATCGCCGAGACCGACCGGACCTACTTCGCTCAGGGAGCGCACAGTGTCCTCGGTGTCGCCCCTAAGACCCACTCGGCGGCAGCCATCACCAAAGGCGGCAAAGGGTTTATACCCACCCTCGAGTTCCGCCGCGACCGCTTTCTGCGCGGCGGCGACCATACGTCCTTCAATCAGCAGGGCTTCGCCGCCGTCCGCTTTACCGAGTGGCGCGAGGACTTCAACCATCAGCACCAGAACGTCCGCGTCGAAAACGGGGTGCAATACGGCGACCTCCTCAAGTATGTTGACTTCAACTACGTCGCCAAAGTAGCCCAGCTCAACGCCGCCACCCTCGCCACCCTGGCCTCTGCTCCGCCGCCGCCCGTCAATGTGAAGGTCATCACCAAAGAGCTGGACAACAACACCCAGCTCGAATGGCAGCCCGGCCCCGGCGCACCCGCCGGTACGGAATATCAGGTGGTGTGGCGTGTCCTCACCGCCCCTGAGTGGCAATTCTTCACCCAGAAAGGCGTTGCCACCTCAGCCTCCGGCGATTCGATCACCCTGCCTGTTTCAAAGGACAACGTGATCTTCGGCGTGCGCTCGGTCGATGCCAAGGGTCACTTCAGCCAGGCCGTGGTGCCGATGCCGCAGCGCTGACCCGGCCTCGCCTCCTGGGGCGGCAGCGCAAAAGTTCAGTTCGCCGGCTGTCACCCCGCCTGCGAACCTGAGACAATAGCGCTGTCGCCATGCCACGTTCACTCGGTGTAATGAATTTCCCTGATTTCCGCGGCTTCACCCGCCGGCTCATCCTCTGGAACGTCGGCATTTTCTTCGCGCTCCTGCTGCTGGGCGTTGCCGCGAGGCCGTTCGCCAACTCGCTCACCGTCTTGCTGGCGCTCATCCCCTCTGCTGTCCTGCATGGCTACATCTGGCAGCTGCTCACCTACAGCTTCCTTCACCAGGGCATCCTCAATACCGCCTTCGAGATGCTGTCTCTCTGGTTTCTCGGCAGCTTCCTTGAGGCGAACCACGGTTCACGCTGGCTGGCCGAGATCTACTTTGTCTCCGTAGCGGGCGCAGGCCTGGCCGCGATCGCCCTCAGCTTCGCCGCTCACTATGACGTGGTGCTGACCGGTGCCTTCGGAGGCATCTTCGGCCTGCTCGTCGCCTTCGGCGTGCTCTATGGCGATATGGAGTTCATGCTCTTTCCGCTGCCCATGACGATGAAGGCCAAGTACCTCGTCGCCGTCTACATGCTCATCTCGATCGCCATGCTCTTCGGCGCACAGCGGCTCTACGCCTTTGCCGAGCTGGGCGGCGCTCTCGCCGGTTTTCTCTACATCCGCCTGGCCCCGCGCCGCGGCTTTCTGTCCTCCACCAGTGAGCGCTACTTCGGGCTCCGCAACAACTACTACCGGTGGAAGCGCCGCCGCGCCGCCAAAAAGTTCGAGGTCTACATGCGCAAGCAGGGCCGCGACGTACGCTTCGACAGCGAAGGCAAGTACATCGATCCCGACAAAGACCCCAACGACCGCCGCTGGATGAACTGATCTGCAACCGTGTATCGTGGTAATTTACCGCTCTTTCCGAGCGAAGCTTTTCTTGAGAGGTAGCAAGTCCGAGTGATTTCCGCATTCCGTACCCTGCGGGCCGCAATTGCCTGCTCCGTCCTCCTGGCTGCGTCCAGCGCCCCGATCTTTGCGCAGGTTACGGCTACTGCTCCGATTGCCACCGTACCGCAGTACAACGAGCGCTGGGATGTCTATGGCGGCTTTTCCTACGCTCACTTCAACCCCGGCGCAGGCGAGGGCAGCACCCTGGCGGCAACTAACCTCTTCGGATGGAATGGCGATGCCAACCTGTGGTTCTCGCCGCTGTTTGCCATCGAGGCCAGCGCACGCGGATATTACGGCAACATTCCGCTGCCTCCGAACAGATACGTCACCGGCAATCCGCCGATGTCGGAGAATCTCTTCCTCTTCGGCCCGGACTTCCGCTTTATCCGCAAGCAGAACTATGCGGCAGGCTTTCACACCCTCATCGGAGCCGCCTACGGCAGCTTCGACAAGGGCTTCCCGCCGGGCATTCAGCCGCAGATCATCGGCGTCTACAACAACAAGCTCGCCTTCGGTTCTGCCGTGGGAGCATGGTACGACCACAATCTTTCGCCCAAATGGTCCGTCCGCATCACCACCGACTGGCAGCCGACACACTACGGGCTGAGCTGGCAGAATGAATTCGCCGGCACCGCGGGTATCGTCTACAAGCTGGGCTCGCTCAAGAAGTAACCGAAGCAAACAGGAGTGCAGGCTCCAGCCTGCACTCCCTCTTCACCCTTTCCTTCCTGCCGCTCCGGCCTTCAGAACACCATCCTCATCTTCCTTGCGCGACAGCGCATCCAAGCCTTCTGAATAGAAAATTTTCGGAGGTCCGCTCGTGGAAGATAACCCTGAAAACCCGTACCCGCCAACCGTGCTCGTAGCCTATGCAACGGCAACCCTCGTCGATGGCGCGTCGTTTGAACTGCTGCCTTTCCTCGACGAATACGACGTCAAAAGCAAGTTCACCAGTCTCCTCGAGAGCTGGGCTGAGTCCGGCTTCCTGCTTCGCGGCCAGCGCGTCTATCCCTGGCATCAGGTGCGCCATGTCGAGGTCAGCCGCGTCGTGGAAATGTCAGAACAGGATGCCCATCAGCGCATCCTCGACTGGGAAAAGGCCGAGTTCTCTGAGCAGCAGCACAATTTCTGGCGGATGAAGCGGTCCATGGAGAAGGCGGACGAGAAGTCCGAAGGCAATCAGCCACCGTCGCATCCGTAACCGTGTCCGCACGCATGCGGAGGATTGGATTGCATTGTTCGGTGAACCGCAGCTGAGCTTTGCTATAATCCAGTCTGGTACGGCGGCTATAGTTCAGAGGCAGAACGCCGGTCTGTGGCACCGGATGTCGTGGGTTCGACCCCCACTAGCCGCCCCAATCAACCCCTTCGAAATGCCCCGCTTCTGGTGCAATCCCCTCCAACAAGCGATAATGATTCTCCGATGATAACTATTATCGTTCTGCGCCTCGAAAACCCTCTTTTGGAGACCAAATAGTGCTTATCCGGACCGGAATCTGGTCTCTTTTCGCGGCCGCAATTCTGCTTGGAAGCGGGGCCGCAAACGCCGCCCAGAGCGGAAATACCGTATTTGTCGATGCCTGGTTCAACAGCCAGCAGCGCATCAACGCAGCCGGCGTAAGCGAAAGTTATCACTACAAGTGGAACGACAAAACCGACAGCGGCTTTTCCCTGCTGGGCGAGGTCTTCCGCAACGATGGAGTGGCAACGGAAACCCTCGCCAGTGAGCCGACTCTGTCCAGTCTTCAGGCGGCCCAGCTCTACATCATCGCGTCGCCGGACATCCCTGCGAAGAACCCTCATCCGCATTACATGAACGCCTCCGACGCTGCCCAGATCGCCGAGTGGGTGCATCAGGGCGGCGTGCTTGTGATGATGGAAAACGATCCCGCCAACGCGGATATCGAGCATTTCAACCTGCTCGCAGACCGCTTCGGAATCCACTTCAATCCCGTGCTGAGCCACCATGTCATCGGCAGCAACTATGCAATGGGGCGAATGAAGATCAGCGGCAACGGACCTGTCTTCCACCAGCCTCACACGATTTTCATGAAGGACACCTGCACCATCTCACTGCAGAGCCCTGCGGTTGCCGTCCTGCGCGATCGCGGCGATATCATTATGGCCACCACGAAGTATGGCAAGGGGACGGTCTTCGCTGTCGCCGATCCGTGGCTCTACAACGAGTACACAGATGGCCATAAGCTTCCTGCGGAATATGACAATCTCGCCGCAGGTAAAGAACTGGTGCATTGGCTGATCGAGCAGGCACCCCACGGCAGGCTTCGCCAGTAAAGCCACCCCGCTGCCCGCGGTGACATACTTGTGCTGACCATGAAAGCCAAAGGCAACGTCTACGTCGGCTGCTCGGGCTGGGCCTACGCAAGCTGGAAGCCCGAGTTCTATCCTGCAAAGCTGCCCGCCAAAAAGATGCTGGAGTACTATGCGACGCGGCTGAATACGGTCGAGGTGAACTACACCTTTCGCAGTCTGCCGACGGAGAAGATCACCGCATCCTGGCTGGCTGCGACGGGCGAAGACTTCCGCTTCTCATTCAAAGCACCGCAGCGGATCACCCATTTTGCGCGCCTGAAAAACTGCGCCGCGCTGCTGCACTCGTTCGGCGAATCGATTCGTCCGGTTGTGGAAAGCGGGCGAATGGGCCTCGTGCTCTTTCAACTGCCCCCGAACTTCAAAGCGGACGTACCTCGGCTCGATGCCTTCCTCACGGACGCTGCAGCGCTCGGACTGCAGCTGGCCTTTGAATTTCGCGATGACTCGTGGTTTACGGAGGATGTTTACGGCTTGCTGCGAGGCCATGGTGCAGCGCTATGCGCTGCGGAGAGCGATGATCTAGCGACGCCGGAGGTCGCAACAGCGGATTTCCACTGCTACCGGCTGCGCAAATCCAGCTACTCGGAAAAGGACCTTGCAGCCGTTGCGGCCAAGCTCAGGAAGAATGCGGGGATGGGCGATGTCTATGCCTACTTCAAACACGAAGAGGAGCCGACGGGCGCACTGCGTGCTGCGGCGGTGCGGCAATCGATCTCCTCAACGTGATGGAAACTACATATTCGTGTGGCCGCCGCGCATGTCCTCATTAAAGGTTGGCTTGGTTTCATCCAAGGCCGCATGCATCTTTGCGTGATACTGCTCAGCTCGCGCCAGCAGCGAGGGAGTCGCTGCGGCAAACTCGCCTGACAGAGTGAACAGGCCCTGCGAGCTGAGGTCAGCCGCCATCCGGGCCAGCTCCTGTGGAGTGGTGTTGAGATATTGCGCATCGCGCGGGTCGGCGATCCAGACAGGCTGGCTGCCGCCGAGGACGCCGGAAAGCCAGTAGACCTTCATAGCGAGGAACTCGATGCGCGAGGCGTCGTTGGTGTCGGTGAAGAAGAACTTCTTCTGCCAGCGGCTGTAGTAGCGCGTGGTCACAGGCACGGGCTGGCGGTTGCCGCTCTTCAGCATTTCCAGCTGCCCCTGATCGAGCGTCTTGCGCACGGCGTTGTAGATGAAGGTCTCCGCATAGGGCTGCTCGGGCGCAGGGACGATCTCGGCAAAGGTGACCGTCATGCTGGCGGAGATCTTTGCGTGCAGTGGCGATGCGCTGCCATCCTCAAGCCGAACGATGCCATGCACGATGTAAGTGTCGGCGCCGGAGGTCGAGCGGTGAAAGGGCCAGCGGAAATCGCTGTAGCTGATGGGCAGGCCGGCCAGCGAAACATAAGCATCCGGGCGCGGATTACGCAGCCGCTGCGCAGCCTCGCGCAGATGGCTGGTCATCTCCGGCAGCAGGTCCGGCTTATGAAAATCGAAGGCCTCGCTCAGCTCCAGCTGAAGGCGGCGCTCGGCGGGAGCATCAGGCGTGAGAGCCAGTACGAAGCGGGTGGTCGGGCGCTGGTTGTAGTCCGTGCTCTGCTCGTTAGAGAGGACAGAGAGGCCGGCCTCGCGGGCGGCAGTGGAAAGCGTAGTGATCAGGTCGTTGGCGGCGTCGATGCTCATAGTTAAATTCGCAAGTCTCGATCTCATTCTAATCGGTGTATTCGCTTTGAGTGGCTCGACTCTCGCTTGAAGCGCGTGTAGAGGAGCAAACACAAAATATTCACATATAGGGAATTTATATAATTATATAAAGAAACTCCAATAGCCTGATAATATCCCTATAACTAATGAACCCTATTCAAAACCCTTTTGCACCCGGTGCTGGAACCCCTCCCCCTGAGCTGGCAGGTAGAGATCAAATCCTTCGAAATGCCGCCCTCGCGCTTGAACGGCTGAGGAATGGCATGCCGCACCGAAGTATGATTCTAGTGGGACTTCGAGGCGTTGGAAAAACGGTTCTGCTAAATCGCATCCGCGAAATTGCCGAAGATAAAAAATTCCGAGCCGTGATGATTGAAGCACACGAAGAAAAGAGCTTGCCCTCCCTGCTCATTCCTCCGTTGCGAAGGGTCCTTCTAGCACTGGACTCCGGTGCGTTGCTGTCGGAAAAGGTTAAGCGTGCTCTTCGTGTTTTGAAAAGTTTTACCGGCAGCCTGAAGGCTAAAGTCAATCTTAGTGGACAATTGGATCTCGAGCTGGGCATCGAACCCGAGCGCGGCACCGCGGACAGCGGAGATCTGGAGCACGATCTTGCCGAGACGCTAATTGCAGTCGCAGAAGCAGCGAAGGAAAGAAGAGACGCTATATGTCTGCTTGTCGATGAAATCCAATATTTGAATGAAAAGGAGATGAGCGCGCTCATCATGGCGCTTCACCAGGTATCCCAGCGTGGGCTACCTCTGGTGCTGGTTGGAGCGGGGCTGCCACTGATCCTCGGGCTTGCCGGCCGCTCCAAGTCCTACTCGGAACGCCTCTTTGAATTTCCGTCCGTCGGAGTGCTGACGAATGAAGCAGGAAGAAGGGCGCTGGAGCTTCCCGTCGAGGCCCGGGATGTCCGATTCACGGACGAAGCCCTTGCCGAAATCCTGAGAAAAACAGAGCGCTATCCCTACTTTCTGCAGCAGTGGGGATATGAAGCCTGGAACTCCGCAAAGCAATCACCAATAACCCTCGAGGATGTTGGACATGCAACAATCTCTGCAATCCGCCAGCTGGATGAGAGCTTTTTCCGGGTACGCTTTGACCGACTGACCAAGCGTGAGAAGGATTACCTGTTCGCAATGGTAGAAGTTGGCGGTGGCCAGCCAAGATCGGGTGATATCGCAGAAAAACTTAGGGTTAAGGTGACGTCGATCGGTCCTCTCAGAAGCTCGCTGATCCGGAAGGGCATGATCTACAGCCCTGCACACGGTGATAATGCCTTCACTGTGCCACTCTTTGATGGCTTCTTGCGTCGCCAACAGACGCAGAGCCTGCAGGAAGCACCCTAAAGGGCCCGCCCGGCGGCAGCGCCTGAGGCCCAGGCCCACTGGAAGTTGAAGCCGCCGAGGTGTCCGGTCACGTCCACCACTTCGCCGATGAAATAGAGACCCGGTACAGCGCGGGACTCCATCGTCCTGGCAGACAGGGCATCGGTATCGACGCCGCCTGCGGTGACCTCCGCTTTGCTGAAGCCCTCAGTGCCGGCGGGGAGGAAACGCCAGTGATGCAGACGGGTCTCAGCCTCGTCAAGGGCGGCATTGGTCCAACCGGTGGGCGGCGCGGTCTCAATGAGCCGTGCGGCGAGCCGCTGCGGCAGCACCGAGCGCAGAGCCGCCTCCGCTGAAGCCGGGTCGCGCCGCGCATTTCTGCCTCGCAGCGGAGCAAACAGCTCCTCGCCGGGAGCGAAATCAATTTCAATCGCACCGCCCTGACGCCAGTAGGAAGAGATCTGCAGGATGGCCGGCCCGCTGAGGCCGCGGTGGGTAAAGAGCATTTTCTCGCGGAAGGCCTGTCCCTCGACGGAAGCTGTGACCTCGGTTGAGACGCCGCTGAGCTCCTGAAACTGCGCAAGATCGCGCGCGCTGAAGGTAAGCGGCACCAGGGCGGCGCGGGGCTCGATGACTTTGATTCCGAACTGGCGCGCGATGTCGTAGCCGATGCCGGTGGCGCCGATTTTGGGAATTGAGAGACCGCCTGCGGCGACTACCAGCGCAGGCGCGGTAAAGGTCTGCCGGCTGGTGCGGATGTGAAAGCCGTCCGGGCGGGTGATCTCGCTGAGAGAGCTCCCGAGGAAGAGCTGCACCCCAGCCTCGGCGCACTCCGCGAGCAGCATATCGAGAAGGTCGCGTGCGGAACGGTCGCAGAAGAGCTGCCCGAGCTTTTTCTCGTGAAACGGGATGCGATGTTTGCGGACGAGCGCGAGGAAGTCTTCCGGGGTAAAGCGGGCGAGAGCAGACTTGGCAAAGTGAGGATTGGAAGAGAGGAAGTTGTCCGGGCGGCAGTGGAGGTTGGTGAAGTTGGCACGTCCGCCACCGGAGATCAGGATTTTCCTGCCTGGCTGATCGGCGTGATCGAGCACGGCGACGGTCTTGCCGCGGCTGCCCGCTTCCATGGCACACATCAACCCGGCAGCGCCTGCGCCGATCACAACTGCATCAAAGTGGCTGGTCACGGCTCAGGAGAAGGCAAAGGGGCAGACCAAATGCCTGCCCCTTTGTGGTATTTCTGTATTTTTGCGCGTCACTGATTCAGCTACTACAGCGGCTGAACGTCGGCTGCCTGCCAGCCTTTTGGCCCCTTGACGACGTTGAACTGTACGGCCTGACCCTCTTGCAGACTCTTAAAGCCATTTGCGTTGATGGCAGAGTAGTGCACGAAGACATCTTCCCCATTCTGGCGGGAGATAAAGCCGAAACCTTTCGCGTCGTTAAACCACTTCACAGTACCTTGTTCCATTGTTGCTATTTCCTAGTTTGAATTGCGCCGGGACTGAATCGGAGCCACTGCTGGCAGAAACAAGCGACTGATGAAGGGCAAGGTGCTGCTCAAGCCCGGTTCTGAACTAACGCCCCTACAGTCTAGCAGATTTAGACGAAAGTTCAAGCTAAATCGTCATCAGGCGGCCAGTAAAATTCTGGTCGCCCGATGAAAAAAGCAGATTCAAGCCTGCAACTGCCCCCGCTTATCGCGCCGGGGTGGGGTTGGGCGAGGTGAAGCTGGAGCAGCATGGAGGCCGGACGTTGGAATACTCCATGTACTCGAGACGGGTCTGGTCGGGATCGAAGACGTTCAACTGCCACTTGCCATCCTTGCCGATCTGGGTGTGCGCATCGGGTGGCGCAAGCCGGTTGGCAGCCTTGAGCATGTCGTAGGTCTTCTGCATATTCACGACACCGATGGAGAGATGATTGAGCACGCCGAGCTGGCGCTGCGACATCTGGGTGGGGATTCCGCTGCCGGACGGCCCGCTGGTGAGCATGTATTCGAGCCAGTCGTGGGATTCAGGCGTCTGTTGCGAGACCCAATCGATCTTGTCCGGCTGCATGCCTCCGTACCAGTAAGGCTTGAAGCCGAGGATGGCCTTGTAGAACGTATCCTCTTTATCGCGGCTGCGGACGAGCATGCCGACGTGAATGATGTGGTGTCCGGCAAGGTTGGCGCCGTTGACGGGCGCGGGGTGCGCGGGAGGCTGGACAAACTCGACAGTATTGCCCTCGGGATCCTTGACGCTGAACCAGTGGCTGCCATCGGAGCCCTTTTCAAGGGTGGCCGGAACGCTGACGCCTTTGGCGGCGAGATATTTCCTGAGCGCCGCGGCATTCGCCGTCTTGTAGGCGAGATGATCCAGGCGATCCGGGCCTGCATTGGCGGGCAACGGCAGAACCTCTACAAACTGGGTGGAGTTGACGTAGTAGCGCGCTCCGGCGGGGTTCTCAGGATCGCTGCCCCGCTGGCAGCCCACGATATCAACGTAAAAGTGGCTCGCGGCGGCCGGATCGCTGGCATAAACGGCAATGTGAGAGATCCCGGTAAGGGGCGGCCTAGTTTGTGCCGTGGAGGGAAGCGATGCGAGTAGAGGAGCCAGGAGGAGTGGTAGAACCAGTCGGAGTTTCATCGGACTTCAAGATACTCCGTCGTAGGGCTGCCAGCCAAGCAGGGCGCTAGAATAAGGGTTTGCAGGAGAGCTGATGCCGAAGCCCATTGCCATCTATTACGAGCAGCCGAACTGGTTCAAACCACTCTTTGCGGAGCTGGACCGCCGCGGGACAGAGTACGTCAAACTGGACGCCATTGCTCATGCCTATGCGATCGAGGAGCATCCGGAGCGGCGATTTGCACTGGTCGTGAACCGCATGAGTCCCTCGGCGTGGAACCGTGAGCATGGCGATGCGATCTTCTACACGCTGGGCTTTCTCGACCAGCTGGAGCGGCGCGGCGTGCGTGTAATCAACGGGTTGAAGGCGTTTCGGGCGGAGCTGTCGAAGGCTTCGCAGCTTTCGCTGCTCGATGAGCTTGGCTTGCCCTATCCCAAGGCGCGGGTGATACATCGGGCCTCGCAGGCGGCAGCCGCCACGACCGGGCTGCGGTGGCCGGTGGTGGTGAAGCCGAACATTGGCGGCTCGGGCGCGGGGGTGAAGCGCTTTGACACGTTGGAGGCCCTGGAAGCGGCGGCGACAGCAGGGGAGTTGGCCTTCGGCATGGACTCGACGGCACTGGTGCAGGAGTTTATCCCGGCGCGGGATTCTCATATTGTTCGCTGCGAGGTGTTGAACGGGAAATTTCTCTACGCGATCAAGGTGCATATCACCGGGGAGACGTTTGATCTGTGCCCGGCGGACATCTGCAAGACCACGAGCGGCGTAGACCTGAATCGCGCGGCCTGCCCGGTGGATGCACCGAAGACGGGCATCAGCGTCGAGGGGTATGAACCGCCGCAGGAAGTGATTGCCGACGTGGAACGGATCATGCGCGAGTCGGGAATCGAGCTGGGCGGCATCGAGTACATCACGGATGACCGCGATGGCCAGAGGCTCTACTACGACATCAATGCGCTTTCGAACTTTGTTGCGGACGGGCCGCGGGTGGTGGGCTTTGACCCGTTTGCCCGGCTGGTGGACTGGCTGGAAGCGGAAGCAGCCGCAGCCAATGAGCCTGCGCTCGCCACGACGGAGGCTCGATAGATGCGCTACGGTTTCTGGCTGCCGGTCTTTGGCGGGTGGCTCCGCAATGTGGAAGACGAAGGCATGCCGCCGACGTGGGAGTACGTGAGCCAGCTGGCGCAGCGGGCCGAGGAGATCGGCTACGATCTGACGCTGATCGCCGAGCTGAACCTGAACGACATCAAGGGCGTTGAGGCTCCCTCGCTCGACGCCTGGTCGACCACGGCGGCGCTGGCAGCGGTAACGAAGAAGCTGGAACTGATGGTCGCGGTGCGGCCTACGTTTCACAATCCGGCGCTGCTGGCGAAGCAGGCGGCGAATATCGACCATATTTCCGGCGGGAGGCTGACGCTGAATGTCGTCTCCAGCTGGTGGGCGGATGAGGCGACGAAGTACGGCATCCAGTTTGACCAGCACGATGACCGCTATGCACGCACCGCAGAGTGGCTGGATGTGGTGAATGGATGCTGGAGCCAGCAGGGTTTCAGCTACCAGGGCAAGTACTACCGCGTGGACGAAAACGTGCTCTCGCCGAAACCGCTGAGCAGGCCGCGGCCCACGCTCTACGCGGGGGGCGAGTCAGAGACGGCCAAAAGCCTGATTGCGTCGAAATGCGACGCCTATCTGATGCACGGCGACGATCCCGCAACGGTGGGCCGCAAGATCGCCGACCTGAAGCAGCGGCGCGAGGCGCTCGGGCTGCCGCCGATGACCTTTGGCGTGGCAGGCTACGCGATCGTCCGGGACTCGGCCGAGGAGGCGCACAAGGAAGTGCTGCGGATCACGGACGTGCAGCAGTCGGCGCGCGGCTACGCTAACTACCAGCAGTGGATCACCGGTTCAAAGCTGGAGCAGAAAATCTCGCTCGAGGATTATTCCGTCTCAAACCGCGGGCTGCGCAGCGGCCTGGTGGGCACGCCGGAGCAGGTGAAGACGCGGCTGGAAGAGTTTGCGGCAGTGGGTGTCGACCTGGTGCTGCTGCAGAGCAGTCCCCAGAGGGAAGAGATGGAGCGGTTTGCGGCGCAGGTGATTCCCTCGGCATGATCGCTGCCGAGGGCAGGCCGCCCGGATGGCACGGACGGCTGTATCCTCTTTCGATTCTTCCGGTTGAAATTGAAGTTCTCTTCTTCTCTCCGTAACTTCCCGTTCATAGGACGAGACGACAATCAGTGTGAGGCGCGAGGAGGATAGCCATGGCAGACGTGCAGGCTGGACTGCGGCGAATCTCATACCAGTGGAAAGCCCCGGAAGCATCCATTCCCTACACGACGGGCGTTTCCCTTCACAGCCATACAAACCAATCCAGAGAAACCCTGGACTTTCTGGCCAAGCTGGGCAGCGAATATCGACTGCTGCGGCCGGTAATGGCCGCGGTGGAGCGGCGGTCGCGGGAGCGGCACCAGATCCCCGTGAATTACGAGACGAGCTACTGGACGCCGCCGCTGACTCCCCGTCTGGCCTTCGATCTGGAGAGCATCCAGATTGTGAAGCTCGGGTTGATGCCGCTGGTTTCCCTGACCGATCACGACAATATTCAGGCTCCCATGCTGCTGCGCACGGTCGCCGCGGCCCGGCACATCCCGGTGTCGGTGGAGTGGAGCGTGCCGTTTGGCGACGACCAGTCGTTTCATCTCGGCATTCACAACCTGCCCAGCGAGACCGGCGCGGCGTGGATGAAAGTCTTCGAGGAGTTCACGGCGCAGCCCAGCGAGGCGCGGCTTACGGAGATACTGGCGGCGCTCGACGCGCTGCCGAATGTGCTGATCGTCTTCAACCATCCGATGTGGGACCTCTATATGATCGGCGAGGCGAAGCACAAGCAGAGGCTGGATGCCTTCATGGCCCGCAATGGACGCTTTATGCACGCGCTGGAGCTGAACGGGCTGCGCGGCTGGGAAGAAAACCGCGCGGTGAAGCGGATGGCACAGCGGATGGACATGCTGCTGATCTCAGGCGGTGACCGGCATGGCCTGGAGCCGAATGCGAATATAAACCTGTCGAACGCGACGAGCTTCACGGACTTTGTGCATGAGGTGCGCTACGAAGGCCGCAGCCATGTGCTCTTCATGCCGCAGTATGCGGAGCCATGGAAGCATCGCCTGCTGGCCTCAACCCTCGACTCCATCCGCGACTATGCCGACTTCCCGCAGGGATCGCAGCGGTGGGATGAGCGAGTCTTCCATCCGGACGCGGACGGCAACATGCGTCCGGCGAGCGAGCTATGGCCCAAGGGCAAAGCGCCCGTCTACCTGCAGGCGGTCATCGAGGCTGTCCGGCTGCTCGGCGCCAAGCCGCTCAACCGCAGCCTGCGGATGGCGTGGAGCGAGTCGCATGAACTCAGCTTCGCCCTCGGCGAAGAGACAGCCTGAACTCCGCCGTGGAGACTCGGCCTCTCCGGGTGGCATATCTCCCGGATTCTTTTCATGAAATAAATGGCGTGGCCCACACCAGCCGCCAGTTTGAGGCGTTTGCGCGGCGGCGCGGGCTGCCTTTCCTGTGTGTGCGCGCAGGGACGCGGGAACTGCACCACGCGCAGGATAACGGGGTAGAAACGCTGGAGATCGAGCGCGGGCGGCTTTCGATTGCGCTTGAGAAAGACCTGCGCTTCGATGCCGGATTCGCTCGTCATTTGCCGCAGATGGCGCGTACGCTCAAGGCCTTCCGTCCTGATGTCATCCATGTGACAGGGCCAAGCGAACTGGGCTTACTGGGCCTGGCGCTGGCGAAGTGGCTGCGCGTGCCGCTGGCCGCCTCATGGCACACAAACCTGCACGAGTACGCGGCGCGGCGCTCGACGAAGCTGATGGACAATGAACGGCTGGCGAAGCTGATCGAGGCCGGTTCCCTGGGAGTGCTCACCAGCTTCTACAGCTTTGCGCAGACACTCTTTGCCCCGAATGCGCAGATCTGCGCGATGCTGGCGGAGCGGACCGGACGACCCTGCCGCCTGATGGCGCGAGGCGTGGATGCAGATTTCTTTTCGCCAACCCACCGCCAGCGGCCGAAGGATGACGGAGAGTTTGTGCTGGGCTACGTCGGCCGATTTTCGCGTGAGAAGAATGTCTTCCTGCTGGGGCGGATGGACGCCGAGCTGAAGGCACGCGGCTTTAACAATGTGCGCTTTCTGCTGGTGGGCCAGGGTGGCCAGGAGGCGTGGCTTCGCGAGCACCTGCCACAAGCCCGGTTCACGGGAGTGCTGCGCGGAAGGGCTCTGGCCGAGGCCTTTGCCTCGATGGATGCCTTTGTCTTCCCCTCGCATACCGACACCTTTGGAAACGTCGTGCTGGAGGCGTTGGCCTCAGGAGTGCCGGCGATCGTGACCGCCGATGGCGGTCCGTGCACGATCGTACGCGACGGGATCACGGGGATCGTGACCAATGACAATGGCTTTGGGGCAGCGGTGGCGAGACTGATGACCGCTCCTGAACTGCACGCGCAGATGCGGCTGGCGGCGCGGGAGGATGCGCTGGGAGCATCCTGGGACGCTGTCTTCGACAATGTTTATGCCGGGTACAGCGCAATGCTGGCCACACCGGCGCGGCGGGCGAAGCAGCGGCGCGCGGCTGCCGGAAAGCAGCGAGTGCCTGCGGTCCGGAGCAAAGGCTGAAGTCCGCCCTGAAGAAGCGCGGGGCAACAAAAGGATGGCACGCGATTGACGGCTCTCTCGATACACTGGAAGCATGATGCAACTCACGGACGCCGGCAAGCGCTTTGGCGCCAAACTGCTCTTTGAGCAGGCCAGCTGGCTCATTACAGCCCAGGAGCGCACCGCACTGGTGGGCGCGAACGGCACGGGCAAGTCTACGCTGCTGAAGGTACTGGCCGGGCAGGACTCGCTCGACTACGGCAAGCTGGAACGGACGCGGGGGATGTCTGTCGGCTACTTACCGCAGGACGGGCTGGCGCTGGCCGGACGCACTCTCTTTGAAGAGTGCCTGTCAGTCTTCGACGAACTGCGGAGCATGGAGCGCGAGCTGGAGACTCTGTCGGTTTCACTGGCGGAACTCGACCACGAAAGCCCCGAGTATGCTGCTGCCGCTGACCGCTTTTCGCACATCGACAGCCGCTTTCGGGCGCACGATGGCTATGCGCTCGACTCCCGCGTGGGCGCGGTGCTGGATGGGCTTGGCTTCTCAAAAGAGGACTGGCAGCGACAGTGCGAGGAGTTCTCCGGCGGCTGGCAGATGCGTATCGCGCTGGCGAAGCTGCTGCTGGAGCAGCCGGAGCTGCTGCTGCTGGACGAGCCGACGAACCATCTCGATCTGGAAGCACGGAACTGGCTGGAGCAATATCTTCGCACCTATCCGAAGGGCTTCATTCTCATCTCGCACGACCGCTACTTTCTGGATGCGACGGTCAGCAAGGTGGTAGAGATCTGGAACAAAGGGCTGCACTTCTACGCGGGCAACTATGAGAAGTACCTGCGGCAGAAGGACGAGCGCCGGGCCCAACTGGAGGCGGCGTATCGGAACCAGCGCCTCCAGATCGAACACCTGGAGGCGTTCATCAACCGCTTCCGCGCCCAGGCGACCAAGGCGAAGCAGGTGCAGAGCCGCATCAAGGAGCTCGAAAAGATCGTCCGCATCGAGATTCCTCCGGAGGAGCAGGCGATTCACTTCAGCTTTCCGCAGCCGCCGCCCTCGGGCCGCACTGTGATTGAAGCAACGGCGGTGGGCAAGAACTACGGCGAGAAGCGAGTTCTCGAGAATGTCTCCTTTACCGTGGAGCGCGGGGACCGCGTGGCCCTGGTAGGCGCGAACGGCGCGGGCAAATCGACGCTGATCAGGATGCTGGCGGGCGACGAGCCGGTGACCTCGGGTACGCTGCGGCTGGGGCATAACGCGGTTGCAGAATACTTTGCGCAGGATCAATACAAGGTGCTGGACCCGGCGGCGCGGATGCTGGACGACATCAGCCGCATCGCGCCGCGGGTGTCGGACACTGACCTGCGGAGCCTGCTCGGCTGCTTCCTGTTCTCAGGCGACGATGTCTACAAGCCGCTCGGTGTACTCTCCGGCGGGGAACGCAACCGGTATGCGCTGGCCCGGATTCTGGTGAGCCCGGCAAACTTTCTGCTGCTGGATGAGCCGACCAACCACCTGGATCTGCGCGCCAAGGATGTGCTGCTGGAGGCGATTGCCTCTTTTACCGGGACGGTGATCTTTGTCTCGCACGACCGCTACTTTATTGACCGGCTGGCGACGCGGGTCTTTGAGGTGGAGGGCGGCCATGTTCACGTTTATCCAGGCAATTATGAGGACTACCTCTATCGCAAGCAGGGCTTAACCCCGGCCGCTCAGGCGGCGCCGGCGGCGGCTCAGCAGGTGGAGAGCGCCCCCGTGGTGCAGCAGGAGAAAGAGCGCACGAAGCGGGTGAATCCCATACGGCTGAGGCAGATGCAGGAGCGGCTGGCGTTTGTGGAAGAAGAGTTGCCGCGGGTTGAGGCGGCAATTGCCGCCGCGGAAGAGTCGCTGGGCATCTTCATCAGTGCGGAGGAGTCGCAGCGGGTGGCAACGGAGCTCGACTCACTGCGAGAGCAGCAGGCGACGCTCACGGCAGAGTGGGAAGAGCTGATGATGCAGGTTGAGGAGCAGACGGCGATCGGGTAGATCATGACGGCAGAGACGATTTGCGCTGCACTCCCGACCACACGCCGCACTACTTGCGTGAGTGGATGGCCCCGTCTAAGGTGGGGTACAGGAGGTTCGAGGAAAGAATTCGCCAGTCGCCTCTTTCTCTTTGACTCGCGATTCCCGCCCGGACTACCATCCGGTACGCACATGCAGAGACCAGCCTCTTTCCGGAAGCCGCTCAAGGCCACAGGCGCATGCCTACTGCTGCTGCTTTTTGGCATGTGTGCCCTTTCCATGCCTGCGCACGCGGCGATGCCTCACCGGGAAAACCGGGCGCAGAAAGAGGTTGAGGCGCTTGAGGCGCAATGGCGCACGGCCCAGATTACGAATGATGTGAAGACGATGGACCGCCTGCTGGCTGACGACTACATCGGCATCAGCGCCAACGGCACCATCGAAACCAAGGCAGAGATCCTGGCGCAGCACCGCTCGGGCACACTCGAGATCAAACAACTGGACTTCACGGATACCAAAGTGCGGGTGTATGGCGATACGGCTGTCGTGACGTCGCGGGCGGAGCTGACCGGAACGAATGGCGAGAGTGATGTCAGCGGCGAGTACCGCTACACACGGGTCTACAACCGCCGTTTCGGCCAGTGGAAGATTGTCAGCTTCGAGGCCAGCCATGTGCACGACGCCTCATCCCGCTCGAAGCACTAAGCCTGCCCCCTTGGCGGCGAATCCCTGCTCCTGTAGCCTCACTTCAGAACAAGGAGATATCGACCACAAATGAAAGTTCTCGTGATTGGTTCCGGCGGCCGCGAACATGCCTTGGCATGGAGTATCGCCAAATCCCCCCGTGTATCTGAAGTTGTCTGCGCGCCCGGCAATGGCGGCATTGCGAGCGTAGCGCGCTGCGTGAATGTGAACCAGAAAGATCTGGGCGACCTGCTGCGGGTGGTTGCAGCCGAATCGCCGGACCTGACCGTGGTGGGGCCGGAGCTGCCGCTGTCGCTGGGACTGGTGGACGAGCTTCGCCGGCGCAGCCTGGCCGTCTTTGGACCGACGCGCGCTGCAGCGATGCTGGAGACGAGCAAATCGTTCGCCAAGCGATTCATGCAGCGGCACAATATCCCCACCGCAGCCTACGCCGTGTGTTCGTCGCACCAGGAGGCGCTTGACTCGCTCGACCTCTTTCACCTGCCGGTGGTCATCAAGGCCGATGGCCTGGCAGCAGGCAAGGGCGTGCTGATCTGCAATGCGAAAAAAGAGGCAGAGGAGGCGATCGAGGGTCTCTTCAACGGGAAGCTGCTGGGCAGCATCGAGGAGAGCATCGTCATCGAGGAGTTTCTGGAAGGCGAGGAGATCTCCTTCCTGCTGCTGAGCGACGGAAAGCATGCGGCCGCGCTGGTTCCGGCGCAGGACCACAAGCGGATCGGCGAAGGAGACACGGGACTCAATACGGGCGGCATGGGCGTCTACTCGACCGATGAGATGGTGGACGACCAGATGCGTGACTGGATCCTGCACCATATTGCCCAGCCTACGATCGACGGCATGGCAGCGGAAGAGACGCCCTTCACCGGGGTACTCTATTGCGGGCTGATGATGACGGCGCGCGGGCCGATGGTGCTCGAATACAACGCGCGCTTTGGCGATCCGGAGACACAGGCGATCCTGATGCGGCTGGAGAGCGACCTGGTGGAGGCGCTGGAGGCATGCGTGGAAGGCCGGCTCAGCGACACCGAGTTCCGCTGGCGCAAGGGAGCATCGGCCTGCGTGGTGGCGAGCAGCGAAGGCTACCCCGGCAGCTACACCAACGGACGGGTGATCACTGGACTCGAAGAGGCAGCGAGGGTGCCGGGCGTTCAGATATTCCACGCCGGCACGTCACTGGTTGGAGGAGAGCTCCTGACCAGTGGCGGCAGAGTGCTGGGGGTGACGGCGGCTGCAGCCGACCTGAGGACAGCGCTCGACCTGGCGTATGAAGCAATGAAGAAAGTCCACTTCGAGGGAATGTACTACCGGCGGGATATCGGCTATCGCGCGCTCAAGAAGAAGTGATGCAATCACACGGGGCTGGGCGGCCGAAGTCGCGGGACGCCCTTGCCCCAGCTCTCCGAGAGCACGCTGCATACCTGCCCGTCAGAAATCCGTCAGCAGCTCCGCGCCTCTGGCGGTGATCGCGACCATGTCGCAGTGACGCATTCCATACCTGCCCTTGAAATAGATAGCGGGCTCAAGGTTGAAGGTCATTCCCTCTTCGAGCACGTCGTCTGAGCAGGGATGAATGCGAGGGCGGCCATCCGGATTGGCGGCGGCATATCCCACTCCATGACCCGCCCCATGGGTGAAGTTTGGTCCGTAACCAGCACGCTCAAGGACCTGCCTGGCAGCGCGATCAACCTCCCTGCCGGTGGCGCCAGGCCGGATGGCGGCAAGGGCTGCATCGCGAGCACGCGCAATTGCGTCACGCATCTTTTGATACTCCGGACGAATCGCTCCGGCCACGAAGGTCCGCGTGATATCCGTCCACCATCCGTCATAGGAGCAGTTGCAATGGACCATGACCAGGTCCCCGCTATCGATCAGTCTGTGGCGGGTGCGTGCGTAGGCGGAATCGGCCTGCCCGGAATTTGGTCCAGACATGCAGAAGAAGAAGGACTCAACCCTGTCGAAGGGTTGCCCTTTGCAGGAGCGGCTGTGCTCCAGCTCAAAGAGCGATGCGACGATGCGCTCCGTATAGCCTGGTTCAATCGCCTTCACTCCATTGAGAAAGGCGTGTTTCGCGACCTCACAACCGCGACGTAACCGGGCGAGAGTGCGTTCGGTCTTGCGGGCTTTCAGCTCTTCGAGCATCCGATCCGCGCTCTGCAGTTTCACCTCGGGGAACACCTTCTCAATGCACTGTGCCAGAGCGGAATTGTAGAGGTTCATTGTGAGGTAGGACGCGGGCTGCAGAAACTGCTCAGACTCATGGCCGATGCGGGCGTGCTCGAGCCCGAGAGCGCGCAGTCGAGCGATGAGCGGCTCGGTGACTGCATGAACAGGATTGACGAGCCGGTCAAGAGCAGCGGGCTCAAAGGCGTGGAGCGGAATGCTGGTGTAGGCCCGTGCGTTCTCGACTTCGTCGGCGGGGACGATCAACTCCACTTCCTTTGCTGTGAAGATGGCGATGCTGTTTGCCATGATCGGCCAGTAGCCTGTGAGCATCAGCACATGCATAGGCAGAGCGCACACAAGTGCGTCGAGGCCCTTGCCGGCCATGGCTGATCGGATTAACTCCTGAGAGACCTCGCTCATCGTGACTCGTCGCGCCCGGAACTAGTGGGTGAGAGGGCGTCTGGGTGTAAATCGATGTCTGCCGGGGAGGGAATTTTCAGCGGGGGCGGGAGCGCTGGAGTTCGCGGTAGGCCTCGCTCTTGGAGATGCCGCGCTCGCGGGCAATGCGCTTGAGGGCCTCCATCTCGGTGAGGCTCTCGGCCTGCATCAGTTCAGCGAGGCGGGCAGGCAAAGGCTTCGCAGTCGCGCTGGCGGCGCTTCGTGGCGCGGCTGCGACGAGCAGGACGATTTCGCCGCGGATCCGATCCTTTTCTTTGAGGAAGGCGGCGACTTCGGCAGCGGTTCCACGCGCAAACTCCTCGTGCAGCTTGGTAAGCTCACGCGCGACGACGACGCGCGCAGCACAGCCCCAGACAGATTCCACATCGGCCAGGGTTTCAAGAATGCGATGAGGGGCCTCATAGAAAACCAGCGTGGCCGCGCCGGTGAGGCTGGCTGCCAGCTGCTCCAGTGCGTCGCGTCTGGCGCCTGATTTGGGCGGCAGGAAGCCTGCATAGAAGAAGCGCTCCGTGTCCAGACCGGAGGCGATGAGCGCGGAGATGGCGGCGTTCGCGCCGGGAACGGGAAAGACGGGAATACCGGCGGCGATGGCCGCGCGCGCAAGATACATGCCAGGGTCGGAGATGCCGGGAGTGCCCGCGTCGGAGACGACGGCGATGCGGGCGCCACCCTGCATGGCGGCGATGAGCTCGGTGGCCCGCTCCCGCTCATTGTGCTCGTGGCAGCTGACGGTCGGAGTGCTGATGTCGTAGTGATTCAGCAGCTTCTGCGTCTGGCGGGTGTCTTCGCAGGCAATCCGGTCAGCTTCGCGAAGGACGCGAAGGGCGCGGAGGGTGATGTCTTCAAGATTGCCGATGGGAGTCGAGACAAGGTAAAGCCCGGGTGCAAGCTTAGCTTGTCTCTCGTCACTCATCAGAACTTGAGGTAAAAGCCTATGGTGGGCTCTGAAGTCATTCGGAAGCTGCCGGTGTTGAGGCTGGCTTCGCCGAAGTCAGGCGCTTTGTAGAAAAGGGCGCGGTACTGGGCGCGGACGCCGAAGTTGGAACGCAGGATGGGGTGGTTGACGCCAGCGCCAAAGGTGACCGCGGGACGAGCCTGCCACGGGGCCTGCTGGCCGCCGTTGAGCGTGGGAGAAAAGATGAGGACGCTTACTCCGCCGGTGGCGAAGGGATGAAGCCCCGCGAACGACGATGGCGCCTGGACGAGGTACGCGCCGCCAATCTCGTGGAGGTTGTGCTGGAAGGAGTAGACGTGGGTGGAGTAGTACTCAGAGAAGCGGGTGTAGCCATAATTGGCCTCATAGCCAAGCCACCAGTGATAGGTGTGGCGGAAGGCGCCCTGGACGCCCAGCGAATCTCCGGAATGCAGGCTGATGCCATTGCCATTGACGCTGTTAGAGAACTGACCGAAGAAACTCAGTGCGGCATCATCATTGTGCAGCGCCTTCTGTGCGCGCACTGGGACTGCAGCGAAGCTGAGCACCAGGCCAGCCAACGCCAAAACCAACAGCTTCGATTGCTTCACGACTTACTCCTCAGAAAGTTCAAAAAAAATGCGTAAACCCCATATTAACGAAGTGTGTCCTTGTTGGACGAATGAAGGAGGATTAGGGCGCTTTCGCCGGGTATCGCCGCGCTGATAAAGTCAAAGCATGATCAAAGGCATTACGCTGGTGCGGGCGGCGAGCACTCCGGCCGTTTACGACAAGGTTGCGGACTTTTTTTCCGCGCTGGGCTTTGAGCCAGGCAAGAGCTGGGACGACGAGTACAGCCGCGGGCGGGGTTTTCTCGCGCCGCTGGGCAATATCGAGTTCATCGATGGCATGATGCCGGCCGAGGCGGAGATCTTCATCGAGGTCACGACCCTGGACGCCGTGCGGGAAGTCGCTGCCGCGTGGCTCAAGAAGACCTGGGGCGAAGATGCCCTGGCCGGACGGATTTCAGACACTGCCGAGACCAACTGGAAGAGCCGCCTGTTTACGGTGGAGCCGGTGCCGGGCGTACGCTTTGCCTTCTGGGAGTGGACCGACGTGCTGCAGGGCAAGCCGGTGGCGCTGGAGGGCGACCTGTCCGCAGCCGGGATGCGCTTTGCCATCGTGACGGCGCGCTGGAATGCGGTGATTACGGACCGGCTGCTGCAGGGATCGCTCGACTGCCTTTTCCGCAGCGGGGCGCGCAAGGAAGATGTGGAAGTGCTGCGAGTGCCGGGCGCGTGGGAAATTCCCTCGGCGGCACGGAAACTGGCCGAACAGAAGCGGTTCGACGCGATCATTACGCTCGGCTGCCTGCTGCGTGGGGAAACGGCGCACTATGAGGCGATCTACAACGAGGTTTCCCGGGGGATCGGGCAGTCGCAGCAGGAGACAGGGATTCCGCATGCTTTTGGCGTTTTGACCTGCGACACGCTGGAGCAGGCGCTCGATCGCGCCGGGGTGAAGGCTGGAAACAAAGGTTTTGAGGCGGCATCGGCAGCCATCGAGATGGTTTCGCTGCACCGCAAGATAGAGACACGCGCATGAGCACAACGACAGGCAAGCGGCGCAAATCACGCGAACTCGCCATGCAGATGCTCTTCCAGGGAGACGTGGGCAAGCAGACGCCGGACCAGGTGCGCAGCTCCTTCTGGGAAGCACGCGATGATGCGGATGCCGATACGCGCGGCTTCGCCGAGGATATTTACCGGGTGGCGGTCGCGCGGGAAGAAGAGATCGATGCGCTGATCGAGAAGCACTCCGCAAACTGGAAGCTGAGCCGAATGGCGGCAGTGGACCGCAATGTGTTGCGGATGGCGATTGCGGAAATGCTGGGCTTCAAGGGCACGCCTGCGCCGATCATCATCAACGAGGCGCTGGAGGTGGCGCGGCGCTACTCGGCGCCGGAGTCGATCAACTTTCTCAACGGCGTGCTCGATGCGATTGCGCGGACGCGCTTCCAGGACTGAATGCGCTAAACTCGGGGGTCGCAATGAAGAAGCCCGCTGATCCCCGCAAGCTTTTCTATACCCGTGCCGATCTCGAGGCCGATGGCTTCGACCCGCTGCGCGATCTTGGCTTTCCGGGCGAGTTTCCTTACACGCGCGGCATCCAGCCGACCATGTACCGCGGGCGCCTGTGGACGATGCGCCAGTATGCGGGCATGGGAGATGCCGAGGAGAGCAACCGCCGCTACAAGTTCCTGCTGGCGAATGGAACGGCCGGGCTCTCGGTCGCCTTTGACCTGCCTACGCAGATCGGCTACGACTCCGACGATCCGATGTCTCTGGGCGAGGTTGGCAAGGTGGGGGTAGCCATCGATTCGCTGGAAGACATGGAGCGGCTCTTCGACGGAATCCGGCTGGACACGATTTCGACTTCGATGACCATCAACGCGACGGCGAGCATCCTGCTGGCACTCTATGTCGCGGTGGCGAAACGCACGGGAGCAGAGGTGCGGAAGCTCTCCGGCACCGTGCAGAACGACATCCTCAAGGAGTACATCGCGCGGGGAACCTACATTTACCCGATCCGCGATGCGATGCGGATCGTCACCGATATGTTTGGGTGGGCGAATGCCGAGGCGCCGGAGTGGAACACGATTTCGATCTCCGGCTACCACATGCGCGAGGCAGGCTCGACGGCTGCGCAGGAGGTCGCCTTTACCCTGGCCGACGGCATGGCCTATGTGCAGGCGGCACTCGATGCAGGCCTGGAAGTAGACCGCTTTGCGCCGCGGCTCTCCTTCTTCTTCAACGCTCACAACGATTTTTTTGAAGAGGTTGCGAAGTTTCGCTGCGCTCGGCGGGTGTGGGCGCACATCATGCGCGAGCGCTTCGGCGCGACGAATCCGCGCTCGCTGATGCTGCGTTTTCATACGCAGACGGCGGGTTCCACACTGACCGCGCAGCAACCGGAAAACAACATTGTGCGTACGGCGGTGCAGGCCCTGGCCGCAGTGATGGGCGGCACGCAGTCGCTGCACACCAATGGCTACGATGAAGCGCTCGCGCTGCCGACAGAAGAGGCGGCGCGGATCGCCCTGCGCACGCAGCAGATCATCGCCATGGAGTCGGGCGTGGCGCAGACGGTTGATCCCTTCGCGGGCTCCTACTATGTTGAATCGCTGACCAATGGCATCGAGCGGGAGGTGCGCGGCTACCTGGAGCGCATCGATGCAATGGGCGGGATGCGGCGGGCGATCGAGAAGGGCTGGGTGCAGCAGGAGATTCAGAGCGCAGCCTATGAATATCAGCAGGCGGTGGACTCGGGCGAAGCCGTAGTGGTGGGAGTGAACCGGTTCAGCCGCGAAAATGAGCCGGGGATCCCGATCCAGCGCATCGACGAACAACTGGAGCGCAGGCAGGTGGAGCGCCTCCGTGCGCTGCGGGCACGGCGTGACGCCACGCGATGGGCCGAGGCGGTTTCGCGGGTGAAGGAGCATGCCCGGTCCGGCGCAAACCTGATGCCGGCGATCCTCGAAGCGGTGGAAAGCTACGCGACCGTAGGAGAAATCGCCGGGGCGATGCGAGAGGTTTTTGGGGAGTACCGGGAATCGGTGGTGATCTAAGAGCGGTCGCGCAGACTCTCGGGTTATGCCTCGAAATCAACCTCCAAGGGCTCGATGAGGGGCATGAGCCAGCTCACCAGCTCCTGATGAACCGGGTGTGGTCCGTAGGCTTCGAGCGCTTCTTTGCTCTCGAACTTCATGACTCCGCCGAGTTCATAGCCCTGCCCCCGGGGCGAAATGTTGATGCCAACATGGGTCTCGAGCAGCCCCGGGATTCTTCCCTGAAGCGCCTGGATTTCAGCCATGACGCGATCTTTCTGCGCAGCGGTTACTTCGGGTTTCCAGCGAAATGCGAATACGTGGATGTACATTAGCTCTCCGGATGAAAAGTTCCAGCATCAAGTGTAGTGCGGTTTAGAATCGCCTTAATGAGCACGGGCAAACTGAGCGCACAACAGGTTCGCGACCTTCGCGAGGCCCTGATGGTGTGGTACGACCGCAACCGGCGCGATCTGCCGTGGAGGCGCACCGGCGACCCCTATGCAATCTGGGTCTCTGAAATTATGCTGCAGCAGACGCGCGTGGCCGCCGTGCTCGAACACTATCGCAGCTTCATGGCCCGCTTTCCGACACTGGACACGCTGGCAGCCACCAGCGAGGATGAGGTGCTGGCGCACTGGAGCGGGCTGGGCTACTACCGGCGCGCGCGGCTGCTGCGGAAGGCTGCACAGTTTGTGGTGGCGGAGTGTGGCGGCAAGCTGCCCGGCACAGCAGAGAAGCTGCGCAGCCTGCCCGGCATTGGAGATTACACGGCTGCCGCGATTGCCAGCATCGGCTTCGGAGAGCCTGTCGCCGTGGTGGACGGGAATGTACTGCGCGTGATGACCCGTCTGCAGGGATTGGAAGGCGGCCCGAAGGCAGCTGCCTCGCAGGTGCCCGCCCTGGCACAGCGACTGCTTGACCGCAAACGTCCCGGAGACTTTAACCAGGCCATGATGGAGCTGGGAGCCTTGATCTGCCTGCCGTCGCAGCCGCAATGCACCCACTGCCCGGTCCATGAGTTTTGCCATACCCGCGGCGAACACGAGGTTGCTCCGGCAAAACAGATGCTCAGCCGCAGAATCACGTATGCCGTCGTTAAGAGAAAAGGCCGGCTGCGGCACGGGCTGAGGCGCACAGAGCTGCTGCTGGAGCGCCGTCCTGAGGACGCGTCCTTGATGGCGGGGATGTGGGAGCTGCCGCAGATCCCTGAGCATCCGGAAGGTGCAGGCGGCAAGCTGCCACTGCTGAGCCTGCGCCATGCGATCACCAACACGAATTACTACGCGAACTTCTTCGAGACGCAGGCCACGGAACTGACCGGCGAGGGAGGGTCCGGCACGGAACGCCGCTGGGTGACGCAGAATGAGCTTCCGGATATGCCGCTGACCGGGTTGGCGCGCAAGGCGCTGAAACGGCTCAAGCTATGGCCGGGCTACTCGGGCAGATCGGTACCGGTTCTACTTCCCGGCGAAGGACTGGACCAAATCGTGATATAGAAATCAGACAGAACTTTGCCACAAGGAAAGTACTCAAACCCATGAAGAGAACGCCGCTCGCACTTGCCTTTGCAGTCGTTGCCGCATCCACGGCATTCACCCAGGTACCCGCGATCAGCGGCGTGCCCAAGGCCGCAGTCGCCGCGGCGGACAGCATCGATGGCGAAAAGATTCGGGCGCATGTGCGGTTTCTGGCCAACGACCTGCTTGAAGGCCGCGGCCCGGGACTGCGCGGGGCAGAGATTGCCGCACAGTACATCGCTACCCAGTTTGCCCTGGATGGGCTAAAGCCGGCCGGCGAAAACGGCACCTACTTCCAGCATGTGCCGCTCTATGCGGTGCATACGGTCGAGGACCAGACGAATTTTACGTTGTCGCCGGCAAGCGGACCGTCTATTCCGCTGACCTACGGAACGGACTACGTGACGAAAGATGAGACAGGCGGCACGTCTGCCACGATCGATGCGCCGATCGTCTTCGTCGGATACGGCATCGATGCGCCTGAGTATAAGTGGAACGACTATGCGGGCGTGGATGTGAAGGGCAAAGTGCTGCTGGTGATCGTGAACGAGCCACCGTCGACCGACGAGAGGTTTTTCAAAGGGGCAGCGATGACCTATTACGGCCGCTGGACCTACAAGTATGAAGAGGCGTCGCGGCTGGGCGCAGTGGGTGTGCTGATCATTCACCGCAACGACTTGGCCAGCTATCCGTGGGCGGTGGTCGAGAACTCACAGGCCATTGAAAAGTCTTACCTGCAGGACGACCCGACGGCGACGCTGAAGGCGGCCAGCTGGATCCAGTATGACGTGGCGCGCAAGTTGTTCGCTGCCGCGGGCCAGGGCGATATCGACAAGCTGATCGAGGCTGCGGGCAAGCCCGGTTTTCGCCCGGTGGAGCTGCCGGTACGCCTCAAGGCGACGGTGGTCAGCAAGGTGCGCCACTATCAGTCTGACAACGTCGTTGCGAAGCTGCCGGGCGCGGATGCAACGCCTGGGCATGCGGTGATGTACTCCGCGCACTACGACCATCTCGGCATCGATCCCACCCTCAAGGGGGACAACATCTACAACGGCGCAGCGGACAATGCCACCGGCTGCGGCATCCTGCTGGAGATGGCGCGCGCCTATGCGCAGGCCTCGATCAAGCCGCCGCACGATGTCTACTTCGCATCAGTGACCGCCGAGGAGCAGGGGCTGCTCGGATCGCAATATCTTGGCGAGCATCCTCCTGTGCCTGCATCGCAGATCGCGCTCGACCTGAACTACGACATGCTGAACCCGATCGGCGTACCGACTGCGGTTGAAGTTGCGGGTGCGGAGCGCACCAGCTTCTATCCCGAGGTCGAGAAGACGGCCAAGGACTTTAACCTGACGATCCAGCCGGACCAGTTCCCCAGCGCAGGGCACTACTATCGCTCGGACCATTTCAGTTTTGCGCGTGTAGGCATTCCTTCTTTCTCCATTGGCCAGGGAACCTTGTTTGAGGGACACACTCCGGAATGGGGAACCGAACAACAGAAGGACTTCAACGCGCACCACTACCACCAGCCATCGGACGAATACCACCCCTCGATGGATTTCCGCGGGGATGCAAAGATGGCGCAGTTCGGCTTTCTCCTCGGATGGGAGGCCTCTGCCATGCCGCACTCGGTCGAGTGGAAGAGTGGCGATGAGTTCGAGGCCGCACGCCAGAAGAGCGAGAGCGGCAGGTAGCTGCGGGGCAGGGGAAACCAGTGCGCCTCATACTCTGCCTGATGATGATGATGCTGCTGACGCTGGGCGTCAGCGCCGAGCAACAGCAGCAGAGGCCTGTGCTACACCACCGGAGCGAGGAGACGGATCAGGAAGCGGACCAGACGCTGCCCGTCCTCTCCTCCGGTGTCAGCCTGCTGCCCGACGACGCGTCAGGCGAATATGAGCTGAACAGCGAGGATGTCATCGAGATCACCTTGGATGGCGGCCACCTGGGCGGTTATCTTTCGCGGATCCACAGCAGTTCAGGCGAAAAGAGTGCGCCCATGACCTTCCTCTTTGCCGCGGTCACGGTCGAAGGGAGAAGGTTCAGCTTTACAACGCAGAAGCTGCACGATCAGTGGTATGCCTTTGAAGGAACGATCGTGCGCGGGCCGGGCAGCAAGCGCGACGATGAGGGCTACTACCTGCTCGCCGGTACGCTCACGGAGTATTCCGGCTCCCGTTCGACGCCTCGCAAGGTGAGCCTGAAATCAATGCCCACCTGTGTTGAGGAGTCGTGCCAATAGGTAAGCTGCGCCGGCTGCAAGGCCTCCGATCATGACGGTCTGCATGCTGCTGCGAAGCGTACCGGCTCCCGTCATACGACCTTTGACCGCACCGAAGACGAGCAGCGCGAGAAGCGTGATCACTACCGAGACGGGCAGCGCCATTGAGCTTGTAGTCAGGACAATGTAGGGCAGGAGCGGAATCAGCCCCCCAACAATGTAGGACACGGCAATGGTTATGGCGCTCTGACGCGCCCGATTTGCCTGAGGCTCCTCCAGACCCAGTTCGAAGCGCATCATGAAATCGACCCAGGCTTGCGGATTGCGCTTGAGCGCCGTCAGCACGGACGCACTTTCTACGCGCTCGACGCCATACTCCTCAAAGATTTCGTAGATTTCCTCTTCTTCGTCATGAGGGCGCTCCACGATCTCGCGCTCCTCGCGACGGCGTTCGCTGGCAAAGTGCTCGGAGTCTCCACGGGAGGCGAGATAGCCGCCGAGGCCCATGGCGATGGAGCCTGCCGCGATTTCAGCGAGGCCAGCAAGGACGACTACATGGCTCGAACCGACCACTCCTGAAAGTCCTGCAGCCAGTGCGAATGGGACAGTGAGTCCGTCGGACATTCCGATGACAACGTCGCGTACGACGTCACTCGACTCAAAATGCGCCTCTTTGTGGGCGTGAACATATTCTGTAGGCATGTGCGGGAAGTTTATCGCAAGACAACCGCGAATGTGGAAGAATGCGACTTCCTGTCAGGCTGGCGCGTCTCATGGGGCAGGTATTGGCCGGAAGTTGAACGTGCGCCTGGTTCTCAAACTTGTATCGGTGCTGCTGCTCGCGATGGGGACCGCAAGGTTCGCCGGCTCACAGGATAGCGCCGAGCCCGCGACTTTTCCGGCCGGGGCAGACATCCTTCAAGGTACGGTCACCGGCGTGGAGGGAGGAACCTACCAGGTGAAGACAGAGGGCGGCGCGACCTGGAAGGTATTTACCGGCGTCAACACCTTCTTCCGAAAGCAGCGCGACCCCATCAAGCCGGCCGACATTCATATTGGTGACGCAATCGTTGCCGGAGGAGAAGTCGACCAGAAGGCGAAAACGGTAGGCGCTGTGTTTCTGGCAGTGATTGACCCCGCGCAGGCAAAAGAGATCGAACAGCGGCGGGCAGACTTTGGCAAGACATGGCTGGCAGGAAAGGTGACAGCGATCAACGATCTGAAGATCACGATCGAGCGGCCGGACAAGAAGGCCGCGACTATCGCAGTGGACGAAAATACCTCGTTCAGAAAGCGGCATGACAGCATCACGCTGCTCGACATCAAACCCGGCGATCGCGTCTATGCACGAGGTGCGCTACAGAACGGGCTGTTTATGGCAAGCATTCTGACGGTCGTCGACCCGAACCAGAGACGCGGCGATCCAGCGGCGCGGCCGTAGGAGTGACGTCATGCTGAGGTCAATCGCTCTCTGGATGATGTTGTCGCTTGCGGCGCTTGCTTCAGCTACGGCGCAACAAAGCGGCGGCACAATACGAGGAGTAGTAAAGTCGGGCGCGGTACCGCTGCCTGGCGTTTCAATAACGGCTACGAACACGCTGACCGGCCGGAAGTATAGCGGCGCAACCGGTATTGACGGCGCATACAAGCTGACGATTCCGCAAAATGGCCGCTATGTGGTGCGGGCGGAGCTGGCTGCTTTTGCCCCAACAACGAAGGAGGCGCTGCTCAATGCTGCCTCACACGAACAGACTGCCGATTTTGGACTGGTGCTGGCGTCGCGCGCTGCAAAGGCCGCCGACGCAACAGCCCGGGGCCTACGGCAATATAGCGGCGCAGGGGCACAGAGCCTGGGACTGCTGGGGTCCGCAGCCGACCTGATCGCTGCAGGAGCGGCCGCGGCCAGCTCGGGTGCGCAGCTGCCGTCGTTAGCTGCCAACCAGGACTTCTCAGGAGAATCGATAGCCGTAAACGGACAGAGCGGCACGACCAGCCCTTTCGCAGGGCTGGATATGGGGCAGCTTCGCCAGAATATGCAGGCCAATCAGCTTGACCAGTCGCTCTCACAATCACCGGGTGGTAGTGGAGGAAGCGGCCGCGGAGGTTTTGGCGGAGGTGGATTCGGAGGTGGCCCGCGCAACTTTCGCCACTTCAATCCGAACCAGCCGCATGGGGCATTTTTCTGGAACGGAGGGAATTCGGCACTGGACGCGAAAGATTTTGCGATCCGCGGCCAGCAGATCGAGCAACCCGGCTATGCGACGAATCGATTCGGCCTGACGTTTCTCGGCGCTCCCTATATTCCGAAGCTGCTCACTCATGACAGAAAGGACTTCATCTTTCTCACCCTCTCGGGGCAGCGGTCGTCCTCTCCCTTTGACCAATATGGAACGGTGCCGACCGCGGCGCAGCGTGCCGGCGATTTCTCAACCTTGGCGACGCAGAGCGGCACTCCGATCACCCTCTATGATCCGAAAACGGGTTTGCCCTTTCCCGGCAATGTGATTCCCGACGGCCGCATCTCGCCGCAGGCGCAGGCGCTGCTGAACTACGTTCCGCTGCCTAACCTGCCGGGCGACTACGAAGACTATCAGCGGCTAACCACCGCTCAAGCGAACACGACCGTGATTGGCGCGCGCTATGTTCGCAGCTTTGGCGCAGGGTCGGGCGGTTCTCCGATTGTTTCGCTGATACGGCAATATCTCGGACAGGGCGGCAATGGCCTGCGGCAGAACATCAATGCCAACTTCAACTACAGCCACGCAGCCTCTGACCAACTGAACATACTGCCGGAGTTAGGCGGCAAGGAGCAGACACATCAGTATTCGCTGGAACTGGGCTACACGCTCGGCAAAGGCAAGCTTACGAATAACCTGACTGGCGGATGGAATCGCACCAATACTGAACTGCGAAACTACTTCACTAATGTGAACGATGTCGCGGGGCAGCTAGGTCTGAATATCTTCAATGGTGCAGCCGTCAACCCTATCAACTATGGTCTGCCTAACGTCACGCTGAATCAGTTCACCGGACTCAGCGAGCAGCAGCCTAACTTCCAGACTAACCAGACTATCTCCATCTCCGATTCGCTTTCGTGGATTCATGGCAAACATAACTTCAAGTTCGGTGGTGATGCCAGGCGCGTGCATCTTGATCTACTCGGGCAGACTAACTCGACGGGGACTTATTACTTTACCGGCTTCTTTACGGAGAAGCCCGGCTCCAGCAGCGTGAATGGCGTCGGCAATACGGGCAATAATGGTTTGCCTGATTCCGGCTCTTCTCTGGCCGACCTTCTGCTGGGGTTGCCACAGCAAACTGCATTGCAGGCACCATACCAGAAGTCCTACCTGCGCCAGAACACATGGGATGCCTATGCACAGGATAACTGGCGCGCGCTGCCAAATCTGACTCTACTTGCGGGGTTGCGGTGGGAATACTTCTCTCCCTATGCCGAGAAAGATGACCGGCTGGCAACCCTGGACACAGGCAATAACTTTGCAAGTGTGGCAACGGTTTTGTCGAATGGCATTGGGCCCTACTCCGGCAAGTATCCACGAACGCTCATCTATCCCCAGAGAGGCAATGTTTCTCCTCGCGTGGGATTCGCGTGGAGCGGCCATCACGATATTGTGATTCGCGGGGGCTATGGCATTAACTTCGCAAACGGCCAGTATGTGAAGTTCGTACAGAACTTCGCATTCCAGCCTCCCTTTGCCGATGTGCAGACAAACGAAGCTACACAGGGTGCAGCTATAACGCTTGCGAACGGATTTCCTGCGCCGCAGACTATCGGCAACTATGCTGTCAATAAGAACTACAAGCTACCCTATGTGCAGGTCTGGAACCTGAACATACAGAAGACGTTCCCGCTTGGCATTCTCTTGAATATTGGCTACAGCGGATCAAAGGGTACGCGGCTCGATATTGTCGACGCGCCCGGACGCACAGCAACGGAATCGCTGAGTGGCTTCTTCTATGATTACGAAGATTCGGTAGCGTTCTCAAACTATAACGCTCTCAGCGTGAGATTGCGGAAGCGTATGCAAAGTGGCGTGGCGCTGGGCGCAACCTATACCTACGCGCACTCCATTGATAATGCCAGCTCCATCGGAGGAAATGGCGGTACGGGAGTGGTTGTCGCGCAGAACTGGCAGAACCTGCTGGCGGAGGAGTCTAACTCCAGCTTTGATATACGACAGCAGCTCAAAGGCGACTTTGTGTATGAACTTCCCTTTGGACCTGATACTCATCTGCTCACAAGCGGCAGCTGGCTGTCGCATACGCTGAGCAATCTATCCATCTCCGCAAACTTTGACTTCGCAACCGGGATGCCTCTTACGCCACACTATCTGGCATCGGTGACAGATGTAGCTCGCGGCAGTGCAGGCTCGTTACGACCCGATCGCGTGGCTGGACAAGGCATTCAGCAGGCAAGTGGCACCCTTCGCCACTGGTTCAACACAGCAGCCTTTACTCAGCCGGCAAATGTATACGGGACGGCTTCACGCTATTCCATCCCGGGTCCGGGCACTGTTTCCTTCGATAGCTCATTCTCGAAAACTATTCGGTTTGGAGAGACGCGTTCGTTTGAGATGCGGGCAACCGCGAATAATGTCTTTAATACAGTGCAGTATTCCGGGGTAGATACTTCGCTGGGATCTGGGACTTATGGACAAGTAGTCGCGGCAGCAGCGATGCGGCAGTTCACCTTTCTTGCACGGATGAGGTACTAACCAATGAAGGGAGCTATCGCGCTTGCATTGCTGTTCATCTTTAGCGTTCCTGTTCTATCTGCACAGCAGGAGCCTGAACAGAAACCTTTTGTGCTACGGGTGAATAGCGAACTGGTACTTACAAATGTAGTGGTGCGCGACCGGAAGACGGGCGATATTGTGCGCGGACTTACACAGAAGGATTTTACGATATTTGAGAATGGCAAGCAGCAGCAGATAAGCACCTTTGATTTCGAAAGTGTCGATCAGGCGGTACCCCTGAACGAGGTGACCGTTAGCGGCGATGCAGCGCCGATTGTGCTGGGGAAGACGGGTACAGCCAAGCCTGAAGAATTACGCGACCATCGCTTGATCATCCTGTTCTTCGACATTACATCCATGCAGCCGGAAGACCTTGATCGCGCGCAGGCAGCCGCACGCAACTACATCAACAAGCAGATGCAGCCTGCTGATCTGGTATCCGTAGTCTCGCTCGACAATACTTTGTCGCTTGACCAGGACTTCACGGCGAATCGCCAGTTACTTCTTAAAGCAATCGATAGTTATTCGGGAACGCAGGGGGCTGGCTATCAGCCTGGCTCAGTCAGCACAACGAACCAGGCAGAAGATACGAGCTCCTACACGCCGGACGAGAGCGAGTACAACGACATCAATACGGATCGCGAGCTGTTTGCGATCGCATCTATTTCAAAATCTCTCTCCTACCTGAATCAAAAGAAGTCTCTGCTTTATTTCTCAGGCGGCATCCAGCGCGACGGCATAGAAAATCAGGCGTCGCTGCGCGCCGCGACAAATGCAGCGGTGCGCTCCAATCTTTCGATTTATAGCGTTGATACGCGGGGGTTGGAGGCTATCTCTCCGCTGGGTGACGCTTCTACTGGAAGTCTGCGCGGAACGAGCGCGTATACAGGCGCCGCGCTACAGAACAACCTGGATGCAAACTTTAATACGCAGGAGGTGATGGCAACGCTCTCCTCCGACACGGGCGGCAAGGCATTCTTCGATTCAAATGATTTTTCGCCAGCCTTTACGCGAATGCAGCAGGACACCAGCGCCTACTATGGAATCGGGTTTCGCTCGAGTGATGCGCGGCGGGACGGGCGCTATCGCAAACTTGCAATCCGAGTTGACCGCAAGGATGTGAAGCTTGAATATCGCCCCGGCTACTATGCTCCTGCAGATTTCAAGCACTCAAACCGCGCAGATCGCGAGCGTGAACTGGACGAGCAGCTATCGAGCGACCTGCCTGCTACCGACGTTGCTGTTTACCTTGACGCGCTTTACTTCCGCATGGATGAAAATCACTATTACATTCCCGTGTCGATGATTGTACCGGGATCGCAGATTCCATTTGTGAAGGGCGGGGATCGCGATAAGGCCACCCTCGACATCATAGGAGAAGTTAAAGATGCGACGGGACACGTGATCGGGAATGCACGCGAGACGGTGAAGCTCGCAGTCGACCAGGCGCAGCAGGTGAGGCGAAAGAATATCCAATACTCGACCAGTTTTACGCTGCCTCCGGGAAAGTATCACCTGAAGTTTGTGGTGCGCGAGAACGAGACCGGAAGAATGGGTTCATTTGAAAGCGACATCATTGTTCCCGATCTGCGAAAGCAGCCGGTGAGGATGAGCTCGGTTGTACTGGCCTCGCAACGAGTGCCGGAGCCGAACAAGAAGGAGGCAAGCCCGCTGGTGCGGGACGGAATGCAGCTGGTGCCCAACCTGCAGCATGTTTTCTATCAGAATCAGCACCTATATTTTCTCTACGAGATTTATGGACCGACTCGCGTTGAGGAGCAGAAGAAGGATTCTGCAGTGCGGGTACTGACCAGCATCGAGTTTCTGCGCGGCGGGCAAAAGGTATATGAAACGCCCCTCGTGGAGGCGACCCGCCTCAACATTCCCGGACGAAGCGCAGTTGCGTTTCAGTTCGATGTGCCTGCGGCGCAGTTGCAGCCGGGGCTCTATACCTGCCAGATCAATGTAATTGATGACGCAGGCGGCAATTTTACCTTCCCACGGATGGCGCTGCTGGTGAAGCAGCCATTACTAGAAAACCAGCCAATATCGAAGTAATAGAACTCATAAAAAGTTAATAATTAGGCAACCCTTCCCTCGACATCGCCACCAACTGTAATGTTGTTCGTTTCAGGTCAGGATTCCATGCACGACAGGAGTCCACCCTGAAGCGCATCTCTTTGGGAGGCGCTATGCGCAAAGCCATCTTCGTCCCACTCCTCTCTTTATGTTTCCTGCTGCTTCCAGCAGCGCTTTGGGCGCAGTTCAGCGCAAGTGTAACTGGTACAGTTACAGATAGCTCAGGAGCTGTCATTCCCGGTGCAAAGGTGTCGCTAACGGAAGGCTCAACTCATGTCGTCCACAACACGGTCAGCAATGGCCAAGGCTACTATGACTTTCGCGTGTTGCCGCCCGGCACTTATACGGTTGAGGTAGACGCGGCTAACTTCAAGAAGGCGACCTATCAAAAGGTAGCGGTGCTTGCGGAACAACCGCGTGTTCTGAATGTAACCCTGGCGCCCGGAGCAACTTCAGAAACGGTGACGGTGAATGGTAGCGATGTTCCTCTGCTGCAGACAGGGGACGCCAATGTGGAGAGCACGATATCGACGGAGCAGATTCATCGCCTGCCGACGACGGGGCGCGACCCATACGAACTGCTGCGGCTGACGGTGGGGGTGATAGGAGACAGCTCACGTTCGGGTGGAAGTAACACGGCCAACTTTCTTCCGAACCAGGGCGCTGGCGGCGTAGGGCAATCAAACGCAGGCATCTTCCAGACGGAAAACCAGGTGCAGATATCGGCTGCCGGGCAGCGTCCTACGTCGAACACTTACCTGCTGGACGGCGTCAGTGTGGATTCGTTGAGCCATGGCGGCGCTGCTGTCATTACTCCAAGTGAGGAAGCAGTCGATCAGATGAACACCATCTCGACCAACTTCAGCGCGCAGGATGGACGCAATGTAGGCCTGGTGATCAAGACCGTCACGAAGGCGGGCTCCAATGATTTCCATGGGACTGGCTCATTCCTCTACGATGAGCCGGGGTTGAACGCGTATAACTCCTATGGCGGCCCTGACGGCGCACTGCCTACGCGAGACGAGAACAAATCGCGCGACTACGCTGCCAGTCTCGGCGGACCTATCTACGAAAACAAGGCATTCTTCTTTCTCTCCTATGAAGGTTATGGCGAGCGCAATATTTCCTATGGAAATCAATGGATCGAGACACCGCAATTTGACCAGCTGATTACACAGGTACGGCCAAACAGCAATGCGGCGGCTGTTTCAGTGTCGCCGGGTCTTACCCCTCGAGTGGTCAAGGTGCTCACCGCGCCGGGCTGCGAATTTTACAACGTGCCGCAGTTCAATAACGATCCATCGGCCTTCTGCCAGCAGACACCGGATGGAGGTCTCGATATCGGCTCACCTACAGGCGGGCAGGGAGTTTACGCGCCGCTGGGGCTTATCAACGGAAAGGCAAACCCGGCCAAAGGGTACGCCTTTGTCGGTGATGGATTCGATGGAATCCCGGACATTCGGTACGCCCAGGTGCAGGCGCCGGCGACGCAGCGCGGCAATCAGTATCATGGCCGCGTCGACTTCTATTTCACGCCGCGTGATCAGTTTTTCTTCAGCGAGTTCGTATCCAAGCTGGACCAGAATGGCACCGATATCTCTACAGGTGCGCGGCCGGATTCCGACATTCCATTCAAACCATTGAACCAGTCCGGAACGGTCGCTTACATCCACACCTTCAATTCCAAACTTATCAATGAGCTGCGGGCTAACTACACGCGCTTTGCCGATAACCAGATCAATGACTCCGGCAATAACGTGAACTATGGCTTCCCGCGGCTTGCTATCCAGGATCTGCCAACGCAACAACAGATTCAGTATGGAATTGCACAGGGATCAACTACTCCAGCGCTTCTTGCCCAGAATACTTATGAAGTGCGCGATACGCTCACCTCTACCGTCGGAAACCATACGATAAGTTACGGCGCGCAGTTCCGCTTTGAGCAGGACAATAATAATCAGGCTGGATTCAATCGTCCGCAGTATAACTTCTACGGTCCATGGAACTATGTAAACGATGCGCCGATCTATGAAGGCATCTCTGCCAATCCAAACACGGGCGGCGCAGCGGACGCACAGCGCTATCTCCGCAGCCACGATTTCGCGGGCTTTGTGCAGGATGATTGGAAGGTTCTTCCCTCGCTGGTGTTGAACCTGGGTATGCGCTGGGAATACTTTTCGCCGCTCGCCAACAAGGGCATGCGGGTCAACCAGCCGCAATTTGCGGCGGGTTCAAACTACCTGATCAATGCAACGCTGCAGCCAGTTAATCATTTCTTCCAGGCAGACTATCGAAATTGGGCGCCCAAGTTCGGCTTTGCATGGACGCCCGCGCACTTTAATAACACGCTGGTATTCCGCGGCGGATTTGGAATGGCTTACGACCGCTTCGATGACATTCTTTTCAGCAACGCTGTCGAAAATGGTCCAGGCTACTTTGTCTATAACATCTGCTGCGGGACAGCATCTTCCGATTTCGGAACGCCTCTGGCAGGCGGCGAAATCTCCTATCACTTTGGCAGCTCCAACTCTCCTAACAGCTATCCTGTTAACCCGGCGCTTGCGACGGGGGTAGATCCGCTCACGAACACACCGAATAGCTTCAATGGAAATGCCGTTCAGGTGGAGACTTACGGAGCAAAGAGCTATAACCCGAATCCTTATATTTATTCCTACACGCTGGAGACGCAGAAGGAGTTTCCTCACCAGTTTGTCGCGACGCTGGGCTACCAGGGCAGTGTAGGTCACCGCTTTGTCAGGCTGGTTAACCAGAACTTCCTGCATGCGGCGCAGTCGGGCGGATGCCTCGACGGTACTTCGAAGTGCGTGAACGGAGTCAATCAGACCCCGTTCTTTGCCGCGTATGTTCCCACGCCCGATGTCTACACGAACTACAACGGCGTGAATGTGCATGGCCAGAGGCGATTTGCGAATGGAGTCCAATTCGATGTGATCTATACCTTTTCAAAGAGCATGGACCAGGTGAGCAGCCAGGGGCCCGGCGCGTTGAGCAATCAGACGGACCCAGCCGATCCGGCCACTGAATACGGGCCGTCTGACTTCGACGTGCGTCACCGCGTGACTGCTTCAGGGCTATACCAGGCGCCAAACTATCATGGGGGCCACGGCTTGCTGGGGCAGGTGTTGAGCGGCTGGCAGGCGAACGGTATCTTCACCTTCCACACCGGTTTCCCCTGGACGCCGGTTACGCAGAAGCTAGTCACGACAGCGGCGGTAACGAGTGCAGCTACGCTTTCGCCGACGCGTCCGCTGGCCTATTATGGCGGTGCGGTTTCCGGTTGCAGCAATGGCCTCTTCATCAACGGCGGCAACTTCCCTAACAAGGGAACTCTGACGGGAGGTCAGGAGTATTTCAACATCAGCCAGCCTCCTGCGGGCCAGGCCTACGTGCCGGGCATTGGTCGCAACTCCTTCCGCGGGCCCTGCTACTACGACACCGATATCAGCGTGGCCAAGCAGCAGGTGCTGCCGGTGGGGGGCAGACCGGTAACGGTACGCTTCCAGGCGAATGCCTATAACGTCTTCAATACGACGGACCTTGCACCCTTCAACTTCGGGACCAACAATACCACCGTCGAGAATCCAGACTTCGGGATAGCGCCGGGAAGCGACTCGGGACGGGTGGTCGAGTTTACCGCCAGATTCGAGTTCTAGCGTCGGAGTTCTAGCGTCGGGGGGACAACTCCCCCTGACGCGGAGGAATCACACTGACGCGCTCTGTCCGTTCTGCGGGCGACTTGAACGAAAAAGAGGAGGAATTCGCGTGTTCATCTTGTGGTGGATTATCGTAGGCCTCATAGCAGGCTGGATCACTGGCAAGCTAATGAAGGGCAGCGGCTATGGAGCGATCATGGATATTGTGATCGGCATCGTGGGCGCTGTGATCGGTGGTTTCATTATGCGTTCGCTTGGCTATTCCGGCCAAGGCGGAATGATTTACACAATCATCGTGGCAGTCATTGGTGCGGTGATTCTGACCCTGCTGCTCCGGCTGGTTACAGGCCGCCGTGCAGCTTAGTTGGACTGAAGAATTTTCGATACAGGATGAGCCCTGCTGCGGGCGCCATGTAGGCGATTAGTTCAGTGAAAACTCTGATCTCAACAACCACTCCTACCAGCAACATAACCACTACCCACGCCGCTGCCATGTAGATCCCAGCTTCCATTGCCGGGTTCTGCATGGCGCGACGCCATCCCAGCACGAGTGGAGTGGTGAAGCCAAAGATACTGAAGATGACCGGCCACTGCTGCGGCTTGCTCAGTTCGCGCAGGTTATAGGCCAGCTTGTAGTAGAAGTGTTCGCTGCCGTGCTCAATGGGATTGTTGGCAAACTTATGCCTCAGATAAAGCTTGACCGCGAGCCACAGTGCAGCCTGCGCTGCTACATGCGCTGCGAGGATAAGCTGATGCTTCCTGTTTTGAGACATCTGCTTCCAACGCCATAAGACCAGAAAGAGAGTAGCCATGCAGATTGTCTCGCGATTGAATGTGCCCACAAAGAAGGCGGGATAAAAGAGCCACATCCGGTCGCAGATGACCGCATAGATACATGCGCTGAAGAATAAGAGGCTTGGCAGATCATAGGGCAGCAGGAAATCGAGTCCGAAAACCAGCGGGAACTGAAAGTAGGCCATGTAGATGACCAGCAGAGAGGCCCATCGACTGTACTCTTCATTGCCGGTGAGTCTGACGAGCACCCGCCATGCGAACAATGCCGACCCGGCGAGGCTCATCCAGGAAGCGATGAAGAGTACTAACATTCGCGGGTTGCTCAGCTTATCGGGAAGGTGCGCCGCAAGACGCGCCAGCGCTGGCAGAGTTGCTGTGGCGTTCAGAACCCACGCCATGAGGACACGCGACTGATAGGGCAGCATCGCATGTCCCTGCATGTAGGCATCGAGCGGGGACAGAAACAACCGATCATTCTGAATATAGGCGAGGCAGAAATGTGTCGTAGCGAGCAGAAAGATGAGCCACCACAGGGACTGCTGTAGCTGAGACCGCCGGGATAAAGTTTGCTGCATACGCTGCCAGCATAAATGCTATTGCGGCTTGCCGAAGAGGTTTCCCAGCACCTGTGCGGGGTTCAGTCGCTGCTGGTTGCGGTTTTGCGACGGATTGCGCCCGCCAAGAAGAGCTCCTGCGTTGATGTCGAAGTGAGGATCGCTCGTTGTGCCCGTAACCGTCATGGGAATGCCGCGGTTCACTGCACTCTGTGCTGTCTGGCCGAGGACCCCGTGGAGGGCGGAGAGCACGCCCATAGCCGTGCCGCCGACGCCACTCGTGGTATTCAGCTTGACGATCAGTTGAAAGTTAAGCGCACCAGCCGCAGAGACTGTGCCCTGGCCGGTGGCCGAACCGAGCGCAGGCACAAGGGCGGCGATGTTCTGGGCACGGACGCCGTCGGCATTCGCATTGAGATCGGCGCGGAAGCTGCGTACATCGGTCATGTTGCCGGTCTGTATGCCGCCAAGTGCGGCGAGACCGCTGAGTTTCGAGCCGAGATTGAAACCTGCCAGGCGAGTGTTCTCAATGTCGAGCGGACCGGAGATGTTGGGCGAGTTCGCTGGCCCGGTGATATCGAGTGTCGTGGTGAGCGTGCCACCCTGGAGTGCGGAGCCGCTCGGCAGCTTGACGCCCACGGCCGGCAGCAATGCCTGAATCTGATCGATCGACAACGATTGCCCTGTAAAGCGCATCTTCAGGGTCGTCTGCTGCGGCGTCAACTGAAACCCGCCGGTCGCCTGGGCAACAACATTGCCTGTCTTAATGGTGAGGGCTTGCACCTGTCCCGCGCGGGTATTCAGATCCTGCGAGGCGCGGAAGTTCAGGTCCACGGGATGCGGCGCAGGTACACCGTTGCGCACGAGCTTGAGGTTCTGAATATGCGCAGTTCCATTGGTGCTCAGCGTAGCGCCGTCAGAGGCCGCGTGTGCTGCGATATCGGCCAGCATGGAAAAACCCTGAGCTGGATCGGCAACGCCAGCCTGCACAGGATCGAAATGCTTCAAGGTGAGATTCGCGTCAAACGGCGTGTCGGAGGTATCGGTCTGGTTGATGGGGCCAGCTTTACCGACGAGCGTCAGTGTGCCTTCGCCGGGCAGCGCCGCGG
This sequence comes from Acidipila rosea, assembly GCF_004339725.1. GTDB lineage: Bacteria > Acidobacteriota > Terriglobia > Terriglobales > Acidobacteriaceae > Acidipila > Acidipila rosea. Next base: position 207,935 of record NZ_SMGK01000003.1, on the reverse strand, counting down.
ACAGGGTAAAGGGAAACTGCCTGGCAAAGGAAAAGTTATCGACGGTCAGATTGACCTTGCTGTAGAAGAGCGGCTTGCCTGCCGGCGGCAGATCAGTAACATAAGCGCTGCCGTTGGAGATGCTCAGTTTGCCGACGGTGAGGCCAGGCAGGATGCCTGACTGCTGCGACGGCTGCTTCTGCGCGGCGGCGCCGCGGCCCAGACTGGAATAGTTCCATGCGCCGCTGGCGTTATGAATCAGATTGACATGCGGCTGGTCTGCACTGATGCGGGTAACGCGCAGGGTGCGGTGGAGCAGGAGAGGCATCATCTCGACTCCGATGTGGAGCGACTTGGCCTGCAGAAACGGCGTCGTGCTGAATGCGGGATCCTCAGCAATGACGATGTTGTCGGCAACGAGGCTGCCGGAAAACAGGGAAAGACTCAGATTGCCTAGCTTGACCTGGCGCCCCAGCGACTGGGAAAGTTGCCCTTCGAGCATAGGGCGAAAAGTATTTGCATTGATAAAAAATGGCGTCGCGACTGCTACGACCATGAGGAGAACTGCCACTGCCAGAGCAACTTTAAGCCACGGTTTCATACTTTCCTCGATTCCGTTGACGGACGAATAGCCTTGCGCAGTTATGATGCCGGATGCGTATGGCGGGCAACCCGCGCCGGTTCTGCGCGGTAGAGTTCGCGACGAAGAATATAATCCCTGACCTGTGGAGCGATTGTCGAGTCAGGCTGGGCGCCGCGAGCGAGAGAGTTGCGGATGGCCGTCGCTGAAACCTCCTCCTCGATATCGGGCAGCAGATAGAGGGTTGATGTGCGACCGCCGAGGCCGAGCAGCCGCCGCGCTGTGACATCCCCAGCCGAGACCTCGCCTTCATCGGTAATGCCAGCCGGCAGAGCACGGAGGGCCTGCATCAGGCTAAAGCCGGGTCGCGAAGCAACGATGACCGGGCAGGCCAGCAGAAGATCTCCCGCGCGATGCCATTTGCGGATACTCAGGAAAGAGTCGGCGCCGAGCAGCAGAAAGAGTTCATCTGCGGGTGAGAGCTCCTTGCGAACGAGAGCGATGGTGTCGATGGTGTAATTCGGCTTGCCGTCAGGACGCGGGCTATCGGCCAGAGAGAGCGCAAAGTGCGGCTCATCGGCAATGGCCAGGTTGACCATGGCGACGCGATCTTCAAAGCTGGCGGGGTGAGTGCCCCGCTTGAGCGGCTGGCTGCCGACTGGGGCAAAAAGCACACGATCAAGCTGCAACCTCACAAGCGCGGCACGGGCAATGGCAAGATGGCCGCGATGAGGAGGGTCGAAGCTGCCGCCAAAGAGGGCAATGCGCATGTACAGATAATAGGCAACATGGATCGGAGGGAGAAATGCGGCGGCATCGAAAGGACCGAATCGCGAGGCGAACTACACTTACATCATGAAACGGCTGGCGCTCATAGGGATGGGCTCGAATATTGACTCCCCGGTGGGGACTCCGCGGCAGACCATGGATCATGCTCTTGGGCTAATGAATCGCCTGGGGGAGATCACGGCGCGCTCGGCAATTTACGAGACGCAGCCGGTGGGTCTGCAGGAGCAGCCGGTGTTTCTGAACGCAGCTATTGCTCTTCGCACAGAGCTGGAGCCGGAGGCGCTCCTCATGGGACTTCTGCAGATTGAGCGGGAACTGGGCCGCGACCGTATACAGGCCCCGCCCAAGGGGCCACGCACCCTCGACCTCGACCTGCTCATGATGGAAGAAATCGTGCTCAGGACGAAGACCCTGACGCTGCCTCACCCGGAGTTGGAGCACCGCCGCTTCGTACTGGCCCCCCTGGCAGAGATAGCGCCGGAAGCGCGGCATCCGCTGCTCGGAGGCACAATAGCGGAACTGCTGGCCGCGCTGCCGGCGCGGGGAGCGAATCGACCAGACGCTGTGCGCCGGTTGGACAATATTTAGCTACTACACTGGAAGAATGTTTCGCTTCCGCGGCCTTCTTACCCTCCTCGTAGTCCTACTCTGTGCATATCCGGGCCACGCGCAACAGCAGCCGATGCGCGTTCTGGTGCAGGATCCGACGGGCCTTCCGATTCGCGGAGCCATCATTCGCGACCCGAGCGGCAGCATCCTGGGCTCGACGGGCAAGGACGGGGTGTTTACCCTGCCGCATTCGGAGGCATCGCTCCGGATCGAGGCGGCCGGGTTTGTCACGGCTACCGTGAATGAGAAGCAGGAGCCTGCGCTCCGGGTAACGCTGGCGCGACGGCAGGAGTCGGTCACGGTAACGGCCTATCGAACGCCCCTTGCAGCCATGGATTCTCCCGCAAGCACGCGAATACTCACACAGAGCCAGCTGCAGCAGGGCGCCGCGCCAGCTCTGGACGGAAAACTGCGCCAGGTGCCGGGGGTGGAGCTCTTCCGGCGGACAAGCTCGCTGATCTCCAACCCTACATCGCAGGGCATCTCCCTGCGCGGGCTGGGTTCGACGGCGGCCAGCAGGACGCTGGTGGTCTCCGATGACGTGCCTCTCAATGATCCATTCGGCGGGTGGATTCACTGGGAGGAGCTGCCGGAGCTTTCCATCCGCTCGGCCGAGGTGGTGCGGGGAGGCGCGTCCGATCTGTACGGTTCGAGCGCAATCGGCGGGGTCGTCAGCCTGAATCCTGTGGAGCCGACGGGCGACAGCTTTATCGTCTCGTCGAGCCACGGTGGCGACAACACCAACGATGATGCGCTCTTCGGCTCGCTGGTGCGTGGCGCATGGAGCGGCCTCGCCACCGGGGGCATCCTCGGTACCGATGGCTACACGCTGGTCGCGCCAAACCTGCGAGGACCGATCGACACGCCCTACAACGATCATGCGGAGAATGGGCTCGTGCTGCTCCAACGGCGGATTCGCGATAACGGGCGCATCTATCTGCGTGGCAACGGATTCAATGAGGCGCGCGACAACGGCACGCCTATTCAGAAGAATGCCACGCGTCTCTGGCGCTTCTCGAGCGGCGTGGACTGGGAGGATTTCGTGCTGCGCCTCTACGGCAGCAGCGAACACTACAGGCAGACCTTCTCAGCCATCGCACCGGGACGCGCCTCGGAGAAGCTGACCCGCTTTGCCCAAGACCCGGCCACCGAACTGGGGGCACAGCTCCACTGGCGGCACGCAATGGGAGAGCACATGCTGGCGCTGGCCGGTGCGGACACTCATGACGTGCGGGGCTCGGACAACGGGCTGCTGGTGAGCGCAGGCGGCATCAGGTTAGACACGACGGCGCGGCAGAGACAGACGGGCTTCTACGGAGAAGTACTGTTGACGCCGGCGCGATGGACCTTGAGTGGCTCGGCACGAATCGACCACTTTTCAAACTTCGACGCGGCGCAATATAAAAACGCAGTCCGCACCGCGGAGCCAGCTACCAGCGAGACGGTTTTCAATCCTCGCCTGGGCATCACGCGCCGGATCACCAAAGACTTTGCGCTCAACGCCTCCGCCTTCCGCGCCTTTCGTGCGCCGACCATCAATGAGCTTTATCGCCAAGGCCAGATCAATCAGCAGATTACGCTGGCGAACCCAAACCTGCGCTCAGAACGCGCCACCGGCTGGGAAACCGGCGGTGTGCTGAATCTGGAACGGTGGAACTCGACAGTGCGCGGAAGCTACTTCTGGACCCAGGTAAACCGGCCCATCACCGCGCTGACGCTGAGCGTTACGCCGACCGAAACGCTGCTGCAACGCGCGAATCTGGGCCAGTTTGAGAGCCGCGGCGTCTCCATCGACTTTGAATCAGCGCCTCGCAGCTGGCTCTCGCTGGATGGCGGCTACCAGTATGCCGATGCGACGGTAACCAAGTTTCAGCAGCAACCGGCATTGGTCGGGAAGTGGATTCCGCAGGTTGCCCGGAATATGGCTACGACGCAGGTAAGATTTTCGAATCCGAGGCTTGGCCTGCTCAGCCTGCAGGGGAGATTGAGTGGACGCCAGTTTGACGATGACCGGAACTTCTACCTGCTGCATGGATATTTCCGGCTGGACGTATACGCATCGCGGCAGTTTGGCCGGCATGCGGAGTTCTTTGCCTCGGCGGAGAACCTGTTTGATCGGGCAATTGAAGTCGGCCGCACTCCTATTCTGACGCTGGGCACGCCAAGACTGGCGCGCTTTGGGGTTCGCCTGCACTGGAACTGAAGCCGGACGACGGAAAAATCAACTAAGATAAAGACTGCAGGCAGCCGGACGGCCGCTGCCGGCGTCGCGCAGGCGTTCGCCGGGAGAGGAAAGTCCGAACTCCACAGGGCGGTGTGCCGGATAACGTCCGGGATTCAGGCTTCAAGGCCTGAAGACGGCTAGTGCCACAGAGAAGATACCGCCCGCGTCCGCAAGGACGCAGGTAAGGGTGAAAAGGTGCGGTAAGAGCGCACCGCCCCGGCGGCAACGCACGGGGGCAGGGTAAACCCCACACGGAGCAAGACCAAATAGGGAGGAATGCGCAGCCAGGTCCAGACAGCTGCGCAGCGTGCCGGCCCGGCGCGCCAACGTGGATCCTCCAGACGGATGGCCAACAGGCCATCGCGTGGAGCGGAAACCTCCGGGTAGGTCGCTTGAGCGGCGCAGTAATGCGTCGCCTAGAGGAATGGCCGTCCTCGACAAAATTCGGCTTACAGGCTGCCTGCAACACCTTAATTTGCTCCAATGGAACTTTAAGCTGGCCCGGTGCGTATTTTGCGCAGGGCCAGTCTGCGGCTGATAAACTTGGCTGCCAGGCTGCTTTTTCTCTTTTATGGGTTTCTACGAAGCATTCAGGATCGCGCTGCAGTCGCTCTGGGCGAATAAGCTTCGCTCTGTGCTCACACTGATCGGCGTCGTCATCGGCGTCTCTTCCGTCATCGCCGTCATTACGATGGTCAACGGCGCGAACCGCTATGTGGCGACAAAGATCTCCGGCTACGGCTCCGATACGCTGAATGTAGTCAAGATGCCGAACGTGATCTTCAGCGCGGAAGAGTATCTGCGATATCTGAAGCGCAAAGACATCCACATTGAGGATTACAAGGCCATTGCTGCGGACTGCACGCGATGCCGTATGACCGGCGCGGCGCTCAGCTCCCAGGGAAAAGTCGTCTCCGGAAAACAGAGTGCCGATAAGGTGAACATCGCCGGATGGACATGGACAATGCCGGAGATCATGAATCTGAACATCGCTCAAGGCCGCGCCTTTACCGCGATGGACGATGATCGCGCCACCCACGTTGTGATCGTGGGTTATGACATTGTCGATAATCTCTTCCCGCACGAGAATCCGGTCGGCAAGGAAGTCCGTGTGGATGGAGAGGTTTACACCATAGTAGGAGTGGGCGAGCGCCAGGGAACCACGCTTGGGCAGAGCCAGGACAACTACGTCAATATGCCGCTCTCAACCTACATGAACTCACATGGCGCTCACCAGTCGATCGACATCTTTGCGAAAGCGGGAACTGCGCCCGGCGCCCTGGATGCCACCTCGGACCAGGTGAGGGCCATCATGCGGGGACGCCGCCATGACGCGCCAGGGAGCCCGGACAGCTTCACGATCGAAACCAACAGCACCTTCGTCGATCTATGGAAGCAGCTCACCCAAACCTTCGCTGCAGTGGTCGTGGGCATTGCCTCGATCTCGCTGGTTGTCGGCGGAGTGGTCATCATGAATATCATGCTTGTCTCAGTGACGGAGCGGACGCGGGAGATCGGTATTCGGAAGGCGCTGGGAGCGCGCCGCCATGACCTGATGATGCAGTTCCTGATCGAGTCGGCGACGATGGCCCTCGTGGGGGGAGTGATAGGCGTGCTGGCGGGAGCTGGTGTGGCCGAAGCAATCACGCTGGCGATCGGCTGGCCCTCTGCCATCAAGCTCTGGTCTGTTCTGCTCGGCCTTTTCGTTTCAGGCGGGGTGGGAATATTTTTTGGAGTTTACCCGGCCCGCAAAGCTGCCATGCTCGACCCAATCGTGGCATTGCGCGCGGAAATGTAAGGAGCAGTTATGGCGATCAGCGACACACGCGAATCTGTCCGGATGGCCATGGAGACGCTGCGGGGCAATAAACTGCGTTCCGGGCTGACGATTCTGGGCGTCGTTATCGGGGTGGCGACAGTCATCGCGATTTCGTCGATCATCAATGGCGTCAATAACAAGTTCCAGACGTTTGTGGACTCGCTGGGAACCAATGTCATCTGGGTCTTTCACATGCCGGTCATCAATGTGCGGCCCACGGCTGCAATGCTGGCTCGCAAGAAGCTGACCTTCGATGATGCCGATGCCATTCGTAAGCTGCCACATGTGGTCGCCGTCGATCCCTCCCAGCAATACCAGGACTTCGCCCTCGGCGTAGGAAGTGTTGCCGTCAAATATGGCAGCAAAAAGATACAGCACACCACTCTCCAGGGAGATTCGCCGTCCTACTCCAAGGTGCAAGATGTGGAATTGCGCGAAGGCCGGGTCTTCAATCAGATGGATGAGGATCGGGCGGCCGATGTTGTTGTCCTTGGGTACGACACTGCAGATACACTTTTCGGAAATACCGACCCGCTGGGCAAAGAAGTAGAGATCAATGGCGACCTGTTTACCGTCATCGGGGTCTTAGGTAAGGCGAAGCAGCCGTTTGGCAGCGGGAAGAATCCCCAGGACAACATCGCCATTTTTCCGCTGGTCACCTTCCGCAAGATCCACCGCGAGGTCCAGGATGTATGGATCAGCGTGAAATACGATGACCCGGCCAATAAATCGATCGTCGAGGAGGAGATTCGTTCGCTACTGCGGGCACGCCGCCGTGTGCGAGTCGAACAGCCGGACAACTTCGCCATCTTCAGCCCCGACTCTATTTCGCGACTCTGGAGTCAGATCACCTCGGGACTGGTCATCTTCATGATTGCAGTCTCAAGCGTCGGCCTGATGGTTGGCGGCGTGGGCGTGATGAACATCATGCTCGTCTCCGTTACAGAGCGCACGAAGGAGATAGGTGTGCGCAAAGCGATCGGAGCGACGAAACGCAACATCATGGTTCAGTTCACGGTCGAGGCGATTACGTTATGCGCGCTGGGCGGGGTTCTGGGCATTACGACCGGTGCGCTGATTACCCTGGCGGTAAGGCTTGCGATGGGCGCAGCGCTGCCGGCCTCTATGTCCACGCTCTGGGCGGTCATCGGCTTCACCGTCTCGCTGGCAATCGGCCTTGTCTTCGGTATCTATCCGGCGTGGAAGGCTGCGAACCTCGACCCTATCGAAGCATTGCGCTACGAATAACCGGCTGCTGATCTGCACCTGCAATAAGGCGCTCGTTGTTTCTGCCATGAGGCAGTGACAGCGAGCGCCTTTTGATACGTAGAAGCTGATTCAGCCGATTTTTCGTTCTTCCGTCAACACAGAGTCGAGCAAGCCGCTGAGCGAATGAGCGCGGTTGCGCAGACTGCTCTGGCTCTCCTTGACCGTGCCTGTGAGGGCGTTATAGCGATGCTGGAGAGCGATCAGCTCGTCTGCGATGTTAAGCGCAGAGAGCACGGCTACGCGCAGAGAATCGACAGTGGTGCCATGCTGGGCTACCGCGCGCATCTTCGAGTCCACCAGCGCGGCGAGCCGCTGGATGTGCTCCGGGTCATGCCCGCGCAGGTGATAGGTCTGATCGTAAATTTCAACAGTTACAGCCTGGGGAGAGCTGTTTGACGCATTCGAATTTTCACTCATCTGCTACCTCTTCGCGGAGTCTTTGCTCAGGCAGAGATTTCATCAAGTTGCTTCAGTAGGCGCTCCACACGCTGGCGCACATGCTCGCGCTCGCCTTCAAGCGCCCTCAGTTGCTCCTGCGTCTGGGTAAGCTGGACGGACTGCTCATCGAGAAGCTGCTGCAGGGTGTTCGAGTTCTGCTCCGCGTTGGCGCGTGCTTCGCGCTCTTGTTTGAGCAGGTCAACAGTGCGCAGTACGCGCTGCTCAAGCGCATTCAGATCATCAGCGTTGATGGAAATTTCAACTTCATTCATAGCCAGCGTGGACATCAGGACCTCTTTAGCATTCGGGGGGAATTTCGAGCTGTTCTCCCGGCAGTATAGCGCTTTCGCAGCCTAGGAAAAGCTCAAAAAGCCCTGCAGGAGGTAACAGGGATTGTTCACATACCTCTAACTGCTTGCATCTCTTGGTGCAGTAGAAAGCAAAAGATGCAAGCCGCTTAAAAAAACTTTTGCTAACCGCGCAGGCTACCGCCTGCAGCGTGCAGCGCTGTCATGATTCTCTGCGCCGTCTCCTGCAGCTGCTCCTCGCGCATGGTTCCCTCGGCGGACTGGAGCACGGCGCCAAGCAGCAGGGAGTAGTGGCCCACGGGGACCAGCTTGCCCTGCGGATCACGGAGGACCTCCCTGGGAGCAAAGGAGCGCAGCTCCGGAATGCCCAGAGCAGCGATGGCGTGCTCGATGCGCGCATAGGGCACGCTCTCGGGGAAGATGAAGGAGAAGTCGCGGCGCACCGGCTGGAAGCGCGAGAGCTCGCGCGCCATGGGGTGGCGCAGGCCCTGACGATAGAGGCGGTCGAGATAAATCTCGCCCACAAAGATGGTCTGCTTCAGCTTGCGGCGGCGGGCTTCGTCAGGATGCAGTTCGCCAAAATACCCCATGGTTGCGCCATCGACGACTGCGCGGGCTGAACGCCCCGGGTGCAGCCATGCGGGCATGAGGCCAGACTCCCCCGGGAAGCGGTCAAAGTAGACGAGCTTGGAGGCGAACTTCGCGAGCAGCTCTTCAACCACACCCTTGAGATCATAGAAACTGACGGGCTGCGCGGGTTGATGAGGGCCATGCGCGCCGGTACTGCCGGTGATGCCGAAAGCCAGCGCGGGCCGCTCCTCGACACGATCGGTGCTGCCTCCGAAGACCGTGCCAATCTCAAACAGTGCCGCATTCTCAACATCGCGATTGAGGTTGAGCGTGAGCATCGTGAGCATGCCGGGCGCGAGAGATGGCCGCAGGACGCCGGCCTCTTCACTGAGCGGATTACCCAGCGGAACAAACGAGCCGGGCTGCGGTGCAAAGGCTGCGGCATCGCCGGCTGCGACGAAGGTGCTCGAAACGGCTTCGCTCAGGCCCAGCGCGAGCAGGGTGCGGCGCAGGACAGCTTCCCGTGCGGCCCAGGGCAGTTCGACGACCCCTCCGGCGAAAGCAGGGAGCGTATTTCTGAAGCGGTTATAGCCGTAGACCCGCGCAATCTCTTCGATGAGGTCGATTTCGCCTGCGAGATCGAGGCGCCAACTGGGCAGCGTGACCTGGTAGGCCTCATCGGACTGGACCTGCTTCTGAAGCGTGCATCCGAGGCCGGTCAGGATGGTCTCGGCAGCCCCGGCTGTAATGCCTGCCGGATCTTCCGTCGCGCCAAGGATGCGCCGCGCTTCGCCGACGGAGAAAGCAATGCTGGAGCGGTGTGCAGTGCGCGCCGCGGCCTCAGGGATGACGACGTCAACCATCTCACCTTCCTGATGGCCGCCTGCCTGGAGAATGAGCCTGCTGACGAGCGCCGAAGCCACCGGCAGTGCGTTGAAGTCCGCACCACGCTCGAAACGGTGTGAAGCATCGGTGTGAATAAGGTGACGCTTGGAGCTGCGGCGGATCGAGACAGGATCGAACCACGCTGCTTCGACGAGGATGTTCTTCGTCTCCTCGGTGACGCGCGAGTCCCAGCCGCCCATTACGCCAGCGAGGGCGAGCGCCTGTCTCTCATCGGCAACGACAAGGTCTTCCGTATCGAGCGTGCGCTCGATGCCGTCCAGCGTCCGCAGCTTTTCACCCTTGCGGGCGCGGCGCAGGATGATGCCGCCTTCAAGCCTGTCCAGGTCAAAGGCGTGCGTAGGATGGCCCATCGCAAGCGTGACATAGTTGGTGGCATCAACTGCGTTCGAGATGAGCTTCTGCTCGAGCAGGCGAAAGCGTTCGGCCACGCCGCCCGAGGAAGGCTGAATGGTGACGCCGCGCAGCACCCGCGCTGTAAAGCGGCCGCAGAGCGCAGGCTCCTCGATGCTGACGGGATAGATATGGCCTGGTCGGCCCGCTGGCAGCGCGGTCTCAAGCGGCTGCAGCTGCAGACCGTAGATCGTCGCCGCCTCGCGCGCAATGCCGTAGTGGTTCATCGCATCGACGCGGTTGGTGGTGATGTCCATGTCAAAGAGCGAGCCGTGGGAGCCTAGATCAAAGACGCCTTCTACGGCAATGCCGCGCAGCGTGAGGTCGTCAGCCAGTTCCTTGTCCGAGACAGAGATTCCCGGCACGTATTCGCGAAGCCACTGCGTCAATATCTTCATGCGAACTGCTCCAGAAAGCGCGTATCTCCCGAGTAGAACTGGCCGATGTCGCTGACGCCGTACTTCATCATGGCGATGCGATCGACACCCATGCCGAAGGCGAAGCCGCTGATCTTTTTCGGATCATAGGCAGGCTGCTTCTGCTGCACAAAGCCGAAGACCGCGGGATTCACCATGCCGCAGCCCAGCAGCTCGATCCAGCCCGAGTGTTTGCACTTGCGGCAGCCCTTGCCCCCGCAGAAGGGGCAGGAGATCTGCACGTCCGCGCTCGGCTCAGTAAACGGAAAGAAGGAGGGAAAGAAGCGCGTCTTCACGTTTGAGCCGAAGAACTCCTTCATCGCGTGATCGAGCGTGCCCTTGAGGTCAGAGAAGGTGATGTTCGTATCGACACAAAGGCCCTCTATCTGATGGAAGATCGGCGAATGAGTGGCGTCCGCGGCATCATTGCGGTGCACCTTGCCGGGGATGACGATGCGCACGGGCGGGGGCTGCTGCTCCATGGTGCGAATCTGTACCGGCGATGTGTGGGTGCGCATCAGCAGGCGGTCGCGCAGAGGCTTGCGCTCCTGGTTGGCAACTACAAGGGTGTCCTGCGTATCGCGAGCCGGGTGACCGGGCGGGAAGTTGAGCGACTCGAAGTTGTAATAATCTGTCTCGACCTCGGGGCCGACGCCGACGGAATAGCCCATCCGCTGAAAGACGGCGACCATCTCGTGCATGGTCTTGATGAGCGGATGCTCGGCGCCGAGCGCGCGGCGCGTGCCGGGCAGCGTGATGTCGATGGCCTCGGCGTCAAGCGCGCCAGAGCCTGTGCCGGTGCTTGCGCTTTCGAGGCGCTGCTCAATCTCCGCCTTCAACTGGTTGAAGCGCTGGCCGATCTGCTTCTTTGCTTCGACCGGGGCGGACTTGAGCCAGGCTTCGCTGATGGCCTTCAGCCGGCCCTGCTTGCGGCCCAGCCAGTGCAGACGAAAGCTCTCAACCGCCTCGGCGGACGTGAGGGACTGCGCGGAAGCATCAAGCTCCTGCGAAAGCGCGGCAAAGGCCGCGTCCAGAGCGGCATCATTGTAGGCCGCCAGTTGTGGGATGGCTTCTTGCGACATGGTCTCTTTGAGGATAAATCAGGCGCACCCCGGAGGGCCCCCGGCGACGTCCCGCGAAGCTATCACGCATAGAATCAGAAGTGGTTTGCCATTTATGCATCGAATAACACCGGAGATACTGTGCACTTTAAATTCGCTCGTCCGCTGATCACATTTGCTTCCTTTGCTTTCGCTCTGCTGCCAGGGGCCGCGCACGCCGGAAAGGTCTCGGAGTGGCTCACCACTTCGGACGGATCGGCATTGCTGGCGCCCCAGGCGAAGATTCACTTCTCACGGTCAGCCGACGCAGGCGCGGTGATCAACGTGGAGGACGGGCAGAAGTTTCAGACCATCGACGGCTTCGGTTACGCACTGACGGGCGGAAGCGCCCAGCTGCTGATGAAGATGGACTCCGCAAGCCGGGCAAAGATCCTGCACGAGCTCTTCGCGCCCAAGGGCAACGGCATCGAGGTAAGCTATCTGCGGCTGACGGTGGGCTCCTCGGACATGAACGAGCGAGTTTACTCCTACGACGATCTGCCCCCGGGCGAAACCGATCCCACGCTGGCGAAGTTCAGCCTGGCGCCGGACGAAGCCGATGTAATCCCTGTGGTCAAGCAGATTCTCGCCATCAATCCGAAGATGAAACTGCTCGCCTCGCCGTGGTCCCCGCCAACGTGGATGAAGACCAACGACAATGCCAAGGGCGGCGAACTCAAGCCTGAATACTACCCGGCCTACGCCCAGTATTGGGTGAAATACCTGACGGGGATGAAACAGGCGGGAATCAAGATTGACGCCCTGACCGTGCAGAACGAGCCGCTGAACCCCAAGAACACGCCCAGCATGTTCATGCCTGCGGCAGACGAAGGCCGCTTTATCCGCGAAGACCTTGGCCCGGCGCTTGAGAAGGCCGGTCTTGAGACAAAGATCATCCTCTATGACCACAACTGCGACCGGCCTGACTACCCGCTCTCCATTCTGCAGGATCCGGGCGCAAGCAAATATGTCGACGGCTCCGGGTTTCATCTTTACGAAGGCACGATCGATGCACTCACCAAGGTGCATGACGCCTTTCCAGCGAAGAACCTCTACTTCACCGAGCAGATGGTGATCGACTCGGGAGATACGGCAAGCAAGAATATTGCCGGGCCCGTATCTCGAATCGTGATCGGCGCAACGCGCAACTGGAGCCGCAATGTGCTGCTGTGGAACCTGGCTGCCGATCCGCAGAATGGGCCGCACACCAACAACGGCGGCTGCCCGGTCTGCCAGGGCGCCATTACCCTCGACGGCAACAAGGTAGGCCGCAACCGCGCCTACTATACGCTGGCGCATGCCTCGAAATTTGTTGGACCGGGATCGGTGCGGGTGGGATCGAATGAGCCCGGCTCGCTCGAAAATGTCGCTTTCAAGACCGCCAGAGGGAAGAGCGTGCTGATCGTAGCTAACAGCGGCGCTTCGCCGCAGGCCTTCCGCGTTCAGAGCCATGGGCGTTCGTTTGCGACAAGCCTGCCGGCTGGAGCGGTGGCGACTTACGTCTGGTGAAGAGGAAGGCTGATCCGCCTCAGGCTTTGCGGATCAGCCTGCCTCTCTTCAACGTAAAGCGCTCACCACGCCACAGGATCGTGTCACTCGCGTAGCTCCAGACCCACAGCACCATGGCGCAGAGATCGCGCAGCGGCAACATCCAGAAGTCGCGCAGCACCTGCGTATCTCCGAGCAGTCCGACGCCAACGGCGAGCGCGAGGGAGACGCGAGCGGTCAACACGATGCTCAAAAGTGCGACGCTCTCGGCACTGGCTCCTGACGCCACTACGTTGAGAAGCGCCCACGGCAGCGCAAAGGTGAAGATCAGTCCGGCGTAGCCTGCCTTGCGCGAGTCGCGCATGCTGCGCAGCCAGCGAAGCTGGTGATCGACGAAGGCGCGAAAACCGTAGGGGGGCAGCCATGTCTCAACTACCTCCGCGCACAGAGCCACGTCATAGCCCGCCGCCGCGATGCGGGCGCCGAGCTCATAGTCATCAGAGAGCGAGTCGGCTAGCGGGAAAAACCCACCAATCGCGTCGAGGGCCTCCAGCGTCATGGCGAGCGTGGACCCCAGGCCGAAGCGGATGCCCTTTTCGAGCTTTAGCGCCGTCAGTACGCCGGGGAAAAAATCGGTGGCGATGCCCAGCGCCTCCATCTTTGACCAGAGCGTCGCATGGGCCTGCCCGCGATAAGGAGCCGTAACCATGCCGACGCGCTGCCGGGGTGTAGCAAAGCAGGCCATCACCCGGCTGAGATAGCGGCGCGAGACCTTGATATCGCTGTCATTGACGAGGATGTGATCGAAGCGGGCCTCGGGCAGCATTTGCGTAAGGTTGCTGACCTTGCCGTTGGTGCCCAGGATCTCTGGACAGAGGATCAGGCGAATGGCGCGCTCTGGATACTGCTGCTGCAGCTGCCTGACCGCAGAAACGGCTGCATCCTGCAGGCTGCTGACTCCGAAGAGAATTTCATAGTCGCCGGAGTAGTCCTGCTCGCAATGGCTGGCGAAGGCGGCGTACATCTCGTGGTCGAGTCCCTTGACGGGCTTGAGGATGCTAACCGGCGGCGCATAGGAGGGCAGGACGGCCCGCTGCTGTCGCGACCAGGAGCGGGCACTCCAGAGTGCGACCAGAGTGAAGCCGAGGCCGGCGAGCGCAAGCAGGGTGGTGAGGAGTTCGACGACGATTGGGAGCATCAATGCTCAAGTGTAGCGGAGCGGCTGGGCGCATCGACGAAAAGTGAGCGCACCTCCTCAGGGGTCATGCCCCGCTCGCGCAAGGCGCGGAGGGAGAGCGCATCGTGGCGCTTGGCGAGGCGCTGGCCCCGCTCGTCGGTGAGTAGCGGGCAGTGATACCAGGCAGGCGGCCTGAGGTCCAGAGCGCGATAGAGGAGCAGCTGCCGCGCTGTGGACTTGAGCAGGTCGGCCCCGCGCACGACTTCGGTGATGCGCATGGCCGCGTCGTCCACCACCACCGCGAGCTGATAGGCCGGCACATCATCGCGACGCCATACGAGAAAGTCGCCGAAGTCTGCGCCTGCCAGATAGCTCCGGCGACCGACGGCGCCATCCTCGAACACGATTGCCTCGCGATCCGGCACACGAAATCGCCAGTTGAAGCCAATGGGCGAAGCCGGAACCGCATCGAGCTGACGCATGCGGCAGAAGCCGGGATAGAGCGGCTCGTCGTCCTCCTCATGCGGAGCCTGTGCGCTACGCGCCAGCTCCCGACGTGAGCAGGTGCAGGGATAGACGAAGCCGCGTTCGACGAGGGTGCGCCAGGCAGAGAGGTAGGCTTCGCGGCGGTCGCTCTGACGGAGTGGCCCCTCCTGCCAGCGAATGCCAAGCCACTGCAGGTCCTCGATCATAGCCACGGCAAACTCGGGGCGCGAGCGATGCGGATCGAGATCTTCGTCGCGGAAGACGAGCACGCCATTTGCATCGAGGGCGCGTTGATAGGCAGTCCAGAAGGTCGCCGCGTGGCCGAGATGGAGCAGCCCTGTGGGCGATGGCGCGATGCGTCCGCGGTAGGTTGAGCTGGTCACTCTCCTGAGAATATCCCTCCTCAGAAGAGGTCGGGAATGCTGGTGAAGGCGATCCTCGTCGGCGCAGCGGCGCGCGCCAGCAGCATGCTCGCAGGCGCCAGAGTGTCGAGGCCGTATTTATGGTTGAGCGAATCCATGACGACTGAGAGCCGGGTGCGGCGGTTTTCCGATTCGAGCCCGGAGAAGAGACTGAGCGTGTGCAGATGGTCAGGGACCAGGTTGCCCAGCCAGACGCCTACATAGAACGGCTTCTCGTGATACTGGCTGCGAGGCCGTCCTTCCCAGAGCTTTCGCAGAGCTTCGACGAGCGTCTGGTTGTCCTGGCACTCGATCACGCTGGTGCCGGCTGACCAGCCGCTCTGCGGAATGCCGGAGTAATGCCGCTTAAGCGCAGCCTCCTTCGGCACGGCATATTTGATGGTCAGGGTCACATGAGTCGTCCACAGGCGGGCCGTGCGCAGCCGCATCGCGGCCTTGTGGAGCAGCTTGTGGGCGACGGCGTAGCTGCCCTCCGCGGTACGCAGTTCGGGCGGCAGGACGTGGCTTTGGCTGATCGACTTCTGGTGCTCGAGCGCTGGATCGTTGAAGTCTTCACCTCGGAGCCAGTGCCATAGCTTCTCACCGTTGACGCCGCCCCAGACCTGGTTCATCCCTTCACGGTCGAGCGCGAGCAGTTGCGCCATGGTGCGGATGCCGCAGTCGTTCAGCCGCCGCTCCATGCGTGCGCCAACGCCCGGCAGATCGCGCAGGACGAGCCCGGAGAGGGCTGCGTGAAGAATATCCGGAGTGAGCGCAACCAGGCCGTCGGGCTTCTCCATATCGGAGGCGATCTTCGCGAGGTAGCGATTGGGCGCGAGGCCAACCGAGCAGCGCAGGGTTTCACCTGCGTGTTTGCGGATGGATGCCTTGATGCGCTCAGCAAGATCAAGGGCGGCGATCAGCGGCTGCTCCCGTCCGATCAGCCTGCAGGCCATCTCGTCGATGGAGAGGACTGCCGCAACGGGAACGCACAGCTCGACAGCCTTCGTGATCCGGTTGTGATACTCGACGTAGATTTCGTGACGAGCCTCGACCAGCTCGACGCCGGGACAAAGTCGCTTTGCCTCGCCCACCTGAGTGCCGGTCTTTATACCGAAGGCCTTTGCCTCATAGCTGGCAGCGATGCAGCAGGTCGTGTCCGCCATGACGGGGACAACAGCGATGGGCCTTCCGCGCAGCTCCGGACGCAGCTCCTGCTCTACCGATGCGAAGTAGGAGTTGAGATCGAGAAAGAGCCAGTTCACGCGGGGTGATTCACCGGCTGTGGCTGCTGCCTGCATCCCTCTATCTTCGTCTTTCCTTTGCCTGCAGGCAATCAGGATTTTGAGGAACTACGACGAAGGACGGCGGGTGGTCCAAACCATCGAGATCAAGCGGCGCGGTCGGAGTCTGTCCGGGCAGCGCCGAGCAACTCCATCAGACGAAAGGCTCTCTCCAGCTGCTTTCTGACGAGCAGCGCCTGCCTGCGGCGATGGTCTGCGTTCTCAAGGTGCGGAATGAGACGCTCATCGCTGGCGGCATTCGTGAGCAACTCGCGGACGGTAGCTTCGACGATGCGGCGGAAACGCTGACTCACCTGGATGGGTTCGTTCATGGAAGGAGGCTTCGGGAGTGGTACTCCTGCTGCGAAGCCCCAGGGCTCGCAGCAGGAGGTGCGGGAGCATTAAACGTTGATGGCGAGGTTCTCCACACTGCCAAAGGCGTCGAGCATACCTTCGGCGAGGGTGGGATGCGCATGGATCGTGAACATGAGGTCTTCGATGGTCGATTCGAGTTCGATCGCCAGCACAGCTTCGGCGATCAGCTCCGTTGCCGAAGGGCCGATGATGTGTACACCGAGGATCTCGCCGTACTTGGCATCTGCAACGACCTTGATGAAGCCCTCGTGCGAATCGATGATCGAGGCCTTGGAGTTGGCAGAGAACGGGAACTTGCCAACCTTGATCTGCAGACCCTTTTCCTTTGCCTGCGCTTCAGTGAGGCCCACGCTGCCGATCTGCGGCTCAGTGTAGGTGCAGCCCGGGATGCGCTCACGGCGAATCGGGCGTGCATATTTGCCCGCGACCCTGGCAGCGACGACCACACCGGCCATTGCGCCGACGTGCGCGAGTTGCGGCAGGCCCATCACGATATCGCCGATGGCAAAGACGCCCGGCTCATCGGTCTGCATCCACTCGTTCGTCTTGATGAAGCCGCGCTCCGGCTTGATCTTTGTATTCTCAAGCCCGATATTTTCCGTACGCGGCGAGCGGCCCACAGCAACCAGAACCTTCTCCGCTTCCTTGACGACCTGTTTGCCATCTGATGCGGTGAAGGTGACCTTGACGCCGGTCTTCGTCCGCTCGACGGTCTCGACCTTGGCGCCTACGTTGATGTCAATGCCGCGCTTCCTGAAGGTACGGGCAAGCTCCTTTGAGACATCCTCATCCTCATTGGGAACCAGCCGCGGCAGGTACTCAACGATGGTGATTTCAGAGCCGAAGCTGCGAAAGATGGAGCCGAACTCAACACCGACCGCGCCCGCACCGATGATGATCATCGACTTGGGAATGTCATTGATGTTGAGGATCTCCATGTTGGTCAGGATGCGGTCGTCCGCCTTGAGCCCGGGCAGCATGCGTGCATCGGAGCCGGTGGCGACGGCTACATTTTTCGCCTTGATGGTCTGCGCCTTTCCGTCATTCGAGACTTCCACCGAGTGGATGCCTTCCTTGGCAGGGCCGGTCAGCTTGCCGAAGCCCGGCACGACGGTGACCTTGTTCTTGCGCATCAGGAAGTCGAGTCCTTTCGCGTGCTTGGCGACGATCTGGTTCTTGCGGTCGAGGATAGTTTTCCAGTTGATCTTCGCTTCGCCCAGACCTTCAATGCCGTACTCCTTGGCATGCTTGAAATGGTCGTAGATCTCGGCGTTGAAGAGCAGCGACTTGGTCGGGATGCAGCCCCAGTGCAGGCATGTGCCACCCAGCTTCGATTCGCGCTCGATCAGCGCAACCTTCAAACCATACTGCCCGGCGCGAATCGCCGAGGTATAACCGGCAGGACCGCCGCCGATAATCGCCAAGTCGTAAATTGTGTCTGCCAAGGAAAAGCTCCCTTTACTGAATATCCGTCGAACGTTTGATTCTAGTTGAGTTGGAAGGTTTCAGGCGAACGCCCGCTCACATTGCCTCACTGGAGGATGAGGAGCCGTTCGCCCTGAACCTAGATGTGGCAGCTGGCTGCGCCGCGCTTCTCAAGGTATTTCTGATGGTAATCCTCGGCGCGCCAGAAGGTCTGGGCAGGAACGACCTGCGTCACGATGGGCTTTGAGAACCGCTGCTCAGACGTCAGCCGCTCGATCATCCGGTGTGCCTCGGCCTCCTGCGAAGGCGAGTGGAAGAAGATGACACTGCGGTACTGCGTGCCCCAGTCCGGCCCCTGTCGGTTGAGCTGGGTCGGATCGTGGAGTTCAAAGAAAAGCGCCAGGAGGCGCTCATAGCTGGTCTTGGCAGGATCGAAGGTCAGCTCCACCACCTCTGCATGGCCGGTGCTGTCGCTGCAGACATCCCGGTACGTGGGACTGTC
This sequence comes from Acidipila rosea, assembly GCF_004339725.1. GTDB lineage: Bacteria > Acidobacteriota > Terriglobia > Terriglobales > Acidobacteriaceae > Acidipila > Acidipila rosea. The sequence goes on along the minus strand of NZ_SMGK01000003.1, from coordinate 189,401 downwards.
GAGCTTGCCGCCTTCATAACCGACCGCAGTTTCGATGACGCCGGGCTCCTGCTGGAAGCGCAGCTCCACGCCCCAGAAGCAACCTGCGCCGAATGTCGCCTTTTCCATGATTTTCTCCTGCTTCCTATTTTAGGCCTCGCGCTGTGCAGCAAAAATGCCACCCCGCGAGGAGTGGCATCTGTTCACTGCGTAAAGCGGTAGAGCTTTTACTGACGCTTCCAGTTCATCAGGTCACCCAGGGTCGTGGTTGAGCTCGATACCGGGGCCTTGTATGCCTCGACATCCGCGCGGCTGGCCTCTTCGCCGACTGCGCGAAGGCTGAGACCGACCTTCTTCTCGTCCTGGTTCATCTTGATGATCTTGAACTCGTGCTCCTGACCAACATCCATCTTGGCTGGGGTGCCGTCCGCCTCGGTTGCTTCCGAGACATGGCAGAGACCTTCAACACCCTCGGCGATCTCAACGAAGGAGCCGAACTGCGCCGAACGCAGAACCTTGCCGTGGACGACATCGCCAACGCGGTGCTGGGCGAAGAACGTCTCCCAGACATCGGGCTGGAGCTGCTTGACGCCAAGCGACAGGCGGCGGTTCTCCGGCTCGACGCCGAGAACGACAGCCTTGACCTTTTCACCCTTCTTGAGAACTTCAGAAGGATGCTTGACGCGCTTGGTCCAGCTCAGGTTCGAGACGTGGACGAGTCCGTCGATGCCATCTTCGATTTCAATGAACGCGCCGAAATCGGTGAGATTGCGGACGCGGCCCTCGACCTCAGTGCCCGTGGGGTAACGCTCGGTGAGGTTCTCCCAGGGATTTTCGAGAAGCTGCTTCATGCCGAGGGAGATACGGCGGTCGCTCGGGTTGACCGCGAGGATAACCGTCTCGACTTCGTCGCCGGGCTTGACCATCTTCGACGGATGCTTCATCCGCTTGGACCAGGTCATCTCAGAGACGTGGACGAGCCCTTCAATGCCCTGCTCCAGCTCTACGAAAGAGCCGTAGTCAGTCACGCTGAGGACGCGGCCGCGAACACGAGCGCCAATCGGATAGCGCTCAACGGCATCCAGCCACGGATCAGGAGTCAACTGCTTGAAGCCAAGCGAAACGCGCTGCTTATCTTTATCGAACTTTAAGACCTTTACCTGAATCTCATCGCCGACGTTCACAAGATCTCGCGGATGAGTCAGGCGGCCCCAGGACATATCGGTGATGTGCAGCAGGCCGTCGATGCCACCGAGGTCGACGAATGCGCCGTAGTCGGTCAGATTTTTAACGACGCCGGTGAGGATGGTGCCTTCTTCAAGATTCTCAAGGGTTTCGCCGCGCTTGGCCGTCTGCTCCTCTTCAAGGATTTCCTTGCGGGATACGACGACATTGCCGCGCTTCTTGTTCAGCTTGATGACGCGAACTTCAATCTCCTGGCCGATGTAGGCGTCGAGATTGCGCACCGGGCGAACCTCAAGCTGCGAACCGGGCAGGAAAGCCTTGGTGCCGATGTCAACAGTCAAACCACCCTTGACGCGGCCGAGCACAATGCCCTTGACCGGCGTTTTCTCGTTGGCAGCCTTCTCGATCACATCCCAAACACGGTGCCGCTGGGCTTTATCAAAGCTCAGCAGATAACCACCCTCCTGCTCTTCGCGCTCGACCACGACCTCAACCTGATCACCGGCCTTCAGCTTTGGCTGGCCAGTGTGGTCAAGAACCTGCTCGATCGGGATCATGCCCTCGGACTTGAGTCCGACGTCGACGACAACGTGCTTATCCGTCAGCTTGATGACAGTGCCGGTCACGATGGCGGCATCATCGAAAGACTGCGACGCGGCTTCTGCGGCCTGTTCGCGATCGAAGGATTCGAGCGCAGCGGCAAAGTCTTCCATGCTGAAGTCGGAGTCGTCAGCCGAAGTTTCGGGCTCGACGACAGCAGTCGGCTGTGCGGCGGGAGCGGCGTTCGCTTCCGGGTTAGGGGTGGTTTCGTTGGACGGCTCTGCGTGCTCCGTCGCTGCTTCCAGCGTTGGGGTTTCCAGTTCGGTGTTCAGAGGATTGCTCTCGGTTTGTTCAGGATTTAAGACGTGTGACATAACAGCCAGCTTTTGGGAATCTGGTGCTTCCCTCCCGCGGACGGGGAGTGGATGAGGCTCGCGCGCCGCAGTTTTTCTTTCCGGCCACCATTATGATTCAGCAATGGCGTGAAAAGATTCGGGGGCCGTTGTTCCTGCTCTCATCCCGCGAGGCGTGAGCTCTGGAGAAAATCTCTCCATTCGGATGGCATCATCGAGGTAGGGAATTGCAGGAGCTGCGACCATGAGCTGCGCGAGGTTCCCACCGCGTAACTCACCCTTTGATGATAGAGCCCGGTGGAACCAGTGTCAATTCCACCGGGGTGTGATTTATTCAAACTGTAATCACAACCTTACCCACCTGGGCATTCGATTCGAGATACTGATAGGCCTCGACTACCTGAGAAAGCGGGAAAGTCTTCGCGATCTTCGGATGAAAGCGTCCGTCTTCAAGACGATCGAAGATGTACTTCTTCGCCTTGCTAAGCAGGGTTGGATCATGGCGGATCTCCATCAACGTATACCCCTGGATCTTGAGCCCCTTGGACATCGCGGCTATCAGCGGGAAGGGCGTCGGCTGCATTGACAGGAGGCCATACTCGAAGATCGTGCCGCCCGGTGCCGCAGCCTGCGCCAGCTTCTCGAGGAATGGCCCGGCGACAGGATCAAAGATGAGTCGCGCGCCTTTGCCGCCGGTGATCTCCTTGACCTTCGCGACGAGATCTTCTTCCTCGGTGGCGATGACATGCTGTGCGCCCAGATCGAGCAGTTCCTGCTTCTTCTTTGAGCTGCGAGTCGTGGCGATGGAAATCGCGCCCTCTGCCCGCGCGATCTGAATGGCTGCCAGCCCCACGCTGCTGGATGCCGCGGGGATGATCACGAAGTCGCCCCCGGTGAGCTTGCCGTAATGAATCAGCGCGCCATAGGCGGTCATGTACTGCATCCAGACAGCTGCGCCTTCAACGGCAGTGAGCTTTGCTGGATACTCACCCAGAGTGTCGGCGGGAACAATCGCCTCTTCACCTATCACGCCATTGGTGTTCATGGAAAAGCCGGGGACCGAGGCGGCACGCTTGCCAATCCAAGTGGGGTCGACGCCTTCACCCACCGCGTCCACCACGCCTGCGGCTTCATAGCCAACGCGAGAGGGTAGTTTCGGCTGTTCGAAATAAGCACCGCGCATGTACAGGGCCTCGGCGCGATTCAGACCGACCGCTTCGACACGAATCCTCGCCTCGCCAGGGCCTGGCTGCTTCGAGGGAATATCTTCGATCCGGAGGACTTCCGGGCCGCCTATCTGCGGGATGATGACTGCTTTGGGCATGGAACTCTCCTTGGTGCATCGGGGTTACTTCAATCAGGGATGCTTCAGGAGATTCGATGACTGCGATCTCTATGCGGGTTCACGGAATGCGTCGCGCATCCGCTGCCATGTCACTTCCAACTCCTCCGGCAGGATGCGCGTCTCGCCGATGGTGGTAAGGAAGTTCGTGTCGCCGGTCCAGCGCGGCAATGCGTGCAGGTGCAGGTGCCCGGCCACGCCCGCTCCGGCGGCCCGACCCAGGTTGATGCCCATGTTCAGCCCCTCAGGGGAGTAGAGGCTGCGCAGCGCGCGCTCGGCCCGCTGCGCGGTGTCCATCAGCTCATGCGCCGTGGAGGCGGGCAGCGCGGCGAGCGAGCTGGTGTGCTCATAGGGCAACACCATGATGTGACCCGAGGAGTAGGGGTAGCGATTGAGGCAGACAAAGCAGAACTCTCCCCGCTCGACGATCAGCGCGGCCTTTTCCGCCTCTTCACGGGGCATTCCGTTCACCACGGCATAGTCGGCAGAGGCGACCATATTGCAGAAAACACAGTGGAGATCGTCTGGCCACGCCACCAGCTCGGGCGGAACGCCCTGCCGCTGAGGGCCGTCGGCAGTGGTGACATATTGATAGCGCCAGGGGGTCCAGAGGTGATCCATGAGACGAGGTTAGCAGGAAGCCGCATCTCACTGAACGGGAGAAAGACGACTATGACAATCACCTCTAAAATTCGGCCCAAGGACGGGAAAAGCCACCATGAGGAAGCTGCCGGCGGCGACACTACCGAGCACCCTTCGCCCGGCGTCCAGTCCACAGAACCCCGAAGCGCCAAAACCCAGGGCAAACACGATGAGGAGCAGAGGGAACACCTGCAGAACAATGTCAGCGGGCCCGCACCGCAGGCGCAGCATAATCCTGCCTCCACCGGCGGACTGCACGCGACCGGCTCGTATACCGACAACCCGAAGACCGGCAGCGGAAAACAGGAATAGTGCTGCCTAGTTCAACCCGCCGCGCCGGGAGCGCCGCTGCTGCCAGTCGTCGTACTCACGCTCATCGCCGGCCTCAGAAGCACGCTCCGCGCGACGTTGGGCTTTTTCCTGCGCGGTGAAGCCGCGCTCTTCCGTACGGCTGAGGCGCCGATGGGCGTGCATGCCTTCGAGCAGAAACTCTGAGGCGGCTACCAGTCTCTCCGGGGCATCCGACGCTTTGACCTTCAGCGGAGCCAGCTTCTCCATCAGCCCCTGGATCTGCTTCAGTTCAGCGGCGATGCTTTTGCTGCTCTGGTCATCATCAAACTTGATGGAGCCGCCGAGATTGAACCACTGCTCGATCTGCTGCGTGTTGGCGCCTGCGAAGTAGCGGTCAAAGACCTTCCCGATGGCGCCGCGGATGATCTCGCGCACCACGGTGTCAGCCCCGCGCATCTCGCCCTCGTACTCGAGTTCGATCTTGCCGGTGATGCCCGGCAGGGCTGCATAAAGATCGCTGACTCGGGGCATGACCAGCGACTCTCCGCTGATGACCGCGCGCCGCTCGGCATTCGACACGACCAGCTCCATGGTCGAAATCGGCAGCCGCTGGCTGACGCCGCTGCGCTTGTCCACGCGCTTTTCTTCGCGCGCGGAGAAGGCCACCTGCTCCACGATTTCGCGCATGTAGTCGGGCACTTCCACGTTGCCATGGTCACGATCGATCCAGGCCTCCTGCGAAGTGATGGCGATGCCTTCCTCAAGCGTGGCGGGGTAGTGCGTGCGTATCTCGGAGCCGATGCGGTCCTTGAGCGGGGTGACGATCTTGCCGCGCGCCGTGTAGTCCTCCGGGTTTGCGCTGAAGACCAGTGCAACATCCAGCTCCAGCCGCACCGGATAGCCCTTAATCTGAACGTCGCCCTCCTGCATGATGTTGAAGAGCGCAACCTGAATCTTGCCGGCGAGATCGGGCAGTTCATTGATGGCAAAGATGCCGCGGTTTGCGCGGGGCAACAGACCATAGTGCATGGTGAGCTCGCTCGACAAGTCTTCTCCGCTGCGGGCTGCGCGGATTGGGTCGAGGTCGCCTACCAGATCGGCAACGGTGACGTCCGGAGTAGCCAGCTTCTCGACATAGCGCTCATGGCGGCTGAGGTAGGCAACAGGGGTTGCGTCTCCCCGCGCGGAGACCAGGTTGAGGCAGCGCCTGCAAAGCGGATGGAAGGGATTATCGCGGATTTCGCAGCCTGCTATGTAGGGCATCTGCTCATCAAGCAGAGCGGTGAGAGCGCGCAAAATGCGGCTCTTGGCCTGGCCCCGCAGCCCGAGCAGGATGAAGTTCTGCCGCGAAAGCACGGCGTTGACGATCTGCGGCACAACCGTATCGTCATATCCGACGATGCCGGGAAAGATCGGTTCATGCAGACGAAGACGGGCCAGCAGATTCTCGCGCAACTCGTCTTTGACCGTGCGCGACGGAGCTGAGGTTTTCGCGAAGCTGCTCGTGCGAAGCTCGCCCAGCGTCTGGGGCAGGGGCTGGGTCTGGGTACGGTTTGCGGGCATTCAGATACTCCTCGTCTGGTTCTCTGCTTACATGATATGGCCGTTGTCTGCTGCCCGTTTTGTCGCCTGCGCGCCACGGCGCAGTTTGGGCAGCATGGCGTTGTAGAAGTCGAGCAGATGACGAGAGCGCTCCGCATCCGAGCGCAAACCAAGCAGCTGCTGCTTGAAACCAAGATCCGAAGGAAGGGCTGCCGCCAGCTGAAACGAAATGAGGCAATCGAGGTTCAAGGGCAGGACCTGCGCCTCAACACCGGCGAGCTCCAGCACCTCAAAATGCAGGGCCATGCACTCCTCGCGCTGCGCGCGGGTAGAGGAAGCGCCTTCATCATCGTCAAAAAAATCCACCTCTGCCTGCAGAAAGCTACGGGAGTTGTCTAGCTGCTCAATCTCGAAGCGTTCGCGGCCCTGGGTCATGATGTCCAGCCGCCCGTCAGGGTAGCGATGAAGGACGCGCGTGATGGACGCGGTGCAACCGATAACCGCCAGGCCTTCACGCTGTGCACGGACGACTCCGAAGGGCATATCCTCCGCCAGGCAGAACTCGACCATCTCCTTGTACCGCTCTTCGAAAATGTGCAGCGGCAGCTGCGCCCCCGGAAAGAGCACTACATCGAGCGGAAACAAGGGGATCTTCATAGTTTGTGATTATGCGCGTACTTTGTTGCGTCTGCGCGGTACTCTCTCATTCTCATTTTGATGAAGCGGTGAGCGATTCAGACCACGCAAAGTGGACGGCAGGCTCAGATACGTTTCATGCCACTACAGCGGAGCCTGCACCCGAGCGCTATTCAAGTTCATCGAGCATGGCCTGCATTTCACTGAGCGCATGGGCGTTGCCGGTCGCGCGGGCGCTGGCAATCCCTTCATGAAGGCGCTGCTTTGCCTCGTCTGTCCGGCCAGCTTTGGCGAGCGTCTGCGCTGCCATAAAGTAGCCGGCCGTGTAATCAGGGTGCTCGGCAAGAAGGCGGGAGAACTCGGCAAGTGAAGTGTCGACATTGCCCTGGCTGGCGTGTTCCATGGCCAATCCGTAGCGGGCAAAGGCATCGCCGGGCTGGGCGGCTAGAATCTCATTCAACATTGCGATTTTGTCCATCTGTCGCTGCCTTTATTCCTTCCGGCTTGCAAAACTCTCATGCATCCTGCAACTTTGAGAGTAGCGGCACAAATGCGCCGAGTCTCATTCTAATCGCCAGTTCAGTGGAAAGTTGAAGGTAGACCAAACATGGATTTTTCTGGACCTGCTGTGCCGGTTCGCAAGATCTCCGAATCGCAGTCAGAGATGACGGAGCTGATCCTGCCTAACGATACAAACACCCTGGGCAACCTGCTTGGCGGGAGACTGATGCACTTCATCGATCTGGTGGGCGCGATGGCAGCCTACCGCCATTCGAGAACCCATGTAGTGACGGCATCGATGGATCACATTGATTTCATTGCACCGGTACACGTCGGAGACCTGCTGATCCTTAAATCTTCGCTCAATCGGGCATTCAACACATCGATGGAAGTGGGCGTAAAGGTCTGGGTGGAAAACACCATCGCAGGAATGCACCGGCATGTGGCCTCAGCGTATCTAACGTTTGTAGCGGTTGATTCGCAGGGCCGCCGGGTACCTGTTCCCCAGCTTGCTCCTGAAACCGAGGAAGAGAAACGTCACTATGCTGACGCAGGCCGCCGTCGCGAATTACGCCAGAAGGAACTGGAGCGCAAGCGGGCGGGCAGACCAGCGGAAGCGGCCATAAAGGGCTCGGTCCGCCCCGGCAACGTATAACAGGAAGATAGATAGAAGGATTGAAATCATGGCACATGGACACGCCCCGCAGGGCCCGGCTTCGCTGCCGGGAGTAGCAAACATAGTCGCAATCGGCTCAGGCAAGGGCGGCGTAGGCAAGACGACGCTGTCGGTCAACCTGGCTGTGGCGCTGGCCCAGCTCGGCTACAAGGTAGGGCTGCTGGACGCTGACATCTACGGCCCGAATGTTCCCCTGATGATGGGCTCGACCAGGCAGCCAAAAGTGCTCCCGAACAACAACATTGAGCCGAATCTCGCCCATGGGGTCAAAGTGATCTCAGTCGGCCTGATCTCGCCCGGCGACAAACCGCTGGTCATGCGCGGCCCGATGCTCCACCAGATCATCCGCCAGTTTCTGCAGCAGGTGGAGTGGGGAGAGCTGGACTTCCTGCTGGTCGATCTGCCGCCGGGTACGGGCGATGTGGTGATTTCCCTGGTCCAGACCGTGCCGCTGACCGGGGCGGTGGTCGTTTCGACCCCGTCAGACGTCTCGCTGCAGGATGCTCGTAAGGCTCTGGAGATGTTTCATCAGGTCAATGTAGAAGTGCTGGGCATTGTCGAGAATATGAGCCATTTCACCTGTCCGCACTGCCACCAGGAGATCGACATTTTCTCCAAAGGCGGAGCGGAGCGTACGGCGGCGCAGTTCAACCTGCCCTTTCTCGGCTCGGTCGAGCTTGACCCGGAGATTCGCCGGGGCGGAGACACCGGTATGCCGCTGGCTCTGGCTGGGCCGGAATCGCCGCGGGTTGCGCACTTTTATTCGGTCGCACGGCAGATCGCAGAGCGCGCTATGGCTATCTCTGGCAAGGCTGAGAATATCTTCGAGATCAGTTAGCGGGAACCAGCGCGGGCAAAGTGCATTAGAATCTGTGCAGGCAAGCTATGCCAACGAAACGTAAGTCCAAGGGCGCATACATGATCTCGGCCGTGGCCGAGATGTACGATATCCATCCGCAGACCCTGCGTCTCTATGAGCGCGAGGGTCTGCTGAAGCCCTCCCGCACGGAAGGCAACACACGCCTCTATACAGACGAAGACCTGGAGAGGCTGGAATTTATCCTGAACCTCGCGCGCGACCTCGGCGTGAACATATCCGGCATCGCCATCATCCTGCAGATGCGCGAGCGCATGGAGGAGATGAACCGGCAGATGCAGAGCTTCGTCGACTATGTCCGCACAGAGATGCTGAGCCGCATGCAGCAGGGCTTCCCGCAGCAGGAGGGGGCAATTGTCCCGCTGCGGCGTCCCTTCACGGTAGGCACTCAGCCACGCGGCAAGCGGGGAGCCTGACTCGTCCGCCTGCATGCTGCTTTTCCTGCGTATTCTTTTAGGCCTGGGTATCTTCGGCCTTCTCACTTCTACTGTTTTCATGGGTCTGGTCTTTGCCGGAGTTCGCCGCTTCCGGCATGACGCGCGTGCCCAGCGGCGGGCTGCGGGCTTTCAACCTCCGGTAAGCCTGCTGAAACCACTGCATGGAGCTGAGCCCGGACTCGCAGCTCACCTTGAGAGCTTTTTCACGCAGGACTATCCAGCGTATGAGATTCTTTTCTGCGCGCGCCGCGAAGACGACGCCGGGCTCGCGATTGCCCGCCAGGTGGCCTCGCGCTATCCGCATATTCCCGTTCAGTTTCTGAGTACCGGTGAGGCGACCTACATCAATGCGAAGGTTTCTTCGCTCGAGCGAATGGCAGCGGCAGCGACCTCGGACATCTTCATCATCAGCGACAGCGATGTGCGCGTAAGCCGCGACTATCTACGCGAGGTGGTTGCGCCGTTTGCGGATAAAAATGTCGGTGGCGTGACCTGCCTCTATCGGGGCGCTGCGGAGCAGGGCCTGTGGGCAAAGCTGGAAGCAGTCGGAATGTCCGTCGAGATGACCTCCGGCGTGCTGGTGGCAAATCTGCTGGAGGGAATGCTCTTCATGCTGGGGCCAACGATGGCCGCGCGCCGCGAAAGCGTGGAGCGGATGGGCGGTTTCGGAATACTCGGACCCTATTGCTCCGACGACTTCCTGCTGGGCAATGAAATCGCGAAGACGGCGACGGTCGTTCTCTCCGGCCATGTCATCGACCATGTGATTCTCAACCACAGCTTTGCAGCGTCAATGAAACACCAGGCGCGATGGATGAAGTCCACCCGCTTTTCACGCCCCAAGGGACACTTCGGCACGGCACTTACGTTTGCCGTGCCCTTTGGTCTGCTGGCTTTTGCTGCCGCTGCAGCGATGCAGAAGCCGCTGCTCGGCACCGGATTGCTGCTCTTCAGCCTCTGCGCCCGCTCATTGATGGCGGCGGTCCTCAGCAGCATGGTGCTGCAGGAGCGGCACATCCTCCGGACATGCCTGCTCTACCCGCTGCGTGATCTCATGGGCTTCTTCTTCTGGGCGGCCAGCTACACGAGCAGCACGATTCTGTGGCGCGGAAAAATTTATAGGCTTACAGAAGGCGGCTTGATGGAGCGGATTTCCTGATCCTTCCTAGCGGGCGAGCCCCACGCCTCCCTAGCAGAGACGCGGGGCTTCCGGTTCAGACCGCCTTGGCGGCTTCCTCTTCGAGCGACTTCCACTCCTGATCGCTCAGCTTGACGGAGGCGGCGCCAATATTCTCCTCAAGGTGCTTCACGGAAGAGGTTCCAGGAATCGGCAGCATGACCGGGGACCGGTGCAGCAGCCACGCAAGCGCCAGCTGCGTGATGGTTGCGTTATGCCGCTTGGCGGCTGCGTCGAGCGGACCACCTTCCTTCGTGAGCTTACCGGCAGCGACCGGGAACCACGGGATGAAGCCCAGGTGGTTCTTTTCACAGTACTCCAGCGTGTCGGCGTGCTTCTGGTCTCCCAGGTTGAAGAGATTCTGTACGCTGACGATATCAGTAACCTTGCGCGCCTGGTCTATCTCGTGGGGCTTCACTTCAGAGAGGCCGACGTGGCGAATCTTGCCCTGCTGCTGCATGTCCTTGATAACGCCCAGGGACTCCTCGACAGGTACCTTGGGATCAATGCGATGGAGCTGCCAGAGGTCGATGCGTTCTACTTTCAAGCGGCGCAGACTCATCTCGACACACTGACGAAGATACTCAGGCCGACCTAGAGGCTCCCATTTGTTCGGCCCGTAGCGTGTCAGGCCGCCCTTGGTGGCGATCACCAGATTCTGTGGATAGGGATGAAGCGCTTCTGCGATAAGGCGCTCGCTGACTTCAGGCCCATAGGCATCTGCGGTGTCGATGAAGGTCACTCCAGCATCGACGGCGCGCTGCAGAACTCTTTTGCTCTCAGCGGCATCTTTAGGTTCGCCCCAGATGCCGTCGCCGGTGATGCGCATGGCGCCGTAGCCGAGTCTGTGAATCTTCAGGTCTCCACCCAGGGTGAAGGTCCCGCTGTCTGCTGCATTGTGAGTCAAAGTAGGCATACAGACTAAGATTCAGTTCGACGGAGCCGGGTTTTTAATATTCCGATCAATCTGCGCCCAATGCGATTCCATGTCCTGCGCGACCAGCCTGTGCCCCAGCGACGTCAGGTGAAAGCCGTCGAAGCTGACCGACGAAACCGGCTCCGAGGTAAGCACTGCGGTCGTATCCAGCAGCGGCACCCCATGGCGTTCGCTCCACTCCGTCAGAGCAGCGGGCGCGGAAGAAGACGAGTTAGAAGGGGTGAATCCGCGAAAGGGAATGAAGACAATGGCCATCCTGGCACCGTGGGCCTCTACGAAATTATGGAACTGCGTGAGCAGGGCGAGGTTGTTCGGAATCTGGTTCGGCCCAATCTCTTCAGGTATGGTGCCGCGATCCTGAATGCGCACCAGGTGGAGCAGGCGTCCCTTGATGATCCGAACATATATCTCGTCCAGTGCGCTCCACGGCTTCACGGTCATGACACCCTCCCCCACGTCACTGAGCGTGGCAAATGGTTCCATGATGTCGCCGCTGTTCAGCACGAGTATGACGAGATCAGAGTTGAAGGTTCCACGGGAGGAGAGGTAACCCAGCTCATTGCCGATTGCCCATGCACTGGCCGAGCCGTTCAATACCTGCACTGGACGATGAATCACGGCGGGAAGCTCGTGATGAATCCGCTCGGAGAAGATTTCGTTCTGATCGACCCGTGTCGAACCATAGGTCACCGAATCCCCGATAAAGAAAATCCTCTCCGTACCCAGCGGCTTTTGTGCCGGCACGGGATCGGCACGCATTCCATAGCTGTTGATGGAGATTAGCTTGTCACCAAACCTGTGTATCTCCTGGTCCGGTTTAAGGATGTAGCCACTCGGAACATCGGCGATCGCCATCACCGGGTTGCCCGCTCCAAACACAATCCGGAAAAACAGGTCGGCGACGATCAGCAACACGGTAACCGTCACCAGACTCCAAAGCCAGAGGGACCGTCCCTTGTGGCTTGCCGCTGCCTTTTGAGGTTGATCGTCGAAAGGATGCAGACTCAACAGCGGTTCCTTCTCCATGTCAGATGCGGGGCTTCCAATCCAGTGTAGTTCCCCCGATCACGGCAGGAAGCGTGCTACCTGCTCCGGGCGTGGAGGCCTGGTAAGAGCACTCACCACAATCAGGCAGAGCAGCGCAGCCAAAAGCGCGGGGAAAATGGCGTCCCGCTGGGCAATGATGGGGGGCAGATGCCGGTGCACTAGATCTGTATCCCAGAAAACCGTGATGACGGTGCCTGCGGCAATCGCGCTCACGGCGCCCGCCGAGTTGGCGCGGCGAGAATAGAACGCTGCAAGAATGACCGGGGTCAGCGCAGCAGCATAAATCGTGTAGGCATAGAGCGTCTTTTGAAGGACAGAGCCGGTGTGCAGCGCCTGGTAAAGCGCCCAGATGCCCAGCAGCGCCACCATCAGTCGCGACACAATCAATATCCGCTTATTGGACGCATTCGGCGCTATATAGCGGGCGAAGATATCGTTGACCAAATTGGTAGCGGGTGAAAAGAGGAAGTTGTTGGCGGTGGAAAGAATCTTCGCGAAGACCGCGCCCATCAGCAGCGCGCCGAGTATCGAAGGGAGATCGTGAAGAGCGGTGAAGGAAATAATCTCCCGCGGGAAGGGCGTCTGGTGATTGCGCAGCGCGAAGACGTGGCCCAGCATCGCGAGCAGCACGATTACCGTCTCAAGAATTACGGTACCGACGATCCAGCCCACGACGGCGCGTCTCGCATCGCGCTCAGACTTGGCAGAGAAAAATTTCTGGTACATCGCCTGGTTGCCTAGCATCAGCAGGCAGGTAGGTAGAAAAAGCTCCATGGCGGGGAGCAGGCCATAGTTGCCGATCGGCTGAAAATGGGACGCCGGGAGCGCATGATGAAAGCTGCTCCAGCCGCCCACGGAGTGCATCAGTACGGGCAGCGCAACCAGCATGGTGATGGTCGCCAGCATGCCGATAACAACATCCATGTAGGCCACCGAGGCCATGCCGGCAATGGCGGTGAAGACAATGACGAAGGCGGCGATGATGTACTTGCCCAGGTCGGGCGAGATGACCGTCGGGAAGATCAGATTCAGTATGTCGCCACCCCCGATGAGCTGATAGCTCGCAATGGCGGTGTAAGCGAAGAGGATGGCAATTACTCCCAGCACGCGCGCCGTCTGGTTGTAGCGTGCCTCAAGCAGGTCAGGAATGGTGAACTGCGCAAACTTCCGCGCGCGCGGTGCGATGAAGTAGATCAGCAGCAGTCCGGCCCAGCCGCCTGCCGCCTGCCATAGCGCCACGAGTCCGTTTTTATAGGCATTCTCCGCGCCGCCAAGCAGCGAGCCGGAGCCGATCCACGAGGAAAGCAGCGTGAACACCAGGACGAAGGCAGGCAGGGAGCGGCCCGCGAGCAGATAGTCGGCCTTGGTTTTGACTTTGCCGGCACGGGTAAGGGAAACCGTCAGCAGCGCGAGCACAATGGCGCCGATCACTGCGGCATAGAGTGGATTCATTCAGCTTCCTTCAACCATCAGGAGTGTAAAGAGGAAGTGTAAATGGCGCTGAAGCATCCGACCTTATCAGACAGGTGTCAGTGGGGGAGGCGCGCAGTTCGCTGCCGCTCGAAAGCCGCACCTGCCAGCGCGATCACCAGCGGAAAGCACTCAAGCGTATAGCGGGGCTCGGGCGCTTCGATCGTCGCGAGCAGCGCACACCTTAGCAGCACAAAAAACAGCATCGCCCCGGCAAAGCGCGGCCATCGGAAGAGTCCAATCAACCCCAGCACCAGGTAGGCCAGGTTGAGCCCCGCATAGGCCAGGGCAAACACTGTCTCCGCATGGTGATGGCTGTACTCCCACCAGCGCAGCTCGATCCACAGCAGCTCCGTTCGCGGCCGCAGCCACATATCGGCCAGCCTCGCCAGGGGAAGTGCGATGTAGTAGCGCAAGGGATGACGCTCAATGCGTGCTGCGGCAAGCTCTGCAAAGCGCGCATCGAGCGCCGGGGTCAGCGTTGTCCTGGTGTTGTAGTCGTCGAGCAGTTGCCTGGTCTGCCGATATTCCTCAGGCGTATCAAAGGCTCGCGAAGGCAGGTCCGACAGCTGCAGCACGTCGCTGTTCGCGTTCCAGTAGATCTCCCAGGTGCAGGTCAGATCGACACAGACACTCTTTGTCCAGCGGTTGAAGCCCGGATCGGTAAACTCGCCCGGATCCATCGCATAGCGGGGGGCGAGAGGTTCAAAGACTCGAAAGGTCCGCCAGTTGCGGATGGTCCACGGGATAAAAGGAAGAATGGAGATCGCGCCCGCGACGGCGGCAAGCCGTACAACGCGGCCAGCACCCCAGCGCCTGTGGCCATACCAGACCATGGCCGGGCAAAGCGTGATAGCGAGCAGAGCACCGTCAGGCCGCAGCAGGGCGGCGTAGCTCCACGCCAGCGCGATCCCCAGCAGCGTGCCCCAACGCGGCTTCTCCATCCATTGCGCGAAGAGGTCGAAGGCCAGCGCAATCGTAAACAGCTCCAGCGTTTCAGTGAGCGGCACAGCGGCGTAGTTGGCGGTGAAAGGACACACCACGGCGAGCCAGAGGGCGATCCATCCTGCCCGTTCTGAGACGATGCGGCGGGCAAAATCCGCGATGAGCAGGCAGCTCGCGAGGTCGACCACTGTCTGCACGAACATCACCGCGCGGTAGTGCTCGACGCCGAAGAGGCGGAAGCAGCCCACAAGAAAAAAGGGATAGCCCGGCAGGCGTATGAGCGTAGGCCGCACCTGGCCTCCACTGCTGAGACCATAAACGCCATGCAGCAGCCAGTTTTTGGCAATATCGCCGTAGACCAGGGGGTCGCCCTGCACCTCGGGATAGGCGTGGATGAACCAGAGCCGCAAGGCCGCTCCGACGGCCATTGCCAGGAGCAAGACTGTCCAACCCTTATGTGAAAGCCGCTCCCGCATGGAAATGAATCATATCAAGGCGACTTCAAAGTGGCCGTCTAGTACCCTATTCATAGGGTTTAATCAAGGTGCCCGGGGGCAAATGAAGCAGGTTTTCTACGATCCGCAGCGAAAGCGCTGGAAGCGTCTGAGGCGCATTTTTGACGTGACGGCCGTCGTATCGACAATTGTGCTGGTCGTTTTCTTTTTCAGTGTTGTGAAGAAGCAGACGCTGCCGGAGTTGCTGCTGCCATCGCAGAAGCGCAACTACCGCGCGCTGCGTGAGAGACAGACGGACCTGAAGAAGAGCCTCGCGCGGCAGACCTCGCGCCGTGGCCGCCGCAGGCCGTCCGATATTGTTCTGAATCAGGATGAGGGCGTCCGCGCCGCTTTCTATGTCAACGATGAGCCCAGCTATTCTTCCTTGAAGGCGCATATCCACCAGATCGATATGCTCTTTCCGGACTGGCTGCACGTCATCTCGCCTGACGGCAAACTGCGGGCTGCAACTTCCCTTGCCCCTGTGCAGTTCTACGATGTGGTCGATCAGAATGGCGTCCACGGCATCGATCCCCAGAATCGCGTACATCACGTCATTGAAGCGGCCAAGGAAAGCACCGAGATCTTTCCCATGCTCAATGACTACGACACTGTCTCCGGCACGTGGAACGGAGATGTGATCGGCAGGATGCTCGAAGACCGGCAAGCGCGAGAGGCACTGCACCATCAGCTCGACAAGTTTCTCTACGCTTCTCCCAGCTACCGTGGCATCGCGCTCGATTTTGAAGAAGTGCCGGACAAGGACCAGAAGCTCTACGCAGAGTGGATCGGCGAGATCTACCACGACTTCCATGCAAAGAATCTGCGCCTCTACGTAAACATGCAGGTGAGCGCCGAGGATGCGACCCTGAGGGCCATTGCGAATAACAGCGACGGCATCATCCTCATGAACTATGACCAGCATGAGGAGTCGAGCGGTCCGGGCCCCATCGCAGCCGAGGACTGGTTCGAGGGCAACCTGACCCGTGTACTGACAGTTGTTCCGAAAGAGAAGCTGATCTGCGCCATCGGCAACTATGGCTATGACTGGTCCGTGCCACTGCCGGAGAAAGGCAAACCCGCCTCACAGAAGGCGCTCGATGTCGACGACCTTACCGTGCAGGAGGCATGGCAGCGGGCGGCGGACTCGGATGCGGATGTACACCTTGAGGGTGATGAGCTGAACGCTCACTTCGCCTATGACGATGAAGACGCGCATGTGCGCCACCAGGTGTGGTTCCTCGACGGCGTTACAGCGCTCAACGAACTGCGCGCCGCACGGCAGATGGGCCTGCGTACCTTTGCGCTCTGGCGTCTGGGCGAAGAGGATGGCTCGCTCTGGTCTGTCTGGGATCACCCGGGCAGCAAGGACGCGCCGCAGCTGCTCAAAAATGTGCCGCCCGGCAACGATGTAAATACGGATGGTGAGGGCGACATCCTGCGCATCGTGTCGAAGCCTCATTCGGGCTCCCGCACTGTGGACATGGACTCGGATAACTTCACCATCACTGACGAACACATGACGGCGCTCCCGGCGTCGTATTCCATTCGCCAGTATGGCTACAGTCCGAAGAAGGTAGCGCTGAGCTTTGACGATGGTCCGGACCCGACGTGGACTCCGAAAATTCTTGATGTATTGAAGAAGTACGACGTCAAGGCCACGTTCATGGTCATCGGGTCGCAGGCAGAAGACAACATTGGACTGCTCAAGCGTTATGTGCGTGAAGGCCACGAGATCGGCAATCACACCTTCACGCATCCGGACATCAGTGAAATCTCGCAGCGCCAGCTGGAGCTGGAGCTAAACCTGACGGAGCGGCTCTTTGCCGCCGAACTCGGCCTGCAGCCACTCTATTTCCGGCCTCCTTACTCGATCGACCAGGAGCCTGACACTAACGACCAGGCCGCGCCTGCCTATCGCATTCAGCAGATGGGCTACACCATCATCGGCAACAAGATCGACACCGACGACTGGAACGAGCATCCGCGCAAATCGCCGCAGGAGATCACCAACGCGGTTCTCAGCTCGCTCGCCGCAATGCAGGATCCAAATGCCTCGTGGAAGCGCGGCAGCATCATCCTGATGCACGACGGCGGTGGCGACCGCTCTGCAACCGTGGCTGCGCTGCCGATGCTCATCACCACGCTGCGATCCAAGGGCTACCAGATTGTGCCCGTCTCAGAGCTGATGGGTAAGACAACTGCCGAGGTCATGCCGCCGATCTCGCCCAGAATGCGCTGGCCGGCGCGCGTCGATGCAGTCGCCTTCTTCGTGATTTCGTTCTTCAGAAATTTCGTCGTCGATATTTTCTACATCGGCGATGTACTGATGAGCGCGCGACTGATCCTCGTCGGCATCTTCGCGCTGATCGACCGCCTGCGCAGGAGAAAAATCCTCCCCGGCAAGTTTGAACCGCGGGTGGCCGTGCTCATTCCTGCCTATAACGAAGAGAAGGTCATCGTGCGTACGGTGCGCTCGGTGATGAACTCGGACTACAAAAATCTCCGCATCATCGTCATCGATGACGGCTCAAAAGATCGTACCGTCGCGGTTGCGCGCGAGGCATACGCTGCGGAGATTGCCTCCGGCTACGTCACCGTTCTGAGCAAGCAGAATGCAGGCAAGGCCGAGGCGCTCAATTACGCTGTTCGCCAGCTTGAGGAAGAGTTCTACGTCGGCATCGATGCCGATACCGTCATCGCTCCGGACGCAATCTCGAAGCTCGTCTGCCACTTCGCCGATCCAAAGATCGGAGCTGTCGCAGGCAACGCCAAGGTGGGCAACAAGGTCAACCTGTGGACACGCTGGCAGGCGCTCGAATACATCACCAGCCAGAACTTTGAACGGCGCGCGCTCGACCTCTTCAACATCGTCACGGTTGTGCCAGGCGCGATCGGCGCATGGCGCACATCAGCCGTGGTGAAGGGTGGATGCTACCCGATCAACACGGTCGCCGAAGATGCTGATCTGACCATGAACCTGCTCGAGCAGGGATACAAGGTCATCTATGAAGATCGCGCCCTGGCCTTTACCGAGGCTCCTGTCACGGCAAATGGTCTCATGCGCCAGCGCTTCCGCTGGTCCTTCGGCATTCTGCAGGCTGTCTTCAAGCACAAGCATGCCTTCAGGACAAACCGCGCAATGGGCCTGTTCGCACTGCCGAATATTCTCATCTTCCAGATACTGCTGCCGCTCGTCTCGCCTTTCATCGACCTGATGTTTATAGCAGGCACGGTGCAGTATCTCTGGGATCGTCACTTCCACCCGGAAGCAGCCAGCGCCGCCAGCTTTGAGAAGCTGCTGACCTACTTCCTTGCATTCCTGGTCATCGACTTCGTTACATCCACGCTCGCCTTCTCCCTGGAGCGCAGGCACCCTGCCAACAAAGGTGACGGCTGGCTGCTCTTTCACATCTGGCTGCAGCGCTTTGCCTACCGGCAGCTCTTCTCGCTGGTGCTTTTCAAGACGATCAAGCGCGCTATCGATGGGCGCCCCTTCGCCTGGGACAAGCTGGAGCGCACCGCAAAGATGTCCAAGGAGACAGACAAGATCACGGCTGGTTCGTAGATGCCCATTGCCGCCATGACCATTGAACTGCGCATCGAGAATGCGGCGTCCTTGAAAGATCGCCGCCAAGTAGTGCGCAGCCTGAAGGAAAAGCTGGGCCACGGCTTCAACATCTCCATTGCGGAAATGGATGAGGCTGTTACCTGGCAGTCCGCAACACTCGGCGTCGTCGCCATTTCGCGCTCGCGCGATTATCTTTCCGGCTTGATGAAGCAGGTCGAAGACGCCACCAACCGCATCACCAATGGACTCGGTGCGCAGGTGACGGAGCTATGGTGGGAATTTATCGAGGCAGACGGCGAGAACGAATGACTTGGATCATCCCGCCTCGTCGCTGACGCGGCGAGGCGAGATGAACTCTGTCGTTATCGGCCGTGCTCTTCCAGGTACTTCTCAACTTCAAGTGCCGCGGCGCAGCCGGAGCCGGCCGCGGTAATCGCCTGACGGTAGCGGCGGTCCTGCACGTCCCCGCAGGCGAAGACGCCGGGGACGCGGGTGAAGACGTAATCGTGGGTCTTCACATAGCCATCGTCATCGAGGTCAATCTGGCCGGTGAACATCTTCGCGTTCGGCTCGTGACCGATGCCGAGGAAAAGCCCGCTCACCGGCAGCACCGACTCCACTCCATTGATGCGGTCGCGAAGCCGCAGACCGCTGACTTCCTTCTGCTCGACGCCCAGCACTTCCTCAACGATCGTGTTGGTCAGGAACTGGATGCTGGCATGCGCCATCGCGCGTTCGAGCATGATCTTGGAGGCGCGGAACTGACCGCTGCGATGGATGATGGTCACCTTGGTAGCGAAGCGCGTGAGAAACAGCGCCTCTTCCATCGCGGAATCGCCGCCGCCGACGACGGCTATCTCCTTGCCGGAGAAGAAAAACCCGTCGCAGGTCGCGCAGGAACTCACACCGTGGCCAATCAGCGCCTGCTCGGAAGGCAAGCCCAGCCAGCGAGCCGATGCCCCGGTGGCGATAATCAGCGTCCGGGTATGGACCGTTTCCCGGCCCAGGTTCAGAGCAAAAGGCCGCTTGGAGAGATCAACCGAAACCAGGTGCGCCATCTTGTATTCGGCGCCAAAGCGAGCCGCCTGCAGCTTCATGTTTTCAATAAGCTGCGGACCTTGAATGCCTTCCGGCCAACCGGGAAAGTTCTCCACCAGGGTCGTGATGGAGAGCTGTCCACCCGGTTCATGGCCTTCCAGGACCAGCGGGTTCAGGTTGGCACGAGCCGAGTAGATGGCTGCCGTAAGCCCCGCACAGCCGGAGCCTAGAATGACGGTATCGCGAATAGTTTCTGACATAAGAGCGTTCGCTTTCGATTGTAAATGGCCGGACGCTGCACGCTACCCGCTCCGACAGGGATAAGATGTTGGCCATGGCAAACCTGACTCTTGTTTACGGATTGCGACTGTTGCCCTCGGATGAGATCGCAGCAGTCGGCGAAGCCCCCATTGAACTGAAGAACGGCAACTCCGCACGTGTGACCATGCACCTTCTCGAAGGCAGCCGCGAGCAGATAGAGGCGCAGCTGAAGCAGAGCATCGATGCATTTTTTGATTTCTTCCCTGAGATTTAGCAAATCTTTACGCCAAGAATTTTCTAATGTTTCCGTTCCCGAAACGGGAAGCCGTATTCACCGCTTCCCGCACTGGAACCACGGGATTTTCGTGTCTTAGTTTCTTCTCATGAATCAGCGCCGGCCGGCGTGATCTATGATGCGGATGGCTCAGTTATCAATGCGATATACGGCACGGGCGCAAGCTTACCTTCCGGATGCGCGAAGTCCGCCGTCCTCACCCAGATCGACAAAATAGCCACCAATGGAAGCATCGTGCACGCTCTGATGCTGGTGAATGGCCTCTGCGCGCAGACGGTGGATGAGCTTCCGACCCTCCAGTACAAGATGATTCGCGGCTTTGGCCGAATTCTTGGCCTCGACTGGTCGCAGGCCAACGAGCAGATGTTCGCGAGCGGCAGCATCACTGAGGATGGCCTCGCAGGCTGGCCGCTAATGCACCCCATCGAGCGGCTGTGCACCTCCATGCTGAGCTCGTGCATGCCGGACGCCAACCGGCTGCGCACCGACGATGTGGCTGCACTCAACCGGCTCTATCCGGTCGCATCACCGGCACAAGGCAGCCCACACGTCTTGATGTGCTCGCCGTCACCGGAAATGTTGCGACGATGTTGATCCAGATTGACCAACATCCCTGAACCTCAGGACGGCAATGTGCATCTCTCGTTGTAGCGCCACGCGCAAAGTGCGGATTCGGCAGAGATTTTCAGAGGAGAAGACTCGATGGCGGCAACAGGCAATGGCGCAGTAAGAATTCCGGCGATTGAAGCAGGCCGGCGGCCGCGCGTGGTTGTGCTGGGAGGCGGTTTCGCCGGTATCCATGCGGTGAAGGGGCTCCTGGACCTTCCTGTCGACATCAGCATCATTGATCGCCGCAACCACCACACCTTTCAGCCGCTTCTCTACCAGGTTGCGCTGGCCGTACTCTCTCCGGCTGATATCGCTACGCCGATTCGGACCATCTTCAGCGGCAAGAGCAATGTAGAGGTGTTGATGGATGAGGCCATCAACTTCAATCTCGAGGAGCATCGCGTCTTCTTCAAGAGCGGCGCTGCGATGGACTACGACTATCTGGTGCTGGCTACTGGCTCTACGCATTCCTACTTCGGCCACAATGATTGGGAGGAGGCAGCTCCGGGGCTCAAGACAGTGGAAGATGCGACGGAGATTCGCCGCCGCGTGCTGCTCGCCTTCGAGCTGGCCGAACGGCAGATGCTGGAGACGGGCACTCATCCTCCACTCAACTTCGTGGTGATCGGAGGCGGCCCAACGGGAGTCGAACTGGCTGGTGCGATTGCTGATATTTCACGCATTTACATGCGCCACGATTTCCGCCACATTGACCCAACCAAGGCCCGGGTGCTGTTGCTTGAGGGCGGCCCGCGCATCCTGCCCTCCTACCCGGATGATCTTTCCCTAAAGGCAATGGAGGAACTGACGCGGCTTGGCGTCGAGGTCCACACCGGGATGCAGGTCTCAGATGTGAAACCCGGGTACGTCATGATCGGGGAGCAGCGCATCGATTCCGTCGTGACCCTCTGGGGCGCGGGAGTGCAGGCCTCGCCGCTGGGCAAACTGCTGGGGGTCGAGACTGACAGGCGTGGCTGTGTCATGGTGAACGAAACGCTGAATCCAGCGGGGCATCCGGAGATTTTTGTCTGTGGGGATCTTGCCCATTTCACCCAGGACGGCAAACAGGTGCCGGGTGTCGCGCAGCCTGCCATGCAAATGGGCGACCACGTAGGCCGAATGGTTCGCGCAGATCTGGATGGGCGCAGGCGCACTGCCTTCCGCTACTTCGATAAAGGCGACATGGCAACCATCGGACGCATGTCTGCGGTAGCGCAGATTAAATGGCCCTTCAAGGCGCACTGGGGCGGCTTCCCGGCCTGGTTAACGTGGCTCACAATTCACATTTTTTTCCTGATTGGATTTCGCAACCGGATCGCCGTGATGTTTTCCTGGGGGTGGAATTATTTCTTCTTCAAGCGCGGCGCTCGCCTCATTACCGGCAATGAGGTGCTGCCCGGCTGGAGTAGGCAAAGCGGCGTCGCCCCGCCAGTAAAAGAAAATAAGCCTGCGTCAGGCGACACCAGGAGCGGAGCAGGCTCTGCCAGTGAGACTCCCGCGAAGAGAGCGTAATCACCGTTGTATGCGGGAGAGCGGATGCACCCACACCGGATACGCAAGTGTGGGTGCTGAAGATTACTGGATGGAATGCCTCTCGCAAACCGCGCTCAAGAGTCCATAGAGACCATCGAGCACTTCCTGCGCAGACTGGTGCACTGCTGCAACATCCTGCTCGCTCGCTATGCGTTCAAGCTGCTGCCGTTCGACCGCGGCATGTTCCTGGTCAGCTTCAATATGCACGGAGAAATACTGGTAATCGGCAGGATCCTTGAAGCCGTAGAACTGCTTGAGCCCGTCGATCTTTTTCTCTGACACAGCGGGAATCTGGCTCTCGTAGGCATAGAGCGCAGCCAGGCCTGCAGTAGTGCCGCGTTCGCTGCAGCAGACGCGAAAGCGCTCGATGAGCGACTTTGTCGCAGGCCACATGTCGCCCGCCTGGACACTTGCCGCATCGAGCCCAAGGCTCTCGGCAAAGCGCAGCCAGAGTTCGGGGTGATTGGGATCTCCGGCTTCTTCGTCGATCAGATTGCTCAGGATCTGGCGCCGGACGAGAGGATCGGTAGTCTGCGCATGTACCGCCGACAGATAGGTCGGAAAGGCTGCAACATGATGGTAGTACTGGGCGGCGTAATCGCTGAGGGCAGCGCGGGAGAGTTCACCCCGCGACCATGCCTGGTAAAACGGATGCGAAAGCAGGTGCTGCCGGGCGATCCGTTGATCGATGTCGTCAACTAAAGAAGCTATGGTTCGGACTGCGCTCATTCTTTCTTTCTCCTCGTAGTTCAACCGCCAAAAATAAAGGGGATTCAGTTGTCGCTGAATCCCCCTCGCAGATCGTTCCAGCTAGACCGTGACTGGCTGCTCTGCATTCACCTTCACGGGCGTCAACCATCCAAAGCGATCAGGTCTGAGTCCGTTCGCGATGCCGAAGAATTCATCGGCAAGCTGTTTCGTCAAGGGGCCCGGATTGCCATCGGCGACCATAATGCGATCGACTGAACGGATAGGAGTCACTTCAGCGGCGGTTCCTGTAAAGAATGCCTCATCCGCGATGTACAGGAGCTCGCGCGGCATTGCCTGCTCGACCACCGGAATTCCGAAGTGGCGCGCCAGGGTGAGTACAGAGTCACGCGTAATGCCCGAAAGCACAGAATTCGCAAGAGGCGAGGTATAGAGCACGCCATTGCGCACGATGAAGAGATTCTCGCCCGAGCCCTCAGAGAGATAGCCATTCACATCGAGAGCGATGCCTTCAGCGTAACCATTGATGTCAGCCTCCATGCGGATAAGCTGCGAGTTCATGTAGTTGGCGCCAGCCTTCGCGAGCGATGGCATGGTGTTGGGTGCGAGGCGATTCCAGGACGAGATGCAGACATCCGCTCCCTGATCGCCGGGTACATACTTACCCCATGGAAAATTTGAGATATAAACTTCCGTCGGCGAACCCTTGGGATTGACTCCAATCTCACCATAACCCCGGATAGCAATGGGCCGGATATAGCAGGGAGCAATGCCGTTCGCCTCGATGAGGTCCACCGTGGCAGAGCAGAGCTGCTCAAGGGAGTAGGGCAGTGTCATCCGGTAAATCTTTGCTGAGTCGATGAGCCGCTGCATGTGCTCAGGCAGCCTGAAGACGGCCGCGCCCTGCGGCTGGCCATAGCACCGGATGCCCTCGAAGACAGACGAGCCATAGTGAACGACATGGCTCATAACGTGAATAGTGGCTTTTTCCCAGGGGATTAAATTGCCGTTGTGCCAGATTTTACTGGTGGGCTGAATGGGCATGCGGTTGGTAACTCCTTATGCTTAACAACCCACCAGTATATCCGCACTGCTGCGAGGCTGGCTTCTTTCGTCAGCCCCTTGCACCGCTAAAAGTGAGCGCCCGCAGGGTCTTAAGGGCAAGGGTAAGACTAGCCGCATCGCGGGGCAGCACTACATCCCCGGCCAGACTGCTCGTGTGTAAATTTCTATCGGTGAGGTAACCAACAAACTGAGTCGCATCCTGCTGCTTGACCCGCAAGGCTATGTTCACTGCCCGTTCCAGCGATTGATGGTGCGATATCTCGAGGAGAACCAGGTGGTGGCGTTCGCGCTGCCAAAGCCTTGCAGCTTCTTCATAGTCTGCCACCACATCTACGCTGTATCCGGCGTCTTCCAGCACGTTGGCGATTGCACTCGCGAGTCTATTGTCACTGCCGAGAACCACCTTAGTTTGCGATGACTTCTCATTCGACATTCCGGCGCGCATGTGTATGAACCAAATCCTTTCGGGGCGCACGACTCAACCGAAAGCGAACTGTCACGCGCCACGGAAGTAAGGAAAAGCACACGGCAGACCAAACTGATGAAATATGTAAGATCAAGATAGTAAAGGAGTTAGATGGCATGTACTGAGGCAACCATTTCTCATCGGGAAGTGTTTTCCTTCCACGGCGAAATTTTGACACTGAGGCTTGTGTCAAACGGCATTAATCTGCTGAAAGAGAACAGGTTATGCTCCGCAAACATATCCGTTTGACCGCTCAAGTGGGGAATGCGATAAGTAAGAACACATGATCTCGCCTGCCAGCGCCGCCTTGCATGGACTGCACTCGACTTATGTGCGGTTCTCCGTGCTGGCGTTGAGTTCGATATTCTTTCTTGTCGATCCCTTCGCCGCTATTCCCTCCTTCATCGCGATCACCTCCGGCGCAGACGCGCAGCGCCGTAAGCGCATGGCCCGCAAGGCCTCCCTGACCTGTTTCATCGTGCTCAGCTCGTTTGCGCTGGCCGGGAGACTTATCTTTCGCATGTTCGGCATCACGCTGCCGGCGTTTGAGATTGCGGGCGGCCTCATCCTTTTGCTGATCGGCATTGACATGCTTGAGGCAAAGCGCTCGCCCACGCAGGAGTCGACCGATGAAACCGAGGAAGCTGCCGCGAAAGAGGATGCAGGCATCGTACCCCTCGGTATTCCGATGCTGGCCGGGCCGGGCGCTATCTCAAGCGTGATGGTGCTGGTGGGGCAGGCGCCCAATCACTGGCAGATGTTTGCGATTCTCGGCTCCATCGCGCTCACTGCCTTTGCCAGCTATGGCGTACTGAATGGCGCAGACAGGCTGCGCCGGCTGCTGGGCGAAACCGGCATCAGGATTCTTGTCCGCATCATGGGTCTCCTGCTGGTCGCGCTTGCCATGCAGTTCTTCGTCAACGGCCTCACCGATCTTGGCGTCATTGCACGGCAGGAGTAGCGGCACTGAACCCCATGAATAGAGTGGCTCCAAAAATGAAACGCCTTTCCCCGATTCTCTTTCTGCTTCTGTTGCTGGGTGCAACTGCGCCCGCCTTTGCCCGCTTTCAGCCACCTGAGCCCTGCAAGAACTCCTTCAGTCAGGAACAGGAGATCGCCGAAGGCAGAAAGGCGATGGCGCAGGTCTATAAGACAATGCCTGTGCTGCCGGATGCGAGTCCTGTTTCGCAGTACGTCCAGCAGCTCGGCGCCAGGCTCGTCAAATTTGCTCCCGGCTACAAGTGGCCGTTTCAGTTCCACGTGGTCAATGCTTCTGACATCAACGCCTTTGCCTTGCCGGGCGGCCCTGTCTTCATCAACCTGGGAACCATTCAGGCGGCAAATACGGAGGCGCAGCTCGCTGGCGTCATGGCGCACGAAATCTCTCACGTCGTGCTGCGTCACTCCACCTGCAACATCACCAAGCAGCGTGGCCGGGCGGTATGGTGGGGCCTCGCACAGCTAGGGGCTGGCATTCTGGCGCCCGGCTATGCCGGAGCGCTGGCCCAGCAGGGTATCGGCGCAATCGCGGGCCTTACTTATCTCAAGATGTCGAGGGAAGACGAGAAGCAGGCTGACCTGCTGGGGGTAGACATCCTCTACGACGCAGGCTACGATCCGCGCGGGTTGCCGCAGTTCTTTGAGACGATCCAGGCTAAATACGGCAATGGCGGATCCCAGTTCCTGAGCGATCACCCTAATCCGGGTAACCGCACCGAGTATGTCGATCAGGAGATAGCGAGCCTGCCGCCGCGAACGACCTATGTCAAGACATCAGCGCAGTTCAAGAGGATCTCGAAGCTTGTCAGCCCCATGCATGGCTATTCGGCCAAGGATATCGCTTCCGGAGTATGGAAAAAGCAGAGTCCTGGCCAGCCACAGGCGCAGCAGCAGTTGCAGCCCATCGACTTCAAGCCAAGCGGCGCGTGGAAGAGCCTGAGCGATACCGCCTTTTCAGTTTCCTATCCTGATAACTGGCGCATCTTCGACGGCCCCGGAAATGGAGTGACGGTTGCACCCCAGGATGGCTTGGTGAACGGCAATGTGGCCTACGGAGCGATTGTCGATCTCTACCAGCCGAAGCAGGGCGCCGACCTCGCTAGCGCAACCGATCAACTGGTGGCTACACTCGAGCAGCAGAACCAGGGAATGAAACCAGCAGGATCAGTAGAAGACGTACTGATCAACCAGGTAGCGGGCAAGAGCGTCGAGCTCGAAAACCCTACCGGCTCTCCTGTAAACGGGAGTGCCGAGCACGATTGGCTGGTAACAGTGAAACGGCCGGACGGCTCCCTGAGCTATCTGGTTTTCGTCGCCCCCTCCCGGGACTTTCCAGCTCTGCGGCCCACCTATGAGCAGATGCTTCGCACTTTTCGCCTGAAGTAGCCTCGAGCAGGCAGCGGGAAGAGAGAATGTTCACTCTTCCCGCCGCAGCACCCATCCGACATCGGCAAATATCTTCCCGCTTATGCCTTGCCTGCGGAGGGTCTCCCGTGTGACTCGCCTGCTTCGTGCGAGATCTTCCTGGAACTGCTCTTCGAGCGTCTCGGTAATTGCACGGTCGCGGATGGCCAGGTTCACCTCGTCGTTCAGAGAGAATGACCTGTGATCGAAATTTGTTGATCCGCAGATGGACCACACTCCATCGACGGTCATCAGCTTCGCATGGATCATGGAGGGCTGGTACTCATAGATCGCGACGCCGGAGCGAATCAGCTTGACGCTCATCGCCTCGCTCAATCTGCGCACCGAGGCATGATCCGTATCGCGGCCTGCGGTGAGGATCTCCACATTCACTCCGCGCCCGGCAGCGCGCATCAAGGCATGGCGGGCACTGCGGTCAGGAAGGAAATATGGCGTAGTTATCTTTATGCTCGACCGGGCAGAGTCAAGCAGCGCCTGGAAGAGCACCCGCACGCTGGACGTGCCATAACCGGGACGGCCCATCACGACCATGCCGGTGGTCTCGCCCGCAGAGGCCCCGGCCGGGAAATGATCGCTACTGAAAAGTATTTCGCCCGTCGACTCGACCCAGTTCTGGGAAAAGGTCGCGTTGAGAGCGCTCACAAGACCGCCCTCCACCTTGAATACGGTGTCCCGCCACGGGAGCTTGCCTTGCTCGCATTCAATCCAGTGATCGGCGTAGTCGGCTCCGCCAATGAAGCCTGTGCTCCCGTCGATCGTCAGCAACTTACGATGACTGCGATGGTCGAAATACGGCCATTGCTTAAGGTCAATCGGGTGATACCAGGCGAAGTGCCCCCCAGCTTCTGTCAGTCCACGGAAGTAGTCCCTGCCCAGTTTGTAGCTGCCGATAAAGTCGATCAACACCCGCACCTGAATCCCGCGGCGGGCGCAGGCGGTGAGGCGCCGTAGGAGTTCGCGGGTAAAGTCTCCTTCCTGGAATTCGTAAGCCTGCAGGTTGATTGCGTGCTTTGCCTGATCGATTGCGGCCAGCTCAGCCGGATAGAAGATGGCGCCATTCCGCAAAACGGTAAAGCGGCCATCGCGATCGAGCGCCGCGTCGGTAACGCAGGCCATGCGCCCTAAAAACTCCGGCGAATCGATCGGAGGCAGTTCGCAGCTTTCCAGGTGATAGGGTCGCGATGGACCGAAAACCTCCATGCCGAGGCGAACTCCCTGCAACACCAGCGCCCCCGCGCCGAGCGCTGCCAGCGTCTTTGTCATGGCCGATCCTGCGGCTTTTCTGTTCATCTTTCCCGCCTCCTGCGCTTTTGGGATGCAAAGTGAGCCAGTGCAGCATTCATACTGCATCCAAAACAGGAATCAATCCATTTCGCCTGAATTGCGTCTCAGAATGAGTGAGGTAAACCCGATGACTCTTCCCGCCGATGAAAACTCCTCCCGCGTTACCCTGCCTAAAACACTGCACGAAGCACCGTTGGCTGCCCACATGGTAGGCCGCATGTCTCCCGAGAAGATGATGAGCGTCTCCGTCATCGTCCGTCGCCGAAAGCCGCTCGACCTGCCTTCGCTGGGTGGCCGCATCCTTTCTCATGAGGAATTCAACCGCGATTACGGAGCCGATCCGGAGGAGTTTGCCGAAATCCGTGCCTTTGCCGAGCGTAACGGCCTTTCGGTGGATGAGGCTGCCAGCAGTCTTCCGCGACGCACGATTGTGCTGCGGGGCACCGTGGAGGCGATGGAAAAGGCCTTTGGCGTCCAACTCGAAGAATATGAAGGCCACGAACGAAAGGAACATTTCCACGCCTATCGGGGAACGATCCACCTGCCCAGCGCCCATGCGGAAATCATTCAGGCTGTGCTGGGTCTCGACGCGCGGCCGGTGGCCCGCTCCCACATGCGTATCCTGGACCCTAGGCAGGCCGCTGCGGCCCGGAGCTTTACGCCGATGCAGGTGGCGAAGCTCTATAGCTACCCCACAGGCGTGGACGGCAGCGGTCAGTGCATAGGCATCATCGAGCTGGGCGGGGGCTACAGCGCCAGCGACCTGCAGACGTACTTCGGCTCTGTCGGCCTCGCGACTCCCACGGTCACGTCCGTCTCGGTGGACGGCGGCACCAATGCGCCCGGCGGCCAGGCCGACGGTGAGGTCGCCCTGGACATTGAGGTGGCCGGCGCCATCGCTCCGGGAGCGAAGATCGCCGTCTACTTCACCCCCAATACAGATCAGGGATTTACCGACGCGATCACGACGGCCGTTCACGACACGACCAACAAGCCTTCGGTAATCTCAATCAGCTGGGGTGGCCCCGAGTCGAGCTGGTCACAATCCTCACTGACGGCGCTGGATGATGCCTGCCAGTCTGCCGGAGCGCTGGGCGTAACCATCACAGTGGCCTCCGGCGATAATGGATCGACCGACGGCACCGGGAGCGATACTGTCGACTTCCCGGCATCGAGCCCGCACGTTCTGGCCTGCGGCGGAACCCAGCTCACCGCCAGCGGCAGCAGCATTGCCGCTGAGGTGGTCTGGAACGATCAGGCCAGCGGCGGTGGAGCAACCGGCGGCGGAGTGAGCGGAGTTTTTGCGTTGCCCTCCTGGCAGGCGAATGCAGGAGTGCCCGCGCCGTCAGGCAGTGGCAGACGCGGCGTTCCTGATGTAGCAGGCGATGCGGCGCCGTCGACCGGCTACAACATCTACTTCCAGGGTCAGCAGCAGGTCGTCGGCGGGACGAGCGCGGTAGCTCCGCTCTGGGCTGCCTTGATCGCGCTTATCAACCAGCAGAAGGGCTCGCCGGTGGGCTTCACGAATCCGACGCTCTACCAGAACCCTAATGCCTTTCATGACATAACGCAGGGCAACAACGGCAGCTTCTCAGCCGGCTCCGGCTGGGATGCATGCACCGGCCTCGGCTCACCAAAGGGTTCCTCAGTCTCCACCGCGCTGGGCGGTTGAGCGAGGTGAGGGGTCAAAAGAAAAAGCCCATGTCTCTAAAAAAGAGGCATGGGCTTTTCTGCACATCGATCCAGCTACTGCTCTACTATTGCGAGGAGTCTGGCAGGGCTGGCGCGATGGCCAGCTCCAGCCGGGTGCCGGAGGACAGGTGGACGTTCCGCTTCTGATCGCTGAAGGTTCCCGAAGTTTTATCGTGAATATCTGATTTCAGCGTGACACCGTGGTAACCGCTCTCATCCTTCACTTGAACGGGCATAGCGCCAGGGTTCGGCATGGCGCCGGGCTGGGCATTCCCGGGGCCAGCGCCTGACGGCGATGGAGCAGGCATGGGTCCTGCGCTGTTGGGATTGTTGCCCTGCTGGGATATGCCCATCACGTTGAGGGGGCGGGCGATCTGGACGACCGTCGCCTTGACGGGTACGGTTTTACCGTCCTTCATCTGGGCGTGGTCCAGGGTGATTTCAATGGTTGATTGGCCTTTGTTTTCAGACATCTGCACCTGATCGACCTTGCCGGCAAGCAGTGTATCCTTGGGCAGCGTTGCGCCGCCATCCAGCTTCACTTCCTTATCGAGCTTGATCATGACCGGGTCGTCCTGCTTCGTCTTCTTAGCGTCGAGTGTCTTGGTAAGCACGCCCGAGGCCGCTGTCATCTGAATTACATGGGTGGTGGTTTCCTGGGCAAAGGAAGCCGCTGGCAGAGCGCAAAAAGCTGCGGCAGCGGCGCAGATAATCCATTTCATTGTCGTTCCTCTCACGATGCAGTTGACCCTTACTTAAGTGCATCCACTCTTTCCAGACGCTTCGCCATAAGGCGACGTTGCCTTGCGGCTGCTAAACTGGTAAAGGGAACACGAGAGACTCTGCTGCCAGCCTCTGGATGAGCCAGCCCGGCAGCCTTCACTTGATACTCCTCATAAATAATAAGCGGAACTTCAGCTACTCCCAGTGAGTGCGAAGCTCCGCCAACAGCCGACAAGGAAAAACCGCGCCTGTGAGCACCGTAATCCGTAATATCGCCATCATCGCCCACGTCGACCACGGTAAGACGACCCTGGTAGACGCCATGCTGAAGCAGAGCGGAACCTTCCGCGCCAACGAGGCCGTCGCCGACCGCGTGATGGACTCCAACGACCTCGAGCGCGAGCGCGGCATCACGATTCTCGCCAAAAATACCGCGATCTTTTACCACGACCTCAAGATCAACATCGTCGATACGCCGGGCCACGCTGATTTCGGCGGCGAGGTCGAGCGCGCACTGAAGATGGTCGACGCGGTCATGCTGCTGGTGGACGCATCCGAAGGCCCGCTGCCGCAGACCCGTTATGTGCTCTCCAAGGCGCTCGAAGCGAAGCTGCCCGTCATCCTGACAGTCAACAAGATTGACCGTCCCGATGCGCGTCCCCAGGAAGTGTTGAACGAGGTCTATGACCTTTTCATCGATCTCGACGCTTCGGAAGAGCAGCTCGAGTTTCCCGTGCTCTACACCAACGGCAAGCTTGGCATTGCAACGACCGACCTTGCTGTTCCGGGAACCGACCTTCAGCCCCTTTTCGAGACCATCGTCAAGACCGTGCCACCTGCCAAAGGCGATGCCAACGGCGCGATGCAGATTCTGGTCACCAACCTCGACTACTCCGACTATCTCGGGCGCCTTGCCATCGCGCGCGTCTTCAACGGCACGCTGCGCTCCGGCGAAGAGGTCTACATCTCCAAGCTTGACGGCAAGCTTGAGAAGACCAAAATCACCAAGCTGTTCAGCTTCAGCGGTCTCAAGCGTACAGATATCGAAGTGACCGAACTCGGCGACATCGTAGCCATTGCCGGGGTCACCGGCATCACCATCGGTGAAACCATCACCGGCATCGACAACCCGGCGCCGCTGCCTCCGATTGTGATCGATGAGCCGACGATCGCCATGCAGATGTCGGTCAACAACTCGCCGATGGCAGGCCGCGAAGGCCAGTACGTCACCTCACGCAATCTTCGCGAGCGCCTCGACAAGGAACTGCTCACCAACGTTTCCATCCGCGTTGAGGATACGGGCAGCCCGGACAGCTTCAAGGTGCTCGGCCGCGGCGAACTGCAGCTCGCAATTCTGATCGAAATGATGCGCCGCGAAGGCTTTGAGTTGATGGTGGGACGGCCCGAGATCGTCACCCGCACCATTGACGGCAAGCTGATGGAGCCAGTCGAGCACCTGACGATCGATATCCCTGAGAACTTCGTCGGAACCGTCATTGAACGCCTCGGGCCCCGCAAGGGCGAGATGGTCAAGATGCACAACCACGGCTACGGCCGCGTACGCCTTGAGTTCCGCGTGCCCAGCCGCGGCCTGATTGGCCTGCGCAGCGAGCTGCTCACCGAAACCCGCGGCACCATCATCATGAACTCGCTCTTCGACGGCTACATGCCGCACCAGGGCGATATCCCGCAGCGGCCGACCGGCGCGCTGATCTCCGACCGCTCCGGCCCAACCACTACCTATGCCCTCAACGGCCTGCAGGATCGTGGCGTTCTCTTTGTAACCTCCGGTGTCGAGGTTTACGAGGGCATGATCGTCGGCGAACACTCGCGTGATAATGACCTCGACGTCAATGTCGTCCGCGAAAAGAAGCTGACAAATATGCGCGCCTCTTCCGCAGACGATGCACTGCGGCTGGTGCCCCACAAGGCGATGAACCTGGAGCAGGCAATCGAGTTTATCGCCGAGGACGAACTGGTCGAGGTCACGCCGAAGTCGTTGCGCCTGCGCAAGAAGGTACTACAGGCCAACCGTCGTCCGCGCCGCCAGACCAGTGCCGACTAAACAGCGGTTGCTATGTTAGTTTGAAGATGAGTCACAGACCGGCGGGCCTTGCATACTGCATTGGCCCGCTTCTTTCTTTCGCATGACACCATTGCCGCATACACCCGAAGCACCCCCCAGAAAATCTGGCAGTTCGCCATGGCTCAGGCGTTCTGACCTGTTTGTACGAGTCATCGTACGTCTCTACATCGGCATGCTGCTTGTGGTGCTGCCGTGGACCCACATCTGGGACGACAACCATCTGCTGAGCTATATTCCCTATCTGTCGACGGTCGCGTTGAGCGGCGTGGTGCGCGGAGTCGCTTCAGGCCTTGGCCTGTTGAACATGTGGATCGCCGCTGCCGAAGCAATGAACTATCGCGAACACTAAGAGGACGCTCACCCCGGCAAAGAGATACGCCGGGCATTCTGTGCCGCTAGGATGCAATCTGCATGACGCAACATTCGTCCCTCGTCGTACCACCCGATGCGAGCGGGCTCCGGCTCGATGCATGGCTCACTGCCCAGCTGACGGGCGTGAGCCGCGCCCGCGTGCAGCTGATGCTCTCGCAGGAGCAGGTACAGGTGAACGGCAAAGCCGCGAAAGCTTCTCTCAAGCTGCGTGGTGGCGAATCGATCGCCATCCTGGGTGAGCCCGAGCCACCGCCGCTGCGTGCCATCTCAGAAGATATCCCGCTCAACATCGTCTATGAAGATGCCGACCTTTCGGTCATCAACAAGCCTGCCGGAATGATGGTGCATGCAGGCGCGGGCGGGACCGATGAAGATCGCAACCGGGGCACACTGGTCAACGCTCTGCTGCATCACTATGGTCAGCTTTCCACTGTTGGAGGTCCCACGCGTCCGGGCATCGTTCATCGCCTCGATAAGCAGACCAGCGGACTGATCGTGGTCGCGCGTAACGACCAGATCCACCGGCAGCTCTCGGAGATGTTTGCACACCGCCTGATGAAGAAGACCTATGTCGCGCTTGTCCACGGCGAGATAAAGAAGAGCGTGGGCAGCATTGACCTCGCCATCAGCCGTGATGCGATTCGCCGGACGCGGATGACAACCCGCCGGAGCGGATCGCCGGGAACCCCGGGCGGCCCGCGCGCAGCGCTCTCTCACTACACGGTGGAGCGCCGGATACAGTCGCGTTATGGCGCGTTTACGTTGGTGAGGGTCCGTATCGAAACGGGCCGAACCCACCAGATTCGCGTCCACCTCTCGTCGATCGGCCACGCGGTGGTGGGCGACACTCTCTACGGCGCGCCTGCGCGCCTGGTGCAGCCTCCGAACCAGGCCAAGCCCATCAGGCTGGAGCGGAATTTTCTGCATGCGGCGGAGCTCGCATTCACCCACCCACGCACCGGCGAGGTGCTGCACCTGAGCGCGCCATTGCCCGAAGAGCTTGCTGGATTTCTGCGTCAGATCGAGATGGAGCCAGCCTGATCGGGGCATCGCGAAAGCATCAGGGCGAATTCGCGTTACACGTCAGCTCGTGCAGGTTTATAGGCGCTCAATGATTTCTGCAGATTGCGCTGCAATGGCGGCATCATCGCCGAAGCCTTTGAGCCAGTTCACCTCCGGCTCGCGGCGAAACCAAGTGAGCTGGCGCTTGGCATAGTTACGATGCCCCTGCTGAGCCGCGTGGATCGCTTCGGCCAGCGGCACCTCACCGCGCAGCGCAGCACGGGCTTGGCGATAACCAAGCGAATCGAGGGCGCGGGGAGCCTCGCCATACCGCGCAACAAGATTCCTGGTCTCTTCGACCAGCCCCTGCTCGAACATGGCCGCCGCCCGCGCATTGATGCGCTGGTAGAGCGCCTGCCGAGAAGGGTCGAGCCCAATGCGCAGGATGCGAAAGCCACGAAGCGGCAGGCGGCCGGCCTCCCACGCCTGCGACATCGGCTTGCGCGCGCTCAGGCAAACCTCGATGGCGCGAATAAGCTTGGGTGTATCGTTCGCATGGATTCGCGCAGCAAGCGCAGGATCGAGGCGGGTCAGGATCCGGTGAAGCCAGCCCGGAGAGTGCCTCTCGTTGCTTCTCCGAAGTCGCACGCGTACCTGCTCGGAGCGCTCAGGCCCTGGAAAGAGTCCCTCGATGAGCGCGCGCAGATAGAGCCCCGTGCCGCCGGTGACAATCGGCAGATGGCCACGGCCGGCGATCTCAGTGAGAGCGGCGCGGGCGTGCCGGCTGTAGTCCCCGGCGGTGTAGTGCTCATCCAGGTCAACCACGTCGATCAGATGGTGGGGAACCTGTTTGCGCTCCTGCGCAGAGGGTTTGGCCGAGCCGATGTCCATACCGCGGTAGACAGCCACCGAGTCGCAGCTTACGACTTCTCCGTTGAAGCGCGTAGCTAGATCGACTGCCAACCCGGTTTTGCCGCTTGCTGTCGGCCCCAGCAGCACAACCAGCAACGGCAGGCTACCAGACACGCCACCACCCCGGCGCAAAGAGTACATGGGGATCGGCACGCAACAGCGCCACCGCTAAAATCACCCCGGCCACCAGCAGCAGACCTGCGATCTGACGGCGGCGAAGCTGCTGGTGAACCTGACTGCTCATCCCTGCTTATTCATCCCCGGGACGGATGTTATAGAGGAAGTAGAAACGCAGCTCCAGGAACGGCCCCTTGAAGTTCTTCGGCAAGGGGGGATAGGGCGAAGCGCCCGTGATGCCGCCCCAGGCCGCGCGATCGAGAGATACATCGCCAGAGGGAAGCTCCAGCGTCATGCTCTTAACGGAGCCATCCGGCATGATCTTGAAGCGGATGGCGACCTTTCCCTGCCGGTTGAGCGGAGGCTGCGCGGACACGGGAATGATGGGATACCAGGCCCGCTTCGTGTCATAGATCACCCGCTGCATGTATGGGCCGAAATCCACCCCCAGCGTATCGCTGAGGATATCGACGGCGCCGTTCATCCCGCCGTGCGACGAGGGCGCATTGCGGCCCATATCGCCCCCACCACCCCCGTTAAAGACGCCGGGCTGCTGGGCTTGTTTCATGGCCTGCTTGATTGCATCTCCGGCGGTAGCAGGGCCGGTGTTGAAGTCGGGCTTCGTCGGAGCCGGCTTGGGAGCCTCCAGCTGGCTCTGCTGCGACTGCTGCAGCGGCTGCGTGGGCGGCTGCTTGGGTTGCGGTTGCGGCTGAGGTTGAGCCTGAGCCATCTGCTGCGCCGGCTGTGGCTGCGCCTGTTCCTGTTTCGGCGCCGGCTTGGGACCCGGGGGCAACTGCGGCACGGGTGGCCCTGCCCTGCGCATCGCTTCGAGCTCCTGCAGAGTCTTCTTATCGAGCGTCGGATGCTGCGTCTGCGCCTGGCGGTTCTTGTCTGAAAGCGGCGCCTGCTTCTTCGGCCTGATCTGCTTCAACGCATCCGGAGGCATATCGAGATAGGTCAGTTCCTTCTCGCGCTGCTTGAGAATTACGGAGGGGTCGCGCACCATAACATGGCGGAAATAACGAGGCCCATAAGCCAGATACCAGAAAAACAACAGGTGGGCGAGCAGCGAAATCCATACCATTTCGCGAATACGCGCCCGTGCCCGCTCGTCTTCAAGATCGTCGATGACGTGGAGAAGGTCGTGCGGCTCGAGTTCTTCATACCGTGGCCGGCGACGCGACCTGCGAAGTCGCTCGGGTGGCGTGCCCGGTGAGGTGGGTGGAAGTTCGGTGATGGGCATTCTTAAAACTTGTTAACGCCTGATCCAGCTGCGTTGGCCTCTAAGCTTTGACGGACGTTCTGGCCTATTCTCTCATCCTTAACGCGATTATCCACAATATATCCCGGACGGCCCCTAACGGAGCCTCAGGGTTACAATCAGCAAAATGCGTGACGCAGTGGCGATAACAGTAAGCGATTCATGCTTTAACGGCACCCGGGTGGACGGCTCAGGCCCGGCTGTGAAGGCCGCGCTGGAGGCGGCGGGGCTGCATGTGCTGCGTCTTGTGACCGTGCCTGACGAGCAGCCGCAGATTGAAGACGCCCTCCGAGCCGCCGCGGGCGAGGCAGCCCTGGTCGTGACCACGGGAGGGACCGGATTGGCCCCACGCGACGTTACCCCTGAGGCTACCCGCGCCGTCTGCGAGCGGATGGTAGAAGGTCTGGCCGAGCAGATGCGTGCTGCCGGACTGCGTGAGACACCATTTGCAGCTCTGAGCCGCGGGGTCTGCGGCACCAGAGGCGCTGTCTTGATCGTCAACCTGCCCGGAAGCCCCCGCGGCGCCGTAACCTCGCTGCAGGCTATCCTTCCACTATTGCCGCACGCCCTTGCCCTGCTGGCCGGGGAAAACCCCGGACACTGACCTTCTCTAACTCAGGACCCGGGTCTTCAGATCCACGGTTATCTGGTCGTCTGGAGTCTTCATCGTGGTGCCGTCGGCGGCAGTGTGATACTCAATCCGTATCTTCTGCGCGTTGACGATGACCCTCAGATAGCCATATTTCGTGTCGTCATAACTGTCAAAGCTGAGCGTGCTGGTCACCGGATAGGGCGTCCGTACCGGCTGCCCGTAGACATCCGTCCGGATGCGAGCCAATCCGTGGCCCCCATCTCCTGCAACGAGATACGGCACCTGCAACCCGGCTACGCTTCGCGTATACCGCTGGTAGTTGTGTGCATGCCCTGACACCACGGCATGGGGCCAGAATCCCGCCGCCTCGCAACATTTATCCATCTCCTCAAGCATGCGGGGGCTGCCGCTGTGGTTCACCCCGCCGGTGAAGGGCGGATGATGTACGGCGAGAATCACTGCGCCTGCATATTTCTCCTGTTTGCACCGCTTGAGTGCAGCCGTCAGGTAGTTCAACTGGCGATCGTCCAACTGTGGCCGCGTGCCGCCCTCGCTGGAGATGATGCCCGGGTCTTCGAGCACGTTGCTGTAGAGCCCTAGAATGCGGACAAAGGGCGACTCCAGCGTGAAGTAGACGCTGGGCGCGATCATCGCCGTGCGCAGCAGACCGCCAGCCTCCGCCGTACGCACCGGCGCGGGCGCGCAGAAGTTGCGCAGAAAGGCGTCGAGCGTGGGCGCGGAGTCGCCGCCGTAGACCAGCCCATCATGGTTGCCGGGAATTGCGATGATCGGACCCGGGTAGTCGCGGTAAGGTTCGTAGAACTGGTCGTAGTAGTACTTGCCCTCACCGAAGCTGTAGACCACATCGCCAAGATGAAAGAAGAACGACGGCACGTTGGCCCGGTTCACTTCATTGAAGTCCGAGACCATCTTGTCGGCCACCAGGGACTGCGTCTCCGGGCCCTTGACGCTGCCCGTGTCTCCCACGCAGTGAAAAACAACCTGCCCAGCCTTCTCGATCGCGGCAACTTTCGCGGGCCCCGCGTCGCCATAAACCTCGGCCAGCGTAAGCACCGGCTCTACGGTTGTGCCGCTGCCCGCGCTGCGCGGCTCGGGCACAGGCTGCACCAGCTTGTTATTGGTGCGGCGGTAGAGGCCGGAGTCAGAAGGATGAGGCTTTACGAAGGAAGACGGATCGGGACTCAACTGCGGCTGGCCAAAGACGGGCTGCGCTGCAGCGGTTGCGCGTGGTGCGCGGATGGCCTTCCTGCGCGGATGACTGGGCATGAGCACGGTCTCCTGTTCCTGACAAAATAGACTGCCGAGAATCCTATTTGGCACTCGTGAATAACAGATGAGGAAATCTGCTCGCAGACAAAAGGACTGACTGCTAAAGAAATGCGGCAGGTGCCGATCTTTTAACTATCCGGCCTGCAACAAATCGGCTAGAGTCTGGGTTCATAGAGTTGTAACAATGGGAGGAGGCAATCATGGTTCCCGATGGAAGCTCTCTCCGGCAGCTTTTCCACGATGTCGTCTTTGACTGCTACAGCGAACACCTCGCGATGGAGGACACCGAGGTTACTTCTTATGTTGCTGATCTGCTGACCGAATTCTGTGCTGCGGAAAAACTCTACTCGATCCGCGATGCGCAGGGCCGTCCGGTCAAAGATGTGGCGGAGATGGTCGTCGCCGCCGACCCCATCCACGGAACAGCGCCGTCATTCGACGCGGAGCGGGCCGTGCGCAAACATATTGGTGACTTCTCGCTTTTCTGCTCGGGCATGTTTCCCGAGGCAAACCCGGGCCTCATTGAGATGGTGCGCACCGGCAAAGAAAGCTACTACATCGTCTCCAAGTTCGACCTCTTCGAATACGCCAGTGAAGCACCGCTCTTCGCCAGGCTTGCCGACAATTTTGAGAACTGCATGTATGGCCTCAACCAGGTCCGCTGCGAACTGGACCGGCGGCTGCCTGGCGCCATACCTCCTCCCCATCCCCGCCGCCTGATGTGACTCGCCGCCGCGGGAGGCGTATAGTCTGGGGTTGGATACGGGCAGCATCCTCCACGCCGGGGAGCTGCACTGGAGAAAACCATGAGCGTTAGCAGCTTCCGCGAAACTACACCTGCCAAAGTCACTTTCCCTGCGCTCTCTGAAAAGAAGCGCAACCGCCAGCCCATTGCTGCGCTAACCGCCTATGACTATTCCACGGCGCGGATTGCCGATGAAGCCGGCATCGACCTGGTGCTGGTTGGCGATTCGCTTGCCATGGTGGTGCTCGGCTATGACACCACACTGCCGGTCACGGTCGACGAGATGCTCCACCACACCCGTGCAGTACGCAGAGCCGTCAAGCGCGCCGTGCTGGTCGCCGACATGCCCTTCGGTTCCTACCATATGAGCATCGACACCGCCGTGGAGAATGCCGTCCGCTTTATCAAGGAAGCAGGTGCGGAGGCAGTGAAGATCGAGGGCGGCGCCAATCGTGCAGCGCTCGTGCAGCGGCTTACCGAGGCGGAGATACCGGTCGTTGGCCATCTTGGGCTGACGCCGCAGTCGGTCCACCACATGGGTGGCTACAAGGTGCAGGGAAAGACCGCGGCTGCGGCTGACGATCTGCTCGAAGATGCATTGGCACTCGAGGCCGCAGGCGCGGTGGCGATCGTGCTCGAGGGCATTCCCCGCGAAGCAGCCAGCCACATCACCGCGAGGCTAGACGTACCGACCATCGGCATCGGCGCAGGGCCGGATTGCGACGGACAAATTCTCGTCTTCCATGATCTCGTCAACCTGAGCTTTGCCAAGCCCGCCAAGTTTGTCCGCCAGTATGGAGACGCCGCAGGGCTCTTCCGCACAGCCATCGAAGGCTATGTCCGCGACGTCGAGACACGCACCTTTCCGTCCGACGCTGAGAGCTACCACCTGAGCAAGGAAGCGGCCTCGGCTCTCGAACAGAGCAACGGCAGGCGCAAAGCCTGATGCGTATCTTCACCACCCTCGCGGAAGTTCGCGCCGCAGGCAGGGAACTGCGTGCCGCGCGGAAGACACTGGGCTTCGTGCCGACAATGGGCGCACTGCATGAGGGACATCTCTCGCTGGTTCGCGCCGCACGCGCAGGCTGCGATGCAGTCACCGTCTCCATCTTCGTAAATCCCACACAGTTTGGACCGAATGAAGACTTCTCCAAATATCCGCGCACCTTTGCGGCTGACTGCGAACTCCTGGAGAGCGAAGGGGTTGACTGGGTCTTTGCGCCGCAGGTCGAGGAGATTTATCCGCCCGGCGCGATCACCTTTGTAGAAGTTGCGGGACTGAGCGACAGGCTCGACGGAGCCTCACGCCCAGGGCATTTTCGCGGAGTCGCCACCGTGGTCGCGAAACTCTTCAACATCGTCGCGCCGGACAAAGCTTTCTTCGGGCAGAAGGATGCAGCCCAGGTGGCGGTGCTGCGCCAGATGGTGCGCGACCTGAACTTCAACCTCGAGCTGATCGTTTGCCCCACCTCCCGTGACCCGGATGGGCTGGCGATGAGCTCGCGCAACCGCTATCTCTCTGCCGCCGAAAGGCAGCAGGCGCTCGCGCTCAGCCGCGCACTCCACGCAGCGGAGCGGCAGGCGGCTGCAGGCGTTCACGACCCTGCAGTGCTCCTGGCCGAAGCCCACGCCATTCTGGATCAGGAGCCGGCCGTGCGCCTCGACTATCTGGCCGCCGTCGATCCGGATACCCTGCTGCCGGCCAGCGAGCTTGGCAACGGCATCCTGCTTACCGTCGCCGCCTTCGTGGGAACCACGCGCCTGATCGACAACGTGATCCTTGCGGGAGCTCCGCCTGCCCCTGAAGCATAACCAGCGGCCAAGCTACACTAAACACAATGCATCCTGCACTTGAAGCGACCGGCGCCGCCACGGCCTTTCTGGCTGCGGGCGGTTATGCCTACGCTGCCATGTGGCCGACTTCTCAGCTCTTCGGCAGGGTTATCGTGGCCGGGCGCGATCCGCAGGAGTTCGCCCTGACCTACGACGACGGTCCGAATGAGATTTATACCCAGCAACTCCTCGATGTGCTTGCGAAGCACCAGGTGCGTGCGACGTTTTTCCTGATTGGACGCTTTGTTCGCCAGCGTCCCAAGATCGCGCGGGCGGTTCTCGACGCGGGCCATCTCGTGGGCAACCACACGATGACCCATCCCGCGCTGCTGTTTCGCTCACCCCGGCGAGCAAAGCAGGAGCTGATCGACTGCAACGCTGCTCTTGAAGATACGCTGGGAGCGCCGGTGCGCTACTTCCGTCCGCCCCATGGGGCGCGACGTCCCGATGTGCTCCGCGCTGCGCGTGAGCTCGGCCTTGCGCCGGTGCTGTGGAACGCGATGGGCTACGACTGGCGCAGAAGCGCGACCGCATCGACGATCCAAACACATCTGCAAGCGGGCATCCGCAAGAATCGGGGGCATGGGGCTGGCTCGAACCTGCTGCTCCACGACGGAGGCCAGGCGGGGCTGGGTCTGGACCGCAGCCACACGGTCGCCGCAACAGCGGCTCTCGTTCCTGAAGCTAAGGCGCAGGGCGTCCGCTTCGTCACGGTAGATGCCTGGGCTTGAGACTTACAACCAGGCTTTTCGCTCTTCCAGGTAGATCTTCGTGTAGTCGAGATAGTTCCGCGCGTACTTGAGGATCATTTCGCGGTCGTCGGAGGTCAGCGTTTTGCGCTGCTTTGCGGGCACTCCCGCCCAAAGGGTGTTGGGCGGAACGATTGTGTTTTCCGGCACAACCGCTCCCGCCGCAATAATCGAGCCCTCGCCAATGCGTGCGTTGTTCAGCACCCGCGCTCCCATTCCGATGAGGCAGGCATCCTCGATGACGCAGCCGTGCACTGTGGCATTGTGGCCAATCGTCACCCAGTCCCCCACGATGACCGGATAAGTGTTGCGCATGCCATGCAGCACGGCGCAGTCCTGCACATTGGAGTGCGCACCGACGCGGATCGAATGTACATCGCCGCGCAGGACTGTATTCATCCACAGGCTCGAGTGTTCGCCGAGGGTCACGTCGCCCAAAACCTGTGCCGATACATCGACGTAGCAACTCGCGGGAATGACGGGCGTGTGGCCCTGATAGCTCCGGATCATGGGGAGACTCTCCTGAGTCTCCAGTTTACTTCGCCGCGTAGTCCTTCGTTGCCCTGGTACGCGGGTTGTAGACGGAGAAGCTGCCATTCTGCATGGCCGTGAGCTTGAGATAGTTCCCAACATCGGGCGGCCCCATCAGGTTGGCAATGTACTGGTCCGGCGTGTTGTGCGCTGCTCCCCCTTCGGCTGAGGCATGCAGCTGCCACAGAGTTTCCAGACGGGGCGACTTGCGGATAATATCAAGCGTCGAAGCCGACCCGCCCTTCGTCTCGCCGTTATCCATGATGGCAACGCGAGGAGCAAGGCCATCGACAAAAGCGGGGCTGCTCGAATGGTCCCAGCCGTGGTGCGAAACGATGTAGATGTCCACGTGTCCCAGCTTGTTCGCTGGGCAGACGAGCGACCGCTCCTTGTCCCAGGTCAGGTCGCCAAGGTCGATCATGCGCAGCTTGCCATAGGTCATCGCGATACCGAGCGAGCGGGCATTCTCGGTCTGGTCGGCCGGCTTTTCCGGCGAACTGGCGCAGTACTGGTTCGCTTCTCCTCCGCCAGGCAGCGGCTTCTGGATCAGATTGCCGTCTTCGCTGACTACGACAGCATGCAGTCCCGGAATCGGCAGCGTGTCGCCGAGCTTGGGAGTGATGCGCTTGTACTTTCCGGTCGCGAGGAGCGCCTTGTAGGCCTCGTAACCCTTCTCCGTCGCAGCGTCTGATGTTTCGCGGTTGACCCCATGGTCGATGAAGGTGCCAATCTTGATCTTCGACGCGAGCTGAGGCACGCCGCCCACGTGGTCCACGTGGAAGTGGGTGATCAGTACATAGTCGATGTGCTCCAGACCCGCGTCCTTCGCTGCCGCCACGATGCGGTCGGCATCGCGGTCGCTGTGGTCCGGCCACCCCGTATCGACCAGCAGGGAGTGCTTGTCCGGGGTAACGAAGAGCGTCGACTGGCCGCCCTCAACATCGATGAAATAGACCGTCAAAGGTCCGCTCATGGGTGCGCTCGCAGCAAAGATCAGCGAGGCCGGGATCAGGACAAGAAGGGTGAGCAGCAAACGAAACGCAAATCGCATGGTCAATATTCTCCGCTTGAACAATGTAACTCCGCACGCGGTAAGATGGCACCCTATGCAATTGCGCGGACTCTGCAACACCCTCCTGCTTATGACCCTCGCCTCCGGCGCGGCCTTCGCCCAGCCAGCCCGGAACCAGATCAGCTATGACGCGCAGACGCGCGTCTTCCGCCTCGACGGGGGCGGCATCACCTACGCCTTCGGAGTCAACGATCTCGACGAGGTCCAGCCTCTCTACTGGGGAGCGCAGCTTGCCAAAGGCGATCCCCTGCCGGCCGCGCACACCAACTCGGGCGTCGCCTCGTTTGACATGCCGACAAGCACAACTCCGCAGGAGTTCGCAGGATGGGGCGCCGGGCTCTACTATGAGCCGGCACTCAAGATAACCTTCCCCGACGGCAATCGGGACCTGGTGCTGCACTACGTCTCACACCACATTGACGGCGACTCATTGACGCTGGTTCT
Organism: Acidipila rosea; assembly: GCF_004339725.1. Taxonomy (GTDB): domain Bacteria; phylum Acidobacteriota; class Terriglobia; order Terriglobales; family Acidobacteriaceae; genus Acidipila; species Acidipila rosea. The sequence goes on along the minus strand of NZ_SMGK01000003.1, from coordinate 145,655 downwards.
CAAGGATGTTGAGCGCGACGTGTTCGTAACCCTTCACTACGAAATCGATCCGTCCACTGGAATCCTTGGCCGCTCTGCCGAGATTGAGAACCGGACCCGGCAGCCCCTGACCATCATGCAGGCGGCGGCAGCCACCTGGGCTCTGCCGCAGGGCACAGATTATTCGCTCTACTACCTGACAGGCCGCTGGGCAGGAGAGGACCACGTCCAGCACGAGGCCGTGCATCCCGGCGCGCGTGTGCTGGAGAGCCGACGCGGTTCGACTGGCCACCAGAACAACCCCTGGTTCGCCATCGAGCGCGGCAGCACCGGCAATGAAGAAACCGGGGATGTATGGTTTGGCGCGCTCGCCTGGAGCGGCTCCTGGCGCATCACTGTCGAGCAGGACGCGCTCAACCAGGTGCGCGTCACCGGCGGCTACAACCCCTTCGACTTCAGCTACAGGCTGGCGCCGGGCGAGAAGCTGGTGTCGCCGGTCTTCTATGGCGGCTTCACGCAACATGGCGTGGGTGGAGCGTCCCGGCTGCTGCATCGGTTTGAGCTCACGAAGATCCTGCCGCAGGCGCCCCATCCACGCCCCCGCCCCGTACTCTACAACTCGTGGGAGGCGACAGGCTTTGACGTAAACGAAGCGGGCCAGGAGGCGCTCGCCGAGAAGGCCGCCTCCATCGGCGTGGAGCGCTTCGTAATGGACGACGGCTGGTTTGGCCAGCGCAAAGACGACCACGCCGGACTGGGCGACTGGTACGTAAACCCGCAGAAGTTTCCCCACGGACTGAAGCCCCTCATTGACAAGGTCCACTCTCTCGGCATGGACTTTGGCCTGTGGGTCGAGCCCGAGATGGTCAACCCCGATAGCGATCTCTATCGCAAACACCCTGACTGGGTGCTCAACTTTCCCGGACGCCCGCGCACGCAGGGCCGCAACCAGCTGGTGCTCAACCTGGCGCGGCAGGATGTGCGCGACTACGTCTACGGCTTCCTCGACAAGCTGCTCAACGAAAACGATATTGCCTTTCTTAAATGGGACTACAACCGCAATTGGTCAGAGCCGGGATGGCCCGCGGCAGGTGCGGAGGACGAGCAGCAGGTCTATGTGAAATACACCCAGAACCTCTACTCCATTCTTCAGGAGCTGCGTGCAAAACATCCCGGGCTTGAGATCGAATCCTGCTCAGGCGGCGGTGGACGTGTCGATCTCGGCATTCTGCGCTACACCGATGAAGTATGGCCTTCGGACAATACGGATCCATTCGACCGGCTCAGTATTCAGGACGGCTTCACCTACGCCTACACCCCTGGCGTAATGATGGCGTGGGTGACGGACTCGCCCAACTGGGTCAACAACCGTACCACCTCTGTTGAGTACCGGTTTCTCTCGTCGATGCAGGGTTCGCTGGGCGTGGGCGCGAACCTGAACAAGTGGCAGCCGGAAGATTTCGCAACAGCAAAGCAACTGATCGGCGAGTACAAGGAAATTCGCGAAACCGTGCAGCACGGAAGGCTCTACCGCCTGATCTCTCCACAGCAGGACAGCGAGCACTCCGTGACGGAATCGGTCGCGCAGAATGGCAGCCAGGCCGTGGTCTTCGCACTCCTTCACTCCAGCCAGTTCGGCTATCCCTTTCCCTCCATCTTCCTCCACGGCCTCGACCCTGGTGCTCAATACCGCATTCACTGGATCAGCTCTCAACCAGATGGCGCTGCAGCGCGCATGATGGCAGCACCGCTTCCCGAGACAGCAAGCGGCGCCTACTGGATGAATCACGGCATTGCTCTCAGCCTGCGCGGCGACTTCCAGGCGGCAGCTTTCCGGCTGGATAAGGTCGGCGCACCATAGCACAGCCGATGGCCTTCGCCATTGGCTGTGCTATGGTTTCTGGCATGGAAATCCAGGGACCGGTTACGGTCGAGGAACTGCAGGAATCCAATACTCTCTTCGTCCCCAGGCTGCTCCGCGGCAGCGTCCGTGCGCGGCTCAGGCAGACGCTGCATCCGTCCAAGGGAAGGCTCGCAATCCAGGCCGTCTCTGCCGTCATAGTGCTGTCAGCCATCGCGGCCGATCCGCGGCTTCAAGGGCATGCCCAGTGGCTGCTTTTTGCCGCACTGGCGGCTGTCTTCGGCTACCGTATCTTCTTTGCGGCCCGGGCTGCACAAGCCGGCTATGAGAAAAAAGATCGAGCGCTCACCACGGGTCCTGTCAGTCGACAGCGATGGAGTCCGCTTTGAAAACCGCGAGAGACGGATGGATTTTCGTCCGTGGAGCGGCTACAAAAAGTGGCGGGAGGGTGATCTGGTCTTCGTGCTGAAGGGACCGCAGCGCACGATGCATGTCATTCCCAAGAGAGGGCTCACCCAGGATCAGAAGGAAGAGCTTCGCCGCCTGCTTGAGCAGCGCTGCAATGCCGGCGCTGAACTAGCCCTGAGCCGGGAAACCCCACTCTAACGCCGAGAAGCTGCGCTTAAGTGGGGCACCCGTTCTCATCTGGCGATTACTGTACTTGACCGATATAAACACCGAACGGCGGCAGGTTAACGCTGTCGAGTGAGGCCGGATCGCTTGAGCCCGGCGTCTTCATCAGCGTCTTGGCCTGCTTGCTGGTGATGCCCTGCGAGGACAGGTCGAAGCTGACCTTCTGCGGCTGCGCGGTAAAGTTGCAGGCCACCACGACCGCTGGCTGGCCAGGAGCCTGGCGCAACCACGACAGGACGTTGTTATCGCTGGTGTTCAGCATGATGTTCTTGCCGTCTTTAATGGCAGGATTATCGCGGCGCAGGGTGATGAGCTCCTTGTACCAGTTGAGCATCGAGTCGAAGTCAGCAACCTCGGTCTTGACATTGCTCTGCTTGTAGCTCGGAGGGATCGGCAGCCAGGGCTTCACATTCGGCCCTGTAAAACCGGCATTCGGTCCATCATTCCACTGCATCGGCGTGCGTTCGCCATCGCGGCCCTTGTTCTTAGGCCACCCGGTAATGCCCACCGGGTCCTTCACGTCCTCCTTGCGCGTGGGAGGAGTGGTGACCATGGCTATCTCATCGCCGTAATACATCATTGCCGTATCGCGGGTAGCGAAGAGAATGGTCGCAAGCACGCGGCCAATATCCTGGTTGTGGGTGCCGTCGCCATAGCGATCCCAGCGCTCATTATCGTGGTTGTCGAAAACGATCAGCGGCAGGTTGCCGTCGATTTCAGTCTGCGCCTCGTTGATGCGCTGGCGGAAGAGCCCCACATCGAGCTTGTTGATGAAGCCGATCTGCATATCCATCGGCAGGTTCAGTTCATCGTCATTGGCGCCGTACATCTTCTTGAGATCGCCAATGTTGTTCAGATATGTCTCTCCGATGAGCACAACGTTACGGCCCTTGTAGCTGTCGCTCACCTTGCGCAGCTCGCGCAACACGTCATGCACCTCCGGCAGGTTGTTGGTCATCGTATCGTTGAGCTGCGGATCGCCAAACTCGTTGATCTTCTGCTTTCCGTTCGCATCGAGCACGGGCAGATCGTCGCGCATCTTCGGATCTTCAAAGAGGGTCGTGATGGCATCGAGGCGGAAGCCATCCACGCCGCGATTGATCCAGAAGCGCTCGACGCCGTACATCGCCTTACGCACCTGCGGGTTGTTCCAGTTCAGGTCCGGCTGTTGAATATAAAACTTATGGTAGTAGTACTGGCCGGTCTTCGCATCGTATTCCCATGCGGAGTGCCCGAAGTCAGATTGCCAGTTGTTAGGCGGATGACCCGGGCCAGGCGCGGTGCCGTCGTGCCACATGTACCAGTTGCGCTTCGGGTTTGTCTTTGAACTGCGCGATTCGATGAACCATGGACTCTTGTCTGACGTGTGGTTGAGCACCAGGTCCATGATGATGCGGATGTTGCGCTTCTTCGCTTCCGCAACCAGGTGGTCGAAATCCTTCATCGTGCCGTACTGAGGATCAACGGCCTCATAGTTCGAGATGTCGTAGCCGAAGTCGACCTGCGGCGAAGGATAGATAGGCGTAAGCCAGATCGCATCCACGCCCAGTACTTTCAGGTAGTCGAGGTGCTGCGTAATTCCGTTGAGATCCCCAATACCGTCGTTATTCGTGTCCTGGAAACTGCGCGGATACACCTCGTAAATAACGGCGTGCTTCCACCATGGCTCAGCATTCTGGGTCGCGGTGGTGGCGACAGCATGCGTCTGCGCGAAAAGTTGCGGCGCGCCGAGCAGGCCGGTCGCTAGCAACATTGCAGCCAGCGCCATGGATGCACGCTTTGTAAGTTGTGTCATTTTTTTAAATCCCTCCCTGAAAAAGTACGGGTACATCTATCTAAGGCTCCGCCAGCGAAACTAACACATTCTCAAGCCCAGGGTGAATCAGTCGCTATCCTTATGTCCGAAATCAAGACCGATCTTCGGTGCTGAATTAGTTCCTGTGATCTTGATGGGAACGACTGTCCCTGCGCCATCTTTCGACAGAAATGGATCGACCGGCTTCAGCATCAGCGCCTTCCAGCCTGTCACCATGTGAGAGGCCTTCGCCTGCAGACGGGCCCGGCCGTGAAAGTCGAATTCCTTGCCATCCAGCGAATAGGTGCCATCCAGGCTCACGTCCGTTCCGGGAACGCGAAAAGCCAGGTCGTGCAGGGATAGCTTTCGCGCTGCCAGCGCGAACGAGCCGGAGATATCGGCTCGAATATCCGCGCCTTCATCGAGCTTGGCCAGCTTCGGTTTGCCTTGGCTCCGCAGGCTCAGCTCATCGATACGGCTCTGAATTTTCTCGCTGGAAAACAACGCGTCGCTGATGTCGAAATGACCTTTAAGCCTGATCTTCTCTGAAACCGGAATCTTGCCCGGGGGCAGGTCCAGCGACGTGCGCATGCGCACCGCTCCGTTCATTACCGGCGGAGTCGTCTTCACGCCCAGCATCAGCAGATCTTCTATACGGGCATGGTCGAGTACGACATCGAGCGTGATGTGATGGCCGGGTTGATCTTGCGCGCGGACGATCTTGCCGCTTGCGGTGAGATGCGTATTGCGAAACTGTGCCGTGACGGGCTCCAGGTAGGTATCGCCATTGGTTCCATCCACGATCGCATGGAACTGCGTCTTGAGGTGAACCGGGTGGTTGCTCGTATCGAGACGGAAGTCCGGCGTATCCGTCTCGCCATCAACGGTGATGTTGTTGAGCCAGCCGCGATAGCTTCCGTTTGAAGAGAGAATGCCGGCAATGCCTTTGGTGGTGCTCAGGTCCGCATCGCGAAAGGCATAGTCACCCTGCACCGGCGTCTCCCCTGGATAATCCGCATTGAACGGCCCAAAATAGCCTTTGGAAACAATGTTCCCCACAGGCTTGGCATTCACAAGCATAGCCTCAAACTTGAGCGGCTTTCCCGGTCCGGTTGTGGTCAGCTGCACATGCTGGATGTCGAAGTCTAGCGGCTTATGGCCAGGCTTTTCAGTCTCGATCAGCAGGGTCATGTCTTCGATCAACATCTCGCCGAAAGCGATCTTGATGCGATTGTGCTTTCGATCAACGTTGTGTTTGGGAGCGCGCCTGCGGACGCTCTTGGGAGGAATGCTGATCTTCAGCCCTGAAACGAAAATGCGGTTGATGTGCATGGGCGTTCGAAGCAGCTGCATCCACGGCGTCCGAAAGGAGAACTGCGCGACGGAGTAGTTGGGTTCATCCCGATCCAGATACCGGGGATAAAGGCGCAGGCCGCTGCCAGATACTTCAAAACCATGCATTACCGATACATCGAATTTGTCGAGTTCCACACGGCTGTCGAAGCGCGTTTCCAGCGTATCGATCAGGCGGCTTTTGAGAAGAGGTTCTGCACGGCGCATCATGATGTCGGCCCCGACAAGGGCTGCAATAGCCAGAATAGCCAATGATAGACCTGTCCAGATCATCCAGCGCGGCGGCTTTCCGTTACCACCACCCCGCAGTGCAAGCGCCATTTCTTCTTCCGATGCCAAGTACTCCAACCTCTTATCTTTCCATGGAAAGCGAGGGATCTACCTTTGCGGTGCCGGGAGCAGAGCAAGACAATCTCGTGACTCCGAGGTAACCGTAACTTAGAGGCAGCTTTTCGCCCCTGCGTTGGTTTAGGATTCCTGCTCAGGGCTAATTCCATGCTACGACTTGATTTTTTGCGTTCTTCGTCGATCGTCTTCACTCTGCTGGTCGCGACGGCGGCTGTTGGGCAGAACCCCATCAACACGCCTCCTCCTTCTAAACCGCCTGCAGCCAATATCGACCAGTACATCCATGAGGCCTGGGGCACTCTGTCACGTTCCATGACCGACTGCCACTCGCTGACCGATCCCAAGCTCACAACGGAGCCGGTCCTCTATCTGCCCAAGGATCTGCCTATGCCCGCCAGCGTGCAGGCGCTCAGCTCCCAGTGCAAGGTCGATGTGGAGCGGTTGCCTCGCGTCGTCACCCATTTCGGCGAGTTAAAGCTTACGGATGTGCCTGTCGCGGGGCTCCTCTATCTGCCCAACAAGTATGTCGTACCCGGCGGACGATTCAATGAGATGTACGGATGGGACAGCTACTTCATCATCCTCGGGCTGCTGCGGGATGGCCACGTCGACTTGGCGCAAGGCATGGTAGAGAATTTCTTCTTTGAGATTGAGCACTATGGCGGCATTCTGAACGCCAATCGCACCTACTACTTCACCCGTTCCCAGCCTCCGTTTCTCTCCTCCATGATCCGCGATGTCTACGAGGCTCAGCTGCAGCGCGACCCGAAGGCAGCCCAGCAGTGGCTGGCTCGCAGCTATTCTTTCGCACAGCGCGATCATGCGCTCTGGACCAGCGATATCCACCGGGCAGGAGACACGGGCCTGGCGCGCTACTACGACATCGGCAATGGTCCGGTACCGGAGGAGGATGACGACACAACCTATTACTCTGACGTGATCCGCTGGCTGCTCAAGCACCCGCGCGATCATCCGGAGTATCTCGTGAGCGCTCCCGATCAGCCGAACGCCGCCGCGCAGGCGAAACTCGCAATCATCAGTTGCAACCCGCGCATCTCTGCGGTCTGTGCACGTGCCCATGTGGATGGACACTGGCTCTCGCATGACTTCTACAAGGGCGACCGCGCCATGCGCGAGTCCGGCTACGATCCGAGCTTCCGCTTCGGGCCGTTCGACGGCTCCACGCATCACTACGCTCCCGTCTGCCTTAACAGCCTGCTCTACAAGTACGAACTGGATCTCGCCTGGATGGCGGAGAAGCTTGGCAAGCCGGCAGAGACGGCGCGCTGGAAACAGGAAGCAGCCGCTCGCAAGGCCGCCATTAACAAGTATCTGTGGAACGCCGCCGATGGCATGTACTACGACTACGACTACGTCGCGCATCGACGCTCGACCTACAAGTATCTGACGACCTTCTTTCCGCTATGGGCGGGTGTGGCAAACGAGCAGCAGATCAAGGGGCTGCATGGTAATGTGCATGTATTCAACCATCCCGGCGGCATGGCGATGAGCACCTACGAGTCAGGCGTTCAGTGGGATCTGCCCTTCGGCTGGGCGCCCCCCATGTGGATCACCACCGCAGGTCTGCTTGCCAGCGGCGACGTAGCCGACGCCCGCATGATCTCCCAGGAGTTTACGCAAACCATCCGGGAAAACTTCGCCCGAGATCACACCATTCGCGAGAAGTATGACGTAGCCAACAGCTCATCGCATGTCGAGGTAGCGACCGGCTACAAGACAAACGTCGTCGGCTTTGGCTGGACCAACGCAGCCTATCTTGAGATGGAACATCTACTGGCAGAGACGCGAGGAGCGAAATGAGTAGGAAGCTGATCGTAGGCATTGGCGAGCTGCTCTGGGATCTGCTCCATGAGGGACGCCAGCTGGGGGGCGCTCCAGCTAACTTCACCGTCATGTCGGCGCGGCTCGGCAACCGCGGCGTAGTTGCAAGCCGCATCGGCGCCGATGAATTAGGCAATGCGGCTCGCCTTCTGTTGCAGACAACGCCCGTCGACTCCACTTTCCTGCAGACTGACGCTGATTATCCCACTGGGAGCGTGTCGGTCACCATCGAGGATGGTCAGCCTGAATATGTCATCCACGAGCCGGCCGCATGGGACTTTCTTGAACTGACCCCTGAATGGCGCACTCTTGCGGGCAGTACGGATGCCGTGTGCTTCGGCACGCTTGCCCAGCGCTCCGAGAGGGCCCGGGAGACTATTCGCAGCTTCGTTGCCGCGACAGGTGAAAGCTGCGTGCGCGTCTTCGACGTCAATCTACGCAAGCCATTCTTCTCGGCGAGTGTGCTGCGGGACTCTCTCCGACTCGCAACGCTCGTCAAGCTTAACGATGCTGAGATGCCGCAGGTTCTCGCGCTGACTGGCCTGAGCAACGAGACGCGCATGGATGAAGCCGCGCTGCTGGCAGGGGCTCGCCTGCTGCTGGCGGCATTCCCCCTGCGCATGGTCTGCGTCACCATGGGTGCGCATGGCAGCCTGCTTGTTACTCCACGCGAGCATCACCGTCATCACGGCGTTGCCGCGAAGGTAGCCGATACGGTCGGGGCAGGCGACGCCTTTACGGCCGCGCTGGTCTGCTACTACCTCCAGGGCGCTCCGCTCGCGGCGCTCAATGAAGCAGGCAATCGCTGGGGCTCATGGGTAGCCTCTCAACCTGGCGCTATGCCGCCGCTGCCGGAAGAGACCTACCAGACCATCACCCGGGCAATCCAATCAGCCTAAAAAAGACGGCACCTCGCCCTTCGCGAAACACTGCGTATGGGTGAGGTGCCACATGGGAGTTTGGTTGCTTTTCCCTGCGCTGCTGCGAGCTAGAAGCTCAGCTTCGCTCCGAACTGCAGCTGGCGCATGTAGGGCATTCCCGCGCCCTGCACCGCGCCATCTACGCCAGTAATCAAGCCACCGTTGCTGCAATCAACGCAGCGGGAGTTGGTCGAGTTCGGCAGGCCAAGGGGCGTGTGGTTAAACACGTTAAAGGCTTGAAACTGGAACTGCCCCTGCAGCCGCTCAGTGATCGCGAAGTTCTTGAACAGCGACGCGTCTGCAAAATAGTCAGAAGGCCCGCGGAAGACGTTGCGCCCGATGTTCCCGATGGAGCCGAACTGCGGCCGCTGGAATGGCCCGGACACCGCGCCCTGCGTGGTCAGCGCACCTACCGGAGAGAAATAGCGGATGCTGTGACTCGCCGCATCGAAGGAGCCGGTTCCCATCGCGAAGGTCTTTCCGCCTACGAGCGCATTCGGGCGGCAATCGCTCGATGTTCCCGGGCTGCCGAAGTTCGAGTCTATGTCCTGATCGCTGCCGCACTCGGCATAGGTAGGCGTGAACGGCAGGCCGCTCTCCCATGTCGTGTCCCCCGCCAATTGCCAGCCGCCGATCGCATAGTTTACCCACCGGTTCGCATTGCTCATCAGCATCTTGCCTTTGCCGAATGGAAGGTCATAGACGGCGTTCATCACAAACACATTCGTCCGATTGGTATCGTTCGGCCCGTACTCCACCCGCGGATTGTGCGCAAAGTAGGTGCCGTTGTAGTTCATTGCCTTCGACCAGGTGTAGTTGGCGGTGAACTGCAATCCGCTTGAGAATCTCTTCTCAAGGGTCGCCTGGAGCGCGTTGTAGTTTGCACGTGCAGCAGGAGCAGTCGAAGTGATGTCCTGGTTGCAGCACTGCACAACGCCACCGTTGTAGAGGTGGGTAAAGCGGTTGTAATACGGCCGTCGCTGATTGCGCTGTGAGAGCTCGAAGGCCTGCTGTCCGGGGTTGGTCGTAGGTGCCGGCAGGAAGGGCTCGTTCACGTTGAAGCCATAAGTCTCACCCGGATAGATTCGCTCCGCCAGGTTGCCGACATACGCCAGGGTAAAGGTCGTGTCGTTGGTTATCTGCTGCTGCAGGCTGACGTTGTACTGGTCAACCCGGGGCAGAATCAGCGTGTTCGGGCGAACCTCAGTATTCACGCCATTGGGCAGCGGAATCAGTCCATTGGCCGGTATGACATAAGCAGCAGGACGGCCAGGGAGCGAATTATAGGTGTAGCTGTACTGGCCCGTTGCGTTGCCGGAGGTCACATCTTCCGTGTTGTACACGGGAATGTTGTGCACCAGCACGCTACCGAAGATGGTGCCGAAAAAACCATCATCGTCATACATCTGTGCGGCAGCCGCCCGCAGCACCGTCTTGTCGGTGAGCTGATAGGAAAGCCCAAGCCTGCCACCCAGATCCGTCATGTCCAGATTGGCATTGGCATTCGTTCCAATGCCACCCACGCCCGCCACGCGAACAAGGCCGGTGTTCAGGTCGGTAAAGCCTCCCTGTCCCGGGCTGTTGACCGTTTCCGGGAAGACGAGGTCCCATCGCAGCCCATACTCGAGTGTCAGCTTGGGCGTGATGCGCCAGGTATCCTGCGCATACAGCGCCCCGCGTTTCTGCCTGTCGGCTGCCGTCTGGCTGTAGACATCGAAGCGCTGAAAGGTATCGACAGCGCCCAGCAGCACTGAGGCGATGCCGGAGCCCGTGCTGCCATTGCCAAAGCTCAGCTGCCCTGCACGGTTGTAGTCGCTTGCGTTACGCAGGTTCATGGCATAGCGCAGGTCAGCCCCAAACCGGATGCTGTGGTTGCCAACATTCTTCGTCCAGTTGTTTGCGATCTGGAAGACCTGCTCGCTCTCGAGCAGAGGGCAGTTGCAACCCTGGTTGCCGAAGTTGCTGATGCTGCCGTCTTCTACGTTATAGGTGGGCGAACCGCTGGTGTCGGCGCGGCTCGTATTCAGATTCGGAATACCCGCCGCAAGAGCAGGTGTTGTGCCTACGTCGAACTTGTTTTCAGAGATGTGATAGTCCAGAAATCCAAACCGGAAATCTGTCAGCAGGTTGGGGTTAATCGCATAATCGAATCCAGCCGCGACGCTCTGATTCTGTCCTTCATCGTTGCCGGTAGTGTTGCCCAGACCAAAGCCCGTTCCACCCGCTGCGCCGAACACCGGCGCGCCAAAGAGCCGGAAGAGAGAATAGTCATAGCGCCCGAAGGCATGCATGCGCTGCGTTACCTGCGCATCCAGCCGCAGGTCCGCCTGATCGCCGTTGTCCGTGCCATTGCCAGAGGTGACATAGTTGTTCACCGTGCCGTTGTTGGTGCCGGTAGTGTTCGGGACAGGCAGCCCCTTGAGCAGGTTGATGCCTTGCGGAGTGAGCGCAGAGGCCGGGACGGCGTTGGCTGCATAAGTCGTCTTCGTCGTCGGGTCATAGATGGTCGAGGCATACTGACTCAGGTCGCAGGTGCCCGTTCCGCTCAGGCAGGTATTGCGAACCGTAAGCGAAGGAACATTCTGCTGCAGCGAAGTGCCGATCCGCTGACGCTGCCCCTGGTAGTCCATGAAGAAGAAGGCTCGGTCCTTGAGGATCGGGCCACCCAATGATCCGCCAAACTGGTTATAAAGCGAACTGGGAATATACCGCCCTGTAACCGCATCGGGCTGGAACTGCGTAAACGGGTCGCGCGCCTGCTGCGCGTCACTGCGACGATACTCGAACGCATCCCCGTGGAAGGCGTTGCTCCCTGACCGCGTCTGCGCCACGATAAAGCCGCCAACTGCGCCGCCGAACTCCGCCGGATAATCCTGCGAAATGATCTTCATGTCGCTTACTGAGTCGAGCGTCGGGTTGATCACCACGATTCCCAGTACCGGCTCGCGATTGTCTGTTCCATCCAGTTCAAAGCCCTGGGTTCCGTAGTTGCTGCCGTTGATCTCGGTGCCGATCGTCCCCTGCGGGTTCTCCGTCGGCGCAATGCTGAACGAAGACCGCTGGGCGCCCGGCGTTAGCAGGGTGAACTGGGTAAGATTCCGGTTGAGATTGGGCAGGTTCTGCACCTGGCGCTGATCGAGCGACTGCGCTACCTCGGGTCGATCCGTATTAAGCGGCGGAGCCGCCGTCGTTACCGTAACTGTCTGCGCCCCACCACCCGCCTGCAGGGTCAAGTTCACCTGCGGGGAGCTGTCCGCTGTGACCACCACATTCTTGGCCTCCGCCGGTGCGAAGCTCTGAGAGGTAGCCTTCACCTCATAGGTATCGGGGATGAGGCGGCTGACGGAGTAGTTGCCGCTGGCGTTCGTCTGGACTGTCTGGGTGATGCCCTTGGCGACGTCCGTCACGGTCACCGTGGCGTTAGGAATGACTGCGCCGGTTGAGTCTGTCACCGTTCCCACGATGGTGCCGAAAACCGCCTGCGCATGAGCTTGTGGAAGAGATAAGAAAGTAAAGATAAAGACAAAAGCCAGCGAGGATGCGCACAGAGTCGCGCGCAGCGAGGGATATTTCATTGTAGGTACTGCCTCCCATTACAAATAATCAGGAGCAGCTGAGGGCTATTCAGTATTTTTATTGAACAACTAATAACTAGGCGGACTTGAGGGGCCCTGGGAAAATATCCGCTTAAATACCACTCCTGATTAATGATGTGGATGCAGTGGATAACGGGAGGGATTCCTAACGGCAGGGAACGCCGGGGAATAAAATCGATAGAAAGTACTGATTGGTTATCAGTAAGTTTGTACTTCCCTACAAGCTCGTGTCTAAACGCCGCTGGACCACAGCCTCGATCCGCGCCAATACCTCTTCGAGCGGCAGAAACGTCGAATCGATCACCACTGCATCCGGGGCAGGCTTCAAAGGAGATTCCGCCCGGGTGCGATCGCGCTCATCCCGGCGGCGAATTTCTTCGAGCGTCTGGGTTGCGGAGGCCGCGCCCGTCTGGCTGGCCCGCCGCTCGCTGCGCGCCTCTGGTGTCGCATCGAGGAAAATCTTCACCTGGGCGTCCGGAAAGACCGCTGTACCGATATCGCGTCCCTCCATCACCACTCCACCCTCGGCGCCGAGCGACCGTTGCTGCTCCACCATCCAGCGACGGATCACCGGATGAACGCTTACCCTCGAAGCCGCCTCCGTAATCTCAGGCTGGCGCAACGTCGTGGTCACGTCCTGTCCGTCCAGCAACACCCGGTTGCCATCGCCACCCGGCTCAAGGCGGATAACCGTATCTGTCGTCAGCGATTCAAGCGCATGGGCATCATCCAGAGGAAGTTTATGAGTCAGCGCCTTGAAGGCCAGAGCCCGATACATGGCCCCGGTTTCAAGGTTCAGCAGGCCAAAGCGACGGGCGATACGCGAGGCAACAGTGCTCTTGCCTGCGCCCGCCGGGCCGTCGATAGCTACGATGAGCCGACGGCCCGATCCTGACAAAGCAGTTTCCTGCTGCGCACTCACTCGCCCTTATCCTCACGGGGTTTGCGCTTAAAGCCGCCGCCGGGGCTCTTTTTGAATGCGCCACCCGGACGCTTGGAGAAGCCGCCGCTGCGAGTCGGCGATCCGCTTCTGGAGCCCGCCGGACGCGAACCGGACCTGAAGGCTGGTCGCGAACCTGCCGACTTAAAGCCCGGCTTGCTGCCGAAACCTCCACGGCTCGCGGGACGTTCGCCGGATCCCTCTCGGCGGGGCGCGGAGCCTTCCGTGCGCGGCTTATACGGCCTGCGCTCGCCAGCTCCTGCACCAAAGCTCTTGCGGGGGCCGGAGTCGCTGCCGCTCTTGCGGAAGGGGGGACGGCTGCCTGCACCGCTGCCTTCTGTCCTCGGCTTGTAAGGACGTCTCTCGCCGCTATCCGAGCCGAAGCTCTTCCGCTCAAAAGGCTTCTCGCCTTCCGTGCGTGGCTTATATGGCCTGCGCTCGCCAGCTCCTGCACCAAAGCTCTTCCGGGGGCCGAAGTCGCTGCCGCTCTTGCGGAACGGTGGACGGCTGCCTGCACCGCTGCCTTCCGTCCTCGGCTTGTAAGGACGTCTCTCTCCGGTATCCGACCCGAAGCTCTTCCGCTCAAAAGGCTTCTCGCCTTCCGTGCGTGGCTTATAAGGCCTGCGCTCGCCAGCTCCTGCACCAAAGCTCTTGCGGGGGCCGGAGTCGCTGCCGCTCTTGCGGAATGGCGGACGGCTGCCTGGGCCGCTGCCTTCTGTTCTCGGCTTGTAAGGACGTCTCTCGCCGCTATCCGAGCCGAAGCTCTTCCGCTCAAAAGGCTTCTCGCCTTCCGTGCGTGGCTTATATGGCCTGCGCTCGCCAGCTCCTGCACCAAAGCTCTTCCGGGGGCCCGAGTCGCTGCCGCTCTTGCGGAACGGTGGACGGCTGCCTGCACCGCTGCCTTCCGTCCTCGGCTTGTAAGGACGTCTCTCTCCGGTATCCGACCCGAAGCTCTTCCGCTCAAAAGGCTTCTCGCCTTCCGTGCGTGGCTTATAAGGCCTGCGCTCAC
>NZ_SMGK01000003.1:0-131282 GCF_004339725.1 Acidipila rosea | reverse complement strand
CGGCTTGTAAGGACGTCTCTCTCCGGTATCCGACCCGAAGCTCTTCCGCTCAAAAGGCTTCTCGCCTTCCGTGCGTGGCTTATAAGGCCTGCGCTCACCGGCTCCTGCCTCGGCAGATCTGCGCACGGGAGGCCGTTTGCCGCCTTCTGCCCGGGGCGCGAATGCTCCGCCCTCGCGGCGCGGCGTGCGCGCAGCCGGACGCTTGCGCTCTCCGCCGCTCTGGGCAAAGGACGGCCGCTTATAAGCAGGCCTCTTACCGCCCTCATGACGGGGAATGTAACCGGTCGCGGGAGCATCTTCAGCTACCACCTCGACCTCCGGGAATTCAGGCAGCTCGCCGGCGATGTGGTAAACCACCTCCGTGCCGGAAGAGGTCATCCCCAGCTGGCGGGTCGCGCCAAGACCGCGCACTGCTTCACGAATCTTCGACCGCGAGGAGAGCGGCGAGAGGAAGGTTTCAATCTCCTCCTCGGTCGCGGCGATGGCCGACTGCAGGTAGAGCGAAACGAGCGAGGAGAGTGCCGCCGAACGGGACATGCCGCCGCCCTTGTGCATTGACTGCTGGAATCGCACCTGCAGCAGCTCCCAGTGAACTATGCGGCCGGCCTTGCTCTCGGTGGAAAACACGGGGACGACACGCAGCGCGCCCCATAATTCATTCAGCGCGCGATGAACAGCCGCTTCGGTAAGTTCGCGGCCCAGCTTCTCCTGAATCTCGACGGCCGTCATCGCTCCTTCGCGATCGAGCACCTTCCAGACCTCGATGACCAGCGGGGAAGACTGGCCCTTGGGTCCACTTTTCCAGTCGCGGTCGCCCCGCAGTGCAAAGATGGCGGGCAGCGCGTCGGCAGTCGCCAGAAAATCGGCCTGCTCCACCATGGCTCCGAGCAGGTTCAGAGGAACGAGCTTGCCGTCGTCAAGCGCCCGGTCGAGCAGCGACGTCGCCTCTTCAATTTCCTGCGGCTTGGGTGTTGCGCTTTCGCGCCCCAGGCACGCCTCGACGAAGCTTGGTGCGGGGGCGGGCAGCTGCGTGCGTCGCGGCAGAAACAGGCAGAGTCCTGTCTGGTTGAGCCATTCCTGGGCGTCGTCCAGCGTAAGCACAGCATTGCCCTGCTGCCGCCATCTTTCCGCGCGTGTGTTCTTGAGTTGTTCCGGTGTCACGAGAAGTCCTTCTTCGAAGCGGGCCGCCAAAGTGTCAGAAAACACAAACTAGATTCGCTGAAAGGCCCGCTGTATGTCTTTCCAAGAATACCTTAAAGCGATGGGACGCCCATGCGGGCAATTCGTCGGATGGGCTGTTTTTGCCAGTTCGGCCAGCAGCCACTCCATCCGCGCCGTGTCC
This sequence comes from Acidipila rosea, assembly GCF_004339725.1. Taxonomy (GTDB): domain Bacteria; phylum Acidobacteriota; class Terriglobia; order Terriglobales; family Acidobacteriaceae; genus Acidipila; species Acidipila rosea. Next base: position 129,940 of record NZ_SMGK01000003.1, on the reverse strand, counting down.
AGCGGCATATTCACCTTGATCGCCGCATGGCAGGCAATGGAGGCCGCAATGCGTGTCCGTAGCCGGTCCAGGTTCTCCGTTTGCGACTCGCGCACGCTCTCTTCGAGCACCTCCACCAGCATCCGTTCGAGCTCCTTGCCTTCGAGCCCTGGGGGCGCTGCCTTCACCGCGATGCTGCGCGGGCCAAAGGGTTCCGCTTCAAAGCCATTCCGCTCAAGCTCATCCGCGATCCGCGCAAAGAGCACCATCTGATGCGGCAGCAGCTCGATCAGCACCGGCATCAGCAGGCGCTGACGCTGCGTGCCCTCCGTTTCGCGCTCCCGCAGAATTTTCTCGAACAGCACCCGCTCGTGAGCGACATGCTGATCCACAATCCACATGCCTTCTTCATTGACCGCAAGGATGAAAGACTCCCGCAGCTGTCCCAGCGGCTTCAGGGAGGCAAGGGAGTTGAGGCTCGGCACTTCGCCGTCCTCAGGGAAGGCAGGCGCTGCACAGCCATGCGGCTCCTGCGGGGCGGCTGCTTCGCCGAAGGGAAGCCTTGCCGGGTCCGGCAGAGGCTCGGGCGGCGCCAGCTCAAAGTGCGCTGCCTCTTCGGGCCGTGGCGGGTGCTCAGAGTCTCGATATGCCTCCACCTCCGCGCTCTCCCCTGGCATCGGCGAAATCGGCGGCATCAGGGAAGGAGTCGCGTGAGGATTCGACGTTAGCGCGGTGAGAAAGCTGGCCGCTGGCCGGGCGCGCATCAGGGTATTGCGGATCGAGTCGCGGACAAAGTCGTGCACCTGCGACTGCTGCCGAAACCGCACCTCGGTCTTGGCAGGATGAACGTTCACATCCACCTCATGCGGCGGCATCTCCAGGTACATCAGCACCACTGGAAATGAGGTGGGCGGCATGATGTTGCGGTATGCCTCGCTGATGGCGTGGAGAATGAGCCGATCGCGGATCAACCTCTGGTTCACGAAGACATAGATCGAGTTGCGGTTCAGCTTCTGCAGCTCTGGCTTTGACACGAAGCCGCTCACCCGCAGAAATCCCGGCTCCGGAGGGGCGTAGTCCGCGTCGCGGCGCCAGGGCGGAGGCTCGGGCAGCCCGGCACGATCAAAAGGCCGCTCGGCGGCCATCTGCAGCAGCTGCGCGTGCGTCTCTCGCCCGAAGATCTGGTAGATCCGCTCCTCGGCGCGCGTCACCGGGGGCGCCATCAGCAGATTCTGCGTCGCAGAGTGCAGCTCGAAATGCTTCTGCGGATGGGCAAGCGCATAATGCGTAACCAGCGCAGTCACATGGGAGAGTTCTGTCTGCTCCGACTTCAGGAACTTGCGCCGGGCAGGCGTGTTAAAGAACAGATCGCGGATGATGAACGTCGTTCCAGGCGGCGCGCCTGAGTCCTCGACGCGCAACATCTTGCCCCCTGCTATCTCGATCAGTGTGCCGGAGGCGTCTTCGGCTACACGGGTCTCCATCTCCAGCCGGGAGATCGAAGCAATCGAGGGCAGGGCCTCTCCGCGAAACCCCAGCGTAGAGATAGTGAGCAGATCATCCGAGCTGCGAATCTTGGAGGTGGCATGGCGTTCAAAAGCCAGCATGGCGTCGTCGCGGACCATGCCGCAGCCATTGTCAGTGACGCGGATCAGCTTGCGCCCCCCGCCCTCCACCTCTACGCGGATGCGTGTGGCCCCGGCGTCGATTGCATTTTCAAGAAGCTCCTTGACGACGGAAGCGGGCCTGTCGACCACCTCGCCGGCGGCAATCTGGTTCGCGACCTGATCGCTGAGAATGCGGATGCGGCCCATCGAACTGCTATCCGCCGACCGCGGGCGCGGGAACGCTCATTCTGCGGGCTACGCGCCACGCGTAGTTGAAGCCGGAAAGCACGGTGAAGACCATGGTCGCGTTGAGCGCCCAGTGGCGGACAAAAATCACCGGAGCCGTGGCATAGAACGTAGCCAGCAGCACGGCGACCAGCGCCACGATCTGCGCAAAGGTATTTGCCTTGCCGAAGATGCTGGGGCGAAAGTCGCGCATGCCCATGCTGGCATAGAGAATAGCGCCCACAATGAGCACCCCGAAGTCGCGCGCGAAGACCAGCACCGTCACCCTCCGCGAAATCAGGCCCTGGTGGTGCAGCACCAGAAACAGCGTGCTCAGCAACAGCTTGTCCGCCACAGGATCGAGGTACTGTCCCAGAACCGTGCTCTGATGCAGCAGCCGCGCCAGCAACCCATCCAATCCATCGCTGATGCCAGCGACTACAAACAGCGCGAACGCCGTCCGAAAGTGCCCGTCGAGCACCGCCAGCACCAGAAAGGGAATGATGCAGAGGCGAAGAAACGTAAGCTGATTGGGAGCCGCGCGAAAGTCGTTCATCATAAGCAGGACGCCAGCCCTGTTACTTCTCCTGTAGAAGGCCGCAATTACTCATCGTAACGCAATCTTTTCTTTGCAGCATGCCCGGTCTACCGGCGGAAATGCTCCCAGCCCTGGGGCGCAAGCGGAGTTCTCGTCTTTCCCGTTCGCAGCTGCACACCGCTCCCCCTCCGCAGCATCCGGCCGATCGGGTGAATCGCTACCCCGGCAATCTTCCCGGGAATCTTCGCCTTCGGGCTGGCGGTAAAGAGCAGCTCGTAGTCTTCGCCGCCATGAAGGGCAAGTGCCAGAGCGGACGCCGCGTGCCCCGAGCGCTCTGCCTCGGCGGCCAGAGGATGCAGGGGAATTGCAGCCGCATCAATCTCCGCCGAAAGACGCGACTCCTCGCAAAGGTGGTGCAGGTCCGTAGAGAGCCCGTCGCTGATGTCCATTCCCGCCGTCGCCAGTCCTCGGGTGACAAGGCTGCGGCCCACGGCAAGCCGCGGCTCCGGGAAGAGATGCGGGTGGCCGCTGGCAGCCTGGATGAGGCGCATGGAGAGGCGAGGGTCACGCTCAACGGCCAGCAGTTCGGCCGCCGCGCCGCCCAGGGCGCCTGTAACGTAGACGATGTCGCCTGCGCGCGCCGTGGAGCGCAGCAGCGCCTTCCCCTGCCGTACCGAACCTGTCAGCACAATATCCGCGGCCACCGATGAAAAGCAGGCGGTATCTCCCCCCGCCAGCACCACCTTGTGCGCCGCGGCCAGCGCCAGCAGTCCGTCTAGAAAACGCCCGACCCAACTCTTCATGCGGCCCGTCGACCGGGTTAGCTCCGCTGGCGCAGCCAATGAGAGGAAAGCAGCCACCGGAGTGGCGCCCATCGCTGCCAGATCACTGAGCCCGCGTGCCAGGCAGCGGTGCCCGGCCTGCTCAGGAGCGTGCCAGTCCCGGCGGAAGTGGATCCCCTCCAGCGAAAAATCAGTGGTCACTGCCAGTTCCTCACCTCGGCGCAGCCGGAGCAGGGCGCAGTCGTCGCCTATGCCCATCCGTACGGCCCGATTCATCCGCTGAGGCCGCCGGCGGATGGATTCGATCAGGGCTAGCTCGCCCAATGTGCTGGATTTCTTCAATATGCCTCAATCATAGAGGCGGCTATAAACTCGCGGCAGTTGGCCTCTCCAGTTACTGTAGTACTCTGTCCTCGGCAGCTTTCAACCTGACTCGGGGCAACCCGCAATGATTGACCTGGGTCGATCCAACTGATAAATTTTAAGTTGATTCTGATATAAGGTCTGTCCCAGCGGAACACTCCATTTCTCACGCCCGCACGATGGAGACAGATAGTTAGGCCCGGACAATCGAGGCCGAAGGGACAGGCTTGCGGAGACAGCACTACATTATTTTTGTTTCGCGGGACGAGAACGGCAAACTCAGGAAGATTCCTGTGCCGCTCCATTACGCGTACATTTTTGTAGCCGCAGCTGTCGTTGGCGCATTCACGATCACGGGGATGGCTGGCTCCTACACCCGCATGCTGCTCAAGACGGCCAGCTTCAACCAGGTTCGCTCCCAACGGGAAGCATTGCGCAAGGACTACCTGCAGATGGAGCAGGTCGCCCATGAAAAAGACGTGCAGGCCGCGTCACTCGGATCACTGGCAAGCGAAGTAAGCGCTCTTTATGGCCTCCGCCAGAACAAATTGACTTCGACGAAGGCTGCCGTCTCGCCCGCCAGCGCCCCGACGATTCCAGCAGGCACGGACGATCTCAGCGATCAGGCTTACAAGCAGTCTGTCGACCAGCTTTCCTCTCTGCTTGAAACAGGCCTTTCCGGTCGCATGTCCCGGGTCATTGAAACCAGCTCCGGGCCTGCAGCCGCGAGCGCTGTCGCCTGGGCAAATCTTGCCGATGCACCGAGTCTCTGGCCTGTGATCGGCCGGGTAACGAGCTCCTTTGGGGAGCGGCTGGATCCCTTCAACGGTGAGGGCGCTTTCCATGCCGGCATCGATATCGCCTCAGATTATGGGCAGCCGGTACGTGCCACCGCTGACGGCATTGTCGAGATCGCGGGACCGGTCAACGGTTACGGCCGTGAGATTATTCTGGACCACGGCTATGGCTTGACTACCCTTTACGGTCATCTTTCGGGCTTCGCGGTAACGAGCGGCGAACAGGTTCGCCGCGGAGAAGTCATCGGCTATGTCGGCTCCACCGGCCGCAGCACCGGTCCCCACCTTCACTACGAGGTGAGGATTCGCAACACTCCCGTCAATCCGCACAAGTACCTGCGGGAGACAATGCAGCAGTTTGCGAGCACCACCCATTTCACCGCAGTTGGCGGCGGCTCCTAAATCAACTAGAATCTGCAACCATGACACGGCTCACGCGCCGCTCCATGCTGCAATCCGCGATGGCACTCCCGCTGGCGGCTTCCGCCTTTGCTGCGGATACACCCCAGAAACCCTCAGGGCGTATTCGCCAGTCTGTCTGCCGCTGGTGCTATCAGAAGATTCCCCTCGAACAACTCTGTGAGTTTGCCGCACACAATGGGCTTGTCGGCATTGATCTGCTGGAGGTGCCGGAGTTTGAGATTCCGCGGCGTTATGGCCTCATCTGCACCATGGGTTATGCAGGTGGCGGCACCATTGCCAGTGCGCTGAATCGCACGGAAAACCACGCCGCGATCGAGGCAGCCTTTCGCACGAATATTCCGCTGGCCGCCAAAGCGGGGGTCCCGAATGTCATCACCTTCTCCGGCACCCGCAAGGGCATGAGCGACGAGGAGGGCGCGCGCAACACCATCGCCGGCCTCAACCGCGTCAAAAAGATCGCCGAAGATAACGGCGTCACCATCTGCCTGGAATTGCTGAACAGCAAGGTCAACCATCCCGACTATATGGCAGACCACACAGCCTGGGGTGTACGCGTTGTGGATGAAGTAGCTTCGCCAAGGGTCAAGCTGTTATACGACATCTACCATATGCAGATCATGGAGGGCGATCTCATCGCAACCATCACTGCGAATATCCACGCCCTGGGCCACTTTCACACCGGCGGCGTACCCGGACGACATGAGATCGATGGAACCCAGGAGATAACCTATCCGGCCGTGATGCGCGCCATCGCGGCCACTGGCTACACCGGCTACGTCGCTCATGAATTCTTACCCACCGGCGACCCTTTCACGCAGCTGCGTGAAGCTATCGACATCTGCAACGTCTAGCACTCTTCACTGCATCGGACCAACGCGGCGCTCACGTGTGTGACTTAGAAGGAAGACAATGAAGGCCACAAACCTTGAGTTCCGTTTTCGCATGCCCATCATCTTTGCTCTCTATGTGCTTGGCTTCTGGGCGCCATGGGAGCGCTACTCCTCGCATACCTCGGCGATCACCAGCACCTGGCTTGAGCTGATCGGCGCCATCGCCAGCGCTCACTGGCTTTCTCTAAGCAACGCCACCATGTTCGTCACCAGCATGGCCATTGCGCTGGCTTTCGCAGGCGCTGTCATCCGCATCTGGGGTACAGCCTATCTCGGCGCTTCGACCATGCAGGCGCCTTCGCTTCAAGGGCAGCAGGTGCTTGCCGCAGGTCCTTATCGGCACGTCAGAAATCCTCTCTATCTAGGGTCTTATCTGACCGCCCTGACTGTTGCGATACTCATGCCGCCGCAGGGCGCTCTTTTTTTCGTAGTGACACTGGGCTTCTTTATACTGCGGCTGGTCCTCGCCGAAGAATCATTTCTCAGGGACAAGCTCAACGGCCCTTATCTCGACTATGTGAAGCGCGTGCCACGAATCCTGCCGAGCCCCTGGCCGCGGGTTCCTTCCTCCGCCACGAGGCCGCACTGGTTTGACGGGCTGCTCGCGGAGACCTTTCCGCTCGCCTTCGCCATCTGCTTCGCGGTGCTCGCCTGGAGGTATAACTCGCACCTCCTCACCCAGTCAGTCATCATCTGCTTCGGAGGCTCGCTCATCGTGCGCGCCATGCTACCAGGGCGTCACCCTGACGGCGTGCTATCGAAGTAGAAACAATGCGGTGCCCAGAAGGCTGAAGCCAGCCATCGTCCACACCACATAGTCTCCTGCGTGTCCGCTCTGCAGGCTACGCATCCAGACCATGCTGCCCTCCATGTGAGAGGCCCAGCGCAGGCGTCGCGGGACAGCCTTGTGAAACACGGCAGCAGCAGCGAGTGCCGCACCGCACGCGACGGCCAGCAGGGAATGAAGCAGCGCCGACCACACATCTGCCGCAAGTGAGGACTGTGCCACCGCCGACCTCGCCTGTCCATAGACGACCCGGATATACGCCTGCTGATCCAGCATCCGCGCGGCCGCAACGCCGCTCCACGAAACAGCCTGCGGCAACAGAAAGGGCACCGTGCCAAAGAGAACGCACAGCAGCGCAGGCACAAACATGCGCGCCGGAATTACGCGGTTCTGTTCGTGCATCTCCGGCAACTCATCGACCTCGGCAGAACGATCCGCAGGGCCATGATCGCCCCAGCCGCAGAAGACCCTCATGAAGACGCGAAAGACAGCGGCTGCGGTCAACGTGCCTGACAGAAGGAACGCCGCCATCAGCACCACTGAAGCGTCTGAGTGCTTTGTTGCGCTGCTGGTCAGCTCTTCTCCGAGGGAGATGGCAAAGGGTGGCAGCCCTGCCAGCGCACAGCCCCCCAGCAGCCAGAGCGCGGCCGTGAAGCGCAGCTTCGTGCCCCGCGCAAAGAGCAGTGGCTCGCTCATCGTCCGCAGGCGATGGAGCAGGATGCCGGCGGTGAAGAACAATCCCGACTTAGCCATTGCGTGCGCGAAGAGATAGACAAGCCACCCGGCAATGGCAGCAGGAGTATTCACAGCGAGCGCCATCATCATCGCGCCCGCGTGGCTGATGGTTGAAAACGCAAGCAGCCGCTTCAGGTGGTGTTCAGCAAAGCACATCGCACCGCCCCACACAGCAGAGACAGCTCCTACCGTCAGCAGGACATCGCGTAGCGCTGTATGCGGCGGCCCCATGCTGGCGCGAAACATCGTATTCGTCACCCGCAGGATCGCGAAGAGACCAAGCTCAACCATGATTCCGGAGAAGAGCACGCAGACAGGCGTGGGAGAGACAGCATGCGCATCCGCAAGCCAGAAGTGGAATGGAACGGCAGCAGACTTGATCAGAAATCCGGTGATGAGAAACAGATAGCCGCCGATCACCAGCGTGTCATGTCGCGAGCCGAGCAGCGAGCCAATCTGGGCCATGTTGAGAGCACCGGTAGCCGCATAGACAAAGGCGAGCCCCGTCAGTGTGAAGAATGCTCCCACCGTATTCGTAACCGCAAAATTGAATGCTCCCTGCAGAGGCGCAGGCTCTTCGACTTTCAACCCGCAGAGAGCAAATGCTGCGGTGCTCATAAGCTCAAAAAACACGAAGAGGTTGAAGAGATCGCCCGTCAGGACAAAACCCGACATGGCCGCGAGAAAGACAAGCATCAATGGCTGGTAGTGGTTGTCGCCGCTCTCCATCGCGCTTGAGGAGTAGATCAGCGCCAGCAGCATCAGCAGGGCCGCCAGCGTAGCCAGTCCGGCTCCCACCGGATCGATGACGAATCCAACCCCGAGCACCATCCGCCCGCGAGGGAACCAGTTTCCGAACCAGTAGACAATGGGGGCGTCCCAGCTCCTCGTCAGCAGCAGCGCGCACATCACGAGGTTGGTGGCAGCGGTGAGAATCGCCACCGCATCGACTACCGCGCGGGACAGCCAGCGACGCACTCCTGCGATCGCTGCAGCGGCAAGCATAGGCAGGGCAACCGGCAGTGCAGGAGAGATCGTCATCTGCTCAGCCGCGCATCATGCGAAGATCGTCCGGGGAGAGCGTGCCTGCATTCTCGTGCGCTTTGACGACAAACGCCAGCACCAGCGCAACCACCGTCGCCTCAACCACGATGTCCGTCAACATCAGCGCCTGCACTATCGGATCAACAATTCGGGTCGACGGTGGCAGATCAGCGAAGACAGGAGCGGCGCCACTCTGCCGGAAGCCTATATTCAACAGCAGAATATAAGTAGAGGTCTGCAACACGGCCATTGAAACCACCATGTGGACGAGGTGTCTGCTGGTGACGATGCCATAGAGTCCGCAAAGGAAAACCCACCCTGCAACGAGATAAGGAAATGTATGGATCACGCTGTTCATTTTGTCTTTCCCGCGTCTGCAATGATCTCAGCCAGATAGGTGTAGCTCAGCAGCAGAAAGGCAGTCGCCACTTCGAGCCCCACGCAGGCGCTGATCGCTGCGATTGTCCCTGAGGAGAAAACCTTCCCCGTGACGCCGAGCGGAACCCAGTTCGTCAGAAAAGGCACACCCGCTGCGAATGCCGTCACGCCGATGACCGCATATCCAGCCGCTCCGGCCGCTTCAAGCCCCTCCACCAGAGGATGAGAGGTGATGCGCTTGAATGCACGAAAATGTTCAGCAACGTAGACCAGCATAGGAGCGCTGGCAATGATCACGCCGCCTTGAAAACCGCCCCCCGGCGTCAGTTGTCCATGGGTAGACATGTACAGTCCAAAGAGAATCAGAATGGCGAAACAGGGTAGCGCAGCCAACTGAACCGCCGGGCTCATGCTTTCTTCAGCAGTTGCAGATGGCGTGGCTTTTCTCTCCGGCGGACGCAGCAGCATCATGACGCCAAGCACTGAAGTAAAAAGGATGAACTCTTCCGCCAGCGTATCGAAGCCTCGATAGTCATAGTCGATCGCGTTCACAACATCGGTGGCATGACGCTCATAGACAGAGAGACTTGAGATCACGTCACCGTACGGGCCGCGATAGTGTCCCCACGGCGGCAAGTTTTTAGCCACCAGAAAGTAAATGCAGGCAAAGCCCGCGGCACAGATCCAGAAAATGCGCAGCCTGACTTTCTGACTCATCTGCCGTCCTTCTGCTCAGCCAGAGTGCGTTCCCGATGGCGCATACGCGCGAGCACCAGCATGATCATCAGCGGCAGAGCGACAGCACCGATCACGATCTGCGACAGCGCCACATCGGGTGCCTGAAACGCAAAGAACATCACGGCCAGAAGCATTCCATAGAAGGTCAGCGCCAACACCTGTGACACCAGGTCCCGCGTACGCACCACGCCGAGAGCTGCAAGACCAATGAGAGACAGCAGCAGCATGCGGAAGATTGTCATCGCCGCTCCTCGTCGCTGCCTGCGGGCAGATATTCCACCCCATCTTCGGGTGAGGGCTGCCAGTGGCCCAGGGCGCGTACACGAAGCGCGCGCGCCGTCGCATGGGCGACCACGGAGTTGAATGCCAACATCAGTACCGCGATCAGGATCATCTTTGCCGTGGCGCTCGACCATCCCTCTTCAATAGAAACCGCTGCCACCAGGAACATTGCGCCGAAGCCGGCTGGAAGCGCCAGATAGTGGAGTGCCTCAGTAGGTGTCTTCATCCGCAGCATACCGATGCATCCCAGCCAGCACATCGCCGCGACGCCTCCCAGTAGAATCGCCAACGCTGTATGCATCACAGTTGTTTCTCCAGGAAGCGTGCGAAGACCAGACCCGCAGCAAGTGACATGATGGCGACGGTCAGAGGCAGGTCCATCAGGATCGGTCGATGAAAGCCCATGGTCAGCAGCACCAGCAGCAGGGTCACAATCGTGCCCGTCATCTCCAGCCCCACCAGTCGTCGCTCGGGCGAGCCCTGCAGGCACATCGCCGCGCAGGGTACCAGGCACAGTCCAACCGCGCATGAGGCCAGCAACCAGACATTCATGGTGAATCGTTTTCTCCCTCAGCACCCAGATGCCGGGTCATCGCTGGAATGTTGCTCTTCGATAGCTGATGCAGCAGCATTCGGTGTTGCTCCCGGTCGATACCCAGCACGATCGCATTGGGTGTCGCAGAGGTATAAGCAACGGCCAGTGCGCTGCGGATAGGACCACGCTTACCGTCTCCCTTTTCAAACGGCACGGCGAGAAATACCGATGGCGGACGTTTTCCTGCCAGGTCTTTGATGAGCAGATGAATCACTAGCAGCGTGTCCGTGAGCAGATACCACGGCAGTCTCCAGCCCTCAGCCGAATCCCTCAACGAAGGCGCGATCAGCCAGCCAAGGCGCCCCGCCATTGAGATAGAGAACCATCCCGCGGCGATAGCGCAACCGGCGCCAAGGGCCAGTTCCTGCTTGGAGAAGCTGGCCGTGAAGAGAATCCAGGCCGCAAAGGCGCAGATGGTAAACAGCGCATAATAGCTCGGACTACTTCGCCTCCTGCTCGACACGGCATCGCTCGCGGATCGATTTGCTTCGTTCATTGCAATGGCCGCAGGTGCGCAGCTCCACTCACTCTGATGCAAACGGACCAGCGCAGCGCAGCCTGTCGTCGCGGCTTATCCAGGTGCGGGCCTGGTGGGCGAATCGATGCGGTAGAAGCTCAGAGCCGCATCGCCCTGCGTAAGCACGCGCGTGCGACGAAGCGGCCCGAAAGACTCCCCGAGGCTACTGCGCTTCTCGTGCTCGGCCACAACCACAGCGCCGCCCTGCAGCAGCTTCTCATTCAGCTCACCGAGCAGGCCAAGCGTCTGCTCATACTCCTTCGCCATCGCATAAGGAGGATCGAGCACAACCACCTGCCACGCTGCGCCGCCACGCTCGGCCAGCCTGCGCAGTGCGGAGGCCACGCTTCTCTGTTCGATGGTGAATCCTTGCCGCACCTGCAGCGACGTGAGGTTCTCGCGGATGGCCCGCACCGCCGCCTCGGCCTCATCGACGAAGAGCACGCTGCGCGCCCCCCGGCTGAGCGCCTCGATGCCGACCGCACCTGATCCCGCATAGAGATCTGCGAAGTTGGCGCCCTCTACTGCGCTCCCGAGGACGTTGAAGAGCGTCTCCCGCAAACGGTCGCTGGTTGGCCTGGTCGCCATCCCTCGCGGGGCTACCAGGCGGCGTGAGCGGAACTCTCCCGCGATGATTCGCATACCGCGATGGTAGCTGAACTACAATCGAAACAGCCTGCCGGGCCGGACGGTTTAGGGGCCCGAAGGATCGAGGAAAAAGAAGAAGCGTGAGAGGCTGGTCATTTCCGTTAGGGCGATGGATGGGAGTCGATCTCCGCATTCATTCTTTTTTCCTTCTGCTGCTCGGGCTCTCCATGATCTCGATTGGCACGGTTGAGGTCCCGGTGTGGCGGGGGATCGCGCTGTGGCTGCTGCTGCTCTGCGCCGTCCTGGTTCGCGAATTTGCGCGAGGCCTGGTCGCCGCCTATTACGGGCTTCAGGTGCGCAGCGTGCTGCTGCTCCCCATCGGGGGGCTGTTTTCCTTCGCTAACCCTGACAGCACGGAGCGTGCTGCTGCCGGGTCAGTGCAGTACACCTTCGCCCTTGCCGGGCCAATGGCAAACTTTGCCGTTGCTGGCATGCTTGCAGCGCTCATCGCGGGCTCGGCTCCCCAGGTTCCTCTGCTGGCGCACCCCTTGGTTACGCCCCTGCACCTGATGCGTTCCGCCGCATGGCTTAACGTTATTCTCGGATTGCTGAACTTCATTCCCGCTTATCCGCTGGACGCCGGGCGACTGCTGCGCAACAGCCTGCAGCGGCAGCGCGGAGCGGCCCCGGCAGCGCGTGCCGCTTCCGGCATAGGGCAGATGATCGGCCTCGGAGCCGTTCTCGCCGGTATCGCCCTGCTGGTGCTGCATAACAATGGCTCCATCCCTGGAGCAGGATTGAGCCCCTGGCTCATCATGAGCGGCTTTTTCATCTTCATCAGTGGCCAGCTGGAGGACCAGGGCAACATGTTCCAGTCCGTGGTCGATACGGTGACAATGCGCGAGGTCATGCTGACCGAGTTCTCCACCATGTCACCGTCGGATACGCTGGATGACGCGCTATTCAAAGCCGTCCACAGCCTCCAGGATGAGTTCCCGGTGGTGCGCGGCCCGAATCTCGTCGGCGTCGTCTCACGACAGAGCATACTTGAAGCGCTGCGCAGCGAGGGCAACGGCTATGTGCAGTCAATCATGTCGCGCGGCTTTCAGGTAGCGCAGCCTGGAGACTCCTTGGGGGCCATCATTCGTCGCATGTCCGGCGGACGCATGTCGCTGGTTCCCGTCGCCGAAGACGAACGCATCATCGGGATTGTGACTCTGCAAAACCTGATGCACTCCATGGCGCTCCTCGCCGAACAACGGAGGCTGAAGCGCCAGTAGTCCTCCGGTACACTGGCGGCAGACCCTTCAACCGAACGATGGCCGCTCATACTTCCCAACGAATACGCCGATTTCGTTTTGAACGCCCGCAGAAGATCGCGGCTGCACTCCTCTTTGTGTTGCTTGCCCAGTGTTTATGGATCGTCGCTCACCGCTCCCTGAGCGGAACCGACTACCAGTTCGCGCGCTGCGGCCGTGAGATCTGGGAAAAGCCGTCGCCGCTCACCGGCTACTTCACCACTTGCGGCAACATCTCCGACGGAACCCTTGCCTATCGAGCCGCCGGGCTGCCTCTGACCATCGAGCGCATGCTCATGGGGCAGGCCTCGAGCACCTCCACCTGGGAAATGCGCCACGAGGTTGGCTATATCCACCTTCTGCTGGTTTCTCTCTTCATGCTCGCGGGCCTTGCTCTGGGCGGCTGCATCTGGTGGGTTACACGCAGGCTTTACGGAGATAGCGGCGGCTATATCGCCCTGGCGCTCTACTGCTTCTCGCCTGAGGTGGTGCGCGCCTGCACCTACCCCAATAATGAAATCCTCGCCGCCCTCGGTCTCTTCGCGTTGGTCTATACCGCCATTGGAGTCGCGCACGCGATGCAGGGTCCGGTGCGCAAGTGGCGGCCGCGGATCGTGCTGCTCACCGTCATCTTCGGCTTCACAGCGGCGGCTCACGTCTCGACATTCCTGCTGGGGCTGCTCCTTTCCCTGGTATTGATGGGCTATCTGGCGGAGGGCCGCCGCTCTTACCTCCCTACGCTGCTGATTCTCTGGGTTTGCGGTGCGTTATTCCTGCTCTTCGCCAGCTATGCCTTCCATCCCGATGCTTTCAGCTACGTCTTTCGCAGCGCTGCAGGCAAGCTATGGTTCTCGATGGACGCCATGCGTACCTTCTTCAGCAGCCTCTCCAATGCCGCCACCACCATTGCCGCGGCCGGCGCGCTGGCTCTTTATGCGGCGATCCGCAGGTCCCGGTACTTCGGTAACACGGCTCCACTGGTAATTGCCGTCTTCCTGATGCTCCTCGTCACCACCGGCGCCAAGTCTGAGCCATGGCTCTGGGCGCTGCCATTTTTGCTTACCTTCATCGCCGGGGTATACGCGGACATGCTCGATCTGCCGCGTTACCGCAAGCCTTTTCTCTGGATCACAGGCGGGCTCGTCACGACTCAGGCAGTTCTTGGCCTCGCCTCTCTGCCCGGCCTGCTGCGCTGAGGGCTGCACCTCCCTTGGTACTATGCAAAGAGACACTCTGCACGCATGAGCCTCAAGGCAAAAATCGAAGCTGTCATTTACGCTGCGGAAGAGCCGGTTACGCTCGTCCAGCTAGCCACCCTCTTTCGCGAGGAAGCGCTTGAGGCCAGGCTCGCCCGAGAGGCTGCCCAGCTGGCCGCTCCCGTCGATCCCATCGCCGCTGTTCCTGACCTGCCATCGCCTGTTGAGGAAGAGTTGCAGACCGGCGAACAGGAAGCCCAGCCAGAACCTGCCGTCGCGGATGAGACCCCGGAAGCGACATTTGAGGCAGCTCCTGAGGCAGCCCTGGAGTCGGTTCCAGAGTCGATCCCCGACTCTACCGTCCCGGAGGCGGTCGACGAAGTGCTGCCCGAGGCAGTTCCCGAACTACCGGCTGAACCGTCTGCGGACGACGAAAGACGCCGCGAACGCCAGCGCGATCGCGAGGCGCGCGAGGAACTGCGCCGGATTCTTGACGAGCTGATCGTGGAGTATGCCACCAGCGGTCGCGGCATGGAAATCCGTGAGATCGCCGGCGGCTACCGTGTCGGCACCAAGCCTGAATATCACGATGCCGTGCGCAGCTTCGTGAAGAGCCTCAAGCCGCCCATGAAGCTTTCCCTGCAGGCGCTCGAGACCCTTGCCGTCGTCGCCTATAAGCAGCCCATCACCGCTCCCGAGGTCAGCGAGATACGCGGGGTTGACTCGGCTGGCGTGCTGGGCAGCCTCATGAGCCGCAAGCTCATCGCCACCGCTGGCCGCAAACAGGTCATCGGCAGGCCGATCCTCTACAAGACCACCAAGGAATTTCTGCTTCGCTTTGGGCTCAAGGACATCAACGAGCTGCCCTCCGTCGAGGAGTTCGAAAAAATGGCGGGAGAACTCTCCGAGCAGCCCGGCGACTTACCTTTTACGCTCGAGGCCGCCGCACCGGAGAGTGTTCCGCATCCCATCTCAGTCTCCCTTGAGCCTTCAGACGAGGAAACTGCTGACCTGCCCGGTGTCAACACGCAGCCGGACGAGAATACGGAAGTAATTCATGAAGGATGAAAAAGAAGGTAGCGGACAGCGCCTGCAGAAGATTATCGCCGCGGCAGGACTCACCTCGCGCCGCAAGGCTGAAGAACTGATCCTCGAAGGCCGCGTCAAGGTCAACGGGCAGGTCGTCACCGAACTTGGCACCAAGGCCGATCCCCATCGCGACCACATCCGCGTCGACGGCAAGCTGCTGCAGGGCCCTGAGCCGCACCGCTATTTCATGTTGAACAAGCCCAAGGGCTATGTCACCACGGTCAGCGATCCTCAGAACAGACCCACAGTCATGGAGTTCTTCGAGCGCTCCCGGGAACGGCTCTACCCCATTGGCCGCCTCGATTACCTCAGCGAGGGTCTGTTGCTGATGACCAACGACGGGGAGCTGGCCAATAAGCTTACCCGCGCTGCTCTCGGCGTTGAGAAGACTTATCTCGTTAAGGTAAGCGGCCGCCCAAGCGAGTCTGCCATCGAGCGGCTGCGTTCCGGCGTCATGATCGAGCGCGGTAAGCCAGGCTCCCGCGAAGGCCGCGTCATGACTGCCCCTGCTCAGATCCGGCTGGCCCGCGAAGGCGATAATCCCTGGTATGAGATGACCCTCATCGAGGGACGCAATCGCGAAATCAGGAAGATGTTCGAGGAGGCGGGCCATCACGTGGAGAAGATCCGCCGCATAGGCTATGGCCCGCTTGTGCTGGATGTGGAACCGGGCGAGATCCGCGAACTCACAGAGCGCGAGGTTGAGTCGCTGCGGCGCGCTACCCGGCCTCGCAAAGCCAGCCCGGCTGCCAAACCGGCCGCTGCGCCTGCCAAAAAACAGCGCCCTGCCGGGTCCTCATTCCTCCGCGCTCCAAAGGCGAAGGGACGAAGACCCGCTCAGGGCTGAGAGGCAAATTACCTCTTCTTAGGACTTCTGCGGCTTCACCGGGAAACGGTCGAACATCCGGTGAATGTCCCCGTAGAGATTTCTCTTGTTTTTGTCCGCATCGTTGGTCTGATCGCGGTTGGCGATACCGCGCCAGAGTAGCTGCTTCGTACTCGTGTCGAACATATCGATCATCAGGCGACCGACCTGCCGGTTATAGGTGGTGGTGTCGGAGATGCCCAGACCGCCGCCAGGACCCATTCCCCAGCCACCCCAGCCCCAGCCCATGCCCCATCCGCCGCCCATGCCGTTATACATGGTCTGGACTTCCTTCTGGTTGTGCACGTTCTGCATGGCGAAGATGGTCACCTGACCACCGGTAGGCACCTCGTGCCAGCCGCGCTGTTGCAGCAGGATATTCACTGCGTGCTTGATACGCTTCTTTGCAAATGGATCCGACGTCTGGATATTGCCGAAGCTGTACGTGTGATAGTTCTCAAACTTGACGTCATGGTCATAATCCGTCTTGATGTTATCCGCACGAGCCCCGGCCAGAGGAAGAAGCAAAAAGAAAAATGCCGCCATTAAAATGGGGGCGAGTTTGATCGATCGTTTCATGTGAGTGTGACTCCTTGTAGCCAACAGTTAGTAAGACGTTCCGCCGCGCAGGAGGTTGTCGGAACTGCACTACCACTTTCTATTAAGGTCAAACACCAAATTTTGCCCAAAGTAGCGGGGACTGCGTATACTCCCCGATTGCAGGAGTAAGGGCCCTATGGATCTCATACTGCTACGCCTTGCCTTCGTTGCCTCTCTCTCGTCTGTCTTCTACTTCTTCCGGCCCGCGGGCTTCCCTGGACCGGTTGCCGCTCTCACAGGGGCTGCCTCTGCCGCGCTGATCGTATATTTCGAGCTTCGCGTCCGGGCGCTCAGCCTGAGGCGGCTCTTCGGCGCTGTCATCGGCAGCATTCTTGGCATCTTCGGCGCGTTTCTCTTCTGCCTGGTACTGCGCAACAGCCTTCCGGATGGCGCTCTGCGCAGTCTGCTCCAGTTGGCCGTGCTGCTGCTGATGTCTTATGTCGGCCTCGTTGTAGGAGCCAATAAGGGAGACATGCTCAACCTTGCCGCCCTGGGCGGCATCTTCAGCGGGGAACGTCCCACGCGCCGGAGTCTGAAGCTCCTCGACACCAGTTCCATCATTGACGGCAGACTCGCCGATCTGGCAGAAACAGGCTTTCTCGAGGGCACCATCGTCATTCCCGGCTTCATTCTGCGGGAGTTACAGATGGTGGCCGATTCCTCTGACGCCTCGCGGCGCCAGCGCGGACGTCGCGGCCTCGACATTCTGCGACACATGCAATCCAACCCGCTGCTGTCTATACAGATCGTGGAGAATGATTATCCCCAGATTCGCGAAGTTGACCTCAAGCTCATCGAAGCAGCCCGCCAGATGGAGGCAAAGATCCTCACCAACGATTACAACCTCAACAAGGTGGCCCAGCTCCATTCCGTACCGGTCCTCAACATCAATGATCTCGCCAATGCCCTGAAGCCCGTCATGCTGCCCGGTGAGAAGATGAGCATCTCGATCCTCAAAGAAGGCAAGGAGTTCAACCAGGGCGTCGGCTACCTTGATGACGGAACGATGGTGGTGGTTGATAATGCTCGGCGCATGATCGGCCGCTCCGTTGAGATCAGCGTCACGTCCGTGCTGCAGACCGCCTCCGGCAAGATGATCTTCGGCAGGATAGAGGAGCCCCAGTCGATGCCGCGTCCTGAGCCGGTACGCAGCGCTACGCTCTAGGCGCATTAGCCTGTCGCAAGCAGTTACCATCTCTGCAGGAGGATTTTCTGTGGCCTGCGAGACGTCCGACAACGCCTCACCTGCGACCACCGTTTTCGAGTGGCAGGACTTTATCCCGCGCCGCGGTCTGCGGAATGGACACCTGCAGACCATCGCCGGCAATTTCCTGCCCCGACGGCTGACTCTACCTGAGCCAACGTCTCTGCTGGTCGAGGTCGAAGGGCCAGTTGCCGGCTACGGACCCACGCAGGTGCTCTGCCATTGCCACTGGCAGAGCGAAGGCGTTCGCGCTCAGAGGCTTACCGTCGTGCTCGTGCATGGCCTGGAAGGCTCTTCTAGCTCGCAGTACGTGCTGGGCAATGCGGCTCGCGCCTGGAACGCCGGGATGAACGTGGTCCGCATGAACATGCGCAGCTGCGGCGGGACAGAAGAGCTATCGCCTACGATCTATCACTCCGGTCGATCAGAGGATGTAGCTGCGGTGGTTGAGGCGCTTGTCGCCCATGGCGCGGAAGCCATTGCCCTGGTCGGCTACTCGATGGGCGGCAATCTCGTGTTGAAATACGCCGGCGAACTCGGCGCAGATCTGCGGCCTGAGGTGCGGGCGCTTGCCGGCGTCTCCCCGCTGCTGGATCTTGCGCCCTCCTCCGACGCGCTTCACGAGTTCCAGAACCGCGTCTACGAGCGCCGTTTCCTCCGTGCGATGCTCGCCCGTGTTCGCCGCAAGGCAAAGCTCTTTCCCGAGCTCTATTCAACTCAAGGGCTTGAGACCATACGCTCCATGCGTGATTTCGACGGGCAGATCGTCGCTCGCTACGGCGGTTTTCGCGATGCCGACGACTACTATGCCAGCGTGGCCAGTTCCCAATGGGTAGCCTCCCTGTCTGTTCCAACGCTTATCATCCACTCGCTTGATGACCCTTTTCTCCGCATGCTCCCCGAGACGCGCAATTCGCTGCTTACCAATCCCCACATTCGCTACCTGGAAACGAAGCATGGTGGCCATTGCGCCTTTCTCGAGCCAGCCATCAACGACGACGGCTACTGGGCGGAGAAGACTCTGCTCAACTTTCTTCAATCCGTGGCGGTCTAGCGTGGAAGCTGACTGGGCCGTAGAAATAGGTTCCGATCTTCCCTCCATCGTGGTTCCGTGGGAGGGGTTTCGCAATCTACGCGTAGAGCTTGGCGCTGCCAGCCACCTACCAGAAGCGGCGGCTTATCCCGCGCTGATTCACATTCTCCAGCATATGAACTCAGCCGCCTCTCCTCTGCTTACCTCGAAGTGTGACGTATGGCCGCTGGGGCCGGAAGAAATCGACCCCTTCGAATTCGAGGCCGGCCACACTTCCTGCACGGCCGGCCTCGCCAGCTATATTGACGTCATTACACTGCAGCCTGCGTGCTTCAGCTCATTTCAGTGGCATGAGAAGTGGGCCGCACGCCTAGTGGCGGAGCTGCGTTCACGAGCGATCCGGCAGGCGCGCGTTGATCTAGTTCTGCGGGCAGCAAGCTACGAGGGCGCCGATGGCTTTGGTATGACACTCTATGCGGCAGCTTGCGGCAGCGATTCGCAGTCCGTTATCCCCATCTGGCAGACGGTGCTTGAAGCTGCCTCAGACGCTACAATAAGGACTGGTTCCACGGGCGAGTAGCTCAATCGGATAGAGCACCGGCCTTCTAAGCCGGGGGTTGTGGGTTCGATTCCCGCCTCGCCCACCATTTACCAGCCTAGCCCTTCACTTCTCTCACACCTGGCAAGCGGAAGAATGGCGTAGTTCTCCCGATCTTTCATTCATCGCGAACATCACGCCTTCGCTTCAGACCTCGTTCGCCCAATTACGGAAAAATCTCATTCCCGGGCAGCACAGGGCAAAAAATTACCCTGTACATGAATATATATTTCAAATGTATATTCATGTACAGGAGGAATACATGCTGGAGAAACACAAGGAAATCATTAGGGCGACGGTGCCGGTGCTGCAGGAAAATGGCGAGGCAATTACGCGAGTCTTCTATCAGCAGCTTTTTGAAGCACATCCAGAGCTATTGAATTTATTCAATCCAGTCAATCAGCGGGATGGTGGACAGGCACGCAGTCTTGCTGCGTCCATTCTTGCGTACGCGGCACATATCGACCAGTTGGATCAACTTGGCGGCATGGTTAACCTCATTGCTCACAAGCATGTGAGCCTGCAGGTCCTTCCTGAACATTATCCCGTCGTCGGCGAGCATCTGCTGAAAGCGATCCGCACAGTGCTGGGCGAGGCCGCAACTCCGGAGATACTCGAAGCATGGGCGGCGGCTTATGGGCAGCTCGCTCAGATCATGATCGATAAAGAAGAAGGCATTTATGCGGAGGGTGCAGCGTCTGACGGTGGATGGAGGGGCTACAAACCATTTACCGTGCTACGCAAGGAGCGGGAGAGCGAAGGCATTTGCTCCTTCTATCTGGCGCCATCCGATGGCAAGCCCTTACCGCTCTTCAAACCTGGACAATATCTCGGTGTCAAAGCGCGGGTGCCGGGATCACAGTATGACCAGATACGCCAGTACAGCCTGTCGCATCTCCCCACCAGGGAGTTTTACCGGATCAGCGTCAAGCGGGAAACAGCGCCGGGCTTCGCTGAGGGTACCCCGCATGGGCAAATATCCAATCACCTGCATGACGATGTGAATGTAGGCGATGTCGTGCAGGTAAGCATGCCTGCTGGCAATTTCGTGCTTGATGAGCTTAGGACTGATCCCCTCGTGCTGTTGAGCGGCGGCGTTGGCATCACGCCAGCCATCTGCATGCTTCAGCATCTGGCCCAGGAGGGCAAGCGTCCGGTCATCTTCGTCCATGCGACTGCAGGTCGCGATCAGCATGCATTTGCAGATGAGATGCGAGAGTTGGAGAAGAACAGGAACAATGTAAAGAGTGTTGTCTACTACGAGAAGACAAAGCCTGAAGATATCCAGGGCCTGCATTACGACGAGATTGGCCGTCTAACTCTGGAGTCTCTTCGCCCACATCTGCCTGCGGGTGAAGCAGAATTCTACTACTGCGGTCCGCTCGGCTTCATGAGTGCAGTGGAGGGTATTCTAGACCACTTAGGCGTACCACTCCACAGGAGATATAGTGAAGTGTTCGCACCCGATCCCTCCTTTGCTACTGCCATTGCACGGGCGTGACACTATCTGGAAGGATGTTGCCGGCACTATGCAACTCACACGTTTTTCTGACTTAAGTTTGCGTACCTTGATGTATCTGGCGAGCCGTGAGGAGCCCATGGATGCCATGGTCACGGCTCGTGCTGTTTCGACGCTGTTCAATGTGCCATATGCGCATATGGTGAAAGTAGTTCATCGCCTTGGTCAGCAAGGATGGATTATCACCACTAAGGGAGAACGTGGCGGGTTACGCCTGGCCCGTTCGCCCGAGTCGATTCGCATCGGAGACGTGCTGCGTAGTACCGAGCCTGAACATGCCGTAATCGACTGCTTTACGCAGCCATGTCCCCTTCGCGGCAACTGTCTGCTGAAGAATGCATTAGATGAAGGCTATGCTGCCTTCTTTACCAGGATGAATAACTTCACACTGGCCGAGGTAGCGTCTACTCCACTCCTCAAAGACCTTGTCGCTATCTCTGCTTAGAAGCTAAGATCTCGTGCCTCGCCCCTGCATTTACAAAAGCAAATAGCCCGTAAAATGGCTGCTTGCCACCTTACGGGCTATCTCACAAACTTTCTACTTCGGTGCGTCAGATCCTCATCGGCATGATGATATAGCGGTACTTGAATTCTTCTGTGCCGTCCTCGGGACGCATCTGACCTGCGGATTGAGCGTCTTTGAACTCCAGCCTAACTTCGCCCGTGTTGCCGATTGCCTTAAGGAAATCGAGCATATAACTTGAGTTGAAGCCCACCATAATTGGATCGAAGCTATACGGTGTCTCGATTGTATCTTCTGATTCGCCGGCATCCGTAGAGGAGGAAGAGATTTTAAGCTCATTTTGTTCGAGCCTCATACGAATCGCTCCGGAACGCTCATCCGCAAACTGCGCGACACGCTGGATGGAGCCTCCAAGTTCTTCGCTCTTCACCACGACAAACTTATTATTGTCGCGTGGCATCACTGCCTCATAGTTCGGAAACTGCCCGGTCAGTTTGCGGCTGGTCAACGTCCGATGTCCAATCCTGAAGTAGAGCGTATTTTCATCATCGGCAAACTCGACGATCGGTACATCGGTGTTCGAAAGAAGGGACTGCAGTTCCGCCAGAGCTTTCCGCGGAATGAGCGTCTTCTTCTCGCCCGTTATCCCGGGGAAATTCTCCCCATGCTTCTCCACCAGGGAGAGTCGATGCCCATCGGTTGCAACCATGGCCATCGATTCAGCCTTGAGTATCAGCAATGCTCCATTCAGCGTATAGCGCGACTCTTCGTTCGAAATTGCAAAGATCGTCTTTGAGATCATGCTCTTGAGCGATGCTGCAGGAAGCGCAGTCACACTCGTCGAAGGAAACTCAGGCAATTGCGGAAAGTTCGCCCGCGCCATGCCAACCATCTTTGTATTTGAGCGCCCCGACCGGATCTGCACCCAGTGGTTATCCATCAACTTGATCGAGATATCACCATCGGCGAGCAGTTTGATGTAATCGTAAAGCTTACGGGCAGGAATGGTGCATGAGCCCGGCTTCTTTACTTTGGCCACGCAGGATGTCTTCATGCTCTGATCGAGATCGGTCGCGGCAATGGTCAGACCACCCTCGTCCGCCTCCAGCAGGAAATTCGACAGAATCGGGATGGTGGTCTTGCGTTCGACTACGCTCTGCGCGGCCGTCAACTCATGCAGCAACTCCTGGCGGCTGACCGTTATCTCCATCGACGCCCCCTGCACAATAGGCTTTTCCTGTTCCAGTCCCAGCTCCGGCATCTGACTGCTCCTGCATACGAGTGTTGGCCACACTTTACACCACCGCGTCGTTTCGGCGAAGAGAAGAGTGCGCTTTCCCTCATTCTAGAGACAAATCGATTGCGGAAATTGTGGTCGTAGCGTGGAGAACGCGCCGAGAGTAATTCAGGCCCGGCCATGGTCCGACGACGCCCGTGCTGCTACTGCTGTTAATCAATCCAGTCTTATAGATAGACAGCAGCAGTAACAGTTCGGCTCGGAAAAGTGGAAAGTTGGACCATAACCGCATCAGAGGCTCGGTTCATAGTGTGTCCTGATTTAGAAAACAGGTTCAGGCGGAGTGGCAAAACAAGGAAGACATGGTGGAAAGCTCGCCAGCCGCTCCACTTTCTCCTTGTTACACACAGGCCCGGATTCGCCGTGTGAAGGAAAAATGCGGAGACAGCGTGGAAAAGGAGTCCCCGTACAGTATTAAAGCGGTCCATAGGTGTACCTGTTTTAAACATCGGACGCCTTCTCCACGCTTTCCACAGGCCAACCTCTGCCGTTTGTTGAGGGTCGGCTGGCCAAAGATTGAGTTCTATAAAGACGTCCGAGTATTAGGTCTGCAGTTGCCTGTGGAAGATGTGGAGTACCTTACAGAGGTGAGTGGCAGATTCGAACAGGAACCCTGAAATAGAAAAGCCTGCTGATCTTGATAACCAGATCAGCAGGCTTTTGTTCGGGTTCTCACTTTTTCAATTTCTATCGAGCATTTCCACAAGCGTGTCGAAGTCTTCCAGGTTGGAGTACTCAATCACTACTCTGCCCCGACCATTCTTGTCTTCAATCTTGACCTTAAGGCCGAGAGAGCGCTGCAGGCGATCCCGCGCTTCCCGCACATTAGGGTCGAGAGGGTCGATTATCGCCTTTTGTTCCCCTTTTGCCTTGGTTTCAGGATGAAGGAGTCCCTGTACATAGCTTTCCGTCTGCCGAACGGATAATGACAGAACTCCCACTTTGCGAGCAGCCATCAGGATTGTTTCTGGGTTTTCCAATGCTAAAAGCGCGCGCGCATGGCCAAAACTTAGTTCCCCTGCCTCCACTTTGGCCTGCACTTCCATCGGTAGTCTGAGAAGACGGAGGAAATTTGCCACGGAAGCTCGATCCTTCCCGGTCCGCTGGGCCATCTGTTCCTGTGTAAACTTGAACTCCTGAGCGAGCCGTCCATAAGCGCGCGCCTGTTCCATAGGGTTCAAATCCGCTCGCTGCAGGTTCTCAACGATCGTCATCTCCATGGATTGTTCATTGGAAGCCTGGCGAACAACAGCTGGAATGGTTTCTTTGCCGATACTTTTGGAGGCGAGCCAGCGCCGTTCTCCCGCGATGAGTTGATACCTGCCATTGGCTGTGGGACGGACCACAATTGGCTGTACGACTCCGGTAGCGGCGATGGAAGCCGCTAGTTCCTTAAGTTTTTCCTCATTGACACTAGCCCGCGTTTGATAAGGGTTGGCATCGATCTGACCTACGGGGATTTCGAGAGGCCTGCCTGTCGCTTCAACCGTTGGCGCAGGAGTCGCGGGTGCCTGGGCGCGAGGCAATAGGGAATCGAGTCCTTTGCCCAGGGCGCGACGCTTAGGGGTTTCCTGACTGTTCATGGATCTTCTCTTCTCCTATTCGGAATAAGGCCAGAATCGAACTTTTGCGGTTCCACGCCGACTGGCAGCAGACTTCCGCTCTTTGGCTTTAGGGCTTTCGATATTATTTCTCGCAAGGATCTCGTCGCCCAGGTCTCGGTAGGCTTCTGCGCCGCGGGATTTTGGATCGTAAAGCATCACGGGTTTTCCGTAGCTAGGCGCTTCCGCCAGGCGAATATTCCTGGGAATTGTAGTTTTGAGCAGCTTATCCTTGAAGTACTCGCGGAGATTCTCTGTAACCTGCTGCGCCAGATTGGTCCGGTCGTCATACATCGTCAGGAGCACACCTTCTATATCGAGATCCGCATTCAGTCCTGATTTCACTCTTTCGAGCGTTTGCATGAGTTCACTAACGCCTTCTAGGGCGAAGTATTCAGCCTGCATAGGGACGACGAGACGATCGGCAGCTACTAAGGCGTTCAAGGTTAGTAGGTCAAGGGCCGGTGGACAGTCAAGGATGATAAAGTCATACTCTGCCCGGATCTTTTCGATAGCATTTCGTAATTTATGGGCCCGCCCTTCCTGTTCGATGAGCTCCACATTTGCGCCGATTAGATTTTTGCTGGAGGGGACGAGTTTGAGCGTTTCAATCTCAGTTGGCTGGATGGCGTCAGCAATTCCTGCCTCTCCAACAAGAATGTCATAGGTGGAGAGTTGCTGCTCGTCCCGGGGAATCCCATATCCACCCGTGGAGTTGGCTTGCGGGTCGCAATCGATGAGAAGGGTTTTGAGCCCCTCTAGGGCTAAAGCTGCGGAGAGATTGATGGCAGTAGTGGTTTTCCCTACGCCGCCTTTTTGATTGACTACTGCTAAGACCTTACCCATGTCGATTCTGAGAGTAAAGGTTCAGCTGCATGAATGCAATTTGAGGAGTGTTCCACGTGGAACATGGAACCAGGATTCGCCGTTCTTCACAAGTGTTCCACGTGGAACACTCCTCACTCGGCGAGAGAATCTACTCCAATGGTGCGAGTTTGCGACCCACGAGGATGATCTCCTCCACGGTTCCTGCGAATACCACCGGGCTGCGCCACGCAATACCCTTGAGTGGCGCAATCAGTCGGGGTACGCTCGGGCGGGTTGCGAAGAGAACCAGCCAGCCGCCAGTTTCGACTCTCCGGAGTGCCTCCACGCACGCCTCTTCCATGCGATCTACGGCGCGCAAAGCCACGGCGCCAAACTGCCGTGTCTCCGGCATGAACTCAATGCGTCCGTCATAGACCTCAACAGGAATACCCAGCGCTCGACCGGCCTCCCGGAGAAAGGCTGACTTCTTCGCCTGAGATTCCCCGAGCGTGACTGTAATCTCAGGTCTACGGATTGCGATAGGGATTCCCGGAAAGCCCGCGCCTGAACCGAAATCAAGCAGCGTTTTGATGCCTTGGGGTAAACGCTCAGCGCCAACCAAAGACTCGATAAAATGCCGCCTTACGATCGCCTCCGGTTCCCGAATAGCCGTCAGGTTCAGACGCGAATTCCATTTGAGCAGCAGGTCGAGATAAACCTTCAGGGAGTCTAACGACGACGTCGATAGTGGTTGAAGACCCGCCTCTGCTAGCGCCTCTTGAATGTCTGAGGAAGTCACCTGGGATAAGCCCCATTGGAGACGCGCGGTGTCCACTTGCGGGCTGCCTCAATAAACGAGTCAAAGAGGCCGCGAGAGAGAGGGTTATCGTACGTTCTCTCGGGGTGCCACTGTACCCCGATCACGAATTGATCTGAACCGCCCTCAACCGCCTCAATCACGTTGTCCTCAGCAGAGCGGGCCGTAACCCTCAATGAATCCCCGGCAACCCGTACAGCCTGATGATGGCTGCTGTTAACTACCCCCCCGCCAGGGGCTAGCGAGGCGAGCAGAGAGCTGGCAGGGGGAGAGGTGATGCTGTGCGCCTCGCTAATCGAGTTGCCCGGCTGGTGGTCAACGCAGGTAGTAAGGTTCTGGATCAGGGGTCCACCTTTCCATACGTTCAAGGATTGATGCCCGTAGCAAATCCCAAAAATTGGCTTGCCGAGGTTGAACGCATCCTGGAGGAGAAGCTCATCAAGTGCCTCCCGCCGTGGATCAGGAGGCGCGGAGGCAGGATCGGCTGGCTGGCCATACTTCTGCGGGTCAATGTCAGCGGAGCTACCAGGCAAAAGGAACCCAGCGCAGGAGGCGATCAATTCAGCCGCCTGCGCTGGCGCCAACCCCAGCGGCACCTTGATGGCCGTTCCCCCGCTGCTCTCGATCGCTGCCGCATACTGAGGCCACGTACGCTCACTATAGCCAACATCGAGGGAGTTCGGCTCAGGAATCGCGATGCGCGGTCGCGGCCCATTCATAGAACACTCTCGGCTTGGGGGGTAGTGGCAGTGGCCGATGCAGGAGCCTCTATCGCGGGCGCCTTCAGATAGGTGTGAGCATAATAGAGCCGCGCAACTTCATTCTGGAGTCTCGCGGTTAATTCGTCCACCTGCTTCATGGAGTAACCGCTGGTGTCGATTGGCTCGCCAACTGCCAGAACAAGGGCTTCAGGGTGAAATTGTAGGGTATGAATAGGCAGCAGTTCATAGGTACCCACGATAGCCATAGGAATAACAGGAACCTGGGCACGAATGGCCATGAATGCCGGACCGTTTAGAAAGGGTGCAAGGTGGCCGGTCTCGGTTCGGCCGCCTTCGGGAAAAATAAAGAGGGGCATCCCTGATTTCAGAGTCTTGACCGCGCTGCTCAGGCTGGCTATGGAAGCACGGGGATTATCCACATTTACAGGCACCTGACCGGAACGTCGCAGCCATCCGCCGATAAAGGGCAGTTTCCAAAGGTCATGGCGAGCAACGATTCGAAATTGAAAGGGAAGCTGGCTGAAGAGCACCGGCGTGTCCATGAAAGACAGGTGGTTCGCGACGTAGACCGCGACGGGATATTTCCGCAGATTCTCGCCATTAATCAATTTCACTGGCGAAATACTTATTTTAATAGTAAAACGAGCCCACTTCCTAGCCAGCCAGTGCTGAATGCGGCCATCTTTTTCAAATAGCGAGGCGACCAGGGCCACGCTGCCCATGAAGGCAGTCGCAGCGGCAAATATCGGTCCCTGTACCAGTGCGGACATCAGCCTGTATTTGAGCGGTAGCGGATTCGGGCGGGGTGTCAGTGTGCGGGCTGTCATTGTGTCTTCAGGGCGCTGCGCACCTCTCCTACAAGGTAGACTGAGCCGCTGACCACGATCAGGCCATCCTCTGGCGTCTGAGCAATCGCGGCAGCAACCGCCTCCTGGGCATTTTCTGCGACGCTTACGGGCACACCTGTTCTGGCCGTCGCCTCCAGCAGCCTCTCAAGGCTTGCTGAGCGGGGCGAGTGGACCGGGGTCAGCACTACCCTGTCGAAAAGTGGAAAAAGCACCTGTGCAATTTCGTCGATGGCTTTATCACGCAGGCAGCCAAAGACGAGTGTTTTCGTAGTTGGCGGAGCATCTTCCGGCTCCAGGGAACTTAGCGCAGACCGCAGCGCCCAGGCTCCAGCCGGATTATGGCCAACGTCCAGTAATATCTTAGGACGCCGTTGACTGGCATCGATAAACTCCAGTCGTCCGGGCCAACGTGCCTTGCGAATTCCCGCCTCAATATGAGCGGCAGAGATATTGTAACTATTGCAGTTACTTATAAGATTGTGATTGTAACTATCACTGTTACTTATTCGGCCAAGTTCTACTGCAGCTGCAATCGCCAGAGCAAGATTGCGCTGCTGGTGCTGTCCGGCCAAGGGCGAATTCACCTCTATTACCTGACCTAGAACACTCAGAGGATACTGATTGTGAAACGGGGTAGATCCTGCAGTTCGTGCCGGCAAATACTCCGTGGCGCTCACTCCCCGGACTTCCAGGCTGACGGCGATTTCGCCGATTGCCTGATTTGCCTCCGGATGCTGCGGCAGCGTAATGAGCGTTCCGCCCCTGCGCAGGATGCCCGCCTTTTCGCGGGCGATATCTGTGATGGTCGGGCCGAGCCACTCCGTATGGTCTAGAGAAATATCAGTAATGATCGACAGCAGGGGCTCAACAATATTGGTAGCGTCCAGCCTGCCACCCATCCCCACTTCAAGGATGGCAATATCCACCTGTCTCTCTGCAAACGCTAGAAATGCCAGCGCCGTCAGCGTCTCGAAGAAGCTCGGCATCGCCGGCAGCATGGCCTTGGTCACAAGCTGCCGCGCCGTGTCGTCCACCTGGAAATAAAGTCTCGCGAACTGCTCATCTTCGATCGGCTCACCGTTGAATTGAATGCGCTCATTCACTCGTTCTAGGTGTGGAGACGTGTAGAGCCCCATCGTGTAACCCGCCTCGTGCAGGATCGATGCCAGGGTTGCCGCCGTCGACCCCTTACCGTTGGTGCCCGCAATTAGCACGGAAGGGAACTTCATCTGTGGCTCGCCCAGTGCGGCCATCAGCACGCGCATGTGCCCCAGTTCAAATTTGCGGCGCAGGCCGCCTGCCGTCACCTGCAGCTCTCCTGCAAGAGACATCAACCCGTCGATCGCCGCTGTATAAGACATACCCTTAATTTTAATGGAGGCCCTTTGGTTGTGCCGCTCAGGCGTCAGCACTTGCCTGCAGGCGCCGACCTAAATCGAAGGCACACTTCCGGCGAGCTCTTCCCGTACGCGCCGCATCGTCATCAGGTAGAACGCCAGATTATGCAGAGTATTCAGCACCGCGGCCAGGGGCTCCTGCGCGGCCATCAGGTGACGCAGATAGGCGCGTGAGTAACGCTGGCACACCGGGCAGCTGCACTCCGGGTCGAGTGGGCCCTGATCTTCAGCAAAACGCCGGTTCTTTATATTCAGCCGTCCCTCGCTGGTGAAGAGCAGTCCGTGCCGAGCCGCCCGCGTAGGCAGCACGCAATCCATCATGTCCACACCCATCTTTGCGTACTCGACAATCTCGTCCGGGTAACCGACGCCCATCACGTACCGGGGTTTGTCGGCTGGCAGCAGCGGGAGTGTATCCGCAATGATCTCGCGGGTCAGCTCTCGCGGCTCGCCCACGCTCAGACCGCCGATGGCGTAGCCGGGAAAGTCCATCTCCACCAGCCGCTCCGCCGACTCGCGGCGCAGGTCGGCAAACATTCCGCCCTGCACAATGCCAAAAAGGTTCGGCGTCTGCTCCAGCTCATCCACCCAAGGCGCTTCATGCTTGTGTGCATCGAAGTGCGCCTTGCTGCGAGCCGCCCACCGCATGGTCAGGTCGAGAGATTTCCGCGCTCGCTCGCGATCTGCCGGGTACTCCAGGCATTCATCAAAGGCCATGGCAATATCCGAGCCGAGGGCGATCTGCACATCCATCGAGTGTTCCGGGGAAAAGAAATGCGACGATCCGTCCAGGTGCGAGCGGAATCGCACCCCTTCTTCCGTGACCTTGCGCAGCTCGTTCAGGCTGAAGACCTGGAACCCGCCTGAGTCGGTCAGCAGCGCACGGGGCCAGCTCATGAAGCGGTGCAGCCCACCCATCCGGCGGATCAGTTCATGCCCGGGGCGCAGGTAGAGGTGATAGGTGTTGCCGAGGATAATGCGTGCGTCCAGCTCTTCGAGAAAGTGCTGCGGCAGCGCCTTTACCGAGGCAGCAGTGCCCACCGGCATGAAGGCAGGCGTTTCCACCTGTCCATGGGGCAGCGTCAGGGTGCCACGGCGGCCAGCGGCGCCAGAGTTCAGGATTTCAAAGTGGAGAGACACTCTATTCATTCTACGGGTTGAGGGCGGTTGAATCACATCGGCAGAAACTACTGCTTCTATATGGCTTGCCGGGCCTAACCAAATGAGGGGCGTGAGCGTGTACCGAACCCTGAAAAGGGTAGTCAAGGTGGGCGATTGTTTACCGGGATAAGCAGGGGCAATAGGCAAAAAAATCGCGACCGACCTTTTCTTCTATTGCAAACCAATAAGAAAGACTGTACGCTCCCCTTGTTTATAAATAGGGGAGTGTGCACCGTGGGGACGAAGGGCGAGGTATGGCAGGGCACGCTGGCGCTGATGGTTCTGAAGACCCTGGAGGCCATGGGTTCGCTTCACGGGTATGGGGTAGCCCGTAGAATCGAGCAGACGAGCGGAAACAAGCTGATCGTGCAATACGGAACTCTCTACCCTGCCTTGCTCAAGCTGGAGCAGGAGGGTTACATCGCCTCTGAATGGGGCGTATCCGAGAACAACCGCCGTGCAAAGTTCTACAAGCTGACACGCGCCGGTCGCAGGCAGCTGGAGCGCGAGACCCGTGACTGGGAGCAGGCAACCGCGATCCTCGCGCGTTTTCTCTCCCCGGCCGAGGAGGCATGATGCGAAAACTCAGAGCACTGTGGATGCGTCTGCGCGGCGTCGTTGCTCTCGGGAAGACGGAGGACGAATTCAGCGCGGAGCTGGAGAGTCACCTCCAGATGCACATCGAGGATAATCTTCGCGCCGGCATGTCCGCGCAACAGGCCAGGCGCGAGGCCATCCTCAAGCTTGGCGGCATCGAGCAGACAACGCAGGCTTATCGCGAACGAGGCACTCTGCCACTGCTGGATAACTTGCTGCGCGATGTGCGATATGCGCTTCGTGGCTTTCGTCGTAACCCAGTCTTCACCATGACTGTCATTGCAACGTTGACGCTCGGTATTGGTGCGACCACTGCTGTATTCAGCGTGGTGGACCCGATCCTCTTCCGCAGCCTGCCGTATGCCAATCCGGAGCAGCTGGTTTCAGTGGGGCTCACGGCGCCAATCATACCAGTGGAGTTCATGCTCGGCGGCTCGTACTACGATTGGCGGGATCACCAGCACCCGTTTACGGCATTGACCTCTGAAACCGGAGTGGAGGCCTGTGACCTGACAGAACAAAACGCAATACGCCTGAACTGCGCACATGCCGAGTCCAGCTTCCTTTCCACACTTGGGATAGCACCAGTTCTGGGTAGGAGCTTTACAGAAGAGGAAGATCGTCCGAGTGCACCGAAGGTGGCATTGATCTCTTATGGTCTATGGCAGCGTCGCTTCGGGCGAGATGCTGATGTGCTGAACAAGACTATAGCGATCGACGGACAACAGACACGGATCATTGGTGTGTTGCCCAGAAGTTTCGAGATGCCGACCCTCGAACCGGCGGACATTCTGGTTCCGCAGGCGCTTGATGAAACGGAGCAGCGCAAGGCAGACCCGGGCCGCGTGATGTATGCCTTCGCTCGTCTCAAGCCTGGCTTAACCAGAGAGCAGGCAAAAGCCGAACTGCAGCCAGTCTTCGAATATTCGCTCAGGTTGGCTCCCCACGCTTTCGTAAGGAAATTCACCTCCGAGTGCGTTCCCTACGTGACCGTCAGTTCCAAAATGTAATGCTGACCGCGTGGTTATTACTGGGGAGCGTAGCGGCGGTTTTGCTGATTGCCTGTGCCAATGTGGCGAGTCTGCTGATGGCGCGCGCAGCACAGCGTGGACGAGAGATGGCAGTGAGGTCGGCATTAGGGGCTAGCCCTGCATGTCTTGCACGCCAGGCGCTGACGGAAGCCCTGTTGCTGACCGTTGCCGGAGCGGTTGCTGGCTTCCTGTTGGCGAAAATACTGCTGCGGATCTTTGTCTCTATGGCTCCTGAAAAGATCATCTACCTGAACCAGGCGAAAATTGATCTTCGTATCGTTCTCTTCACCATCGTCATCTCAACCGCATGCGGAATACTTTTCGCGTTCGCGCCCGCAGTTCAGAAGCCGAACGTGGAGGTTCTTGCTGAGCGGCGGTCAACCCGCGGCATCTCAAGCGCCCTCGCGCGTCAGTGGCTGGTGGCTACACAGATTGCAGTGAGCGTGGTGCTGCTGGTGAGCGGCACACTGCTGCTGCGCAGCCTCTGGAACATGCAAACAGAAAAGCTGGGAATGCAGACGAAAACCGTTCTGACCGCCAGCATTACTCTGGGCGAGCAACGCTATAGTGTCGCGGCGCAGCAGATGGAGTTCTTCCAGCAGATAGCGGCGCGGCTGCGTAGGATGCCGGGTGTAACGGCTCTGGCGCTGAGCGATTCATTACCGCCCGGCGGCCCACATCACGACCAGATATACACATCCATCGCAGTTGCCGGCAGACCGTCCCCTGCTGGTGGAACAGGTGGAATGGCGGCGTGGAGATGGGTCACGCCTGAATATTTTCGCGCGTTGAACATCCCGCTCCTGCAGGGGCATGGCTTTGATAATGAGGAACTGCGCTCGACGGAGCACTTCGTGGTGTTGAGCAAGGCCTTTGCGTCTCGCATGTTCCCGAAAGGAGATGCCATAGGTCAGCACCTGCAACTTGCATTTCCATCTCCCATCAATAACCCCTGGTATACGGTCGTAGGGGTGGTAGGAAACGTGAAGAACTCAGGTCTGACAGGGGAGGACGAACCGGAATATTACCGGCTGAGGCGCGACCGCCCCGAGGACTGGGACCGGTCTTCCACGATCATCATCAACACTGGCGCCCCATCGGACATCGAGTCGCGATGGATTCGCTCTGAAATCGCATCGGTTGACCCCACCGTGCCGGTCGATATTCAGACGCTCAGCCATCGTGTAGACGTGATGGCTGAGCGTCCTCGCTTTGAGGCGGTACTAATAGGATTCTTCGCAATGACCGGCCTCTTGATGGCCATGATCGGCGTTTACGGCGTGGTTTCGTTCCTGGTCGCGCAACGTACCCAGGAGATCGGCATACGCCTGGCCTTAGGCGCGAGTAGATGGAATATTCTTCGCTTGGTGCTGTGGGAGGGCGGACGACTGATTCTTTTGGGCGGAGTGGCTGGACTGCTGGCGACGCTTGCTATCTCGCGGGCGCTTGCGAGCCTGCTATTCGATGTCAGTCCCCACGATCCGGCGACCTTTGCGAGTGTGATACTTCTGCTGGCGGTGGTCGCGCTAGTGGCGGTAACGGTGCCTGCTCGCGCCGCAATGAAGGTAGACCCAATGGTCGCTCTACGGTATGAATGATCGGCCATGCTACATCGCTGAAAAGCCTGAATCTTCTTCAATCTCCACGCTACTCCTGGAAGAAGATCGACTCGATGGGAGCTTCGAAGAGGCGCGCCAGTTTGAAAGCCAGCGGCAGGCTCGGATCGAAGCGGCCCGTTTCAATAGCGTTGACTGACTGGCGGGAGACCTCCAGTCGCTCAGCGAGATCCGCCTGGCTCCAGTTGCGCTCGGCACGCAGCACCCGGAGACGGTTTTTCATCGGCTCCTCGCAAGCTGAATGCGCCAGGCCAGGGCTCCTGTGACGAAAAACAGCACAAAGTTTGCGAATTGAGGCAGTGGCGACGTCCCGTGGATCTCTGTCAGGTAACCCCAGGTGGTGTCGACGGCTAACGTGAGGCCGATACCACACAGCATTGCCTGCATAATCAGGCTGCGGATGAACTCGTCCTTCTCCTGTATCAGATACCGGGCGACGACGAAAATCAGGTAAAAAATCGGCAGAGCCGGCAGCATGGCCAGCAGAATTGCTTCTGACCCGGTGAGCTGAAGGCGATGACGGCTTTGGCTCACGATGATCATGGCGAGGGACTCCAACCACAAGCCCCCCATGAACAGGGAATAGTGACGGCGCTGGACAGGACTTAGGGAGGCACGATTGCAAAGGAGACCCATAGACATGTTTCCTTTCCTTAAGGACAAGTAAACATTACAACATGTCATATCCACTGTCAAGCAAGCTTTCCATGCATCGCGGCTCCCAGCGAAATCATCTAAGAACAATGCATGCGAATCAGGGGCCCGAGTCCAGCACAAACCTGAGTGAAAGCAGAAGAGCGGCCCTGGTGGTCGGAAGCACGGGAATCACCGGCGGCAATCTGGCCGCGCATCTGGCCTCCACCGGATGGATCGTTTACGGCATGGCCCGCAAGCCACAGGCCGCACCCGGCATCACCCCGCTCGCGGCCGATCTCCAGGACTCGGCAGCAGTTCGCGCTGCCATTGCAGGCGTCGACATCTCCCACGTTTTTCTTTGCACCTGGCTGCGTCAGCCCACCGAGGAAGAAAATGTCCGCGTCAACGGAGCGATGATGGAAAACCTCTTCGGTGCACTGGCCGGCAAACCCATCAAGCATGCCGCGCTGGTCACGGGAACCAAGCACTATCTCGGACCCTTCGAGGCCTATGGCCAGACAGCCGCCGAGACGCCCTTCCGCGAGGACAACCCTCGTTTGCCGGGCCTCAACTTTTACTACACGCAGGAGGACATCCTCTTTGCCGCAGCCGGACGCGGCGGTTTCGGCTGGAGCGTCCACCGCCCGCACACCGTCATCGGATACGCACGCGGCAATGCTATGAATATGGGCGTCACCCTGGCTGTTTACGCCACGATCTGCCGCGAAACCGGCCAGCCGTTCATCTTTCCCGGCTCGCACGAGCAGTGGAATGCGCTCACCGATGTCACCGACGCCCGCATTCTTGCCCGCCAGTTGGAGTGGGCTGCTACTACCCCAGCCGCGCGCAACCACGCCTTCAATATCTCGAATGGGGACATCTTCCGCTGGCGCTGGCTGTGGCCGCAGTTGGCCGGTTATTTTGGCGTTGAGCCTCAAGGGCCGCCCACGCCGCCTGCTCCCCTGGAGCCGCGCATGACAGGTGCAGCCGCTCTCTGGCGCGGCATAGCGCAACGGCATTCCCTGGCCGAGCCAAATATCGATGCGCTGGTCTCCTGGTGGCACACGGATGGAGATCTGGGCCGCAAGCTCGAGTGTGTCAATGACATGACCCAGAGCTGGAGCCTGGGTTTCAGCGCCTTTCAGTCCACGCCCGCCTCCTTTTTTGACCTCTTCGCCCGCCTTAAGGACGAGCGAATCATCCCAGCCTGAGCGCGTGAAGCTGCCTTTAGGGGAGCCTTCTTCTTGACACTATCCATCCCCAGACATGATGCTAGATAGCTAGGCACCTCTCTGGCTGGTAGCGGCTCGCCGGGCGTGCGCATCGCTGCGCTTGTTCTGGGCTGCTTTTAGGGCTGAAAAAGGCTGTTCCGTTCCGAACGTGCAACTGTAGGAATCGATCGTCCTGAGTGGTGTCAGTAACGTGTGTCCGGCGATAACCGGGCTGGAATCTCCAGGCAGATAGCCGGAGTACCTATAAAGGACTGAGCGTTGACGTCGACTATTTTGCTGGCTGCGGCTGGCGGCCTGCCTCCCAATATCGTGTCTTTCCTGCCGTTTGTGCTGATCATCGGCGTTTTCTACCTGCTGCTGATCCGCCCTAACCAGAAGAAGCAGAAAATGTGGCAGGAGATGCTCGCCGCTCTCAAGCCGGGAGACAAGATCACCACCACGGGAGGTATCCGTGGGACTGTTCTTGCCTTGCGCGACGATGCCGTGCATCTCCGCGTTCCACCCGACAATATCAAGATTGAAGTAGCGAGGAGCGCCATCGCCTCGGTCATCACAGAAGACCAGAGCAAGCAGGCCTAGAGTTCCATGCGGAAGAATCTAACCCAGAAAACTATCCTTATTATTGCGGTCCTGCTGGTCTTCGTCTTCGGGATCATCGGGCTGCCGAGCGGTCTGAGCGGCAAGGCTCTCAAGGCTTCGCTGTTGAAGCGCATCAGCCTCGGCCTTGACCTCAAGGGCGGTACCCACCTGGTCCTGCAGGTCATGGTCGATGAGGCTGTCAATGCTGCGACAGATAACGACGTCTCCCATATCCAGAGCGACCTGCAGCAGAACGGAATCACCGGCGCCACCGTCACCAAGCCCGACGCCACCCACCCTGAGACGCTCGCCATCAACGGCGTTCCGCTTGATAAGGCGGGCGATCTGCGCAGTCTGCTCGAGTCGCGCTACGGCTCAGAGTATGACCTGCACTCGGGCGCCAGCGGCAGCTTTACGCTGACCATGAAGCCCAGCGCCGAGGCCGACCTCAAGTCGCGGACTCTGCAGCAGGCGATTGACGTCATCCGCACGCGTGTCGATTCGCTCGGTGTCAGCGAGCCCGTTATCCAGGAGTACAACCTAGGCTCGAATCAGATCCTCGTAGAGCTTCCAGGCGTCGACGACCCGGGCCGGGTGCGCGACGTGATCCAGTCGACGGCGCGTCTTGAGATCCACGAAGTTATGGGCGGCCCATGGCCGGACGAGCAGGCAGCATTGCAGGCTCTCGGCGGCGCGGTGCCTTATGACTCCGTGCTGCTCCACACCGCTCCCGGCGCGAGCGCCCCCGGTTCAGGCAACGACGTTTACCAGATCCGTAAGACGGCTGAGGTCGCGGGCACTGATATTCGTGATGCGCAATCCAGCCGTAACCCGAACACCAACGAGCCGGAGGTAGTCTTCTACCTGACGACCGCGGCCGGCAATCACTTCGCCGACTTTACCGCTGCCAACAAGGGCAAGTCCCTTTGCGTCGTGCTCGACAACAAGATCCAGGAAGTGGCAACCATTCGCGATCAGATCCGCGATCAGGGCACCATCTCCGGCGGCGGCATCACCGAGCAGCAGGCCAAGGACCTCTCCATGTTGCTGCGGACCGGAGCCCTTCCAGCCTCTATCCACTATCTGCAGGAGAGCACCGTCGGCCCATCGCTTGGCGCCGACTCGATCCGCCAGGGTGTCACGGCTGCGGTCATGGGCATGCTTGCCGTCATGATCTTCATGCTCGTCTACTATCGTGGCGCGGGCATCAACGCCGATCTCGCTCTCTTCCTGAACCTGGTTATCCTGCTGGGCTTCATGGGCTACACGGGCTCTGTCCTGACGCTGCCCGGAATTGCGGGCGTCATCCTTACCGTTGGTATGGGCGTCGACTCAAACGTGCTGATCTTCGAGCGCATCCGTGAAGAACTGCACGCCGGCAAGTCGCCGGCAGCCGCAGTGGATCAGGGCTTCGCTCACGCGTGGACGACCATCATCGATACCCACGTCACGACCATCGTTTCGGCGGCTATTCTCTTCCTCTTTGGAACTGGTCCCGTGAAGGGGTTTGCTGTCACGCTCACCTTTGGTCTATTGGCTAACCTGTTTACCGCAGTCTTTGTTTCGCGGGTCATCTTCGACGCAAACCTGAACCGTAAGCAGCGCGGCGAAGCAATTTCGATTTAAAGCTGGGCAGCAGCCACGGCCCGGCTTTGGGCCGCGGCTGCTGATGAAGGATCTTCATGGCAGAGATAAAGGACGAAGGCTTTGCACGGGGCGGACTGGGGTTTGCCAGCGGAGTGCTCTTCTTCGCCGCTGCATTTCTGGTCAAACTGGGGCTGTTACATGCCCTCGAAAAGAAAAATATCTAGCAGGCAGGCGGAACTCTCGTGGAACTGTTTCATGATGTAAAGATCGACTGGCTGGGGAAGAAGTGGTACTTCCTCGGCTTCTCTCTCATCTTCAGCGTGGCGGGCGTTCTGTCGCTCCTCTTCTGGCACCATTTGCCCCTCGATGTTGACTTCAAGGGCGGTACAGTGGTGCGCGTCAAGTTTGACGAGCAGCCCAATACCGACCTGATCCGCGCCGCGGCCGACCGTGCCGGTCTCAAGGATGCGCGCATCGTGACCTACGGCACACCGGCTAACCACGAGGTCATCATCACCCTCGCCCAGCATGACACCAGCGAGGCTGCGCTCGATAAGGGCCGCGCGACGATCGTCGATACGCTGACCCGAAATTATTCGAAACAGGGCGCCAATGCAGCCGGCAAGCTCGATCTCGACAACGCAGGCCGGTCCTCTCTCGCTGCCTTCCTTGAGCAGCACGACCCGGAGGGCCTCGATCAGAAGGGTGCCGACGCTGCCGCGCAGCGCTATGAGCAGCAGGCCCAGGCGATAACCTCGTTCCGCGATGCCGAGCACGGAGGACTTCTTTCCTCGATCGACAGCCTCAGCGGTGTAGCGGACCCTGCCGTCGTCAACGAACTCAAGCAGAATGCCTTTCTTTCGGGCTTCTCTGTGCGCAATGTGGAAATCGTGGGCCCGCAGGTCGGCGCCCAGCTTCGCAAGCAGGCGTTGCTCGCCACCCTCTACTCGCTGGCGGGCATGCTGGTCTATCTCTGGTTCCGTTTTGAGCTGATTTATGGTGTCGCGGCTGTCGTCGCTGTTTTCCACGACACCCTCATCACGGTAGGCGCATTCTCGCTCACGAATCAGGAGATCTCGCTTACGGTGATCGCCGCCATCCTTACGCTCATCGGCTACTCCATGAACGACACGATCGTCGTCTTCGACCGTATCCGTGAGAACCTGCGCATGACTCGTCGTGAGTCTCTTCACGATCTCGTCAATCGCAGCATTAACCAGACACTGAGCCGAACCGTCCTGACCTCGGGCCTCACCTTCCTCACCGTGCTGTCGCTCTACCTCTTCGGGGGCGAGGTTCTAAGAGGATTCTCCTTTGCGCTGGTTGTCGGCATCCTCATCGGCACCTATTCCTCCATCGCGGTGGCAGCTCCAATGCTTGTTGCTTATCAGGAATGGCGCGGATCGAAGATGAGCAAATCCGCAACTCTGCCGGCTGCAAAGCGCGCACGCGTTTGAATCTTTTAAGAACATTTCCAATCGAAAGCCGAGTGTGGTACAAAGACCATCACTCGGCTTTTTGTTTTTTTTGAATCTTTCAAAGAAATTCGAAACATGCTGGGAACAAAAACCCACCTCTCCGGTGTCTATAGGTGGGAACCAAGTTTTGTACGTCCCGAGGTAGGCCATGTTTGAAGATTCATTGGTGGAATCCAGCGGCAGACTTAAGACCAAGAGCAAGTACTACATGGTCTTTGGTGTCATCCTGAATGGATCCATTCTGGCAGCGATGATCCTCGTACCGCTGATCTATCCCGAAGCGCTTCCCAAGGCGGCTATGGCGACTCTGCTGGTGGCCCCACCGCCGCCACCACCACCGCCACCGCCGCCGCCGCCAGCCGCTCCGGTTCACGTCAAGGTGGTGTCAGAGATGCTGAACAATCAGCTCACTGCGCCGACCAAGATTCCTAAAGAGATCAAGATGGTCAAGGAAGACGCAGCTCCGCCATCATCCCCTGGTGTTGCCGGCATGGCCGGTATGGAGGGTGGATCCGGAGGTGGCGTCATGGGCGGCATTCTCGGTGGCATGGGCAGTGGCCCTGCGCCGGTTGTCAAAGCAGCCGCTCCTAAAAAGATCGCCGTTTCTTCCGGCGTTATGACCGGTATGGTGCTGAGCAAGACCCAGCCGCAGTATCCGGCCATCGCCAAGGCTGCCCGCATCCAGGGCACGGTTGTCCTGCAGGCAACCATCTCCAAGACTGGAACCATCCAGAATTTGCGCGTGCTCAGTGGTCCGCCGATGTTGCAGCAGGCCGCTCTCGACGCTGTTCGCTCCTGGCGCTACAAGCCCTACTTGCTCAATGGAGAGCCGGTTGAGGTTGAAACGCAGGTCAACGTAATCTTCAGCCTCGGAGGTTGAGGCAGGCAGTCTTCCCGTCCTGCCGCTGAACTTCAGTGGCAGGAGTAATGCAGCACTAACATCATCCCGTTTCAAGAAGAAGTCAGTCCCAGGAGGAAAGATTCAGTGATTCTCGCTCATCTCACACAACTAGTTGCACACCCGGCGTCGCTCGCATTCTTTCAGGACCAGGCAACGCCCGGCTTTAGCCCGATGGATCTCTGGCACAATATGGGCAATCTGGCCCGTGGCGTGGTTATCGTGCTCTTCATCATGTCGATCTGGTCGCTGGCTGTCATGATCGATCGCTATCTCTACTTCGCGGCCGCCCGCAAGCAGTCGCGCGAGTTTGCGCCCCGCGTCGCCGGCGCTCTCAAGGAGAGCAAGCTGGATGAGGCAATCAAGGTTGCAGACCGCAACAAGAAGTCGCACCTTGCCGAAGTCGTCACCGCCGGTCTGCAGGAGTTCCGCAACTATGGTTCGGGCGGCGCAATCACTGAGGAGCAGATCGAGGCCAGCAAGCGCGCCCTTGAGCGTTCCGAGGCGATCGTTCACGCCAAGCTGAAGCGCGGTCTCGGCGGTCTGGCTACCATCGGTTCCACGGCGCCGTTTATCGGCCTGTTCGGAACGGTTGTCGGTATCCTTAACGCATTCCAGCAGATCGCCACTCAGAAGACCTCCGGTATCGGTGCAGTCGCCGGCGGTATCTCTGAAGCTCTGGTCACCACGGCATTCGGCCTCATCGTGGCCATCCCCGCGGTTATGACCTTCAACTACTTCACCAATAAGGTTGAAGCCTTCGACGTCGAAATGGACAATTCGTCCAGCGAGTTGATCGACTACTTCATCAAGCAGGGACACCGCCGCTAATCGTCGGCCGGGGGACCTTTTCGGGAAGCGGGAATCGTGACCGGAAGAGGGCAGGTTGGGAAGTCTGCCCTCTCCGGACACTGTTAAGACCGCCCGCACGCAGGCAAGCACGATAGATGGAGCACACGAATGGCAATCAACAAACGAGACGAAGGAAAAAAGGTCAACTCCAATATCAACGTCACCCCGATGGTGGACGTGATGCTGGTTTTGCTGATCATCTTTATGGTCATCACGCCCATGCTCCAGAACAAGGTCAACGTGGAGCTGGCGAAAACCGACATGCCTACGGCTATGCCGGACGCCGACCATGAAGACGCTGTCGTAGTCGCGGTAACTCGTGACAGCAAGATCTATCTCGGGCAGAATTCGGTAGCAATGAGCGACCTTGGCGCCAAGGTCAGCGATATGCTCCAGAATAAAGCTACCAAGGAAGTCTTCTTTAGAGCGGATGCACGTGCCCACTATGGCACCGTCATGGACGCCATCGACGCCGTGCGCACCGCGGGCGTTGAAGAAGTAGGCTTGCTGACCGAGCAGCGCCAGGACCGCAACCACGCGGCCGCCGGCGGAGAATGATTGCGGACATCCGCAGAGGAATGAGGGACTGACTTATGGCAATGGGAAGTGGCGCTGGACCGGGTGGACTCTCCTCGGATATCAACGTAACGCCTCTGATCGATGTACTGCTGGTGCTGTTGATCATTTTCATGGTCATCGTGCCGGTGACACCCAAGGGACTGGATGCGCTCGTTCCGCAGCCTCCGAAGAACCCCAATCAGCAGCAGCCGAACGATCGCACGATTGTCGTCTCGATCAACGGCGGCGCCAATGGTGTGCCCACGTATCTGATCAATCAGGACACCGTGCAGAAGAGCGATCTTCTTACCCGGTTGACTGCTATCTTTTCGACTCGCGCGGAGCGTGTCATGTTCGTAAAGGGCGACCCTAACCTGAATTTCTCATCCGTGGCTGAGGTCGTGGATCTGGGTCATCAGGCGGGCGTGGATCACATCGGACTGATTACGCCCAAGATCGAAGCGGGCCAGTAGGCAGCATGCTCCGGGGCTGAAAGCGCCCGGAGCTGGTTTTGTGCTCTTATAGTTGAAACGCTCAGCCGAGCGTTCTGCGGCTGACTGGTAAGAATTAATTTGCAACCCAGGCAATGTTGTCGCTTCAGGGACTTGCCATGAGGCGGAAACCAATTACAATCACAACGCGGATAAGTTTCGCTCGTTAGCACAAGCGATGCATCCCACTGCCAGGTGCTAGAGCGCAGCCCGGTGGTTGAAGGAGATGAAAAACAGAATGAACCGACTCGCACGCTTTCCGGTAATGGCAGCAGCGACCGCCACGTTGATTGCCAGTATGACCGGGTGCCATCGCCTCGAGGCCCGCGACCAACTGAATAAGGGTGTTCAGGCATACAAGAGCGCCCGCTACGAAGAGGCCATCAACCACTTCCAGGAGGCGGTGAACCTTGATCCGTCGCTCCCCATGGCCCGCATTTATCTGGCTACTGCCTACGCTCAGCAGGTAGTTCCGGATCTGCAGAGCCCGGAAAACATGAAGACAGCCAATCTGGCCATTCAGGGTTTTCAGGAAGTCCTCGGCAAGGATCCGAATAACATCAATGCGCTCAAGGGCATTGCAGCGCTCTACCTCGAAATCGGCAAAGTAGACGAAGCTAAACAGTGGCAACAGAAAGTGATTGCAGCTGACCCGCAGGATGCCGAGGCGAACTACACCATCGGCTACATTGACTGGCGTCAGGCTTACAGGAATGCTGTCAAGGAGCTGACCGCCGTAGGGATGACGGACGACGGCAACGGCAATGCCAAAATGCCGAAGGCCACTTGCCAGGCGCTTGTCCAGCAGAATACTCCGCTGGTGACGGAAGGTCTGCAGTACATGCAGAAAGCCCTTGATATTCGTCCCAACTACGACGATGCAATGGCCTACATGAACCTGTTGAACCGCCGCAAGGCTGATCTTGAATGTGGCAATGACGCCGCTCGCAAGGCCGACCTTGACCAGGCACAGCAGTGGAGCGCCAAAATGATGAGCACCCGTAAGGCAAACGAAGAAAAGAAAGCCAGCCAGCCGGGTGGAATCGTGATGGACCAGAAGTAAGGTCCTCTACCCTGCAACTCCAGAAAAGCCCCCTCAATAGGGGGCTTTTCTTTTTCATTCCGTAAGACGCTTTTCCCATTTTGACTTCAGCGGTTATCTCTAAGTGCTGAATCGGGAATGACCGGCATCTTCTTTCTGAGGTTCAGCGTAGAGCCTTCTTTGCCTGTCTTATTCTCAGGCTGATGGAGGAGCATTCCCATGCAAACGCGCAGTGCCACAAGCTCCCAGCCCGCTGATGATATCCACGCCATCCTTGGCCGCTTCGAGGCCTGGAGCGGTACGCAAGGTAAGGCTCCCAAAGGCGGCATAAAAGATATTAAAGAGCTCTCCTACGACCAGGCTCTTAAGAGTAGCCGCTTCCGCCGCGTCGAAGCACCGCCGTCCCCTGCCCCGCCCCCGAAGATGGAGGCACCTCCACCCGCTAAGGCCAGGGTGACACCACCTGCGCGTAAGCTTTCGTCCACCCCCGCTACCAAAGCTGCCGCCAAGGTATCCAGCAAGACCGGGGCCAGAGCCGTGGCGAAGGCGCCACCAGCCGCGGAGGCGAAATTCCGTGAAACACTGAACCGCGCACTACAACAGCAGGCAGCTCCGTCAGCAGCCATTAAGAAAAATCCGGGCAAGGCACCAGCAGGGGCAGCCAGCGCAGCGCGGCCGATCATGCTCTCAGTGCGAATCTCGCCCTCCGAACAGAGTCTGATT
The DNA here is from genome assembly GCF_004339725.1 of Acidipila rosea. GTDB lineage: Bacteria > Acidobacteriota > Terriglobia > Terriglobales > Acidobacteriaceae > Acidipila > Acidipila rosea. The sequence goes on along the minus strand of NZ_SMGK01000003.1, from coordinate 86,837 downwards.
CGTCAACGTGCGGAGGAGGCGAACCTTTCCATCTCCGCCTATATGCGCCAGTGCACGCTGGAGGTCGAGCAGCTGCGGCGACAGGTGGAGCTGACCCTTGCGCGTCTCGAGCGTCAGGCCGCTCCCGCTCTGTCTCCGATGCCCCCACTGCCTCCTCCGGGCGCAGGGAGTGGCTTCTTCGGCAGAATCACCAGAAGGCTTCTCGGGCTGTGGAGTCCGTCCGGCAGCGGCCGCCCTACACCGTAAAAGCTGCAAAGATGAGCCTTAGCACTCGGATGCACCTTTCCGCTGAGGCATAATCGAACCATGCCGTCATTGTGGAAACCGGAGACCTGGGCGCAACGCCTGCTCGAGCTGGAAGCGCACACAACCGATGTGAAGGAAGCGCCACTACGCCGCGATGTTCGCTCGCTGGGCATGCTGCTCGGTGAGGTACTCAGGGAGCAGGCTGGCGACGCGATATACGAAAAAGTGGAAGAGCTGCGGCAGAGCGCCATTCGCCGTCGCGAGGCACAGGCGACCGGGCATCTCAAAGAGGCCGACGACCGCATGCAGCTCGCCGTGCTCACCACCAACGAGTTGCCGGTGGAGGAGTCCTACCAGCTTAGCCGTGCCTTTGCCTTCTACTTCGAACTCATCAATCTGGCCGAAACCAATCACCGCAAGCGGCGCCGTCTCGCCCTGCAGACGGCACATACTGAGGGCGTCCAGCGCGGTTCGCTCCGTGGGACGCTTCGCGCCATGAAGCAGGCCGGCATCTCCAGCCAGAGCGCTCTTGACTGGCTCCAGCGCATCCTCATCATTCCCGTCTTCACCGCCCACCCCACTGAAATTGCCAGAAGGTCCGTTCTCTTCAAGCGCCGCCGCATGGGGGAGTTTCTTGAGGAGCTTGACCGTATCCCTGTCTCCGATGAGGAGCTCCAGCGGCTGCAGGATCTGCTCGTTGCGGAGATTACGGCCCTGTGGCAGACCGATGAAGTTCGCAGCCGCCGGCCATCCGTGAGCGACGAAATCAAGATGGGACTCGACTACTATGACGTCTCGATCTTCGCTACGCTGCCCAAGCTCTACGAGGAGATAGTCTCTGCGTTTCAGTCCGAGTACGATCTCGCGATTGATGTCGCAGATCTCCCTGTGCTGCTTTCCTTCGGCTCATGGATCGGTGGCGACCGCGACGGCAATCCTTTTGTCACCACTGAAGTCACGCGGAATGCCCTTGCCGCTGCCCGCGCCCGCCTGCTGGATTATTACGAAAAGCGCGTCCAGCTGGTCATTGATCTTCTCACAACCTCGGCCCAGCAGCAGCCCGTCAGCGCCGCTCTCCGCCGTCGCCTTGAGGGCTATTTTGCCAGCATGTACGGCGGCGCTAATGGCCGCGGCGCCGGTTCGCTCAGCGTTCGCTTTGAGTTCGAACTCTACCGGCGATTCATGGTCTGCGTTCACGCGCGGCTGCTGCGCACCGCCGGTCAGACCTCCCGGGATCGCGACAGCCTTGAAGCTGCTCTGGAGGGCCTGGGGCCCTACTGCAGCGCCCAGGACCTGCTGGACGATCTCGCGCTTGTTCGCGACAGCCTGGCGGAGAACAACAGTCTGCGTCTGGCGCGTACTCTCATCGACCCGCTCGTCCTTCTGGTGCGAACCTTTGGTCTCCACCTGCACACGCTCGATGTCCGACAGCACGCGCGCCTCCACGATAAAACCCTCAAGGAAGCTTCCGCATGGTGTGAATCGGCCGCAGGCACGGTTCCGTCACCCATGAGCCCGGAGACCTACGAGGTCATCGAAACCTTCCGCACCATTGCGGAGGTCAAGCGAGGCTGCAGCCCTGAAGCGGTCCGGCAGTATGTCATCAGCGGCGCAGCGACGGTTGAGGACGTGATGGCTGTCGTGTGGCTCGCCCGTCTCGGTGGGGTTGAGGTAGCGGCCACCGGCAACGATCCGGGCCTGATGCCCGTGCCGCTCTTTGAGTCAATCGAGGACTTGCAGAACGCACCCGCCGTCTGCCGTGAGCTGTGGACACGCCCTGACTATCGCCGTCTGCTCGACTCCTGGGGCAGCACGCAGGAGGTCATGCTCGGCTACTCCGACTCCAACAAGGATGGCGGCATGCTCACCAGCACCTGGGAGATCTTCCGTGCTCACCGCGCCCTCCATGAGGTTGCTCGCGAGTGCGGCGTCAAGCTCAGGCTCTTTCACGGTCGCGGCGGCACCGTGGGCCGTGGCGGCGGTCCCACCCATCGCGCCATCTACGCGCAGCCTGTGGGAGCCTTTGAGGGGCAGATACGCATCACCGAGCAGGGGGAAGTGCTCAACTGGAAATACTCCGACGTGGTGCTGGCCGAGCGCAACCTGGAGCTGATGATTGCAGCTTCTCTCGACGCTCTTGCTCGCCCCAATGCGCTCGATCCGAACGGCCACCAGTCCGGCGTTCTGCTTCCGGAGTGGGAGGCCGCGCTCGATGAGCTCTCCGCCGATGCCTTCACCTTCTATCGCACGCAGATCATCGATGATGCTGAGGTCTTCGAGTACTTTGAAGTAGCCACACCCGTCGCAGAGCTCGAACACGCCAAGATCGGATCGCGCCCGGCGCGGCGCAGCGGGCGCAAGAGCTTCGCCGACCTGCGCGCTATCCCCTGGGTCTTCGGCTGGACGCAGAGCCGCCTCATGCTTCCGGGCTGGTTCGGCGTCGGCTATGCCATCAGCCGCTATGCCAAGCGCCCCGGCGGCATGGCTCTGCTGCAGGCCATGATGGCTGAATTCCCGCTCTTCATCGATCTCATTCGCAACGTGGAGATGGCTATGGCGAAAGCCGACCTCGGCATCGCCTCGCTCTACGCCGCGCTGCTTCCCGATCCCGGCCTGCGCGAACGGGTCTTCTCCAAGTTGAAGGCGGAGTTCGAACGCACCCACGAAGCTGTACTCGCCGTCACTGGCCAGTCTGAACTGCTGCAGATGAATCAGGTGCTCGCGCGCTCCATCCGTCTGCGCAACCCCTACGTCGACCCCATGAGCCTCATCCAGGTAAACCTGCTGCGGCGCAAGCGCGCCGGCGAGGACACTGAGGCGATCAACCGCGCCATCGCAGGCACCATCAACGGTATCTCTGCCGGCCTGAGGAATACCGGGTGAGGTGCAGGACGGACTCCACGCTAAACCAGGCGTGAACTCTTCGTCATCTGCTCCGGAAATCGTCAAGTTTCTCCTCCAGTGCCGATAGGAGAGACAGGAGGATTTACCCGAATGATCAGTCCCGTTGCAAGCAGTGCAGTCGTTTCACAGGTTCAGACGGCTCAGGCTGCTGCGTCCGCCGTTCAGACGCAGCAGGCCGCTCTCCAGCCCGATAGCGTGAACATCAGCCAGCAGGGCAAAGCCGCTGCTGCTGCCGGTCACGACGGCGATGGCGACGGCCACTAAACCGCCGCTTTTCACTTCAAAGCCCGGGCGGTTCTTCACCCCCGGGCAGCTTTCTCTATAATCGCGTTGGCAGCCGCGATGAAAAGCTACCTCACTGCAAAGCGATTCGTACTTCCCCTGCTGGGCCTCTGGCTGCTGCTCTACGGCTCCTTTACGCTCTTTACGCCGCCGCTTGCCGATGGGCTCGACGCGCTGCGCGCCGAGGCCGCCCGCGGCATGATGCTGCGCCACCAGTGGATCACGCCTTACGCCGATGGCGTCCGTTATCTCGCAGATGCTCCTGCCCCGACCTGGGCCATGGCCGCCAGTTTCCGCATCTTCGGCATTTCCGACTGGGCTGCGCGTCTGCCACTGGCGTTCACCGCGCTGCTGCTGGTGCTGGTGGCCTTCCGCATGGCCATTGACCTTACGCTCAACGGCCCCGCAGACCGCGCTCGCCGTTCAGGCTTTTACGCCGCGCTGATCCTGGTGACAAACGTCGCCCTCTTCGCCGGCACCCGTGAGATGAACGGCACTGTCCTCACGGCGCTCGCAGCCTCTTTCGCCGCCCATTTCTTCTGGAGATCCCTGCGCCTGGGCCCGACGCTTGGCAGCGCGATCGGCTTCGCAGCCGCCTGCGCCCTCGCTCTTCTCAGCGCGGGCCTGCCGGGCCTGCTCGTGCCGCTCATCACCGTCGCGCTGGTGCTGGTCAGGTCACGGCGTCTCAGCCACCTGCAGCGCTGGCATCCGTTCGCAGCACTTGCCGTCTTCCTGCTGCTGGCCCTTCCGTGGCACATTGCTGCCAGCCTCGCCAACCGGGGTCCGGGTCCCGCGCACGGCTTTCTGTGGCATTACTTCGTCGCGCATCAGGGCCGTGAACTCTTCCTCTTCATGCGGCACCACGCGACGGCGGCCACGGGCATGCTCTCGTACTTCCTCATCTTCCTCGCGGCGTTTCTGCCCTGGGTCATCTTCCACAGCGCCCAGTGTCCCGAGTGCCCGGAGGAGGAGCATGCGAAGCGTCGCCTACTCTCCTGCTGGCTGCTGACCGCTGTGCTGCTAGGCCTACTCTTTCCCCAGCAGGTGGGAGTGGTCGCGCTGGCCCCGCCTCTTGCCATGATGGCTGCGGACTGGCTTGCCGCCGATGAAGAGTCCCCCGCCGCCGCCGGCGTCAAGCGCGCGCAGCTGCTCTTTCGCGTTGGCGTCCTCATTGCTCTCGGCTGTGCCGTGCTGCTGCGCTACCAGCCCCACGTCGCGGGGCTCAGTCATCGAGCTGTCGCCTGGCTCCATGTTCCTCCGGGCATCATTGCCACGGCTGTGCTGGTGGGCACTGGCGCTAACCTGCTGCTGCGCCGCCGCGGTCGCGCCCGCCTGGCAAACTGTTTTCTCGCGGGCATGATGGTCTTTGTGCTTCTGGGCACGCAGGCGGCGCTGGTTACGGTCTCAGCCGTCAACTCCTCGCAGAACCTTGCTCAGGCCATTTCCCCTGAGCTGAACGCCGATTCGGTAATCGTTATCAACGGCCGCCTCGAACAGGCTTCCAGCTTTGCCTTCTATCTGGGGCGGCGGGTATTGGTCGTGAATGGCCGCGGCGGAGAGCTGGCGTATGGAGCGTCCTTCAACGATCTCCCGCCCGTCTTTCTAGACCAGGCGGCGCTGGCCAAGCTGTGGAATGGCCCGGGACGCGTCTTTCTCTGGACAGAGGAGCAGTTCGCTCCTGCCTTCGCCGCTCCTGTCTACGTCATCGCCAGAAGCGGCGGCAAGATGGTGCTGAGCAACGCTCCGAATGAAGGCGGAGCCGACTTCTGACGCGAGAGGCTCTACAGCCGCAGGTAGGCGAAGCCGCCCTGCTTCTCGAGAACGGGAATCGCAGAAACCATGCTGGGCACAGCGATCACCCCGGGCAACATATGCTGCAACAGGTCGCGCGCTACGCTCTCCGCACTCTCTTTCAGATGCAGTCTGTTCACGGTTCCCTCTGCGAAACCTTCCGTCGCTACATGGCAGCTGAGTAGCTGCACGCCTCGCCGCTGCAGGGCCTGGATCGAGTCATCCCAGCTGATGGAGCGGCGGTCGTTCGGATCGTCCGAGGCGTAGTTGCCCTCAGGAGCCTTGCTGCTGGCGTAGAAGATATTTCGCTCCGCAGGCTTGCCTGTTGCAGGATCATTGATCTTGAAGGCCGCGCCAATCTGGTACCTCTTCCATGCATAGTCGTCGAAGTTCATCACGTTCGCACCAGCGCGCAGCGCCGCGACGATCATGATCTTCTCGGCGGGAATACCGAAGCCGCGCTCCAGTCCGGAGAACGCATTATGAATGTGCAGCGCAAGGCTTTCACCATCCGGCGCGGTTACATCGAAGAGCTGCTTCATGGTTTTGCGCGCGCGCAGCAGCTTGTTGAAGGAGGCCGTATTCCAGTCTCCACGGGCGAAAAACACTTCGGAATTTTCTGCCTGCGCGGGAGTGGAAATCCCCGCCAGAGCGGCGGTGCCGAGCGCTGCCGTAGACATGAAACTTCTGCGTGAAACCTGCATTCTAGCCATAAAATCCAAGGGTAGTTAGATTGCCCCGATTGTAGCAATCTTTGCCATTTAAGGACCTTTTGGGCGACTTTTTGGATCTTATGTAATAACAATTATCGTTTGATAATTGTTATTATCTGATAATAATTATTGCCATCGGTTGCCGACATCCAAACTGCCGCTGCGCATCGGCCTGTTGCCCGCGTTATTCTGGATTGGGCCTCTTTTCATGCGTGCGCTGATTCTCTCCGACATTCACGCCAATCTCGACGCATTGAACGCAGTGCTCGATACCGCGCCTGCCTATGACACGGTCTGGAACCTGGGCGATATTGTCGGTTATGGCGCCAACCCCAATGAGGTGATCGACCGCGTTCGCGGCCTCGGTGAGATCTTCGTTCGCGGTAACCATGATCGCGCCTGCAGCGGCCTTACGGGCACAGAAGACTTCAATCCTATTGCAGGCCGCGCTGCTCGCTGGACGCAGTGTGTCCTCTCGGCCGAGCACATCTCATGGCTGCGCCATCTCGCCGCGGGACCGATCACCCCGGAGGCGTCGAACGTGAGCTGCATGCACGGTTCACCGCTCGACGAAGACCAGTATCTGCTCTCGGTGCGGGATGCGTGGGAGCCGCTGCAGCAGTCGCCGTCGCGCATCAACTTCTTCGGACACACGCACCTGCAGGGGGGCTTCGCCACCAACGGAGACGAATGGTATCGCCTGCAGCCGGACTATCTGACGCACGATGAGGCGGAGAGCTGGCAGCTCGAGCTGCGCGAGGGCGGACGCTACCTGCTCAATCCCGGCTCAGTAGGGCAGCCGCGCGACGGCGACTGGCGCGCAGCTTTTGCCATCTACGATGATCGTGCTGCAACGGTGACCTATTGCCGCGTGCCCTACGATGTGCGCCTCGCACAGATGAGAATCATTCGCGCCGGGCTGCCGGACCGGCTCGCTACCAGGCTGCGCGACGGGCGATGACGGGACGGATTTTCCAGAGAAGCCGCGATGCAGTGGAAAACTCAGAGTAAAAACAGGAAGCAACAGACGGGAAGCAAAAGAAGCTGGCGGAAGCGTGTGTCTGAAGGCAGATCCGCGAAGCGTGTGCGGCGGGCGTTTGAGGCAGGTGTCGAGCTGCGAATGGCCCGCGTCCCGATTGCGAGACGCGGACCTCTTCTGAGAACTCTTACTTCTTGGGCGGCGCGATGGTGTCCTTCGCAGCCTTCGCTACGCGGAACTTGACCACCGTCTTTGCCTTGATCTTGATCTGCTCGCCGGTCTGCGGGTTGCGTCCAAGACGCGCCTTGCGCTCTGCCTTGACGAGGCGTCCGAGGCCGGGGATTACGAAAACGCCGTTTTTCTTGGTTTCCTTGACTGCGGTTTCAGCCAGGAGGTCGAGGAACGCCGCTGCCTGCTTGTTCGTCAGTTCGAGCTTCTCCGCCATGTGGCGCACAAGCGCTGTCTTGGTCATTGCTGCTGCCATGATTTGTAATTCCTCCAGTTACGAATTTAGCTCCACCATCTGCGGGTGTCCGCGCGGCCAGTTGCGGCGCGGTGAAGCGTTGCTGCCGAGCCTCTGCTGCATGGGCGACCATTACCAAAGTGTGGCGAATGCCCTTTATCCATGCGGGTTTCAGAAGACCCACCGCAATTTACCTTGCGGCGGATAGAAATGTTTGTCAACGGCAAAACGGCTGTTTCCACAGGTTTTTTCGGGTTTTGTACCTAAATCATGGACATTTACTGGTTTTCAGGCCATTTCTGTTTCAGAAGGAGCCGTCGATCGCCTGTTGCGTGCAGAAGAGAGATGAGCGCTCCAGCCGCTCAGGGCAGGGGGAAAAGCACTCGTTTTGCCGGCGTTGACGAGCTTAGTAGCGGCCCGTTGAGGAAGTCAACGAGGGGAGCGGCGAGACGAAAGCGAGAGACAATAGCGCCGAGCATATCCGGCTCGAGTGCTGCCTCAGCGGGCAGGATCGCAGTGACGCCCCACTGTCTCCAGCGAATGAGGTCGAGGGCGGGATGGGCGGCGGGAAAGCCCTTGGGCGGACGGGTCAGGGCCAGGGGTTCGTGCAGCTCCATCACGCGCCGGAGCTTTTTGCCGTCCAGCAGTTTGCGCAGCTCCTCATGATGAGTGAGCAAGTGATTACGAATGGCGAGGAGCTGCTCGGGAGGCGGCATGTAAACGCCGGCAGCGATGGTGAACTCGGTCGAGGAAAGGTGGAAGTAGTAGCCCGCGCCTGAGGTCTTGCTGAGAGCGTTGTGCGTCCACCAGGCGGCAACCTGAGTCTTGTAAGGACTTTTGTCGGCGGAGAAGCGCGTGTCACGGTAAATCCGCATCAGAGATTTCTGTGCCGGTCTTACATGGCCGGGAGCGAAGTCAATCATGGCCTGGGTAATCGCTTCAAGGATGGCGAGCATGGGCTGCTTGAGCTCCCGCTCGTAGACCGCCCGGCGAGCCTCGAACCATTCGCGGTCGTTGTTGCGCTTGAGGCCGCGGAGGAAGCGGAGTGCCTCGGCGCGGAAGTGAGGGGAGCCGGAATGGATCTTCAGGGGCGTCGGAGTTGTGGAAAAGTTTAACTTGCCGTTCATCGCTATCCGTACTATAAAGAGTTTCCGGCAATAGACCGGTTACTAAAGTCAGCTGTTGGATTTGCCTTGTAGTGACCTGAAGCGAGACCTGATTCTCGCTGGCTGTAAGTATCTGCCTTTCCTGCATCACTCGTTGTCTCGCCCAACCAGCCTGTGTCCAGCGAGCCGCCCTCTGCGGCGCAGGCCTAACCATCCCTGTTTTCCACCCCACGAGGATTTCAGATGACGCACTCAATGACACTGTTGAAACTTACAGTCTCCACGCTTCTGCCGCTTGCTGTAGTTACTCTATCGCCAGGAGCAGCCGTCGCGCAGTCACATGGCGGGGTTCCCAGCTTCACCGCCCATGCCCTGGACCAGGGGCACGCGAATGCCAACGAAGAGATGGGCGTGACGGTCTGGATGGAGCTGCATAACAAGGCTGCGCTCGATAAGAAAGTAGAAGCCCTTTATACGCCCGGTTCGCCGATGTACCACAAATGGCTGAGCGCACAGGACCTGAAGGCATATGCTCCGACGGAAGAGGAGATGGAGACGGTGAGGAAGGAGCTGACCTCCCATAACCTCTCCATTCTCGAAACGGAGCCTAACCATCTGGCGATCCGTGCGCGCGGCACGGTCTCCCAGATCGAAGAAGCGTTCAACACGCAGATTCACCAGTTCCACTATCGGAATCGTGCTTATCACGCCAACGTGGCAGCTCCTCGCCTTGCCGGGAAGGCGAGTGCGCTCGTCAGCACGGTAACCGGGCTGAATAACTTTGGTGTCCACCCCTATGCCCTGCGCCAGGCCGACCCGCGGACGGGCAGACCCACGGCTGCGGTGCCGCTGGCCAAGGCAAACGGAATTTACTTTGCTTCGCAGTGCTTCTATCACGCGAGGGCCGTGACACTGACGACGCAGGGAGCGAGTCTGCCGGTGGGGGTGTTCTTTGGCAACGTATATGGCGCTGACCCGAACAATACGAAGCAGGGCACGCTGTCGCCGTGCGGGTACTCCGCCGCACAGGTGCAATCCACCTACGGGCTGGACCAGGCGTACAAGCAGAAGCTGAACGGTGCAGGGCAGACGATTGTGATCATCGACGCCTATGGTTCGCCGACGATCACGGAAGATGCCAACGCCTTCTCGGCCCTCAACAAGCTGCCGCAACTGAACGCCAAGAACTTCCAGGTGATCTATCCAGAGGGTCAGCCATTTCTTCCTAACACCGGCTGGATTCCTGAGATCTCGCTGGATGTGGAGTGGGCGCATGCCATGGCGCCGGGCGCGAATATCAAGCTGTTAATTGCGGCATCTGCGCAGGACAACGACTTTCAGTACACGTTGCTGTATGCGATCACTCATCACCTGGGGAGCGTGATCTCAAACAGCTATGGCTATCCGGAGCTGGAATCGGGACCGGCGGTGCTGGAGGCCTATAACGAGGTCATCGAGCTGGGCGCGGCGGCCGGCATTGCGGTCAACTTCGCGACGGGCGACAGCGGGGACAACGTTGCCATGCTCGGCCAGCCGTCCGCGAGCGTTCCGAGCGACTCGCCGTATGCGACGGCAGTCGGCGGCACGAGCGTCGGGCTGCCCAAGTCGGGCGGAGGAAACGGCCAGACAGGCTGGGGAAATAACCTGACCTATCTCTCCTTTGCCATGAATGGCGTCTTCGATCCGCCGCTCAATGTCGGCAACTATGGTGGAGCCGGCGGCGGACCGAGCATCTACTTCCGCAAGCCTGCTTACCAGAAATCGTTGCCGGGAACGATGCGGCAGCAGCCGGACGTCTCGGCGCTGGCGGATCCCTTTACCGGCACGGAGATCGTGGTGACCGACCCGAACCTGGGCGGCCAGTACGTCGAGGTCTACGGCGGCACCAGCCTTGCGGCGCCGATTTTCTCAGGCATCTGGGCGATTGCCAACCAGAAGGCAGGGCACTGGCTGGGGCAGGCGGCTCCGATCATTGCGAAGATGAACTCGCATGAGATCACCGACATTGTGCCGGTAAGCTCGCCGGAGGATGTTGCCGGAACGGTCTTCGACAGCAGCGGGCCGACGTATTACTCGCCGAGCGCACTGGCGAATCCGCTGCAGAACCAGACGGAGTTCTTCAGCGCGCTGTGGGATCTGGCGAACGGCCAGTACCTGGACCTGACCTTTGGTACGGATACGTCGCTGACGATTACTCCGGGCTGGGACAATGTGACCGGCTATGGGACGCCGAATGGAATGGCCTTTATCAACGCGGCGGCGAAGGGGGCGGCGAAGGACGATGGGAACCAGAAGAACGCAGATGACAGGAAGTAAACTGACGGGGACGGCGGACCTGCTTCCGGTTCGCCGCCCCTGCTGGTGAGGATGGATGGCCCAGATGGGCCGCGTATGAAATGTTATGGGACTAAAATGTCCGGCATGAGAGTCTGGTGTCTCCTTCTTCTGATCCTGGCGCCGTCAGCCATGCTGCGTGGGCAGACGGATAAGGCAGGCGCGTCCGGCCTGGTGCTTCAGGCGAAGGGCGATGGGGTACAGATCTACGAGTGCGGCAAGGAGCACGGCTTTCTGCAATGGCAGCTCGAAGGGCCGGATGCAAAGCTGCTGGACGGCAACGGCAAGGTGGTGGGGAAGCATTTTGCCGGGCCCACCTGGCAGCTGAATGACGGCAGCCATGTGAAGGGGCGGGTGATCTCCAGCCAGGCGTCACCGGATGCGGGCTCCATTCCCTGGCTGTTGCTGAGTGCGGTGCCGGGCACGGCGAGCGGAAAGCTGGCCCAGGTGGCTTACATCCGCAGGAGCAATACCCACGGAGGGCTGGCTCCGAAAGCGGGATGCGAAAAAGCCGACCAGGCCGGGCAGAAGATCAAAGTGCCGTATACGGCCGATTACAGCTTCTACACTCGGTGATTCAGCGCTGGTCGACAGGACGCTTGCGCCACCAGAGGGCCACGTACAGAACGCCGAGCGTAACCCACAGGAACCCCACCGATTTATGAGGGCCGAAGGCGGAGCCTACTCCGGCGATGAGGAAGAGCACACCGGAGAGCAGAAACAGTTTGGGATTTCCCTTTTTCTCGCAGCAGGGAGCAGCCATACTTACACCTCGTGAGCAATAGCTTATCGAATAATTTTGAGCGCGGCGCGGAAGAGCGCGTCGAAATCGGCACCGGCGGCCTTGTCTCGTTCTCCGGCAGTCTCGATCGCCTTCAGCGCGGCGGGGCGCTGGTAGCCGAGGTTGACGAGCGCAGAGAGTACGTCGTCAGCCGCAGGGCCGGCGGCGATCTGCTGGGCGGGCGCTACGGCCATGTCGTCGAGCTTGTCCTTGAGCTCGACCACGAGCCGCTCGGCTAGCTTTTTACCGACGCCGGGGATGCGGGTGAGCGTGGCGTGGTCCTGCGCGCGGATGGCGGAGACGGTACGCTCCGGGCTGAGGCCGCTGAGGATGGTTACGGCAAGCTTGGGGCCTACGCCGGAGACGGTGATCAGGCGCTCAAAGAGCCGCTTCTCGGCAAGCTCCAGAAAGCCGAAGAGCGCGAGTGCGTCTTCGCGGACGTGGGTGTGGATGAAGAGCGAGACCTCGGCGCCCTCGACGGGCAGGGCGGTGAAGGTGGGCACGCTGATGATGACGTCATAGCCGACGCCCGAAGCCTCAACGATGGCCTGACCGGGCTGCTTGGAAAAGAGACGGCCGCGCAGATGGGCGATCATCGTTCGTTGCGCCGGCGGTAGCGGATCTCAAATTCGTAGCCCTGGTTGGGCGGGAAGAGCGAAGCCAGGTGGCGCAGGCGTTCGGCTAGAGCCGGGGCAGCCAGCAGCGGATACTCCCGCTCGCGCAGTTCGGCATAGTCGAAGTCGATGGTGAGCGACAGCATGTAAATCGCGAGCGAGTCTGCGAAGGCTGCCTCGAAGTAGCTGTTCTTGGCCTTCTCGTCCTCGCCACGTCCTTCGCCGATGGCGCGGCGGCGATTCTCGTGGGCGTCCTGGCTGGTCTCTCCGCGGACGTCGGCCTTGGCCTGCGACCAGAGCAGGTTGGAGAAGCCTTCGGGTACGCCGACCGCCTCTACGAAGTGATGGCCAACGTTGATGAAGTACTCGAAGGCCAGCGCGAAGCGATCCTGCATGAGCCGGGTCGAGATGAAGATGCATTCAGAGCTGCCGAACTTTACATTGCGATGGCAGATGGCACGGTCGCTCAGTTCCGTGCTGTAGCCCGGTGCTACGATGGTCTCGTCGTTTTCCCCGATGGTGAGCGGCACGAAGTAGTAGGCGCGCTGCGACAGGGCCACGGCGATGGTTGCCGGGACAGCAGCGACGACTCTCTCGAGATCCTCCGGGGTCACCTGGGTTTCGCCGAAGGCTGCGTAGCAGATGCCGTTGGACGCCTGCTGGATCTTCGCGGCCTGTGCCACTTTTGCGGCGGGAATCAATTCAATCTGGGCCGTGTCAGCCATAAGGCAGTATTCTATCCGAGATGGCAGCGAAAGAACTCAGCACCGAACGGGCAACGACGCGACTCCTTGGGATACCGCTTGGGAACTTCGGGCTGGCCGAAAGCCTGCTCATGGCATTCACGACGGGATTCATCGGGTTTTTCCTCTCCTGCTTCCTGGCGATCGTGGGGATCCTGATCTACAACAGCGCCGGACACCACGCGATCAACTTCGCCGACAGCTACAAGTACATTGCGCTGCCGGCGGGCCTGGTTGTGCTGGGGCTAAGCCTGCTGCTGTTTGTGGGCTTGTGGTTGAAGCGCAAGCTTAGCGGGAACTAAGGGCGATGAAGCTGATCGAGATTCCGCTCGCGACGCTGCCCGCAGGCGCAGGCCAGGCGCGCGAGTGGTGTGCAGCGCTCGAGGCAGGAGCGATCCTCTTCTTCCCGCAGACGCCTGTTCCGCTCGCGGCGAATGATCTGCAATTCCTGCTGGGCCAGCAGCAGACGGATAGTTCGCTGCACAAGAATATTGCCTACAAGCCGCTCGCCGATAAGCTGAGCGGCGTCGACACGAAGACTGCGGATGCGGCTGCAGTAGCGCGGCTGCAGGCGATCATGCGCAGCTACTCAAAGAGCGTAGTCGAGTTTCTGAAGGGATTTCTGGAGCCGTACCACGGCGGCTGGCAGCTGGATTACGCGAGCTTCCGCCCGCAGGAAGAGCAGGGCCGGGATCTGCCGCTGCGCCGCCGCAACGACCTGCTGCATACGGATGCATTTCCTACGCGGCCGACGCATGGCGCGCGAATTCTGCGATTTTTCAACAATATTCACCCGGAGCGCACCCGCGACTGGGTGGTGGGCGACCCCTTCAGGGAGATTGTCGGGCAGTTTGCACCGCGGCAGATTGCGCCTCAGGTAGATGGCGCATTCACGCGGCTGGCGAAGACGCTGGGCAGCGGGATCGGGCTCGGGGCGGCCGTGCCTTCGCTCAAGCGGACGCCTTATGACGACTTCATGATGCGCTTCCATAATTTTCTGAAAGAGAATGCCGAGTTTCAGAAGGACTGCGCGAAGTACAGCTTCAATTTTCCAGCAGGCTCAAGCTGGATGGTCTACACGGACACGGTGCCGCATGCGGTCCTGACCGGCCAGTATGCGCTGGAACAGACGCTGCTGGTGCAACATGAGGCGCTGGTCACGCCGGAGACCTCTCCGCTCAATGTGCTGGAAGGGCTTGCGGGAGCGCGCCTGGTTTGAGCGAAGGTTATTCGATGTGGGCAGAGATCGCCCTATCCAGGCTTACTGCTAACTTCCAGTCATTGAACAGGGCTGCCGGACCGGATGAGGTGCTGGCTGTCGCCAAGGCGAATGCCTATGGCCACGGGGTGCTTGCCTGCGCGCCTGCGCTCATGGCTGCGGGAGCACGGTGGCTGGGGGTGACCTCAGTAGAAGAAGCGCTGGCAGTGCGCGCGGTCTGCCCTACTGCGAGAGTGCTGGTGATGGCGGGACCGTGGCGCGGTGAGGCTGCGGCGATGGTCGAGCATGGCTTGACGCCCTCCGTATGGGAGCCGTTTCACCTGGAAGAGCTTGGCCGGGAGGCACGCAGGCAGGGGCTGGCAAAGGGCTCAGTTCCTGTCCACCTGGAGGTCGACACCGGCATGGCGCGGCAGGGAGTGCGCGGGCTGGCGGCCCTGGGGGAGCGGCTTGCCCAGCTGGAGAGTACGCCTGCCTTACGCATTGAGGGCGTGATGACCCACTTCAGCTCGCCGGACGAACTGGATTCGCCGGAAACCGAGCTGCAGTTGAGCGTTCTAGCTGAGGCGCTGAAGGCGATCGGAGCCCGGGGGCATCGTCCGGAGCTGGTGAGCGCCGGCAACTCGGCCACGCTGGTCTCAGGCCTGGGAGTGGAGCGGCTGCGGTCGCTGGCTCATCTGCATGGAGCGCGGCTGATGCTGCGGCCAGGACTGGCGCTCTACGGCTACCCGGTGCGCTTTATGCCGGAGCAGGTCGCGCAGCCGGAACTGCTGCCGGTGCTGTCATGGAAGGCGAGAGTGCTCTCGCTGCGAACTCTGGAGCCGGGCGAACCGTCAGGCTACAACGCTACCTTTCGCGCTGCGCGACCGACGCGGCTGGCGCTGCTGCGGGTGGGCTACGCGGACGGCCTGAGCCGGCTGCTCTCCAATCGCGGCCAGGTGCTGGTGCGCGGGCAGCGGGCGCCGATTGCGGGGCGCATCTCGATGGACCAGACGATGGTCGATGTGACGGAGATTCCCGGGGTGGAGATTGGCGATGAGGCGATCCTGATCGGGCAGCAGGGTGAGGAGCGGATCACGGCCTATGAGCTGGCGGACCTTAGTGGAACGATTCCCTACGAGGTGCTGTGCGGCATCAGCGCGCGGGTGCCGCGGGTCGTGGTGGAGTGATGCTGGCAGGGATTGATTTTGGTGAAGGGCAAACCTTTTCCCGGCGCCGCTTATATACTGAAACGTTGCGCAGGTGAGTCTACGGATGAATACAAAAGTGGCAGTTCCCGTCGAAGCAGATTTTTCCCAGGAAGTCGCAGAGTGGATTGAGGCGTTTGACGACGTCGTCGTGGCCGAGGGCCCGGAACAGGGCGCGGAGCTGTTGCAGGCGCTGCGGCAGCGGGCGCGGGAGGCCGGCATTGCTCCGTCGAGCGAGCTGACAACGCCTTATCTCAACACGATTCCGAAGCATGAGGAAGTGCCCTACCCGGGCGACCGGGCGCTCGAACGGCGCGTGGAGGCGCTGTTGCGCTGGAACGCAGTGGCGATGGTGCACGGACAGAACAAGAAGGACGCCGGGATCGGCGGCCATATCTCGACCTATTCGTCGCTGGCGACGCTCCTCGAGGTTGGCTTCAACCACTTCTTCCATGCCAAGTATGGCGAACAGCCGGGCGACTTCATCTATTTCCAAGGCCACGCATCGCCGGGCGTCTATGCCCGCGCTTACCTTGAGGGGCGCTTTGACGATGATCGGCTGAAGAATTTTCGCCATGAGCTGCGCGACACGCCGGGGCTCTCGTCCTATCCGCACCCGTGGCTGATGCCTGACTTCTGGCGCTTCCCAACGGTCTCAATGGGCATTGGGCCGCTGAATGCTATCTATCAGGCGCGCTTCATGCGCTACCTGGAGAACCGCAACCTGATCGAAAAAACGCCGCGCAAGGTCTGGGCGTTTATCGGGGATGGCGAGACGGATGAGGTGGATACGCTGGGCGCAATCGGCGTCGCTTCGCGCGAGAAGCTGGATAACCTGATCTTTGTAATCAACTGCAATCTGCAACGGCTGGACGGGCCGGTGCGCGGCAACAAGCGCATCATCGATGAGCTGGAAGGTGTCTTCCACGGTGCAGGCTGGAACGTAATCAAGGTCATCTGGGGTTCGGACTGGGACCAGCTGTTTGAGCGCGACCACACGGGGCTGCTGTTGAAGCGCATGGAAGAGTGCGTGGATGGCGACTTCCAGGCGTTCAAGGCGAAGGGCGGCGCGTATCTGCGCAAGGAATTCTTCGGCAAGTATCCGGAGCTGCTCGAGCTGGTGAAGGACATGACGGACGACCAGCTGGCGGTGCTGCACCGCGGCGGTCATGATCCGGCAAAGATCTATAACGCGTACAAGCGCGCGACCGAGCACCAGGGCGGCCCGACGGTGATCCTGGCGAAGACGGTGAAGGGATATGGGCTGGGCAGCACGGAAGCCCGCAACGCTGCGCACCAGGAAAAGAAGCTGACCGACGATGCGCTGGTGGCCTTCGTCAAGCGTTTCGATATCCCTGTGCCCGAGGAGGCGGCCAAGCACGGGACGCCGTTCCGCCCGGCGCAGGATGCTCCAGAGATCGTCTATATGCAGCAACGGCGCAAGGTGCTGGGCGGTCATATGCCCCATCGCGTGGTGCCAGAGCTGAAGTTCAAGGCGCCGGAGCTGGAGTATTTCGGCGAGTGGACTGCCGGCTCAAAGGGCCGCGAGGTTTCAACCACGATGGGCTTTGTGAGTATGCTGCGGCATCTGCTCAAAGACCCGGAAATCGGCAAACTGATTGTGCCGATCGTGCCGGACGAAGGGCGCACCTTCGGGCTGGAGTCGGCGATCCGACAGGTCGGCATCTATGCATCCGAGGGGCAGAAGTACAAGCCGCACGATGTGGACATGCTGCTCTACTACCGCGAAGAGAAGGACGGCCAGATTCTCGAAGAAGGCATTACCGAAGCGGGCGCGATGGCATCGTTCACGGCGGCGGGCTCGGCCTATGCGAACTACGGCGTTCCTTCAATCCCGTTTTACATGTACTACTCGATGTTCGGTTTTCAGCGTGTCGGGGACATGATCTGGGCCTTTGCGGACTCGCGCGGCAAGGGATTCCTGATGGGTGGAACTGCAGGCCGCACGACGATGCTGGGCGAAGGGCTGCAGCACCAGGATGGCCACAGCCACATCCTCGCCAGCACTGTTCCAAACTGCCTCAGCTACGATCCGGCCTATGTTTACGAGCTGGCTGTGATCCTGCAGGACGGCATTCGTCGCATGTACCAGGAGGGCGAGAGCGTCTTCTACTACATCACGATGTACAACGAGGATTACGCGATGCCCGCCATGCCGGAAGGCGTGCGGGATGGGATCGTACGCGGCATCTACAAGTTCAAGGCGGCGACCGGCAAGAAGGTCCAGGCACAGCTGTTCGGCAGCGGGCCGATCCTGAACGAGGTGGTGAAAGCGCAGGCGATTCTCGCAGAGAAATATGGCGTGCAGACCAACGTGTGGAGCGTGACCAGCTACAACGAGCTGCGCCGCGAAGCGCTGGAGGTGGAGCGCTGGAACCGTCTGCATCCGGCCGAAGCGGAGAAAACTCCCTACCTGGTGACGGCGCTGCAGGGCGCGAACGGACCTATCATCGCGGCGAGCGATTATATGAAGTCTGTTCCCGACCAGCTTTCGCCGTGGCTCACGAATCGCCTGGTGACACTGGGTACGGACGGCTTTGGTCGCAGCGACAACCGCGAACACCTGCGGCGTCACTTCGAGGTCAATGCCGAATCGATTGTCGCCGCTACACTCTCCAAGCTGGCGCGCGAGGGCAAGTTCGACGCGAAGAAGGCTCAGGAAGCCATTGCTGAGCTGGGTATCGCGACCGAAGGACCTAATCCCGCACGGATGTAAATACGTCGCCCGCTTCTCGTAGTTGAGGAGCGGGCGAATCTCCGTGTGCCCTACCGTTAACGTCTGCCTGTGGCGCAGACGATACCTCCCTGATGCGTCTTCCCTTCAGCTCTCATTTTCCGTCGGTGTGATCCTCATCACCGCTTGCGGGACCGCGGTTTCTGCACGATAGCGATGAGCAGGAAACAGCCGGAGGGTAGGCGCATATATGGCATCGACGATCCATGCTGCGGCGCGCCCGGAGGTTGTCTTTCAGGTTCGCTCAGTCTCGAAGACTTACCAGAGCGGGGATATCCTCGTCGTCGCTCTTCGATCGGTGGAGCTCGAGCTGAGTGCGGGAGAGTTTGTTGTGTTTCTCGGGCCTTCCGGCAGCGGCAAGTCAACGCTGTTGAATATTCTGGGCGGTCTGGATACTCCGACTTCCGGGGATGTCCGCTTCCGCGATCATTGGCTTTCTCAGGCGGATGACGCCGGGCTTACGCGATTCCGGCGCGAGCATGTCGGCTTCGTTTTCCAGTTCTACAACCTGATTCCCAGCCTCACGGCATTGGAGAATGTGACGCTGGTGACGGAGATTGCCGAACATCCGATGGACCCGCAGGAAGCGCTGCGCCTGGTCGGACTGACGGAG
The DNA here is from genome assembly GCF_004339725.1 of Acidipila rosea. Classification (GTDB taxonomy): domain Bacteria; phylum Acidobacteriota; class Terriglobia; order Terriglobales; family Acidobacteriaceae; genus Acidipila; species Acidipila rosea. Next base: position 68,110 of record NZ_SMGK01000003.1, on the reverse strand, counting down.
CGACAGAATCACTTTCCTTCGCAGCTCTCGGGAGGAGAGCAGCAGCGGGTGGCGATTGCGCGCGCGATTGCGAAGAATCCCGATATCCTGCTCTGCGATGAACCAACCGGCGCACTGGACTTTCCTACCGCGAAATTAGTGCTCGACGTACTCGCGCACATCAACGAAGAACTGCACACCCTGGTCGCTGTGATAACTCATAACACTGCGATAGCCGCCATGGCGGACAGGGTTATTCGCCTGCGCAGCGGCGAGATCGTAGAGATCACGCACAACGAGCGAAAAGCGCGGACGGAGGAGCTGGTGTGGTGAGTGATGACGACTCTTCATCGCAAACTCTTTCGGGATCTTATTCACATGCGAGGACAGGCGTTCGCTATTGTTCTGGTGATCGCGTGCGGAGTCGCCTCCTTTGTGACGATGCGCGCGATGTATCGCTCACTGCTGCGCTCGCAGGCCGACTACTACGCGCAATATCGCTTTCCCGATATTTTTGCCGCGGTGAAGCGCGCTCCGGAGGGGGTGGCGAAGCGGATCCGCGAGATTCCAGGAGTGGCCGAGGTAAAGCCTCGAGTCGTGATGGATGTGATGCTGGATGTTCCGGGACTGGCGGAGCCTGCGGTCGGGCGATTGATCTCTATCAGGCCGGGCGAACGCGGCGGACTCAACGACCTGTTTCTGCGCCGGGGCCGCTTCATGCATCAGGCTGCAGGGAGCGAGGTGATCGCGAGCGAGGCATTTGCAAAAGCGAACGGGCTTGTCCCAGGCAATCAGATCGATGCCGTGATCAATGGACGCTGGCAGAGGCTCACCATTGTTGGAATTGCGCTGTCACCGGAATACATCTATGAGATTCGCGGCAGCGGTTCGCTCTTTCCGGACAACAAGCGGTTTGGGGTTCTCTGGATCTCAGCCGATGCACTGACGGCTGCGCTGAACATGAAGGGAGCCTTCAACTCGATCGTTGTCTCGCTGCAGCCGCACGCGAGTGAGGCCGCGGTGATCGCGCAGATGGACCGCATACTGGAACGCTACGGCAGCCTCGGAGCCTATGGACGTTCCGACCAGATATCGCACCGCTTCATCAGCGATGAGATCGCGCAGAATCGAATCAGCGCGACTGTGATTCCAGCTATCTTTCTGGCGGTTGCGGCTCTTCTGGTTCATCTGTCGTTCAGCAGATTGGTCAACATGCAGCGCTCAGAGATTGCGGTGATCAAGGCCTTCGGATATTCCAACTGGCAGGTGGGCGCACACTATGTGCAGTTCAGTGTGCTGATCGGAATGGCTGGGTGCCTGCTGGGGTGCGTGGTGGGGTGGTATTTCGGCATTCGCCTAGCCGCCATCTATGCGGAGTTCTATCGATTTCCCATTCTCGTCTATCGGCCTGAGCTCCGGATATTTCTGTGGGCAGTGTTGATAACAGGGAGCGCTGCGCTAGCTGGTGCGATTGCGCCGGTGATGAGAGCAGTCGCCCTGCCGCCGGCGGAAGCCATGCGGCCGGAGGCACCCCCAAGATTTCGCTCGCGGATTATCGACAGGCTAAGACCAGGCTGGATCTCTCCCGGGTTGCGAATGACACTTCGCAATCTTGAGAGGCAGCCGTGGAGAGCGCTGGCCTCCGCATTTGCTATCTGCTGCTCGGTGATGATCGTGGTGGTTGTCTTCGGCATGTTCGATGCACTCGACCGGATGATGGAAATCCAGTTTCGCGATGCTCAGCGAGAAGACATTGTCGTGACGCTGAATGAGGTGCATTCTGCGCGAACCCGCCTGGAGCTGGCGCGGCTGCCGGGTGTGATTCGATCGGAACCATTCCGAATTGTGCCGGTGAGGCTGAGCTATGAGCACCGGTCGAAGAAGACTACACTGCTCGGTCTTCTTCGCGGGAGCGAGATGCGTCCGATGATCGACCGCAACGGCAAAAGCAACGCAATACCCCGAAGTGGAATTATGATCAGCGCCACGCTTGCCGATGCTTTGCATGTTAGGCCCGGAGAGAAGCTGCGCGTCGAGGTGCTGGAAGGAAGCCGCACCGTGCGCGAAGTGCTCGTTGCCGCGACGGTCGATGATCTGCTGGGAGCCAATGCTTATATGGATCTGCACGCTCTGAACCGGATGATGCAGGAAGACCACTCCATCTCAGGCGCGCTGCTGCAGGTGGACGCGGCGAAGCAGCAGGAGCTCTATCAACTGCTGAAGCGGCTGCCCGCTGTAGCCGCCGTCTCCATCAAAGATGCGGAGGTGAACAGCTTTAAAGATACGATCGACCGAAGCATGGGCCTGTCGCTCGGCACGCTGATGATCTTCGCCTGCATCATTGCCATGGGCATGATCTATAACGGCGCGCGCATTGCGCTCTCAGAGCGGGGACGGGAACTTGCCACGCTCCGGGTGCTTGGATTCACCCGGAATGAGATCACGGCTCTGCTGCTCGGCGAGCAGGCGATTATCACGATTGCCGCACTGCCTTTCGGATTTATCGCAGGCTATGCAATATGTGCCGTGATGGTTGAGCGGATGCAGACGGAGTTGTACAGGATGCCGCTGGTCGTGTATCCATCCAGCTATGCGTGGGCTGTACTCATCGTGTTGATCGCTGCTGCTGTCTCCGGATTGCTGGTAAGCCGTCGCATTGCGAAACTCGACATCGTATCTGTGCTCAAGGCAAGGGAGTGACATGAGAAGACGAAGCCAGATAACTCTGTTGATCGTTGCGCTGGCGATAGCTGCAGGGCTTGTGCTTGTCTTCCGCACGGCTCCCATCCCTATTCAGACAATCAAGGTGCAGCGAGGCCCGCTGCGGGAGGTGGTGGAAGAAGAAGGCAAGACGAGGATGCATGACCACTACATGGTGGCTGCAACGGTTGGCGGCAAGCTCAGGCGAGTTGATCTGCATGCGGGAGACCGTGTACGTGCGGGCGAGACGCTGGCGTGGATTGATCCTTCTCCGCTTGAGCCGAGACAGAGTGCTGTTCTGGAAGCGCGGCTTCGCGCCGCAGAGGCTAATCAGCAGCATGCTGCTGCCCTGGCCGGCAGGGCAAAGGCGGAGTATGGGCAGGCGGAAAAGGATCTGCAGAGAGGGCGCGAGCTATATAGCCAGGGCATCATCTCCCGCGAAGCATTGGACAAGGCGGTGACACTGGAGGAAGCCGCGCAGCAGCAACTGAAAGCCGCTCATTCGGGAGCGGAGTCCGCTGCCTATCAGGTCGAAGAGGCCAAGTCGGCCCTGCTTGTTTATCAGCCTGGCGGCTCCGATCTGCCTGTTGCTGTGGTGGCTCCGGCAGATGGGCGAGTGCTGCGGATCCTTGAACAGAGCGAACGCGTTGTGGCTCCCGGAACCCCGCTGCTGGAGTTGGGCTACACGCCGCGGCTGGAGATAGTGTCCGACTTTCTCACGCGCGATGCCGTTCGCATCAAGCCGGACATGCGTGCTGTGATTACAGACTGGGGCGGCGAGAATGCGATTGCGGCGCGCGTGAGAACGGTAGAGCCTGGTGGCTTCACCAAGGTCTCCGCGCTTGGGGTGGAGGAGCAACGGGTAAATGTGATCTGCGATTTCGCAGGCGACACGCATGGGCTGCAGGATAACTACCACGTCGAGGTCAGCGTGATTGTGTGGCAAGGCGACAACGTTCTGCAGGTTCCATCGAGCGCGGTCTTCCGGTCTGCGGAGGAGTGGGCGGTATTCGTCGTTAAGGACTCACGCGCACGGAAGACGTACGTGCGGATTGGTCACCGCGGCGAAACGGACTGGGAAGTGCGTGACGGTCTGGATGTTGGCCAAGAGGTTATTGTTCATCCCAGTGCAGAGGTGCAGGACGGGGTCAAGGTGCAGGAAGTTAATCGACATTGAGCAGGCAAGAGCAATACCGATCGGCGCGGGGCTGCGTCGGATTCGATGCTGTCAAGGAGTCGCGCCGCCGTTGACTGAGTAAGCTCTCGAACCTGCGCGGCCGCAAGCGGCCGCGCAGACAAGTATCGATAACGCGCATGTCAGTAGCGCAATATCTGCTCGACAGCGAGACGGAGATCGGCGACGGAGGGCAGAATGAGGGCTTCCAGCGTCGGCGACGATGGCACGAACGAGTCCTTCGCGGCTACGCGAAGAATGGGAGCATCGAGCGCATCGATGCAGTTTGTCGCAATGCGCGCAGCCACCTCGGCGCCAAAGCCCATCATGAGCGAGTCCTCGTGCGCAATTACGACCCGGTTGGTTTTTCGCACGCTGTTGTAGATCAATTCTTCATCGAGAGGAATAATCGATCGCAGATCGAGTACCTCAATGGACTTTCCTTGCTGTTGCAGATCGCGCGCTACTTCAAGAGCCTGATAGACACTGCTGCCCCAGGTCACGATGGTTGCATCGGTTCCCTCGCGCCGCACGCGCCCGCATCCGAGTGGCACAATGTAGTCTGCATCCGGCTCGAGAGTCTTGGCCTGCATGCGGCGATAGAGGCCTTTGTGTTCGAGGAAGATGACGGGATCTTCTGAGCGGGCTGCCGCTTTGATGAGGCCTTTGGCATCTTCGGCGCAGCTGGGGAATACGACCTTCCAGCCGGGTATATGCGAGAAGAAGCTTTCAACGCAGGTGGAATGCCATGGGCCTCCCTTGATGTATCCGCCTACCGCGATGCGGACGACTACCGGGCAAGTCCAGACACCTTTGCTGCGCCAGCGCACGGTTGGAATTTCATCCCGCAGTTGCATCGCGGCTGGCCAGAGATAGTCCGCGAATTGAATCTCGACGATCGGCTTGTAGCCGGCGATCGCCATTCCACCGGCTACGCCAGCGATGCTTGCCTCGGCAAGCGGCGAATTGCTGACACGACTCCCAAACGCGTCAGATAGACCGCGAGTCACGCCGAAGACGCCTCCTTTGGGGTCGGCGATATCCTCGCCCCACATCACGATTCTAGGATTGCGCTCCAGCTCTTCACGCAGTCCATGATTGATGGCATCGATGAAAGTGACGGGATCCTGAGAGATGTATTGAGGCGGTTGCGCCGTCGTGCTCCCGTTCGAAGCCTCGGCGAAGATGTGCTCCATCAGGTTGTCGCTGCTGGGTTCAGGTTGAGCATCGGCCCAGTCTGCGGCGCTATCTACCTCTTGTTTGACTTCCTGACGAAGCCGCTCGATCTCAGCACGCTGGAGACTTTCGCTCTCCAGCATCCGCGCTTCCATCAGCAGGATGGGGTCCATCTCCGCGGCATGGCGGATATCTTCTTCACTGCGATACTTTCGCTGGTCGTCAGAAGAAGAGTGCGGGTCAATCCTGACAACCTTCGCTTCAATCAAAACCGGGCCGTGGCCGTCTCGTAGCGACTTAATCAAATCGGGAACTACTTCATAGACACGCTCGAAGGAAGTTCCATCGATCTCAACGGCGTGGATGCCAAAGCCTTCGGCGATCCTGCGCACTGAGGAGGCGGTCTGTGTTCTCTGTGGGACGCTGATGGCGTAGCCGTTGTTCTGCACCACGAACAACACGGGGAGCGCTTCTCTGGCTGCCCAGTTCAATGCCTCAAAGAATTCACCCTCGCTCGTCGCACCTTCCCCTGACTCCACATAGACGATGGCATCTTTACCTTCTGTCTTCATCGCTTTCGCAGCGCCGACGGCGGGCAGATATTGCGAGGCGGTGCAGGCAGTTCGCGAAACCAGATTCAGCGCACGCGAGGAGAAATGCTCGGGCATGTTGCGTCCGCCGGAATTGGGATCGCCTTCCCGTCCCAGCATTCCCATGAAGAGGTCTCTCAGCGGAAGACCAATCCCTACGGCTGTGCCCTTCGAACGGTAATAGGTGAAGAACCAGTCGTGGCCCGGCGTTAAAAGAGACGCGATCCCTGCCTGGGTGACCTCATGCCCGCGGCTCGAAGCGACGAAGGAGCACTTGCCCTGCCGGGCAAACACCTTCATCCGCTCCTCGATGTAGAAGAGCGTGAGCAGCTTGCGATAAAGGTTGAGGGTGAACTCCTTTGAGATCGTGGCGGGGCGCTCGAGAACAGAAGTCCCTTTCAGGTCTTCTCCGGAAGCAGCAACCTCCAGTGGTATCGCAGCTGGGGCCTCAAGAACAATCTTGCTTACCGGTGTTTCCGCAGTGGTGGCCATCGATTGAAACTCCTTCTGCTCCTCAGAGTAGATGGATACTGCGGGAAGTTCAGTGACCTATATCACTTGTGGCGCAGTCGAGGATCAAGGTCTGCCAGCAGAGCCCTGGTCATCGAGATAAATGAGCCCCAGCAGCGCGCCCCAGTGATAGAAGCGGTCGCTGTTGGTTACGTCATCGCCACTTCCGGTTGCGCCGTTATAGTTTTCGTGGACATGGCCATTCGCTTGCCAGTCACGCAGAAAGAGGTCTAATGACTTTTGCGCCAGCTCACCTCTGGCGTGGTTGACCTCCGGTTGAGAGTAGTTCTGTAGGCCGAGATAGACGAGATAGTTCATGGGACCCCAGATGCGGCCTCTCCAGTAATTTTGATCCTTGAAGGCCGGATCATCTCGGCTGATGGACGGAATGACCCACTGACCCCAAAACTCTTTTGGATTGAGAAGGTGCTCTTCCACCATTCGCGCGGCCTGCTCAGAAGTGGCTGCGTGGGTGAGCATCGGATAGAAATTTGTGGGCGAAAGACGGTGACTCAAGCGGCCTGTGCGCAGGTCCTTGTTTAGGAAAATTCCTGTGCCAGGATCCCATAAAGTAGCCAGCGAAGTGCGATATTTTGCGGCTCGCCTGCGAAGCTCCTCGGCTTCCGAACTTCTATGGAGAATATCCGCTATCTTTGCCAGGGCGTCGCAGTCGGCAATATACATTCCCATCAGCCCGACATCGGCAAAGAGCAGCTGGTGCGTCTGCCTGTCGTAAGTGGCGTCGTCGTACATGGGGCTGTTGTCGAGGCCGGATTCGAGGATGGCTCCAGCACGAGTTCCGCGGGACATATCATCGATATTTTCCGGCTGGTTCTCGCCATCGCTGCCCCAAACGAGATAGCCCTCTCGATCCCTATGTGCAGCCCACCAGCGGTTCCATGTCAGCAGGGGCGCAAAGGTATTTTCCAGCAACCATCGATCGTGGAATTTCTGATAAAGTCCCCAAACCGTAATCGATCCTACCGGGGGTTCGGAGCGATCCTCACTCTTCCAACCGCCACTGCGGGCGTAATTCGGGACGAAGCCCTGAGGCGTCTCTTCGCGGCAGATCTCAATCGCATTGGCATAGGCCAGATCGCGGTCGCCGACTGCGGCCAGTGTCGCTGCGAAAAACGTGTCCCAGTCGAAGAGCACATATCCGCCCCAGCTCTCGTTCCAGATGCGGCTCACCGGTGAAATCACGCGGTGGCCCTCCGGCTCATAGATGGTGTCCCATCCGATCACGGTTTGAATGGCATCGGCAATCGGCCGCTCGTCTTTCGACCCGGCTATTGATTGCTCATATGCCTTACGCTCGCGTCGCAGTATGCTCTCGATCTCCGGTATGCTCCGAGGTCTGCCGGTGCTCAGGCCAACTGCTGCTTTCAAACTTGCGGCAAAGTAGGCGCCCTTGATCGGGACATTGACATCGCCGTTGTCCGTGCCGGAAAGAAACAGCGATACGGTGCGGTCAGGAAGATGCGCTTCCATGCGACCGCTGGTCTTGACGACGGCGCCGGGCCGGTTCCAGAGCATTCCGCTGGAGAATACAATTTCGGCGGGTAAGTGAGAGGAGCCACCAGCAGCCGTGAGCGGCGTGGCCAATAGCACGAGGTCGTCTCCGTCGTGCGCACTTTGAATGCGAATCTGGTGTCCTCGCCACAGCAGTTTGAGATCGGAATAGCTGCCATTGTAGGAGTGCGGCCCGGGAACAACTCGCTCCTCTTCTTTACCCTGGCGTCCGATCAGTGCAGCAGGAAGGAAGCCGTCGGAGCCTTCGGTTCCCTGATGCTTGACGCCAATGCGAATCGCTAATCCTTCCGGCAGCAGCACCTGTGTCATTACGCTGTGCGTGTCCCAGGTGTTCCAGCCTCGCGCCAGCCGCTGCTGCAGCTGCTTGTACTGAGGCGAGAGCGGCGGCACGGAGTGAGTCTGGGCCGTACAGGAGGCGAAAGGCATTACAATTAGTCCGATTGAAAGCATCGGCTTGACAAACGAATATCGGCTCCCGGTTGGCATCGAGGAGTTATACCGCATGGTTTGCAGTGAGAGCAATCGGTCGCTATTCGAGATCTCCGCCAAGTGATGTGGCAGGCATGAACTCAGATGTAAGTGCTTAGACATGGAAATCAGCCAACCAATGCTTTGTATCCGATGTCTGCTGCTTCTGGCCGCGTGTATCTCTGTCGTTGCTTACGGACAACAAGCTCAAAATTCGATTGTGTCGATAGAGTCGCTGATTCGCGCTCCTGATTACGACCAGGCTCGGATCCACCACAAGGGCGCATTCCACGAGCCTCCTGATGATTCCCATCCGTCTCACCATTCCACTCACTCAACGCCGCTCACCTGCACCAAGGTGAGCGATCGTCGCCTTGAAATTGAAATGTAGGAAAAAATGAAACGATCGATCTATAGAAGCTGCCTCCTGCTCTGTTTCGTAGCCTTCCTTCAGCAGACGGTGTTTGCACATGCTCAAGACGGCAAGCTCGTCCTCGAGCGTAACGGCAGCACCATCGTACTTGAGCCGTATGCGCCGAACATCGTTCGCGTGACGATGAGTACCCTGAAGTCCCAGGCATTAGGACGGCCCGGCTATGGATTTATCGGAGCCCCTTCTGACCAGGGCTGGACACATGAACACGATGGGCAAGGGGATGTCTACCGCTCCGGGCGCCTTGTTGTGCGCGTCTCCCCTGATGATCTGCCCGCTTCGCTCCAGCCTCGACGGATGCCACTGGATGAAATCAACCAGCAGCTCCGCAATCAGTACTTCGGCGGCCCCAGTGGACGCTCCCCCGGCAACGACACGGTGACAGTCACCACGCCGACGGGCAAAGTGCTCCTCACGATGCGGAACTGGTCGATGCGACCTAACAGTTCTGGTGCGGCTTCGAAAGGCGATCTCGGCTATCACGTTGCAGCGACCTTCGATTCTCCGAGTGGAGAGCACTACTATGGTCTGGGGCAGCACCAGCAGGGCTTTCTGGATCTGCGCGATCACCGGATGCACTGCTGGCATAACTACCAGGAGATTGGCGGCGAGACGGTTTGTGTTCCGTTCATCGTGTCCAGTGGCGGTTACGGTCTGATCTGGGACAATCCTTCTCAAACCACAGTGGATCTTGGATTCAACCAGCAGAATGTGTGGTCGTCCGATGTGGGTGATCGCGTTTCGTTCTTTGTCATCGCAGGCAATGACACGGACGAGATCTATGAGGGCTATCGGCAGTTGACGGGAGTCACCCATATGCTTCCTAAGCCGACCTATGGGTACATCCAGAGCAAGGCAATCTATCCCACGCAAGAGCAGCTGCTGGCCGTTGCGAAGGGCTATCGTGAGCGCCATCTGCCTGCGGATGTTATGGTGGTGGACTTTCTCAACATGACCCGGCAGGGCGAAATGGATCTGGATCCGAAGCGCTGGCCCGATCCGGCTGGCATGAATGATCAGCTTCATTCGATGGGTTTTCGAACGCTGCTCAGCGTCTGGCCTCATTTTGCAGCTGGAACGCGCTACTACGACATGCTCAAGCAGAAGGGCTGGCTAATCCACGAGGCAGACGGAACGCCAGATGTGGGAAACTTCGCCAATGTGATCGGGCCGAATATCGACACCACCAACCCGGCCGCGGCGAAGTGGTTCTGGGAGACGATTCGAGACCGTTACATCAAGCCCGATCACTTCGACTACCTCTGGCTGGACGAAACCGAACCGGATATCGATCCGGCCAAGGACTTCTTTTCCATCGGCTCAGGGACACGGTACTACAATGTCTATCCGCTGTTTCATACGGCTTCGGTGTACGAGGGCTTCCGACGGGATTTCGGCGACAGCCGGCGAGTCATGATCCTGGCGAGGGCGGCCTATCTGGGAGCGCAGCGTAATGGGACTGTCTTCTGGTCGAGCGATATCGTCTCGAACTGGGACATGCTGAAGCGATCGATCCCAGCGGGGCTCGACTTCACGGCAACGGGCTTGCCGTATTGGGATACAGATATTGCCGGGTTCTTTTCTCCGGTTCTTCCTGCTAACTATCACGCTGCTCACAAGCCGCTGATCGACCCCTCCGATGCGCGCAGTAACGTGGGCGTGTATGAGGACTATCCGGAGCTGTTTGTTCGCTGGTTCGAATGGGGTGCTTTCCAACCTGTGATGCGTGCGCATGGCGAGAGAATGCATAACGAGGTATGGGCCTATGGAAAGCAGGCAGAGCCCATTCTGGCGAAGTATCTTCGCCTGCGCTATCAATTGCTGCCCTATATCTACTCGCTTGCCTACGGCAGTTATCGCACGGGGGCTCCGTTCATGCGTGCGCTCTTCATGGACTTCCCGAACGATGCGAAGGTAGCCAATATTCCGGACGAGTACATGTTTGGGCCTGCCTTCCTGGTGGCGCCTGTGACCGACCAGGGCGCAACCCATCGTGAGGTGTACCTGCCGGCGGGCTGCGATTGGTACAACTACTGGACGAACGAGCGAGTGAAGGGCGGCCAGACGATCACGGTTGATGCTCCTATTGATGTCCTTCCGCTGTTTGTTCGGGCAGGTTCGATTGTGCCCCTTGGATCCACGATCGAGAGTACCCGGGACAAGCAGACGGTTGCCTCTGTTCGCGTCTACCCGGGAGCAGATGCCGACTTCACTCTCTTCGCCGATGATGGCACGACGTATGCGTATGAGAAGGGTGTCAGCTCCATCACGCACCTGCACTGGAACGACGCGGAAGGCAAGCTTACCCACAAAGGCGCGGAAGCCTGGGCTGGCAAGGATAGTGCCGTAGTGAGAATCATGAAGCGCTAGTCTGGTTAAAACTCAGTAGCGGTGCTGGTGAAGAGACCGGTGAGGGACTTACCCTCACTGGTTTTTCTTTTCGCCGCTGCGAACGTGGAATGCGAACGTGGAAGCCGAGCTGCGTGTAAAACGAAAGATGCTCATCCCAAGCTGAGCTGGAATTTTGGCGCATTCTCAGAGACAAAATTGATTCCCGCGAGAATAACGGGCCAAGAGGATGATCAGCGACGGGGCATAATTCCTGCAGAGATTCGTCACCGGAATGTACCCGGCCTTTGCTATCATCCTTGCGACTTGCGGATCACCAATTGAGGAGGCATCTCGTGTACTCCAAAGCTCGTGCTTTTTCGCGCTCCTTCACCTTGCTTGCACTGGCCGCCTCGGCCACGTTCGTTGTAGCACAGGCATCGCAGCCAACTCCGAAACGCCCTGCAGTGCATGCCGCCGAAGCCGCGCAGGCGCGCCAGCTGCCCACGATCGCCTACCAGAAGTACACGCTGCCCAACGGCCTCACCGTACTCACACATGAGGATCATCGCTTACCGCTAGTGGCCGTCGACCTTTGGTATCACGTTGGTCCGCTGAACGAGCGCCCTGGCCGCACCGGCTTTGCGCACCTGTTTGAGCACATGATGTTTGAGGGTTCGGAGCACGTCGGCGAGAAGGCGCACTTCAAGGATGTGCAGGCGGCGGGCGCGACGGACGTAAACGGCACCACGAACTTCGACCGGACCAACTACTTCGAGACGATGCCCAGCAATCAGCTGGAACTCGCGCTGTGGCTCGAAAGCGACCGCATGGGCTTCCTCATGGAAGGCCTGGATCGCAAGCTGCTCGCCAACCAGCGCGACGTGGTTCGCAATGAGCGACGCCAACGCGAAGGCTTGCCCTACGATGTTGCCGATGAGGCGGTCTTCCACCTGCTTTTTCCGAAAAATCATCCATACTACGGCGAGGTCATCGGCAGCCACGCTGATATCGAGTCTGCTCGCATCGCCGACGTTCGCGCATTTCACCAGCAGTTTTATACGCCGAGCAACGCATCCATCGCCGTTGCCGGGGACTTCGATCCAGTGAAGCTGAAAGATCTGCTGACGAGGTATTTCGGACCCATCCCGCGTGGACCTAAGGTTGAGCCGGTACACGTGATTACGCCGCCAATTACGGCGGAGCGCCGCGCCACCATCACCGACACTGTGCAGCTTCCGCGGCTCAGCGTTGCCTGGCTCACGCCCCCTGCGTTTGCGCCCGATGCCTACAGTGTCGACGCGGCGATCTTCGCGCTGGGCGGAGCGAAGGCCAGCCGCCTCGATCGGTCGCTGGTGATCAAGTCGCAGGTGGCGCAGAGTGTCACCTGCAACACGATGGAGCTGAAGCTCACGGGCATTGCATCCTGCGATATCACGGCCAAGCCCGGCGTGAAGCTGGAAGACCTGGAAGCCACCTTTTGGAAGGAACTCGCTACACTGCAGCAGGACGGTCCTACGGCCGAGGAAGTGAAGGCCTCCAAGGCGCTTGCGCTCACGTCGAAGATCACCGGCCTGCAGCGGCTGGGCGGTTTCGGGGGCGTGGCAGACACGCTGGACAGGTATAACCAGTACACCGGCGACCCGGATTTTCTGCCCAAGGATGTGGCCATGACGGAGGCGGTGACGATTGCCAGCAGCAAGGCCGCTGCCGACAAGTACCTGTCGAAGAACTCGGCCGTCGTGGTCTACTGCGTGCCCGGCAAGAAGATTCTGCACGATGTGCCGCGCAGCCCCGACAACACCGATGCTAACGTGAAGATTACCAATCCTTACACGCCTGCATTCGAGAAATCCCAGGAGTGGCGCAAGAACAAACCCACTCCGGGACCCATGCCCACCTTCCATCTGCCAGTTCCCACCGAGTTCACGCTGAACAACGGATTGAAGGTGCTGCTCGTGCAAGAGCACGCGTTGCCGCTGCTGACGGCTGAGCTGGTTTCGCGCGCCGGCAGCGATAACAACAAGCCTGCCACTGCGGGCCTGGCCACACTGGTCACCGAGGTGATGGGTGACGGCACTGAGTCACGCAGCCTGGAGAAGCTGGCCGAGGACCAGGAAAGCATCGGCACGCACATCAACACCAATGCCGGAATGGACTACGCGGGCATCAGCATGGGCGTGCTCAGGTCGCATGCGGATGAAGGCATGGACCTGCTGGCCGACGTCGCGCTGCATCCTGCGTTCCGCACTGCGGATATCGAACGCCGCCGCAAGCAGCGCCTGGTGACGATCTCGCAGGAGACCGACAACGTCATTCAGATGGCAATGCGAGTGGGACCAAAATTACTCTTCGGCGACCAGCCGTATGGCCTCTCCGGCAACGGCACTCCCGAAACCGTAAAGGCAATCACAGCGGAGGACATCTCCGGCTTCTACAAGCATCGCTATGGCCCCAACGATTCCGTGCTGGTGCTCACGGGCGATGTGAGCCGCGCCGAAGCTGAGAAGCTCGCCAACGAATACTTTGGCAAGTGGACCAGCCAGGCTGAAGCCGCGCCGCAGATTCCCGCCGCGCCTGAGACGCCACCAACCCATGTAGTGATCGTGAGCAAACCGGGCGCGCCGCAGACGGCATTGTTCGCCATAGGCAACGGCGTGCGCGAGAACTCGCCCGACTCGGAGTTGCTCGACGTTCTGGACTATACGCTCGGATCCGCCTTCGCCAGCCGCATCAACATGAACCTGCGCGAGGTGCACGGCTACACGTACGGAGCCTTTTCCGGTTTCAAGGGATTTAGGGACGGGGGAGCATTTTTTGTCGGCTCGCTGGTTCGCACGGATGTGACCGCGCCGGCGGCGAAGGAGATGATGGGCGAGATTCGCAACTTCCTCGTTCATCCCTCCACGGCGGAGGAGCTCGCCGCTGCCAAGGAGGCTTCGATCCGTTCGCTGCCCGGGCGCTTCGAAACAAACTCAGCGATCGCCTACGCTATTCAAAGCCTGTTTGTGTATGACCGGCCGCTCGATTACTACTCCAAGCTTCCGGCCAGGTATCAGGACATCACTCAGGCAGACGTCGCCCGCGCGGCAAAGCAGTATCTGCATCCGGATCATCTCATCATCGTGACAGCGGGCGATCGCGCCAAGATAGAGCCTGCGCTGAAGGCTGCCGGATTGGGCCCGGTGGAGGTGCGCGACATTTCGGGCAATGTCGTCAACACCGCGACTCAACCGTCCGGGAAATGATGGCACTTCCCATAAGGAAGAGGAGGGCGAGGCCTGGCTCTGCGCCCTCTCTTCTTTAAGACCGACTCCACCTGGAGGGAGTGCGTCCCGATATAGAGGTTGATGACCCTCCCGCGGTTATAACACTCACCAAGGATCCAGCCGTTACGGCTGCAGCGCATTGGTTTGCTAGCAGAAGATGCAGAGATGATGCGCGCTAAAGCCTGGTGCTATGAGGACGGCTGGAGTTCATCTCTGAAGAAAAAAGTGTCCTCGCAAACGGAGTAGAGAGCACGCTCCATTTGTTTATGCGGCGTCGATCGTGACAATGTTGCCGTTGCGGATCGCCTTGATATCCCGCATCGGCGGCTGACCAAAGAACCGGCTGTACTCGCGATTGAATTGGCTGACACTCTCGTAGCCCACCTCGTAGGCTGCGCTTGTTGCATCAAGGCCGTCTCTGAGCATTCGCTCTCGCGCAGCGCGCAACCGGAGCTGTTTCTGGAATTGCAACGGGCTCATCGCCGTCAGCGCTCTGAATTGATGATGGAGCGTCGACACTCCCATCCGCGCGATCTCGGCAAGTTCCTCCATACGCAGAGGCCTGGCATAATTTGCGCTCAGCCATGCTATGGCCTTAGCCGTTCGGTGGCTCAGATTCCCCGCTGTCGCGATGACGCGAAGCCGTTCCCCCTGCGCAGTTCGGAGAATGCGGTAGATGATCTCCCGTTCAATCAGGTGCCCCAGAAAGGGTATGTCCTCCGGAGTATCAAGCAGATCAATAAGTCGCGTCGAAGCACCTAGCAGTGCCGCCGTACTCTGCCCTACAGCAAGCCCGCGCCGGTCAGCAGAACTCTTCCCTTGCGGCAAATCTTCCCTGCTGACCACCTCGCGCACGATCTGCATATCGAGCCGCAGGCGCATCGAGAGTTGCGGCGCCGCTGCTGAGGCTTCGATGATCTGGCTCTGGATTGGCAGATCAATGCAAGCGATCAGGAAAGAGGTCTCGTCACAGTGGTACTCGACGCCTCCGATATTGATTTGCTTTCTGCCCTGTACGAAGATCGTGACGCTGGGCTCAACGGATGCCAGATAGCAAGCCGTCGGAGCAGTTTGGCGGAAGAGCGTCAGGCCCGGTACGGTGGTTGCGGTTTCTCCAGCCGACGGCGTATGCGCGACAATTTTGCCGGCCAAATCGATGCGCAGCTCTGCGAGTGAGGGCTTTGTTCCTGCAGTTTTCGAGGTGTGTTTCGGCAACGTCGGTTCCTGTCCTTCCCACCCCAGCGTACAACCGAAAACACTCACTCGGCCTCACAAATCCGACGCTCAAACAGGATCAGGCAAAAGATTGGCAGGATCAGGAAAGCGCCGAGTCACCCATCTCCGCTATTTCTGGAGATGCATGGCAAATGCGAGAACCCAGTCCGAGTTGTCCCCGATACAAACCTGGAGCGCTGTCGGTTCGATGGCGCTCTGCGTGGCCCTGTTGATTGCGTCGGAGTTTATGCCCGTCAGTCTGCTGACCCCGATTGCCCATGATCTTCATTCCACGGAGGGGATGGCGGGCCAGGCAATCTCGATCTCCGGCCTCTTTGCCGTCGCGACCAGCTTGCTGATTGCGACGATTGCAGGTCGTTTCGACCGCCGGCATGTACTGATCGGAATGACGGGATTGATGCTGTCATCGCTGGTCATCATTGCGATGGCGCCGAACTTCGCTGTGTTGATGGTCGCGCGAGCTCTTCTCGGCGTTGTCATCGGCGGTTTCTGGTCGTTGGCGACAGCAACGGTCATGCGCCTTGTCCCAGTGGGATCCGTGCCTAAAGCGCTCGGTGTGGTCTATACCGGGAATGCTGTAGCCACCGCGTTTGCAGCCCCGATCGGCAGTTATCTGGGAGGCATCATCGGTTGGCGCGGAGTCTTCTTCGCGCTCACTCCCCTCGCCGTTGCGAACCTCATCTGGCAGTGGATCAGTCTGCCTTCCATGCCGCCGCAAGCCGCCAATCCCGTGGGGAAACTCGCAGGGCTTCTGAGGCGGCGCCATGTAGCATTCGCCATGCTGGGCGTAATGCTCACGTTTGCTGGCGCGTTTGCGACGTTCACGTACCTACGGCCATTTCTGGAAACCTATACCCGCGTAAGCGTTCCGCAACTCTCCCTGCTGTTACTCGGGCTCGGCCTGGCTGGATTTGTCGGTACCTACGGCGCCACCACGATGGTGAGGCGGCATCTCTATTCCCTGCTTACGGGCTTGCCTCTTGCGCTGGGCGCCGTCACATTGGGGCTGCTCGCCGTTCGGTACCACATCGTTGGCGTAGCGGTGGCGATGTTCGCATGGGGTGCACTGAACTCCGCGATTCCAGTGTGCTGGTCAACCTGGCTGACAAAAGGCATCAGTGACGAACCCGAGAGCGGCGGTGGACTGATGGTCGGCGCCATCCAGCTGTCTATCATGCTGGGCGCGGGCTTTGGCGGCCTGCTTCTGGATCACATTTCGGTCGCCGCAACCCTGGTCGGCGGCACAATTCTTCTACTTCTTGCGTCGCTAACGATTGGCCGAGGTGAAAGGATTCAAGCCCCTGTCTCGAACGTCGCCTCAGAAGCCTTCGATAAGAGTTGGCAGGCACGTCCGGAGTGCGCTCCATGCCTGGGCGCGTCTCGAGATTGAGAATTATGTCGCCGGGTGCGCCGGGATACCTGGCCTGATCACGCTCGTGTGGGATCGAAAGATCAATCCGGGCATCTGCGCTGCAATCCTCATGGACGAGTCTATCGCCGACCGGAAGCTGGTGGGCCCACCAGGACTTGAACTTGGAACCAACGGATTATGAGTTTCCGGATATTTCTGTAAGTCTATGATAATACGAGGAAAACGAGCGTACTTACGCGTAACCGTAAGTAGTTGAGCGACCGTAATTTAGAGCAATTTATCTAAACGGGTAAAAGCTGATGAGTGTACCGCTGTTGTACCTTCATGCCGCTCAATTGAGTTCCCAGAAGGCGTTTGCGTGCGATGTGATCCAGTTCAGAAAGCCGCAAGCTGCTCCAACACGTTTTCGTCAATCATAGGAGTAGGCGATTCCTCGATCTCCACGCCGTAAGTCAAGATGCTCTTTGTCAATGCGTCGCCGTCACGTCTCACGGTTCCCAGGGACTCACCGCAGAACGTGTCATCGCCAACATAGATACAGAATCGAGCCGCAGCCTTATTAACAATGTGCTCGATCACAAAGCCAAGGAACCAGATGGGCCGCCCAAGTGGAGCTTGTACCGGTGGCACATCCCGGATCCCATCATCTTCCACAGCGACCTGAAGGTTACAATCCAGGCACTCGGATGGTGGCCCGACGGTAAGTATCAGCCGCTGGCAGACGACATTGCTTCCACCGCATTCTGGTATCAGAAGGAGCCGCATGCGCCGTTTCCCAAGCTTCCGCCATTATCGGAAAGGTGGCCTCGCTGACATGGCAGGCGTTCGGGATGAGCAAAAATTTCGGAGAACGATAAGGTCCCTTCCTGCACTCGGACTACTTTTTGCTGTCTGCACACCGCTGCTTGCCGCCGCGCCGAATGGCTGGCGCACCGCGGTGGAGCAGGAATTGCCTCTTCTCGGTCACCGAAACTGGATCGTGATTGTGGATTCGG
The DNA here is from genome assembly GCF_004339725.1 of Acidipila rosea. Lineage (GTDB taxonomy): Bacteria > Acidobacteriota > Terriglobia > Terriglobales > Acidobacteriaceae > Acidipila > Acidipila rosea. The sequence continues at coordinate 50,347 of NZ_SMGK01000003.1, read as the reverse complement.
CCTACCCCCTGCAGGTATCGCCGGGAGTGGAGACCATAGACACCGGAGCCAGTCAGGATGAGGTGGTACGGACGGTACTCGACGACCTCGCGCGCTCGAAGCACGTCGCCCCGATCGTGTACATGGATGCCGAACTCCCCTATCTTACCGAGCAGAGCGCACCGGGAGTGACGGAGTATCGCAACCAGATACACGCGATCCTCGGCTCTCTGCCTGTGCAGTCACTCCCGCATGAGCAGCTCATCAAGACACTCGATGAAACGGGAAAGACATTCCACATCCTTATCCTTAAGACAACTTTGACGGTTCCCTACACCTCTGTCTTTCTCCGGCTGAACTGCAAGTACTGGAGCGATGCCTCAGAAGAGGAACTGCGAAAGGCAATGAGGGAGCATGAGCGAACAAAGTAAGCTGCCGCGCCGCACATTTCTAAAGCAGGCCGCTGGGGTCGTCGGCGCAGCCACCCAGATGCAACACTGGTCTGCTAGTGCGGAGGCACAAACCCAAGCGCATAGCTCGACCTCGGAGGCAGACAAACACCACACAAAAGCACACTCGGATATCTCCTATCCGCGCGTCTTTCGCGGGCAGCAACTGCAGATGATCTCCTTCCCGCTGGGCGGTGTAGGTGCTGGGAGCCTCGGTCTGGGAGGACGCGGACAACTGCGCGACTGGGAGATCTTCAACCGCCCCAATGTGGGCTTTTCGCCGCCTTATGCCTTTCCCGCGATCTGGGTGCAGTCCGGCAACGCGAAGCCCGTGGCCCATGTGCTTGAGGCCCGCATCCTTCCGCCGTATGAGGGCGCGAGCGGCCTGGGATCGAACAACGCTCCGGGCCTGAGCCGTCTGGAGTCGGCTGAATTCACCGGGGAGTATCCTCTCGCGCACATCGACTTCAAGGATGCCTCCCTTCCCGTCAAAGTCAAACTGGATGCGTTCTCTCCTTTCATCCCGCATAACCCGGACGATTCAGGTTTGCCTGCGGCCATCCTGCGCTACCGCGTGACTAATCATGGGTCTGCGACGGCAAAGGTCGGAATCGTATTCTCCATCGACAATCCGGTGACGACCGCCGTCGCGCAGGGAAACGTGAAACCGGTAGAGGACGAGCGGCACAATGAGTATCAGGCCGATCCAATGCTGGCCGGATTTCTGATGAGCAATCCGCGGGTGCCTGCCGCAGACCCCATGTCCGGCAGCTTTGCGCTGGCTGCTATTCCCGCAGCGGGAATCCGCCTGACCCACTGGCAGGGATGGCCCAAGGGTCGCTGGTGGAATTCGCCGATGCTGTTCTGGGATGCCTTCTCCACAAACGGCGAGCTTGGCGCCGAACCCGACCCACACAACGCCGTCGCGGCCCTTTGTCAGCAGCGCACGATCGCTCCCGGCCAGAGCGCGGATTTCACCTTCATCCTGGCCTGGCACTTTCCAAATCGCACGCCGGACTGGTGCGGCTGGACGGCCCCGGAAGGAAAGGGAAAGACGGTCATCGGCAACTACTATGCAACGCGGTTCAAGGATGCATGGGGTGCGGCGAAGTACACCGCTGAAAATATCGACCAGCTTGAGAGCCGAACCCGCCTCTTTGCGAAGGCACTCCGCGAGAGCACTTTGCCCGGGGTGGTGAAGGAAGCCGCAAGCGCCAACCTCTCCACCCTGGCGTCGACGACGTGCTTCCGCACGGCGGATGGCGAGTTTCACGGCTTTGAAGGGAGCAACGACACAGTGGGCTGCTGCTTCGGCAACTGTACCCATGTATGGAACTATGAGACTGCAACCGCCTTCCTGTTTCCATCGTTTGCGCGCTCTCTGCGCAAGGCCTCTTTCGGCTACTCGATGGACGATGAAGGCGGCATGCGCTTCCGCCAGCTGCTCCCTGACGGATACGCGCGCTTCGGCTTCGCAGCGGCGGACGGCCAGATGGGCCAGATCATGCACGCCTATCTCGACTGGAAGCTCTCTGGCGATAACGCATGGGCGAAGGCCATGTGGCCGCGGCTGCAGAAGGCGATTGCGTTTGCGTGGGAGCCCGGAGGATGGGATGCCGAGCGTAAGGGTGTGCTGACCGGTGTGCAGCACAACACCTATGACGTAGAGTTCTACGGGCCGAATCCGATGTGCGGCATCTGGTATCTCGGCGCGCTGCGGGCCTGCGAAGAGATGGGCCGCGCGCTTGGCGATCATACCGCTGCTGACCAGTACAGAAGACTCTTCGACCAGGGCAGCGGATGGATCGATGCCAACCTGTTCAATGGGAACTTTTATATTCAGCACATCATCGGGTATCAACAGTCCCAGATCGCTCCGCATCTGCAGAGCGACATGGGTTCTGAAAACACTGAGCATCCCCAGTATCAGGTCGGCCTGGGGTGCCTGATCGATCAGCTGGTCGGGCAATATCTTTCAGAGGTGGCAGGACTCGGCCCGCTGGTTTCTCGGGAGCATGTGCGCTCCACCCTCGGTTCGCTCTATCGCTTCAATTACAAGCGGACGCTTATCGACCACAATAACGTGGAACGGACCTTTGCTCTCAATGACGAAGCGGCCATGGTCATCTGCGATTATGCCGGTGTGCCGCGGCCTCACATTCCCTTTCCGTACTATGCGGAAGTGATGACGGGCTTTGAGCACTCCGCCGCTGCGCTGATGCTCTACTCTGGAATGGTTCCCGAGGGGATCGAGTGCATCGGCAACATCCGCTCTCGTTACGACGGCATCAAGCGCAACCCATGGGACGAAGCCGAGTGCGGGCACCATTATGCGCGGGCCATGGCGTCCTGGACAAGCCTTGTCGCGCTGAGCGGATTTGCCTACGACGGCGTGCAAGCTTCCGTGGTCGCCGCTCCTCTGCTGTCGCACCGGAAGTTCCGCTGCTTCTGGGCGACGGGCACAGGCTGGGGCTCGTTCACCTATGAACCATCGAGCAGCGGCACGCTTTTCAACCTAGAAGTTCTCGCCGGTACGCTGCCGTGCCGGTCATGCGAGATCGTGGCCGCGGGTACCGCTGCCTCGGTACGGCTCGCTGAAAAAAACCTCACCCACACGATGAACCGGCACGGCGACCGGGGCATCGTGCGACTTGCCGACCCGGTCACGCTGCACGAAGGCGATGCGCTCAAGATCGAGGTTCATGCATGAGTGACGACGCTTCCGCCGTCAAGCCCTCCGTCAGACCTTGGATCGTATTGGTGGGCGGATTTCTCGGTGCCGGTAAGACGACGCTGATCCTCGCTGCAGCTCGCGAACTGGAACGCCTTGGTCAGCGCTGCGCCGTCATCATGAACGACCAGGGAACGGCCCTGGTCGACACGCGGTTCGCCGGTCTGCATGGCAGGCAGTCCGGTGAGGTGACCGGCGGCTGCTTCTGCTGCAGGCTCTCCGATCTCATCGAGGTCGCAGATAAGCTCCGCGTCTACTCGCCGCATGTAATCTTCGCCGAGCCAGTCGGCAGCTGCGCGGATATAGTCGCCACCGTCCTGCGGCCATTCCAGGAATATCAGCATGACTACAGAATCGCGCCCTTCACGGTTCTGGTCGATCCCGCCCGCGCTGAAGCACTGCTGCGGGATGACGCGGAACCCAACCTCGGCTATCTCTTCCGGAAGCAGATAGAAGAGGCGGACCTCGTCTGCTACACCAAGACAGATGTGCACCCAGCCTTCCCCGCCATATCTAGTCAATTACCGGGACGCCCGGTGCGCCAGATTTGCGCCACTACGGGACAGGGCGTTCTCGCGTGGCTCGATGAGGTTCTCTCGGGCAGTCTGGCGGTCGCGAGTGAGACTCTGGAGATCGACTACGCGCAGTATGCCCAGGCAGAAAGCTCGCTGGCATGGCTCAATCTAAAGGCGAGCTTTGAACCGACAGTTCCAGTGTCTCCGGCCATGGTTCTGGGACCGTTTCTGGACTCACTCGATCAGAAGCTCACCGCAGCCGGCATCGCGATTGTGCACCTTAAGACGGTAGTGACGTCGCCAACTGCATTCGTGAAGGCCGCAATCTGTGAGAATGGTCAAGACCCTTGGATCGAAGGAGCATTGGATGCATCGCCATCGGCAAAGCACGACGTGCTATTGAACCTCAGAGCCCTTGGACAGCCAGACCAGGTGCAAAACATCGTCGAACAAGAGTTATCTAGCCTGGATGGAAACATCGGAGCCGTCGAGTTCACCTGTTTCTCTCCCGCAGCGCCCAAGCCAGAGCGGCGCATCGCGAAGCTCATCAAATGCTGAGAGGCGGTCAAGCAAAATGTCTTTGTCTAGAGCCGGTCATGAAGAATGAACCAAGGTAGGCGCCTACGAAGGCGGCCAATCCGAGGCAGTGTGGAGGAGGGCAGGGAAGGGGAAGCTCTATTCTCCGACCGACCTTTGCCCGTCGACCTCCTGGTTACCGGCGGCCAGTTCAATGACTTACCAGGCCGACTGTACCCAGGCCATCTCGGCCACATCGGGGCAATGGGAGCGGTCGCGGTGGTGCCTTCCAAATCCAACTGAAAACAGCAGCGCATTCACGACAGAGAACTCTACCACCGGTGTCCGGCGCTATATCGCGTCAGCGCGTTGACCGCTTTGTAGGGGGAAGCTGGTGGGCCCACCAGGACTTGAACCTGGAACCAACGAATTATGAGTTTTTGACTCAGCGGTCGAGAAGGCGATTTTCGGCCCAAACGGCAAGTTGCTCCCAGATCGGGGGTGCTGAGTGAGTAGCCAATCAAGCAAAACTCAGCACTTAAGGTGCCCAGAAAATGGACAGAGACAGCTTTCAATCGTCCTGCTGGTTTTATTTTGCTTCGTTATAACGAGTGCAAAGAGTGAACGGCTGGTCTTTGTTGTCAGGGCTGTAATACTCGCAGAAATGGGTTATGTAGGAAGCATTTGTTCCCACGTCTGTATAGACAATTTCCGAAAAAATAAAGAAAACCTGCTTAGTGCGTTTCCATTCCGCAAAGGCACCCACGGGAACGTTGTATTCAAATGTTGTACTAAAAGTAGCTCCGGGAAGAATATAGGCAATGCTCGCCTCCTTTGTTCCAAGCGTTGGAAACATTGGCAAGGATTTGAATACAGCAGCCCCGTGTATATCTCTAGCGGAAGCGGGTCTCCTTCCCGAATTTGTGAAATTGACAGTGATTTTGGCCGTTTGCCCTTCCACAAAATTAACTATTTGTGCGGAGCTAACACCTACCCAAGGACGTTCCAATTCCACACTCGTTTTAATGGCTTGCTGAGCGAAATCCGCAGACCGTTGTGCTTGAACAGCCAAAGCGTTGGTGGCGGCAGCCTGTGCAGTGGCTTCCTTGATAAGTACATCAGTTTTTTTGAGCGATTCGGTCAGTTTTTCAACTTGAACCTTGGCTTCGTCAGCTTGCGCCCTAGATGCGTCCGCTTGCGCCTTAGCAGACACGGCCAAATCGTGGGTGTCAGTGCCGCCAGAGTGCATTTCCTGCCATTGCCTTCTGAAGATAATTCCCTGCCAAATGGCAACCCCTACGAGACAGACAGTAAAGAAGGCAACCGCTATGTCAGTCCACTTTGGCTTATCCCGGTCAGTCTTTTTATTTTCTTCATGGGTGGGATGGGAACTTGGTACAACCTCTGCCTCCTTGGGACTACTAGGGGCAGTTGGACTCGGTTGTGTCTCTACGGTATCTGCTGGCTTTTGGGCGGAATTCTCCTCTGGCAAGGTCTTTCACTCTCTTTTCCGTTGAAGCTGGAAGTCTACCATCAGGTCCAGCATAATTTTGACTGTATAGCAGTTGGGCTGCGACCATCTGGAGTATGGGGTTCGGACTAGATTGGCATTACGGCACAGTGGACCTTGCATCGTCTATGAGTGGATACCGCGAACAGCCGGCTAGCGTCCATAGCCAACGCTCCCTGTGATCTCAATCTGATGCGTATAGGGCTAGTCACTCATCCACATTCTCTCAAAGAGTGCGTTGGCGATTATGCGTCAGCCTATTACTTGCAATTGAAATAATCAGCTCAGGTTTGCTTCGTTTGTTGATGCATGCGAACGAGGGCTTCAGCGTGGCGGCGAACCTCGCGAGCGTCCAACGCTCCGCCATGTCCGAGATAAAACCGTTCGATGCCTCCATCAACCAATCGAAACAGTTCCTTGGCCACTGTTTGCGGGTCGTCCTCGAATGGAGGTCTGATCGCGTGTCCTGTCCGCAACAGGCCGCCAATAAAAATACCTGAAGCAAGCAAATCACCAACCAGAGCCTCTTTGCTTCCAAGCTCAACCGAGATGGAACCTTTGGTATGGCCGGGGGTGTGCTTGACAATACCGTTGACGCCAAACTTCGAGAGGTCGAGAGTGTCGCCATCTGAGAGCAGTACGTCAGGCTCGAAAGCCGTGTAGCTCTCATGGGGCAAAGGGGTCTTGAAAAATAGTCGCCCTGCCCAACCCGTGGGACAGAACGTCATGGGAACCTCCCTCTTGTAGTGCGGGAGATCCTCTTCATGCGCAATGATCGGCGCCCGGGACCTTTCGCGGAGTTCAGCCGCGCCGCCTGCATGGTCGACATGAGCATGGGTGATCACGATTGCCTCGATGTCTCTGAAAGAAAGGCCTTGGCTCGAAAGAGCTCTCTCAATCTTTGTGGCGGAGCCCGGTAACCCGGCATCGATCAAAACGCAGCCTTGGTTCCCGATAACCAGATGGGCATTCGCCATCTGAAATGGAAGGATTGGGATTCGAACTATCTTCGACATGCTTTGTCTCCATTCACTCGACTTCAATCAGCTATCTTGTTTTTTTTGACTTTGCGGTGCTTCGACAATCAGCCGCTCACGACTCGAAGCAATTAAAGGATTTCGTTGATAGGTGGTCATAGTTAACTCCGGTAGCGTTTGAGGAAGCTGTCGATTGCTTTTGCCGTCCGCACGGGTTCGTCAATTGGTAGGAGGTGACCGCTGTGCGGAATGATCTCGAGCCTCGCTCCGGGAATTCTTGCGATCACCTCACGACGGTGCTGCTCGATTGAATCGAGCCGGTCGAGTTCTCCCGCGAGGACGAGGGTGGGCACAGAGATATTGGAGACCTCTGCGGAGATGTCTTCATCGATCGCCGAGGTAGGCCATGCAAGCTTCGCTTCGGTGGTACCGCTAAGGCTGTCCTGCACGATCTGTTCCACCATCTTCGCATCGGGTCTGTGAGCGCTGAGGAAAGAGATTGTCTGAATCACGGTCTCGCGATTGTCGTAAGCATGGATCTGCTGCTGCTTCGCCTCTTCGGGAAAATGAGATGGCGTGGGTGTAGCCGGGGCCACGAGGACCAGCCCGGCGAGCCCCGGTGGATTTCGCGATGCAACCAGCTGGGCCACCTTTCCCCCCATTGAGTGGCCGATCAAAACATACTTGCTAAGCCCGAGATGCTCGATGAGTGACTGCGCTTCATCCGCCAGGGCCGCGATGGAGTAGCCGTTTGTTGCCGCTCCTGACTTGCCCCAACCGCGCATGTCGTAGGTGACGATGCGGTAAGAGGATTCAAGTTCTGCTGTGAGTTTGGTCCAGGTACGATGCGTTCCGCCCCAGTAATGCAGGAAAACGAGCGCAAGATCCCCCGCTCCGGACTGTTCCACCTCCAGGGACACGTTGCCTATGAGAACTTCCATAATGAACTCCTTCGACGATGTTTCTTGAAAGGCGATGCCAGCGAACAGAGGTGAACCCATCCCCGTTCGCTGGCGTCCTCGAACGATTACTTCGCGCCAGCAGCAGCGTCTGCGATGATCAGGGCAACTTCCTTCGGATGAGACAACATCACCACATGGCTCGACGGAAGCGTGGTTGTCGCGGCGTTGATCTGCTTTGCCATGCTGACCTCCTGCTCAGGAGCGATCATGTTGTCTTCGGTGGCGACGATATACCACGATGGCTTGCTGTGCCACGCAGCCTGCGTAGGCTGAGCCACAAAGATCGATCCATGAGTCTGCGGTTGGACGGAGGTGATAAGCGCCTGCTCCTCTTTGCTCAGGTCCTGCGCGAAACCAGTCGCGACGCCATCGGCGGAGAGCAACAGAAACCCGTCCTGCTGCGGAACTACCTTGTCCAAACCAATCGGCTTCGGGAAGTCTTTGCTGATCTCGACGATCGACTGGCCAGCATCCGGGGCGAATGCCGCGACGTAGACGAGGCCGGCCACCTTGGGATCGTTGCCCGCCTCTGTGATGACTACGCCACCATAAGAGTGGCCGACGAGGATGACCGGGCCATCCTGCGCAGCAAGCGCACGCTTCGTTGAGGCAACGTCATCGTTGAAGGAAGTGAGATGGTTCTGAACAGAGGTAACCTTAAAGCCGTTCGCCTGCAGTAGCGGAATCACTTTTGACCAGCTTGAGCCATCTGCAAATGCGCCGTGGACTAGGACGATGTTCTTTACCTGAGATGCCTGTGACATGGGGGTTTTCTCCAGTAGATAAGTTTTTGAGGCGAGGTTCTGCGAAGGAAGGCGAAGGTCGCTTCCGGGAGCGGCGAGTTAGATTTTCTCTAGGAAGAGCGGCGATTCACTGCTGGCTTCGACGCGGAATCGGGAAAGGGAGAGTTCGCGATGAGGTCACAGAAGTTGGGACTCTTGTAGCCGGGGATGAATCGCTCGCAAACATCCGCCTTTACCGTTCCCCAAGTCGATCCCGGTTTATGCGCGAAGCCCCCGAAGAAGGCCTTTATGATGCCTTCCTTGAAGTCTTCACGGGGATACGCTGCGACGATTTCCTGCCGCAATTCTGTGCGGAATTGGTCGAGGCCCTCGCCGAGAACATCCAGGCCAACGCCGGTGAACAGCAGCGAGACCTCGGGCTTCATGTACTGGGTCACGCCGGGAGTCGTGTGAAGTGCAATCGCCTCCCAGGCCGTCTGGGCCACCTCAACCGAGATGCCGTGTGAGGTGAGGAATGCCTTCGCCGCATTTGCGCCGTCCACTTCGAAGCGCTCGTTCTCGCTCGAGTATTCGGTCAGCAATCCAAGATCATGGAAGGCCGCGCTGACATAGAGTAGCTCCGGATCAAAGCGCAGCCCCTTTTGACGGCCCTGTTCTGCGGCAAACAGGTAGACGCGATTGGAGTGGTTATAGAGAAGATCGGTTGAATACTCCCGAAGAATGTCATGTGCCTCGGAAGCCAGCTTGCTATCGGGAATTCTGATGTCAGTTTGAGTCAGATTCATCATCGTTTGTCTCCGTATGCCGTCCCTTACAGATCCAAAGATAGGGCGATACGTGAACCGGCGCCACGACACGGATACAGCAAATTAGGACATCCACCCATCGTCAGTCTCTAGAATGGCTTCATGCGAAAAGTGGTGATTGTAGGTCAGCCTCCCGTCCAGGTTCTCGACGTCACTGGGCCTCTGGAGGTCTTCTCAAGCGCGGGCGGTTACGAGGTCGTCCTCGGCAATCCAGGCAAGGGACGAACGCTTCAAACGAACCGCAACATCGCGCTCGCCGAGGCACTACCAATCCACGAGATCACCGGAGCGATCGATACGCTGGTGATTGCCGGAGGTCCTGGGTCGGAGACAGGAAGCTATGACCTCGAGTTCGTCGCGTGGATTGCCGATGCCGCGAAGCGGTCTCGGCGCATCGCTTCGATCTGTACGGGAACATTTCTCCTCGGCGCGGCCGGCCTCATCGACGGCCGGAACGTGGTCACGCACTGGAAGTTCTGCGACCGCTTGGCTACCGAATTCCCACATGTTATGGTCCATCCTGAACCCATCTTTCTGCAGGATGGCCCCATCTATACCTCCGCAGGAATCACCGCAGGCATCGATCTTTGTCTCGCACTGGTTGAGGAAGACCAGGGCCACGGTGCGGCACTGGATATCGCTCGCTTCCTCGTGATGTTCCTCGTTCGCCCCGGTGGTCAGGCACAGTTCAGCCACATGCTCTCGCATCAGGCTGTCACATCCAAACCTCTTCGCGAGCTTCAGGTCTGGATGATGGAAAACCTGCGTGAAGATCTAACGGTCGAGAAGCTCGCCGACCGTTTAGGAATGAGTGCCAGACACTTCACACGAGTGTGCATCAAAGAAGTGAAGATGAACCCGGGAGAGTTCGTTGACCGGCTCCGGGTTGAAGCTGCACAGCAGATGATCGACAGCTCAAATATGGGTCTGAAAGAGATTGCCGATGGATGTGGCTTGCAAACCGCTGATGCGATGAGGCGTACTTTCTTACGCGTCCTCGGAATCACACCTCGTGAATACCTGCATCGGTTCAAGAGGGGAAGTGAGGCTTTGGAACTCCTCGATGGCGTGGCACCTGAAGACAATTGAGAACAACAGCCCGATAATAGCTACAGATAGAGTCGCATCTGTTTCACGCCGCTCAACGAGCGATAACAGCCCGATGCACTCATTGAGCCAGGTAAAGTCCGTCGATAACATCAATTTACGACTTGGCGATCATGCGTCAACTGAGCGTGAACCGGGGACCGACGACAAGCGCGTTTCTGGGTACCGACGAACGGTATGCTTGCTGCATGGGAGGCAGACCGATATTAGAGCGGGTGTTGCCGCTCCTCGCAGCGCGTCCCGCTTGAATAGGGCTGATTCCCTCGCGTGGGGTAATCGTTGGACGGACGCTCAGCCTTTGTACGAAAAAGCACAGCATCTCTTTGCCGCTCAGAAGCAGCCCTCGAAGGCGTTGTATGCGCAGGTGAGTCAGATCCCACCCGACGAATCGGGAAGTATCAGGGGCAAAATCGTCCAACTGACCGAAGACCTAAGAAGGCCCGAAGCTGAAGACGCGGAAACCAAGCTCCGCATCTTCACCATTCGTGGAATGCTGGAGACTAATTACGACGCGGCACAAGCGCGGTCCACGTGGGAAGAAGGTGCGCAGGGAATTGCCGCCTTCATCTCGGGCGACCTAGAGACGGCAAAAAGCAGGTAGTTCAGCTGGCGAACACCAGACTATGCACGGCCCCCAGCAAAGCCGCGCTTAAGAAGCTCCCAAGCGCAGGGAAACGAGTGCGGTGACCTCAAAAGATCAGACCCTCTCAGCGTCATTATTGAGTTCGCAAGTCCCCGATTGACCAAGCCCGGCAGCCTCTGGAAGTTCAGCGCCGCTCGAACCGGCATGGCAGGATAACTACATCCGTGGAAGGGTTGATGGTCAGTTGGGTGTCGTGCTGCTTGAAGGCGGCTTGCCCCAGGACCGGCACTGACGGCGTGCACCCCTCGGCCGCGGTATTTTTCAACTCAATCATCAATGAATGTGCCGCGGGGTCTGCGGCGCGCTGTAACACGATGAAATCGCCATCTTCGCCCGACTTTCGATCCATTGCCGAACAGGCAGACGTGCCTTTGCGTATGTAGACGAGGTCGTTCGGCCCTGCATCGAGCACCTGTTCCGCCCCGCACGCCAGCGGAGCATGCTCACGGCGCAGCTTCAGCAGTTGCTGGAACCATGACCAGGTCGCCTGCTGTTCGGGCGTGCGGGTGCTTTCGGTGAAAGCGCCCTGCTCTGGCCCTGCCTCAAAGCCGCCGGGGAAGTCCACGCGATTGCCGGGGTCCCCGCCTCCTTTCATCGCGATTTCATCGCCTGCATAGATCTGCGGCATTCCACGCGTGGTCAGCAGGTATGCGATCGCCAGCCTTTGTGCATCGGTATCGGGCACGGCTGTGGCGAAGCGACTGGTGTCGTGATTGCCCAGAAATGGCACCAGACGCTCAGGATGCGGAAAGAGCGCGTCCGATGCAAGCACCTGCGCAAGCGTGCTCATCGGCTTGCCTTCTCCGAATACCTCGCGCGTGGCGAAATAGGTTGGAAAATCGAACGGCGTGTAGAGGCCGGTGTCGATTCCGGCGCGCGTCACACCGCCCGCAAACGAAGACGTGATCTCCGGATGCTGGTCGAAGACCTCTCCTACATCCGTCAGTCGCGGAAACAGAAGATGAAGCTCCGCGTGGAAGTCGTTCCAGAAACCTCGGTTGACAAACGCAAAGGTGTCGATACGCAGCGCGTCGGCGCCGGTCTCTTCTATCCACCAGACGGTGTTCTGCCGCAGGTACTGGGAGACGGTGGGGTCGTCGGTATTCATGTCTGGAAGAGAATTGGCAAACCAGCCGTGCAATATTGGGTCGCGATCACGCTCGGGTGCGTGTGGATTGATGAGCATGGAAAAGTCGAAGCTCGCGGTGAGGTGGTGCGCTAGTGTTCCGTGAAACCAGTTTGCCGCAGGCTCATCATGTACCCATGGGTGATGGGGGCCGACGTGATTCGGGACTGTATCGAGAACCAGCTTCATTCCGCGCGCATGCAGGGCGTTCGCAAGTTCCTGTAGCTCCGCGAGGCTCCCGAAATGCGGGTCTACGGCGTACTGATCCGTCGCCGCGTAGCCGTGGTATCCGCCGCGATCGTCCATAGAGCTGTTCGGTAGGAAAAACGTTGCAACAAGGGCACACCTCATGGTCGTTTAAGTACATGGGTATCCAGAGCGGTTTGTTGAAAATGCTCTGGCTCGTGTTGAAGCCAGCGAGCTAGCGAAGTTGTACTGTCTCGCCAGCCGGTTCCGCAGGCACCGTCAGTGTCCACGCCGTACCGGCAGCTTTTAGTGTGTAGTTGCGAGCGGCCGTTGCCGTATGCTGCGACGGCTTCCAACCATAAACCTCAATTTTGTAGCTTTGCCACCAAGGCTTAAATTTCCCTTGCTGAGGAGCAATCGTGACGCGCATGGATCCGCCCGGCTCGCGCATGCATGTGAACTTGATCCGAGCAAGATCGCCGTGCTTGTGGCTGAAGCTGTGCCCGTCATCGCTGTACACCTCGCCAGTGCAGGGCGTTGCGGGGTCGGCTGGAGGATAGATGCGCAGCGTGAGCGGGCCGGTGGGTTACCCTTTGCGTCTTTGCGATCCTCGCCGGCAAGGCGCGCTTCGCGAAACTTGGCAATGATCTCCGGCGTGAGAGCGGCGAGAGAATATTTACCCAGATGCTCGACCAGAATTTTGGAACGCTTGTTGTCGGAATTTTGAGAGGTCGGGCGTTTCGTCGGTGTTACCTCTGCGAGATAGCGCTTCAGGGCATCTTCGACCGTCATGCGATCCGCGGACGCTCGCTGGATACACGCACCCCGCACCATGTCATCCTCAGTACGGCGCGCCCAGTCCTCGGCGTCTCGTTTAGTCCGAAACGTCTTCGAAGCAGTGGGCCATCCGGTTTTGCGGATAACCGCCTTCCATTTCCCGAGATCGGTCTTTACAAGGGTCGCCAAGCGTAACTCCGGGGCAGTGCAGCGACTGCGCACTGTACCTCGGGTGGCTATTGAGGAGATATGGTGGGCCCACCAGGACTTGAACCTGGAACCAACGGATTATGAGTCCGCTGCTCTAACCAATTGAGCTATAGGCCCTGCTTCGCAATTTTAACTTAGGTTGGCCTGGTCGCGTCTCCGGCGGTGACTTGCCCTCTCCATCGCATGTGCATGGTCTACGCTGAGGTTCTCTGGTTTTTGCCCATTACGGTCAGATTGATGGCCTCAAGAAGAAGTTCGAAGAAAGCAGCAACATTTCTGACGAGGCTGCGTTTGAGCTCTCTGTAAATACGGAACAGTCAGCCGCACGGCTGCTGGCCATCTACGGAGGGTGGGTTATCGCAATGAAGAAGCTTCTTACGGTTCGGTATCTGTTGCTCGCTTTGCTGCTGACGGGGCTGTCATCGGTCTCCTTTGCGGGAGTGTTCGTCTCCATCAACGTTGCGCCTCCCCCGCTGCCTGTTTACGCGCAGCCAGCTTGTCCTACCCCTGGCTATCTGTGGACGCCTGGCTATTGGGCCTATGGTCCTGCGGGCTACTACTGGGTTCCCGGGGTGTGGGTTGCGCCTCCGCGCGTTGGCTATCTGTGGACGCCGGGCTACTGGGGCTTTGGCGCGGGCGTCTACCAGTGGCATCCGGGCTACTGGGGGCCGCATGTCGGCTTCTATGGCGGAGTGAACTATGGGTTTGGCTACGGCGGCGTAGGGTTTGGCGGTGGCGTATGGCAGGGCGGAGTATTTCGCTACAACACGGCTGTGGTCAACGTGAACCAGACGGTGATTCACAACACGTACGTGGATAGAACCGTCATTCGCAACACAACCATCAATCGCGTCAGCTACAACGGGCCGGGCGGCGTTGAGGCGCGTCCAACTGCCCAGGAGCAGTCTGCGATGCGGGAGCAACATTTCCAGCCAACGGGCGAACAGCTGTCTCATCAGCAGAACGCAGCCATCGACCGCAATCAGCTGGCCTCAGTGAATGGAGGACATCCGCGGAACGTGGCTATGAATCGGATCAACGGCCGCCGGTTTAACGAGCAGGGTCGTATCGCTCAGGGAATTAACAGCGGACAGATGAATGCCCGGGAGGCGGCGAGGGCGGAAAATCGCCAGGCCAATATCAACCGCTCCATCACGCAGGATCGGCGGGCGAACGGGGGACGCCTGACGCCCCAGGAGCGGCAGAATATCAACCGGAGGCAGAATAATGCCAGCCGGCAGATCTATCGCGAAAAGCATAATGGCCGGGTCGCGCCTCGCTAAAGGCGGACCCTGCCTAAACTGAAAGGCCCCGTCGCAGGAGACTGCGACGGGGCCTTTTGATTGATTGACCAAGTGTCAGGATGCTTTTCTGGTGGTTGCATCCGCTTGTTTCCCTAGAAAGCTCGGATAGGAGCGCTGCACGGAACCAAATACATGAACCCTGTTAGCGTTTCCCTCGGGCCAGCCAGCATTTCCGCTGATTGGGGCGGTGTGGCGGACAGAACCATGATTGCGTTCAATGACGCGCTCAGCAGAAGCTGCCTTGCCTGCGGCATTGATCGTGATCACCGCTCCACCACCGGCCAGTTCTGAAGCCAGATAGCGAGAGCGTTCCTGCCCGACTCCCATTCCTGAGAAGGAGCTCTCGAATGCCGAGCCGGAATAGTCATATTCGTATTCAGGCTGAACGGCTCCGAGGTGTCCCTCACCAGTGCCGAAATTCATGCTGGTCTTGTTCACGAGAGACTCCCCTGCAGGTGGCGGCTCGCTACTGCTAAAGGTGTTCTTCAGTTTCTCAAGCCAGCCGCCGGAGTGAGTACCCGTCCTGGCCCTCGGCTGTTCATGCAAACCGCCTGTTGCCGGGATGGCTCCCGGTGCGCTGCGTGCCGTTTCATGGCTGAGTTCGCTGGGAAGGCCGGTGTGCTTGAGTTCACCGCTCGGCATAGGCCGACCGGCTCCAGCGGTTGTGGTGCCCGAGCCAGTAGAGAGACCGGCGGGAGTGACCCCTGAGGTATCTGAAGCTGCGCCGGAGATGCCCGAGCCTGAGCCCACTGTCCCCGGACTCCCCTCCGTGCGGATATCTTTGGCTCCTGTCGGGCCGGCGCCGCTGTCATAACTTCCTGTGGTGTGAAAGACCGCGCCGATTTCACTGGTGCGGAAGCCCTCATCCAGAAGCTCGTTGATAGCCTTGTGGGCATCGTCACCGTTCTTGAAAAATCCGGTAACAACAGAAGAAGATTCAGTTGAGGTTCTTGTTGTTTCGAGTGCCATTCGTTCCCTCACAGCCTGGTTGGCATCTTTCCTATTAATTACGATGCCAACGAACGTGCCGGGGTGTCCTGGGAAATGCTTTTGATCGCAAGAATGGGGGTTTGCCAGCGGCGGTAGGACGAGAATTTTCCGAAGGCGGAAAATGCCTCTCCGCAAGTCGCTGAGTCTAATGGGCTAATGGCGGTTGTTATGGGCTAACTATTTCAGTATCATAGAGTTAAGTAATTTTATGGCAGACGAACAGAACCCACAACTCCCCCTTGGCAACGGCGGCGACGGCCCGGGCGGCCCCATCGGCGCAGCAAGCATCGTCCCCATCAACATTGAAGACGAGATGCGCCGGTCGTATCTGGACTACTCGATGTCGGTCATCATCGGGCGCGCGTTGCCTGACGTGCGCGACGGACTCAAGCCCGTGCATCGCCGTGTGCTCTACACGCTGCACGAGATGGGCCTGCAGCACAACAAGAAATATACGAAGTGCGCGAAGGTCGTTGGACAGACGATGGGTGTGTACCATCCCCATGGCGATGCGTCGATCTATGACACGCTGGTGCGTTTGTCGCAGCCGTTCAGCCTGCGGTACCCGATGGTCGACGGCCAGGGCAACTTCGGCTCGGTCGATGGGGATCCCCCGGCTGCCATGCGTTACACCGAATGCCGCATGATGCGCATTGCCGGTGAATTGCTGGCGGATATTGACCAGGAGACGGTCGACTTCGTTCCGAACTACGACGAGTCGACTTTTGAGCCTTCGGTGCTGCCGACGCGCATTCCGAACCTCATAGTCAACGGATCGAATGGCATCGCGGTTGGCATGGCGACGAACATCCCGCCGCACAATCTGACAGAGGTCATCAACGCTGCCATTGAGATGGTGAACGACCCGAACGCGGGACTGCTCGAAGTGCTCAAGCATGTGCAGGGTCCGGATTTCCCAACGGGCGGATTCATCTATGGCCGCAGCGGCATTGCCAATGCGTACAAGACGGGCCGCGGTCGTTTCCTGATGCGCGCCAAGTGCGCCATCGAGCAGATCACGCAGGGACGCTCGGCCATCATCGTCAATGAAATTCCCTACCAGGTGAACAAGTCGAAGCTGATTGAGCGCATCGCCGACCTGGTGAATGAAAAGATTATCGACGACATCTCAGACGTGCGCGATGAGAGCGATCGCGACGGGATGCGCATTGTCATCGAGTTGAAGCGCGGTGCGGAAGCGCAGATCGTGCTCAACCAGCTCTACAAGCACACCCAGATGCAGGAGAGTTTCTCGATGATCTTCCTGGCCGTGGTCAACGGCCAGCCGCGTGAGCTACCGCTGGCGGATGCGATTCGCCACTTCATCGACCACCGCGTCGATGTGGTGCGCCGGCGCACGGCCTTCCTGCTGCGCAAAGCGCGCGAGCGGGAACACATCCTCGAAGGCTACAAGATTGCGCTCGACAATCTCGATACGGTCATCCGCATCATTCGTGGATCAGGCTCAAGGGCTGAAGCGCGCGAGAACCTCCGCACCTGGTCGCTGGGGACGGAAATCATCATCAAGCTCGACAAGGACACGACCAACCTCATGGTCGAGCCGGGCATGAGCTATCGCCAGATCGATGCCGTTCTCGAACTGCAACTGTATCGCCTGACGCAGCTCTCGATCGACGAGCTGCTGAAGGAGCTTGGTGAAGTCCGCGAGCGCATTGCCGAGTACGAGTCGATTCTCGCTTCAGAGAAGAAGCTGCGCTCGGTGATCGTCAAGGAGCTGGAGCAGGTCCGCAAGGATTACGGCGATGAGCGCCGTACGCAGATCCTCGACGAAACGGCAGAGCTGCAGCTGGAAGATCTGATTGCCGATGAGCAGGTTGCGGTCACGGTTTCGCACTCCGGATATTTGAAGCGGACACCGATCTCCATCTATCGCCAGCAGCGGCGCGGCGGCACGGGACGACTCGGCATGAAGACGCGCGAGGAAGACTTCGTGCAGCAGCTGATTGTCGACTCAACCCATGCTTACCTGCTCTGCTTCACGAACAAGGGTCGTGTCTACTGGCTCAAGGTTTACGAGGTGCCGGACGTCGGCGCAGCGGGCAAGGGCAAGTCGATGGCGAGCCTGCTGAACCTGCAGCCGGGCGAGACCGTTCGCAACATCCTGCCGGTTCGCAACCTGACGGAAGAGGGTAAGTTCCTCTTCTTCGCGACGCGCAACGGCACGGTGAAGAAGACTCCGCTCAAGGACTTTTCAAATGTCATGGCGCGTGGCATCATCGCTATCGGCATCGACGACGATGATGAGTTGATCGGCGTTCGCCTAACGGATGGCAGCCAGGTCGTCTTCCTGGCGACGCACGAAGGCATGGCTATCCGCTTTGACGAAAACGACGTTCGCTCGATGGGGCGCCCGGCCTATGGCGTGCGCGGCATCGATCTGGGCAAGAATGACTACGTGGTCGGGCTGGCTGCGACTCCCAAGGAGCGCAAGCTCGATACGGAGGGTGCGAACTGCGCCTGCCTGATTCTGTCCGTCACCGCGAACGGCTTTGGCAAGCGCACGGATGTGGACGAATATCGTCTGCAGACGCGCGGTGGCAAGGGGGTCATCAACGTGAAGACCACGTCGCGCAATGGCAAGGTCACTGCCATCCAGCTGGTCGATGAAACATCGGAGCTGATGGTGATCAGTCAGTATGGCAAGATCATCCGCATCGATACCAAGACCGTTCGCGCAGCGGGCCGCTCCACCCAGGGCGTCAAGCTGCTGAACCTTGAGGAAGATGACAAGGTCGCGGCGGCAGTAGTCATTCCTCCGGAAGAGGCAAAGGTCGAGCCGGAGAACGGGACGCTGCTGCAGTAATCCAGCAGGAGAAAATGAAAGGGGCATCGGGATGACCGATGCCCCTTTCAGCATCCAGGGTGTCGTAATCTCACGGGTCCGCGAGCCGCTGCCAGTCTGCAGCGTTATCCACATCTTCCGCACCATCGGGAAAGTCATAGATCGCGGCGCGACTGCGGTTGCGCTCGATTATGTCGCGCGCGCCGCGATCTCCACTGAGCGCGGCAAGTGAGGGAAAGTAGCTGCGCGAAAAAACAGCAGGAACTCCCAGCCTGCCGGCGTAGCTGGAAACCGTGAGCGAGGCAGCCGAGCGCCGGTGAAGATCGAGCAGATGAGTAAGGTCCGCACGCGTCAGCCGGACCTGATCGCAGACCATCAACAGTGCATCCTGAGCATCTTCAATGGCCGCAATCCCACAGGCGAGTGAGGAGCCCATGCCCTGCTGCCAGTTCTGATTGATCACCCGCTGAACATTGAGTCCTTCGAGATCGGGGATGAGCATCTCGGCCTCGTATCCGAGCACCACCACGACCGGAGAGCAGCCTGCTTCAGTCGCCAGCCGGGCGGCTCGATGGAGCAGCGTTTCGCCGTTGAGACGGAGAAGCTGTTTGGGATGGCCGAGGCGCTTTGAGGCGCCGGCAGCAAGGATCAAAGCAGCGCAGGAGTCTTCAAACACAGATTGCTTCCGCGCTGTTCCGCGAGAATGCCGCGGCACGCCCGGCAAAGTGAGACTGCATTTCCGCGACGATCGAGAGGGCAACAGCGGCGGGGGATGCGCCGCCGAGATTGAGACCTGCGGGCGAGTGCAGCCGGGTCATGCAGTCTGCTTCCGCAAGGCCAAGTTTTGCGGCAGCTTCGCGGATGAGTTGCGCTGTGCGTTTGCGTGGTCCGAGCACGCCGAGATATCGCGGGGCGACGGAGAGCAGCGCCGGCAGGAGTCTGCGGTCCTGTTCGTAGCTGTGAGTCATGACGACGGCGGCATCCTCCGGCTTGATTGTGAGATCGAGCTGGGTGAGGTCGAGCGTAAGCACCCGTGCCGATGGAAAGCGCTCTGCGCGCGCCAGATGCGACCGCCCATCGGCTACGGTCACATGCCAGTCGAGCGAGTTCGCCAGCTCGGCGAGCGGCATGGCATCGTCACCTGCGCCGAAAATCCAGACGGCGGGTGGCGGTGCGAGGTATTCAATGAACAGCTTGCGTCCCGGCTCCTCGACGGTGAAAGAACGGCGCTCGGCGAACGCAGTCTCCACGCCGCGAAAATATTCTGTGCTGAAGAAGACGTCATGGGTGGCGCTCTCGCAGTGGAGCAAGCCTGGAGAAGGATGCAGCGAATAGACCAGCACGACGGGGTTCCTGAGCTCGACTGCACAGGCGAGAGCCAGCATCGCGGCATCCGCTGCAGGGCCGCGCTCGAGCAGCAGCGTGACCGTGCCGCCGCAGCCGAGCCCCTGCATGGTCTGCGTGTCCTCATCGAAGAAGCTGTTGTAGCTCTCTAACGCTGCCCCATGTGAGGTAAGCCACCAGGCCCGTTTGCCGACTTCTGACTCCAGGCATCCGCCGCTGATGGTGCCGGAGCGACTGCCGCCGCTGGTGATAAGCATGCGCGTGCCCGGCTTGCGATAGGCCGAGCCGGACACTCCAACGACGGTAGCTACACAGATGTCCTCTCCGCGCGCTTTCGCAGCGCGCCAGAGAGCAAGCATTTGCCGTAGTTCAGGCAAGCAGGTCCTCGATACGGATCGGCAGATTGCGTACGCGCACGCCAGTCGCGTGATGGACGGCCATGGTGAGCGCCGAGGCTACGCCGGTCAATCCGACCTCGCCGACGCCGCGCGCGCCGAGCGGATTCAGGTTGGTGTCCGGATGGTCGAGGAAGATGCCGCATTGTCCGTGGTCGCAGCCCTTTTTGGTTCCGGGCATCGCAAGGTTCTCACGCAGCGCATCGAGCAGAGTCACGCGAGGTTCGAGGTGCAGCTTATGCGCCTTGCCGTTGACGCTGAGAGTGACGGGGACGGTGCCGGGAGCAGCCGCCGGGGCTGAGGTTGCCGGCTCAGCCTGCGCAGCTCCGTCCATGGCGTGAGCCAGCGGCGCCGTGGTCGCAGCAATTCCGGCTGCGCCGAGCTGCGATAGAAACGACCGTCGGGAGAATCGCCCGAATATTGGCTGGCGCTTCTCTTCTTCCTCGTTCGATTCACTCATGGTGGAAAATCCTTTTATCCGAACCGCGTGGCGATAGCACGCTGCTGGAAACATTTTACGCCGTTAAACACGGGCATCAATGCGCTCCATCGATGCGATAAACAGCCGTGATGAGGCGTGCAGCGAGGGGTGAGTCGGGCCTCATTAGATGAAGATTAAATCGTCCTATATTATCGACTTGATGCGGATAAAAACGTACGTTCCTCTCTTGCTGGGATTCCTGGGGTGTGCCTGTGTGCAGGCCCTGTCTGCGCAGACGGCCTTTCTGGATCATTGGCAGCAGCGGGTTATCAAGACGCAGGCCGAGCAGCCTCACTGGGTCACGCCTCTGGTCACGATTACGCCTCGCCTGGAGCAGGAGCTTCGCGCGGATGTGCTGCGGCAGATCCAGCCTAACGGGACGACGACCTGGAACTATGACAACGGCAAGGGGCTGGAACTGATTCCGCAGCGTCGCCTGGAATTTATCGTCAATGTGCCGCCGTATCTGCAGCACAACTCGCCGACGGTGAAGGATGGAGCCGGAGACGAAAGCTTCCTGATGAAGTACCGCTTCTATGCGAGCAATGAACAGCACAGTAACGGCATTGTGACGGCGTTTCTCGCAGGCAGTATTCCGACCGGCAGCTACAAGAATGGTGCGACGGATGCGATTGTGAGTCCGACGATTGCCGCAGGGAAAGGATACGGACGGTGGGATGTCCAATCTACCCTAGGGGCGGCGTTGCCGGTCCATAATGTCGATACGATCGGTCGTCCGGTCACCTGGAACACGGCACTCCAGTATCACGCGGGCGTTTATCTTTGGCCGGAGCTTGAGTTCAACTCGACCTGGTTCAACGGCGGGGCGAATGATGGCAAGATGCAGAACTTCGCTACGCCGGGTCTGATCGGACGCTTCCCGTTGCACAATCGTATTGCGCTGGTGGTCGGGTCAGGTATCCAGATTGCGACCTCGCAGTTCCACACCTTCAACCACGGGCTCATCTTTACGGTGCGGATGCCATTCTGAGCCCAGCCATGCGCGAAGCTCAGATGGCCCGGATCATACGAGCAGGCAGCAGGATGATGGCAGCAACCAGCTCAAGGACTCCATGGACCGCGATTCCGACAAGCCGGAACGGTAGCAACAGCAGCCATACGATGGGATAGAGCACGACTGCGACCAGAGCCAATGGCCAGCAGAAGAACAGAAGGAGACATAGAAGCAGAAATTTCATCATTTCGCGGCAACCTCCAGGCGCAAGCAGCCCGGCAGCCATTTTTCAGTGGAAGCCATGGCTGCTATTCAAAATACGCAACCGCAGGCTCGCCGGTTCCCTGACGAAAGGTGTGAACCCCCTCGTGAGACGATTCAGGGAAAGGAACATGAGATGAGCAGGTTCAAGTCCGCTGAGAATTCAGCCGAGTTACGCGCCAGGCTGGTGCGGGAGGGCTCACTGATCCTTGAGATCAAGGTGATACCGCGAGCGCCTGTGAGCGGAGTCGCCGAGAGGATGGCGAACGGCGCATTGAAGATCAAGGTCGCTGCGCCGCCGGAAAAGGGCAAGGCGAATGATGAGGTCTGCGCTGTGCTGGCGGAGTATCTGGATGTGCCGAAGCGAAATGTCGAGGTTATGCTGGGCCACACATCTCATCAAAAGCGCGTGCGTGTTGTGATCTGAAAAAATCTCAGGCGGCCGCGTGGCCGCCTGAGAAGACCTGCAAGCCTAGCGCACGGAGTAGAGGACTATCTGCTTCGGGCCAAGGTCCAGAGTGGTACTTCCATTCGCAATCGGCGATTCCGCCTTCGCGCCAATCACTGCTGAGAGGCGCGAGCAGCCTGCCAGGGCAGTGTCCCCCGTTTCGATTTTCAGGTTGCGGGGCTTGCCTGCGTTATTGACGGCCACCAGGAAACGCTCCTTGCCATCGCAGCCGTGAGAGACATCCGCGGCACGGACAAAGGCGAAGGCCGTTGCATCCTCATCGACTATGTCCTGCTGCTGGCCGGTTTCGAGGGCTGGGTGCCTGCTGCGAGTGGCGAGGAGAGTGCTTACCCAGGTGAGCATTTCCTGCTGGGCAGGGGTGCGGGTCTTCGCGTCAAAGGCGCTTGGCTGTCCGTCGGCAAAGCCACCGGGGAAGTTGTGACGATTCTCCGGGTCGTCGCCGCCCAGCATGCCTATTTCATCGCCGGAGTAGATTTGCGGCATGCCGCGCATGGTTGCGAGCAGGCCGAAGGCCATCTTCAACTCGGCGGGCGTGGCGCCGGGTTCGCTGAGAAAGCGTCTGGTGTCATGGTTGCCGAGGAAGGTGACGAGCCGCTCGGGATGAGGGTAGAGTTCGTCCTGTCGCAGGATGTCTTCAAGCTTCGTCATCGGCTCGCCCTTGATGAGTACTGCCCTGAGAGCGAAGTAGGTGGGGAAGTCGAAGGGCGTATAGAGGCCTGTGTCGATGCCGTCGTGTTCCACTCCGCCGGCGAAATAGGAGGTGATGGTGGGGTTGCCGTTGAAGACTTCACCGACAGTGGTGAGCTGCGGATAGAGCGCATGCAGCTGAGCGTGAAAGTCGTGCCAGAAGGCGCGATTCACATAGGGGAAGGTATCGATCCGCAGACCATCGAGGTCAGCGGTTTCAATCCACCAGACGGCGTTCTGGATGAGATATTTCGCGACCAGGGGATTCTCCTGGTTCAGGTCTGGAAGTGTGTTGGCGAACCAGCCTTGAGTGATGTCGCGCCGCTCCTGCCAGGAGGAGTGGGGATCAGGGATGGATTTGAAATCACCCTTGGCTATGGTGTGATGCGCGAGTGTGCCGTGGAACCAGTCCGGCAGCGGCGGATCCTGAACCCAGGGACTGGCCGGACCAACGTGGTTCGGGACCGAATCGAAGACGATCTTCATGCCGCGCTGATGCAGTGAGCGGGCAAGTTGCTGGTAATCGGCCAGGGTGCCGAAGTGGGGATCGACCGCGTACATATCGGTCGCGCCGTAGCCGTGGTAGGACTGCGGCGACGGAATGTTCCTGTCGACGGGAGTGGTCCAGAGCGTGGTGATGCCGAGCTTCTGCAGATAATCAAGGTGCTGCTCGATGCCCTTGAAGTCGCCGCCGTGCCAGCCGCGCGGCGTGGCTCGCTCTGCTGCCGGGTCGTCGTTGGAAGGATCGCCGTCGGCGAAGCGGTCCGTCATGACGAGGTACATGACGTCTGCAGAGGAGAAGCCCTTGAAGCCTGCGGAGGCGGGTTTCCGTTTCTCGAGAGGGAAATCGG
The DNA here is from genome assembly GCF_004339725.1 of Acidipila rosea. Lineage (GTDB taxonomy): Bacteria > Acidobacteriota > Terriglobia > Terriglobales > Acidobacteriaceae > Acidipila > Acidipila rosea. The sequence goes on along the minus strand of NZ_SMGK01000003.1, from coordinate 26,570 downwards.
CCCGAGCTTTGCCGGTGGCCGAGGCAGCAGCAATGTGAAGCGTCTGCGCGGGTGCTCCCGCGGTCTGCAGCCAGACAAATGCCCAGTGGCCGTTGGGAGAGAACTGCGTCCTGGCCACCGACACCTGGCGGCCATCCACGGTAATCTTCGCGCCTCCAAGATTTTCGCCGTGGATCAGCAACATGGGCTCGGGCATGGTCGCCCACCAGTTCGGCGGATCGATTTTGTCGATACAGGGTGCGGAACCGGCCGTGGCTTTACACTCGGCAACGGCATGCGGCAGAAGTGAGCCACATGCAAGAAGAGCTGCAATCTGCAAACGGGAAATCAGATGCACTTCAAATCACTCCAGCTTGAAATCATGTTGGTTTTCCGGTGTTCTATCGGCGACGGAATTATTGCAGATGGAACAAAGGGATAAAAGAAAAGCGCCACGCCGGGGAGCCGCCGTGGCGCTGCAAGGAACCGCAGTTAGAAGGTGAAGCGCAGTGCGAACTGGATCTGACGTTCGGACTGGAACTGGAGTCCGGAGATCAGGCCGAAGTTCTGGTCATTGAGGTTGCCATCCGGGTTGCCGAACTGAGGGGTATTGAATACGTTGAAGGCCTCTGCGCGGAACTCGGTGTTGATGCGCTGCGTGAGCGGAATGTTTTTCTGCATGGCGAAGTTGACGATCTTGTTGCCAGGACCGTGCAGGATGCCGCGCGACGCAGTGCCGGGCAGCGTGTAAACTCCGCCGATATCGGCTGGCGCTGCGAAGGACGAAGTCGTGAAGTAAGGCTTCGTTGCGCTGTGCGTCACGATGGGCGGGGTGATGACGTTGGCATAATCCGTCGGGGCGTTATGCGAGTCGATGACGTCGAAGGGCGTGCCGGTGTTGAGCTGGGCGATCATGTTTGACTGCCAGCCGCCGACTACATAATCGACGACGCGGGGAATGTGGCTGAGGAATTCACGTCCGCGGCCAAAGGGTAAATCGTAGAGGTTGCTGAAGGTGAAGACGTGGCGCTGATCCTGGTAGGAGTTGCCCTTGTTCAGGTTCAGCATGGCGTTGCGTGTCATGGGGTTGATGAAGATTTCATTCGACTCGTTGCCGAGCGGCGAAACCGAGTCATCCGTGGTGTGCGACCAGGTGTAGCTGGCGGTGGTCGTCAGCCCCGCGGTGAAGCGGTGCTCGAAGTGAAGCTGCAGGCCGTTGTAATTCGACACACCGCTGTTGGAGTTAACGGTCGCACTGCCGTTTCCGAGGCCAGGGTAGAGTCGATATCCATTGGCGTAGCCGAGGTATCCGAGTGGCTGCTGGTTGAGGTTATAGGTGGTGACAAGGTGGTCGGCACGCGTGCCAACGTACGCAATGGTGACTGCCGATTGTCCGATCTGCTGCTGCACCTGCAGGTTCCACTGCTGAATGGTGGATGTCTGATTGTTGGGCAGCTGCGCGATCACGCTGACATTCTGCGGGTTCGCGATGTTGACGGTGCTGGTGGGCGGAGGCAGCGGATTGGTCGCGAGGCGGCTGTCATTGTTATAGGCAGGGCCCTGACCGGTGAAGGTGACGCGATAACCATTAATGGTGCCGTAGCTCGAGGTCCCGTTGAAATCAGGGTTATTGCTGAGCTGGTTGCCGATGCCGCCACGGTCGAGGAAGTAGAACATGCCGTAGCCGCCGCGGAGAACGGTGTTGCCTGTGCCAAACAGATCGTAGGCAAAGCCGAGCCGGGGCGCGAAGTTGTTGTAGTTGGTGTTGACCTGGCTGCGTGACTGCCCGTTCTGCCCGGCGACGAGCAGCTGACCGCTCAGGATGTCGAAGTTCGACTGCTGATTGTGGGCAGTGTAAGGCGAGGTGTAGAGGTCATAGCGAATGCCGAGGTTCAGGGTCAGCCGCTTGGTGATCTTCCAGTCATCCTGTGCGAAGTAGCCCGTTTCCCAGTTATAGGTGTCGAAGAAGTCGGAGCTGGCGCCGAGGGAGTAGTTGGAGAAGCCGACCAGTGCTTCCGAGGGATCGTAGCCGGTCCAGTTGGGATCGCCGCTGCCTGCGTTGACGAAGCTGAAGAAGCCTTTCGAATCATTGCCCTGGAAGAAGTTGACGCGGCGGTTGATGATGTTGGCGCCGAACTTGAAGGCGTGCGGCCCGTGGTTCCAGCTGATGGTGTCGAGGCCCTGCGCGGTGTATTCCTTGACGAGGTAGGGGCCGCCGTCGCCGGTGTAGGAGAGCTGTGAGTTGTTGTCGCCAATCAGCGCGCCGCCGCTGGTGAGCGGATTGCGGTTGGCGTTGACGATGCCCAGATTCTTCGAGACCGGCACGCCGTAGAACGGAGGCGTGTAGCCAAACTCCGGCCGCACATAGGCAACGCGCAGCTCGTTCAGCAGGTTAGGCGTGAAGACCCGGGTGTAGCTGCCTACGCCGCCGCGGGGATGGCTCTGGTTCTGGCCTGAGGCATAGCCTGCGGGCAGCGTGGGGAAGAGGGACGACTTGGTGAAGTTGTCCTGCCCGTAGCTGTAGCGGACAAAGAACTGGTCCTTTGCCGTAGGGGTGAAGTCTACGCGAACGTCGAAGTCGTTGAAGGCGGTGATCTGGTGCTGGATAGCTTCGTAGTTGCCCTGAACGAGGTTCGGATTCGTCGGCATGGGGAAGGCGTTCAGATAATTCACCGCCGCTGCATTGAGCCGGTTCTGCGGAATCACATTGCCGGCAAAGGGCTGGCAGGTGATGGGGTCATAGATCTCGCCATTTGGCGTGGGTGAGGATTGGCCGGCGGGAATCGCGCACTGCGGGATGGTCGTGAGGTTCTGGTTGGCGGGCGTCAGCAGTTCGCTGAAGTTGCCTTGACGCATCAGCGCCGTTGGGACGGTCTGGAAGGACGGCGCCAGGCCGGTCTTCTCGCGCAGGCCCTGATAGTCGCCGAAGATGAAGAGCTTGTTGCGCACGATCGGCATGCCGAGGCTGCCGCCAAACTGATTGCGGATGAAGTTTGGAAACTTCTGAAAGCCTGAACCGAGGAACTGGTAGTTCGGATTGGCGTCGAACTCGGAGTTGCGGAGGAAATCAAAGGCCGATCCGTGAATCTCGTTGGTGCCGGACTTGATGGACGACTCGACGATTGCGCCGCCCGCCCGGCCGAACTCGGCAGGAGCGACGCTGGTGTTGACGCGGAACTCGTCGGTGGCGTCGATGGGGGTGAAGAAGACGATGGTGTTTACCAGCGACTCGTTGTTGTCGGTGCCGTCAAGGATGAAGTTGTTTGCCTGGGGGCGGAGTCCATTCACGGCCAGGGCGGCGCCGCCTGAGTCGTTGTAGCGAAAGGTTTCCACGTTGCCGCCGGAGCCGTTCGCCTGGTCGCCGGGGTTGCCGCGGGTTACGCCCGGGGTCAGCAGGGCCAGACCGGTGAAGTTGCGGCCGTTGAGGGGAAGCTGGGTGATCTGGCGGCCCTTGATGACTTCGCCAGTGGACGAACTGGCCAGGTCGATCAGCGAAGCGGTATCCGTTACCGTGACGGTGGTGCTGGCGGCTCCGGGCTGCAGCTTGAAGTCGAGCGCCTTGATCTGGGAGACGTCGAGCGCGAAGGACTGCTCGACTGACGCGAAGCCGCTGGCATCGACCTTGATCTTATAGTTGCCACGGGGCAGGCCGCTCACGGTGAAGTTGCCGCTGCCACCCGAGGTGGCGGGGTAGCGAGTGCCCTGGTCCGTGTTGGTAACTGTAACGGCTGCTCCGGGAATGACCGCGCCGCTCGTATCCGTCACGGTGCCTTGAATGCGCGCCGTATCAGTCTGCGCAAATACGGCCAGCGAAAGAAACGGCAGGAACAGGAACATCGCTGCCTTCGCAAGATTCTTCTTAAACATAATTAGGTAGTGCCTCCAAATCGGCGGGCCCAGGTTGAGTCCTGCTGGGTCGAGCCTCATGCACTTCACACCCTGGGAGATGCGATCGACAATGCACAGGTAATCTTTTCTTTATCAAGGATGGTTAACCAGATATTCCATTTATTATCAGCAAGTTGCTGGGAGTTATATCCAGGTAAAAAGTAGGCGGAGGAGTAAATTGACGTAACGGCTCAGTTACGATTAGAAGGAAGCAGGAACAGCAAATTTGCCGCAGACGGAACAAGACGCCTCTAAGGTACGGTTCGGACTCTTCGAAGCAGATCTCAAGACGGGAGAGCTGCGACGCTCCGGTATCAGAGTTCGTCTCCAGGCGCAGCCGTTCCGGGTTCTCACCCTGCTGCTGGAACGAGCGGGCGAGGTCGTCTCGCGCGAGGAGCTCCAGCAGTTTCTCTGGGGCAGCGATACCGTTGTCGATTTCGAACACAGCCTCGGAACGGCCATCAACAAGATCCGCGATGCCCTCGGCGACTCGGCGGATAATCCCCGCTTCATAGAAACGCTTGCGCGCCGGGGATATCGCTTTATCGCCCCTGTGACCTATGAAGCGGAAGCCGCCTTTTCGATCGGGCCGGCGCTGGTGGATGACCTGAAGCCAGGACGACCGGCCGCGCAGGAGACCAGCTCGACAATCCGTCTGAAGTGGAGCAACTGGGTTGTGGCGGGGGGACTTGCAGGAATGATTGCGCTGCTGGCTGCGGCCTTCTGGGCTGGGGAAAGCTTTGGCGGCGACACCCCTGCACCCCTTGAGATTTCGCGGGTCACCTCTTCGGGGCGGATCTCGCCGGGGGACGCCTTCCTCGAAAACCTGCCGGCAACGGCGACCGACGGCACGCGAATCTATTTTCCGGAGCTGGAGAACGGCAGGACGCGTCTTGCCCAGGCTCTGATTGCGGACGGAGAGGCCACGGCTCTTACGCTGCCTGACGAGATCATCGCGCCGCTGCTGGCGGACATTTCGCCGGATGGCTCGGAGCTGCTCATCCGCAACCATGTTTCGGCGGAAGTAGAGCAGACTCTGTGGGTTGTGCCGACGCTGGGCGGGGCGGGGCGCCAGATTGCGAGCATCCAGGCGCATGACGCCACCTGGATGCCAGACGGGCAGCACATCCTCTATGCCTCGGGAAACGCTCTCTATCGGGCGGAGCAGGATGGCAGCGGAGCAACGTTGTTTGCAGCCTTGCCGGGACGGCCCTTCTGGATGCGCTGGTCTCCCGATGGCAGCCTGCTGCGGATTACCCTGCTGGACCCGGCTAACCACACCACCACTCTCTGGCAGTTGGACGCGAATGGACGGCGCCTGCGCCCGCTGCTGCCTTCCTGGAGCAGCCCGGGGTCGGAATGCTGCGGCAGCTGGACACCAGACGGCAAGGATTACGTTTTTCAGTCGGCACACAGTGGGGAGAGCAATCTCTGGATGTTGCGACAGCATCACGACACGCCGGTGCAGTTGACCAACGGCCCGCTGGAGTATGAAGCGCCGATCACGGCGCGTACCGGTCACCGGATCTTCTTTATCGGCGCTGACACGCGTTCCGAGCTGCTGCAATACTCTTCTGCCAGCAAGAGTTTTGTTCCCTTTGGCGACTCATTAACCACAGCCAACCGCGTTGTTTTCAGCCGGGATGGTGAATGGATGGCATGGATCAGCCAGAATGACAGTTCGCTGTGGCGGAGCCGTACCGATGGCACGGAGCGGATTCAGCTTACGGGCAGACCGGTAGAGGTTTTCATGATGAACTGGTCGCCGGACAGTAAAGAGATCGTGTTCATGGCGCGAGAGCCGGGCAAGCAATGGCAGATCTATACGGTTCATTCCGATGGTGGCAACCTGCAGGCGCTGCTGCCGGAGGCCAGGAATGAGGCGGATCCGGACTGGTCTCCTGACGGCAGCAAAATTGTCTTTGGCCGCGTGCCTGCGTTGATGGGGGAGGCGGCCGAGTCCAAGGCCATCTACCTGCTCGATTTGAAAACCGGAAAAGCGGAGATGCTTCCCGGTTCGCAGGATCTGTTCAGTCCGCGATGGTCGCCGGATGGCCGCTACATCGCCGCGCTCTCACTCAGCATGGACCGGGTGATGCTCTATGACACCGCAACCCGGAGCTGGCGACTGCTGGCACAGCAGAGTGCAGCCGATCCGGTATGGTCTCACGATAGTCGCTGGCTCTATTTCCACACCTATGTGCAAAAAAGCCAGACGATCTATCGGGTCAATGTTGCCGACGGTAAGTCAGAGCGGGTTGCCGCGCTGGAAGATCTGCGCTTTGCCGATGCGCTCGACTACCAGTTCGCGGGCCTCGATCCGGCAGACAATCCGCTGGTGAGCGCCCGCATGTCCACCGCAAATATCTACACGGCGAAGCTGCCGAAGTAGGCCGTGCTACTCGGCTACGACCGCCTTCACCAGGTTTCTAGGGTTATCGACATCAATGCCGCGGAGAATTGCCGTGAAATAGGCGAGCAGCTGCAGCGGAACCACTTCAAGGATCGTCAGCAGATATTCACTCGCGGCCGGAACCTCGATGGTCCAACGCGCCAGCTTGTTTACTTCCGTATCGCCTTCCAGTGCGAGCGCGATGATCTCCGCTCCCTGGGCCTGCATGTCCTTCATCAGCTGCAGAGTCTTCTCATAGCGCAGCACCGAGTCAGGGTCGTTGCGGTCCTGAGTTGCAATCATCACCAGCGGCGCATCTTTGCTGACAAGGGCGTTCGGACCATGCTTCAACTCGCCTGCCGGATAGCCCTCGGCCTGTACATAGGCGGACTCCTTCAGCTTCAGCGCACCCTCGCGCGCGATGGCGTAATGGACGCCGCGTCCTAAATAAAGGAAGGTGCGGGCGGACGCAGTCTGCTCGGCGATCTCGTGCACCTGCTGCTCCCAGCGCGGGAGTGCCTGCTCAAGCAGACCCGGCAGCGCGGCAAACTGATCGAGCATGGCCGAGACGCCCTGCGCGGTCATGCGTCCGCGGAGGCGGGCCATGGCCAGGGTCAGCAGATAAAGCACGCCCAGCTGCGTGGTGAAGCTCTTGGTGGCGGGAATGGCTTTTTCCTTGCCGGCTGCTGTCGGCAAGGAAGCATCGGCCTCGCGCGCCATGGTTGACGCCGCGTTGTTCGTAATGGCGATGGTTGAGAGTCCGCGCGACTTCGCTTCGCGAAGGGCGGCCAGCGTGTCGGCCGTCTCTCCTGACTGCGAAATGACGATGACGCCGGGGTCCTGCAGCGTGTGGGTGGAGCGATAGCAATACTCGCTGGCGTACTCGACATCGACGGTAAGCCCTGCGAGGTCTTCGAGCATGATTTCGCCTGCAAGCCCGGCGTGTCGGCTGGAGCCGCTGGCCGCGATCACCAGGCGTTGATGTCCGCGCAGCGCTTCCTGCGCTGCGGCGAAGGCCTCCGCGCTCAACCCGCCATCGCTGACGTAGCTGTTAGCTGTGTCCCGCAGCGATTGAGGCTGCTCGTAGATTTCGCGCAGCATGGCATGGGCGAAAGAACGTCCGGTTGCGGATTCAGATGAATTTTTCATGGAAGCAATTTCCTGTCTAGACAAGTATAGCGCAGGAGCGGATCTGGATTCTTCGAATCGGGCTCCGGCGCGCAGCCCAGTGATAATCTCAGAAGAGTAACAAAGGTCCTATGCCGTCTCACTCCCCATACATCCGTATCGTGCAGGCTGCAGCCACTGTCCTCCTGGCGTCTGCCGCTGCGTTCGCTGCTCCCTCGTCGAAACCGGCGCTGCCGGCGAGCTTTGCAGGCTGGCAGCAGCAGAGCAGCGCTCCGCAATCTCCCACGCCAGCGGACGCAGCCGCGCTCAAGGAGTTCGGGCTCACGCAGGCCACGGCCGCCACTTATGAGCATGGAGCTCAGAAGGTGACGCTGCAGGCGTTCAGTTTTCCGGATGCGACGGGTGCCTATGGGGCGTTTACCTATTTTCGTCAGCCTGATATGCGCGATCTGAAGATCGGCAATGGTGGCGCGGCGAATGGGACGCACTACGCGTTCTGGTCGGGAGCGACGATGGTGGAGGCGGACTTCGCCCGTCCAGACGCAGCCGCGCGGCATGTATTGAGCGAACTTGCGGCTGCCCTGCCGAAGACAGCCGGGCCGGAAGCTATCGCGCCGTCTCTGCCAGCTTATCTGCCGGCGCAGTCGCTCGATCCTGCAAGTGTCCACTACAGCCTCGGCCCTGCCAGCTATGCGCATGACGGCGGCCAGCTGCCGGCGCAGATCATCGACTTCAGCCGTGATGCCGAGGTGGTGAGCGGAGAATATCGCGCGCGCCGCGGCAAGGGCACGCTCACGCTTATCAACTATCCGACGCCCCAGATGGCGCTGGACCGGGAGCACGCGTTTGCCGCAGCCCTCAAGGCAAACCCCTCAGCCTTCGGGGCCAGCGATCCAGAGTCGCTGCTGGTGCGCCGCGCGGGGCCGTTGCTGGCGGTGACGACAGGCCACCTTGATCCGGGCGAGGCGCGCAAGCTGCTCGACGATATCCACTACAACGCGGGCATTGTGTGGAGCAATACGCTGGCCGGGTCAGGAGAGGCCAAGAAGACCGCGAGCCTGTTGCTGAGCATCGCCTACATGACCATCGCGCTGGCTCTGGCTGCCCTGGTACTCGGAGTGTTTCTGGGTGGCGGCAGAGCGCTCATCCGCATGGCGCGGGGCAAGCCGCTCTCCACCATGAACGACGACGACTTCATCAGTCTCAAGCTTGGCCGCTAACAGGGCGATGACCCAATAGCAGTGCAAGATTGAGGGTAAACCGTTCAATCTTCATTGGTTCCAGGAAATTTCTGCGAAGAAAAGGCAAAATGCCGCTTCCCGCTCTCGAACCATCCGCCGCGGGCGGCAGCCCGTAACTCTCCTGCATACAGGGATTTGCAGCAACGCCGATTTTGCCTTGACACCCCACTGGTACGACCATAATATTTCGCCAGAAAGTTCTGATGGCTTGCCTCCGTTGGAACTATTCTCCCTAAGCGTTAAGGCTGCCCTGTTGCCGGGCAGCCTTTTCGCGTCTTTGCGGGGCCTCAGCCCTTTACCTCCAACGCCGGGGACGTTAGTATCAGAGAGGAAAAGCCGACGTAGCTCAGTTGGTAGAGCAGCTGATTCGTAATCAGCAGGTCACCGGTTCAACTCCGGTCGTCGGCTCCAGAAAAACTCCATTTCTGCGCGTTTATCCACCGAAATTTCACATCGCCATCTTGTACTAGGCCCTCCGCTGTCCTCATAATCAACCACAAGCGGTAGTGATTATGCTGACGGTTCCTCCGGAGCGCGCATCTGTGACCCCATACAGCCGTCCCGATGTTTTGCGGATTTTACGAATTCCAGCCAAGCAGCTTCGAGGCTGGGAGCGCGCGGGGCTGATCGCGCCCCAAAGTGGCTACTCCTTCCAGGATCTGGGGCAGCTTCGCAAGCTGCGCGATCTGCGTGCGCTGCGGATCTCGGCAGCGAGCATCCGCGCCTCTGTATTGGCAATGCGTGCCGTCTCAGGCGTGGCCAACCCGCTGCTTGAGGCGGGAACAACTCGCGAGGGCTCACGGCTCGTCTTCCGGCACTCGGGCTCGGTGATGGATCCGATTGCCCGCCAGTTCGTCTTCGATTTCGATCTGAATGGTTGCGAGCGACTCTCCAATGTCGAGACGCTGCCCTCAACGATGCCGGAGCGGAAGGCGCTGCTGGAGGCGGAGATTCAGGCCAGGTTCATCGAGGCTGTTCGTGATGAGGAGCTGGGAAGGGTCAGCGAGGCTGCGGTGCTGTATGAGCAGATTCTTGCCGCGAAGCCGGACCACGCGCCTTCCTGCATCAACCTGGGCACGATCCATTACAATCGCCGCGCCTACTCCCGTGCGGAGGAGCTCTACCGTCAGGCGACGGTGGCAGATGCGAGCTATGCGTTGGCCTACTTCGACCTCGGTAATGTGCTGGACGAGCTGCAGCGGCTGCCTGAGGCAGTCGAGGCCTATAAGAAAGCCATCCACCTGATGCCCCGCTATGGCGACGCACACTACAACCTGGCATTGACCTATGAGCGGCGTGGAGAACGGCGCAAGGCGCTCCACCACTGGACCGCCTACCTCAAGCTTGACCGCAGCGGCCCATGGGCGAGCCATGCGCGCACGCAGGTGAGAAAGATTCTGGACCGGGAAAAGATGCGCCTGGTCAAGGGCAAAGCTGTAGGAGGCGCACCCCGCCGGACGCAGTCCGGTGTGCATGCGGCCAATGGTGCAGTCTCCCTCTTTGCTGTACCGTCCGCTCAGGGGCGAACTGCCAGATCCTGAAATTTCCCTACGCGAACTTCTCGTCGTGGCGCGATCTTCATGGCAGGGCGAAGGCGATATACATCCCTCCGGTGGGTGATTTCGGATCTCTGCCGCCGCTCGCTGCAATGACGACATACTGCTTGCCGTCGATGGAGTAAGTGGACGGGGTCGCAAGCCCGGCAAAGGGCAGCTCTGTCTCCCACAAAAGCTTTCCCGTGTGGCTGTCGAAGGCGCGGAACCTTCTGTCGTAGACGGTGGCGCCAATGAAGACAAGGCCGCCGGCAGTCACGATGGGGCCGCCGTAGTTCTCTGAGCCGGTATTCTTCATGCCCTGAGCGGCAAGCGCCGGATACTCGCCGAGAGGTATCTTCCATAGGTATTGGCCGGTGTTGAGGTCGATGGCGTTCAGCGTTCCCCAGGGCGGCGTAAATGCCGGGTAGCCCTCAGGGGCGAGGAATTTTCGATATCCCGTGAATTGATAGTCCGCTGCGGGGTGGCTGCTGCCGGATGAAGCAGCCGAGGCCAGTTCCTGCTTGTCGTTCCTGTTGCCGCTTCCGGCCACTGCTTTGTTGGCCTCCGCGTCGCCCACTTTCAGATAATGCAGCAGGGCGTCGAGCTGGCCGGAGTTCAAGCTCGGGAAGGAGGGCATTCTGCCCTTTCCCTGGTGAAGGACGTCTGTGATCTGCTGGTCGGTAAGGTGCTGCTCCACACCCACGAGCGAAGGGAATGCGGGGGGAGAGCCTGCGCGGTCTGCTCCATGGCACACGGCGCATTGAGATTGATATATCGTCGCGCCGGGGCTTTGACCCTGCTTCTTTTCCGTGAGGCCGCCCGTCCAGACCATCTCATTGGCGTTGACATAAAGGACGCCGGTTGCAGGATCGACAGCCGGGCCGCCCCACTCGCCGCCGCCATCGAAGCCGGGAAAGACGACGGTCTGCTGGTCGACGGCGAAGGGGAGGAATTGGCCGCCGCTGCGGAATGTTTTGAACTGCTGGAGCGCCCATGCATGAGCTTCAGGTGTGCGCGTGGTCAGCATGTCTTCTGTGAGCCGCTGCCGTGCATAGGGCGCCGGAGCGAGCGGCATGGGCTGCGTGGGAGAGGTTACTTCGCCGGGCACATGGCTGGGCGGATAGGCGCGCTCCTCAATCGGAAACAGCGGCGCGCCGGTGTCGCGATCAAAGAGGTACAGGTAGCCCTGCTTCGTTGTCTGCGCGATTGCATCCACGCGCTTCCCCTTCCGCGTTACCGTGACGAGGGCAGGAGGCGAGGGGAAGTCGCGGTCCCATATGTCGTGGTGCACGCCCTGAAAATGCCAGAGGCGCTTGCCAGTTGAGGCGTCAAGAGCGAGCAGCGTGTCGGCAAAGAGATCATTGCCGACTCGATCGCCGCCGTAGAAGTCGAATACCGCCGACCCAGTAGGCACGTAGACGATGCCACGCTTCTCATCAAGCGCCATGCCGCTCCAGTTGTTAACTGCCCCGGCATTCTTCCACGCATCCCTGGGCCAGGTATCGTAGCCGAACTCTCCCGGGTGGGGAATGGTATGAAAGCTCCAGCGAAGTGCGCCCGTGTGTATATCGAAGGCGCGGATATCGCCGGGCGGGGCAGGATGAGTCTCTGGATTTCGTCCACCCACGATGATGAGGTCTTTGTAGATCATGCCCGGAGCAGTGAGAGCGATGGACTGTTGTGTATAGTCGCCACGAAGACCCTTGCGCAGGTCGATATGGCCATTCTCCCCAAAGCCGGGAAGAGGTTTGCCGGTCGCGGCATCGAGCGCATAGAGATAATTCATGACGCCGGCGAAGAGGATGCCCTGCTTGCCGTCTGTCCAGTAAGCTACGCCGCGATCCGGCTGCGTTCCCGTGATGCCGGAGTCGAATTTCCAGATCAGCCTGCCGGTGGCGGCATCGAGCGCAACGACCTTCTGCGACGGCGTATAGGCATAGAGGACGTGTCCGACGATGAGAGGATTGGTCTGGATGCCGCCCTTTTCTCCAGTGTCGAACTGCCACGCAACCTTGAGTCGGGCAACGTTGCCCCGATTGATCTGCGAGAGGCTGGAGTAGTGATCGCCGGTGACGTGACCGTTGTAGGCAGGCCAGTCGATATCTGTCTGAGACTGGGCTGCGGCCGTCCGCAATACAGCGCTGCAGCCTCCAAGAGCAAGAAGTAGAAATGCCAGTTTGCGTGATGCCTGCCTGCGTCCGGTCCCGATCATAGCCCTGCCTGAATAGCTGTTTGCATGATTTTGAAACGATAGTCGATGCTGGGCTGCCAGCGACAGGGGCGCGCGATTTCTATTCGGAGATGGAGAGGTGAAGCGAGCCGCGAGGCGCCAAGGCTGCGCCTGGGCGTCGCTGTGACGCATGAAGGCACTATGGCAGGAATTTTTCTGACGGGGCTAAGAAATAGAAGATGAAGGACTTGATTGAGCCGTCGCGGCTTGGAGCAGGGAACGGCGACAACTCGGGAGCGCGAAGTTCCGGCAAGTGCTGCTAAGCTATTGATAACTCACGCGGAGGGATGTGTGAGCGGTTGAAACAGGCGGTCTTGAAAACCGCTTAGCCCGAAAGGGCTACGGGGGTTCGAATCCCTCTCCCTCCGCCAGACTCCCTTCCTATCGAATCCCATAGAGTCCGATTTCCTTCATAAAGTCAATCACTTAGGCCAAAATAGAGTACAGCGTGGTCCGATGACGTTTTGTACAAACCTTGGTCAAACCGTGGTCAGAAACCGTGGTCACGTTTTTGGGGTTGGGAATCTGACCACGGTCTGAAGCGGCTTTGACTCTGCGCCAATTTCCTATCGCGAGGATCGGCCATGCCCGCAAATCTTCTCACTGCTCTGGACTGCAAGAATGCAGCCTGTACCACTACGACCATCCGCAAGCTGTCCGATGGCGACGGGCTCTACCTCTGGGTCTACCGTGAGGGAAAGAAACACTGGCGGTTTCGCTACTGGCAGGACGGCAAAGAGAAGTCTCTGCTGCTGGGCACCTTCCCGTTGGTAAGCCTGAAGGAAGCAAGGGCCAAGCGGGAGACGATCCGCAAGCAGTTGCAGTCCGGCGCTGATCCTTCAGCCGAGCGCAAGGCAGAGGCCCGGCGGAAGCAGCTCGCCAGCGCCAATTCCTTTGAGGCTGTGGCGCGCGAGTGGTTTGGTAAGCAGAGCGCAACATGGGTGGCCAGCCACACCAGCGACGTGAGGCGGAGACTTGAGGCAAACATCTTCCCGCTGCTGGGTTCGCGGCCCATTGCCGAGATTGACGCGCCGGAGCTGCTGGCTGCGATCCGCAACATAGAGTCGCGCGGGTCGTATGACCTCGCCCACCGCGTCTTGCAGGTATGCGGGCAGGTGTTTCGCTACGGCATCGCGACGGGCAGGTGCAGCCGGAATCCAGCGCCTGATCTTTGCGGCGCTCTGGCTCCGCATGTGAAGCAGCACCAGCCCGCCGTCAGGCCTGAAGAGTTCCCGGAGCTGGTGCGGAAGATTGCCACCTATGACGAGATAGGCGACAGGCAGACGCGGCTTGCCCTGCAACTGCTGGCGCTCACCTTTGTGCGCACCAATGAGCTGATCGGCGCGACGTGGGCGGAGTTAGACCTGGAGCAAGGGCTTTGGGTGATTCCGGCAGAGCGGATGAAGATGCGCGCGGAACACATTGTCCCGCTGGCCCGGCAAACGGTGGTGCTGCTGGAAGAGCTGAAGCCGCTGGCGGGCACGAGCAGATATCTGCTGCCTGGGCGCAATGCGGCGAAGTCGATCAGCAATAACACCATGCTCTTTGCGCTCTATCGGCTGGGATACAGGAGCCGCATGACCGGCCACGGCTTCCGGGCAGTGGCCTCCACCATTCTCAACGAGTCCGGCTTTCGCCCTGACGTGATCGAGCGCCAGCTTGCCCACTGCGAACGCAATGCCGTGCGCGGCGCTTATAACCGTGCTGAGTACTTGCCTGAGCGCAAGCGCATGATGCAATGGTGGGCTGACCACATCGACGGCATTGTGACGGAATCGAAGGTGCTGGTGGGCAACTTTGGCAATGCGCGGGCCTGATGCCACGGCGCGCATTTCCCTGCAGGAGTGCGAAAGAAGCGAATGAAGCGAAGTAAGCTGGTAAGTGCCTTGCTATCAGGCGATCTAGCTTCATGAACTTATGCGGAGGAAGTGCGAATTAAGGGCGGGGCGGTCGTTTCCATGACGAGCCGGTAAGACATTGGCGTGCAACACCTGCCTGGAAAAGCACCCTGAGCCCCAACCGAGCCTCATGCTATTAGGTGATATCCGTACTGTCGCATGCCATCGCCTCGATTTCCCTCAAGTGCCTTGAGACCCATTTTCCAGTGATTCCCTCCGTCTTAGGGGATTTATTTACATGATGTGCAATCCAATCCTTGAGCGGCCTTCGCTTGCGCGCAGTCCACGACTGGAAGGCTTTTGACGCTACTTCTAAGCGTAGTTTTCGCTTCCGTGCTCGCGCCTGAGTTACTCCCTCGGAGACACTATGAGCTTTGCAGAGAGCGCCCCGCTTATAGTATTCCTGTACCCTCGAACGCTTAAAGTAAGTTCCACACTTGAGGCATTTGGCGATTGTGGTGCGCAGCTCCGAATCCATAAAGCCCAACCATCGACGCACAGTTTCATCGTTCCCCCAGCTATCTTCGTTTGGCTCAGGAAAAACCGCTACTGGAGAGCCCCGTTTGGACAGGGTAAGGTTTATAGGATTTTCAGCTAAAAAGCTCTCCAGCTTTTTCCATATCTCGCTCTCGCGCGGCCTGCCGCCCGGCTTCTTGCTCGGTATTTGGCTCGGTATATTTCTCCTGCCGGGATATTCAAGTTCATCGATATAGCCTGACTTAATCCACTGATCGACGTATCTACGAAGCGACTTGGCTAGGTGAGGACGTTGCGCTTCTTGATTAAGCAACCGGGCTATAGAAGGAAGTTCGGGGTTTTGCTGCTTAAATTCTTCAGAAGGCTGCCAAAACTTCGGCAGCGCGTTGAACACCATTACCATTTCTTTCCCGGACAACTTTTGGCCAGGCTTCAGGTTCTTTGGCATCGCATTCCAGCCTGAATTTTTGTTAGTGCTGTAATCGCCATTTAGCAGATTCACAAACTCGTCCTCATCGAAAATAAGCAGCACTTCCATTTGATCCTTCCGGCATCCTCGCATTATCTGATTTCTGTTATATCAAGAGGCTCATTGCTGCAACATAAATCACTTTTCTTACGAGTGTTGTTGTCCTATGTTTTGGTTGGATCATTGATCCCGGAAGGACTTCAATGAGTAAGGAGCCAGAAACTTTGTTACGCCTACCTGAGGTGCAAAAACGTGTACCTCTCAGTAAATCGACGATTTTTTTAAAAATCACCCACGGGTCATTTCCCGCCCCTGTCAAGATGGGCGCTCGCGCCCGGGGATGGCGCGAGAGCGACATCACGGCGTTTATCGACGGACTGAGCAAAACATCCGGTAAAGGGGTGAAAGCTTGAGCGGCTTTGTTAGGCACTACATCGACACGGTCGCCAAGGGCTTCAGGATAATGGCCGAATTCAGGCTAACCACTGACGATGAAAAGCGAAGGGCTCAGCGTGGAGCGCTGAGCCCTTCGTCTACTTCAACCCTAACTGTAGGCGAGGTTATCACCATGTGCAGCGCTCCACAAGATTGCTGCCCAACGGGGGAATATTTTTGGGACAAGGAGACGAGCTCATTATTTCGGGCTCGTGAGTTAGAGCCCAGCGGTTCGCCTGAATACCTGCGGATGGCAAAGCGTGCGAAAGCAGCGAAGAAAAGCTGGTTCGCGCACCTCGCCATCTGCTCCAGGTGCCGGGGCAGGTGCCAGTGAGCACGCTCACCGAAGCGCTCGACTACACGAAGCGGGGCTGGCTGACAGTCCCGCTTCACAATCCAAAGCAGGGGGTGTGCTCCTGCCGGAAGAAGAATTGCGGCTCGCCTGGCAAGCATCCGCGCACGGCGCATGGCCTGAAAGACGCATCGAAAGACGCGGCGCAGATAAAGAGCTGGTTCCAGCAGTGGCCGGAAGCGAATGTGGGCATCGTGACCGGCAGAGAAAGCGGACTGCTGGTGCTCGACGTGGACGGGGAAGACGGCAAGGCTTCTCTGCAGGCGCTCACCGCCATGCATGGCGCTCTGCCGAAGACGCTCTGCGTCATGACGGGCAGGACAGGTGAGGATGGCAATCGCAAGGGTTGCCATTACTACTTCCGCGCACCAGCGGGCGTGCTGATCCGCAACAGTGCGGGCATTCTCGGCAAGGGGCTGGACATTCGCGGCGAGGGCGGCTATGTGGTCGCCCCGCCGTCTCTTCATCCAAGCGGGCGGCTGTATCAATGGCTCGCGCCAGAGCAGCCGCCGGCGGATGCACCAGTATGGCTGCTGGCGAAGCTCTCAGAGGCGAAGCCAGCGCAGCAACAGGCCGCACCAGCGCAACCGGGCACGCAACAGGCATTGATTGGTGAAGGTGGGCGCAATGACGCGCTCGCCAGACGGGGCGGAGCCATGCGGCGCAAGAGCATGACTCCGGCTGCAATCGAGGCCGCGCTGCTGGTTGAGAACGCGGCGCGCTGCACGCCGCCGCTGCCGGATGCGGAGGTGCGCGAGATTGCCCGCAGTGTGTCCCGCTATGAGCCAGCAGCGCCCGTGCAGGTTGCGGAGCAGGCAAAGCCGCATCCGGCGCAACAGGATGCGCGGCAGTGGCCCGCTCCGCTGGCGGATGCCGCACTCTATGGGCTGGCCGGTGAGTTTGTGCGGCTGGTGGAGCCGGGCACAGAGGCAGACCCCGCCGCGCTGCTCTTTCAATTCATGGTGGCGATTGGTTCGATGATCGGGCGCGGGCCGCACTACATGGCCGGGTCTGATCGGCACTACACAAACCTTTACGTGGTGCTGGTGGGCAATTCATCGAAGGCCCGCAAGGGAACGTCCTGGAGCGAAGTGCAGCGCGTCTGCGAACTGATCGATATCCACTGGTCGAAGACCCGCATTTCGTCCGGGCTTTCGACTGGCGAAGGTCTGATCCATGCTGTGCGTGACTCGATTACCGAATCCGTGCAGATAAAAGAGAAGGGCCGTGTGGTTGACACACAGGATCAGCTCACGGACGCTGGCGAACGGGATAAGCGGCTGCTGTGCGTAGAGGGCGAGCTGGGACAGACGCTGCAGTGCGCGGCACGGGAAGGCAGCACGCTCTCACCTGTAGTGCGGCAGGCGTGGGACGGCGTACCGCTTCGCGTGCTGACGAAGAATGCCAAGGCGACCTGTGCGGAGCCGCATATCTCCGTGATCGGTCATATCACCATCACGGAGCTGCAACGTCTACTCACAGCGTCTGACGTGGCCAATGGCTTCGCCAATCGCTTTCTGTGGGTGTGCTCGGCGCGCTCGAAGTGCCTGCCCTTTGGCGGGGCGGTCAATGCTGAAGCGCTCAGCCTCATCGGTGAGCGCGCGCGTGCTGTTGTAGCATTCGCGAGCACGATGCAGGCCATAAGCTGGGCAGATGATGCGAAGACGCTATGGGAAGAGGTTTATCCGCAGCTCAGCGAGGGCAAGCCGGGTCTGCTCGGCTCGATTATTGCGCGGGGTGAAGCGCAGGCGGTCCGGCTGGCGCTGCTCTATGCCCTGCTCGATTGCTCGGCAGAGATTCGCCTGGAGCACTTGCACGCCGCGCTTGAGCTGTGGCGGTACTCGGCAGACTCAGCCGCTTACATTTTTGGAAAGAGCATCGGCGACCCTACGGCGGATGCCATCGTGCAACTGCTTCGCGAGCGACCGGAAGGCGTGACGCGCACGGAGCTGAGCGAGCACTTTGGCAGGCACAAGAGCAGCGCAGAACTGGATGCGGCGCTTACGCTGGCGCAATCAGGCGGGATGATCCGCATGGGCCGTAGACAGACCGGAGGCCGTCCGGCTGAGGTCTGGCTGCTGGTGAGCGTCTGAGAGTGCGCCCTGGCTGGACGGGGCACGCTGGCGGCTTACCTCAAGGGCACAGTAGAGCTGAGCCTGCTAACGGAGAGGCTCAGCGTATCCTGTAGCCATGTGTGGCCGCTACTACCGAAAAGGCGACAAGCAGGCGATAGCCGAAGCGCTCCACGCGACCGCCAGCGGTGATCCGCCTCGGCAATCGCCTCTGCATCCAGATAGTCGTTCTTGTTTGATTTACGAAACGGCTTTACAAACTGTGCCGGCATCAGTCGGGCATCATGCCCCTGAGCTTGCAAGGCACGGCCGAGGAAATGTGCGCCCCCGCAGGCTTCCATGCCAATCAGTATCTGCTGGCGGTTTGACGTGAACTGGAGGAGTTGCTTTCGAGAAAACTTACGACGCAAAACAATCTCGCCTCGCGCGTCGA
Organism: Acidipila rosea; assembly: GCF_004339725.1. Lineage (GTDB taxonomy): Bacteria > Acidobacteriota > Terriglobia > Terriglobales > Acidobacteriaceae > Acidipila > Acidipila rosea. Next base: position 8,041 of record NZ_SMGK01000003.1, on the reverse strand, counting down.
ATCCTATTACATGAAAGGTGGTCTTGCTCAAGTCGATGCCAAGAGTGGAAATTTCCATGACGAGCCTCCTCATGCTAACCAAGATAATCCGTCTGGTGAAGCCTGCGGCGGACCATTCCAGTAGTGGGAGACGCCGGCAGCAGTGGCGTCTTCCAAGGAGCGGTGCGAAGGGTGGGACCGCTTTACCGTTCCACGCTTTGCACGGTTCCGGCATTTCCACGGTCATGCTTTAGCAGCGAGGCAAAAATGAGCAATCCCACCATCACGCCACTACACGTGAAGGTCTACATCCTCTTGGGCCGGGCATCCTTCAGGCTGCGTTACCAGGAATGGAAGCAGGAGCGGAAGAAACAAGCCGCTCAGGCCGAAGCCGCAGCAGCCCTGGAGGTCGAACAGCGCAGGAGCCAGTATCAGGCTAAGGACTCAAACTCACCACCGGATGGGTTGCGCGATAATCTTATAAACATCTTGCAATCAAACACTTACGCCTGATAAGCCTCATTTTGTACCGTTAATGGCGGGGGTCGTTATCGGACGCGGATGTTGTACCGTTTCCCAGTCGCTAGTTGGGCGTACAGCACCTTGAGCTGGAGCGGACCACCACCGACAACCGGAGTTGTCGTGGCTAAACCGCTGCGCCAGCAAGCAAACCAAGAACTAGCAGCGGTATTGAAGCTCCCTCTAAAACCCATCTCAGCCACTTCACAGTGCCGCGCGAAGCGGCTATGCCGCCGACGATCATGCCTATCGGGGCCAACAAGAACAACAATCCAAAATCGAGGATTTGCGGATCTTTCCAGGGTGGGAGCGAAGCAGAAGGGGGATGTAGCCGGTAGTAGACGTAAACCCACGTAGCGAACATGGCATTTGCGGTGACGATGCTCAGCGCAATAACCGCGAGCCTCGGCCTTTGCTGAACCCGGACCCAAAGAAGTCCGATCCACGCGGCAAGAACGAGGACAAGCGGCCCGCAGCTGAATAGTGGAATCACTACTCCTCGTACTCTAAATCAGCAGCCAGCAGCCCTGTACTCTCTGAAATCACCGTTTCAGAGAGGTACTCAGAATCAGGCCACGACTTCTAAGCCCTTCTTGTCCACGAGGGAGAGCAACTTAAGAGACGCTCCCTGGGGATGCTTTTCTCCACGCTCCCACTTGCTGACCAGGCTGGGAGTGACGTTCAGATAGGCGGCAAAGACCGTCTGACTGGCCTTCTCACGAGTTCGCAGGGCGCGAATCTTCTTAGGCGTCATCTCCTGGATGGGTGTGAGACACAGCGCGTCGAACTTGCGCATCGTCTTTTGATCCATTCCGCCGACGCGGTGCAGATCGGCCGCCGTCTCGTGAATGGCCGCTAAGGCGTCACTCCGATGTTTACTTGGCATTGTCTTCTCCTGGCTCTTCCACGTTGAAGAGCGCTCCATCGTTCACTCGTTGTTCAATCTCAACATCCGTGTAGCCAAGGATCACTTCCGCAAGCTCTCGAAACGCTTCCAGTTCCCGGCGGTCGATATTGGCTGCATCCTTCTTTTCGAATCCGTAGACATACACAGCACGATTGTTCTTTTTGAAGAGAATGATCGACCGCGAACCTCCGGACTTCCCTTCCCCTGCCCGAGCGATACGCTGCTTTATCACCCCTCCACCAAGATCGGCGTCGACCAGACCATCATTCGCCCGCTGTGCTGCCTGCCAGAGATCGGCGTCGGTAATACGAGCTTTCCTGGCGAAGCGGACGAACGCCTTGCCTTTGTAAACCGACAGCGTTCTGGAGGGTGCCGGTCTCATTGCCTAAAGTGTAGCACTTAGTGCCATAGACTGCGGATGTCATCCCTATCACCGCCTGAAGGGTTGGCTTGTTACTCCTGAAACGGACGTTTTAGCAGTGCCCAAACCGGACGGTGCCGCAGTGCGATGGATTGGCTTCAACGGCTGAATCACTTAGCCGTCTGAACGCTACAGTCGGTTAGTTTGTAGTGCCAATTTTCGTGGTGGCTTTCTCGGTTGATGGCCACTTGCTCTGGTAATTGAAATCCTCCAACGTTTTGATACGTGTAGGTGATGACGACTCGATTGCCTGGCCTGAAATCCCCATCCTCACCTTGCCTGAACGAAGTCAAGATAAACCCCTGCGGTCCCGGACGAAAATCTGTCTCGCGGCTATCTGAGGGAGATCCCTTTACCCCTTCGCTTTGGAGACTCAAGTCGTGCGTGAACAACATCTCAACATCAAAAGTCTGGATCTTGAGACTGAGCTTATAGCCTGACGCGGACGCTTCGACGTGAACGGAAGCATCTGGCGGTGGAAGCAGAGCAGTGCCGCTGGCAGCCAACCAGTTGTTCAAGCTGTACTGAACAGAATGTTCAAGGAGGTCTTCTGCCATACCCCCATGAGGAAGCTTCTTCACTTCGTCTTCGGTCATCCCGGCTGACACTGCGGCGTTTTGGTGAGTCACCGTCACGCGATTGCGAATGGGCTGAATGACTTCAGCGATTTCCGCGTCCGTGCCTTCATCACCGAGACGTACAGACTCAGAGAAGTGTCGCGACCAGTTAAACTCCACGGCGCAACTGAACGGTTCAAGATTTCTTTCACACGGAGCGTCATATTTCGCGCGGACCTGTTTAAGGAACGACGCATCATCGGTTGCCACCTGCGCGTGACAACCGACCGCGCAAAAGCAGAACGTCAACGCTAAACGGACATTTCGCATACCGCAATCGTAAATTACCAAGTAACGAAAGACGCGCTTGAGGAAGTTGAGTGACCACTCCTCTTCTAAGCGCGAACAAGCACCCTTTGCACTTGAACCCCGCTCCACTGCCCACCGCGAGGCGCGTCTACAGCACGGTCGTTCAGCTCCGCAGCAATGGCGCGGAGCGTGGTGACCCACTGCAGGAACTGATTGAAGCGCTCGCTCTTGTTCCTCCGGCGCGCCTTAGCGTACATAAAATTCCCTTTCTTGAGGTGCCCCCTGAAGCCGCGGGCGACCAGGGTGAGGGTTTCGAGCTCGCGTGCGGTGATGCCCAGGGTCTGCTGGTGAGCCGTATTGGGAGCGAAGGGTTCGAGGGCGGGGGCTTGCGCGGGGACAGGCGCTTCCCTCACCACGACCGTTTCCCGGATCGTCTCACGGCTCGTTTCGCGGATCGTTTCGCGACTGCGCGCGATGCGAAGGCCGAGCCAGATGCCGAAGGTCGCGAAGAGGATAGCGACCACTGCGCTGTAGAGCTCGACGGAGTGCTCGATGATGACGAAGCGGTATTCGGTGTATTGGAGGGTGGCGATGAGGAGGCCGCCGACGAGACCGAAGATGAGGACGTGGCGCTCCATGTTGGATTGTGAAGAAGTATAGCTTACACCTGCAGAATCACAGTGCGAGCGTCAACCACGACTTGCGATGGTAGCCATCGGTTGAGCGGGATCGAGGCATCAGGGAGCATCACAGAATCCTCCGCCGGACCCGGGCACGGGATTCCCGTCGCCATGTCTACATCTCGGTACTGATCCGAACCACGTTAGGGGCTAGGGTTGGCTCGAGGGCACTTGGGGTTTCTGCGACCGGGGCAACAGGTGCGGCGCTGGGGTTGGCGCCTGTGGAGCATGGTCGATGGCCTTCCGCGTCAGCTCTGCCGCGCCCGTTCGACCACTTGCTGTGAGTTGAATGACGACACGCACGGTGTGCGTTTTGCGCGGGATCCTGATGGTGACCGGGATGCGTGTGACCAGAGCGCCCAGGCGCGCACTGTCCTGGCTGTTTGAAGAGGCCTTGAGAGACAGGACTCTGGTGGCGAGGAAGTTCCTGTAGCCGCTGAGGCTGGCCGCTGCCAGGGTGAAATCGACAGAACTGCCTCCGTTGTCGGTCCGCTGCCAGGCGATGTTTCGTGGGGCCAGGAGGACGGTGAACTGCGCTGTATGCGTGTCGGGATGGCGCACCACGTTGGTGATCGTGACCCCGAGGGTATCGAGGGGCAGGGTCGAGTACAACGCTTCGGAGATGTCGACAATTCGCTGCTGACGGGCATCTGCGGCTGCGGTCTTGTCGGGTGCGAAGTAGCCCGTTTTGGTCATCGCGTGGAGATTCGGATTGCGCAGAGTGACGCGAATGCGACGAAACTTGCCGTCCATATTGCCTGCCGTCGGCTGGTAGGTGAGGGTGTAATACTCCGAGCCCAGCTGCTGCGCCTCTTTGATTTCGGTATTGACATCGTTGCGGTTGTAGAAGAGTTTGCCGCCAGTCTCGTTGACGAAGACGCCGAAGTTGATGTCTCCGGAGAAGGGGTCATCGTCGTCGCCGAAATTGAAGTTGGCGGAGAGTTGGCTGAGCGTCAGGATGGGGCCGCCAACCGGCAGACCGGGATAGAGGACGAACAGGCTCATGCGAGCGTCCACCAGCTGATTCGTGGTGTCGTGCACGTAACGATTCAGCTCTTCTACGGTCGAGCCTGGCAGTCCAAACGTCTCCATGCTGGGGCCGCCGTGGCCTACCCAGATGATGTTTTTATGACCGGAGATCCCTTTGTTTTGCAAGGCGATCTGTTGCAGTGCGTCGATGGCTTGCCCGAAACGCTCTGAGGCGAACGAGCCGTTCATCTCTTTATAGGGCAAGGTCGTCTGGATGTGGTCCAGCGCGTAGATCAGGTCTGCCTTGCTGCGCGTGTAGCCCTGCACCATCTCCAATGAATCGTTGCCGAGCACCATGAGTTCGGCTGGCGCTTTGAGTTGCGAGGGCTGGGCGGCCAGGTATTTGTGCACCATGAACCGGATGTAGGCGAAGTCCGAAAAGCTGGAATCGAGGAGATCGACGACGAAGATGGTTACGGGAAGGCTGCCTGCGGGGTGATCCGCGGTCGCATGGGTATCGATGGTATGGCGCTCGGGCGGCTCGAAGGAGAAGATTCGCTGCGGCATTTTGTCGTCGGTGATGCTGAAATCGTCCTTGGTTAGACCGGTGACGACGGGATGACCCTTCTTGTCGAGGACGGTGACGTCGAGGAAGACCAGGCTCGAGTTTACCTGGATGGTCATAGTGTCGGACGGCGCCTGTTGCGCCTTTACCCATGGGCTGTGAGATAGCTCATTGCGAGCAAGAGCATTGAACGACGCGCTAACACCCGAACAAAACCCATGAGAGATCCTTGGTCCAAGAATTTGTTACTGATTTCAGGCAGGTGATACGTAACACTTTCAAGGCTGTACAGGGCACGGTCGTCAGCCATGCTGGAGATGATAGTTCAGAAGTTCGTGCGATGTCGCTTCTCGGCGAGTAGAGTTTGCGGTTCTTGATAGCGAGTCAGGGGTCCCGTCAGGAAACGGACAATAGAGCACGTTAGTGATTTTCGGGCTTCGCTGAGCCGTTCATCAGCTAGCGCCTTTCTCAGAAGTCATCCTCTTCCTAAACGCAAAAAAAACAGCAAATGAGAACTGATTGCGAGAACGCTAAACTGAGGTCGTAGGCCGCGCCTTCTCGATTGCAAGAAGGGCAGACAATGCGTGCTCACTTTGGCGGTTGGAGGAAGCTCGTCTGAATGCCCTCCACGAGGCCGCTAGGGGATCTGTGAGGCATTGCAGCTTAATAATGAGTCTCTCCCCGGACGATCACGCCCCTTACCGTGCTCTATCGTCCGTTTTCTGACGGGACCCCAAGAACACTCAAAACGCAATCCGCTCCACCTCATCGAGCGCGACCTCATCATTTCGACGGTCGTAGAGCCCGGTGGTCCGTGCTGATTCATGGCCAGCCATCTGCTGGGCGATCTCCAGCTTGCCCCCGTTCTGCAGGTAGGTAGTGATCCCGGTCGCGCGGAAGCTGTGGGCGCTGATCTTGGTTCGGAGTCCCGCGGCTCGCGCCCTCCGCTGAATCATCATGTGGACGTTGGCCTGGGGCAGGGAAGTGCGATCGGTCAGTCGGCCATAGCGCAGGGTAGGGAAGAGCGGCGCCTCGGGTTCGGTGCCAAGCCCGGATGCTGCGATCCACTCCTCCAGATACTGGTCCAGGTTGTGATGGCAGGGAAGCTCAGTCACCTTGCCGCCTTTCTCGTGCAGCCGCACCCAGCCGCGGCGCTTCTGCACATAGAAGTCTTCGACCTTCATTCCAGTGGCCGCGCCGACGCGAGCGAAAGTGTAACCCATGAGGGCGATCAGAGCGCGGTCGCGGAGCCCGAGCAGGGAAGTGGTGTCGATCGCGGCGAGTAACTCCCGCATCTCCTCGGCCGAGAGCACGGAGGTCTTGCCTTTCCTGACGCTGTGCTTCGGTCCCCGTACCGCATGGGCCGGGTTGCTCTCCATGACGTGCCCGGTTACCAGCCAATCGAAGAGCATCCGGATCGCGGCGAGGTGCTGTTTGACGGTGGGCTTCGAGTGCGTGCGGCCGAACTGCTCGACATACGCCGCCACGTGCATCGGCATCACCGTGGACAGATCCCCCAGGCCTTTCTCCTCGCACCAGGCGGCGAATCCTTCGACGGCCTTGAAGTAAGCTCGGCGGGTGTTCGGGTTGCGGATGTTGACGGTGAAGAACTCCCAAAACCGCCGCCCCCCATCGGGAACTGCATGAAAGAGTTCGGGGAGGCGGGGGCTTATCGCTATAGCCTGCGGCTGACTATGGAGCACCATCAGCCTCCATATCGTCCTGCCACTCTCCCACGACGCTGGTAGCGGTGTCGATATCATCGATGTACTGAACGAGTCGGCTAATCGTTACAGCGAAATGCCGTATGTTGAGACGAATCAGTCCTTCCGGCATGTTGGCTTTGCCGCTTTTGCCGAAGGGGTAACGGAAACTCTCGGAATCTGGATCGATGGCCGAAAGCTGCCGAACGTAGTCGTCAGCACCCGCAATGTCCTCAGATTTCGCATCAGGCCAATCTACCGCTTTATAGATGGAGGCAACCATTGGCTTCAGCGCCTGCCATAGGCCAGTGAGGCTATGCTGCCGCAGCTGGCCTGTCTCGTTGGAAGTCAACTCTCGATACAGCAGGCGCGGCAAGCGACGGATGATTCTCTTCATAGCCAGCTCTAAATGGTGGCGGTAAAGGAAAAGAATCGGGTACACCAGAAAATCCTGGTCACGTCCGTTGTCGTTGACGAAGCGGACGAGGATCTCCGCTCCTCGCCGATATCCTTCAACGTAAGCGACTGGGTCACCTTGACTTGTTCCGCTCAGGCAAGCGTTGTTATGCCAATCGGGAAGGTCTCCTCGGAAAAGGACATCTCCCTTACGTGGAGCGGATTCAGGCGGCATCGGAGGCTCAATCTCATCTTGCATGATATGTATGATAACGTCCTTTATCATATGTATTTTCCGGGAAGGGCGAAATGCCGCTTCCAGATAATTTCCCGTTGTCTGCTATGCCCGTTCCGGCACGTTCCCTTCATTGGCAAGACGGGGGGCTGCTCTCATCCACTATCAGTGAGGCGCGCTGTGGCCGCATCTTCTTCCAGAGTGCTTTCTCGTCAAGCGGCTTCGCCTTCTCCATATCCTTCTGAGCATCCGCACACGACATGAGATCGAGTCGTCCATGCTGAATAGTCCAGATGCCTGGGACTCCCTTGCTTTCCCCCTGTGCCCGGATGAAGTACTGCCCTCCGGCTTTCAGGTCCACGTCCAAGGTCTCTCGCGATTCCGGTCGCTTTCCATTACTTGCGCCGAAGGTATGTGGTCCGGGAGCGAAACGGAGAGTGAGGAAGCGGTTATTGTGCGCAAAAAAGCCGTCCCTAAAAGAAAAGATCCCTTGGGCCCCATCGAAGACGCCCCCGATGTAGACATCATGTACGGTACCTGGAAGGCCAGTTGTCAGCAAAGACCCATGGGAGTAGAAGGTCACCACGGCGTCTTGCGCTTGGGCTGCCCCGCCTCCAGGGCAGAGGAGGAGTATCAAACACCAGAGACATCGTTTCAAGTTCACGCACTCCCAGAAGCAGCATACCGGACCCATGAAGACCTGACCAATGTATGGTCCGCCGCGCGACTGCAAGGGGAAAGCGTGGGCGAGAAGACAAGTCTGCGGCAATGTATTCGGCCTTTGAGTGGAGATCCTCTCTC